>CAZPOT010000006.1:0-288236 GCA_964588295.1 uncultured Flavipsychrobacter sp. | reverse complement strand
CTAAGCAGAACGGTGTAATAACTGTTCCGATGAGCAACTTTGCAGCCGGTGTGTATATGGTTGAGCTGACACAAGGCGAACAAAAAGTAACCAAGCGATTGGTGAAAGAGTAGTCTCAATATTAATTTTCAGGAAAACGGAGTGCCAATACGGTACTCCGTTTTTTTTATTGCAATGTCTCTCCAAGTTGGCAACCAATTGTTATGCATTTGTTAGTTAAGACGCTTTTCTTCTTTAAACAGTGCCTATTACTAATCTTTGTGGGCACATTATTGCCGCTTATAAACTTTTTCGACCGTTCGTGAACTAGATCGGGCATTTGGTTGGTAGTACGGATATTTTTGTAGTAATATATAATAGGGACTTTTTAAGTGTTTTATTATACCATTTCGAAAATTCATAGATCTATCACCTGAAACCATAACATATGTTACGCTATTTTAATGCTTTATTGTTGCTTTGTGTACTACTGGTCAGCACCCGGGCATCAGCACAGTATACCTGGGCTAACGCATCTTCGGGTACGTGGTCCACTTCCGGTAACTGGTCTTCGGCAACGGTGCCAACCGCAGCTACAGTTGCCCAGTTTGGCTCAAATCCCACTTCAGGTAACACAATTACCTTAAGTGCTAATACCCCTGCTGCTGCTCTCTATGTCACTTCGTCCAGGTCTGTCTCGCTTAGTATTTTAGGTTCAACAGGCACAACACTTACTGCATCTGGTACATCCTTTACGCTTACAGGGGCAGCTTCTCCTACGTCCAACGTAGCATTAGTGAACTATGCTTCAAGCAATGCCGGCCAGTTAATAATTGGTGTGCCGGTTTCCTTGGGCGCTACACCTAAAACATTTGTTTGTGCTGGTGGTAGCACAAGTCTTTCGGTTGGTAATACAATCAGCATTAGCGGTACGCTCTCTGGCTCCACCGCCAGCACCCTCACGTTTTTGGGAGGAGGTACATGGGACGGAACTACAGGAGTAGCGGGTGGTATATTGAAGTTAAGCGCAGCTAACAGTCCATTCAGCGGACAGATAATTGTGGGGTCCTCAACCACAACAGCCAATAGCGGTATACTGGAAATAAATACAAACAATACATTATCGCAAATAAATGGAGCCAACGTATTGATAAATGCAGGTAGCCAGCTATATATAAATCTTCCAACTACCGCTGCACTAAATCAATTTGGAATCACGCTCAATGGTTCCGGAAATAACGCAACTGGTTATGGCCGTGGAGCACTTCGGACTGCTCCAGGATTAGCAGCGACATGGAGTAGTACAGGAACAGGTAATTTCATTATGAATATTGCTTCAGCTTCTGTTATTTACACAGGTAATACCCTTATTTTAAATGGTAACATTACCGGAACAGGTCAGTTAATAAAGGAAGGACCCAGTAATTTGTCGATTTCCGGTGCATCCAACAGTCTATCTGGCGGCATCAAAATATCTGAAGGAATAGTAACTATAACTAAAAGCCGCTCTCTATTAAATCTGAATGACATCGTATTTTATCAAAATATGAATTTCGGTACGACGTTGAGTTTGTCTAATAATGATACACAAACCATCGGCAGCCTCAGCAGTAGTTTCACCAATACAACGGGTACATATACTCAAACCCTTGCATTAGGCACGACATGTACACTTACTATTAATCAAACCACCAATGGCACGTTTGGCAGGGGAGCAGCGTCTACCTTAACCAGCGTTATCACCGGTGGTGCAACTTCATACCTTGTTAAGTCTGGCGGCGCTACACTTACGTTAAGCAACGGAGGTCACACATTTTATGGCGGGCTCACTATTACTGCCGGTGAATTGCGTTTGGCACCGGCTGCCAATATTACTTTGGGTACCGGGGTAAACTTATGTCCTGTTAATTTGAATGGCGGCACATTAAGTACTATTGGTATTGCTGCAACTGATACAGTATATGCCGGTGCGTTAAATATTGTTGGTGGTTCTTCAATTTCGCTGGATGCTACTGTTACTAATGCCATCAAATTCAGTAGCTTCGGTGCCGGTACAGCAACGGTGACCATTTATGGCTGGCAAGGCCTTTTTGACGGTACAGCTGGCTCAAAAGGCAGAATATTTGTCGGTGCCTCGGCTTTATCTGCTGCCCAGTTAGCCCAGATCCGGTTTGCTGATGGGGCTAATCTCATCCCTGCAACCCAACTTTCTACCGGCGAGATAGTGCCGAAGGCGCCTATCACAATTGTACCTGCGTCGTACGGCCCATTTCTTACCTCTGCCTCAAATAATATATCTGTTAGCTACTCTACAACGGCTACGTACTTTACGGGCAACTTCAGAGTACAATTGTCTGATGCTACCGGTGCATTCGCAAACTTTACTTCCAATATCATAGGTACAGGTACCACTGCTACTTCAGGTTCAATCTCCGCCACAATCCCTTCAGGACTCACTCCGGGTTCCTATAAGGTGCGCGTTGTAAACTCAGCGCCTTACACAGTTGCCAGCGATGATAATGGATCTGTTATTGCCATAGCTAATGCTATTCCTGTCGTTACCTCATTAAGTGCGTACTCAGCGGTTAGCCAGGGAAGTACTATCTCGATAGCTGGTTATAATTTCAATGCCACTCCCGGTAATAATATTATATATTTTGGGGCTGTAAAAGCTAAACCAATTTCCGGCAGTACAACATCACTTGTCGTTACTGTTCCGTTTGGCGCCAGTTTAGGGCCGGTAACTGTTTACGACACTGTTACGAAATATGCAGGTAGTTCTGCGTATCCTTTCAGCCCGGCATTCGACAACAGTCTCTTTGTTGCTGACAGCATCAGTTTCCAACCGAAAGTAGATTATACCACGGGTACTTGTCCTAATATAGCGGTGCCGGCAGATCTGGATGGAGATGGGTTGCCAGATCTTATAGCTGTAAGCAAGGTCGGTCGTGCGCTTACCATTTTTCAGAACCAGGGCACCGGAGTGGCAAACTTCTCAACGCCCTCGCTGTCACTGCCGTTGCAAGGTAATCCTTCAAACGTCAAAATTGCAGATATCGACGGAGATGGCAGGCCGGATATTGTTGTTGCGAGTGGTAGTGGCGGCTCCAGCATAGGCATATATCGAAATACAACCAATTTTGCTGCTGCTACAATACCACGTGTTTTGTCATTTGCTACAAGGGTTGATGTCTCACTTATAACAACAGATACAAATAATAAAAGTCCGGGAGTTATCGGGATAGGAGACTTTGACGGTGATGGGCGTCCCGATATTGCTGCTGCATGTTATATTACCAATCCGGGGAGATTGATCATACTAAGAAATACCAATACTGTAGGTACAGGTGCGGTTAACAGTTTTGCCTTGTCTTACTATAATACAGGCGCAAATCCTACCTTTTCTGCATTGACAAGTTCCCTTTGTGTTGGTGATTTTAATGGAGACAGGATGCCGGATATTGCTGTCATTAATCAGAATTACCTCAGTGCCGGCACTTTATCTGTATTTAAGAATAATTCTACTGGCCCGGGAGTTACGTCTTTTGCAACGCCACTGTCATTGCCAACAAGTGTTTATCCGCTCGATGTACAATGTGCTGATATGGACGGAGACGGTTTAACAGACATAATCGTCACTAATTCTCAGTCCAATTCTGTAGCTCTATACAGAAATACTTATATATCACCGGCAACTACATTGTCGTTCTCCAGTCAGATAACTATATCTACCTCACTCAGCAACCCGGCCGGTGTCACTGTGGGCGATCTGGATGGAGATGGCAAGGCAGAGATCGTTGCCTCTAATTTCGTCTACTCCGGCTCGGTTAATATTTATAAGAACAGATCAACCATTGGAAGCCCGTTATTCACAGATCTGGGAACGATCGCCACAGGTAAATTTCCCGCCGGTATATCAATTGGCGACTTGGACGGTGACGGCTATCCCGAGATCATTACAGGCAATACAGGAAGTGACACGGGTAATACCATTTCAATTATTCGTAATACACCTGTTCCCATAGTAGGTATTATTAACCCTGCCTCTCCGTCAGTGTGTATTGGCTCTTGTACTTCCCTTACATACTCACTCGCTCTTCCTGCCGGCGAGACAGGTGCATGGTCGTCATCTAATACAGCCATAGCAACAGTTAATCCGTCTACAGGAGTGGTTTATGGCGTTTCAGCTGGTACAGTTAATATTAGTTATACTGTTACAGTTACCCGTGGATCAATATCCAGGTCCGTGGTACGTAGTTTTACGGTAAACCCTTTGCCAACAGTGTCACTAACTGGCTATAACACTATTTGTAATGGTTCAGCCACCACACTTGCGGCATGGCCGTCAGGTGGGGTATTTAGCCATGTTACCTCTGCCACAACTGTCAATAGCTCCGGCATGGTTACCGGTACGGCTACCACAGGTGTGGATACTATACGATATCAGTACACCGCGCCTGCCACAGGTTGTACTAACCGCGACACACAGGTAATGACCATTACACCGTTGCCGGTACCCGGCACTGTTACCGGTGCTGATAGTGTGTGTCCTTATGCCAGTACAACTTATATTTCTTCCGGCACAGCAGGCGGGATGTGGTATTCATCAAGCCCACTGTATGCTACGGTCGATTCTGTTTCGGGTGTAGTTACCGGGGTAATGGAGGGTAGTGTTGCCATAATATATCGTTTGTCAGGCTCATGCGGCATTTTTTCCAGCGATAAGACTATCAACGTACGTCCGTTTACCGTCCCTGCAGTTCTTTCGGGTTCATCCACTGTGTGTGTGGGTGCAAGCACTACTGTAATTAGCTCTATCGCCGGTGGTACCTGGAACAGCAGCACTGCATCGGTGGCTACGGTTTCGGGGGGCGGTATTGTTTCGGGTGTAACTGTTGGCAATTCCACTGTCTCTTATACTGTCAATGGTGTGTGCGGTAATGCGGTTTCTGTTCTTCCTATGACGGTGAATACAGTTCCGGCTACCCCGGCTGCGATAACTGGAGCAGGTGCTGTATGTGTAGGAAGGCTGATTACATTATCTGATACTTCTTACGGAGGTGTATGGACATCCGGAAGTCCGGCAATGGCTACTATCACTGCGTCTGGCAACGTCAGCGGTGTTGCTGCGGGAACATCCACCATTTCTTATTCACTTTTCAATGTATGCGGGTCATCTGTTCCGGCAACTAAAGTAGTTACAGTTCAACCCTTGCCTGATGCGGTTATTACGTCTGCTGTTGCGCCCTGTTATGGATATGCGGCAAATATCATAATTACGCCAGCAAATGCTACTATGGTTACTTACAATGTAGACGGCGGCGGTTATTATGATGTGCCACTTTCCGGAGGACCATACTCATTAAATACGGGTATACTTAATGCACCCCGTACCTATATATTACACTACGTAAGCAATACTGCATGCACAGTTGTTAAAGACACCTCAGTAACCCTGGTACCACAAAACATGATATGGCAGGGTGGTATTGGCGGGTCAGAAGCCGATTGGAACGCCAGCGGTAACTGGTCTTGCGGAACAGTGCCAACAGCTACAGATAGTGTCATAGTGCCGGCGGCCGGATACGTTCCTGTTATATCTGCTTCAGGCGCTATTGCCAAAAGTGTTACTATTCTTGCAGGCGCAGAGATGAGCCTGGGGGCGTCGGTATCGCTTAGTGTGGTACGGTCCCTGGTTAATAATGGTCGTATTTCCGGGGCGGGAACGGTGGTTATGAACGGGACGAGTGCCCAGGCTATTAAGGGGGCCGGTACACTCAACAACCTGCAGATCAGCAACGCTAATGGCGTTACTATCGATCCCGCGGCACATGTTAAGATTGTCCGTAGCGTGGTTATGCAGGCCGGTACCCTGGAAACAAACGATAGCCTGGAATTAACCTCACAAGATACTACCGGCTCCGCTTACATCTCGGCTATTCCTGTTGGTGCCTCCATTCGTGGTAAAGTGCAGGCCGATCAGTATGTGCAGGGAGGATACAGGCGCTTCCGTTTCTGGAGTCATCCGTTTGCCGATACTATGTCGCTGGGGCAGATACAACGCTATATTGATATCACAGGAACAGGCGGTGCTGCTAATGGCTTCACCACAACAGCCAGCAACGCACCTTCTGCATTCAGGTATGATCCTTTAACAGGTAATGACACTTTAGGCAACGATCCGGGATGGAAAGCATTTACTAAAATCAATACCAGCGCTGCCGATTCAGACAAGCTACATCCTGGCCAGGGCATCAGGCTATTCTTCCGCGGAGCTAAAGGCGAAGGGCTCGGCTACCTGGGGTATTACGGAATGTACATACCTTCATCTGTTATAGTAAAAATGATGGGTAAGGTTAACCAGGGCCCGGTTACTGTTCGTATGGCTAAAGGAAGCACAAATCCTGCTCACCAGGAATTTAATATGCTGGGCAACCCTTACCCATCGCCGGTTGATATAGGTACAATTTTATATAATGCAAAGCAGTCGGGAAATGTAACCGGTAGTGCATTCTATTTATGGGTGCCATCAGTTGGTGCCGGTGGACAGTATATAGCTGTGCCAATTGGTACAGCAGCTCCGGAGCCTTATCATATTCCCGCTTATGCAGCATTCCAGGTAAGGGCTGCGCATAACGGAGATTCGTTGAATTTTGTTGAGACAGATAAACGCACCGCAGCTGACAACTATCTGTTCAGGAAAGCCTCTCCGTTTGTTGCGCTTAATGTCTACGATGGGGATGATCATTTGTGGGATATGTTGCGCATCAAATTCGATAGTTTGGCTACCGATGCTACCGACAATGATGTTGATGCGGTGAAGCTCATGGGGGCAGACTTCAATTTCTACAGCTTGTCTTCAGACAATAGTCGGATGGCTATCGATGCTCGTCCTTTTACTGCTGGTAAAGCAATACCGTTAGGTGTTTCCAGCAGCTATGCCCAGTCATTCGTTATTAAGGCAGATAATGTAGTGGTTCCGGAAGGGAAAGTATTGGTGTTGCACGATAAACTACTGGATAAGTATACGGAATTATTGGCCGGCGCTCAGTATAGCTTTGCTATAACCGGCAATAAAAATACACAGGGCAACGATCGCCTGGAGCTACAGTTGAAGCCAGGAGTAAATAACAATACTGTAGCCGTAGCCGTTACTTTAATGCCGAACCCGGCCAATGATGTTGTTACTGTTAGTGTTAAACTGCCCGCTGAAGCTGAAGCATCAGTACGCGTTACAGATATTACCGGCACTTGTGTTTATGCCAAAAACATCGGCAAACTCCTCTATGGTTCGGTTCAGATGGATCTGAGCGCTTACGCTCCGGGTGTTTATATGGTAGAAGTATCTGCAGGAGACCAAAAGGTTACCCGGAAACTGGTAAAAGAATAACTTGATTACCCCTTATGTTTTAATAAAGAAAGTGAGCCGTTCATGTTTATGAACGGCCTTTCCGTTTTATAACCTTATCATAAAAAAAGCACCGGTCTCCCGGTGCTCGTTATAAATGGCTCGCCAGCATCTGGCTTTTGTATATAGTGTACAGCGATCCGGGAAGTATAGCCAGCAACTGTTTCTTTTTATCCTCCTCATGGAAAAATGAGTGAGAAAAAGAATAAATAAATACATTTTCTATCGCATTTTTCACCGTCTTGTTGCCACTATTATACAAGTCTTCTGCAAGACGCAGGCACTTTTTCGCACCCGCCACATTCTTGTTCAGAAATTGATTGTTTACATATTTTATCATCTGCCGGGCAACATCGTAAATATTCTTACACTTCTCCTGTTGGCAAATGCCTGAAAGTTCTGGTATTTCTTTTTCTATATATACGGTTATTTCATCCTGGGCTATCATAGCAATTGTTTTTCTTCAAAAGAAGAAAAAAGCATGCCGTAAGTAGCCCGGCTGCGTTAAAGTTTTTGTAAACGAATACGGCCCTTAACTACACTTTCGCTATTTTTTACAATCCCTACATAGGTGCCGGCGGTTAACCCTTCTATAGAATACGTATTGTTACCCGCCTGCTCATAGCTAACCTGCCTGCCGGTAATATCATAAATGGTTAGTTTGTCGTTGGCATCCATTCCTTTTACGCTAAACTCCCTTTTCACAGGATTAGGGAATACGGTCAATTGGCGTGCGGTTGCATACACATCGTGAATGCCTACATGGTTAGAGTATAGCCCGTCATTCACCACATCGGGCCTGAAGGCGTAAAACATATTCATGTAGGCCGCGCCGCCGGAATTAAGTACGCCTATATTGTAGATAATACCCATGGCTGCATTGGCAGTTACGCTGTCGTTTACTGCATACAGGCAACTTGTATCACCAAAATTCAGGTAGTCGATGGTATTGGTAGTTGGCACCTGCACATGCTTGGCAATGAATGCAGTAGCACGGTCGTCCTTTGTGCCAAGTGCCAGGAAGGCGTTATTATACAAACTGCCGCGCGATGTTACCACAACCCTGTTGCCTGTATCTGGCACTTGGTACAATATCTTATTGTTGGTGGGCGAGGGCACCGATGATATCATTGGGTCATTATGTGGGTTTATCCAGCGCATATAGTACATATCGCCCGCCGCAGCAAGCGTAGTATTTTCTATCAGCACCTCAATGTTCATGTACAGCTTGCTCTTGTTCAGTGTTACCCACTGGGTTACATATATACCATTGTAGCTCGACTGTGTTTTAGCCTCTATCACCCCGGCCGTATCGGTATAGCTATACAGGTAGGCCGCCATATTTGCTATACTGTCATGTATAGCAGCCTCTGTATTCCAGGCATTTTTCTGCACGCCGTCGTACATCAGGCTCCAGCCCTCATTGGCAGATCCTCCGGGCAGTACAAAGTCACCAAAAAACGGGGTAGCTCCTGTGGTCCATCCATCTTCATCGGGGTCCGCTATCACACCAAGAGAGATGCCCGTATACAACGTGCCGGAGCACCTCGGCGAGTTATAAAGCGATGTTGATTCGTTTGCATGCGAGCCTGCGGGTGGGGCAGTGCTGGCCCCCAGCGCTCCGTTCCAGTTTACCCCGGCTTCTATTTTATTACCTAACAGAAATATGCTGCAATCGCTTATCTGGGCACTGGCTTGTTGCGCACCTAATGCCAGGTAAAAGCCCGCAGCAGTTAATAGTTTTTTGGTGTATAATTTTCTCATATGCAGAATGTTAAGACTATTCACGGACGGCAAAGAAGCGACAGATACGTCCTTTCCAAAGTTAGTGAATATTTTGTTTTGGTTATTGTGGTCAACGGCTTTTGGCCCCACTCATATTCGTAGACCATAAACGTTGGAATTTCACACAATTTTTAGATATTTGTTGAACAAACCATTTATTACTTCGTTTACATCAATAACGCACACATGTCTAAATATATTTTAGCTTTAGTTACTGTATTTTTCTCTTTGCAATCGGCCGACGCTCAATATAACTATACCTATGGAAACAGGAAAAAATATACAGCAGCTGTAATGATCACCAACCCGCTGGGTATGTATACTAAAATTGGTGGCGGGGTAGAGATCAGGATCAGGCAGACGGCGGTTATCATCAGCGGTGTTAACTATTCCGGCGTTTACGAGGGCAAGCAATATCGCTTCGAGGTAAATAAATACATTAAGACCACTAAAACCAACGAATCTTACTGGTATGCAAAGATCTGTGGTGGTGATGCCACATACAATCCCGACAAGCTTACTTTCCTCAGCGATAACAGCAAAGCAACCGTAGGCCCGGTAAACTACATTGGTGGTGGCGTTGGTTTAGGCCGCAGGATAAATATTAAACACTTTTTTCTGCTGATGAATTTTGGCGTTAAGTATGTAGCTCTGCCTCCGGATTTGTCTGATGAAAAAGCAGAGAAATTCCGCCTGTTCTACGCTACAGGTCCCGGCTCAATACTCGATTGTAATCTGCGCCTCGGCTACCAGTTCTAATCCTTCAAACTTCAATTTATCTATATGAAAAATCTCTGTATTACCCTGTTAGTTGTTTTATCTTCTTTTCAACTGGCTACTGCCAAAAGTAAAAAGATAGATTATTATGGACGTAGGCACTATAACATAGCGCTTGGCGTTACTAACCCGCTAAACGCGATAGTAAATAAATATGGTGCGCAACTGGAGAACAGGTATGGCAACTTATCTTACAGTGTAGGATATACAAAATACATAGGCGCTTATCCGGGTACGCAATACACATTCGAATGGCAATTCTATCTTCGTACGCGCAAGCGAGATCAGTTTTACATGTACGTAAGAGGTATTGCCGGCGATGCCGGGTTAGATACCCGTAAGCTATCTACCTGGGGCGATAACAGCAATATACTTATTGGTAATTTCGACAAAGACCTGAAATTCAAATCGGGCAATGAATACGTAGGTGGTGGCTTTGGTTTTGGTAAGCGTTATAATTTTAATGTGCTTTTTGTACGTTGGAATTTCGGCTTCCGGGCCTGCGCTCTTGTAGGTGATCTGCCGGATTACGAAAAAAATATGTATCGGTTGATGTTCTTAACTGGTCCTACTTCAATAGTAGAGTTTACGGTAAATGCCGGATTACAGCTGTAATTATTCTGATAACTATTCTTATATGCTGCCCGCTTCCTAAAAAAGAGCGGGCAGTTTTGTTATCCGGCAAATGTTGAATCACTTTATATCTTTCTCAGCGACAACACATGCATGAATACCGCGGCAGGCATTAGGAACCCGGCAAGATAAGTATACGGAAACAACCCGAAACCCTGGCTGATGATGCTCTCCTGCTTATGCCACACGTGCGGGAAATAGGCATGGCTGATAAAAATAAATACTACTATGCCCAAAGTGCAGAAGCCAGCAATATTCCATATACGAAGTACTCCCTTACCAATCACCTTTTTGCTGAATGCCAGCCAGCCCACTAGCGGGGCCGTCAGGCCAATGGCTACATCAAAATTATAGCCCTCAAAACTTGCCTCTTTCGGTATAAGCCCTTTCATTGCCAATCCCAACAGCAGCAACTCTACCACAATGCGGAAACTCTGAAAATACACCGGCCACTGTGCCGGCACAGCGGCTATCAGTTGCTTGTTGCGGCTATTCAAAAAGAAGATACCGGTAAACACAAAAGCCGGCAACACCAGAAACAACGGCACCCTCGGCGGCAACGCCAAGCTATTATAAAACCCCGCCAGCGACAAAATAGTAATCACCCCCAGCCAGAGCGTAATGGTCGCCGCCGCACGTATGGTCACTTTATCCTGTGTTGCCTTATCCGTATAAGCAAGCCTTGCAGCCGCCCGCACACCAAGCACAATTACCACCGCAACTACTACCGTCAGAACTATAAAACCCGTTGCTATCATGATATAAAGATATTTTACAGGCAAAATTATTGCTAGCTTCCGGCGAAAAATTATCCAGAATTGCTATTCTGCTAGCTACGTCGCCACTTCAGCGGGCTTACTCCATATGCCTTCTGAAATGCCTTGATGAAAGAATTAGGATATTCAAAACCAAGCTCTGCAGAAATGGTGGCAACAGGCAGGGTAGTGTGTTTCAGCAGTCCGCAAGCTTTGTCCATACGCACCTTCACCAGGTATTGGTAAGGCGTCAGCCCATACACCGCTTTAAACATCCTCAGAAAATGGAATTTCGACATCGCGGTTTCCCGGCAGAGTTCATCAAGATCCGGCTCACGGTCGTAATGGCTGTGTATCATGTCCTTGGCCAGTATCAGCCTGCTATATAGTTCAGTTCTTACAGCAGCGCTCAGTGCCGGCAGCGCTGCTATCTGCTTTTGGGTTTGTTCGTCCGCCTTCAGCAGGTGCGCAGCCATATTGGCCAGCGCTATGTCGAACTGTGTTTTATTGCTGGCTTTTGCAAGCAGTTGGGTGTAGGCGGTTATCACCTCATCCTTAGCGTACAATTGGGTAAACAGATACGGCTGTCCGGATCGGGCATCGGGCGCCATCCAGCAGTTCCGCATCAGGTGTAGTTATATCGCGCACTACCTCGTTTAAAAAATCGCGGTTTATGTGAATGTTGAAGGTCTCCGTCTGTTGCAGATTATCTATGATCAGGTCATACCGGTCGCCGGGCCGGGTAAGCAGGAAACTGTCCGTCTCTACTTTGTAAGGCTTGCCATTTATAGTACAGTAGCTGTCGCCGCTTACATTCATAAATAGCGAGTAAGGGCTTTCTACGCCTGTGCGGCATGCCTCCCTGCATCTTACATTCAGGGCTATATTATTCCATTTAGGCGCTGCAGTATCCGCGGCATCATTCCTGAGCCTTCTCACCCAATCCAGGTTCGGAAACTGTTTTGATAGCATAGAACGCAGTTGTTATAATGAACTCGGGCCAAATCAAAGATCAACCGGGCATTCTGTAAATTTTAAAATTCCGGCCAATTCTGATTCCAACAAACTACACCAACTCCTTCAGCTTCTCTATTACCGCATCTACCTCTTCCTTGGTGTTGTGCTTGCTGAAGGAGAAACGGATAGGCACCATGCTTTCCGATTGGCCGTTATATATAGCCTTTATAACATGGCTCACAGAATTGGCACCGCTTGTACAGGCACTGCCCCCGCTCACACATATACCCGCCATATCCAGGCTGAACAGCAACATGTCCGATTTTTCGTTTTTCGGGAAAGAAGCATTCAGTACCGTGTACAGGCTGCGGCCTTCAGCATCGCCGTTAAATGTTACACCGGGGAAGTTGGCTTTTAGTTGCCCGGCCATATAGCTCTTCAGGCTCTGTATGTGGTGGCTGTCGGTGGTATAGTTCTCCGTAGCCATTTCCAGCGCCTTGGCAAAGCCTATAATGCCGTATAGGTTTTCGGTGCCTGCGCGCATATTGCGCTCCTGGCTGCCGCCGTTCAGGTAAGGTTTTATCTGTATGTTTTCGTTTACGTACAGTATGCCCACCCCTTTAGGACCATGAAACTTATGTCCTGCGCCATTCAGAAAATGTACATACAATTCTTTCAGGTCAAAAGGGTAGTGCCCTACGGTCTGCACGGTATCTGAGTGGAATATCGCGTCATACTTGCGGCACAGTTCACCTACAGCTTTAATATCCAGCAGGTTGCCAATTTCATTGTTGGCGTGCATCAGCGTTACCACGGTGCGGTCGGGGTTGCCGGCCAGCAGTTCTTCCAGGTGCGCCATGTCTACATGGCCGTTAGGCAATATTTTTACATAGCTCAGCTTTGCCTGTCCGCTATGCTCCAGGTATTCTACCGTATGCAGCGTAGCGTGGTGTTCCAGCGGAGAGGTAATAATGTGCTTGCAGCCCAGGTCGCGGATCGCCGCATTCAGCGCTGTATTGGTACTTTCCGTTCCGCCCGATGTAAAAAAAATCTCACCAGGATTCGCATTCAATATGCGGGCTACACTCTTGCGGGCGTTCTCTATAGCCAGCTTTGTCTCGCGGCCATAAGAGTATACAGATGAAGGATTACCGAACTTTTCCGTTAAAAACGGCAGCATAGCGGTCAGCACTTCCGGGGCAAGCGATGTAGTAGCAGCATTATCAAAATAGATCCGGCTCATTAATATATCGTGGTTTTTGTGTTGGAATGTGCAAATTTAAAGTTTTTCATTGGTTTTATTCAGTTCGCAAGGTCAGTCAGTTGTTAATATCCACGGTTTGCTCTCACCTGCAATTTTGGTGTACCTTTATCAATAAATTAAATAGCCTGTCTGAAGTGTGCTTTGCGCCCTCTGCCTGCTCATTGCCTTTGCGAACCTTTGCGAAAAACCTTTGCGTTCTTTGCGCGAAACTCAAAGCACACTTCCCGGCGTAAGTAACAATTATGGACAAGTACATTTCTTTTGAACAGATACCTTTCGGCAGTGATAATTTTGCCGATAACCCCGAGCCGCGGTGCCCCTGCGTGCTGCTGCTCGATACTTCTTTATCCATGGGTGGTGCACCCATAGCCCAGCTGAACGACGGTGTACGCACTTTTAAGAACGAACTTTTGCAGGATCCCCTGGCCACAAAAAGAGTAGAGGTAGCCGTGGTCTCTTTTGGCCCCGTTACTGTCGAGTCTGACTTCCACACCGTGCCTAACTTCAACCCCCGCTATCTGGATACTACGGCAGATACACCCATGGGGGCTGCCATAAGTATGGGGATAGATATGGTTGCCCGCCGCAAAAAGGAATACAAGGATGCCGGTATATCCTATTACAAGCCGTGGATCATCCTGATAACAGATGGCGCACCTACCGATGAGTATGCCCGCGCTGCTGCCAAGGTGCGCGAGGGCGAGGCCGGTAAATCGTTTGCTTTCTTTGCCATAGGTGTAGAAGGTGCCAACATGGACATACTGAAAGAGATATCGGTGCGCGCCCCTATAAAGCTGAAAGGGCTCATGTTCCGCGAATTCTTCCAGTGGCTCTCCGCATCCATGAAGATGGTATCGAGCAAGAATCCCGGCAGCCAGATCAATTTATTACCACCCACCGGCTGGTCTGAACTATGAGTTGGAAGGTAATAGGCAAGAGTGTTAAAGGCACATCTCACGTAGCATCTGGTAACGAGTGCGAAGATGCTGTGCGCTACAGTGTAGTAACAGACGAACAGGGCGATGTGCTGATATGCTGTGCAAGCGATGGGGCTGGGAGCGCCTTATATGCCGCAGAGGCATCGTCAACCGTGACTGACGAGGTAGTAAAGCGAATGGCCGCCTGGCTGCAATCGGGCAAAGATGTGGACGAAGCGGCTGTGTATAGCATATTAGAAGATGTTTATGATGTGCTGGTAAAGCAGGCAAAAGAAGTGGAAGCAGAACTGAACGAATTTTCGTGTACGCTGCTGGGCTGTTGCATTGGCGATGAAACAGCCGTCTTTTTTCAGCTGGGCGATGGCGCGTTGGTAAGACAACATGAAAGTGCCTATACTCATATATGGTGGCCCGATAATGGCGAATACCAGAACGCTACCTCTTTTTTAATAGACGATCCCAATTTTGGCAGTCTTAAAGTGCAGGTGCTGAATGAAAAGATTGACGAAATTGCCCTGTTTACCGACGGGCTGCAAATGCTGGCGCTCAATTACGAGCAGCAACAGGTGCACCAACCGTTCTTCAATGGCCTGTTCCCATCGCTGCGCATGGCTGATAGCGAACAAAAAATAGCCATCCTGAACCGCCGCCTGGAGGAATACCTGGACAGCAACGCCATCAATACCCGCACCGACGATGATAAGACACTGCTGTTAGCAACAAAGCGTAACACGTAACGTAACACCAAAAGTGTTACGTTACGTGTTACGTTCTGGAATTAGCTTTAGATATTGACTAATGTAAATAAAGCGCTGTGAGCGATCTCGATATATTCAGGAAAGACTATTTACACGCCAAAAGTTGGGAACAAAGAAGAGATGGTATTCCCCTCGATCTTTTGGATAATTTGTTGGGCGAAGAACTGGTGATAGCTGAGGATGAGCTCATTGATGCACTCAGTCTTGGCGATGATTGGCCTGTGATTGGTCTGGGTCATATTAAGTCTGTACCCGCCTTGCCTAAATTGGGCAGGTTACTCAAAGAAAGTAGTGGGGCAATGAAAGTCAAAATAGCTTATTCTATTTTCCAGATATGCGAGGATGATAGTATGAAAGACATTGTCATCGCTACATTGCCAACAATAAACAATCCGACCGATATCATTAGCGTTTTGCATTTTTTGCCCAATTTTAAAGATGAAAAGATATCAGCTTTATTGTATGCCTATAGTAATCATAGCGACTACCTGGTTGCCTATAATGCTACCAGGTATCTTGGCCTGCCTGTAGATGGCGTAATAGAGAGGTTTCGGAAAGCGTAACACGTAACGTAACAGTAGAAGTGTTACGTACCTGTTACGTGTTACGCCCTTTGCCTGTCATAATCTATACCTTTGCGGTGCTTTAAGACATGACATTCTACAGTTCTGATAACAAACAATACACTACCACCCGGGAATTAGGCCGGGGCGGAGAGGGTATTGTATATGAACTGCAGGACGATAGCAACAAGGTATTAAAATATTACACCGAGGCACTTACTCCTCAGCGGGTACAGAAACTGCACAAAATGGTGCTGATGCGCAGCCCTGCCATAGATGCGTATGCCGCATGGCCACAGGCATTAGTAAGAGATGCATCCGGTAGTGTGTGCGGTTTTATCATGCGCAAGTTGTCTGGGTTCATGCCCCTGCACATGATCTTTAGCCCGCTCGATCGTAAGCGGATGTTTCCCGATAAGGGGTATAACTTTCTGGTGCATGTGGCGCGAAACCTGGCTGTGGCTTTCCATAAACTGCATGAGGCAGGCCTTGTGGTGGGCGATGTGAATGAAGGTAATATCCTAATCAATGCACAGGGGATGGTAGCCTTTATCGACTGCGATTCCTTCCAGGTAAAGGGCGATCACGGATATTTCTACTGCGAGGTAGGTGTGCCCCGGTACACACCGCCCGAACTGCTGGAAATGCAAACCTTCGAGAACGTGGTCCGCACCACCAATACCGATGCGTTTTCCATGGCTGTGCTCATCTTTCAACTGCTGTTCTTGGGCAGGCATCCTTTTGCCGGGCGCAACAGGTCGGCTGCCGATATAGATGAAGAGACCGCGATTAAGATGCGGGAGTTTGCCTACTCCCTTACCCGGACCAAAAAGAAGCTACAGCCGCCCCTGGATAGTTTTGACATTGCTTACCTACATCGCGATTGTGTGGAGATGTTTCAAAGGGCATTTGAAACAGACATACGGCCAACCCCTCAGGATTGGGTAAAAGCGCTTGGAGAGTACATGGCCCTGATGGTCACCTGCACTATATCCGGTATTCATATTTATCCCTCTACTACCAGCGATTGCCCATGGTGCAGGTACAGAAAGGAACGAGGCATCATGTATTTTCTAGATGATAGCTATATCACTGCCCACACTCACCTCAGCGATATAAACTCGTTTGTGAATGGTTTTAAAGTGTCGGACCTGGCACTGAAAAAGATTGTTGAACCTGTTACCTTACCTGGCATCGAAGCCAGAACAATGCCCCGTGTATGGGATAAAAGGGCATCATTTAGTTTTTTGTTTATGTTGGTAGTCTTTTTTGCTGCTGCCATAGCTGCTTTTACCAGCTTGCTATACCTGCTTGTCGGGGTGCTCATTATTGCTTTCTGGCTGATTATAAAGCCATGGGGCAAACAGGTGAAGGCCGAACGTAAACGCCGGCAGGTGCTGTATACTGATGCACTCGACAAAATGAACAGGGCCATAGCAAAGTACAATAACAACCCTGATGCAAATACGTATAATCAGGAATTGCAACAGCTGAACAGCGATGTAAGCACGTATAGATCGCTGCCCGAATATGAACAGCAATTGCAAAAGGTTATGGAGGATAAGATATACAACGAATACCTGGACAATTATCTACGCCAGTTCGATCTGTTGTCTCACACCATACCATCGGTTGGGCCTGCTAAGAAAGATGTCCTAATAAATGCCGGAATCCGTAATGCTGCCGATGTGACATTCTTACAAACAGTTAAGGTAGCAGGAATAGGACCAAAAAATATCCAGGTGCTCCTGAATTGGCGGCAGCAGATGTCTGACGGTTTTGTATATATTCCAGATCCGGATGCACTTGTAGCAGGTGCGCGTAAGGTGGCTGAAGATGTGGCAGAGCGAAAAACACAACTGGAACATGCTATTCGTGTACGGTATCAGTCGCTAACTTACAGGTATCGCAACATCCAGAATCAGGCAACGGTAATGGAGGCAGACATTAATGTTTTTGCAAGGCATGCAGGGCAGGCGTATGCAGATGTTATGTACTTTAAAACGTATGAAGTAGTATTTGGTTTTAATGTATTTTCTACCCTTATTGGTAGTAGGTTATTCCGCCGCTGATATCAGGATGTCAGGTTCATGCACTTACAACATTTAGAGAGTATTCCAGAGTATTGCTGTCATAAGGAATACGCTCTCCGCGGCTCTACAATTCCTCTATATACAGGTTAATAGCATTTTTAGCTATATCAATAGTTTCGCCAACATTATCTCCGTAAGTAATGCAGTCGGGCAGGGGCAGGAACGGAAACCGCATAGCCACCTTCCTCTTCGTTATGTAGTAGTATCCGATAGTTATGTTGTATGTTGTAAAAGTTAAGGGTTATTGGTAACCTCTGCACCTTTCGCATTCTCTTCCTTATACACATCGGCAAGATACATGTGCTTCAATTGTTCGTAGAAGGAATGCTTGTCTACGATCACTGATATAGCGCTCGATACAAGCCCGGCCAGCATCAGGTGGAAGATCACGTTGTGCCTGTCGGTCATTTCCAGTACCAGTATGGCCGATGTAAATGGCGACCTGGTGACTCCCGTAAGAAAGGCTACCATGCCTGCCAGCACCAATATATTGGTATCAACGCCGGTAAGGTGGGCTAGCTGCGCCGTAAGCCCGCCAATGGTAGCCCCTGCCGTAAGTGCCGGGGCAAACACGCCACCTGCACCGCCAGTAGTGAAGGACAGCACTGGGCCTATCATACGTAGTATTGGTGTTACCCAGCCTTCACTCTTATCTTTTTCAAACAGCAACCGTGTCATCTCTTCCTTGCCCGATGCCAGTATAGCGTGGCTTACAAAGTAGGCTATGGCTGCAAACACCAGTGCGCAGCCAATTACATATGCCAGCTCGTACTTACGGCTTTTGAACCTGCGCTTCCACTTCATAATGTCTACTATCACCTTGCTCATGTAGCTGCCGCCTGCGCCACATATCAGCGCTACCAGTACTACATAGGCAAATACAAATGTAGATGGGCCATTAACAACAGGGTAGCCCAGGTACAGGTATGGGCCTATTATAGCCTGCGCAGTAAGCCCTGCAATGATAACAGACGTAAAGATGGCTGTCTTAAAGAAGCTGATGTGTGTCTTTGCCAGCTCCTCTACGGCAAACACTACACCGCCCAGCGGAGTATTAAATGCCGCAGCCAGGCCCGCCGCAGCTCCGGTAATGATCATATTACGTTTAGATACTTTGGGCCACGAGTCTGGCAGTAATTGGTTTACCTTCCGGAAGATACTGCCTGCTATCTGAACGGTAGGTCCTTCGCGGCCCACTGCGCCGCCGCCTATCACCATCAGCATACTGCTGAGTATCTTCACCACTATCACCCGTATGCTCAGGAATTTTTCTACCAGGTGGTTGTAGCGCGGACTGGCCAGCTCTGTGGCTGCCATTACCTGTGGTATACCACTGCCTGCTGCTTTGGGTTCATAGCGCTTTACCAGCCACCAGGCCGCTACAAAACACACCGGCGTTACTATGAACAGGAACCAGCTATGTTCGTGTATGATAGCCAACGATAACTGCTCCGACATGGCAAACAGTTTAGCATAAGCCACCGCTATCAACCCTGTAATAAAAGACGCTATCCAGAAGGGAAAAGCTTGCAATACAGTTTCCCGTACCCGGCCGCCATATATCTTGCCCAGCGCCAGCCTGAACCACTCTTCGTAGCCTCGTTTTTTACTCATTATTATCCGGTGATTTTCTCTGCAAAGGAAAACAATAATAGCCCCTGTTGGGGCTATTATATTAAACATATTCTATCTTAATGCTTAGCATGCATTATTGCAGCATTCTATATATGATATACTACATCATGTTGCAAGGGTCATAGCCCACAATTACCTTTTTCTTGTACCATATTTTATTATCCTCGTCCTTCAGTTCCACATAGTAAACGCCCTTGCGGTCGTTTACAGAATTAAATTCTACCCACACAGTATGGCCTTCTTTATCTATATGGTCATTGCCCTGTATCTTCTTATATACTTCACCATTTTCTTTTAATACGGTTACGTTCATGTGGCGTTTGCTGTCGGTATGTTTCCATTTTACGGGTACATAGGTTTTGGCCTGTCCGTTGGCTACAAATGCGGGTTGTCCGGGTTTATCGCTCTGTTCAAACTCAGTGTAGGTTTCAGGCATCGTTTGCTTTCGCTCGTTACATATGAACTTCACTACGTTCTCAGATGCCGCCGGAGCCTGATCGCAGTAGATTGACGACAGGCAGTGGCGGTTGGTAAAATGCCACACTGCCGCCTGGGCAAGGTGCATGCTTACCGGTTGGGTCTTCATATAGGCCATAGTTTTGGTCATCACGCTATCGCCTTGCCGGTAAAATTTATAGCTAAGGTTGGCTCTTGGCCCTCTTGCATAGCTTTTGCCGCAGAATGCGTACACATCAATACTTGCGGTAGCAGCGGGTTCTATCATTACCGATTCCGTTCCCCACGTCACCAGGTTCTGGTAGTTGGTATCATCCGGTACAAATATCATTGCCGGGTCAATGGTCACTTCCAGCGGAATCGACGAAGTATTGGTAAGGTTTAATTTCAGGCATTTCCCGGTATGGCCTCCGTTGGATGTCGCTACAACAGTTAGCTGTTTATTAAAGATGCCGCGTTTCAGTGTGGTGCGTTTGGCATCTGCGGCCTTGCCCGTATTAATGAAGAACAAGGTCAGGAATAAAAGAAAAGATGATGTAAGAACCTGTTTCATAAATGTTTATTTAATGGGTACTGTAAGATATGAATTATTTCTACTAATTGCCAATTTTTTAATCACATTTTCAGCCGCTATTTTCCCTACTTTTGCCGCGCTAATGAACCTGGAAGTACTACAGGGATTGTATCAGAATGATATCCGGCTAAAACAAGTAGCCGCGGGGGTATCTATGCCCGGTCCCAAGATCCGCCTTTATCTCGATAACCTCAGGGGCTCATCCATCAATTTTATCGCTACCGGCCTGTGGCAGCAGCTCGACTTCAACCATGTCTTTATCCTGAACGATAAAGAAGAGGCAGCTTACTTCCACAACGATATGGAGCACCTGACCAAAGCCCTGGATATCTGTTTCTTTCCCGATTCATTTAAGCGCAGCGGTGCGTTCAACGAACTGAACAGCAGCCACGTAATGCTGCGCACAGAAGCGCTCACTAAGTTTGCAGCAAAGAACCCTAAGAAAAAAGTATTGGTAACATACCCGGAAGCACTGTTCGAAAAGGTGGTCAATCCATCTTCGCTATCCGGTAATATGATACATATAAAGGTTGGCGAGGAGATAGAAGTAGAGGCGTTGATGAGCCAGTTTGTTACCCTTGGTTTTCGCAGGGAAGACTTTGTGTATGAGCCTGGGCAGTTTGCTATGCGCGGTGGTATATTGGATATTTATTCATTTGGTAATGAGCATCCGTATCGTATAGAATTGTTTGATAAAGAGGTGGATAGCATCCGTATCTTCAACCCGGAGACGCAGCTGTCGGAACGTAAACTGTTACAGGTGTCTATCCTGCCTAATATAGAGACCAAGTTCGACTCACAAGAGAAAATATCCCTGCTCGACTTCCTGCCCGATAATACCATTGTATGGGCTAAAGACCTGCAATTTACCATTGGCAGGATAGAGAAATTGCTGGGCGATCTTCCTGAAAAAATGGAAGTGGGCCAGGTAGCTATAGACCATGAAGAGGAACTGATCCGAGAAATATCGCGTGCCGACTTTGAGTTGCCGGGTGAATGGGCCGAAAAGATAAAGAACCATCATTTGGTAGAATGGTATAACCATTCGCTGGAGAAGATAGCGGGTAATGTAGATGCAACGTTCAAGTTTGCTACAGATGAGCAGCCGGTATTCAACAGGCAGTTCAATATGCTGATAGCAGATATGCAGAAGCGCATTGCCGATAAATACACCGTATATTTCTTTGCAGAGAACCCCAAGCAACTGGAGCGCCTGCGTAGTGTGTTTGATGACCTGAATGCCAACATACCGTTTGTGCCAGTAGCTACGGCTATCAGCAAGGGTTTTATAGACCACGAAAAGAAAGTGATCTGTTATACCGATCACCAGGTATTCCAGCGCTATCATAAATATAACCTGAAGCAGGCTTACAGCAAGGGCAAGGCACTTACACTACGTGCTTTGCGCGAACTGCAGCCGGGCGACTTTGTTACCCACATAGACCACGGTGTGGGCCGCTACAGCGGCTTGCAGAAGATAGAGGTGAATGGCAACATGCAGGAGGCCATCCGAATACTGTACAAGGATAATGATGTGCTGTATGTGAATGTGAACAGCCTGCATAAAATAACCAAGTATACAGGCAAGGAAGGCACAGTGCCCCGTGTGAACAAGCTGGGCAGCGATGCCTGGCAGAAGCTTAAGAACAAAACCAAGAAGCAGGTAAAGGATATAGCCGCCGACCTGATAAAGCTATACGCCAAGCGCAAAGCATCGGAAGGGTTTGCCTTTACGCCCGACAGCTATATGCAGACGGAACTGGAAGCATCGTTCTTCTACGAGGATACGCCAGATCAGAGCAAGGCCACTGCCGATGTAAAGCGCGACATGGAAGCTCCTGCGCCCATGGACCGCCTGGTGTGTGGCGATGTGGGATTTGGTAAGACAGAAGTGGCCGTACGTACCGCCTTTAAGGCCGTATGCGACAGCAAGCAGGCAGCAGTACTAGTGCCTACCACCATACTGGTCTACCAGCATTACAACACTTTTAAGGAGCGCCTGAAGGACTTCCCGGCCAATGTAGATTATATTAACCGCTTCAAATCGGCCAAGGAAAAGAAGGAGACACTAAAGCGCCTGGAAGAGGGTAAGATAGATATTATTATAGGTACGCACGGCTTGCTGGGCAAGGATGTGAAGTTTAAAGACCTGGGTGTGCTGATCATAGACGAGGAGCAGAAGTTTGGCGTAGGTGCCAAAGAGAAACTCCGCGAGATGAAGGCCAATGTAGATACGCTTACGCTTACCGCTACGCCTATACCACGTACGCTGCAGTTCTCCCTGATGAATGCCCGCGACCTCAGCATCATCAACACGCCGCCACCGAACAGGCAGCCGGTGCATACCGAAGTGCTGGTGTTCGATGAGTTTGCTATTCGTGACGCGATATACTACGAGACAGAGCGCAACGGCCAGGTATACTTTGTGCACAATCGTGTGCAGAGCCTGCCGGAAATGGTAACCCTGCTACGTGGCCTGTGCCCGGACCTGAACATAGGCATGGCCCACGGCCAGATGGAAGGTCACCAGTTAGAAGAAGCTCTGATGAACTTTATACAGCATAAGTATGATGTACTGTGCTGTACCAACATAGTAGAGAGCGGTGTGGATATATCTAACGCCAACACTATGATAATAAATAACGCCCACCAGTTTGGCCTTAGCGATTTGCACCAGCTAAGGGGCAGGGTAGGCCGTAGTAACAAAAAAGCGTTCTGCTACCTGATAGCGCCACCTATGAGTCTGCTGCCCGGCGATAGCCGCAAGCGCCTGCAAACGCTGGAACAGTTCAACGAGTTGGGCAGCGGTTTCCAGATATCTATGCGCGACCTGGATATACGCGGCGCCGGTAACCTGCTGGGTGGTGAACAGAGCGGCTTTATTACCGATATTGGCTTCGAGATGTACCAGAAGATACTTGCCGAGGCGATGCGCGAGCTGAAAAGCGGCGACTTTAAGGAGGTATTTAAGGAAGAGATGAACCGCAAGATGGACTATGTGACAGATTGCACCATAGATACCGACCTGGAGATACTGATCCCTGATACCTATATAGAGAACATTACCGAGCGCTTGTCTATCTACACTCAGCTGGATGATATAGAAGAGGAAGAAGAACTGCAGAAGTTTGCCGCGGAGCTACAGGACCGTTTTGGCCCTATACCACCGCAGGTGAAAGAACTGTTTACTACCATACGTAGCCGTACCGTAGCTTGCAGCCTGGGCTTCGAGAAGCTGATACTGAAGAACGACCAGATGCGCCTGTACTTCATCAGCGACCCGGACTCTACTTATTACGAGTCTGACACCTTTAACTATATCCTTGACTACATTCAGAACCGCACCCGCAATGCCCGCCTCAAGCAGGTAGGCAAAAACTTTATGCTGGTAGTAGACCGCATCAAGAACATGCAGGATGTGCTGTTCTTCTTAGAGGGTATGGTGAGGAAGGATTATACTACCGGTAGTAAATAACAACATCAGCAGTTGTTGCTACGTCGTTTTGATCAGGTATATCACCAGGATGACGCTCATGATCAGTACCAGGGCCACCATGCCGTATAATATGCCCGATGTATGCCGGTAATTGCCTGTTAGCAATAATCTCTTCGTCTTTTGGTAGCGCAAAAGCGAAAGTAGCAAGCTTAGCGCACCAAGTATCACAAGGCTTATTCCGATGGGTGCCGAATAGCCATAGTGTGTAGTGGGTGCTCCACCAACGGCTGCGCTGATTTGTTTCATAAATAGCGAGAACTTAACTACCACAAATCCGAATGCCATAATACCTATCCCCGTACGTATCCATGCAAGTAGTGTTCGTTCATTGGACAGGTGATCGCTTGCCGTCTGTTTTGTTTCCATTTGCCTTTTTAAAGAACGGGTATATAAATTATGCCGTGTTTGGCTATTTTTAACTTGGGTTATTTAAGTGTTTTATTTTGAGGCTGATCATATTTTCAATTTCCTCCTTTCCTCCTCTACCAACCCCCAGCACCTTTCATTATAGTTAACCTCCGTAATGCCCGTCAGTTGTTCCAGCACTTTATAATAGTCTGCCTTGCTGGTGTTTAATAGTTGCCATACACCGGCAAAGCCTTTTTCTTTTTCTATTTTTTGTACCAGCAGGGCCGTGATGATAAAGTCGGCGGAGTTATTGAATTCTTTTGTTTTAAAGTAGACAGGTGTTTCTTTTATGTTGGTCCAGTTAGTGATTTTGTTATTGGCTACCTGTTCGTAGAACGCTTTAAATATTTCTTTCCAGGTCATGCCCCAGCTGCCGCCATATAGGTAAGCGCAACCTTCATCTACTGCATGGTTTACCTTGCTGCGGGGTATTACCAGGCTCAGCCGCTCGTGCCACAGGTCGTGCGCATCAAAATGATCGAAGCCGGCATTGTTATTGCCCAGCACAACCAGCTTTTTATCGCCCAGTTTCGATGCCCATACGCTGCTTGCCTGGCCATTATAATCGCTTTTGTAAGTAATGCCTATAAGTCTTTGCAGCTCTGTAAGATTATCGCAGCAATAGAACTCGCATACCTTATGCCCCGATTTTAGCTTTTTGTCAAACAATGTGGTGAGTTCGCCATAACGTTTGGTATTTGCCTTATTCAGTGTAGTGCGATAATGGAAGATATTGCTGCCTATTGTTTGCGTTTGCCAATTGCGTGTGTTGCTTACCAGCGCCGATGAAAACAGGAAACCCTTAGTAGCTTTGTGCGCTATAAAATCGAACGATGCTCTTATCATTGGCACATCATTAGCAGAGCCGGTATAAGTCACCTGCACAAAATACTGGCTGTCTTTCATTGGTACTACGTTTTGCAGGTAGGGTTTGTAAAAAGTATCGCTTTTATATTTCCCGCTTTTCTCTATGCCCTGAAGCTCGTCCAGCTCTATAAATGTTTCTATCCTTTCTGCTGGCCATACGAGGCTATTCTGCTCGTTGGCTCCCCGTGCTGCAATTAAAAAACTATTGAGTGACGACACCAATGCTTGGCGCTCAACAGAGTCTTTGGGCAGGGTTATGTTGGCATTTACCTGTAAAAGACTTGTTTGTGCCGATAAGTGAAAAGCGGCAAGCAGGCAGCAGCAAATGAAAACTAGTTTACTATTCATGGTTGGATGGTTAGTGTGTGCAAAAGGTATGTATACTGATAAATGCTAATTACTGGCAAATGGTTGTATGTACCGGTAAGAAACGCGGGGGAGATACAGGGGGAATAAATGAATAGCTGTACGGTGAACTGAAACATTTACTTAATTTGAGACAAAATACCTGTTCATGAAAACAGCCATTAAATTATCTGTTATTGCAGTCCTGCTTGCTTTTAGCGTAAATAGCGATGCCCAGCAAAAGAAGGCAGCGGAGAAGGGTACGCCCATAGAAATAGGCGCATCATACCAGTTTTTCTCTAAAGAACTAAACGAAAAACGGACACTAAATATAAACCTGCCGCCTGGCTATAAGGCAGGCGATACTACGCATTACCCGGTCATCTACCTGCTGGATGGTAGTCTTGACGAGGATTTTATACACATAGTAGGCCTGGTGCAGTTTGATAATTTTGAGTGGATAGGCAGGGTGCCGGCGTGTATAGTGGTGGGCATAGCCAATACCGACCGTAAGCGCGATATGACCTTCCCCACAACCATACCCGGCGATAAAAAGAAATGGCCTACAACAGGAGGATCAGCCAGGTTTATGACCTGCATAGAGCAGGAGATAATACCGTACGTGGAGCAACACTTCCGCACCAACAGTTCGCGGACGTTAATAGGGGAGTCGCTGGGTGGTTTATTTGCCACGCAGGTTTTATTTACAAAGCCCCAGCTATTTAGTAAATACATCATCATCAGCCCCAGCCTGTGGTGGAATAATGGCACGCTGTTGAAGCAAACACCCGCGGCTATAACTGGCAAAACAACTGTTTATATTGGCGTTGGCAAAGAAGGCCTGGCGCCCACAGAAGAAGCCCACGTAATGGAGGTAGATGCCAATGTGCTTGCTGATAAATTAAATGAACTGAACAATAAAAATGTAACCGTACGTTTCGACTATTTGCCCGAGGAGACCCACGCTACCATTGGCCACCAGGCTGTGCTGAATGCCTTTAAATGGGTATACAAGAATTAGAAAAGGTGCATTTATTTACTAACTGCGTCTCGTTTCACCATAGGTGTGTGCACTGAAATTACCGGAATATAAAGAGGGTGCCCCGAATTTCGGCGCACCCTCTCTATCCTTAAAGCTGATGGGAGCCTGACTACTGTACTATTACCATCTTCTTATATATAGATGCTCCATTTTGTGTTTCGCACTGTACCAGGTATAGGCCGGTTGAATAGCCTTCTGTAGAGAAAATGAATTGTGTAGGTTGGTTGCCGCTTTCCATTTTAAAGGTATTCACCACTTGTCCGTTCAGGTTTAGCAGTTTTACGCCGGTTATATAGTTGTCGTTCATCGAGTAAAGGTTCACCGAAGCCTTATGGCTCACAATATCTGTGCCCACCCATACGTCATCGGCAGTACCGCCGTGCAGTACCGATCCTCCGGGATTTTCGTCTTCATCGCTGGTCCATGGCTTGGCACCGCCAGCAGGGTATTTAGGATAGCCGCTACCATACTGTGGTGTTACGTAACCTACCTGCGGGTCTGTTTCGTTCTCATACACATCGTTTGGCTCGTAGAACGGGGTTATCTTCACCCACTTCAGGTCCATATACTTGTCGGAGTACTGCATAAGGGATGTATCGTTGCCGCATAACCACAGGTCGCTGGCATACCATACACCGAGCCAGAAACGGGCTGCCCTGAAGCCTACGTGAGTGGAGTCGGTAACAGTGCGGGCAAGGGTATCATTTACATACCATTTTACACTTGGCGATACGCCACCACCCCCGGTATGCCATTCAATAGTGTACTTGTGGTAACCAGCAGATAGTTGCATCGGGTCTTTACGATAACGGAGCGATACATGGTAGCCTTCGCCATTGCAAAGGCCGCCCCATGTGTTTACGTTCATATCGTCTATATACGCCTTGTGGCCGGAATAGCCGGGGTTAGCCACTGTATCGGTAATGGCACCTGGGAATTCAAAGTCTATTTCAGTGTTCTTTATGCCGCCCGACTGATAAGCTGCATCTTCTATGTAGTGGAATGTCCAGAAGGCATTGATCATACCCGGGGTCAGTTTGCCATATACCTCGTACTTGCCCGATGCGTAGTAATCTTTAGTGGCAATGCACGCACCCACGTGTATCTTACCATTCCCTATAAGATTAGCCGATCCGTTTACAGGACCATTATAGGTATTACCGTGTCCGTGGAAGCGGATGCCACCACCACTCAGTAATTCAATATTTTCAGGTACTACACCATTGTTATTGGCACCCCAGTTTTTCTTTACTACCAGCCAGCGGTCAAAGTTCAGTGGCTTGCCGGCTGTGCCTTTAAAGCTATCCAGCAATACCCCATTCGGCGCTTTGGGTACAGATGTGTTTACCAGGTTATACATAGTATCCCTGTTCAGTACTTCCAGGTTATCTACCCATACAGAATCACTGTTGCCCCGGTAATAGTATGCCTGGGCCAGCGATACAAGTATAGGCAAAGATGTATCAGGAGTATTGAAGGAATAACTGTAAGACCGCCATACGCTATCCGGCTTTATCAGTGTGTCGCGATACACCTCATAGCCACCTGCATAGTTGAGCCGCACGCGCATAGATACTGCTGCCGAGTTGGTTGGTACCGCCCTTTTCGATTTCATGAACGCACGCAGCGTGTAGCGCTTGCCACGGGTAAGGTTGGGCATGCTTTCCTGCAGCAGCGCGTCACCATCTGCGTTGGTGAGCGATGTAATCTTCATACAGTATCCTGATCCCCTGGCTCCGCCGGCAACCCTTGATACACGGGATGCATCGGGTACCTGCTGCCAGTTGCCTACGCCCGTTTCAAAGTCGGCATTTACTACCAGGTTACTATCCTTAACGGTTACGCTGTCTACCCACATGGTGTCTGTCTGGCCGCGGTAAAACATTACCTGCGCCATAGATACCTGCACATCGGCGCGGTTAGGTACGGTAAAGGTGAGCGAGTATTTGTTCTAGGTGGTGGTGGGGTAGAATATTGCCGGTATGGTTACATAATCGCCTGAGGGGTAGTTAAAGCGCATCTGCAGGGTAATGTTCTTGGTGGCGTTAGTCGCCAGTTTGGAGCGCAGATAAGCAGATAATACATAGGTATTGCCCGCTGTAAGATTTGGCGTAGTCTGTGTTATCAGCGCATCGCCGCCTGCGTTATCGGTAGATACAATACGCACTACCTTGCGGGAGGCATTGACCGGATCGGCTGTGATCTTTGCCCGGTTACTGTCGGGGGCGAACTGCCATCCATATTTGCCATCTTCAAAGCTGGAATTCTCGACAATGTTATTGTCGCTGGCTTTTATCTGGATGGTTTTGGAATAGGGTGTCTTGTAGCAAGACGATTGTGCCGAGGATGCCAGGCTTCCGGCCATCAGGGCGACACATAGCGAGAGGAACTTCAGTTGTTTCATACGCGTTGGTTTTTATTGTTAGGATTAAAACTTCATGGTACTAATTGTGGCTTCGCAGCCGGGTAACCAGTTAGCGCTGAGAGGAGGGAGATTGCGCTTTGAAAATTTTATAATGCAACAAAATAATATAAATTGTAAATAATATTTTGTCGTATTTTTTCTACATGTTACATTACTTTATATGATCTTGGTCATGGTGGCATGTTGAGATTAATAAAAAGAGACGCAAAAGATTGAATTAGCACCCGTTTTGATCTCGTTTTCTGTCTTGTTTATTTGTTGGCATGCTTTTTAAAATGTTGTTAGCAGAACAAACACAATCGTTAACCCATTTGAAAAAAACACAGAACATGAAAAAGATAAGTCTCTTAGCAATAGCAGCCCTGGTACTTACCCTTAGCAGCTGCCAGGTAGTAGGTGATATTTTTAAAGCCGGTGTGGGCGTAGGCGTATTTATGGTGGTTGCCGTTATCGGCCTCATCATATTCCTGATAGCCAAGATCGGCGGAGGACGTTAGATTGAAATTTACAACCCATTAAACTTATAGCTGCGGTGCGCCATGCATTGCAGCTTTTTCTTTGTTAGGTGGTATATTGCACAATAAACAGTAAACTATGACTAAAAGGCTATTGATATTTGGTGCATTACTTTCAGGTTCAGCCCAAGCACAGGTAGTTTATTCAACCAGCTATAAAAGCGATGCAGATGTGAAGGTCTACGTATCTACATACAAAAGCGATGCTGACCTGGTAGTTTATAAGACCACCTATAAAAGTGATGTTGGTAATAATAATGGTATCTGGTATTTTACCGACTACAAAAGCGACGTAAAGAAAAAAATATATTTTACCGAATATAAAAGCGATGCAGATATAATAGTTTATTTTACTGAGTATAAAAGCGATGCCGGCTGGCAAAAACGCGAGAAGATGCACAAAATGTATTAATATAAATTTTGAGCAGTAGACTTATTAACGTATTACCCTTTTAACCCTTTCTCCCCTTTAAGTTATTCTGCCTTTTAGTTACTTTTGCCCCCGATGCTTCCAAAAGAATTATTGCTTAAAGCCTACCGGTTAATGATGACCGCAAGGGCTATGGCTGAAACATATGACGCCAACAGGCAGATATGCAAATATGTGCATAGCACATCCCGTGGCCACGAGGCTATACAGCTGGCTACAGGTTTTTTGCTTAAACCGTGCGATTTTGTTAGTCCGTATTACCGCGACGAAAGCATTATGCTGGGTATGGGTTACCGCCCTTACGAGCTGATGCTGCAATTGCTGGCTAAAGCGGGCGATCCGTTTACTGGCGGCAGGGCGTATTATAACCACCCCAATATCCGTCGCGAGGGTTTCCCGGGTATCATACACCAGAGTAGTGCTACCGGTATGCAGGTAATACCTACTACAGGTGTTGCCCAGGGTATTCAATATCGCGAAAAGCAGGGCCTTTCCAAATACGAACATCCACCTGTGACAATTTGTTCGCTGGGTGATGGCAGCGTAACGGAGGGAGAAGTGAGCGAAGCTTTCCAGTTTGCAGTACTGAAAGGATTGCCAATAATATACCTGGTGCAGGATAACGATTGGGGTATCTCCGTAAGCAGCGATGAAGCCCGTACCATGGACGCTTACGAGTATGCAGGCGGTTTTAAAGGTATGGAGCGCGTAAGGGTAGACGGCAGCGATTTCGTGGAGTCTTATAATACCATGCAATATGCTATAGACTGGGTGCGCGAGCATCGCAGGCCTATACTAATACACGCCAAGGTACCGCTGCTGGGCCACCACACCAGTGGTGTGCGTAAAGAATGGTATCGCACGGCCGAAGACCTGGCCAAGCATGGTATTGACGATCCCGGCCCTAAACTGAGAGAAGTATTACTGGGCATACGTGGTGTGAAGGCAGAAAACCTTGATAAAATAGAGCAGGAAGAACTGGCGTATGTACAGGCAGAATTTGACCTGGCTGTAGCTGCGCCGGAACCGGACCCTGTAACTGTAGCGGACCACGTGTATGCACCATCGGGCGCGTTGGTGGAGAAAGGCAACCGTATCCCTGAAGGGCGTGATAAAGTAGTGATGGTAGATGCAGCATTACATGCGGTAGAGGAGTTGCTGCAGGACCATCCTGAAGCACTGTTCTACGGGCAGGACGTAGGCCGCCGCTTGGGTGGGGTATTCCGTGAGGCTGCCACGCTGGCCGATAAATTTGGTGACAACCGCGTATTTAATACGGCTATACAGGAAGCATATATCATTGGTTCTACAATAGGTATGAATGCTGTAGGCCTGAAGCCTATAGTGGAGGTGCAGTTTGCAGATTATATCTATCCGGGCATCAACCAGCTGGTGACTGAAATAAGCAAATCGTGCTACCTGAGCTGTGGTAAATATCCGGTATCTATGATACTGCGCGTGCCTATCGGTGCCTATGGTGGTGGCGGTCCGTACCACAGCGGTAGTGTAGAAAGCACACTGGCTACTATAAAAGGTATTAAAATTGCTTACCCGAGTAATGCCGCTGATATAAAGGGGCTGATAAAGGCTGCCTTTTACGATGGTAATCCGGTAGTGATGCTGGAGCATAAAGGCTTGTACTGGAGCAAAGTACCAGGTACAGAAGAGGCTAAAACCGTGGAACCGGATCGCGACTACATATTGCCTATGGGCAAGGGCGCGGTAGTGCTGGAAGCTACGGAAGAGGCTATAGACAATGGCGAATCCATATGCGTGATCACCTATGGTATGGGTGTGCATTGGGCTAAGAATGCAGCCAAACAGTATCCCGGACAGGTGGAGGTAATAGATCTGCGTACCATCTATCCACTGGATGAAGAACTGGTGTATAACACAGTGAAGAAACACGGAAAGGTAATGGTACTGACGGAAGAACAACTGCGCAATTCGTTCTGCGAAGCATTGGCGGGCCGTATAGCCCAGAACTGTTTCCAATACCTGGATGCACCTGTGCAAACGGTGGGAGCACTTGACCTGCCGGCTGTGCCTATGAATATGGGTCTGGAAGCCGCAATGCTGCCGAGCGCAGATAAGGTTGCTGCACGCATGGGGCAACTGCTGGGCTGGTAAAACTATTTGGCAAAGGGGGTTTCTCTTTACCAATTGTTTTTAATAAATTTGGCTGTTTAACACATTTACTGACCTGTTTTTTTTATAAACTGTTCCTTATATGAAGAAGTTGCTTGCGGTTTTATTATTGTCTGCTGCCACCGGTGCTGTAACGGCACAGATACGGCATAATGATAAATTCCCGTCTCCCGAAAGCGCTACCTATGATAATAATGGTAATGACCTGAGAGGCTTCATCAGCACCAATAAAACTGCCCTGAACGCTAAGGGGGGTATGGTTGCGGAACAGTCTGGCAACAGCTGGGGCTACCTGCAGGTTAAAAATGTAAAGGTGCCGGGCCAGAATAAGAAGGGCGAGCTGAACTACTACGAGTCTTTTGACGTGACATTGGCGCTAATGAAATCTGCTGACGGCACCAAGGCTACCTGGTGGGCGCGCGAGTACAACAATGCACAAGGCCCCATGCTGTATTACAAAGTAGGCGACCCGCTGGCAATAGACAATGTAAAATATGGTGAGATACTAACCGACCTGCGTCCTAAAAAGGTAACGCTGGTGGAGTATTACGATACTGTGTTCAGTCCGAAGGATTTTGATATTCTGCTCGGCAATACCATTTACATGAAGGGCGGTACTATTAAAGACAATAGCGATTATGGTACGATGATCTCATTCTACAATGGTTTCCTGGGTAAGTTTGCAGATACTAAAGATGCCGTACTGGAAGATAAATCATTTATCACGTTCTTTAAAGGTGGCAGCACTAATTACATCGGCTACTTCAACATGGTGAATGGTAAGGTGAGCGGTTTTGTAGAAGATATTGATGCCCCTTTTGAAAGGGATCGGGTAAAGCTGATCAACGATGTATTTAAAAAGTTGACCGGTACTTACATCTACGTTTATGGTGATGACGCATTCGGAATGGAGAAGATCATCCGTCAGCGTGCTGAAAAAGGGAATATGAAAATGGATCGCCGTATGACCACCATGTCAGGCAAATTCAATCAGGATATGTAAGCTAAGTCAACACTCAAAAGTTATAATCTAAAAGTGCATCCCCGGGTGCACTTTTTTTAATTTCTGAGGCTTTCGTTCCGTACAATATATATGCTGTCGTGTTGCTGTAAAGCAAACCTGCCCTGCGAGGTGAATGTATATTTATCGGTTGTGCTGTCTACGCTTGTGCGGTCTTTGTTTTTGCCTTCCATTATGGCGCATTCTTCTTTATGAGCAACCACTAATTTGTTGCCGGTAATTTGTGTAGTGGTTTGCAGAAAGCATTCCGCTGCATCGGCCATCTCAGCAGCTATCATGGTAGATACGATATTGCCGTTGTTATCCATTACAGCCAGTATCAACTGGTCATCTCCGCAGCAGTTACAGATGGAGTAAGCCATAATGGCACCTGTAAACCCGTTGGGCAGGGGGATATAGCTGTAATAGTAAAGGTGGTTCGGACAGCCTGTTACACCATAAGATGGCGCTACAAGCTTTCTTCGCTGCAATGCAATAAACAGTTCTGTATCTGCCTTAGGTAAGTTTTCAAAATGCGTTTCTACCGTCGTTTGTATAATGCTGCCCTTCAGTCGGCTGGAATTAGCCTTCACCAGTTCCAGCAGGTTCACCGGTTTTTTCGGCTTGCAGGAGAGGATCAAGAAGGATATTATGGTAATAGTAGTGGTATTGCGCATAGTAGTATGTATTGCGCAAATATATGGTCTTCGTCAACAGTTGTCTTTGTTCGTTGTTTCAGTAGTTTTCATCGAAAAAAGTGTCGTGTTCGCCACATTTTATTATTCACATATTCATAAGTGACAATAAGCCAATGTAATTTTGTGGAAAATATTAATAGATAATGAAATTTTTACACAAGCTCAGCCTTATTGTTGCCCTGGTATTAAGTGCCTTGGCATCACAAGCTCAATCTACTGTTACCGTTACATCGAACCGCGGCGATACTATTTGCGCGGGTACAAATGTTGTTTTCCATGCCGTAGCTGCGCCTATGGATACTACGCTGCGTTACCGCTGGATACTTAATGGATCGGTTGTAGGTGGTGTTATGCCTTTTTATGCTAATAATGCACTGGTGACCGGAGACGTTGTGTACTGCCTGCTTACCAATGCTGTTGGCGATACTGTGATCGATACCTCCAATTATCACACTATGACCGTTAATGCATCTGTACACCCGAGCGTGATAACCGGCCCCGATAGCGTGTGTATAGGTGGCAGCATTACCGTTTATGATTCTGTAGCCGGTGGTTTCTGGCACTCAACCAATACCAGCATATTTACTGTAGATCCTGTAACCGGTGTCATCACTTCTGTTGCCCCGGGCCAGGCCCGTGTAGTTTATACTATCACGACAGGCCCTTGTCCCGACAGCGTGCGTTTACGCATACGTATAGATGTGGCCGGCATGCCACTTACAGGTCCGTCAGTTGGTTGTGTAGATTCTATGTTCAGGGTATTTGATACCGCCCGTGGCGGCACCTGGACGGTTTCTGATCCATCGCTGGCTACGGCTATGTTCCAGCCGGGCCGTTTCCAGGCAACAGCTCCAGGTACGCTTACCATACACCACAATGTAAATAATGCCTGTGGCGTTTACGATGATTCAATGACCTTGTCTATCATCAATTGCGATACTGTAACTGCCGTACACAACATTACTGCAAAAGCAAAAGGCCTGAGCATTGTGCCTAATCCTGCAGTTGCTGGCAGCACTATTTCTGTTAGCGGTATCTACGGTGCGCTCACTATAACCGATATTACCGGCAGGGTAGTACGTAAGGAAGATATTGCCCCTGCTGCTACACTAACTATTACCGGCCTTTGTCACGGAGTATACATACTCAGCATTGTTAATGAGGGCCAATTATATACCGGGAAACTGGTTATTGAATAGCACTACAAGGTTAGTTGCTTAGCTTTTAAGATCTTACAGCCGCTGCAAAAAATGCAGCGGCTGTTTTTATTATACTGATCCTTTACTTCGTAAATACTTGTTGCTATTAAGAATATTTAAAGTGTTCCAACTTCATGATACTGGAATATACCATGTCTATAAAAAGGCTGGTATCAAGGTTTTTGCTGTTGTTCACTTCACTGAATAATGTAGTATAGTTCCCGCTCTTCTCTACTGCTGAAATGCTGAACTTACGCAGCTGCAGCCATATTGGGTAGTTTTTGGCTTCTACGCAGCAGTTGATTGTTTGTACATCGTCAGTCCGTTCTATAGAGTAGCTTACGTTCAGGTTATCTGTTCCGCCCGAAGGATATGCTACGCTTACTGAATTATTCATATTATATTATTTTGATAATTTATGTTACAAGGTATTGAAGTGACGCACGCAGGTGGTTGTGCTTGTTCCAAACCGTATTTAAGAATCCGCTACCAACGGAAAATGGCAAAAGAAATGTAAAATAGTTGTTGCATGCTTCATCCATTTTCGATAATTGAGGCCAATAGAAAAGACAAAAAACTAATCTCATCAACCCGGAATGGTGAAAATAAAAGAGCCGCGATCTCTAAAATAAGACATAAAGCTACACCATAATATGTTAAGGTGAACAAAAATATGAGTAAACAAATGCTTTTGAATTATTATATAACAGAAAGAGCGGCGTGAGCCACTCTTTCTGTTATATAATAATGTTTTAGTTTTTTGCAGTGTTATCGTTATTCATCAGCTGCATCAATTCATCCAGCTTTGGCTCCAGTATTATCTCTGTGCGGCGGTTAAGTGCGCGGCCTACTTGAGTTTCGTTTGTAGCTACAGGATCATAATAAGCACGGCCACTGGCTATCAGCCTGTCCGGAGATACTTTATAATCATCTATCAGCACATGTGCTATAGATGTAGCACGGCCTACGCTCAGTGCCCAGTTGTCGGCATAAGTCTTATTGTGTATTGCCACACTGTCTGTATGGCCTTCAATATCGATGTTAATGTCGCGGTTGTTGTTCAATACAGCAGCCACTTTCGATAATGCTTCTTTACCCTTGGGGTTTACAACCGCACTGCCTGAAGGGAAGAGCAGGCTCTCCTGCATAGATATATACACACGGCCATTCTTCATGGTTACGGTCAGTTCGTTGCTGTTAAAGCCCACTAGAGCATCGGCAATTTTCTTACGCAGCGCTTCAGCGGCTTTCGATTGCTGATCCAGCAGTGTTTGCATTTGCTTCAACCTGGCGCGTTGAGCCGCAATTTGCTCCTTGGTCATGTTCAGCTGGTTATTAGCATTTTGGTTCTCATAACCTAGTTCGCTAATGCGGCTATTAAGTCCGTTTACTGTACCTGTAAGATGGCTGATGGAATCGTTGAGCATCCCTATGCGGCCATTCAGATTATTGATCTCTTTCTGGTTCATATCTGCCCGGTTGCGTTGTGCCAGGTACTTACGCTTGGCCACGCAGGAACTCAGGAAAATGATACACAGGCAAATGCAAAGCGAAGACAGTGTGATTTTTTTCATGATCGTGTGTTTTTCGTGTAGGTTTCTAAAAACTGTGCCATAGCACCGGGAATATATTTACAGCTGGGGTGACGGCTGAATATCGGTCTCCTTGACAGCTCAGGTTGGTGGCTGCATGCAAAAAATGACGTTGACTATTACCTACATATCCCCGTTTTAGGTATTTTTGTTTATCTCCCTTTAAAAACCGGAGGCCGTAATGAGGAAATTCATACTGCTTGCAGCTGCCCTTATGCCGCTGTTTGCTTTTGCGCAAGACGACCTTGTGGCTAAACTGGCCGCTAATAAAAGCGATAGCGCAGCTAAAAAGTTCATTTTTACCAAAGTTATAGACCTGGACCGCACCAGCGTGAAGAACCAAGCCAGCTCAGGCACCTGCTGGAGCTATTCTACCAATTCTTTCCTGGAAAGTGAGATGATGCGCATGGGCAAAACGCCTGTGGAGCTGGCTCAGCTGTACAGTGCCCGCATGGTGTATGAAGAAAAGGCAGAGGCTTATGTGCGCATGCACGGTGCCGTATCGTGGGGCGATGGTGGTTCTTGCCACGATGTTATTAATATGTATGCCAAGTATGGCGCTATGCCGCAGGTGGCTTACACCGGCCTGCACTATGGCACCAACAAAAACAAGTTTGCTGAGTTCCAGGCGATGTGTAAGGCCATGCTGGATGCTGTGGTGTCTAACCCTAATGGCAGGCTGACGCCATCGTGGAAGAAAGCGTACGATGCAGTACTGGATGCATACCTGGGCCCTGTTCCCGAAACATTTACCTGGGAACACCGCACGTATACTCCCAAGAGCTTTGCCCGCGAGGTAGTAGGTATACACCCTGAAGATTATATCGAACTGTCATCGTTCACTAATGCGCCTTACTATAAGAAAACCATGCTGATGGTGCCTGACAACTGGGCTTTCGAAAAGGTATATAATGTGCAGATGAATGACCTTACTGACATTATAGACAATGCCCTGAACAGTGGCTACACTGTAGCATGGGCTACCGATGTAAGTGAGAAATCATTCAGCTGGAAAAATGGTGTGGCTTATGTGCCTGAAAAGGAATATGACGACATGGATGAGTCTGAGAAGAAGCACATGTTTGACGGGCCGCAGGACGAGCGCCATATAACGCCTGAGCTGCGCCAGAAAGCCTTTGATAACTACGAGACTACCGACGACCATGGTATGCACATTGTAGGCCTGGCCAAAGACCAGAATGGCCGCCGCTACTATATTGTAAAGAATTCGTGGGGTACAGATAAGACCAAGAACGACTATGGTGGATACATCTACGTGTCGCGCGCTTATGTAAAATATAAGACCACAGCCATCTTACTGCACAAAAACGGTATTCCCGACGACCTGCGTAAAAAAATGGACATTAACAGGGAGTAATTGTTAAGTCAAAATTCAAAAAGTGAAAACCTAAAAGTTCAGCTTGTTAGAATAAAACTTGTGGCCGCTTCAATATCTGGAGCGGCTTTTTTATTGTCCCTTTATCCGTTTAATAAACTTGCTCATTATCTCTCCGTCCCACCCAGCAAATCTTCCACGCTGTATGATAACATCGTTCGATGCCCGTGGATGCAGGTAGTAGAAGAAACTGAAGCGGGGAGCCAGGGATAGCCCTGCCACTTGTTCCCCAAAACGAAGGTCGTTGAATAGAAGCGTGTCGTGCCATTGCGATGCTACATAATAACCCTGCGAGAAGCGCACCAGCCGGTGCAGTTCTTGTGTGTCTGTTATGTTCACCAGGAGGTCTTTGCGTTGAGATACATACCTGTAGCTGATGGTATCTGTCTTATCTAATAAGGAGCGATAACCAACATAATATCCTGAATCAGTTTCACCCACCACATACCATAGCAGGTTATTGAGCGGGGTAGGGGTAGAGAAGTAGCGATGAACAACCATTTGCTGTTGTGCAAAGCTGCGCTGCACCTGGCTGTTGATGATCAGTTTATTGACTACAGAATAGCACATGTACAGACCACTAATACTCAAAACTATCTTGCTCACCTTTGCGCGGTTGCTATCATCCGAGCGCATGGCTAACAGCACCACTAATCCCACAACTGGCCATAGGCTGAAAAGAGGGTCCAATACAAAAAATGTATTCAGCGATAATCTATAATGACTGAATGGCTCAAACAATCCCGTTCCGTAAACATTAAATATATCGAGGAACAAGTGCATGAACAGCTGTATGCCCCAAAAGAACAGCCACTGTTTGACATCCAGCCCACCACTCCTGAATAATCTGATAGAAGCCAGTGACAGCCCAAATGTTGTCAATATGGCAAACAAAATAGAGTGAGTAAAGCCACGATGTGCCAGCAGATCAGCGGCGGTGCTCATCCAGTAGCCGGTAACAAAATCAATATCGGGTATGCTTTGCCCCAGTGCGCCCAGCAGCATAGCCTTCTTGCCCAGTTTTTTACTGGCTACCAGCTCACCTATACAGGCACCAACCGCTATGTGGGTAAGAGAATCCATCGTTTGCGAAGTTAAAAGTCAAAAGTGAAAACCAAAAAGTTGTTCATTTTGTGGGATGACAAAGTGTACCCGGGATTTCATCGCGGTATTTCGCCAGTAAGTAACAATTCAAGCAAGTGGGAACTTTTTGGTTTTTAACTTTTGACTTTTGAGTTGATGTTGGCATGGTTTTATAAATCTATTCTGCAGAAACTAATCGATCACAAAACAGAAAAAACAACGAACATGAAGACCTGGAAAATTTTGACCGGATTGGCTATAGGAGCCGGAGTGTACTATCTCTATAACACAGACAAAGGTGATGAACTGCGCGAAGACATCGCAGACAGCCTGAAGGATCTGAAGAAGAAAATGGACAAGATGGCCGGAAAAGCAGGTGCAGAACTTGCTGACGTGCAGAAAATGATGAGCAAACAAATTGATGGTATCAGCGACGACGCCCGCAAGAAGATCATGGATATTCTTGAAGAAGGCGCTGATCACGCAAAAAAGACCAAAAACTCTGTAAACAGGATGATGGCTTAAAGCGAGCATTTTTTTCATATGTGGTGCAGTCCCGGGCTTGGTTCCCGGGGCTGTTTTTTTGGGGAATGATGATAGAATAAAGTGTGCTAAGTTGAGCAGTAATTTGTTCTTTTACGTAAGGCGCAAAATCTGCGAATAATAAATTATTTAAAGACTTTTGCAACGCAGCAGAAATGACAAATAACAATTAAATTGGTACACTTTATTTTGTCATCGTTCCCTGGGTGAATTATTACGGTATTTTACCTGTTTGTGTCTCAGCAGATTAAAGTGTTTAGTATCTTGTAGTCCCGTTTTTTACGCGGGTTATTATATCCGATGGCACATTCAATTAAGAAATACATTGCAGCATCGCTCATGCTGTGTGTAGCTGCATCTGCAGTTGCAAAAAAGAAACACAAAGGCACTCCTCCTCCGGCACCTGCCAAGGCCGACAGCGCAGCTACAGCTGCCGCATCGGCCAATAAGAAGGGGCCTAAACCTTACGATAAGGTGATAACCGACAAGGCTGTAACCCATAAAGGCTTGTTCACCGTGCATAAGGTGGAAGATAAATGGTACTTCGAGATACCAGACTCCCTGATGAACCGGGAAATGATAGTGACTACACGTTACACAAAAACAGCAGGTGGTGGTGGCATTTATGCCGGCGAAATGGAGAACCAGCAAACCATTTTGTGGGAAAAAGGCCCCAATAAAAATGTACTGCTCCGGGTGGTAACTGTCATCAGCCAGGCCGATTCTACCAACGAGATCTACAAAGCTGTTACTAATTCTAACCTCAACCCAATAGCTGAGTCGTTCAAGATAGAGGCATATAGTAAAGATTCCGGTTCAGTGGTTATAGATGTGTCGGACTATTTTAAAGGCGACAATCAACCTGTGAGCCTGGGTGCCTATACCAAGCGCCGCTTTAACCTGGGCGGGCAGATAGCGGACCGTTCTTATATAGCGGGCATCAATACTTACCCAATTAACACGGAAGTGAAGGTGGTGCGCACATTTGGGTCCACACCTTCTTTCGGGCCATCGGCACCATCGCCTATCCCGTCTACAACACTTCCTGCGGCATATGCAACAAGTGCAGTAACGCTGGAGATGAACAACTCGTTCATACTGCTACCTAAAGTGCCTATGGCCAAGCGTATGTACGACCCACGTGTGGGCTTCTTTGCCGATGACTATATAGTATTTGGTGATAACCAGCAGAAAACGGAAAGCGATGTGTTTATCTGTCGCTGGAGATTAGAACCCAAAGATGAAGATGTAGACAAATGGAAGCGCGGAGAATTGGTTGAGCCGAAGAAGCCAATTGTTTATTACATAGATCCTGCAACCCCTAAAAAGTGGCGCCCTTACCTGATACAAGGTATCAACGACTGGCAGAAAGCATTCGAGCAGGCCGGGTTTAAAAATGCTATAATGGGCAAGGAGTGGGACGGTAAAGATTCTACAGCCAGCCTTGAGGACGCGCGGTTCTCCGTATTGCGCTACCTGCCCAGCGAAGTGGCCAATGCTTACGGGCCTAATGTGCACGATCCCCGCTCAGGTGAGATCATAGAAAGCCACATAGGCTGGTACCACAATGTAATGAAGCTGGTGCACGACTGGTATATGATACAAACCGCAGCGGTAGACCCGCGTGCCCGTAAGATGGAATTTGATGATGACCTGATGGGGCAGCTCATCCGCTTTGTATCGAGTCATGAAGTGGGGCATACACTGGGTCTTCGCCACAATATGGGCAGCAGTAGCCGTACGCCAGTAGAAAAACTGCGCGATAAAGATTGGGTAGCTGCTCATGGCCACACAGCCTCAATAATGGACTATGCCCGCTTTAACTATGTAGCGCAGCCGGAAGACAATATGGCTGAGACATCACTCTTTCCCCGCATAGGCGATTACGATAAATGGGCCATACAGTGGGGCTACAAGGCTACGTTTGCCGCTAATGAGAAAGAAGACAAAAAAATAGTGAATAAATGGGTGGTAGATAGCCTGAAGGCTAATCCGCGCCTGTGGTTTGGTACAGAGACTAACCCTTTCGATCCGCGCTCTCAAACGGAAGACCTGGGCGACAACAGCATGAAGGCAAGCGAATATGGTATTAAGAATCTGAAGCGCGTATTGGCCGGGCTGCCCGAGTGGACGAAAGAAGACGCAGATAAATACGATAACCTCCGCGATGTATATGGCGCACTGGTTGGACAGTACAACCGCTATATGAACCACGTGCTGAAAAATGTAGGTGGCGTATACGAAACGCCTAAGAGCGTGGAGCAAACCGGCGAAGCAGTATACGAACCAACACCTGTAGCTATACAGAAAGATGCGGTTAAGTTTTTACAGAAGCAATTGTTCGAGACGCCGCAATGGTTGCTGAATAAAGATATACTGAACCGCATCAGCAACCCCGTAGGTACAGAATATGTAGCCAATGTGCAGGCCGGTGTGCTGAACAACCTGCTTTCAGCACCACGCCTCAGCCGCATGATGTCTTCCACAGTTAGGTTTGGCGAAAAGAAAACCTATACGGTAGATGCGATGATGGATGATCTGAAGAAAGGCATATGGAGCGAGCTGAAAACGCATAAGGCAATAGATCCGCTGCGTCGCAACCTGCAGAAAGCCTATGTGGAGGCATTGATAGCTATTGTAACACCCAACCCTGCCTTACCTGCATCTATAGGCCGTAACAATGATGCTATATCTGTAGCAAGGGCGCAGCTGGTAGCCTTGAAGGCCGAGGCCACAGCAGCTATAGGTAGCACCTCTGATAAAATGAGTAAATACCACCTACAGGATGTAGTGGCGCGCATAACAAAGGCGCTGGATCCAAGGGCTTAATACTTAATCGATAGTTTTGAAAAGCTGCCCCAGGACGGCTTTTCTTTTTTTAAGGTACATTTACTGTGAAAATCTCATTACTTCTTACTATGATCACCAGAGAACTGTATCAGCAGTTGATAGCATTTGTAAGGGAAGAAACTGGTGCAGGTAGCATGCCACTCGCTTTAAATTCCCGCATAGAAGAGGATCTTGGTGTAACCGGTGGAGATGCAGTAGATCTTATCAAAAAATACGCAACATTTTTCAATGTAGATGTCAGTGGCTTCACCTATTCCCGGTACTTTTATCCCGAGCCACCTATCATCCGGTCGCTGGGTCAGATAGTACCGTTTACCATTGGCCATCTTGCAGATGGTATAGATGTCGGTATGCTGAATGATGATTTAGTGGATGGGGCGTAAACGGTCGAATTGCATCGCTGTCATAACTGCTACCGAAAGCATTGCCTTACATAATTGAACATTATCTCAGTTTACAAAAACAATAAAGGTGCAACTCCCGCTGCACCTTTATTATATCTGTTGTCAGAAACAATTAGTAGTCTGAATAGATAGAATAGATCTCTATCATGTAGTATGGTTGGCTATCGTCGTTGTAAGAAATGTCAAACAGGTGGATAGAAACCTCATCGTTGCGGTACAAGTGCTCCAGGTATTCTTTGTGAGAAGTACGGCGCAGCTTTGTCTTGGAATATTTTGCATTCGCTTCTACCTGGCGCTTCAGTGCTTCGTATGTAGCAAGGTCCTGAGTTTCGAACTTGATAGCCACATAGCGCTTGTAGCGGATGCTGTTGTTATCGTAGTAAGTATTGTAAGTGATAACGCTGGTGCCGTTTTTGAATACAGAAGAACGCTCTGTGCTTTCCAGGTGGTTAAGGGTATAACCCTTGCCATGCGCCATAGATTCGAAAGTAGGGTAGTTATCCTTCCTTGCTTTTAATAATTCGTCAAGAGTAAACCCTTGTGCGAAAGAGAAGGTGTAGCAAAGCGAAAAGAAAGCAAGAAATAAGAGTTTTTTCATGTTTTTCTGTTTTTGTGTGTCGTGTTAAGACAAAGATAATTTCTTTTGTGTAACTGTGAAATATTTGCCCAGATATTTTACATCAGCTTTCAGATGAGTGTCTGATGATAAAAAATTGAATGAATTATAATATTATACCGGCTATTGTTGCAGATAGGTAAGAGGCAAGCGTACCGCAGAGCAGAGCCTTTAAGCCCAGCTTGGCCAGGTCTTCGCGGCGCTCAGGGGCCAGTGCACCAATACCACCTATCTGCATACCTACAGAGCTGAAGTTGGCGAAACCGCAGATAGCTATGGTTACAATGCTCAGGCCCTTCGGCGTTATCACATTTACCTGGTGTGTGGTCAGCTTGCTGAAGGCCATAAATTCGTTGATGGTCAGTTTCTGCCCCAGCAGGGTAGCAACGGCTTGTACATCTTCTTTAGGTACACCCATCACCCATGCAAAAGGGCGGAACAGCAAACCGAAGATAGAATCAAGCGACAAAGCAGGATTGATAGCGCCCAGCAGGTAATTGATCAGTGCGAACAATGCTATAAAGCCTATCAGCATGGCAATTACATTCATAGCTATCTTAAAGCCATCTGCAGCACCGTGAGATATAGCATCAATCAGGTTAGAATAGCCGCTCTTTACTTCCAGTTTTACGCTACCCATGGTAGGCGATACTTCTGTTTCCGGGAAAACGATCTTGGATATTACCAGCGCACCGGGGGCTGCCATCAGGCTGGCTGCCATCAGGTAGTCGGCACGGGCTCCCATACTGGCGTAAACTACCAATATGCCACCTGCTATACAGGCTAGGCTGCCGCTCATGGATGCCAGCAATTCACTTTTGGTCATGGTTGGCAGGTAGGCGCGTATCATTACCTGGGCTTCTACCTGGCCTACAAACGCGCTGGCTACGTTGCTAAGGGCTTCGGCACCACTTACGCGCATTACAAAGTTCATAGCCCTGGCTACTACCGATACGATGAACTGCATCACCTTCAAATAGTAAAGTATAGCTACCAATACGCAAACCAATATAATGGTAGCAGTAATGTTAAACGCAAATACAAAGCCCTTACCCGGCGCATAGGTCATGCCACCGCCGGTGCTATAATCGGCCACGCGGATACCACCGTACACAAACGCTGCACCTTCCTGGGCAAATTTTTCTATCTTTTCCATGCCGTGGCCCAGCATCTGGAAGAAACTGTTCACCGCAGGTACTTTCAATACCAATAGAGCTATAACTATCTGTAAACCTAATCCGCTGGCTACCAGCCGGTAATTGATTCTCTTTTTATTGTTGGAAAACAAGAAGGCAATACCCAATATCACCACTATCCCTATGAGTCCGGTAAAACGCTCCATCGGCAAAAAAACAATTGATTATAGCTGCAAGATATAAATGTATGTGATACTGACCGCTACATTTTCTAAATTTGCGCCTTTATCTGTAAAAATATACCGGTATTTCCGGCAACTCTACAACATATTAATGATAAGGGTAGGTAAAATTGTAGCAACACACGGGGTGCAGGGGGCGGTTATAATGACCCATGTTGCCGGCGACAGCCGCTGGCTGAAGAAGGGCCATGCATTGATGGTGGAGATGCAAAAGGGTAGTTATATACCTTATTTTGTAGATGCATGCAAGGCCGCAAACGATGGCGAATATATAGTCAACATTGAAGACCTGGATAAAGTGGAAAGCGCCAAGCGGCTGGTTGGCAAAGCTGTGTATGTAGAAGAAGATCTGTTGGCCGATTATGCCAAAGAATCGCCGTTGCTATGGATCGGCTTTACCATTACCGATGTACATACAGGATTGTTGGGTACTATGGATGACGTGATGCAGACACCTAGCCAGTGGTTGGGTAAGGTGATGTACAATGATAAAGAAGTGCTGATACCACTGCTACACCAGTTCATAAAAGAGGTACAGGTAAAGAAGAAACGGATAATAATGGAATTGCCGGCAGGCTTGCTGGATGTGTACATGTAAATAAGTCGTAAGTAGTAAGACGTTCTCGGGCATATTGCTGAACTGGCTTATAGTTAACATAAGAAAGTCCTGAAAGGACGTATTATTTTAGCGATGGGTTTCAACCCATCAGCTTAAGAGGCCGATGGGAACGCCTCGAATACTGGTCGAAGCGTCTCGCTTCGTCCCAAACAAATGCAAGCGTCTCGCTTGCGTAACAATAAACAAAATGCGTATAGATATCATATCGGTAGTGCCGGATCTGTTGGAGAGTCCTTTCAGCCATTCTATTTTGAAACGGGCAAAGGCTAAGGGCTTACTGGAAATACATGTGCATAACCTGCGCGACTATACGCCATACAAACAGGCACAGGTAGATGATTACCAGTTTGGCGGTGGTGCCGGTATGGTTATGATGCCAGAGCCATTGGCCATACTGATTGAAAAACTGCAGGAAGACCGTAAATACGATGAGATCATCTACATGACCCCTGATGGTAATGTGTTCAACCAAAAAACAGCCAACAGATTGTCGATGAAGGAAAACCTGATGATCATCTGCGGTCATTACAAAGGTATCGACGACCGTATCCGTCAGCATTTTGTAACCATGGAAATATCTGTAGGCGATTACGTATTAAGTGGGGGAGAGCTGGGTGCTGCCATTGTTGTAGATGCCGTAGGCCGCCTGATACCGGGTGTGCTCAACGACGAAACATCAGCCCTGTTCGATTCCTTCCAGGATGGGTTGCTGGCACCGCCGGTATACACCCGCCCTGCGGATTTCAGGGGTTGGAAGGTGCCGGACATTCTTCTTTGCGGTGATCCTAAAAAGATAGATGACTGGCGTCACGAACAATCGCTGAAGCGCACACAGGAGCGCCGGCCCGATATGCTGGAAGGGATGGATTAGTTTTCTTTGGGTGGTATAAGGCTTGCTGGAAGCATCTGTAAAAAGTTTCCTGCACTGTAATAATTCAGCGTATCGTATTCCAATCCTAGTGCACGGATATTATTGTAATATTCGCGATGATGGGTGTAATAATATTTTTCAGATTGCATCAGCCATGCCTGCCTGCCCAGTTTTTGAGCAAGGAACCATTTTTCAAGCAGCCGTGCCATACGGCCATTACCATCTTCAAAAGGGTGTATTTTTACGAACACCAGGTGTAGCATAGATGCATAATAAAAGATCTCATTCGGTGCTAGTTCAGCATTCATTAAAATGTCAAGATCTTTGAATAGCAGCGATAATTCTCCAGGCACTTTCGCGGGCAATGCTGCTACATATTCTATGTTGCCATCGTGGGTAATAACAAACATATTGCTTGTTCGCAATTTGCCTTGTCTCGATGGTTGTAATATATGCCGGGTAAGTATTGCGTGGGCCAGCAAAAGGTTAGACTCATTCAAAGCATTGTCTTGCGCGAACCGGTAGGCATCATATAGATCGTCTATTTTCCGCGTATGATCTGCCTGGAAATGTGCCCCGAAGCGCTTGTGCTTTATATAAGAATCCAGCTCGATCTCTTCTCCTTCGATTTTCGATGAGAATACTGCAGATACTGATGTGTAAAAACTAAAGGTGTCAATAGATAAAGGGCTGTCTTTCAACGCTTCTAAATAGCTCAAAATATTATCGTCCGAATGCACATAGTGTTCGTTGTCGTTTGCAAAAAACGAATGCATGTCTGGAATAATATCGAGAGGCAGGCTCATGTTTGGGCAAATATAACACTATGCCCGTGTTTAGCCATTCTCCTTCCTCAGCTGGTTCTCCTTATTTACTACATCTATTATATCCTTATCCATTTTCGATGCTACCTGCAGAATACCCTGGATGATCTCCCCATTGTGCGGATCCTCAGGTTCTTCCTCGTTAAAAAGTTTAGCAAGGCCCAGTATATTGCTTACAGATGCCCGCAAATCGTGCGACTGTATATGCGCAATATGTTCCAGTATTTTATTTTGAGAATCTATGTGTAGCAGATGTTTCTCTTTTTCATCAGACAGTTCCTGGTTAGCCCTGCGCTGTTTGCCGATGCGAACAACTGCTATGGCAATAATGAATACCAGCAGAATGATACTAATGATATACACTTGCGACCGTAGTCTTAATATTTGCATGTCCTTTTCTCTCAGATTAAGCTCGTCAGCTGCACGTTGCGCCTCCAGTTGAGCTATCACATTACCTTTATCATTAGAAAATACGGAGTCACGGTACTCATATTTCTTTTCCACGTATCGGTAGGCAGCTTCATAGTCCTTTTTGTAGGCCATTGCTTCAGCCAGGTCATTATAGCAATTGTATAATTGTTCCATGTCGCCGGCTTGCTTGCCCAGTATTATTGATTGTTGAATATAATCGATAGCCTTATTTAAAACAGCTTCTTTGGTAGGTGGTATCAGGCTATCGTTTGTAATATTCAGGCTGTCCATTACTATCTTCAGGTAGCAGGCACCCATATTGCCTAAACTACGTGCATAAATACCCGGCGCATCTTCTTGTGTTACTGTTTTTCTTACCTTATCGTAATACACTAAAGCCGACAAATAGTCTTGTTTTTTGAAATATACAGAACCAACATTGTGCAGTTCTATGGCCATTCCAATAGGTTCGCCTATTTCTTCCTTCATCGGCAAAGATTGCTTGTAATATTCCAGTGCCTTGTCATAATTGCCCGACATCAGGTAATTATTAGCAATATTGCCCAGTAAGGAAGATTCAGCGCGTTTATCGCCCAACTCTTTATAGGTAGCTAATGCTTTAACTTGGTATTCAAGCGATTTACCATAGTTCTTCTGCATGTTATAGATGTTGCCCAGCCCCCAAAAAGCAGATGCAATACCTTTTTTGTCTTTTAGTTGTTCGTACAACTTTAACCCCGCAAAATAACTCGCCAGTGCTTTGGTAACGTCTGAGCGTTGCTCATAGTTTACACCCAGGGCTATGTCAGCTCCGGCCTGGCCTTTTATCCATTTTTTATTCTCCGCCAGTTGTAGCGCCTGCTGTCCGTAGGTTATACCGCTGGCGGGATCTGTGGTGTATAACGCTTTGGAAAGCTTTATCAGTGCGCCCGCCTTACTGGTGTCGTTGGCCATTTGCGGTATTACCAGCAACAAAGAGTCTACCAGTGCTTTCCCGGTTTTGGGCTGCGCCAATACCTGTAAAGGACAAAAAAGCATTAATATGCGGGCGATCCAACGGCCAGTTATGTTCATTATGAGTTATGTGAAAAACAGGTCATTTTAACATGCTGATACAATCGGCAAGTGATACCATTTTTTGTTCTCCGGTAGTGAAATTCTTTATACTTATCAATCCTTTCTCACGTTCCTCATCTCCCGGTAGCAATACAAATGTAATACCTCGCTTGTTAGCATACTTCATTTGCTTATCAAATTTCGCCGCATCCGGAAATAATTCGGTGGCAATGCCCGCTTCACGTAATTGCTTCATTATCAATAAGGCATATCGTTCGTTCTCCCCACCAAAATTCAAGAGTATTGCCTTCGTGCCTGTGGCTACCTGGTCTGGGAATACGTCCAGTTGCTCCATCACATCATATATGCGGTCAATACCAAAAGATACACCAACACCTGACAGGCCTTTCAGCCCGAATAGCCCGGTCAGGTCATCATACCGGCCACCGCCGCCAATGCTGCCCATTTTTACCTTATCGCTATCGCAAACTACTTCCACTATCACCCCTGTATAGTAATTAAGTCCCCTGGCAAGGCTTATATCCACTTCTATGGTGCCTGTCCAATCTGCTTTTGCCAGGTTGCTATAGTAAGCCAGCGATGTACGTAGTTCTTTAATGCCTTCCAGTCCTGATGGGCTTTCCTGCATCAGCGTTTCCAATTGATTCAACTTGGTCTCGTTGTCGCCCGATACATTAATGATGCTTTGTATCTGCTTGATGCCCGTCTCAGATATACCGCGCTCTGTCAGTTCTTTGGTTACGCCATCCCAGCCAATCTTATCCAGCTTGTCCAGGGCAATGGTGATATCCATCATTTTTTCCGGCATACCACACAATTCAGAAAGAGCAGCCAGCAATTTCCTGCTGTTTATTTTGATCTTTACCGGCACTTTCAACTCGTAGAAGGCAGCCTGGTATATACATAACAGTTCAGCTTCGTTCATCAGCGATGTGCTGCCTACTACATCAGCATCGCACTGCCAGAACTCGCGATAGCGGCCTGCCTGCGGCCGGTCTGCACGCCAAACCGGTTGCATCTGGTAGCGGCGGAAGGGGAAAGCCAGGTCGTTCTGGTTCATGACCACATAGCGGGCAAATGGTATAGTAAGATCGTAGCGCAAAGCACGCTCGGTAACTGTAGGTGAAGAATAAGATTTGCTCAGCACTTTCTGCCATTCAGTAGCCAGCTTTTCTTTTTCAGATTCTTTAGTAATAGTGTGCAGGCCGTTATTCAGTATTTTAAATATCAGCCTGTCGCCTTCTTCGCCGTACTTACCGGTCAGTGTTACCAGGTTTTCCATGGCGGGGGTTTCCAGTGGTTGAAAACCATACAGCTCGAATATATTGCGGAGTATATTGAATATATATTGACGTTTACGCACAACAGCCGGCGAGAAGTCTCGGGTTCCGCCAGGTATAGATGGTTTAGACATATGCTTATTTGTACTTTTTTATTATTTCGTTACAGGTAGTGTTTATTTGTTCATACACCGGCAGGTAGCCTTCTTCGGTGCCATACCATGGGTCTGTTACCGATTCATTTTTGCCGGGATGCAGCTCGTTCAGGAAGTATTTTACTTTGCTCATATCTGCATCCGGCCCTGCTATCCGCTGTATCTCGCGATATACGTCTGCTGCCAGTGCATAGATAATATCGTATTGCTCAATGTCTGCCGCTATAAATTTCCTGGCCCGCTGATGAGATATATCAATACCATGGGCCGTGCAAACCTTTTGAGAGAACTTGTGCGGCGCCTCGCCAGCATGCAGCGATTCTGTTCCTGCAGAGTCTATAACCCAGTCCAATCCGTTTTCCTTTGCCTTATGTTTTAACACACCTTCGGCAATAGGCGAGCGGCATATATTACCCAGGCATACCATTAATATCTTCATCACGCGCAAAACTACTAAAACGTGGCTATGTTATTATATCCTTTATAGTGGCCAAATAGCCTGTAGTATAGATAATCAACACCTATTTTCAATAATTTCGTGCCGTATATGAAAAAGCTGATCTTATCTGTTGTCGTTTTTGCAGGTGCATTGCTCCCTGCAGTTTGTTTTGCCTGGGGTAAAACCGGCCATGGGCTTGTGGCAGAGGTTGCCTTCAGCATGCTGGACGAACAAACAAAACAGCGCGTGCAGCACTGCTTGGGCGATATGACTATAGAACAGGCGGCTAACTGGATGGACGAGATAAAGGGCGACCACAGTAAGGATTTTATGAAACCATGGCACTATGTAAATATTGCTGATGGTGATACCTACACTGACACCAAAGAAGAAAATATTATCAACCAACTGACGAGGACCATAACCGAATTGCAGCACCGCGAAAAAATGAGCGATGAAGAGCTGAAGGAACATGTGCTGATATTATTCCACCTTGTAGGCGACCTCCATCAGCCGCTGCATGTTGGCTATGCCACAGATAAAGGCGGGAACACAGTGCAGGTAACATATAATGGCCGTGGATCTAATCTGCACAGGGTATGGGATTCCGAGATAATAGATCATGAACATATTGATCTGGCTGCCTGCCTGGCAGAAGGTAAACACTTTATAAAGCAGGATATCGCCGGCCTGTCTGTAGTTAATGTACAGCAATGGATGCTGCAACCCCGTAAAGAGCTGAAGGGTGTTTACGATATCAAATACGGTCTTATAGACGATGTATATGTGGCCCGTAATAAGGTGGTGATAGAGCGCGAGATATTTATAGCAGGCGTAAGGCTGGCTGCCGTATTAAAAAACGTGTTCAAAGCCTGATCCGTCGCCAAGCTTTAGCTCACGCAGCTTTTCTTTTATAAGATATAATGGCGATGCTATTGCATTTACATACTGGAAGTTACCGTCGCGCTCGTTGCGGATGGTCAGTTGCTGGCCGCAGGCTTCGCTCTGTATCGCATTCACCACGTATTTAGCCCTCAGCGGATCATACACCACATAGGGCGCCCCCGATGAACCAAACCTGAAATATCCTTTTACCAGGTAGCGGTAGCCTTCCAGCAGGTAATTACCGCTCATGTCATCGTTCACCATGCTTACATGGTCCAGCAAGCCTTCCAGCTTTGCATCATTCAGCATACGGCCCGCTTCTATGTTGGGGGAGCTTTGCAGGCAATGCAGGCTGCCCGGGTCATCCTCTACCAGGTCTGTATTTACGTCTACATGGGGTAGCATCTGCAATATCTCTTCCGGAACATTTACTGTTTTATAAAGGGCAATATCCTCCGCATAAAAAGCCTCCACCAGTTCCACTTCCAGCAGGTAGCTATGCCGGTTAATGTCTTTTTCATAAAACAGCTGGTGTGGGCGGAAATGTGCCGCCGCGTCGTCTTTACCGTAAAAGGTGCTTTGCCTTAGCTGCACCACCACATGCGGTATGCTTATCTTCTTCTCTGCCAGTGTTGCCCACCGGGTATCGAAGCGTTTTTGTTTCAGAATGGCGGCTATATTACTAATTGTTGCCTGGTCGGCATTGTTCAGGTACAATTTACGCGTGTAGCCGTCAGCAAAATAATGCTGGTCGAAAAACAGTTTCTGCGATCCGTCCAGTTTATATAGCAACTCTTTTTGGAATGTTTCCTCACTTATGGCCCTGAAAATACCGGACGAGGTACGCAGGTTATGGGCAACGCTTAAGAAGTAACCTTTGCCTATATGGAAAGCGCAGATGTTATTCTCAAAGGTCCTGCGGCCGGGTTCTTCGGGGTTAGTTACCCACATAATGCGGTGCAGGGGAGACGTCTGCTCATCTATAAGGTGGCGCTTGGTTGTTGTCATTTTCTATCCGGTACTGTTACCGAGCCTAAATTAATAGTTTTATTGAATTGTGTGACCAATGAATACTACTGATTTATATCTTCATCCCCATTCTAAGGGATTTAACGTACAAATATTACCGGCAGCAGATAATTTTATTACTTTTGATGTGCGTGAAACATTGGTTAGCCAAAATATCGTTGCTTATAGCTGTAATGCTGATTACGGCCCACAATGTTATTCCGCACGATCATGTGGCGCAGAGCACAGCCCACGAGCATCATCAGCATAGCGATAAAGAAAAGGTTTTTTCTCACGATCTGCTGGCTCATTCATTCGTACAGCGATCTGCAGAATTCGACCTGGCACACCAGTTGACTGTCGAAGCGCCGGTTGCCCTGGTGCCAGAGGTTACGTTTTTTATTACCACTGTATCTCACCCTGTTTTTGCCGGTAAAATATTTTATACCGAGCGCGGAAATCTGCCGCCTCCTTTACACGGCTATTCTTCTATTAGTTTTCGTGGCCCGCCTGTAACCGCCTGACGGTTTACCCGGTTGATGCTTTTTGCATTGGCCTTTCTGCGTTTTTATCTATTCATAGCAATGATTCGCTGTTTGTCGGTATGCCGGTAGCTTGCATTGTTGTGACGCGTTTATTATTTTGGGTAAGCCGCCTGGTTGATAATTGTACATATACAAGGCGATATTGTGTAAGCAATGTCTGCCGTTCATCATTACAATTTTACTATGCTGAATAAAATAATAGAATTCTCAATAAAAAATAAGGTGCTGGTTGGGCTGTTTGTACTGGGGCTTATAGCTTACGGTATACTGGAACTGACGAAGCTACCCATAGATGCTGTACCCGATATAACAGATAACCAGGTGCAGGTAATTACAGTAAGCCCGGCACTTGGTGCCCCGGATGTTGAGCGGCTCATCACCTTCCCGGTTGAGCAGGCCAACAGCAATATCCCCGGACTGAAGCAGATACGCAGTTTTTCCCGCTTCGGTCTGTCGGTGGTTACTATAGTGTTCGAAGATAATGTAGATGTTTACTGGGCCAGGCAACAGGTGTCTGAACGGCTTAAGGAGGCCCAGGACCAGATACCTAATGGGTTAGGCACACCCACACTGGCGCCGGTTACTACCGGGTTAGGGGAAATATACCAATATGTTGTTCGCCCAAAGCCGGGCTATGAGGGCAAGTACGACCCCATGGCGTTGCGGACCATACAAGACTGGGTGGTGCGCAGGCAGTTGAGGGATGTAAAGGGTGTTGCTGATGTAAGCAGCTTTGGCGGCTACCTGATGCAGTACGAAATAGCGGTGAATACAGATAAGCTGAAATCCTACGGGTTAACCATAAACGATGTGTTCAACGCTGTAGAGAAAAACAACGAAAACACCGGCGGTGCCTATATAGAAAAAGAAGCAACTGTACTCTTCATAAGGTCGGAAGGGCTTGTTGGTACTATGGATGACATAAAGAACATCCCTGTAAAAAGCCTGGAAAGTGGCATCCCTGTATTACTGAAGGATGTGGCAGACATTGGCTATGGCCATGCTACCCGCTACGGCGCCATGACCTATAATGGAGAGCGGGAAGTGGCCGGAGCGGTGGTCATGATGCTGAAAGGCGCTAATAGCAACGAGGTGGTGGCCCGTGTAAAAGAGCGCATTGCCCGCATACAGGCTACTTTGCCGGAAGGGGTGGTGATTGAACCGTTCCTCGATCGCACTAAAATGGTGGATAATGCCATTAGTACCGTAGAGCGCAACCTGCTGGAAGGTTCGCTGATAGTGTTGTTTGTGCTGGTGCTGTTCCTGGGCAACCTGAGGGCGGGCTTACTGGTAGCATCTGTTATACCGCTGGCTATGCTGTTTGCGGTGATCATGATGAACACATTTGGAGTGAGCGGTAACCTGATGAGCCTCGGAGCGCTGGATTTCGGGCTGATAGTTGATGGGACCGTCATTATTGTAGAGGCGGTACTGCATCAGCTGCACGACAGGAATAAGCATTTATATACCAAAGGCGAGATGAATACACTGGTATTTGATACGGCTACCCGTATGAGCAATGCTGCGGTATTTGGTACTATGATCATCTTTATTGTGTACATACCCATTTTTACGCTCCAGGGTATAGAAGGTAAAATGTTCAAGCCTATGGCCTTTACGGTATCGTTTGCCTTACTGGGCGCTTTCCTGTTATCGCTTACTTATGTACCTATGATGAGTAGCCTTGCGCTTAGCCGTAAAGTAAAGCAGGCTTCCAATTTTGCCGACCGTTTTGTAGACAGGATAACGCGCATTTACGAACCGTTGTTGCTAAAGGTCACTGCATATCCGCGTACGGTTATCGCCAGCTCTGTGGTCACAGTTATTGTTGCTGTTATTGTTGTGTCGTTCATGGGTGGCGAGTTTATACCCAAGCTGGAAGAGGGCGACTTTGCGGTTGAAACAAGAGTATTGCCCGGTAGCAGCCTCAAAACATCTATAAATGCGGTGAGCCAGGGGGCAAGGATATTGAAAGCAAAGTTCCCTGAAGTGATAAAAGTAGTGGGCAAGACAGGCAGCAGCGAGATACCAACCGACCCCATGCCGCTTGATGCCAGCGATATGATCATCGTGCTGAAGGATAAAAAGGAGTGGACCTCAGCAAAAACGTTTGATGAATTAACCGAGAAAATGACAAAAGAACTGGAAGCCATACCCGGTGTTACATTTGGTTTCCAATACCCGGTACAGATGCGGTTTAACGAACTGATGACCGGTGCCCGGCAGGATGTGGTCTGCAAGATATTTGGCGATGATATGGATACACTGGCTGCTCAAGCCAAAGCTTTGGGCGCAGTTATCAGTACGGTAAAAGGCGCTGCCGATCTGTATGTAGAGGCCGTTAACGGTATGCCGCAGGTACTCATCAATTACGACAGGCAGCGCATGGCCTTTTACGGCCTCAACATTGCCGATGTGAACCGGGTGGTAAACACCGCTTTTGCGGGCCAGGCTGCAGGCAGGGTTTACGAGGGTGAAAAGCGCTTTGATATGGTGGTGCGCCTGGCCGGCACACAACGGCAGCGCGTAGAGGATGTGCGAAACCTGCTGATACCAACCGCAAAGGGCATGCAGATACCACTGAACGAAGTAGCCAAAGTAGAGGTAACAGAAAGTGCCAACCAGGTGCAGCGCGAAAATTCCAGGCGGCGTATAGTGGTTGGGTTCAATGTGCGAGGCAAGGATGTGCAAACCGTAATAGAAGAGTTGCAGAAAAAGGTTGGCCAGCAAATAAAGCTGCCTGCTGGTTATTACGTTACCTATGGAGGATCGTTCGAGAACCTGCAGGCGGCAAGGCAGCGGTTAGCAATTGCAGTACCTGTGTCCCTATTGCTTATCTTCCTGCTGCTTTACCTGGCCTTCGGTTCGCTAAGGCAGGGGCTGCTTATTTATTCGGCTATCCCGCTGGCTGCTGTTGGTGGGGTAGGCGCTTTGGCGCTAAGAGGCATGCCTTTCAGTATAAGTGCAGGCGTGGGCTTTATTGCACTATTTGGTGTGGCAGTGCTGAATGGCATTGTGCTGATGACGGAGTTTAACCGGTTGAAAAAGAGTGGAATAGAGGATATAAAACAGATAGCCCTGGAAGGCGCTAAGTCGCGCTTAAGGCCGGTACTAATGACCGCAGCTGTTGCCTCCTTAGGCTTCCTGCCAATGGCTTTGAGCCACGGGGCTGGAGCAGAAGTGCAGCGGCCTTTGGCTACCGTGGTAATAGGTGGATTAATAACAGCTACGTTCCTTACCTTGTTTGTGCTGCCGGTGCTATACATCCGTTTCCAACGGCCGGTAAAAATGTCTTTGCCTAGCGTTACGGTGTTATTGGTGGTAGCCCTGTTGAGCTACAATAGTGCCAATGCCCAGAAAGTGGTAAGTCTGCAAACAGCTATTGATAGCGCTGTGCACAACAACCGCTTAATAGCCAACCAACGAGCCAGGGCGGAGTACAGCCAAGCTATGACCCATACTGCCTGGAGCCTGCCCCAAACATCAGTTGTCGGTGAATACGGCCATATCAACAGCAATTATACCGATAATAAGATAGGTGTTTCGCAGGGCTTAAGCTTTCCTACGGTTTACGTCCGTCAGCGTTCTATGTTGAATGCCGAATGGCAGGCCGCGAAGTTGAATGTTGAGGTTAAAGAGCTGGAGTTAAGAAAAGAAGTAAGCAGCGTTTACTTTGAAGCGGTATGGTTAATGCAGAAATTACAACTGCTGAACGAAGCGGATACAATGTACGCCCAGTTTCTGCAAAAGGCTACGCTGCGCTTCCAGAAGGGCGAGAGTAATATATTGGAAAAAGCCACCGCAGAGAATCAGAAGGGGCAGTTAGAACAACAAGGGGCGTTGTTGGTGCAGGATGTAACACAGGCGCTGATCCGTTTAAAGTATCTTGTGAACTCAGAAGAGGATATTATCCCTGATACCTCCGCCGCTATTGCATTACAGGTGCAAGCGCCGACGACAGACGAACATCCTTACCTCCGTTACCTAAAGCAAAACGAAACTGTTGCCCGTAAGCAGGTGCAACTGGAGCGTTCGCGCCTGTTGCCGGATATTAACGTAGGCTACTATAATCAGAGCATAGCCGGTTGGCAGCGTATAGGCAATAGCGAGCAGTACTTTGGTACCGACCATCGCTTCACTTACCTGCAGGGTGGCATTGGCATTCCGCTGCTGGGTGGTGCGCAACGTTCCCGTTTGCTGGCCGCCCGCGTAAACAGCAAGATAGCCGAGAATGAAAAGAACATGGCAGCTATAGAATTAAAGAATAGGCGCGAGGCATTGACCGGACAATACAAAGCACGGATGGCCAACCTTGCCTATTACAGGCAAACAGGGCTGCCTAATGCCGATATTATTATCCGCACTGCTAATACCCAGTTTGTAAATGGCGATATCAATTACCTGCAATATGTGTCGCTCATCAACCAGGCTATAGCCACACGCAGTGCTTACTACGATGCCATGGCCGATCTTAATAAGGTGATCATAGAATTAAACAATCTCACAATCCAGTAAAAAATGAAATTCATAATATATATAGTATTGCCGGGTTTCTTGTTCTTGTCTGCATGCAGTACAAAACAAGAAGAAGCCAAGAAGCCTGCAGCGCAAAAAACAGATATCGTTAGCCTTACCGCGCAGCAGTATCAGAACGCAGGTATTGTTGTTGGTTCCATTGAGCAGAAGCATATCTCTTCTGTGATAAAGGTGAATGGCCAGATAGATGTACCGCCGCAAAATCTTGTTTCGGTAAGCTTCCCGCTGGGCGGTTATCTGAAGTCTACCAGTCTGCTACCCGGTATGCAGGTGCGCAAGGGCGAACCGATAGCTGTTATAGAAGATCAGCAGTTCATCCAGATACAGCGCGAGTATCTGTCGGCAAAGGCTAGGCAGTCTTACCTGCAACATGAATACGATCGCCAGAAAGAGTTGAACATCAGCAAGGCAAGCAGCGACAAGGTTTTTCAACAGGCCGAGTCGGACTACAAAGAGAACCAGGTAACAATTAGGGCGCTGGCTGAAAAGCTAAGACTGATCGGTCTCAACCCCGACCGGTTGACAGAGAGTAATATCTCGCGCACGGTAAATATGGTGGCTCCCATTACCGGCTTTGTATCGAAGGTTAATGTGAACGTAGGAAAGTATGTTAACCCTACAGATGTGCTGTTCGAGATAGTGAATCCCGAGGATATCCACCTCAGGTTGGCCGTATTCGAGAAAGATGTGGCGCAGCTGGCAATAGGCCAGAAGGTAGTGGCGTGGTCTGCGAACAATCCTGATAAAAAGTATGATTGCGAAGTGATACTGATAGGCAGGGATGTATCTGCCGACCGCAGTATAGACGTGCATTGCCACTTTAAGCAGTTCGATAAAACGCTTGTGCCGGGCATGTATATGGTAGCAGAGGTGGAGCTGGCCAACAACACATCGCTGGCGGTGCCTGAAGATGCTGTAGTACGCTATGACAATAAAACGTACGTTTTTGTGCCTGCGGGCGATAAGCAATTCAGGATGGTGCAGGTGCAGGCAGGTGCTTCCGAGGCTGGTTATACGGCTATCACTTGGTCAGAGCCATCTGGCACTAATCAAATAGTAGTGAAAAATGCGTACACGTTGTTGATGAAAATGAAGAATACAGATGCCGGGGAGTGATCTCCGGCATTAGTTCAACTGCTGAAGAATAGCCAGTGAATCTTTTTTATCAACATGCAACTGATCGATCAAGGCATCAAGGGATGGGAATTTTTGTTCATTGCGTAGCCTTTCTATAAACACGATCTCCAGTTCGTCGCCGTAAATATCAAGGTCAAAGTCGAAGATGTTGGCTTCTATCCTCACCTCCTTTTTGTCGGTAACGGTAGGGTTGTAGCCAATGCTCATCATCGCGCCGTATAATTTGTCATTATGGCGGGCCTGTATAGTGTAAACGCCTATGGCAGGTATACTCTGCTCTTTATCTTGCGGATCAATGTTGGCAGTAGGGTAGCCTATGGTACGGCCTAGCTTGTTGCCGTGTACAACGGTGCCTTTTATAGAATAGTTGCGGCCCAGCATTTGTGCTGCATCGGCAACCTTTCCTTCTTTTATAGCATTGCGTATGCGTGTAGAGCTTACTGCGGCCGCATCTATCAGTTGGGCCGGTATCTCTATCAACTCATAGTTGTATACCGGTGCATATTCCTTCAGCATTTCAATATTACCCAGCCTGTCATGACCAAAATGGTGGTCGTAGCCAATAACTATACTATGCGGATTGAACTTGCCTACCAGGAACTGCTCTACATACTCCCTTGCCGATAAATTGGAAAACTCCTTTGTAAAGGGCACAACAATAATATGCGATATCCCTGCTTCCTGTAGCAATCTTTCCTTGTCTTCAAGAGGAGTGATGATACCCAGCGGCTCATTCGGAAAAAGCAGCTTGCGCGGGTGCGGATCAAAGGTGATCAGCACGCTTTCGCCACCTACTTTTTGTGCATGGCTCACCACCTCGTTGATAATAACGCGATGCCCTTTGTGTACACCATCAAAGGTGCCTACTGTAATTACTGCTTTATTAAATGCCGGCAGATTATTTATGTCGTGGAAAACAGCCATTAAATCGGGGCGTAAAGGTAATTCTTAATTTACATCCAACCATCATTAATGTATAGTGCAAATATTTATAGGTTTGTGGGTATTTATTTTATTTCCACGGCAATACTAACGGCAATTGGGATAACTGCGGCTTATGGGTAATGGCGCTAAATCCCCAGGTCTTCCAGTTCATCCTCCTCACGTTCTTTTTTTAGTTCATGTTGGATGACTGCCTCGTCTATGGAATGGGACGTCTGGAGGTTCTCTTCTTTCTGGCTCAGTTTACTCAGGCGTACATAATACCGTTGTATCACCTTTAGCTCATCCTCGGTCATATCTTCCACATCTACCAGCCTGTTACTGGCAAATTCGTGTGCTGCTACAAGTTCATTCAGCTTTAATTGTATGGCCATAGACTCTTTATTCTGAGCCTTTTGTATCAGGAACACCATCAGAAAGGTGATGATGGTAGTGCCAGTATTGATAACCAGTTGCCATGTTTCTGAATAGTTGAAGAACGGGCCCGAAACAGCCCATATCACTACAATTGCCAGGGCGGCAATAAATGCAGGAGTGCTGCCGGCGGCCTTGGTCACTTTTACGGAAAATCGCTCAAACACGCCCGCTTTATGTTCTGTTTCTTTGGTTCTCATATCGTTGTACCCTGATGTTGTAATGGTTGATAAAAAATCGTACCTGTAACATTGTTGTTAATTCTTTCCGCCGCATGATCGTAAGCGTACTACTATTTGCACCTTACTTAGTATCTTTATAAGGCACAACATTTTGTTCATTTCTTTCTATACATACTAATCATGCAGGGAGCTTATATAGTAGCCGGATTTCGTACAGCAGTGGCAAGGTCTAAACGCGGTGGATTCCGTTTTCACCGGCCCGATGACCTGGCTATAGATGTGATAAAGGGCTTGCTGGCCAGTGTGCCGCAGCTCGATCCTAAACTGATAGACGATGTAATAGTGGGTAATGCAGTGCCGGAAGCGGAGCAAGGCCTGCAGGTAGGCCGTATAATTGCCAACAAAGCAGTAGGCGAGTGGGCTGCGGGTGTTACAGTAAACAGGTATTGTGGTTCGGGGCTGGAGACCATAGCCATGGCTACCACCCGCATACAGTGTGGTATGGCCGATTGTATTATTGCCGGCGGAACGGAAAGCATGACCATGGTGCCAACCGCCGGATGGCGCACGATGCCCCACTACGACCTGGTAAAGGAAACCGGCGACTATTATCTGAGCATGGGCCTTACAGCCGAGCAAGTAGCTAAAGATTTTAGCGTAAGCCGCGAAGACCAGGATGCTTTTGCGTTACGCTCTCACCAGCGTGCGCTGAACGCAATAAAGGAAGGATACTTTAAAGATGGTATACTGCCTATTACCATTAAGGAAGTGTATGTAAACGAAAAAAACAAGCGTACAGAACGCACCAGCATAGTAGATACAGACGAAGGACCTCGTGCCGACACTTCTATGGAAGCACTGGCAAAACTGCCGGCAGTGTTTGCCGATAAGGGTTCTGTAACGGCTGGTAACTCTTCTCAAACATCCGATGGCGCTGCGTTTACTATTGTAATGAGCGAGCGCCTGATGAATAGCCTGGGCCTGAAGCCGATGGGCCGCCTTGTTAACTGTGCTGCTGCCGGTGTAGATCCCCGCGTTATGGGTATAGGCCCTGTAAAGGCAGTACCTAAAGTATTAAAACAGGCAGGGATGAGCCTGTCGCAGGTAGATCTTATTGAATTGAACGAAGCATTTGCTTCCCAGTCGCTTGCCGTAATACGTGAGTTAGGATTGGACGACAGCAAGGTCAATATCAATGGTGGAGCTATTTCTCTCGGTCACCCCTTGGGTTGCACAGGCGCCAAATTAACCATACAGTTACTCAACGACCTGAAACGCCTGGATAAAAAGTATGGCATTGTTACTGCCTGCATTGGTGGTGGTCAAGGTATAGCCGGGATAATTGAAAGGATGTAATGGAAAACAAATTACAAAGGTTGAATGCTCCTGAACCGTTAATTGATATTAATGCGCAAATAGAATCCATTAATGAATCATCGTACAACATCAAGTTTGTAGCAATGGTTTTGCAAGGGGATAAAGATATTGAGAACGGAAAGGGTAATAAAGTAACTCTAAAAGATCTTGACGACTTATGTGAGTAATTTTACTTGCTTTCGTTTTGGGTCAAAAATGTCTTCCCAACCCAAAAATATTTTCTGTTTAGAGCACTTTTAGGTTTTGACTTTTCACTTTTGAGTTAGTGGCTATTAGCCGCAGAGCTATTGGCCGGGTAACTTTGTTGCGGATACAGGTCCAGCTCCAGCCCTTTTGTTATAGGAACAGCCTTTTTTACCGGCTTACTATCAGGCACTACCGGCAGCGATGGCTGAAATGTTTCTTTCCCGTCTTTCATAAATACATAACCTCCTCTCGAAGAATCGTAATAGGAATAATTGGTAGTGTACATACTGGTCACAGGTTGCTTAACAATCTTATGAGTTGCATGCTTTTTGCTCTTGTGCCTGGTCTGTTGTGCTTCAGTTGCCACCGGCAATGCTAACAAGCTGATAATTAATATGATGATTGCGTTTTTCACGAGTGTTTGTTTTATTTATTATGCTAAGAAATCGTGCCATTAACTAAACTGCTGCTACTTGTTTATCAGGCCTGCAATAAGGAAGGCCGCTGCTGCTGCAACAGAACCTATAATAGCTACTCTTATAGCTCCCTGCACCGGGTTCTGCCCGGTAAAACGCGCCTTAAAATAGCCAAATACCAGTAGGCAACACACGGTTATTATCGCAGAATATTTTAATCCCTCAGTAGCCGTATCAGCAAAAAAATAGGGTGTCAGCGGCACTAGTCCACCTACTATGTATGATAGACCTATGTTTAGTGCGCTGCGTGTAGCCCGTTTGGCATCGGGTTTTTCCAGGCCCAGTTCATAGCGCATCATAAAGTCTATCCATTTTTCCTTATCCCTCGCCATTTCCTCCACTACAATATCCTGGGTGGCCTCGCTCATGCCCATAGCCGCAAATATCTCTTTTACTTCGGCCTTTTCTCTTTCCGGCAGGTTATCTACTTCCCATTCTTCCCGTTTCAGCTCTGCATTATAATGATCTATTTCTGTTTTCCCGGCAAGGTAGCCGCCCAGCCCCATAGCTATAGAGCCGGCAGCTATTTCGGCAAGCCCGGCCGTTACCACTGTATGCGTGGCAATGCCGGCACCGCTCAGCCCCGCCGCCAGTGCAAAGGGTACCGTAAGGCCATCGCTCATGCCTATTACAATGTCTGTAACAAGCGCTGAGCCCATGAAATGGGATTCGGTATGCTGATGGTCTGCCATGGTAATTGTTTTCAGGAGGCAAAATAAAAATAATACCGCACTCTATTGCTTACCTTTAAGTATGAGATCGCTGACTTTGGTCATCTGTGTTCTGTTGCACGGTGTTGCCTCCGCCCAGGTAAATGACAAACTGGGTATAAAAGGCCCCCTTAAGTACAACAGTATGCTCTTCAGCCTGGCATTTGCAGATAAAAGTAATGGCAACTATTACGTGCAGGAATACCTGCCGCCGGGCGATAAGGTAGAGACATTTCACAATATGCTGAGCATTTTCCTGCTGGCCGATACGCTGTCGGTCCGCTCTGCTGTTAAGGCGAAAGCCGATGAACTGGAAAAGCGCAAAAAAGATGATCCCGTTTGCCGGTATGAACTAAATCAAAGTCCGGACGGCAAAGAGATCATGGTCGATTTTGTTCTGGCCCAGGCCAAGGGTGATAAAGTGGCCGTGGTAGAGTTTACTATTTACAGGTACAAGCAAATAACCCTTGCAGATGGCGCAAAAGCACTCATGATCTACGCATACTCCAAGCGCGGTTATGGAGATGAAATAAAGGCTTTCTTTGATGACCTTAAAGAAAACCGGATCAGGTATCTGAACGGAATGATCACCTCCGATATGCCTGCTGTAAAGCTGTAAAAGTAAGAGGGCCGCAACAACTGCGGCCCTCTCAATATTTCAGTTCAATAACAATTAGTGCACGTCATGCATCAATTTCCTTACAAGCGGAGATATCGCGATCAGCACAACGCCGGATATCAACGCATATAAGGCCAGGTGCTTGTAGCCTTCTGTGTACGACATCAGTTTAGTAATAAGCGAGGCTTTGTCATCGGCAGCAGCCATACCCGCGCCCAATAGGCCCGCGGCATACTGCCCATAAGCACTGGCCAGGAACCACATACCCATCATCACCCCATGTAGTGGCTTGGGCGATAATTTGGTCATAATAGATAACCCGATAGGTGAAAGGCACAACTCCCCAACGGTGGTAACCAGGTAGGCAAGGGTAAATACATTTAACGACGTTTTGCCGGAAGCATCCGCAAAAAAGCGGGTGTAGTAAAACACATAAAACGAAAGGCTGACGAACAGAAAGCCAAGGCCGAATTTTACAACCGTGTTTGGTTCTATTTTACGTTTAGCCAGCCACAGCCATAGTAAACCAATAAAAGGGCTGAAAACAATTACAAAAAAGGAATTGGATGAGTTATTGATCTCGTTAGGGTCAAAATTCAACCCTAATACTTTGTGGTCAAGGTTGTAACGCGCAAAAAGGCTTAGCGATCCTCCGGCCTGCTCAAAAAATGCCCAGAACAGGATAGAGAATATAATAAAGATCAGAGCCGCGGTCAATTTCTGGCGTTCTACAGCCCCGTATTTAAACATCTCGTAAATGATGTACAACAGCGTTAGCGGACCAACTGTGTACATAAAATAATCTGTGTACTGGGAGTTCGATACCAGTATAAGGATCAGCGGTATCACCAGCAGTGATCCTGCATATACCATCAGGTCGCGCGGGGTTATTGCCGGCTTTGCTTTCACCTTTATACCTTCTCCAGGTTCTCCTGCTGCATTTATCGTTTCTTGTTCCCGGCGCGTAAGCGGCGGCAAACCAATGGGGCCAAGGGTTCTTTTGGTGAAGATGAATATGATCAGGCTGATGCTCATCACTATGCCGGCAAGCGAGAACGCAGCATTCCAGGAGTAATTATTGGCCACATGTATGCAGGCCCAGCCCCCCAGTAGAGCGCCAATGTTGATGCCCGAATAAAAAAGCCCGAACCCTGCATCCCGGCGGGCATCACCTGTCTTATACAGCTGCCCTACCATGGTCGATATATTGGGCTTGAAAAAGCCGGTCCCCACAATAGTAAAGCTAATGCCCAGGTAAAAGATATGGCTGGGATTTGTAGCCGGCATAGAAGCTAGGGTAAAGCTGCCTATTATCATCAGGATACCTCCCCAGAAGATAGACTTGCGGAAACCTAATATCTTATCGGCAAACAAACCGCCCACAAAGGCTAGTGTATACACAAATGCCTGCGTTGCGCCATATTGCAGATTGGCTTCCTTTTCTCCCAGCATTAGTTTTTCCACCATAAAAATGGTCAGCATGCCTCTCATGCCATAGAAGGAAAAACGCTCCCACATCTCAGAAAGGAAAAGATACCATAGCTGTTTGGGGTATTTCCCTTTAAAGCTCTGTATCTCCTCCAACATTTGGGCATCAGCCAAAGACGGTATTTGTTCCATTGATCACCTGTTGATTAATTAGCGTGAAGTTATAGAATGATGACTATAATTTTTTCACCTTGTTTTTAACCCATAAAAAAACGGCAGAACTAAAGTCCTGCCGTTTAGCAACTTAGAATATTTTGATTAAGAAATGCCGTGCATCATCTTCTGCAGCTTGCGGCTCAGCAGGAACAGCATTACAGCTGCTACGCCAGAAAAACCTACAAACAGCATGAAGTAGCTATGAAGGTCGCTGATCTCAAAACCAAATACATGCGGATGTACAGGGTTTGTAGGATCCGGATATAAAGAGCTCATTGTGCCTGCCAGCTTGTTACCTGTAGCTATTGCCAGGAACCAGATACCCATCATCAGCGATGTAAAGCGGCCCGGCGTCAGCTTATTAACCATAGACAGGCCGATAGGCGACAAACACAGTTCCCCGATTGTATGCAGGAAGTAAAGGCCTGTCAAAAACAGTATGCTGGCACCACCCGCAGGTATTGCTTTACAGCTAAAGGCAATAAAAAGGAAACCTGATGCGAGGAAGGCTAAACCTAATGATTGTTTGAAAGGTGCTGCCGGGCTGATGCCTTTCTTGGCCAGGAACACCCATACAGCGCTGATGATAGGCGCCAGTATCAGGATGAAGCCGGCATTGAAACTCTGGAAATATGCTGCTGGCATTTCCCATCCAAATACATGCCTGTTCGTTTGCTCTTCGGCAAAGAACGTCAGCGAAGCACCAGCTTGCTCAAAGCACATCCAGAAGAAAATAACGAATATCATGATCAGGATGATCACCCAAAGCCTGTCTTTTTCTATTTTGGTAAGTGACTTATCGGTAATGATTACGAATGGACCTACAGCGGTCATACCATATATCAGCGATCCCCATACATCTATACCGGCACCAAAATAAAGTGCAGAAAATGCCACAACTATGCCGCCTATCAGTATGGTCAGCTGCTGGCTGCTGAAGGCTGGAGCGTTCTTTGCAGGAGAACCAGCTGCGTCTTTTGGTGCAGCATCGTTTAGTTTGTTTGCGCCAACACCCAGCTGTTTGCCTTCCGGAGAAACCAGGTATTTATCTTTCGTAAAGTAAAATACCACAAGGCTTACTATCATACCTAACCCGGCACAAAGGAAGCCCCACTTATAATTGTCGGTAAACGAACCACAGATCAAAGGCGCAATAAGTGCACCTGCGTTGATGCCCATGTAAAAGATCGTATAGGCAGAGTCTTTACGGGCATCACCTTCGCGATACAGTTGACCCACCATTGTAGAGATGTTCGGTTTAAAGAAGCCATTACCAAATATCAGCGCTGTCAAACCAGCCCACATTAGTGTTATGGCAAAGCCTTTTTCTGTACCTGCCGCAAATGTGGCAGAGGTAAACATCAGGAACTGCCCCAGTGCCATCATAGTGCCACCTACAAATATAGACTTACGATTGCCCCAATACCTGTCGGCCATATAACCGCCAATAAGTGGAGTAAGGTATACAAGGCCTGTGTAACTGCCGTAAATGTTGCTCGCTAGCGCTTTATCCAGCAGCAGCATTTTGGTCATGTACAGGATAAATATTGCGCGCATGCCGTAGTAGCTGAAGCGCTCCCAGAATTCGGTTACGAACAATACATATAAACCCTTGGGGTGCCCTTTACTGGATGTAGCAATATCCGCTGGTACGTCTAAGATCGAACCAGGCTCCTGGTTTGGTAAATTACTCATTCTTTAAATCTTGTTTTTAACTGAACTGCCAAAATAAAGAATAATTATTTACCGAAGTCCTTCGTTTTGTTGTTTTTTTGCACTGCAATTACACAATCATGGAAAATATACTCCTTTTAGGGGGAGGTGGACGCGAATGTACACTGGCCTGGAAAATAGCTCAAAGCCCATTATGCACTAATTTGTTCATTGCCCCGGGCAATGCCGGTACGCCTGCATATGGTACAAACCTGCCGGTTAGCGTTAATGATTTTGCCGCCATTAAGGCAGCGTGTCTCGAGCATAGTATTACCATGTTGGTAGTAGGTCCGGAAGACCCACTTGTTTTAGGAGTAAGAGATTACTTTGAAGCCGATGCTCAGTTGGCCCACATAAAAATAGTTGGCCCGGGTAAGGAGGGCGCTCAGTTAGAGGGCAGTAAGGCTTTTTCTAAAAAGTTCATGGAGCGCCACAATATCCCTACAGCTGCGTATAAAGAATTTACCCGCGATAATTTCGAGGATGGACTCAACTACATAGCCACGGCCATGCCGCCATTTGTGTTGAAAGCCGATGGCCTGGCCGCAGGCAAGGGTGTTATCATCACTTCTGATGTGCAGGAAGCACAGGACGCTTTTCGATCAATGATCATGAATGCCCAATTCGGCAAAGCTGGCGATAAGGTTGTTATAGAGCAGTTTCTCGATGGTATAGAACTATCTGTATTCGCACTGACCGATGGCGAGCATTATGTATTGCTGCCAGAGGCCAAGGACTATAAAAGGGTAGGAGAGGGCGATACTGGTCTCAACACCGGTGGCATGGGCGCCATCTCGCCCGTACCGTTTGCAGATAAAGCTTTTATGGATAAAGTGGTGTCCCGCATCGTGGAGCCTACAGTACAAGGATTGAAAGCAGAAGGTATTCCATACAAAGGATTTATTTTCTTCGGCCTGATAAAGGTGAATGGCGAGCCAATGGTCATTGAATACAACAGCCGCATGGGCGACCCTGAAACGGAAGTAGTAATACCTCGCCTGAAGAATGACATAGTTGACCTTTTCAACAAAATGCACGAGGGCCGGTTGAACGAAGTAACTATCGAACACGACACCCGTGCAGCGGGCACTGTTATGTTAGTGGCTGGCGGCTACCCGGGCGACTACAACAAGGGCGATGTGATGACAGGCTTTGAAAAAGTAACCGACAGCATGCTGCTCCATGCAGGCACAACCACAAAAGATGGTAATGTTGTTACTAACGGCGGCCGTGTCTTAGCCATCACCTCAATGGGCTCCAACATAAAAGAAGCGCTGGCAGTATCTTTTAAAAACGCGGAACTGATTGAATATACGGGTAAGTATTACCGGAAGGATATTGGTTGGGAGTTTTAAACACTGTAGCGTAAAAACAACAGCCGCTGTTGCGTCTCCTGACCAACAGCCACGGGACGTATTCGTTTTTGAGTAAAGTAAAGTTGCCATAGCTTTATGCAAGGGTATTCAGGCAACTATTGGGGCGTACTCATTCTACTTTCCCGGGCGATAATTCTTTCTATAAACTCCAGCACTTTCTGCTTTTCGTCTTCGCTCAGCCTGGCTATTGCATCAGCTAGTTTCTTATCTATAGCCGTCATACATACAACAATGGTTTTACGAATTTACGAATTACAATTGGCATTCGCTTTGCTGTACCAAAGCGTTAACTATCTAAATTAACGCTTTCTTGATTTTAAGCGAGTATCTTTACTTGCATAACACACATATTCTCAACAGTATAAATAAATAGCATGAAAATCCTAAAGCGTGTTCTGGCCGGTGTAGGCATCCTGTTATTGCTGCTCATAGTAGCTGCTATTCTTATCCCCATAATGTTCAAGGGCAAGATATTGGAAGTAGCTAAAACGCAGATGAACAAGCAATTAAATGCCACTACCGACTTTAAAGATGTAGACATCTCGCTCTTCCGTCACTTCCCCAATCTTGCAGTCGGCATAGAGGAGATCAGTATAGTGGGTAAAGATGCATTCAAAAACGATACGCTTATCGCCGCTAAAAGTATCGATGTATCTGTAGACCTTATGGCAGCCCTTAATGGTAAATACGATATCAAAAAGGTGGCGTTGATATCGCCGCGCATCCATGCTATTGTTCACGAAAATGGTGAGGCCAACTGGAATATCACTAAGCCGGAACCGGTTACTGCACCATCGGAACCATCCAAGCCTTTTGTCTTCAAGCTGCGCAAATACAGCATAGAAAATGCCTACATAGAGTACCGCGACGAACAGGCTAAGATGAGCAGCGTACTCGAAAACTTTACTCACGAGGGTAGCGGTGATTTTAGCAGCGACGCATTTACGCTGTCTACGCATACCGTCGCCGATGCTATCAGCTTTACCTACGGCAACATCCCGTACCTCAATAAGGTAAAGACACAGGTAGATGTGGACCTGGATGTAGATAATAAAACCGGCAAGTACAGTTTCAATACTGAGAAGATCCAGCTTAACGGCCTCAAGCTGTCTACTAAAGGCTTCGTGCAGCTGCCCGATACAATCAATACAATTATGGACGTGCAGTTCAGTACGCCGTCAAATGACTTCAAGGATATCCTTTCTCTCGTTCCCGGCATCTACCAGAACAATTTTAAGGATATTAAAACCACCGGTAAGGCTACACTCAATGGTTTTGTAAAAGGCACCTACAATGCCAGGCAGATGCCTGCCTATGCCCTCAATCTGTTGATAGAAAATGGTTCATTCCAGTATCCTGATCTGCCTCAGAAGGTTTCCGACATACAGGTTAAGGTAGCCGTAAATAACCCCGATGGTATTACCGATCATACTGTTGTCAATGTAGAGCGCGGCCATGTAGTGTTCGGTACCGATCCGTTCGATTTCCGTCTGCTGCTTAAAACGCCTGTTAGCAACCAGTGGGTAGATGCTACCATGAAGGGCCGTTTGGATCTTAGCCAGGTGCAGAAGTTTGTAAAACTGGATGCCGGTACCAAACTGGCCGGCGTGGTTAATGCCGATGTTTCCGTAAAAGGTTCCATTGCCGCGGCACAAAAGCAGAAGTATGATGAATTATATGCAGCCGGCACCATTGGCCTTAACAACATAGCCTACGCTTCTAAAGACTACCCTGATGGTGTTAACGTGAACAACATGCTGCTCACTTTCAACCCTAAGAATGTAACCATGACCGGCCTGAAAGGTCAGTATATGCAGATCAACTTTACTGGCGATGGTACTATAGATAATCTGCTGGGCTACTATCTGCACAACGAGCCGCTCACTGCCGCGTTGCACTTTACTGCCGATAAGGTAGACCTGAACAAGTTTATGTCTGCCTCGTCTACCACCACTAATTCCACCACACCTACACCTGTATTTGTGGTGCCCGATAACCTGGATGTAACGCTTAAAACAGAAGTAGGTTCTGTTAAGTACGATAAGATCATCCTTACCGATGTTCAGGCCGCCCTCATGGTGCGCAATCAGGTGGTGGCGTTGCAAAATGTGTCAGGTAAGGGCCTGGATGGTAACATAAAGATGAGCGGCTTCTACGGTACCAAGACCGATAAAAAGAATCCTGATATCAGTTTCGACTACGCTGTAGAGAATGTAGATGTGCAGAAGACATACACATCGGTAGATATGGTGCAGAAAATGATGCCTGCTGGCAAATATGTACAGGGCAAGATGACCTCTCACCTCAGCATGACCGGTAAAATGGGGGCAGATATGAGTCCGCAGATGAATACCCTCACCGGCAAGGGCGATCTGTTTATGCTCAGCGGCAATATCAGTGGCTTCCCGGTTACAGATCAGCTGGCTAATAAGCTGAATATTGCTAAACTGAAGTCGTTCCCGTTAAAGGATATGAAGTTGTTCTTCTCATTCGCTAATGGCCGCCTTAATGTCGATCCATACAAATTCAAGATAGATCAGATCGAAGCAGAAGTTGCCGGCAGCCATGGTTTCGACCAGACAATACAATACGGCGTTAATATGGCTATCCCTACTGCCTTAATGGGTAGCCAGGGTACGGCTATGGTCAATAACCTCGTCAACCAGGCGGCTGCTAAAGGCATCAATGTAAAGGTGGGCGATAAGGTAAACCTTGCCGCTACTATTACCGGAACCGTAACCGCCCCTAAGGTAGAGACCAACCTGAAGAGTATGGCCGGCGATGCCGTGAACGACGTGAAGAAGCAACTGGAAGATATGGCCAAACACAAGGCCGATAGCATAAAGAATGTGGTAAAAGACACCGTAAAAGCTATCAAAACCCAGGCAGTAAATGCAGTAAAAGATGAATTGAAGAACCAGTTCCTCGGCAATAAAGACACCTCTAAAAAGAGCGGCGGCACAAACAATGCCGTTAACGATGCAGTAAACAACGCCGCTGATAAAGCCAAAGACGGACTGAAAAGTCTGTTCGGCAAGAAAAAATAATAACGCGGGCAGTTAAAATAAAACAGGGTTTGATCAATGAGGTCAAACCCTGTCTTATTTATATTCTTTAGGAAAATTAGCAATCATTGTCCAGTGAGGATATGCCTATATAGTTCTGTCTATAAGCAACAGGTCGGCGATAGCCGTCTCGGCACAGTCAGGGTTATGCGCAGTATAGCTACTTTGGCGCGCGGAGCGATACGCCAAAGTGCCGCTTTCTTTTGTTACTTTTCTTTGCGGCAGCACAAAGAAAAGTAAAGAAGAGGTGGGCGCAACAAATAGGCTTTATAAGAAACTGTAAAACGTCCAATCTGTCATTGGAAACTTTCGAACCATGACATGGCATTCGCCTGAATTACACTGGCAAATCCCAATCCCCGTTCAGCTTCAGCACCTTTTCTATTACATCGCGTACGCAGCCCTTACCGCCATTCAGCGGAGAAATATATTTAGCTACTTGTTTTATTTCAGCCACGGCATCAGCAGGGCAGCAGGGTAGGCCGCATTTTTGCATTACGGCATAGTCGGGTATATCATCACCCATATACAAAACACTGCTAAAGTCGGTGTCGTAGGTGAGTGCCATGGCATCCAGCACTTCTTTCTTGCTTTCTATGCCTATATGCACATCTGTTACGCCCAGGCCATTCAGCCTTAAACGCACAGCTTCAGATCGTGCCCCTGATATGATCCATACCTTATAGCCCTTCTTTATAGCCAGCTGCATAGCATAGCCATCCTTAATGTTCATACTACGTAGCATATGGCCGTCCTCCGTCAGCATTAGGCTGCCATCGGTCAATACGCCATCCACATCAAAAACAAAAGTCTTTATCGGTGCAAATAATTCCAGTATATTCATTTCAATTCGACAATTTGTCAATTAGCCAATTCGGCAATACTCTGGTAAATTGGTCAGGGATACTCAGTTATATAACAAGCCAATTGTCACATTGTCAAATTGGCTAATTGTCTAACTAATTCTGGTTATCCCGCCACTCATACACCCAGCTCGATTGTATCATCTCCAGGTGTCCTTCATTGCTTTCCTCGCGCGTACCTTCAAAATTGGGTATTTCCAGCACCCACTCCAGCAGGTCGGTAAAGCGGATGCGGTATATCTTACTTTCGCCAAAATCATCGCCAAAGCGCTCATACAGCTTCAGGGCTATATCTTCATAATCATTCCACTTTATCGGCGGTTCAAAATGCGGCATATCAAATGTCTTTTATTGTTAAACCGGTAGCTGCCGGGTTATTTTTACTTTTATTTTTTAAGTTTTTACTTTTAGTCGCCGTGTATGGTCGACTGATCCGGTAGCGTTACTTCCACAAATCCTTTATCACATTCCGCCAGGAAGCACTGACAGCCCAGGCGGCTGTTCAGTCGTGGGTTACGTGCCCTGTCTATAAAGTCTTCTTCACGGTCGCTTATTTCAGGCATATACTCATCGCCTTTGTCCAGGTACAAGTGGCAGGTGCTGCAGCCACAAACCATTCCGCAATTGTGGTGCAACTCTATATTATTTTCAAGTGCTATCTCTACTATATTCTGGCCCGGGGCAATATTTTCCAGTATTACAGGCTCCAGTCCCTTTTGTTCAAAATTAAATTTAACAGTGTACATCCCTATGTAGTCGTAAGTGTTTTGCGGGGCAAAGGTAATGCAAGTGGGCCTATTTGTATTACTAACATTCTATCAGCCTATTGATCATCAATCGGGAAAGTTATTTTTTTGTTTCCAAATCCCATTCTGCAAGCTTACCTTTGCAGGCCATATGCGCATCGATTCAGCAGTTAAAATATTTGCCGGCACAGGATCTACCTACCTTGCCGAAAAAATTGCCAAAAGCTTCGGCACAAAATTGGGCAACATCAATATCCAGAAATTCAGCGACGGCGAAATGCAGCCAGTTATACAGGAGTCCGTTCGCGGTGCTTATGTATTCCTCGTTCAGTCTACTTTCGCTCCTACAGACAACCTTATGGAGCTGTTGCTGATGATTGACGCCTGCAAGAGGGCATCTGCCGGTTACATTACTGCAGTTATCCCGTATTATGGCTTCGCCCGCCAGGACAGGAAAGATAAGCCTCGTGTGGCTATAGGGTCAAAACTCGTGGCCAACCTGCTTACTACAGCCGGCGCCAACCGTGTCATCACTATGGACCTCCACGCGCCGCAGATACAGGGTTTCTTCGATATCCCGGTCGATCACATGGACTCATCAGCAATTTTTATCCCTTATATTGAGAAACTTAAGATAAAAGACCTTACCTTTGCGGCCCCCGACGTAGGCAGTACTAACCGCGTACGTGAGGTGGCTAAGTATTTCGGTGCAGAAATGGTTATCTGCGATAAGCAGCGCAAGCGTGCTAATGAGATAGCCAGCATGACGGTAATAGGTGATGTAAAGGATAGGAACGTTGTACTGATCGACGACATCTGCGATACTGCAGGCACACTGTCAAAGTCAGCTGCAATGCTCAAGGAGAAGGGCGCTAAAACCGTTCGTGCATTTTGTACACACCCGGTGCTCAGCGGTAAAGCATACGAGAACATACAGAATTCTGTATTGGAAGAACTGGTTGTTTGCGACACTATACCATTGCGCCAGCAGTGCGATAAGATCAAGGTACTATCTACCGCCGATCTGTTTGCAGTTGCTATCCGGAATGCTTCAGAAAATAAATCCATCAGCTCATTGTTCATTCATAGTAATATGAATTACAATAAGTAAACGGAGAGGTTAAAGGTAAAAGAAAAAGAATGTGTTTAAAGATCACCTCCCTTTAGGGCCGGCGTTAAATCGACCAACTTTTAGGTTTTAACTTTTAACTTTTGAATTAAAAAAATTACGACTGTTTATACAACAAAATCTGCCCCCACAAAGGGAACAAAATTTTAAAAACTCATTTCAGCGTACGGACGTTTGGCAGATGATCCGACCGGCGGTGAAAGAAACAAAGACTAAACACTAAAAATGAAAAGTGTAAAGATCGAAGGTAAACTGAGGAGCGACCTGGGCAAGAAAGCCACACGCCAGCTCCGTTCTAACGACGAAGTTCCTGCCGTTATCTACGGTGGCAACGAAACTATCCATTTCAGCGCGCCTGTTATGGCTTTCCGTTCACTGGTGTACACACCACAGTTCCAGATCGCTGAGATCGTTGTAGACGGTAAAACTTACCGCACTATCGTTAAGGATCTGCAGTTCGACGTGCTGACCGACGTGCTGAGCCACGTGGATCTGCTGGAGCTGGTTGAAGGCAAGAAGATCGTAGCCAACCTGCCTATTAAGTTCGTAGGTACACCACAGGGTGTTAAGGATGGTGGTCGTCTGGTAACTAAGCTGAAAGGCGTTACTGTACGTACAGAACCTAAGTACCTGGTTGAAGCTATCGAAGTAAATATCGAGAACCTGCAGCTGTTGGGCAACGTTCGTGTTGAAGACGTTAAGGCTGATAATATGGAGATCATGAACTCTCCACGTATTCCTATCGCTTCTGTTATCACTACACGTGCCCTGCGCCAGGCAGAAACCGAAGCAGCACAAGCTGCAAAAGGTGGCAAGAAGTAATCATTTTCCCACTTTTTTATACAAAAGGCTCCGCAATTTGCGGGGCCTTTTTACATTATTACCTCGGCCACGTAAGCTCTTTCTTCGTAGAATGCATATCCTCAATAATAATTCCGTTCTTTCCCCCGGTATTGCGTGTTATCGTGTATCCGCGATGAGAAAAAGTTAATGAACAGGCCTACAAATATCAGGAAGATGATTATCTGGGTGATGACAAGGGCTTGCCCCAATTTATGTACAGGCGCAATGTCTCCGAAACCTACAGTGGCTGATGTGGCAAAGCTGAAGTAAACAGCTTGCATGCCCGAGGTTAGCTTTTCTTTAAAAAAGTGGGGTATGCTGTAGTTGCAGTAGGCATATATCACCGCATAGTCCAGGCATATCTCAATATAATTAAAGAATAGGGCGGTCAGAGACCTTCTGAAAGATATTGGTTGGGCAAACTCGTTGGATAAATAGATCAGCGATGCCAGGTATACAAGTGTTTCTGCACCCATATACGCAGAGAATATAGCTACGGGCAGGTATGTGGTGAGGTGAAAATAAAAGTACAATACAGGCAGCATCATCTTTGCCAATACATAAAAGTCAACCGCTATTTTTCTTACGGTAAGCCCCATGCTACTGAACACAGCCCGGAAGTACAAACCCGGAAATATAAAAAGGATCACTGCAAGGAAAAGCCGGATCAGCCGTTCTATACCAAAGTCTGCATAATGCCTGTTGGTCCATACGCGCTTCAGATGGAAATACTGGTTCAGTATCGGGTTTTGCTGGCGCTTAGATGCTGGCACCTGCGCATAGCCCACCAAAAGAACGCGTACGATATGCTTGAGCTTTCCTATCATGGTATTTCCGGGCTCTGTTATTGACGGTATTGTTGTACAAGAATAGGCGATGCGGACCCCGAAACGGCAACCAACTTGTACATGCTCTTGTTTTACCAAATGTACACGGCATGGTTATGGCCTTGTGTGACTCCGGTCATTCAGGTTGCTGATGCATATCAAATTTTATAGGATGGACGGTATAAGTAGTGTGTTCTTTTTAGCAGGCAAGTCGCTCATCTGTAGTTATCTCACGCGGGTTTGCTCGGTTCTGGCTTACATCCTGCACACTTGTAAGAAAACCATGCACAGCAAACAGGTTATCCGTTCATTGCCCCGATATGCATACTATTTTAGCGGGTAGATTTATTTATGGAAACACAAGGCAAAGAAATGGATAGCAGAGAGTTTTTAGAAGATCAGCTGGCGAAAACCCGGTCAGAGATCAGGAATCTGAAAATTATAGGAGTAGCAATTGTTGTACTCGGGCTAATTATAAGTTGTATTACATTAATGCATGCAGCACAAACCGGCCATATTACTGCAGCTTCTGCTGCACCCATCTTTGCCGCACTTTTCCTGGTGCGCTTGGTTACCTCGCCACTGAACAAGAAAAAAGAGCTCGCTTGGGAACTCGACAACAAACTGACAATTATGGCCTCGTCGTCAAACGATGTGATCATTTAAGTAACCTTGTATAGTTCGGCTAATATTAAAATGAGGCTTATCCGGCCTCATTTTGTGCATATCTATATTAGGACCAGGTTCGTTTTTTGAGCACATCTTTATGTTACAATAAGCGCTGTATTGGATGCAATGATCCCCTTCTTATAAGCCGTCCCTATCCTTTCTACCCGCTAAACCTACCGGTTTTGATCTATATCAATTCCATTCGCAACTTTTTCATTAAATTAGCTACATGGTAAAACGTCTTTTCGACATAGTGGAGCAGCGCGCACAGCAGGCTCCGGAAGAGGTAATGCTGGCCGCCAAAGAGCAGGGCACATGGCGCACATACAGTTGCAAAGAGGTGTGGGATACCGCGTGCGGACTGGCCGCAGGGCTGCTGAAGCTGGGCCTCGCCAATCCTGTGCTCGAAGCCGAAAAGCAGGAAAAGATAGCCATAATATCGCCCAACAGGCCAGAATGGATAATGACGGATGTGGCTGCACAACTTACGGGCGGTGTGCTCACCCCGGTTTATCCTACCATCAGCCCCGAGGAAATTATCTATGTGCTCAGCGAAGCCGAAGCCAAAGTGGCATTTGTAGGCAATGGCGATATTTACGAACGGTACAAGGAAGCATTTGCACAGGTAAGTAGCCTCCGGCACATCTTCTGTTTCGATGTGGTCGACGGCGTACGCCATTGGCGCGAATTGGTAGTGCCCGGCGCACAGGCCGATGCCACCATAACCAGCCGCATAGTACCCGAAACGCTGGCTACCATCATTTATACCAGCGGCACCACCGGCAATCCTAAAGGCGTAATGCTCACCCACAAGAATATCGCCAGCAATGTGCAGGACAGCATGCCTGCTTTCACTTTTGCCGATAAGGGCAGCAAGGCACTCAGCTTCCTGCCGCTCAACCATATTTTCGAGCGTATGGTCAGTTACATTTATCTACAGGCAGGTGTAAGCATCTACTACGCAGAAAGCATGGATACCATTGGCCTCAACCTGAAAGAGGTACAGCCATTGGTATTTACCACAGTACCCCGCCTGCTGGAAAAAGTATATGAGCGCATCATGAATACCGGCAGCGAACTCAAAGGCATTAAACGCGCGCTGTTCTTCTGGGCACTGGGCCTTGGTAAGGTCTACGATAATGCCAAGCCCGGTAGTGCCTGGTACAGGCTTCAATTAGCTATTGCCAATGCGCTGGTTTTCAAGAAGTGGCGCGAGGCGTTGGGGGGCAACGTTAAAGCTATTGTGGTTGGCAGCGCAGCTACGCAGGAGCGCCTCATCCGCATCTTTACCGCCGCTCAGATAATAATAATGGAAGGCTACGGCCTTACCGAAACCTCTCCTGTTATATCAGTAAACAGGTACGAGAGTGAAGACAGGCGAATAGGCACCATTGGCCCGCTCATCCGCAACGTAGAGGTAAAACTGGCCGAAGATGGCGAGATACTGACGCGTGGTGCTAACGTCACCGGTGGCTACTATAAGCACCCTGAGCTGGCGCAGGGTGTATTCGAGCCCGATGGCTGGTTTCACACCGGCGACATAGGTGCATGGGTAGAAGGCCGCTTCCTCAAGATAACCGATCGTAAGAAGGAGATATTCAAAACCAGCGGCGGTAAATATGTGGCGCCGCAGGTAATAGAGAATAAAATGAAGGAAAGTCCTTTCATAGAGCAGATGATGGTAGTGGGTGATGGTCGCAAGTTTGTAAGCGCGCTCATCGTGCCCAGCTTTGTACAGCTGCGCAAATGGCTCCGCGATAACTACCCTCAGGCAACTATCCCCGAAAAAAATAGCGAACTGATAAAGATGAGGGAGGTGCTGGAGCAGATGCAGAAGGTGGTAGACAAATACAACCCCCAGTTTAGCCATCCCGAACAGGTAAAAAAAATAGCCCTGCTGCCCGATGAGTGGACCATCGACAGCGGCGAACTGACCCCGTCCCTCAAGATCAAACGCAAAGTCATCAATACCAAATACACTACCCAGATAGAGGGTATATATGCTGAGTAGGAAAGTAGATAGAGCGTTTATTGTTAGATGATTACTAAAACTATGGCCAGATTTGACAACTTTTAAAAAGTTGTCAAATCTTATTGAATAAAAGTTGACAGCGGTGCGTTATTGTTCCATGTCATTGCGCCGTAGGTGCAAAAGGTTTGTAGATGTAATGCTTATTTATTTGGATAGTGTGCCTTAGGTACACAACAATTATATGCATGTTCATGTCTGGTATAATTGCTGTTGCTCAACAGTGCGTATTTTTTCCGACCTTTGCACGCTTTTAATAAAGTAGAAGGTGGTTAGTATAAAGTAAAAAGCTGTAATGTATTTCAGCGGAACTTACGACTGTCTACTTACGACTAAAGAAAAAAATGAGTTACGAAAAAGAAATAGCCAAGCGCCGCACGTTCGCCATTATATCTCACCCCGATGCCGGTAAGACAACCCTCACCGAAAAACTGCTGTTATTCGGTGGTGCCATACAGGTAGCGGGTGCCGTAAAAAGCAACAAGATAAAGAAGCACGCAACCAGCGACTTTATGGAGATAGAGCGCCAGAGGGGTATCTCTGTGGCTACTTCAGTAATGAGTTTCGAGTATAACGGCACGCTTATCAACCTGCTGGATACACCGGGCCACAAAGACTTTGCCGAAGATACTTATCGTACACTCACAGCGGTAGATAGTGTAATACTGGTGATAGACAGTGTGAATGGTGTTGAAGAGCAGACACGCAAACTGGTAGAGGTATGCCGCATGCGCGATACACCTATCATCGTTTTCGTCAACAAAATGGACCGAGACGGTAAACTGCCGTTCGACCTGCTCGATGAGATAGAAAAAGAGTTAAAGATATCCCTGCACCCGCTCTCATGGCCTATTAACATGGGTAAGGAGTTCAAGGGGGTATACAATCTTTACGATAGCAGCCTGAACCTCTTCACGGCTAATCAGAAAGCTACGGAAGATAACATAGTGCCGATACCCGATCTTAACGATAAGGTGCTCGACGCAAAAGTAGGCGAGCGTGATGCTGCCCAGCTGCGCGAAGATGTAGAGCTGTTGCAGGGGGTATACGGAGAACTGGATGTGCCGGCTTACCTCAAGGGCCAGGTATCTCCCGTGTTCTTTGGTAGTGCGGTCAACAACTTTGGTGTAAAGGAGTTGCTGGATACTTTCATACAGGTAGCGCCTGTACCGCAGCACCGCGATACTGATAAGCGCACGGTAGAGCCTAATGAGGCTAAATTCACCGGCTTTATATTTAAGATACACGCCAACCTCGATCCCCGTCACCGCGATAGGGTGGCCTTCCTCAGGGTATGCTCGGGCAGGTTCGCACGTAATACTTATTACAAACATTGCCGCCTGGAAAAGGACATGCGCTTCAGCAACCCTTATTCTTTCCTTGCGCGTGAAAAAGATATTATTGATGAGGCATATCCCGGCGATGTAATTGGTCTGTTCGATACGGGCAACTTTAAAATTGGCGATACACTTACCGAAGGGGAGATCATGCAGTTCACAGGTATTCCGGTATTCTCACCTGAAATATTTAAGGAATTGGTGAATAAAGACCCAATGAAAACCAAGCAGTTGGAAAAGGGTATTCGCCAGCTTACCGATGAGGGTGTTGCCCAGCTGTTTACCCAGCATGGCGGCAACCGCAAGATAATAGGTTGCGTAGGTGAGCTCCAGTTCGAGGTGATTCAGTACCGCCTGCTGCAGGAGTATGGTGCCTCTTGTTCCTTCACGCCGCTATCGTTCTACAAAGCTTGCTGGATAACCGGCGACAAGAAGAAGATCGACGACTTTGTACGCTTCAAGCAAAGCAACGTAATGGAAGACAAGGATGGCAACCTGGTATACCTGGCCCAGAGCGAATGGTTCCTGAACACCGAGCGCCAGAACAACCCCGATATTGAATTCCACACTACTTCCGAGTTCAAAACGGCAATGAGTAATTAACGTGTAACGGCTTACGGAGCATTGACTAGATGCCTCAACCGTTGTCATCCCTAATGCCATTAACCCCATCGGACGACACCTCCCTCTCCCTTGGCGGGCCTGGGTTAGGCAATAGTGTTAGGCTTGTGTTCAACGGTATTAAGTTTAAGAAAAAAGGTCTGAAAGACCGAAAGACAATAGCCCGGGACGACAGTCCCGGGTCTAAAACAGGTCCAGAATGAGGTCTGAAAGAGCGACAGATATTACCTTAACGGTAAGAAGATAAAAAAATGGCGCTCCTTACAGCCAAAGTCCGGCATCATTCCCAGAGGCATAATATTTATATCGCATTCATATCGTAACGCTAAAACACTTTACGATCATGAAAACAACATTACTTATACTGGCTGTTATATGCAGCTTTATTGCTTCCTCCTTCGCTGCCACTTACACTATTTCGGTAGCTAATTATTCATTTTCACCTGCTAGTATTACTGGTGTGCATCCCGGTGATACTATTACATGGGTGTGGGTAAGCGGCACCCATACTACAACCAATGGTATGATACCGTCTACTGCACCGGGTTGGAACAGTCCTATCAGCCCCACAGTGCCAACTTTCTCTTACGTAGTTCCGTCAGAGGCAGGTGTGTACAACTATAAGTGTACACCACACGAATCTATGGGTATGGTGGGTAGCTTTACTGTAGAGTTTCCTGCCGGCGTAAATGCCGTAACACAAGCCATGTTTACCATGTACCCTAATCCCGCCAGCGGAATGGTAATGCTCCAATTCAGTCAGCAGGCAACTGCAAACATATCTATAGCCGATCTTACAGGCAGAACTGTGGCACAGCAACAAGCCAGCGGTGCCAATATCAGCATAGATATACAACACCTTACCGCTGGGTTGTACTTTGTAACAGCAGTGCAGAATGGCCAGGTATATCGCAGAGAGCTGGTCGTAAGATAACGTCATACCCTCAGGCGTTCAGTCCTGGCACTAAACCCCGCTCCTCAACATTTGCAATCCAAGGAAGGTAGTAATGCTAACCCTTGTATCCAAGATCCTTTACTAATGCTTCCGGCAGCTTAGGCAGCATATTCCGCGGCAGCAGGAAGGATGTCAGTTCAGACAATTCACGGAAAATATAATGGCTGTCCGCCGCACCGCGCAGGTATTCTGCGCCGGTGCTGCCGCCAGTACCTACGCGCTTGCCTATGGTACGCTGCACCATATGTATGTGCCTGTGTCGCCACATGCTCAGGTTCTGGTCTATCTCCAGCAGTATGCTCAGCAGTTCGTAGGGTAGCTGCAGTAGCGGATGGTCGCGGTACAGCATTATGAACAGCGCATTACGGCTCGCATCCGCGCTAAAGGAGCGGCCTTCAGGGTACTCGGCAGTATGGGTAAATAATGAATCGAACAGTTTCAGGTTCGGTTCTTCACCCGGCCTCAGGCTGCCCTCGTAAGCATTACGATAGCTCTTCCAGAACGATTCTCCATCCCAGTATGCCTCACTTTGTACAAAGGGCATACGCTCCAGCCATTGGTTCAGCAGCACAAGTAGCGATACTTCACTCTCTGCTTGCTTCACCCTGTCTACATCGGCAGGCGTCAGTTGCGATAAGTAGTAGCTCTTGCCATGGCGCTGGTCATACTTCAGGCCCAGCGTGGCCTCTATCATTTTAAATTGTATGCTCTGGAAACCGGAAGCAGGCCGCAGCAGGTCGCGGAAATCCAGGAAGTCAAGCGGGGTCATCGTCTCCAGTATGCCCATCTGCATCACCGCTACCTCAAGTATACCGCACACGCGCTTCAGTCGGTGCACACTGTTATATATGTCAGGAGTATTATTCTGTACCGTTGGCTGCTTAAACACTTCGCGCACAATGTCCAGCTCATGTAATATCTGCTTGAACCAAAGCTCATATGCCTGGTGAATGATAATGAACAGCATTTCATCATCAGCCCTTATACCTTCCTTGGCGCTTTCAGGGTCTTGGGCATTCAGTATTTTGTCCAGCTGCAGGTACTCGCTATAGTACACCGGCTTGCGGTCTTTCATTTCCATGTGGCGAAAATAATAATAAAAATGTCTATTGGCCGTTATCGGTTATGTGCATTTGAGATAAATATTTATGTACATTTATAAATAAACCCAGATGTTGAAAATGAAAAAAGTCATTTGTACACTATTCGTTGTTTGGTGTTTTTTTAGCACCAACGCCCAGCTTGCTTTCCAACATACATATACAATACCCAACGACATTTCAGTTATTGATCTGCTTTTGTCAGGAAAAAAGTACTGTGTTAGAAGTGGCAATCAAACAGTGCTTTATAATCTTGATCATTCAGTGTGGAAAACAATTAACATGCCGGTAATTCCTGGTTTATATCCTGGAGCGTTAGGCATTCAAAATTACATTTCAGAAAACCTGTTCAAAATCGACAACAAAGTGGATATGGTAGTTTGTTATGGCGACAGTGCTAACATGAGTTCTGGTATGGGGCCGAAACAGTATGTTATTTTCGATGAAGATGGCCTGATCATCAACAATATAGATTCTGTGGATTGGAATTTTGAAATACATAACATTGGTGCTGATTCATTTGTTGCGTTTGTAAATAAATGGGCGGGTCCGGCTTTCGGGACGAATATTGTTTCTGTTTACAAACTTCCCGGTACGTTGCCATGTAATCCCTGTGGGGCTGGGCCGGGATTAGCGATCTCAACCACATCATCTTCAGATAATTCAGGATTGTTGCTTAATCTGGTTCCCAATCCGTCATCTTCCTCTGTAAGAATAGAATATAACCTCAGACCAGGTATAACTGCGGTCATTCAACTATTTGACGGTCATGGTCAGTTAATTCGTAGTTATAATGTAGATCACACTTTTAACTACTTAATGCTAGATAATTCATCGCTTGCATCCGGAACATATTATTACAGCATTACAACATCTGACCATCTGACAACAGCAAGGAAAATGATTGTTATTAAATAGCTGTGCCGACTATCAAAAATTATCAGCCACCTTCTTCGGGTATTTGTCAAAATGCGCTGTCACAGGTTTAAGAAACAGCAGAATAGCTATCGGTAAATACAGCAGCGGAAAGCCACCATTGCCTATTTTACTTATCGTCATTAAGACGAAGATTATCTTCATAGCGGTAAGCCATCCTTTACCCCTGTTAGCTAATGCTACAAGCAGCAGGGTAAAAATACACAGGTCCGGAATTACATAGCGCCCTATCGCCCAGGCTATTTCATCCGCTGTCAGGGTATGCCCCTGGCTGGCAAATATCCTGCGGCACACCGCATCTCTGAAACCCGCCATACCAGTGTTATCCGGACCGTTATAGGTGCCCGCAATTATCAAAAGTACCAATACCATGGCCGACAGTCCCAGACCCAGCCACGCCAATATTTTTAAGGTTTTTATCATAACGATTTAGTTTACAATTACTAAAGATAAAAGTATTCATGCAATACTCCTACCTGTTAATATAGTACTGCACAAACCCAATGGTTATATCCTTGCTTTCGTTCCAGCGGGCGCTGTTCCAGCCGTGGCCATCGCCCACCCAGGGGATGAACGATGTTGGTACGCCTCGCACGATCAGGGAGTCCTCCAACCTTGTCGATTGTGTGGTATAAACAACAGAGTCCGCAGTGCCGTGCATAATTATAGTAGGCACGGCACCTGCCAGGTTGTATATAGGGCTGGCTGCGCGCCACGCCGTAGCATTATTGGCATACTGGCCCAGCATGGCGGCTACATCCTCTCCCAGCACACCGTTTACTACGTCGTCAGCTGTCAGGTCTGTCGGGCCAAACATATCAACAACCACTTTTATACTGCCGGTGCTATTGCGGGTATATGCATATTGCAATGCCAGGTGCCCGCCCGCGCTGCGGCCAAACAGGCATATTCTGTTCGGGTTTATGTGGTACTTGCCCGCATTGTCAGCCAGGTGGCTCAGTGCATACCCTATATCATCCAGGTTGGCAGGGTAGGGGTTGCTGCGTGCCAGCCTGTAGTTAATTGTTGCCATAGCCATATTTCTGGCTGCCAGTAGTGTGTCTAGTCCCAACCCGTTAAAGTCGTCCTTATCACCTTCTACCCAGCTGCCGCCATGTATAAATAACACTATGCCGGTAGTATTTTCATTGGCATTGGCCGGTACATACAGGTCCATTGTCTGTGCTGCAGTATCTGCTGTAGCATAGTGTATATTCTTGTAGGTGGTAAAGGGTAGCTGTCGTTCGGCAATGATATTGGTAACAGTATTGCCGGCTTTATGACTGCATGAAATGTTAAAAACACATAAAAACAGTAGAATTAATGCCTGATAGCGACTCATTGTGCAGGTTTTCAATACAACGGTAAATGAGATGGATTATTTTTATAGCCGTAAGATATACTTTATGCTATGCAATATACCTCATTACTTTGCCACCGCCATATCATTTTTTTAGGCGCCGGGGTAAATCATTTGTTTTCTGTCGGGCGTGAAATATATTTACCTTATACCTTAAAATATCCCCATTAGTGTCCCAAACGAAAACAGCGCTCAATAAGCCATGGATCAGGCTCACCGGCGATCCTGCAACATACTCAATGGAGAACAGGGCATTTAACCTGGTTAGCTTCATTAGTCTGTTGGCTATGGCTTACATGTTCGCTTTCGATGTCTTTATCGATCAGTGGCAAATGTGCATCGTTATAGCCTGCTTATCAGTTGTTCAGGTTTTCTTGTATTATCAGTCACTTGTCAGGCGCAACTATCGCAAGCAAATTTTGATCTATGGCCTGCTCGCATACCTGGGCCTCGCTGTTAATTATCATTTCAATTCAGGTGTCGATGGACCTACAATGTTCGTCTTCTTCCTTATATTTCAGCTGGTGCTCACTATTGCCCCGTCCAGATACGCTATTCCATGGACGACACTCAATATAGCGCTGGCTATCGGTCTATACATTGCCGATTATTTCATGCCCGGCTGGTTCGCCTATAGTTACCCGTCCCGCGGTGCCCGCTTTATCGATTTCGGTTCCTCTTACGCTGTATGTATTGTTTTCATTTACTTCATCACCACTTATCTTAAACGGTACTATAAGTCAGAAAAGCGTATTGCCGAAGAGCGCCTGGTCGCCATCAGGCAGCAAAACGCCATTATGCTCAAGCAAACCGCCGAGCTCGAGCGCCTTGATGCTGAGAAGAATAAAATGTTCTCTATTATCTCTCACGATCTGCGCGCACCTATCGATTCTATCAAGGGCTATTTGGAAATTCTTTCCCGTAGCTTGGTCTCATTAGAGGAAAAAGAAGCGATAGAACTAGAATTGCTCAACCAGGTACGTTATACGTCAGAGTTGTTGCAGAATATGTTGCAATGGTCTAAAACGCAGATGCAGGGCCTGCAGCAAAACCTTGTGCCCCTCAATCTCAAAGATATTATCGATGAAATGGGCAGCTCCCGGCTGTCCGGTGCTTCAGCAAAAGGCGTAAAACTTACTTATTCTATTGATAAGGAACTGGAAGTAATTGCAGACGCCGATATGCTGAAAGTCGTGATCCGTAATCTGTTGGGTAATGCCGTTAAATTTACGCCCACTGGTGGAGAAGTGGTTATAAAAGCCCTTAAGGATGGCGACTCCGTCGTTATTTCTATTATAGACAATGGTATAGGCATCTCTAAAGCAAAGCAGGAACAGTTGTTCACCCTGCATTCCGCCACAACCTTCGGTACCGACAACGAGAAGGGCGTTGGCCTTGGCCTCCTGCTCTGTAAAGACTTTATGGAACGCCAGGGCGGGTCGCTCTGGTTTCATAGCACCGAAGGGCAAGGCTCCACCTTCTTTATCAGCATACCTTCAGCCCAACTATAAGTTATTGGCTCGTCTTTGCAAGGTGTTGATCGGAAACCCGCAATCATCCTCCAATGACAGCTCACCTGAAGAGTACCACGCTGAGTGGTCAATTAGCTGCGCTCAATAACTTGGCAAATGACATAGGATACGACAGCCGCCGTTGTGTCTCCTGACCAACGGCCACGGGGCGTATTCGTTTTCGGATATAAATTACGCGGTTTTTGCGAGGAGTTATTCCGGAACCCGCAATAATTCTCCAACGACAAGTTTCCACGCGAATGCTTGAACGTTAGTGCTCCTTCTCCCTCGGAGTACACGAAGGGTACGGGCATAGCTCTTTGGGGGTGAGGCTCTGCCGGTGGGCAAAAAACAAAAGCAATCTCACAAGCAGACCTATTCGCTCTCTCGTACAACCATGGGTAGAACCCTCTAAGGTGAGCCATTAAGTTAAGGGAGAAAGGTCTGAAAGACCGAAAGATAATAGCCCGGGATGGCAGTCCCGGGTATAAAGCAGAAGGAAGATAAGCTCTGTAAGAGCGAAAGATACCCCACAAAAACCTTATTAACAGCATCGGGTTTCAGCCCGCAATTGTTCGAAACCTCAGCATATATCATGAGATGCTCCGTAGGAGAATAAGGTTTGTAGCATTTTACAGCAAAAAATGAATCGTGCCCCGTAGGGGGCGTCCAATACTGATACAGGAAAATTAAAGTTTCCGACACCTGTGGATTTTAAACCCGAGCCTACAATAAACGTATTCATTTTCGGGCGAAGGACAGGTAGTGTACACACTAATAGATTCACTACCTTCACCATGCAAAGCATACATAAATGAAACAAGCCATAATACTGCTACTCCTATTCATTATGATGGGCAGCACAACTGAACCTTCGCACAGGGAAAATTCCGGTTCGCGGGCGGGGACGCACAGTCGCTTGGGAAGGTGAAGAAAGGCGCCGTAGCCAACTACATTTTCGAATACGAGAATATCGGCGACAAACCACTTACGGTCGGCCAGGTGATTCCCGGCTGTAGCTGCATGACGGTAGACTGGGATAAGCAACCAATAGCCCCGCACAAAAAAGGCAAAATAACGGTAAGCATAAAAACGGAACAGATCACCGGCGCGTTCGATAAATCGCTTTGTATCCGTTCTGACGCCGCTCTACCAAAAGGCGAGCAGCAGTACATCATCTTCCTGAGAGGAGAAGTGGAATAACGTTGATGCTTGACGCAACATCACCCCTGATCCAGGCGCAAGAAATGCAGTGTCCCTCTTGCCAAATAGGGGGACGATATTCGACCAGGCGAAGCGCGTTGCCAAATACCTGGCCGGTTGCCGATAGGTAATGGGTGGTGGGCACTTAGCACCTCTTGCGATCTGCCTGCTCAATATCTCTTTGCGTCCTTCGCCCCTCCTTTGCGCCCTTTGCGTGAAACTCTATTACCTTTACACCCCACAACACAATGATCAGCATAGACTTTACACAAGTAGCACTAAAGCTGCGGCGCACAGAGGGCAAGACCACCGTCTTCGACCCCATACGCCGCAAATGGGTTGTGCTTACTCCGGAAGAGCATGTGCGGCAGTATGTGCTGGGCTATATGCTGGAGGTGCTGCGCTACCCCCCGGCACTTATAGCGGTGGAAAAAGGCATAACTGTAGGCAAGCTGAGCAAGCGTTTCGATATAGTGGTATATAATCGCGACCACAAACCCTGGCTGCTGGCAGAGTGTAAGGCGCCGGAGGTGCCCATAACAGAGGCCACCTTGCACCAGTTGCTCAACTACCAGCAAACCATACAGTGCCAGTACTGGCTGCTGACCAATGGCCACCAGGTATTTTGTGCGGAGCATTGCCTGGGCAAAACGCAGTGGTTACTCTCCCTTCCCGGTTATAATATTTGAGTAACGGCGGTCGTCGTCCATTACAGATACTGCGGTGGTAATGACTTTATCATCCTGAGCCAGCACTGAATAATAGCCATTGTCTTTAAACAGGAAGCGGGCCACCTGCGCCTTTATGTGCAGGAAAAAGTAGTGCCTGATGAGCGGGCGGCTTATATCGCGGGCCACACGCCTGCGGTCTATCATACTCACGGATGCCAGGTAGCGGGCTATTACCTCTTCCTCTCCATCAAAATGCTCCATAAAATCCGGCACGTCTTTATACTTAAGGTTGGCGCGGCTGGCCAGGAAGTAGTCCCATATGGCGGCCTTCAGTTCGGGGCTGGCCAGGCGGTTACCCAGCTCTACGCTCAGGCGCATGGTATCTATGGGCACATATATATCGGGCTTTATACCGCCGCCGGCATATACGGTGCGGTGGTTGGCCGTAAAGTAACGGGTGGTATCGGTGGGTACAAAAAAGTCGTTGCCGGTAAGTTCACTTAGTTGCAGGCGCTTCTCGTAATCGGCCTCGTAAGCATCGCGGCCCTTACCGAACGAGCGCTGTATATAGCGGCCGCTGGGGGTGTAATACTTGGCCACGGTCAGGCGCAGCTCAGAGCGGTCATCCATCTCGTAGGGTTCTTGTACAAGGCCCTTGCCAAAGGAGCGGCGGCCCACTATTATGCCGCGGTCCCAGTCCTGCACGGCGCCGGCCAGTATCTCGCTGGCAGATGCCGAGCTTTCGTCTATCAATATGGCTACCTTCCCCTTCTCGAAGCCGCCCTTCTCACCGGCCTTATACTCGGTGCGGTTCGCATGCGCGCCCTGGGTGTATACGATCATCTTGTCGCCATCTAGCAGGTCGTCGGCTATTTTGGTGGCCTGCTCAAGGTAGCCACCGGGGTTATCGCGCAGGTCTATCACCAGTTGCTTGGCGCCCTGGCTCTTCAGCCGCTTCAGCGCATCGCTAAACTCCTTATAGGTCGTAGCCGCAAACCGGTTGATCTTGATGAGCCCCGTGTTATCGTCTATCATTACACCTGCGTCCACGCTATACAGGGGTATCAGGTCGCGGGTCAGGGTAACTGTCTTTACATCGGGCGCGTAGTAGTGCTTAATAGTGAGCGATACATTGGTTTTGCTCTTACCCTTCAGCATAGCTATAATGCGGGGAGACGAGATGTTGACGCCTGCTACGGTGCTATCGCCCACCTTTATCAGTTGGTCGCCCAGTTCTATGCCGGCCTGGGCGGCAGGGCCTTTATCTACCACGGAGGTTACCTGTATGGTATCGCGCACAATAGAGAACTCTACGCCAATGCCGGAGAAGTTACCCTCCATATCGTCGGTTACGTCCTGCATCTGCTCGGCAGGTATATATACGGTATGGGGGTCAAGGGATTGGAGGATGCCGGTGATGGCGTCTTTGTACAGGTTGTCTCCGTTCACGGAGTCTACGTATTTCTCGTTGATGAGGTCTATCACCTGCTCCAGCCGGTCGTTACGCTCGATGACGGTATTGATGTCGCGCTTGCTGCGCAACGTATCGCGCAGGTTGAAACCCAACACCATGCCGGCAATGAGAATAAGAGAGAAAAGCAGCGGGGTCCAGGCCTTGCCTTTCCCGCCTCCGGTTGCATCCATTTACAATATCCTTATGCAAAATTATATAATGGACAATTGATGGAACAATAGATTATTCCACATTGGCCATAAGCATTGTTAATAAAACTATGCCTGTGGCGGGCAGAAGGTAGTTTAGTAGGGCTTGCGGGTGAGCGTGGTAGTGCAGTTATAGGTAGTACCGCCTGATATGGTATAGTAAAGGGTGGCGTGGCTATCATCGAACGTACCGATACCGGTAAGGGAGATGGAACCGTTGTTGTAAGGGTCTATAGCCAGGGTGTTGTTACAGTTTACCCGCGCGGTAAGGGTGCCCAGTGGCAGGCGGATGTATACTTTCTCCCACGATGGGTCGGGGGTGTATATAAGGGCATCGAAGCCCGCATCGCCGTGCGTGGGCGAGCAGGCATCCACGCCGGTATAATCTCCGGTGACTTTATCTATGCAAGGTGTGGTGCTTGCCCCTACATTAAAGTTGAACGAGGTTTCTTTAGTACCGCCTGTGGTGTTAATGGTCTGCACTTTGGCACTCATAAGGCCGCTGTTCAGCACGCGGCAATGCAGGGTAAACACCGCATCAAAGGGTGGGGTAGCGGTGATAACCGATGGCTCTGCCCATACCCCCGATGGCAGCACCAGCTTTACAGTAAGCGGCTCGTTAGCACCTCCGGTATACCTTATATGGAAGGTATCGGTAAGCATCTTAATCTCGTACTGTTTCAACGATATATCTTTTGGCGCGCCCAGGGAATAAGAATATGTTTTGGGAGATTCGGCCTTCTTACAAGCCACCGCCCCAAAAAGCAATGAGAGGGCCAGATAACAAAGGGATCTATAGCCTGTTGTAGTATGTGTGGTCATATATATGTAGGTTTTGCGTGTGCGTGGCGGCAGGGAAATCCCGTCAGTACCTGGCAACTTTGGCGATATAGCGGGTATTAGTAGTGTTGTCGTAAACCGCTAATACGTATATCCCGCTCGCCAGTAATGCTACAGGTAGCTCTATGGGAGATGAGGTATAAGTTACATCGCGCCTCATCACTTCCCTGCCTGCCATATCTATAAGACGTAATGTAAAGGGCGTGGCTTGGGTGATACCGGTGAATAATATGTTCAGCACGTCGTTGGCAGGAACGGGATAGACCGTCATAACTATTGTACCGGGCGAAGGGTTCTTTGTTGTGTCGTATTTTTCGTAATAGTAGTTGGTCTGATAGAAGAGCTGATTTGTAAGGCTTGTAGAGGTGTAATCGCCCAGCTGCTTTACATGCACAACATTCGCATATTGGTCATTGCTATATACCAGGCGCCAGATACCAAATGTATCATCTGTATCCATATCGTACTGGTATCTTAATGAGGTATCTATTAAATGGTCTGAGGCGGATATGTGATTGACCATAACGAACTTTCTGGGATATGAATACTCACTGACATGGCTACGAAAGGTAACTATCTTATGGTCGGGTGTCCAGCCGAAAGAGTCTGAATTGATGTGTGGGTATGTACCCCAGGTAAGTGTTTTGATCTTGCCAAAATCATAGTAATCGAAAACGTAGTTGTATTCAAGGGCCCAGTTGCCGGGGTCGTTTACCGGAGATATATAATACTCCAGCGTCGACACATTACCGGCGGTATTATAGCTATACACATACTTTGAATTAGCAGATATGGTTAGCGTGCTGTTATTAATGGCAGAGTCTATAACCAGTATGCCAGCTTCATTGTAAACCAGGTGGCGTACTGTAATGGTTGAATCGCGGGAGGGCGAGGTGTACACCGTTTGCGCTACGATGTTGCCCGAAGCATCGTAATCGCTGGCCGTGAACCGATCGTAAGAGTAGCCGGGGTGACTGCCGTAATAATACTGGGTAAGAATATCATTATCGATGTTATAGGTGCGATAAAAGCTATCGAAATCGGGGGTGGCAATACTGCGGTAAACGCCCATGTCTGCCACGATAGACGGACGGCCGTTGCGCACATAAGTATCATATTGACCAATACTGATAAAGCCCATGGGAGCACCGGGGCCAGCTATATCAAACCAACTGATACTGAAGCGGGGATCCCAGTAGGAGCCGTGGTTACCTGTATAACTGTAGTATACCGTATCAACAGGGTTAACCATCTGAGCGCCTGTAATGGTATCTGTAGCGTATTGCCATACGCTTTCTCCTATCAATCTTTCCTTAACGGCCTGCGTGGTTTTGCCGGATAAGCCAGTTGGTGAAATGAGGCGTTGGATGATACGCTCCCGGTATTCGTCGGCGGATGTGGGGAGAGTGTGGGTTTGGGAAAATGTGCACAGTGGGGTTGCCAGCAGTATAGCTGCAGCAATAGTGATAACCTTCATTAGTTAAAGCGGTAATTTGGTGGTGTAGATATGTGCGTGCCGGTTTATAACGCATGAGCAAACCGAATATTGTGAATCCGGCACCCAATTTACCAGCTGCCGCCGGCGCCGCCACCATCGGTGCTGCCGCCGCCAAAGCCGCCGAAACCTCCGGAGCCACCTCCGCCCCAGCCGCTGCCGCCGCCACCCCAGCCACGGGAACCGCGGCCCAGCATATTGCCCAGTATCATACCGGTAGCTATATCGCCCAGGCCGCTGCGGCGACCACCGCCCCAACCGCCACCACCGCCGCCGCCGCGACGGCGGGTAGCTATAATGATAATAATGAAGATGATAACAACTACAATAAAAGGAAAGTGCCTGCCATTGCTCTGTTGATCGGCCTGCTGGCCCTTGTTTTCGTTAGTATACTCGCCTTTGGTTACGGCTATAATGGCGTCTGATGCGTCGGAGAGGCCTTTGTAGTAGTCTTTTTCTTTAAAGGCGGGCACCATCTCGTTGCGGAATATCTGGCCCGATCTGGCATCTGTAAGCACGCCCTGCAGGCCCTTACCTACGGTTATCCATGCCTTGCGCTTGCCGTAGCCATCATCCAGCGCCACCAGCATCAGTACGCCATTGTTCTTGCCCGCCTGGCCCAGGCCCCAATCGTTGAAGACATGGACGCTGTATTCCGAGATATCGTGGCCGCCGAGGTTGGACATGGTAACCACGGTGATCTGTGTGGATGTATTGTTGGCGAAATCCTCCAGCTTTTGCTCCAGTTGCGCCTGCTGGCCATCTGATAGCAGGTGCGCAAAGTCGTTGACCAGCCTGGGCGGATTAGGTTTATCGGGGTATACTTTGTCCTGCGCCAGTACTGCCAGCGAGAAAGAGACCAGCATGACGATGACCGCCATTACCCGTGCTATGTTATTATATACCCTGCTTATCATTTTCCAAATACTATTTCGTCGGGAAGCTCATTATCGTTTTTACCAGGGCCTGCGGGGAACTGAGCACTCAGTGCGGTGCCGAGCGTGAGGATGCAATTGCTCAAACCATCGCCCAGCTGATTGCTGCGCAGGTGGCCCTGCAGCTTATCGGCCGCGGCCTGCCAGAACTGCGGGCCGCCAGCTTTTTCGTAAATGGCCTGGTCGCCGAATAGGGCAAATTTACGGTCGGCCATGGCCACGTACACCAATATGGCGTTGCGGGCTTCGGTTTTATGCATTTCCAGGGCGGCAAATACCTCTCTGGCACGCTCTATAGGGTCGGCTGTTTTGCAGTGCGATTCTATGTACACCCTTATTTCGCCTGTGGTCCCACTTTCGGCCTGCGCAATGGCAGCCTCTACCTTTTGCTGCGTTTCCCTATCCAGGAGCGGCTTCTTTTTGAATAATGAGAACATACGGTGACCGATTGAATGCCTGTGCTGTAAATAGTATTTGCCAGCGCTTACAGCGCTAAATAAATGATTTCTTCCTGTTGCGCTTACCAGATTTGACAACTTTTTGAAAGTTGTCAAATCTATTTATTGCCGGATCTAAAACTTAACCTTTGGTGCGCTTTGCGAAGCGGCATCGGCCTGGAACATGGCCTTTTCTTTAAAGCCGAACATGCCAGCCAGTATGTTCTTAGGGAACGATGTTACCTGGATGTTGTACTCCTTAACAGAACCGTTGAAGGCATCGCGGGCGGTCTTTATCCTGTTCTCTGTGCCTTCCAGCTGATCCTGCAACTGGCGGAAGCTCTCGTTCGACTTCAGGTTGGGGTATTGTTCTGATACTACCATCAAACGGCCCAGCGCCTGGCTCAGCTGGCCCTGCGTTGCCTGGAATTCCTTCAGCTTCTCAGGCGTCAGGTCTTTAGGGTCTATCTTTATCTGCGATGCGCTGGCGCGTGCCTGTATTACTTCCGTCAGGGTCGATTTTTCGAAGTTGGCCTCGCCCTTTACTACTTCTACCAGGTTAGGTATCAGGTCGGCACGGCGCTGGTAGCTGCTCTGTACATCGGCCCATTTCTGGTCTACATCTACGCGGCTGCGGTTCATGCCGTTGTAGCTGCAACCGCCCATTAATACCAGTAATACCAGGATGCCGAGGAAAACGTATAGTCCTTTCATTTTAGTTTAAAGTTTTACCAAAAGTACATATAGAAATGTTCATTCTGATACGCAATGTCGGCGAATAGTAGCAATTGGGCGGTGATAATGGTCATGTGTGCGGGGGATGTGTGCTTACTGGGTTGAAACCCAATGCTGTTATGTAGCCGATGGGTTGAAACCCATCGCTATTATAAAACGCCCCTACAGGGCTTGACCTCTGTATGAGCAGGAAGCTTAGCTTAAGATCACCGGCAGGCAGGTTTGGCAAGAGGAGTGTCCGAAAAGGAATACGTCCCGATGTGGGCTGGTCTGCCTGAGGCAGAAAGACAGGCCAGCGGCGCTTTGGTTAGTGCCATGCGATGAGTGCCAGACATGAAGCCGCGCTAAGCAGCCGTGCTTCCTCCCAACCCCGATGCTTCGCGTTGCAGGTCCAACCATTGTTGTTGCTGGTTGCGCTGGTGTTGGTGGCGGCGCAGCAGCTCTTCGGCTTCGCGGTATATGGCTGAGTGGTTTTTGGCGGCGTCCAGCTGGCGCAGAAAGCGCGTGTCGGTATGCGGATGCCGGTAGTTGGTGCCCGGCGTAGCACTGTCGCACAGCCGCACCGGTGCGGTGTTGGTGGGTGTTGGCTCGTGGGGCGGGGTAGGGGCTTCTGCTGTGGCCGGTGGCTGCGGGGTGGTGTCTTCGGTTATTATTACCTCTTCCTCCTTCCGGGTGGGTGCGTCAAGTTGTTCCTGTTCCTGCTCGTCGGCGGCTTGCCTGGCAGCCAGGGCATCGGCGTGGCGGGCCTCTTCTTTGGCTATCCTTTTTTCGCTATCGCGCAGGCGGCGCTCGTCTTGCACACTGCGGCGTTCCGCATACTCTTCTGATCGTTTGCGTTTATCTTCTTCCTCGCGTACACTCTGCAGGTATTCGTCGTACTCTTTTATGCGCAGTGCCTCTTCGGTGCGGGTGGGCACAGTGGTGTTTATCGTCTCCAGGAAGGCGGTCATAATATCGGTCAGCACATCGGCAGCGGCGGCATTGTGGCGGCGCACAAACCGGCTGAACTCTGCCAACAGCTCTACGGCCTCGTTGCGGTTGCGCTGGGGCTTTACGGTTTTTATGGTGCCAGCCAACCTGCGGATGATGGTCGATTCTTCCAGCGTGGGGTAGGCCTCCTCGTGGCGGGCGGCTATCTTTTTGTTCAGCACCGTTAGCTGGTTATAGTAGCTCTCGGCTATAAGGGCGGGTGCGCTGGCGGCATTGGCGCGGGCGCGCAGCCAGTCGCCTTCTTTTATCCAGTAAAATAATGTTCGGGGGCTTACGCCTGTTGTTTGCGCTATCTGCGCTGTGGTCATGTTGCTTTGGAAGAAGAGTTCCCGCGCTTGGTCTTTTGTTTCGTCTGTTTTCATAGTACTATAGAGTATTTTATACCCCAAAGTTCCTACACGTCTTGCACTTAGTCAAAAGAAAGTTACATCATGTCACCCGTTTTCTGTGGATAAGTCGTGTTAATTCATTACGTACCAACCTATACCATATAACCATAAAAAACTATTTCGGAAAAAAAATAGGGCGTGCCCAGCCTCGCAGCCCGCGCACGGCTGCCGCACAGAGCCTCTCGAAGCGCTTAGCTTCAGCGGCAGCTGGTCGGGCTATCCGCTGCTACTCCTCGCTTCGCTCCGGGGTATCCGCTACTATCCCTCACGCATTAGATTGTCTTATCAATTTCGAATGATATTGGTAGAAGTAGATCCTTAAACAGCATTACTGTATCAGAACCTATCTTTTTGGATAGTCCTCAACTCAGCTGTTCCATCAGTATTTAGTTTATGCTATATTTTACTTTTAATCAATCAGCCAATACAATCGCTGTTGCGTAGTTTGGGGTGTGACTTATGCTTACAAACCACTTTTTAATATTTAGTGAGCAGGCAAGTTCAAATGCCTTATCTCGTAGTACAATATTTGGCGCTCCTGAGGGCAATTTGATAACTTCTATGTCGGTAAATGCAAGACCTTGAATTAAGCCAGTGCCTAAGGCTTTTACAGTTGCCTCTTTTACCGCAAACCTCCCGGCCAAATAGGTGATCTTTTTTGATTTCTGATAGTATTCAATTTCTGACTTACAAAAGCATCTTTGTAAAAAGCCACTCTTAGCTATAGAATTTTGAAATCGCGATATTTCAACCAGATCTATTCCTATACCAATCATTTATAGTTGAGTTTTATGGATACGAAAGGGAAGTTGGGTTGGGAGAAAGTGTGAAAACCGCAATGCGGCGATATATTTCGTTGAAATGGGAAAGGACTATTAATTAAATTCTGTTAAGCTTCGAATATAGCTGCTTTTTCAATCATGTTAAAGTGAATCTTTCCTCCCCCATTTTTAACTAATTCTCTAAACAATGAATATCCTATAAGGATAGTATTTTGCCATTCTTTTTTTGATTTAACAGCAACTTCAAATGGAGCTGTCATTTCCTTTATATGGTTTAGCAAAGCGGGGCTAATTTTATTGTATTCTTCAAAGAAATTTCTGCGTTTTGCATTATTGAATATCATAAGAGAGATCGCCTCCTCAGTAATAGTTGCCCTAGCTCCGTCTTCAACCTCATCAATAATAGGGCTACTCTTCCTTTTTCGTTTTGTCATAGCTCGCATACATGGAGACCACCCAAGCATAGCCGCAAATGTGTAATGAAAAACATCATGAAATCTATAAAAATCGGCTTCCTTAGAGTTATCATCAATTGTATCTCCGACTTGTATTCCGTCAATAGAAACTCTCACCATCGTTTTTGGCCCTATTTCAATTGCATCGAAACTCACTGTGAATTTTCTAGGGAGTTGCTCCTTTTCTTTAAAATTGGCATCAAAAAATAATTTATTTCTTTCCATTGTCTGATTGTTTATGTTCTTCGTACTCTTTTGAAACTTTCATTAAGCTATCCACTTTATGATTGAGTATCGCAAAGTCCGACAGCATTTTACTATGAATAGAATCAGATATTTCTTGTTCAATTTTTTTGTTATAACCAAAGTCGACAGCCTCCTTCAATTTATTTGCATCCGTCCAAAATTTTACTGAAAGCCCAATAGATAAAGTAAGGATGGCAAGAACAGCCCATTCGATTTTCGTCTTCAGATATCTTATTTCATCGATTTTCTTACTTAAAATGTTAGGAGAAGCTAACTCACCTTGGCTTAATGCCTCAATAGGATCATCAGGTATTCTCGTTTGCTTTTGGTGATTTCCCTTGTACTCTTGTGCTTCGTCTAATTGTGCGAACCAAATCGGAAAATATGGTGTACCACTACTTAAAACAATTGTGTATGAGCCTGCATTGTAGACCGAAAACAATAACTTTCCCTCAAATCCGGGATCAACGTGAAATCCAGAAACATTCACGAGTCCTTTAAATTTAATTCCAGCTTTAATAGAAATAAAAGCAATTTTATCTCCAGGAACTTTTATATACTCGTTTGTAAGTAGCAAGGCAAATTGACCAGGCTTGATTTCGATTTGATCATTTTCTTTTAAATTCTTTACGGTTCTAGGAGCAGAATCAGTTTGAAAAACTTGACTACCAAGCGATAATTCATATGAACCATTCTTTATTCTTGCGTCGTTGAACGGCGCAATTATATCCGAATTATTCAGAAGCTTAGTTAAATTTTTTGTGCCTACGAATCCCATATGGTCTCAAATTTACTTTGTTATTTTCCGATTAGCCTAATCGTATCTGATAATTAACATTTTATACGCTTTTCTAATTTCTACTATTAACATCGCTTTTATTTTCAGTGTCTTTTAATGGGTTTTTTATGCCCCATTTAGGAGGTAAAAAAATATTATCAGTTTTCCTTCTAGACGTGAAATTTTGTTTGATACGTAGCCGATCGCTATTCCCTCTTATATCTGGATGAGCTATTCTTGCATATTTGTCAGTTTCGCAAAATATATTTTGACAATCAATTAATTGTAATGATCTATTTCCTAATTTTTTAAAGTCCAATCCAAGCCTTTCAAATTCGATATCTTGTCTATCCATCATCAATTTTATTATTTCTATTTCGCTTAGTCCACCTAAATCAGTAAAGCATTTACTAATTCCTCCCTTCGCTCCTGGGCCAGGGATAACAAAATCTGATTCTGTAAAATCAGTTATATTACTATAGTTAATGTCAATTGCATATTGATATGCTAGAAAATCGCCGATTGAAGGATAGCCTTTTAATAGTTCGAAAGTCCTTTGCATGTTTTTAGCCTGTTCAATTTTTTCTGGCAGTCTTTCTGCAATCATTCTTTGTATCAAAGCCAAATGATTTTTGTGCTTTTTCTCATACCCAAATGTATTTTTACCAGAAGGCATAATATAAGCTGCAGAGTAAATAGCATCTCCTTGCGAAAGTAATTGCATCAGTACTTTGTCATACCTTTCAATATCAAATGAAGAATAAGTCAGCGAACCAAATTCAGCTGAGAGTTTTTCCCAAGTCTCTATCTTATTGAACAGTTTAAATAACATTATTCTGAAAAAGACTTCGCGACTATCTTGTGGATAGGATGGATTGTAAATGATATTTTTAACCAAATATTGACTAACTCTGTCAGTTACGCGGTAGACGTTTGTGAATTTGTGTTTGCCTATTATCGGGTCTTTTGTCCAAGGCCAGTCGAAACCATTTATTCTCTTGTATAGTACACTTTGCCGCTCTGCTGCGAACTTCCAATAAGAGTCAAATACTATGGTAGGTTTCGCAGGGGAAAGTTTAGTATATACGTATGGTACAGATTGTAATTTTGGTTCAAATTCTAAAGTCGCGCTATTCATATCCTAGATGTTGCTTTGCAGTGTTGACAATTAATTTTAAATCTTTATCTTGTTTTGTAATCCGTTCTAATTTTTCAACTCCTACATAGCAATTAACGCGATTTAAAGTTAATTGCATCTCCCTCGCCATAAAATTTCCTAATCTAACTAGCCCGAGAATATTACCATATGCCTTGTCAAAAAGCTGCTGAGTTGCATAAAAGGCATTTACATTTAACTGGTTTCCAGAGTATACAAAGCTGACGTGTTGAAGACAGGGGAAGGCTATTTGTGCGTTCCTTTTATGGTCTCTCCTAGGATCAAAAACCGAAGCTTGTAGTAATGACCGCCTAACACTTCTCCGTTTAGTAAACTCAGAAATAATGAATTCTAATTGATTGCCGTGATCTGATTGATCAAAAGCAATTAGTCTTTCAAAATATAACCCATCTTTATTTCTCCCATCAATCGCTTTCCTTCTCGGCATTGTTCTTAGATATAGGTCATATAGCTTTTTACGATCAAATTTCGCTAATTTATACAAGCTTAAAGGAAATATGGTGTTAGCAACCGTATTAACACTGTTCAGTTTTCTGCTTTTATATGCGTTGTCTAGAGCAATTCGAATAGGATCGAATTGTTCGCATTCTTCAGGGTCGAAATCCTGGAGGGAGATCAATATTGGTGACAGTTCATTTACACCAGGTTTGCTTAAAATAGTATCAAGCATTTTAAACCAAACTGCTGAGACCGTATTTCCTACTATTAATATATCGTCCACTTGAATAAATTTTAATTTGATAAATGTCTATATCGGCTAAGTCCAACGTATTCATAATTTTGAATTCTTACAAAACAACTCCAATCATTATACTTAGAATACAGCCGTGACATCCCAGTGTTAACTGCTTGATATAATGTTCCAGTTGAAATTTGTTTCTTTTCTTTTAAAAATCGCTCGTCTTCCGCAACTATTCCATGAGGCAAAACTATATAGCTTGAAGTTTCAATATCAAGAGTTTTGCCTGGAAAATACTCGTCAATAACAAATAGTGTCTCTTTTATATCTTCTGAAATAATACTTTGTTTCAGTTTTTTTAGTGAAACTTTTAACAGAGAGTCTGCCTTAAATTGTGATATGTAAGAATTGAATAATAAGTGCTTAATAAGTGTAGAATATCCCACACCAAATGAACATGCCACAACAAAGCAGTCTAAAGATGTTATAGTTTCAAAGTTTAAATTTCGCTTTATAAACGCCCCTTTTAGCCCAACTGGCGGCATAAGCAGATACCCCGCAAATGCATCAACTAAAAATTCTTCATGTGTATAACCTGCGTTAGAACTGGATACTTCATCGACAGTCATCCCATGTCCAAAATGATGATGTCCTAATTCATGTGCACATGTATATATCTTACGATGAAATGGCCTTAATGCTGAAATAAGAATGGTAGGCTTTATACCTTCTCCAAGATGTACATACATTCCTTCCATATTTATTTCAACAAAACGTACAGGCACTTCAGCACGCTCGCACAAATCATAAATATTTACTGGTGAAGACAAGTCGTACCCTAGCTTCTTTCTTAATGAAGCTGCAGATTTCAGAGCATCGCTTGCTAGTCGTTTGCGATCAATCATAGCCTATCATTTTTGAATTATTGCTAAAAGGTTAAGCAATCTTTGTAAGTCATCCGGCTTGAGTTTCTGCAATTCTCTAGCGGCTAATTTTAAACGACTGTCATTAATATTTAAAGACTCTTCGCCCTCGCCTAGTAACCACTTGGGTTCCACTTGATATAATTCTGCAAGAACAATAATTTCTTCAGCAGTAACCTTTCTTCTACCAGCCTCAATCTCTGTTATAGCCGGACGATGAAGGTCCAACAGTGTTGCTACCTGAGCTTGAGATAAGCCCGCTAGTCTGCGAGCTTCACGCAACCTAAAGGCAATCAGCTCCCTTCGTAATTTTAGGTTATCTTGCTCCATTATTCAAATTTAATTCTAATAATTTGTTTGCTACTTCCTCAATTGTTATCGGTTGTCCCGCATCGTCTAAAAATAATTGACATTTTGCTGATATTTCTATCTGCAATTCTCCGCTAATGCTACCCGTAACCTGCATTAGTATCTCGCTGTCAATATATACAAAATCTTCTGCCGGCCTTGACGAAATTACAACTTCATCTTCCGCGCCAAAGCTCTCCTGAATTTCCTTAAATGCTGTCAGCAACGAATTTACTATTTCATCTTTTGTTAATTTATGCGTCATAAGGATTGGTATTAAATTCTTACCAAAGGTAAGATTTTATTACTATTGACAAATTTTTTTTCTTTTTTTATTTTACCGTAAAAAATATTTTGTTTTGTTGAACAAATGAAAATTGGTTGCTAATCCAATTTAAAATCCGACCTTTGCAGCAGCAAAAAGCTGCTCCGCGGCAGCAAGTTCTTTAACATACCGGCCCATCAAACTATGAAATGCAAAACCAGGAAATTGCACATTTTGCACAAACTGCAAAAATCGCCATATAGCGTTTTTTTATACCTAATATATCTTTCAATTAGTTGCAAACCTTACCTCAAGTAAAATTGCACACTACCTTCATTTTTTATTATCTGCAATTCTATCTCATCATTTATTCATTCTATCCCCTTCATCACCGGATATTGCTCAATTTCAATTAATTTGCGGGCTGTTATGCAAGAATTGCCAGTTATCAGTGCGGCACAGGCGGGTGCCGCGGAGACGCGCGTGAAGAAGCCGGATTGGCTGCGTGTGAAGTTGCCTATTGGTGAGAATTATAGAAATGTGCGGGGCCTTGTGGATACGCATAAGTTGCACACCATTTGCGAGAGTGGTAATTGCCCCAACATGGGCGAGTGCTGGGGCGATGGTACGGCCACCTTTATGATACTGGGCAATATATGCACGCGCAGTTGTGGTTTTTGTGCGGTGGCTACAGGCCGCCCCGAGCCGGTGGATTGGGATGAGCCGCAGCGTGTGGCCGAGGCTATATACCTGATGAAGGTGAAGCACGCGGTGCTGACATCGGTAGACAGGGACGAGCTGAAGGATGGTGGTTCTATTATATGGGCGAACACCATTAAGGCTGTGCGCGCGCTGAACCCCAACACTACGCTGGAGACGCTGATACCGGACTTTAAGGGCGACTGGGACAACCTGCAGCGCATAATAGATGTAGCGCCGGAGGTGGTGAGTCATAACATGGAGACTGTGGAGCGCCTGACGAAGAAGGTGCGTATACAGGCCAAGTATCACCGTAGCCTGGAGGCGCTGCGCCGCCTGAAGGAAGGGGGCATGCGCACCAAGAGCGGCATAATGCTGGGCCTGGGAGAGGAGAAGCACGAGGTGCTGGAAACGCTTCAGCAGCTGGCCGACAATGGCATAGATGTGGTGACGCTGGGCCAGTACCTGCAGCCTACCAGCAAGCACCTGCCGGTGGTGCGTTTTGTGCATCCGGATGAGTTTGCGGAGTATCGCGAGGCGGGTTATAAGATGGGTATTGATTATGTAGAGAGTGGTCCGCTGGTGCGGAGCTCGTATCATAGCGACAGGCATGTGATACCTGGTGAGGGGAGAAGGAAGTGGATGGAAGGTAAGCAGGGTTGATGTGCGTTGCTGAAGCCGATGGGTTGAAACCCATCGCTATTATAAACCGTCCTTACAGGACGGACCGGTTTGTGAGGCTCGTGTCCGTGCCGCACTTCGACACTTCGGCAGGCTCAGTGTAAACTAAGCTCAGTGTGACACTCGGTGGGTGCGTGTGGTTGTGGCTATTGTTGATGCAGGCCCGATGTGGGCTGGCAGTCGGGAGACAGGCCAGCGGCTGTTTTTGGTGCATTTGAGTGGAATGCCGGTGTCCGCAATCATGGATTCGACAGGCTCACCATGATAGCTACGTGGGTTTGTTTGGTGACTGCACTTTTAGGTTTTAACTTTTGACTTTTGAATTATGTCTTCTTATAGCGGTAAGGTATTTGTAATTACGGGTGGTTCATCGGGGATTGGTAAGGCGTTGGTGCTGGATGCGCTGACGCGGGGTGCCAGGGTAGCGGTGTGTGGCCGGGATGCGGCGAAGCTGCAGACGGCGCTGATACAGAGTGATAACTTGCTGTGTGTGCAGGCCGATGTGAGCCGCGAGGAGGATTGTAAGGCTTTTGTTGACGCTGCGTTGCAGAAGTGGGGCAGGATAGATGTACTGATCAACAATGCGGGCATAAGTATGCGGGCGCTGTTTGAGGAGCTGGACCTGAAGGTGCTGAAGGAGTTGATGGACATTAACTTTTGGGGTGCGGTGTATTGCAGTAAGTATGCGCTGCCGGCCATAAAGCAGAGCAAGGGTGTGATCGTAGGTGTATCGAGCATTGCGGGGTACAGGGGCTTGCCGTGCCGCACGGGGTATTCGGCCTCTAAGTTTGCGATGCAGGGTTTTATGGAGAGCCTGCGCACGGAGTTGCTGCAAACGGGTGTGCATGTGATGTGGGTGTGCCCGGGTTTTATAGCCAGCAACATCCGCAATGTGGCGCGTGGGGCTGATGGCAGGGCCCAGAAGGAGACTCCGCTTGATGAGAGTAAGCTGATGAGCGCCGAGGAGTGTGCTTCCATAATATTAAATAGTATAGACGCGCGTAAGCGTACGGTGGTGATGACGGGCCAGGGTAAGCTGACGGTGCTGATCAATAAGTTGTTCCCGGGGCTGGCGGATAAGATGGTGTTCAAGCATTTTCTGAAGGAGCCGGATTCTCCGTTGGTGGGGTATAAGTAGGTTTCACGCAAAGGGCCGCAAAGGTTTATCGCAAAGAGCCGCAAAGGGCCTTTAAGTAGGCTAAGGGCGCGGAGAGGGTTGCTTAGTGCCAGCCGTCTCCTTACTTTTCTTTCGGGTGCCCCAAAGAAAAGTAACAAAAGAAATCGGCACTTTGGCGTCCTTCGACAGGCTCAGGATGACAAAGCTCCGCGCGCCAAAGGAGCCAGGCTGCGTGTGCTTCGGGTTGGCTCGACCGCTCCTCGCATGCGCTCGGCCAGCGCTTCTTGCTCGTGGGTTGCTCTGATAGCACCTCCCTTTAGGGTCGGGGTTTATGCAGGTTGGGTAGCTCTTGTTGGTGCAAGGCCGATGTCGGCTGGCAGTCTGAGACAGGACAGCGGCGTTGCTTAAAGGTTTCCAGTTACAGGTTTACCTATATTTTCAGGAAAGTAGCCTAATTTGTAGCGGTAATGTTGTTACGTTTTCGCATTGGGGTGATGGTGGTTGTGCTGCTGTGGGCGGTGGCGCCGGTGTGGGGGCAGCGGCCGTTCAGCATATTGCAGCGGGATACTGTTGTGCCGGCAGGTACGGTGTTAAGGCTGGGTATTGATTCGACCCGGTTGTTCAGCAATTTTATTTTTAGTGCGCGTAACCCGGAGACGGGTCGGTGGACGATATGGCGCAAGGGGAGCAGCGGCAAGTATGCGCCGGTGTTCAAAGACCGGTATAACCGCATGAATGTAGTGGTATCGGCCGACCGGCGCAACCTGCTATATGTGCGCTACAAGCCGCAGGAGGAGGGGGCGATGTATAAGTCGATGCTGGACTCGGCATGGATATGTACCAGCGGGGTAGACGGGAGCAGGGAGGCGGTGGTGCTGCAGGTGCCGGAGTTCAATAAGAACGCGGTGTATGACCTGGACTGGAGCGCCGATAAATCAAGGATCCTTTATGCTTATGGTAATGATCAATACCCATCGCTGACGCGGGACGGGGATGTATTTGAGTATAACACGATTACTAAAACAACGGTCAACCTAACCAACGACTGGCAGCTGTGGAGCAAGAATTGCCGGTATGCGGCCAACAGCAGGGATATTGCTTATTCGCACTTTGCCAATTTCTGGGACCCGCTGCCTACCGATGTGTTTGTATTGCGAGTTGGGCATCCGCGCGAGCAAGTGACCAATTCTACCAACTATACCAAGGGGTATAAGTCTTGCACGCTTACCGACTTTGATGGTAAGACGGTACTCTATAGGCGGGGGCTGTACTTTGATAATAAGCTGTACCGCAAGCGGGACGCGGAGGAGTTGCTGTTTGCTGTGCCGGGCTACGGCGGTGTGCAGCTGGAAGAGGATGTGTATGCAGCGGTGGACTTTTATAACAACATTTATGTGTTTACGTCGAAGGCTACTATAGGCAGCATAAAGGTATCGGGGGTGAAGACGTTTGCCAAGGGCCACGCCTATAACTATGCGGCTGATTGTAATACACGGCTGAACTGGATGGGGCGGCAGCAGGCCTCTATACGGTGGTCGACAGGAGAGCGGACGACTGCAATAGCGGCTACGGTGAACAAGACCACTACTTATTATTGCAGGGTAGAGATGGGCGATGCTGTGTATACTGATAGTATTACGGTGACAGTGGCGGCTCCGAAGCCGGTTATTACCAGGAAATGTATGACGCTATCGGCACCGCGGTATGCGGGCTACCAGTGGCTGAAGAATGGCGGCACGATACCGCGTGCGGCAGACTCAAGCTACACGCCAGATGAGGCTGGGAGGTATGCGGTGACTGTGGTAGATAAGAAGGGCCGAAAGGTGACATCGGACGAGGTGGTTATTAATGCCGAAGAGTGGGAAGCTGCGAAGGAACAGAATGGCCAGGTGACCATTAATGCAGACCCTGCGAGTAATAGTTTAGTGATATCTGCACCCTTTGCGGTGAACGTTTTGATAATGGATGAGCGGGGTGCGGTAGTGAAACAACAGGCGAATGCGCGAACAATAGCCCTGAATGAATTGCCCGAGGGTAACTACAATATGATGCTTTATAATGATGCCTGCGTGAAATTAAGGACGCGGCGACTGGTGAAAAGAGACTGATTCTTCTATTTGCTTGGCAGATTTTACGTTTTGTTGTTCCGGAATTAATAGCCAGATAACTAATTTGTAGTATTAGTTCTAGAAAGCCCGTTAATTGGGCTTTTATGACGTTTGTAACACAGTTTATTATCTAATTTTGAACAACAAATTATTGAAATGAGAAGATTTTTGTTCGCCATGATGGTTGCTGTTTGTAGTGCAGTTGGTGCGACGGCGGCGCCGGGAGATACTACCTGGGTACAGGCTAATAATGTGAACCTTGATTATTATAACAATTTCGACAGTGCAATAACTTTTCCTACTACGGGCACCAGCTACCGCAAAATACTGATGATCTTTACGCTGGGTAAGTATACGTGTGCTACGGGTTCTACCTGGTGCGGCGACTGGGACTACACGGTGCAGAACTTTGTGATGACGCCTACAGATACATTTGAGCTGGGCCGTTTGATCACACCATATGCCAATGCAAGCGCGCCACGTACACCATTTACCTGGAAGCAGCACTATGTGTTTGACGTAACACCCTATGCATCTAAACTTACCGGGCCGGCTGTTATGCGCATCCTGTATTCGGGCTATTCGGGCGGCTTTACTGCCGACATTAAGTTTGCATTTATAGAAGGCGTGCCTGAGCGTAATGTTACCAAAGTAAAGCGTCTGTGGTATGGTAGTTTCAATTATGGTGCTACTCCTGATATAAATACACATTTCCCTGTAACTACAGATACAGTTCCTGCGGGCACGCAAACAACTGAACTGAAGTTTACCGTTACCGGCCATGGCAGTGACAATACGGGTTGCAGTGAGTTCTGCTCCAAAAACTACCAGGTGATGGTTAATGGTGCATCGGCAGTTACGAAGACCATATGGCGCGATAACTGCGGATTGAATGAACTGTTTCCGCAATCGGGCACATGGGTGTATGACCGCGGCAACTGGTGCCCGGGAGCAATGGTGTATGCACACCATAACATCCTGCCCGGCCTGACGCCTTCAACGACCTTCAATACTAACCTGGTATTTGATAACTATACTGCAGCGGGCGGATCGCCCAGCTATACCACAGAGGCACATCTCATTTACTACGGCGGTATGAACCATACCAATGATGCATCGCTGGAGGATATAATAGCACCTACCAACAACGAGAACTATTTCCGCGAGAACACTATCTGCGGTAAGCCTACGGTACATGTGCGCAACTCGGGCAGCGCTACCATTACCAGTATGACCATTAAATATGGTGTAGCTGGTGGCATTACGCAGAGCTACGACTGGACGGGTTCGCTGGCATCGATGCAGGAAGCAGATATAGCACTGCCTGAATCGACAGACCTGAACAATGCAGCAGGTGTGACCGGAACGCAAACATTTTCTGTAACCATTGCTACTGTAAACGGCAGTGCCGATGAGGATGCTACCAACAATACCATGAGCAGCCAGTATGTAAATGCTTCGTTATGGCCAACCAGCTTTAAAGTGCAGATGAGCACTAACAACGAGGCTACATCGGGCACGGCCAGCGAAACAAGCTGGAAGATCTACGATATGAACAATACAGTGGTTGCCCAGCGTACAGATGCGGTAGTCTCTCATTCTTACATAGATACGGTAACCTTACCATCGGGTTGCTACAAGCTGGTACTGAGTGATGCGGGATGTAATGGACTGAACTGGTGGGCAAACCCATCTGGTACGACCTCGGGTTCATTCCTTATCAAGAAGCTGGCGGGAACAACAATACCTATGGCGGGTTACAGCACCACAGGTACTTTCAACAACGACTTTGGTTGCGAATTTGTAAAGTACTTCTACGCCAGCCCATGGGCAGCAGGTGTAGAGAACGTAAGTGGCAGCAATATGTCTATACAAGTGTATCCTAATCCTGCACAGAACGAGATCACTGTTGATCTGTCGGGCCTGGGACAGGTGAATGGTACAATAAGAGTGACAGATATGCTGGGCAGGGAAGTTGTGGTAACCAAGGGTAGCCAGCAGCTAACAACCGTAAACGTATCGGATCTTGCTAACGGATTATATACTGTTCAATACATAGATGCTAATAATAACAGGCTCAATGCACGGGTCGTTATTTCCAAATAATTGTCCCCGGGTCCTTTCCAGGACATAGGGAACATGTTTAAAGAGTGTAGAAGTTTAAATAGACGTTTAAAAGGGACAGGCTGTTTCTACAGCCTGTTTTTGTTTTTGGGGGTGACACCGTCTAATTCCAATCAGGCAGTTGTGATAAGTTGCGTACCTACGGCACGCAAATGCTTGTTTTTATGTATGCTACAACCCTTTTGTCCCTACGGGACAATGACGTTATGTTGAGGTTGCTGTGGGACATCTGTCGGTCTTCAGACCTTTGCTCCGTGGCTTAATGATATTGTCTGTTGGGTATAGATGGCGGCTGCTTAGTGCACTATCACCCCCGACATTCGACAACACGCCTACGGCTCGCCGAATATCGTCCCGAAAGCGAATATGTCGTGATGTGGGAATACAAAAAGTAAATAGGTTGCTGAAGCCGCAGGGTTGAAACGCCTGCGCTATTATAGCCCGTCCTTACAGGATGATACGGCTTGTTGTTGTTGACTCAAAACAAACATGTTCACTTCGGTTGCTTAGGGCATGATCGTACACAATATTCAACAAGAGCGGAGTTTCCGAAAACGAGTACGTCCCGGAGGGGTGTTACATTTGTGCGATCGTTTCGATTCAGCATGTGCGGCGACAAACTTGCCTGGATTGTGTTGGTATTATTATGAGTTGCCTATAATGTTAGGAGGGTATAAGGTATCTTTGTTTTTTTAAAATCAGGAACAGCAACAATGAATCAGAGGATAGAAAAGCTGATGGCTTTTTTGAAGGACTCGCCTAATGATAGTTTTCTGCACCACGCGCTGGCGCTGGAATATGTAAAAGAGGGTAATGAGGCCGAGGCCAGGAAATACTTTGAGCAAAACCTGGAGCGTGACCCGGGGTATGTGGCTACCTATTATCACCTGGGCAAATTGCTGGAGCGGACGGGCCTGCAGGATGATGCAGTGCGTATATACGAGCAGGGTATGGAGCAGGCCAAAGCGGCAAAAGATATGCACTCTTACAGTGAACTACAGGGCGCTTACGAAGACCTGGTATATTAAAACGGCGAACAGATGAATTTGCAGGACGGTTTCAGGAAATACCGGGAAGAACATCAATTATTTAGGGGGGGTACAACAGCGCTGGTTGCGGTAAGTGGCGGGGTAGACTCTATGGTGCTGGCACAGCTGATGCTGGACCAACATATACCATTTGCAGTGGCCCATTGTAATTTTAAACTACGTGGCGAGCATGCCGACGGCGATGAGCAGTTTGTAAAGAGCTGGTGCCTGGCTAACAATATAACCGTGCACACAACGACCTTCGCAACTAAACAGTATGCCGAAGAGTGGAAGAAGGGCACGCAGGAGACGGCCAGGATACTGCGCTATGAGTGGTTTGAGGAGCTGCGGCAGGAGCATAAATATAGCTGCATAGCTACAGCGCATCATGCCAATGATAACGTGGAGACGATGCTTATTAACCTTTTTAAGGGGACGGGAATAGCCGGAATGCATGGTATATTGGCTATACAGAATGGTATTGTGCGCCCTATGTTGTTTGCTACCAAGGCGGAGATAACCGAATATGCGTATGCCAATGATATACGGTACAGGGAAGACTCATCGAACGCGACGGATGACTACCTGCGCAATGCGGTGCGGCATAATGTGGTGCCTGCGATAGAGCAGTTATTTCCGCATGCGGTGGAGCATGCTAACGATAGCATAGGACGGATACGGGAGGCGGAACAGGTGTACCGAAAGGCTATTGACAGGGAGCTGAAGCAACTGAAGGAACAGCGCGGTGCAGACATATACATACCTGTGCGCAAACTGGTGAACAGGAAGCCGCTGAACACGATATGTTATGAATTGATATTGCCGTACGGGTTTAGCCCGGCGCAGGTGCCGCAGGTGCTTGGGCTGCTGGAGGCCGAAAGCGGGCATTATGTAGCATCGGCCACGCACCGCATTATTAAGAACAGGGATTTTCTTATTATCACTACTATACCTACCGAGACAACTGACCTCGTGCTGATAGAGGGTGCGCCGTGTACGGTGGACTGCGGGATGGCACATTACAGCTTTTCGGTAGCAGACAGGCCTGCGCAGCTAGACCAAGACGCAGGTGTGGCCTATATAGATATGGCCAAGATCACCTTCCCGCTGATATTGCGGAAGTGGAAGACGGGGGATTACCTGTATCCGCTGGGGATGAACATGAAAAAGAAGAAGGTGAGCAAGCTGCTGATAGATGCCAAAATGCCGCTGCACGAAAAGGAGCATGTGTGGGTGCTGGAGTGCGATAAGCGCATAGTGTGGCTGGCCGGTATGCGGCTGGATGAGCGTTTCAAGGTAAGGGAGCATACGGAACAGGTGCTGGTGGTGACACGGCAAGTGAAGTAGTATTTTATGAATAGCCTTTTCAGGTTATGTCATCAAGTGAGGGTTGCTGTGTGGGTATCTTTCGCTCTTACAGAGCCTAACTTATTTCTGATTTATACCCGGGACTGCCGTCCCGGGCTATTATCTTTCGGTCTTTCAGACCGTTTTTCATTGACTTAACGATATTGTTTTTCAGGGCTTGACCGTGTGATTGTCTTTTGTGTGAACCATGATCTTCATGAATGAAGGATGGTCAGGATTGGTGGTGGATTTGTTTGAGCTGTTCGAAAACGAATACGTCTGCTGAAACCGATGGGTTGAAACCTACAACTGTTCGTAACTGCTATTTTCTCATGTTTTTCGTTGGACAGCCCCTACGGGGCACGACCCAGTTTTGTATTAATATACTACAAAGCTTTTGCTCCTACGGAGCAATTACAGTTGGTTTTATAGGGTTTCGAGCAGTTGTAAATTAAAATCTATCGCTATTGTAAAACGCCCTTTCAGGGCTTGACCTGTTGGTTGTGGATTACGAAAGCGAGTACGATCTGGGCTGTCTGTATGCCTTCTCATATAGCTACGGCAGCTGAAAGAATACAGGACAGCGGCGCTTTGGTGAGGGCCGGGTGATTTGTGGCCATGACCGTGCCGCCCTTCGACAGGCTGCCAATGATACATTACTTAACTAACCCATCCGATAGCTGGCAGTCGGGAGACAGGCCAGCGGCGTCGCTGTGTCATTTGCAAAGTTCTTGAGCGCAGCTAATTGTTTACTCAGGGTGACACTATGTGTTGGACTGTCAGTCTGTATGCCTTCGCGTAAACCTACTGCAGTTGAAAGAAGATAGGACAGCGGCGCTTTGGTGAGCGTATCTCGCGATTATGGCAGACCGAAAACGCGCACATCCCCGTTACGCTATATTGTGTAGTACGTTGGTTTTAGAAGGTGGGGTGGAGGAGTTGTCCGAAGAAGATGCGGCCGTGGGTGGGGTCGGTGAGGAAGGCGCAGAGAATGCCGTAGAATGCGCCGCCAAGGTGGGCATCGTGGCCTATATTGTCCATGCCGCGTTTATTCATGTAGTAGGAGTAAGCAGTGTATAGTATGGCATAAACTATAGCTGGCATAGGTATAAAGTATACCAGTATGCGCGACCATGGTGAATAGTAAATAACAAAAAACAGTACTGCTGATACTCCGCCGCTGGCGCCCAGAGCAGCATAACGGCCATTGTCTTTATGTTTAATGACGGATGGTGCAGAAGCCGCGGCTATAGCTGAAACGTAGAATATTACGTATAATAGTGAACCAAGTTCGCCGTAGATCTCTCCGAGGATCAGTTCAGTAGTGCGGCCAAAGAAATACAGGGTGAACATGTTCACGATCAGATGATTCCAGTCGGCATGTATGAAGCCGGAGGTCACGAGCCTGTAGTATTCTGATGGTTTTTTCATTACCACCGGGTATAGTATCAGTTTTTGTATGAGTGACTGGTTACTGAATGCATATATGCTGATGAGCGCGGTAACGGCAATTATTAAAAAGGTAATGATCATTTAAGTTGTTTATTGTGGGTCAAATTTATGGTAATTCGGGTGAGTTGTGGTTGTTGTGGGAAAGAAAGGTGGGGTTGGGGGACTTTTGAAGTTGATTGCTATGATAATGCGTCGAAGTCCGAACCATGATTTGAAGGATAAAGGATTGTCAGGATTCTTTGTGGTGGGCTGTTTCGAAAACGAATACGTCCGCTTGTGGGCTGTCAGTCTGAAGACAGGCCAGCGGCTCTTTTATGAGTGCATCGGAAAGCGAATACGTCCGCTTGTGGGCTGTCAGTCTGAAGACAGGCCAGCGGCTCTTTTATGAGTGCATCGGAAAGCGAATACGTCCGCTTGTGGGCTGTCAGTCTGAAGACAGGACAGCGGCGCTTTTGTGAGGGGATCGGAAAGTGAATACGTTCCGATGTGGGCTGTCAGTCAGCAGCCTTTGCAAAAGCTATGGCAGCTGAAAGAAGACAGGACAGCAGCGCTTTTATGAGTGCATCGGAAGCGAATACGCCCCGATGTGGGCTGGCAGTCTGCGGCCTTCGCAAAAGCTATGGCAGCTGAATGAAGACAGGACAGTAGCGCTTTTATTTGGGCATCGGTATATAAATAAAGAAACGCCTGTGTATTTACAGGCGTTTCGCAAAGGGGTATATTTATTATTGTCTTTAGCGCATGCTGGCAGCGGTTTTTGAAACGGGTGCTGCTGTTGCTGTTTTTACTTCTTTTTTTGCAGGCTCGTTTTTAGCGGTGCCGTGGTTAAGGTTAGCGATGGTTGGCGCGATAACCAGTGCAACGATAGACATCAGCTTGATGAGGATGTTCATAGATGGACCAGATGTATCTTTGAACGGATCGCCCACTGTATCGCCTGTTACTGATGCTTTGTGTGGTTCAGATTTTTTGTAGTAGATCTGTCCGTTGATCTCAACGCCTTTCTCGAATGATTTTTTAGCGTTATCCCATGCACCACCAGCGTTGTTCTGGAACATACCCATCAGTACGCCACTAACGGTAGCACCAGCGAGGAAGCCACCCAGTGCCTCGGCACCCAGGCCTGGCATAAAGCCGATAACCAGCGGCGATATGATAGCGATAGCGCCCGGCAGGATCATCTTCCTGATAGAAGCTTCTGTAGAGATGGCCACACATTTGTCGTACTCCGGCTTGCCTGTACCTTCCATGATGCCAGGGATGGTACGGAACTGGCGGCGCACTTCTTCTACCATGCTCATGGCTGCTTCGCCCACGGCGCGGATAGCGAATGAAGAGAAAATGAATGGTATCATGCCACCTACAAAGAGACATGCCAGCACATTTGCCTTATAGATATCGATACCGCTGATGCCTGCGACACCTACGAAGGCGGCGAACAGTGCCAGGGCTGTAAGGGCAGCAGAAGCGATAGCGAATCCTTTACCTGTAGCAGCGGTAGTGTTACCTACGGCATCTAGGATATCGGTTCTTTCACGTACCTCTTTAGGCAGTTCGCACATTTCGGCAATACCGCCGGCGTTATCTGCAATAGGACCGAAGGCATCGATAGCAAGCTGCATAGCTGTAGTAGCCATCATGCCGGCAGCAGCGATAGCCACACCGTAAAGACCTGCACATGCGTAAGAACCCCAGATACCACCAGCCAATACCAGGATAGGCAGGAAGGTAGACTCCATACCGATAGCCAGACCACCGATGATATTAGTGGCGTGACCTGTGGACGACTGGCGGATGATGCTCATAACCGGGCGTTTACCCATAGCGGTATAGTATTCGGTAATGATACTCATTAATGTACCTACAACAAGGCCTACCATAATAGCGTAGAACACTTCCATTTTAGTGAAAGTAGTACCGCGCAGGGTCATAGAATCGGGCAGGATGTAGTTTACAAGGAAGTAGCAAGTGATAGCTGTAAGCACGATAGAACCCCAGTTGCCCATGTTGAGCGCCTTCTGCACAGCAGATGTGCTATTGCCGGTGTTGTCTGATATCTTAACGAACAGGGTACCAATGATAGACAGTATGATACCTACACCAGCTATGAGCATTGGCAGTAGTATTGGTGCAAAGCCACCGAAGTTGTCGCCCATTGATGTTGTTTCGCGGCCGAGCACCATGGTAGCCAGTACAGTAGCTACATAAGAACCGAAAAGGTCGGCACCCATACCGGCAACGTCGCCCACGTTGTCGCCTACGTTATCGGCAATGGTAGCAGGGTTGCGCGGATCATCTTCAGGGATACCTGCTTCTACCTTACCAACCAGGTCAGCGCCTACGTCGGCAGCCTTGGTATAGATACCACCACCCACACGGGCAAACAGCGCGATGCTTTCTGCGCCAAGGGAGAAGCCGGTGAGCACCTCGATAGTGCGCTCCATTTCTTCGCTGTTAACGGCCGCGTTTGGTGCGAATATCATTTTGAGTATGATGAACAGGCTGCCGAGGCCGAGAACAGCCAGACCGGCAACGCCGAGGCCCATTACAGAACCACCACCAAAAGAAACATTTAATGCTTTAGAAAGACTTGTTTTAGCTGCTTCTGTGGTACGAACGTTAGCTTTAGTAGCTATGCGCATGCCGATAAAGCCGGCCAGGGCGCTGAAGAATGCGCCGATAACGAAAGCGCCAGCGATCATAGGGCTGGACTTAGGATTAGTTGCGCCCATGATACCGAGGAGCAAACCGGCTATAATAACGAAATAAGTAAGGATCTTGTACTCTGCCTTTAGAAATGCCATAGCACCTTCGGCAATGTAACCAGAGATCTCCTTCATGCGATCGTTGCCGGCGTCCTGCTTACTTACCCAGGCACTCTTCATGAATGTGTACAACAAAGCCAGGACACCAAATCCCGGCACCAGGTAAAACAATGAACTCATATTCTGAAATTAATGTTAAAAAATGTGAAGTGACAAATATAGTCGTTTGGTTTGAAAAATGATAGGAGTAAGAATGAAATATATGAGGTGATATATTTGTTGTCAGAAACATGTTTATTCCCTTATTTACCTGCATAAAAAGAGTATAACTAATAATGGTGAATGGCGGAAAACCAGGAGCTTTTTTTATAACTTTCCGCACTTTTTAAGAATTCCTTGCGCAAACTACGTAACATATTGATAGTGCTATTATTGCTGACACTGGCCACAGTGCTGACGATAAACTACGTGGTGGGGCGGGCAACACGGGGGCAGATATATACCGAAGTAGCGGACATACCGAAGAATAAGGTGGGGCTGTTACTGGGCACTGCCAAGTATATGGATAAGGCCAGGAACATCATTAATCCATATTACCAGAACAGGATAGACGCTGCAGTGCGGCTGTATATGGCTGGCAAGATAGACTATATAATAGTGAGCGGCGACAACAGTACCCAGTACTATAACGAACCCCTGTTAATGAAGCGCGACCTGATGGCGCAGGGAGTGCCGGAAAAGCGGATATTGTTTGACTATGCCGGGCTAAGGACGCTGGACAGCATATTGCGCTGCAGGGATATTTTTGGACAGAAGAGCTTCACCATCATTTCGCAGCGGTTTCATGATGAGCGTGCTATATATATAGCCAATAACAAGCAACTGGCTACAGTTGGCTACGTTGCCGAAGATGGCGCTTTTGATATAGGCTTTGAGGTAAGGGAGCGACTGGCGCGTGTGAAAATGATGCTTGATCTGCTGACCAACAAACAGGCGGCTTTTTACGGCGACAAGGTGGAGATCAAATAAATAATGATGCTGCTTTTGCCAGGCTTTCGGGCTTGCCCACATCTATAAACACACCGCCTGTGTGATCGTAGCCTTTTACAGACTTTGTGCGTGCGGTGTGGAGGTAAAGGTCTATAAGGGAGAATTTATCCTCGAATGGTGAATCATTGAATATAGCCGGGGAGATTACCTGTATGCCGCTGAAGGCATAGCCGGATGGATTGCTGTATGTGCGTGCTTCTTTTAGCTCTCCGGTGGCATTGTTGCGCCAGCCGCAGAGGTACATATGCTCATCAAACAACAATTCGCGTGAGGAGTCGCGTTTCATTACGGCTAAGGTGGCGAGTGCGTCTCCGGCCATGTGGCTGGCAATGAGTTTATCTAGCGCGAGGTTGGTGAGTACATCTACATTCATTACCACAAACGGGTCGGTTTTGCCAAAGTACCATGCTGCGTGTTGCAGGCCGCCACCGGTTTCCAGCACCTTGCTGCGCTCGTCGGATATGGAAATGGTGCTGCCAAAGCCATTATTGTCTGTTATTACCTGCTCAATCATATCAGCAAAATGATGGACGTTTACAATGACATCGGTTATACCATAGTGCTGCAGGTACAGGATGCTTTTCTCGAGCAGCGTTTTACCGTTGACCATTGCGAGTGCCTTGGGTGCATTTTCAGTAAATGGTTTTAACCTGGTACCCAGGCCTGCTGCGAATATCATTGCTTTCATGGTGTAAAAATATTACAATGACGGATTAAACAATGCGCTTGTTTTTCTACCTTTATAATATACATGAGCAGAGATAAAGGTTTTGACAATGTCAGAGTCATTAAGACCATAGATCCTATTGTACAAGCGTTGTTGCTTGTATCGTTCATTTATTCACTGGATACTGCGGGAGATAGCTATAAGATCATCTTTTTTGTGCTGCTGCTGTGGCAGATGTTCAGTATCATCTACAATTTCTTCACGCATTTCAGGCGGAAGCTGAAGACCGAGCGCATACTGTTCCTTATTGCCATGGGATTGTGGGGAGCGGTATATGCCTACATAAAGTCTTCTGTTAAAGAGAAATACTTCCAGGACCATGACCTAAGCCTGATAGCCCGTAACGGGGTATACGATTTCAGCCTTTTGATAGCGGGCGGGGTGCTAACCGGCTGGTATGCCATTATCTGTTTCCGCGAGATTAAAGGCACGATAAAGCGTCGCTTTAAGGAAGATTAGCACCATTTTGGCCCGGGCTGACAGCATTACTTTACCCTAACAAGTTATTTGGGTGTACTTTTGCGGCGTAATGCAAACAAATACACTTAATATTTCCGAAATACTGGGTAACCTGGGTATAGAGGCACTTAACCCTATGCAGGTGGCATCGGGCGAAGCATTCAGGGACAATAACAACGTTATATTGTTATCTGCAACGGGGTCGGGTAAGACCCTGGGCTTCTTGTTGCCTGTGCTTGAGCAATTGGATATTAATAATAAACAAACACAAGCGCTCGTAATAGTGCCATCGCGCGAGCTGGCATTGCAGATAGAGGATGTGTTCCGCAGTATGCGCACGGGGTATAAGGTTACCTGCTGCTATGGCGGGCACCTGCGGGAAACGGAAGAGAACAACCTTGTGCAACCACCGGCTATTATTATAGGTACACCGGGACGACTGGCCGACCATATAAGGCGCGGTAATATTACTGTTGATGCCATAACCACGCTGGTGCTGGATGAGTTTGACAAATCGCTGGAGTTGGGTTTTCATGATGAGATGTCGTTTATCATAGCATCGCTGAAGCATATAAAAAGGCGTATGCTGACATCGGCGACGGAGGCGGTAGAGATACCTGATTTTGTAGGTATGGCAGCACCTGTGAAGCTGAACTTTCTTACAGAGGAAGATAGTAAGAACGACAGGCTGACGATAAAGAAAGTGTTGGTAGATGGCCCGGATAAAACTGATACTTTGTTCAGGATACTGTGCGTAGCCAGTGGTCGGCCATCGATAGTGTTCTGCAATCACAGGGAGGCAGTGGAGCGCGCCAGCCAGTTGTTGCATGCCAAGGGTATAGTGAATGAGTACTATCATGGTGCGATGGAGCAGCAGGAAAGGGATAGTGCGATATGTAAGTTCAGGAACGGAACTGTGAACGTGCTAGTGACGACCGACCTGGCATCGCGCGGGCTGGATATAGCACATGTGCGTAATATTATACACTACCAGTTGCCGCATACTGAAGAGTCTTATACCCACCGCAATGGCCGTACTGCAAGGATGGATGCATCGGGCACGGCGATATTGATGATAGGCCCCGGCGAGTATCTGCCGCCTTATGTGTCTGCAGACATTGAGGAGATGATACTGCCTGAAAATACCGTGATACCTGAAAAGCCCAAGTGGACCACACTATTTATATCGGGTGGGAAAAAGGATAAGATCAATAAAATAGATATAGTAGGCTTCCTGGCACAGAAAGGCGGGCTGAAGAAAGAGGATATAGGGCTAATAGAAGTGAAGGACTTCTTCTCGTTTGCTGCTATAAGGAAGAGCAGGGCCAACACCACACTGGCGGCCATAAAAGACCAGAAGATAAAGAACAAGAAACTGAGAATAGAAATAGCCCGCTAATGCGGGCTATTTTATTTTAAAAGCTTTTTTTCTTTTGGCTTCGCGGAACTCTTTGTAGTATAGCTGCATGGTATCAGCGTATTTGGCAGCGTAGTCGAGTATGCTTTGCTGCCACGTGGTATCGCAGCCGAACGCTATCAGTTCATCGGCTATGGCTGAGCCCTGGCGGCCGCTGCTGCGTAGCTGGGACGAAGCTGTAAGCACGGCCATATCGTAGATGACCTGGTAAATATCGCGGTAACGGTCTTTGATCAGGCCGAAATTGATGCTGTCTTTTACGGGCTGCATTTCCTGGATGAGGTAGGGTTCATCATCGAATACGGTGTAGGTGAGCAGGGCAGGAGGGATGTTCTGCATGCGCTGCTGTATGGCTACTATGCGTTCTGCTTCATGTTCCCAGGCCGGTTGTTGCACTTTTACAAAAGGCGTAAGGCAAGAACTGCGTGCCTGTTTCATTTCTACCAGCAAATATTTACCGGGCACACGGCGACTTTTTAAAAGGAAGGCATACCGCTTAAGGCCTACGCTTCCGGTACCTGCCAACCTGAAGGCGGCATCGCACACTTCGAAATTGTAAGGACCATCGTTACTGTTGGTGATCCAGTCTTGTATATGATCTGTCAGCCTGCGTTTCAGTTCGTCTTCAATATCCATATGCCTGGGATGTTCCATCATTATGGTCAGCTGGTTCTTGCTGATGTTGGTCCGTTTGTGGAGGAGCCGTTTCCGCTTTTTACTGGCGGCGCGCTTCAGGAACGTTTTAACAATGCCCGTGGCGGTTTTAGTTTCTATATACAGGGCCTTGCCTTTGCAAAGTGTGTTTGCATATGTTTTAAGGAATAGCTGAGCCATGTTGGTGGCTTTCTTTTCCTCTATTTTTAATTGCCGGAATGCTATGATGATACTGCATACTATGCGAGCCAGTTCCCACGAGCAGGGTGCAAGGATGGCTTCATCGAAATCGTTGAGGTCGAAGTGGACAAGGCGGTTATCGGCCTTGTAACTACCAAAGTTCTCTAGGTGGAGGTCGCCACATATCCAGGCTGCGGGGGCATCGGGCAACTTTGCTTTTGCGAGGTCTTCGTAAAATAAATGGCAGGTACCCCGATAGAAACGGAATACATTTTCGGCCATCAGTTTGTATTTTATCTGCAGCATATCGGGCAGCAGCCCGGTATTATACCGCTTAAGTCGTTCGGTTATAGACAGCATGTATGTTGAGTGGTTTTGTGTTATGCTAAAAGCATGATGGTCAAAACCATGCCAAAACCATAGTTGGTACGATTTTATGCTGGTAATCCATTAAAAACGATATTTACTTTATGACAGCAGTGTTTGTAGTGGCGATGGTATTTATATTGTTTACCGGCAGTTTCTTTTACTTTGCCAGTAAGAATAAAGGCAATAATCATATTGTACCAGAGGATACCGAGGCGCTGTTACTAGCCAAGGTGGCCTTTTACAAGGCGCTTGACGAGGATAGGAGGCAATTGTTTGCCGAGCGGGTACGGCAGTTTTTAGGCGACGTGGCTGTGCGAGGTATAGAAGTGGATATAACGCCTGCCGACCGGGTGCTGGTAGCAGCGGGTGCTATCATACCCATATTTGCGTTCCCGGATTGGAAGTACAGGAATATATCTGAAGTACTGTTGTATAAAGGCTCGTTCAATAAGAAATTTGAAACCGATGGTGAAGAGCGGAACGTGCTGGGTATGGTGGGGGATGGGGCTATGCACCGGGTGATGATCATGTCGCTGCCATCGCTTCGGTCGTCTTTTGCCAATGCTACGGATGGGCATAATACGGCGATACATGAGTTTGTGCACCTGATAGACAAAGCTGACGGCGCTGTGGATGGTGTGCCTGAATATCTTTTACAGAGGCCACACCTGCTGCCATGGATGAAAGAGATGCATAAACAGATGGCTATAATGAAACAGAAGAAAAATCCTGACATCAATATTTATGGTGCTACCAGCGATGCAGAGTTTTTTGCTGTTGCATCTGAATATTTTTTTGAGCGCCCTGAGAAGCTGGCGGCAGCACATCCGGAACTATACGCACTGATGAGTGAAATGTTTCATCAGAGTTGAAAATAGGCTATGCGGGTAATCCCGTAATATTTTTTGAAGTGTCATATCTATTTTATTGAAAGTGTGTTTACAGTTAAAGTGTTAAAATAATATTAGTAGCCGTATTATAAAGCCCATATTTTAGCAGTTGGCATAATGTTATTTGGCCGTGTGTAGTATATGGATACTGATAATTTATATAATATCTTCTATGCCGATGACGACCTGGACGACCAGGAAGTTTTCCGAGAAGTGATGAACGAGATAAATGAAGATATCTTCATTTTTACCCAGAACAATGGGGATGAATTGATGCAGCTGCTGAAGAACCCTCCACCACGCCCGCATGTGATATTCCTGGACCTGAATATGCCGGTGAAAAACGGATTTGACGTTTTGAAGGAAATAAGACAGAGCGAGCGGTTCAGAGATCTGCCTGTTATTATCTTTTCTACTTCGGGAGATGATGATGCTATCTCCAGGACGCGGCAGCTGGGTGCTACGCTATATGTGCGCAAGCCCGATGACTATAATGAGCTGAAACAAATTTTGAGGGAACTGCTTACTATAAACTGGGAGACTTTTTCGCCAGGGGCAGCATATGTATACAGTAACTAGTGATGGTGGACGAGCGCATGCAAGATACAGCTAACGCTGATTTTATAGATAGACTAAGAGCTGCTACAGGCCCCATGCACCAGCGGCTGGAAAATACACCGCTTTCCAGGGCCCTGATGCAAGACAATCTGACCCTTGCTACGTATATAAATTACCTGGTGCATATGCGGGAGGTGATAGCCTGGAGTGAACAGCATGTTTTCCCGATGGTGGGTGAGGTATTAACAGATGTAGAAAGCCGCAGGAAACTGGCATTAATAGATGATGATATCGCTGTTTTGAGTGGCACGGGAGAAGTTGCCAGGCCGGGGGCTTTTGAAGGATTTAGCGGAGCAACAAAATCAGAAGCGCGGGCACTGGGCCATATGTACGTAATGGAAGGATCGACACTTGGGGGCAGGATGATACTGCAGCATGTAAAGAAAGTGCTGGCATTGAATGACAATACGGGAGGTGTGCGCTTTTTTACCGGTTATGGAACGGAAACCGGGCCCCGGTGGAAAGCATTTTTGACTGCAATGGGACAACAGGCGACGAACGCAACTGATGCGGATGATATGATAAGCGGTGCTACCGACGCTTTTGAACAAATTGAACATTATTTTTCTGGCAATACTGTATGCAGATAAAAGATATTGTAAACAGAGACCTGGTAAACCTGACCAACTGTGACCAGGAACCCATACATATACCGGGCAGTATACAGCCACACGGCTTTTTGCTGGCTATAAGGGCCGACAATCTTGTAATAGATTTTTGCAGCGGCAACATTAAAGACTTTACTGGCATTACTTACGAGCAGTGCCTGTCGCGCACCTTCAGCGAGGTATTTGGCGAGGAGCCGCTGAATAAATTGCTGGCGCACCTGCAACTGCCGGTTAACAGGATAAACCCACCGCTGCTGCTGATGTTGAATGGCACGGAGTGGCTGTGCAGCCCACATAAGGCTAATGGTATGTATGTGTGTGAGTTTGAACCACAGGATAAGGCGGTGGTGAATGCCAATGATATCTACAACCAAACCATGCAGTTTGTTGGCTACATGGAGCAATCGGCAACCCTAAAGGAACTATGCAGCAGGGTAGCTGACCAGACAAGGGCCATTACCGGGTATGACCGCGTGATGGTGTATCGTTTTGATAAAGACTATAACGGGGAAGTGTTTGCAGAGAGCAAGGTAGATGGTATAGAACCATTCCTTGGCCTGCATTACCCGCATACCGATATACCGGTGCAGGCAAGACAACTGTACCTTACCAACCTGATGCGCATAATAGTGGACATTGGTTACACACCTGTACCCATTTATACTATTGACGATGTGCCGGGCAAGAACCTGGACCTAAGTAAATCTTACCTGCGCAGCGTATCGCCTATACACGTGGAATACCTGAGCAATATGGGCGTGGGCGGTACACTGACCATTTCGCTGATACACGAGGGCAGGCTGTGGGGATTAATCACCTGCCACCACTATTCGCCTAAGTACGTGCCGCTGTATTCGCGCATAGCCGCACAAATGCAGGGGCATTTCCTTACATCGCAGATACAGGTAAGGCAGCTGAACGAGGAATATAGGATGGCGGCAGAGATCAACTCATCGCTGGAGCAATTGCTGGACAATGCACCGCTGCCGGAAATAGAGTCGTTCCGTACCATTACATCGAATCCTGCATTGTTATCGCTATGCCATGCGGGTGGGGTGGCCATATTAATAGAAGGTAGCATCTTTAAATACGGCAATATACCGCCCGACGAAGAGGTAATGGCCCTGATGGGCTGGTTGAACAAACACAAGAAGGGCGATAAATTTTATACATCACGATTAGCTGATGTATATGAGCCGGCCAAACAATTCTCGTCAACAGGCGCCGGCATCTTATACTATTCGCTGAGCGGGCTACAGAACGACGGCATTATATGGTTTGCCCCCGAAACGCTGGAAGAAGTGCATTGGGGCGGTGATCCGGATAATGCTATACTGAAAACTGAAAAGGGACTGTCGCCCAGGAATTCTTTCCGCCTGTGGAAGCAAAAACTGCAATACCAGAGCCGTGAATGGACCAATCCTGAGCTGGTGGCTACTGAAACGTATGTGCATGCCTTGCAAAAGCATATTACCCTAATACTTATTACCGAGGAAGAGCGGAAGCAACGTGAACTGACCCGCCAGCTGCAGGAAGCCAATGCCGAACTGGAGAATATTAACTGGATCAGCTCTCATGACCTGAAAGAGCCGCTTAGGAAAATACAATTGTTCTCATCGAAAATACTGGATAAGGAGCAAAGGGCATTGTCTGAGACGGCTGTTAACTCGCTAAAGAAGGTGACGAGGTCGGCACATAAAATGCAGCAATTGCTAACCGACATTACCATGTATAACAAGGTGCGCCACGCCAGCACCATATATGAGCACATTCGCCTGGATGCGGTGTTGCACCTGGTAGCCGATGAAGTGAAAGATGATCTGCAGGAGCAGGGCGCTACCCTGACCATTGGCCAGCTGCCTGAGATAGACGGGATACCGGTGCTTTTAAAACAGCTCTTTGTTAATCTTATCTATAATGCACTGAAGTTTGCCCGCAAAGATGTGCCTTCGGTGATCAGTGTTTCTTCAGATATGAAACCCATTACGCTGCCGGAGGAGAAGGATGAATACTATAGGGTGGTGATACAGGACAATGGTATAGGCTTTGATAATACTTACAATGAATCTATATTTAAAGTATTCTCAAGATTGCACAGCCAATCGGAATACGAAGGGTCGGGCGTAGGACTGGCATTATGCAGGAAGATCATGCAAAATCACAAAGGTTTTATTCTTGCTAATGGAGAGCTTAATGTTGGTGCAGCATTCTCTTTGTACTTCCCAGTAAGACAATAAAGATGACTATTATAGTATAGGTTATCAATTATTGCCGCCATCAGCTTTTTTAAGTAAATTAGGGCTATGAATAACATTGTATCATCGGAATACAATCTTACCGGTGAAGAAGAAAATAAACTTATTCTAAGGGAATACCGTGCTTTACTGCGTGCACTAAAGGAAAGGATAAAAAAAGGTGACAAGCAGCGCCTGCGCCAGGCTTTTGAAATGGCGGTAGATGCGCACAGGCATACCCGCCGTAAATCGGGGGAGCCTTACATCTTCCATCCGCTGGCGGTAGCGCGTATTGTGGTAGAGGAAATAGGCCTTGGGGTAACATCTGCCATATGCGCCCTGCTGCACGATACTGTAGAGGATACCGAGATATCGCTGGAGGATATAGAGCGGGAATTCGGTAAAACGATAGCCAAGATCATAGACGGGCTTACCAAAATATCGAACGTTGTAGATATAAAGGGCGACTCTACACTGCAAGCCGAGAACTTCAGGAAGATACTGCTGACGCTGGTGGAAGACCCGAGGGTGATATTGATAAAGCTGGCTGACAGGCTGCACAATATGCGTACCCTGGAGAGCATGAACAGGGAGAAGCAGCTTAAGATATCATCGGAAACCACGTATATCTATTCGCCGCTGGCACACAGGCTGGGCTTGTACGAAATAAAGTCGGAAATGGAAGACCTGGCTATGAAGTATACACAGCCGGAGATATACACTGAGATAGCCCGCAACCTGAAGGAAACGCGCAGGGACCGCACCCGCTACATTAATGAATTTATTAAGCCTATACGCGATCTGCTGACCGCACAGGGCCTGGAATTTGAGATATATGGCCGACCTAAGGCGATCAATTCTATATACAATAAGATGCGGACCAAGCATGTCTCTTTCGACGAGGTGTATGACCTGTTTGCTATCCGCATTATCCTGAAATCGCCGATAGAAAAAGAAAAGGACGATTGCTGGAAAGCTTACTCGGTAGTTACCAATATCTATCACCCCAGCACAGAGCGCCTGCGCGACTGGATAAGCGTGCCTAAGGGTAATGGCTACGAGGCATTGCATACTACAGTGATGGGCCCTGGTGGCCGTTGGGTGGAGGTGCAGATACGATCGGCCAGAATGAATGAAATAGCAGAGAAGGGCCTTGCCGCACACTGGAAGTATAAGGAGGGTGCACCATCGCAGCAGGAGAGCAAGCTGGATAGCTTCCTGGTGCACCTGAGCGAGATACTGAGCAACCCGGATACTGATACGATAGACTTCCTGCAGGACTTTAAGCTGGACCTGTTTACCGAGGAGATCTATATCTATACACCTAAGGGTGATATGCGTGTATTGCCCAAGGGTGCTACTGCGCTTGACTTTGCTTTCGATATCCACTCAGAACTGGGTATGAAGTCGATAGGGGCGAAGGTGAACTACAAGCTGGTGCCACTGAGCCATAAGATAAACAGCGGCGACCAGGTGGAAGTGATCACCTCATCGAAACAGAAGCCATCGGAAGAATGGTTGTCGTTCCTGGTTACAGCCAAGGCCAAGAGCAAGATAAAAAGCTACTTTAAGGAGCAGCGCCGCAAGGTGGCGGAAGACGGCAAGAACCTGCTGCGCAAAAAGCTGGAGCAGGTGGGTGTGCCTATGTCGCACTTTAACCTGAATGAGCTTTGTGCACATTTTAAAAGGCTTACCCAGTTTGAACTGTTTTATGCAGTGGCAGTGGGCTCTATAGACCTTGGTGAACTGAAGCTGTTCAGTAAGCATGGCGAGAAGCTGCTACAACCAGCGAAAGAACAGAAGGGCACCGATATGGGCCTGATGACTGAGGGCGACCTGAAGAAGGCACTACCTGCCAAGGGAGAAGTGGTGATATTTGGCGACAGTGCGGACAAGATACAATATAAACTGGCCAACTGCTGCCAACCAATACCGGGTGATAATGTATTCGGCTTTATGTCAGGCGAAGGGTTGACGATACACCGAACCGATTGCCCGAATGCAGCCAAGCTGCTGGCCAACTACGGGCACAGGATCATAAAAACCAAGTGGGCCAAGAATAAGGAGATATCTTTCCTTACCGGTGTACGTATAGTGGGGCTGGACGATGTGGGTGTGATACAGAAGATAACCAACATAATATCGGGCGACCTGAAGGTGAACATGCGATCGCTGAGCATAGACAGCAACGATGGTATTTTTGAAGGTACCATTACCGTATATGTGCACGACAGGGAAGAATTTAACAGGCTGTGCACCGCCCTTGCTGCGCTGGATGGCATTAACAAGGTAGAGAGACTAGATCATATAACTGCTTAATAGCCAATGCAATATTAAGCGATAATACAACGAATGACGACACAGGAATTATATACAGAATATACTCTTCTACTGCAAAAGGCGGCCGACCTGCACAGTGCATCGGCAGTGCTGGAATGGGACCAGGAAACCTATATGCCACCGAAGGGTGCGGAAGCACGCGGCCGGCAGCTGGCCACGCTGGCAAGCCAGGCACATGATATACTGACCAGCGAACGGCTGGAGCGGATACTGAAAGAACTGAACCACAGGGATGACCTTGACGAAAGACAAAAGGCCAATGTGGCACTGAGCCTTAAAGACTACAATAAAAATAAAAAGCTGCCGTCTACGTTTGTTGAGGCAATGTCTAAGCAAACCAGCGAATGCTTTAATGCATGGATAGCCGCGCGAAAAAACAGGGACTACAGCATTTTTGCCCCATCGCTAAAGAAGATGATAGCGCTGAAACAGGAACAGGCGAGGCTTTATGGTTATACGGATCATCCGTACGATGCCCTGCTGGACGATTACGAACCCGGCGTTACAGTGGCTATGCTGGATGCTGTATTTGCTAAAGTGAAGACGGAATTGCCGGACATACTGGCCCGCATACAAGCGGCGCCGCAGGTGAGCAACGATTGTTTCCACCGGCATTTCCCTAAACAACAGCAGTGGGATTTTTCTGTTGATGTGCTGAAACAGATGGGCTATGATATGGAGGCGGGCAGGCAGGACTATGCCGAGCACCCGTTCACTACATCATTTGCCAGCAGCGATGTGCGCATTACTACGCGCGTAGATGAGCATAATTATGCATCGCTTTTATGGAGTACGATACATGAAGGGGGGCATGCACTTTATGAGCAGGGCCTGCCGGAGGACCAATATGGCCTGCCGCTGGGTGCGGCAGCATCGCTGGGTATACATGAATCACAATCGCGGTTGTGGGAGAACTGCGTAGGCCGGGGGCGGAGCATGTGGCAGTACTTTTATCCCGTGCTGCAACAATACTTCCCGGAACAACTGAAGGATACATCGGTTGACGAGTTCTTTAAGGCGATGAACCGGGTAGAACCTTCGCTTATCCGCACAGAAGCTGATGAAGTGACCTATCATTTTCATGTAATGATACGTTATGAAATAGAAAAGGGACTGATGGAAGGAACAGTGGACCCTGAAACACTACCGCAGGTATGGAACAGCATGTACGAAAAATACCTGGGCGTAACGCCGCCGGATGATGTGAAAGGCATACTGCAGGATGTACACTGGAGCCATGGCAGCTTTGGCTACTTTCCTACCTACAGCCTGGGCAGCTTTTATGCAGCACAATTCTTTACGCAGGCGCATAAGGATATAGCAGGGCTGGATGAGCAGTTGGCGAAAGGTGAAATGGGCCCGCTGCTGCAATGGCTGCGGGAGCATATTCATCAATACGGTCGTCAATACACATCGGAAGAGTTGTGTGAGCGGGTGACCGGGGAAAGACTGAATACAGGCTATTTTATGCAGTACATAGCTGAGAAACATTTGGCAGTGTACGGCTAAGAATAAATACAGTTTTATAATGCAGCAGGCATGACGCAGGCGCTTAAATATTATATAGAACCTCTCTCCTCCGGCGAACTGGACTTTCTTGTCCGTAAGGAAGCCAAGGAGAGAGGTTTGTATTATAAGGTGTTCTCTATGCTGATGGTGGTGAGCTTTATTGTGCCGTATGTTGCCGCATGGTACAGGGTGGCAGATGGTGCGCCCAATGCTTTTTCTTATCCCAAATTTTTTGTAGCTGCGGGTATATTGCTTGTTATCTCGTCTATTGCTACCTATGTTTCGTATCGCTTCAACCTCCGCAACCTGCAATTGGATATAAAGGAGAGATCGAAAACGATAGTGCTGAGCCATATTACCCGTAAGATGTACGTGGCATCGAGCGACACCTACCACTTTTATATCGATTCATTCATTAAATTGAGCATAGAGGTTTCATTGCCCGACTATCAGCAATTTAAAGAAGGGGACGAGATAAGCCTTGAATACAGTACTCATGCACATGAGTATCTGGGGTATTTTTAGGGGAACTATTACTTCTTCACCACCTCGTTATGAATATTCAGCTTGTGCAGTTCTAGAATTGTTTTCTTGCCGTCCTCGCTTTCGCGATACATGGGCACGAACTTGCGATTGAAGAGTATCTCGCCGAAGGTATAGGATGTACGCTGCTGCACTATGTTGGAGAATACTTCATCAAAGCCACGGAGGTTGACATATAATTCTACGTCAGCATTTTTCATGTCGGCTTCGGTAAAGCCATAAAAAGGACTTTGTTCGTTGATGGGATGCACTACGGTCCAGCTCATGGGCATACTCTCTACCTTATCCCGTTCCAGCTCCAGCGAGAAATATTTGTATAACTGGGTGTCATTGTCCTGCATGCCTACATTTACGCGTATCTCTACATCGGTAAGGGCGTGTTTGTCTTTATACGCTGCAAAGCGGAACATGAGCGCAGTAATATCTTTATACGGGGCTACTACTGCATGCTCGCTGAAAGCAAGGTAACTGCGCGGCCTGGAAAAACGGCCATAGATAAGACCAGTTGCGATGGCCAGGCTGAGGAAGCCGGTGAGCGCTTCGAGCATAGCCAGTATATTGGCCACATCGCCGGTGGGGTTTACCCGGCCGTAGCCAACGGTGGTGAACGTTTGTGCGCTGAAGTAAAACAGCTCTTTGAATTTCCGCCAATCGTCGCCAGGCAATACACCAGTCAGTTCTGTAGGGCAAATAACGAAGTAGATGGTTGTAAACGCGAGGTTGACACAGACATAGAAAATGAGAATGATAGCGATGAACTTCCAGGTGGGGATGTACAACAGGTCGTGAAAGATGCTCATCCTGCTGGTGAAGGGCATGCCTTCTTTTTCCAGGTTGTAAGTGCCATCTTTATTAATAAACCGACCGGTCAGGTCGCTGGAGGCCCGGTAGCCGGTGTCATTATTCTGCCGGGAGAAGGGGTTTAATTTTCTGCTTGTAGACATCTTTGGTGTAAGTGGTTACTGCAAATATCTAAAGTTTAGTGAGAAAAATAGTAATGGGCATCTTCGGCGAGTCAGAGACTCGTTTACTTGTGTCGTCACGAGAGCGCCTGCGGCTGAACTCTCGCGACAGGGAATCTTCAATTTCACGCAAAGGGCGCAAAGGCCTATGAATTGAAAAACTGTTGGAAAATAGAACAGCCCGGTTTGTGCCGGGCTGTTATTTACAATTTCCATCTTAAAGATACATTGATCACCGTACCATCAATTGGTGCCCAAAGTGGTTTGAACTGTGGATCTTTTAGCGTGCCTATGTATAGCGACTCAACGTTGCTCATGCGGTAGTCGAGCAGGTTCTCGCAGTTGGCCACTATAAATACATGCTTGCCCAGTTTGCGCTGCACCATAATGGCCAGGAAGGTATAGCCCGGTGTTTTATCGGAAAAGTAGCGATACTGCGGACCGGTGTAAGAGCCTTCCAGGCCCAGGCGCCAGTTCTCTTCCAATTCCCAGGCTACTACAAATGCTGCCCTGTGTTTGGGGGTAAGCGGTACATAGCCATTCGGGAACAGGGCATTACGGGCATCGGTAAAGGTGTAGCCGCCATATAGTTCCAGTTCATCAAGCTTTAGCTTTATGTAGGTGTCGAAGCCTGCAGTGGATATAGGTATACTTACGTTGACGATATAGTAGTAGCCATTATCCCAAATGGGAGTAACAGGGTCTGTGATGCGGGTATAGTAAAACGCGTGGTTGATGAAAAGGCTGTGTTTTTTATCCCAGTCTTTTTTGTAATTCACTTCCAGGTTGGCACCGTAAGACTTTTCTGCTTTTGCATAGTCTCCGGGCAGTTTGATGGTGCGCTGGTCCATTTCGTAATCCTGCGGCGCAAAAGGATATGGTGTTTTATACCCCATGCCAAAACCTGCCCTCAGCCCGAAATGTTCATTGATATGGTGGAACATAGCTACCCGTGGCAGGGGAAAGAAACCATACAGGTTGTGATGGTCTATGCGCAGTCCGCCTTCGAAGGTTGTTTTTTCAGAAGGGTGCCAGGTATACTGGCCGAAGACACCGTAAGTGGTGTTGGACAGGAAGTGGATGATGGTGCTATCGGTAGCCGGGCTATGGAACTGATCGCCGGTGGCATTAATGCCCACTACCAGTTCTGCATGTTTGTAGGGTTTGTACAGAGATGCCTCGTTGTAATAATTGATCTGCTGTGCATGCAGGGCGTAGCTCGTATAGTCGTTCGTCCTGTCGGCAAAGCTCAGCAATCCTTTTACAGTAAGGTGTGCATTACCTGCAAAGAAATGATCTATGCTGTATTCGCCCAGGTTGCGGGCGCCACGGATGCCTTCGTGATAGTACTGGGAGTCGACTATGTTGTTGGTGAAAAATCGCATATCACCGCCTTTCCTGTCGTCAGCGGTGAGGGAATAGCCCAGGCTAATGATGGTTTTATCGGAAGGGTAGAAGAATAGTTTGGGGTGTACGTTGATGGTGTGCAACTCTGGTACATCGCTCAGGCCATCGGCATTCACATCTTTAAAGTTTTGCTGAGTGTATCCTGCAAACAATGTGTAGCCCATCTTTTTATACCTGCGGGCGGCAAAACTGTTAATGTTCAGTTCTGACAGGGTAGAGTAGTTGACCAATACATCGGCCTCCTGCTGCAAAGTTGGTTTGCGCGACAGCAGGTTGATAAGGCCCGCAATTGCACCACCACCATATAAGGTAGATGCGGAGCCTTTGATGAGCTCTATCTGCCGCAGGTCAAGCGGCGGGATGCTGAGGATGCCCAAGCCGCCGGAGAAGTTGTCGTACAACGGCATACCGTCTCGCACAATCTGGGTATACCGGCCCGGTAAGCCCTGTATGCGCACATTGCTGTTGGCTGTATTGGCAGATGATTGCTGTATCTGCACGCCGCTTACATCGCCCAGTATGCTGGCTATGTTGCCGGGCTTTATACCGGCTTCTTCGCTCAGTTCTTCCCCTCCCAATACTTCTACTTTCAGCGGGCTGTTCTCTATATTTTGCTTGCCGCGGGTCGATGCTACGATGGTCAGTTCTTCGAGCGCGGTATTATCGGCTGACAGCAGCACGGTTACCAGTGTGTCTGTTGGCCTGGGGCTGATATTCTTTATGGTATAGCCAATATAGCTTATTGACAATTTATGTGTGCCGGCTCCGAGGGGTATAGTAGCAAGCCCGGCTGCATCGGTTATGCCCTTTGTTTTGCCAGCTTCATTTATGGTTACCCCTATAAGCGGTTCTTTGGTGGCTGAGTCTGCTACTTTTATTTTAAATACGGTCTGTCCGTTTGCTTTGCATAGGCACATAACAGCGCAGCAAAGCATTATTATATACTTCATTAATCGATTCTTTTAAGGAAGGTTCGGGATAGCAAAGCTACCCCGAACCCTGTAAATGAAATGGATGATTATTCCTGCACCTCTTTAATGAAGTTGCCGTTCATGTCGAATAGCAGGTCAGTATGGTTTACCTCTGCTTCATACACCTTGCTGCCGTCAGATTTTTCAATAATAGCGGCTTCCTTAATCTTGCCTTTGGCTTCTGCGTATTTTCTTGCCTTTCCAGGCAGTTTGGTTGCGGGGATGGCTGTTTCCATCTCTTCGGCCACTGCATTGTAGTTGTACAGTACAGACATGTGTTCTGTGCCTTTGTTGAACGATACTTCGTACTTGCCATGTTCTTTCTCCCACTTTACATTAGATGCGGTAGTGTAGTTTTTGGCAAATGCAGCTTTTACATTAGCAGGCACATCATTAGTTTTTTGTGCCATAGATATTGTAGCGCATAGCATAGCTGCGCAGTATATGATGAGTGCTCTCATTGAATATTCAGTTAAATTAAGTTGAAAATAATAATTGTCGTGTTGATTGTCGTGGGTTCTTAAGCCATCGGGTTGAAACCCGATGCTGCTATAACCGCATATAGTTCAATACCTCTACAAGCACATGGTAAAGCCCTGAAAGGGCGTGCTATAGCAGTGATGGGTTTCAATCCATCGGCTTAAGAAGTAAATTCTTACGCTATTGCCGGAGGGCGGAATACATCGGTGAGGAACCCAATGCGATAGTTATCGCCGGGCATTAAAGGGAAAGATGCTTTATCGTACCACAGCACGGGCGTAACTGCGGGTATTGGTTTGAAACGGATATTAACGGTGGCTGCTACTTGTACCGGGGCGTGGCTGTATATGGCTTGGTGAGGCTTGTCATGCTCTTCATCGGCATCGTCCTCGTCGTGTATGTTCAGCAGGTGCTCAAACACAAAGTCGCAGGCATTAATGTCAGGGTCTTCTGTTGCACAATGACTGTACATCTGCGGCAGGTCTTTCAGGTAAGACATATCTCCCATAGGGAACAATACTGTTCCCAGGCTGTAGTAAACAAGGAAGAATATGGCTGTGGCCTTGCGCATGCAATACAAATGTAAGCATCAGGCTGATATACCTTATGCATCAAATTGTTACCTTTTACCCAATGTTCGCGTGTTTAGCGCTTGTTTTACCCCTGTTTTTGAAAAATATCAGCTTAAACGAAGGAAAAACCAAAGTGTACCGTCAAATAGAATAGTGTGGTGAAAACGACACTTATACGGTTTAACTTTTGATTTAACTTAAAAAATGGATCGTTCAGAAAAAGATAAGTGGATAGATGAGGTGATGGGCAGCCTGGATGGCATGCAGCGTGTACCTGCCTCCGCCGGTATGTACGATGGCGTAATGGCCCGCATACGCACTGGCAAGGTGACTAAAACGTACAGCTTGCTGCCGCGTATTGCAGCCGCAGCCGCCATATTGCTGCTGGCCGTTAATGTTGCCTCAGTATTCCATGCTACCCGGAAAGGTGGGCAACAGGCAGCCGGCAAGGGAGTGTATAATATGGTAGACGAACAGATATCTGAACTGGAAACTTCTTTCTGATATGGAAGCTAATAAAGGAAATAATTTGTGGAAGTGGCTGACTGCAATGCTGGTTGTTTGCAACCTGGCGCTGATAGCCACGGTGTGGTTTCGCCCGCAGACACAGGTGCAATATAATATAGGGCCGGGTGCAGGTCATCGCGGCGGGCCTATGAAGTATGATGACAAGCTGAACCTTAACAAGGAACAGCAAGCCAAATTCAAAGCAATAACAAGCGATCAGCATGCCCGGATAGACAGCCTTAAAAAACTGGCGAAGGCTGTACGCGAGCAGTTTTTTGCTACTATCAATACATCAGCCCCAGATCAACAGCAAATAGATAAGCTTAGTGCGCAATTGGGTGATTATCATAGGCTGATAGAACTGGAAACCTACAACCACTTCAGGCAGGTAAGGGCAATGCTGAATGCCGACCAGCAAAAAATATTTGATGAAATAATTAAAGATGTGCTTACCCGCATGCCTGAGCAGCCACATTTTAAGGGTGATGGTATGGGGCCGGGGGGACCTCCACCGGGCGGACGTCCGGATGGTCCTGACGGACCTCCTCCCGGAGATGGCCCACCGCCACCGAATGGAGAAGGGCCATCTCCCGGTCAGTAATTGTATTGAAAGGTCTCCGAAAGGGGCCTTTTTTAGTTGGGTTGGTAATTGGTAATTCTACATAGTGTCATGGTGAGCCTGTCGAATCCATGGCACGGACATGGGCCGCTAAATAAACCAATTACCGAAATCATGGATTCGACAGGCTCACCATGACAGCTTACCAATGTAGGCCGAACCTCCAATATCCCCCCTTTTCTACCTCTATAATAAATGGCTGTCACAGGTTATATTTGCGTAAATTTTTAATTGACCAATAATGAAGAAAACGTTATTAGCATTAGCTGCCGCGTTGAGCATGTTTGGTGCACGTGCCGATGAAGGTATGTGGATACCGATGCTTATAGGTAAAAACTACGATGAGATGCAGCGCCTTGGCTTAAAGCTCACAAAGGAAGATCTGTACAGCATCAACCATAGCAGTATGAAGGATGCCATACTACAATTCGGCGGCGGTTGCACTGCCGAGATGATCTCTCCGGATGGGCTGTTGCTTACCAACCACCACTGTGGTTATGATGCCATTGCAGAGCTGAGCACCGTAGACCGCAACCTGCTTGATAACGGTTTCTGGGCACACAGCCGCATGGAAGAAATGCCGGCACGTGGTGTTACCGCCCTGTTCCTGCAGCGTATGGAAGATGTTACCGACGAGGTAAAGATGGCCGTAGAAGGCACCCACGGCGAGGAGTATACCAAGGCCTGGGACGCTATCCGCAAGAAGATAGAAGACCGCGAAGGCAAGGGCGGCAAGTTTGTTGCCAATGTAAAGGAATACTTTAACGGTAACCAGTACTTCCTGTTGGTATACAAGAAGTACACCGATGTGCGCCTGGTGGGCAATCCTCCGCGTAGCCTGGGTAAGTATGGTGGCGATATTGACAACTGGATGTGGCCACGCCATACTGCAGACTTCTCTATGTTCCGCGTATATGCAGGTACCGATAACGAACCGCATGCATATGATGCTGCCAATGTGCCTTATCACCCTAAAAAGTATTTGCCTGTATCTATAAAGGGTGTGCAGGAAGGTGATTATGCTATGATATTCGGTTATCCCGGCCGTACCAACCGCTACGAGGTAAGCTATGGTGTAGACCTGTCTATCAATGTTACCAATCCTTCTATCGTTGCTATCCGCGACCTGCGTCTCAACATCATGAAGAAGCATATGGACATGAAGAAGGAAACGTACCTGCAGCTGACCAGCCTGTATAGCCGCATAGCCAACTACTGGAAGTACTACATAGGCCAGACAGAGCAGCTGAAGCGCCTGAAAGTGGTAGACAAGAAGCGCAAGAACGAAGAGAAATTCCTGGATTGGGCTAAGAACACCCCGGGTATGGATGGTGGCCTGATGAGCAAGTTTGCACTGGCTTACGAAGATTATGCACCTTATGCGAAGCATGCAGTGTACTATGGTGAGTGTTTCCGCAGCAGTGCTATGGCACGCATGGGCGCAGCTATGAAGCCCCTGTACGACTACTACGAGAAGAACGCTACGCAAAATGCTGATAGCGTGAAAAAGTACACAACTGCCGCGCAGAATGCATACCGTATGATCCTTAAAGATTATGAACCGGGTACAGATAAAGAACTGTTCACCGAAATGAACAAAATGTACTACCAGAACGTGAACAAGGACCAGCTGCCCGATGTATATGCTAATGTGATCATGAAGGGTATGGGCACTACCACTACCAAAATGGTGAAGGGTAAGAAAACAACAGTTACCGTTTACGATGAAAAGGGTTTTGCTCCAGGCTCATACAGCGAGTATACCAACTATGTATTCTCACATACGTTCTTTACCGATTCTAACAAGTTCAATGCCTTTATAGCTGCTCCATCGTTCGAGGCGCTTAAGAAAGATGCGGCTGTTATGTATAGCTACAGCTTTGTAAGCAATTACACCAAGAACTATGCACCTAAGGTAGAAGCATTCTCTTATCGCAAGGCAGAGCTGGCTAAGGAGTATGTACGCGAAATGATGGTATGGAAGAAGGACAAAATGTTCTACCCGGACGCTAACTCTACTATGCGTATTACCTATGGTAGTGTGCTGAGCTACGATCCGCAGGATGCAGTGCATTACAACTACTTTACCACTATAGACGGCCTGATGGCTAAATACAAAGCAGGTGACGAAGACTTTGATGTACCTGCCGACCTGGTAAGGTTGTATAACGATAAGAACTATGGCCAGTATGCCGATGCTGATGGTAAGCTGCACACCTGCTTTATTACCAACAACGACATCACAGGCGGTAACTCAGGCAGCCCTTGTATCAATGGCAATGGCGAGCTGATAGGCACTGCATTTGACGGTAACTGGGAAGCTATGAGCGGTGATATAGCCTTTGATAAGAAGTACAAGAGGACAATAGTATGCGATATCCGCTACGTACTGTTCCTGATAGATAAGATGGGCCACGCCGATAACCTGATCAAAGAAATGGAGATACGCAAGTAATTCCTTCTTGTATACAATAACAAAACTGCCGCTTCTGTTTTGGAGCGGCAGTTTTTTTGTTGGCTGAGTTGGTGGGCTATTTAATTGCTTTTATCCTGCACAACACATTTTATCTATATTTAAAACGGGCTATGAAGAATTATTACCGGACGTTGGGTGTGAGCGAAACAGCAACGGAAAAAGAGATACGTACTGCGTACCGCCAGCTGGCGTTGAAATATCACCCTGACAGAAATCCGTCTCCCGATGCTGCTGCTCAATTTATGGCGCTGCAAGAGGCGTATGAAACGCTAGGGAACGAGCAGAGCAGGGCAGCGTATGATCATATGCGGCAATGGCAGCAACAAGGCGAATATAGCCGCACTACCTACCAGAACACAGGGTACAATACATACACTTATGCCAGGCGTACTTATACCGCACGGCCTGCAAAACGGCCATCTGCTGGAATAAACTGGTTGCGTTTTATTATTCCCGTTATTGTAACGATAAACCTGTTACGGCAATGTGCTAATTCGAGCGAACCAACTTATACTACTATACAATACAATAAGGCTCCCGGCACATCATATTTTGTGGATAGTAATGGTTCATTACATGGTACTACCAATAAGCCCGACAGCAGCTACTTTTACAAGCCTGTACCACTAAAGTAATATTGGTTACATCTTCCAGGTAATGGTATTGCCTGAAACCTGTTCATTCTCGTCGTAGCCGGGGTTGGCTACATCGTTGATCTTTACCTTGCTTTTTTCTGCAGGCATGCTGATGCCCGACACATTGAGCATGTGGCGCTGCTCTATGGTATCTATAGCTGCCATACGCTCCAGGTGCATACCAAGGATAACCTTGATGTCTTTGCCCGCACTGTGCAGTATTTCATTCTTCAGGCGGATGGCTCGGGCCATACGACCGATCACCAGAAACAGGACTACAGCAATGCCGGTAATGCCAAAGCCCGCCAGCAGGAAGTTGTTGACATTTACACTGCCCAGTTTGTTACCTATGTCATGTGAATGGTAAATGGTATTGCCTACATTAAAGGGGTATATCTGCGGCATCATTACCATAAATGCAACGCCACCGAGGAACAGCGCATAACAGAGTATCTCGGTAATAATAAGCGTGCTGGTGCTGATAAGCCGTTGTGCAGCGGGCTTGCGCAGGGCGGTGCCTAATGGATCCAGCATCTCCATTTGTTCCCTGATCATGATGCACTCTTCCCTGAACTCCTGCAACAGGTCATCTTTCAACGTGGTCAATGCCATTATATGGTGTATTGATTTAAGGCAAATATAATGGTGGCACGGGGTGCAAGCGAAAAACGGATTTCCACAGATGTGGGAAACGATACTTTTCTCCTATGTAAGTCAAAGAGCACGGATCACAAAAGCCGTAGCTCCAGCTATGCGTAGTTTCCTGGCATCTGCCTGGTATATGATCATGTTTTTATCCTTCACCAGGTAGGGGCTGACTATCAAAGTATCTACTGGATTTTTCTCCAGCACTATCAGGTCATTCTCTTTACGGTAGTTGCCCCTGCTGAACACTGCTCCTAATCCCTGGGTTATTATTTCGTATGTGCCATTTTCTTTGAAGCGTATAGCTATATCGCATGTATCAGCAGGCATGGTTTTGCAGTAGAGAATGGCTGGGGAACGCTTCTTAGCATTGATATATATTGCCGGCACCGCTAATAGGATAGCGGCAAGAAAAGATATAGAAGTCGATCGGAAGGCATCCCGTTGCTGCCAACGATAAAACCTTACAATGTCTGAAATAAGGATAGTTAAAAAAGAACCTACTGTCAGTATTAATATCAGCAGCGTAATAATGGCTGTAAAAACACTTTCGTGGTAGTAATTGTTGAAAAGCTTAATAGCGAATGCAGCTTCCAGCACAAGCATGACAGCAATCTTCAAATTTTTTACAATAGTGATAAACGACGGTCGCCGCATGTCTTATGTTTACAACAATATGCCGGGTTTGCCGGGCAGGGTCATTACCGTATTGTACCCTTCATCTGCGATTTGCCATCTTTTATCAGCACGTTATGGTTTTGCTGAGGTGCTTCCGGCGTGTTCTCGCTGTAGAATTCGTACGATTTGCGAAGCAATTTGAAGAAAGTAAGCGTCTGTATCAGTACCGTGTCTTTACCTCCGTTTATTACAGCATACATACGGTCTGCATCGTATTTGTCGGGGATCACGTCATCACCCGTCAGCTGGTTCTTACTACGGCGGTTCAGATTCATCCAGTATATATCTGCATGTTGCTTATCGCCTGTTGTACTTTCCACATCTATTGTGCCCAGCTTATCGGCATTTTTTATGGTCGTATCCATGCCTTCGTATCCATTCAGGAAACCTTCGGCATATACATCGGTAAAGTAGCCAGCGTATACCTTGGCCCTGGATTCGTTGAGCGGACCGAGTTTGGTGGTTACTGAAGGATCGCCGGTAACGGTATAGCTGTTGCCATTCTTAGTAAATACGTAAGAATTAAGCGGCTTACCTTCCCACTGGATGGAGACTGACTTAAGGTTGGCGGCCGGTACATTGAATACCGCACGATCGCGCCAATCGGCGACGCGCGAAGTATAGCGCGACCTTAGGCTGCCTGTGAAGCCGGGCGTCTGCACCACGTAGGGCATTTTGGCACCTTCCATCAGCATGTTGGTGCCGCTGCCATTGGCCGACGGGCCGCCTACATAAAATACAGCCATTTTCTTGTTGTCCTTTCCGTATACCTCAACTTTTATACCCTCACTGGCCAGACTTTTGATCACCTGTTCATAAGCCGCCTGGGTTACCGGTGCTACAACTTCTTGCTTCAGCAGGGTAGTAAGCACCATATCTACTGTGCTGGGCAGGGCCTTCATAGTGCCATTCAACGTCCAGTTGCTACCGTTTTTGCGCTCTACGGTTACAGCCTGGTTATCGTTGGTAGAAACAAATATCTTGTAAACAGCGGCTGTGTCTTTAATGGTAAAGCCTGCTTCTTTAACGCCATAGGGGTTATCGTTCTTACGGAAAATAAAGAAGTAGATACCGGCGCCAAGGAGCAACAGTATTACTAAATATATAATTGGCTTAGACATTATTTATCCTTTTTGGTTTGGGTTAACTTCACTTCGTAGCGGCGCTTACGGAAGAACATATAGGCGGATGCAAAGATGAGTACTATGACAATAGGCACCGATACATTGATCCACTGCCATTGGGTCTTTTCTTCAGCAGCACGACCACGATCGAGCAGGCGCATTTTTACGTCTTTGGAACGGGCTTCAAGAATACCGGAGTGGTCGGTAAGATATTCCAGGCAGTTGAGCAGAAAATCTTTGTTGGCAAAGTGCTCGCCGGTATACTTGTAGTAGCCCAGCTGCATCAGGCCGTCTTTTGTAGAGAAGTCGTTCTGGAAGATGTTGCCGACAGAAGTTATGATCATGCTGCCAGGCGTATCGCAGTATGGCTTAAAGGTCTCGCCCATAGAGTCGAGCGTATGAAGATACTGGCGCGCCAGGCGATTCTGATAGAGAGAGTGGAACTTACCTTCCAGCAATACAGCAACTGCACGGTATGGTTTATTAAAGTTTTCCATACGTCCGGGGTAGTTGATCTTGGTAAAGCTGACAGTAACCGGTGAGGATGAGGTGCGGCTATACTTAGACGTTTCCAGCAACACTGTGCTTTTGATGCCTGTAGCCATCACGGTGTCTATACTGTTGGTAAAGCCACCGATGATAAAGTCCATATTACGGACGATCGGATGATCGGCAGTAGGATTTATGCGGGGGAAGTACACCCAGTCGTACAAATTGGTTTTACCGCCACCAGCTACTACGGGTATAGGTACGCATTGCTTATCTTCTACCAGGTCTGCATTAATACGTGCTCCGTATTTAAACAGCTGGTCATCCAGGTTCAATCCATTTTCTACCGACATGAATTTCTGCAGCCCCTGTGAGAAAGAGTCCATAGAAGCATTCATCGTATTCACGGCCCAAAGCACATGCCCGCCGCGCATAATATACTGGTCTATTTTCAGTTTGTCGGGCTCTGAGAAAGGTATGGTAGGTGCATTAATAATAATGGCATCATAGGCTTTAGAGATATGGATCATGCGGGTAAGGTCCAGCGAATCCAGCTTATATAAACCCTTGGTCTCGCGGCCATCGCGGCCGAGATAGCCACCGAGCGTTAGCAACATGTCTGCAGAATGAACGCCCAGGTCTTCTCCGTGACCCACCAGGTAGCCGATGCGTGGCGGTGTGGGTTTAGATAAAGCATTGATGGCGCTGGCCAACTTATACTCCAGCAACGCGCTGGCGTAGGTTATCTGGCTCTCGCGGCTGTTTTTGCCCTGAGCGCTCTCTACCAGGTTGATAGGCATCTCTTTGCCATTGTACTGTAACAGCGCATACGGAAAGCACACCTTCAGGGAATAGCCATCTTCTTCTTTGTTAGGCAACTGCAAGAGTTCAATACCTTTTTCCTGCAGATCGTGCGCTATCTGTTTTTTCTCATTGTCGTTTTTACCTTCGAAAGGATCTATAAAGCGATAGATGATCTTATTGCCGGCCACGTTCTTGAACGCCGCCAGTTCTTCGCGCACCGCTTCCTGCATATGCTGCAGGTCGGCAGGGAATTTGCCTTTCAGGTATACATCAATTACCGCTACCTCCTTCATATTGCTGAGGAGTTTTTTAGTAGAAGGGGAGAGGGTGAAGCGTTTTTCTTTTGTAAGGTCGAAGCCGGTATGAAAGAAAGACGCCAGGATGTTCACACATATAAGTATCAGGGCCATCAGCAACAAGCTGAAGATGGCCTGGTTGCGCTTTTTGTTCCTGCTTTGTTTCTTATTTGCCATATGAGTATATGCTTACGCCTGCCTTGCTGCATCGGTGGTGCGGCTGCTGAGCGAGAAGCGTGTAAGTGCAATGAAAAATATTGTTACAGATAAAAAGTAAACTACGTCGCGGGTGTCTATGATGCCGCGGCTGATAGAGTTATAATGAAATTCCATACCTATCATGCTCAGGTAATAGTCTATACCATCGGCCAGAGCAGGCAGCTTGCTCAGGTGTTCGAAGCCGGTATATAACAGGTAGCAGGCCAGCAACGATACCAGGAAGCCGACTATCTGGTTGCCGGTAAGTGATGAGCAAAAAACGCCTACAGCCGCAAATGTAGATGCCAGGAACATAAGCCCGAAATATGAACCGATTATTGCACCCGCATCGGGATCGTTATCTGGCAAGGCCAGGTTGTATATGGTGTATACATATATTAATGTTGGCAGCAGCGCAAAGGCAATAAGGGCAAGTGTAGCAAAATATTTACCCAGGATGATCTCCAGATCAGTAACAGGCTTGGTAGACAACCATTCTATAGTGCCGGAACGAAATTCATCGGCAAACGAACGCATGGTAACCGCGGGAACCAGTAGCAGCAGCAGCCAGGGTACTATCTGGAAGAAACTATCCATAGCGGCATAGCCATAGCCCAGCATATTACTTTCGTTGGGTATGACCCACAGTAGCAGGCCACAGAAAACAAGGAAAACCAATAGCGCCACATAGCCAACTATTGAACTGAAGAACGAATTGATCTCCTTAATGAAAATACTTCGCATTATGTGTTTAGTTCGGAGGACAGCAAATATAATAAAAGGACGGGCTACAAAGGGAAATGCTTGGGTGTCAAACGTTAAAATTTGACGAAACTTAGCCTATTACACAATATGCTTTATGGCGGCAGTTGCGGCAAGCAGAGCTAAGGACGGTGAATGTATTAATAATAGTTATTTTTTAAAAATATATACCGGAGATTTGAAAACCAGCAGTTACAGTGATATATTTGGAGTCGGATAAGCTAACTGCCTGGTGCAGTTACTTAATGCTGCAAAAAAGATCATATGTTGAAACGTTACTTGAAGTTAAGTACAGTTATAGCATGCCTTACCGGAGCTCTGTCTGTTTATGTGGTATCGTGCACAAAAAAAGTAGATACTACCAGTTACGACACCTTTTTGGGCGAATGGAACATTACCGACAACTGTTCGGGATTTAATATTCCTAAAATAACGCTGGCCAAGGGGGATAACAGCTATACGATGAAGATGACCTACAACATGGGCCAGCTACAGAGCAACGGTGGCATTAACTACGACAGCTGCCAGCGGGATATAACTGTAAATGCTATTGTGAACAGTACATCTACCAAAAACTACTTCAGCATCAACAACCAGATAGTCACCGATAACTGCGGCAATAATTACCAGATAAGCGGTAGCGGATATTTACAGCCGGCACCTACGTTTGATGCTCGGGATACAATGATCTTTACCATAGTAACTACAACAACAGGCACCAGCTCTGCGTGTACGTTCAAGAGTCCGAGATAATAAATTAGTTGTTATAAAACTGAAAAGCGTGCATCAGATGATGCACGCTTTTTTAGTTAACATACTTAATTACTTTTTAAAGAATCTTGCAGTTGTTTCAATTGTCTTGTCAATATCCTCTTTGCTGAGCGCGTTGCTGATGAACCACGTTTCGTAAGCTGACGGTGGCAGATAAATACCCTCGTTCAGCAACGCATGAAAATATTTATTGAACAATGCATTATCGGCAGTTGCAGCATCAGTAAAATTGCGAACAGGCTTATCGCTGAAGTGTACGCTGATCATAGAGCCCAGGCGATTGATAACATATGGTGTATCGGCTGAGCGCAAAGCTTCGTCTAGCCCCTTATGCAGGTAGGCTGTTTTTTCGTCTATCTGCGTATAGATCGATGGATCGTCTTTCAGTGTTTTCAGCATAGTGAAACCCGCTATCATAGCAAGTGGATTGCCACTCAGGGTGCCTGCCTGGTATACATTACCCAATGGAGCTATATGCTGCATAATCTCTTTTTTACCACCAAAAGCGCCCACCGGCATGCCGCCACCTATTACTTTTCCGTAGGTAACCAGGTCGGCATTTATCTTCAGGCGCTCCTGTGCACCACCTGCTGCCAGGCGGAAACCGGTCATCACCTCATCGAATATCAATACGATGCTTTCTTTGTCGCAGATAGCACGCAGTCCTTCCAGGTAGCCTTCCATCGGTGGTATGCAACCCATATTACCGGCAACCGGCTCTATAATTATGGCAGCTATCTCGCCCTTGTTGTTATCTACCAGTTGCTGAACCGCAGCTATGTCATTATATGGGGCCGTTAGTGTATCGTTAGACACGCCACCGGTTACACCCGGAACAGTTTGTATGTTGAATGTTGCCACCCCGCTACCAGCTTTCACAAGGAATGCGTCAGCGTGGCCATGATAACAGCCTTCGAACTTGATGAACTTGTTGCGGCCGGTGTAGCCACGGGCCAGACGTAAAGCGCTCATGCACGCCTCAGTGCCGCTGCTCACCATACGCACCAGGTCTACATTGGGCGCCATGCTCCTGATCAATTCGGCCATTTCTATCTCCAACTCGGTTGGTGCGCCAAACGAGGTAGAGGAAGCCGCCTTCTCTTTAATGGCATTCACCACTGGCTCATAGGCATGCCCCAGGATCATAGGTCCCCATGAGTTGATGTAATCTATATATTGGTTGCCGTCGGCATCGTACATATAGGCACCCTTGCCACGGGTCATGAATAGGGGAGTGCCACCAACGCTTTTAAAAGCGCGAACGGGTGAATTAACTCCTCCGGGAATACTTAGTTGCGCACGCTGAAACAGCTCGGTGCTTTTATTAGTAGCGTAAGACATGCTTGATGTAAAAGATTTGGTGGTGCAATTTACTATGCAATTTTCAGAGTGCGTGTAACGGGAAACTCATTTTTCGACTTCAATAAAACTGTATTTTTAACACATGAAGATACCTGCACTATTAGTACTTGCGGCCATAATGCTAACAGCGTCTTGCAACAGCCATACGCAAAATACTGCATCAACTACCGTAAGCGATACTAACGCGAAGGTTGATACCACTACAGTAACAAGCATAAATAAAGATAGCGTAGTGGTAGATACTACTATAGCCGTAAATGTTGAAGGCATATTATGCAAAGCTGATTTTCTGCACCGGCGATACGACAACAAGGGCCAGCAATATAATACGGAAGAGTATGAGTTGCCAGTTGTATTGCGCATTTCCCGTGCCGATAACAAGGTTGTGATCTTTGAGCAACAATTCGATCAAAATGAATACGGTTTTGAGAAACACAGGGCAGAACTTACTGACACAGGCAAGCTGTTCTTATGGTTAAGAACTAATGGTGGCGGATCGGGCTTGTCTGGCACACTATACCAGGTTACGCTTACGTCATCCGGGCAGGTAGCACTTACCTCCGTATTAGATTATGGTGAATTGTCGCGTTTTGTATTTAACAGGTCGGAAACAGAAATTCTTAAACTTTCCGGCAATTGGAATTTTGATGAGGATGATGGGCATTTCGGTGATCATCACCAGAGAATATCGAAATACATATTGAGCGACGGCAAATACAAAGAAGTAAAGCTGGGCGAAACAAAATATAAATACTCCAGCGAAAGCGACCTGGAAGATGTGATCAGCCAAATACAAAAGCAAGAACCCGACCTGCTCAACAGTATCGCTCTGGGCGATTACTCGTTTTCCGGCGATTAGACATAAAAAAGCCGTCTCCTAGTATAACGCAACTATCGGAGACGGCTAAATTATATGTGTTGTCTTAGTTTTTCAGCAATTTAAACGCATGCGTCCATTGGCCGCCCAGCATGCCGGGTATACACCATAACATACACAGCGGTTCTATAGCGCGGGCTGCAGTATCTTTACCCATGTCTGCCACTTCCCAGCCAAACAGGTCCAGTATCTCCGATACTTCGCCTTTGGCAGCATCGTTATTGCCACAAATAAACATGGTTGGCTTGTCGCTCATTTCCGGGTTCACCATGCGCGGGCTACCTACGGAGTTGAAGGCCTTTACAAAGTGTATCTCGGGGAACTGCGTCTGCAGCAATTCCATCAGCGATTCCTCCAGTGTGGTAAAGAATTTCAGTACGCCGTTTTCCGGTGGCACTGCTGCTATGGGGTTAGTAGCGTCTATTACAGTTTTCTGGCGCATATTCTGCGGCCCGGCCATCTCCAGAGCTTCTGCAGCTACTGTGCCTTTTACAGCAAGTACTATAATATCGCCAAACTTGGCCGCCTCTTCAAAACTGCCCACGTGCGCCTTTTCTCCTGCTTCATCCTTCCATTTGCTCAATTTATCCGCACTGCGGGTACCCAGCATTACCTCGTAATTATGTTTTATAAATCCGCTGCCCAGTACCTGCGCTACCTGTCCGGATCCTATTATACCTATCTTCTTCATGTTATAAATTTCAGGGAAAATTAGGTGGAATTAGCACACCTCCGCCAATTCTATGTATTTAAATTTTCAATGAACAAATAGGACTGATTTTCATGCTGATCCCAGTTGCGTTTTTTGTTGTTTGCAGGCTTGTTCTGCTGACCACAGTCATGCATACTGCTGACGGTGATAATGTTTTTCGCATTGCATTCAGGATAGTATTGTAACCTGAAAAAAGTAGCCAATGCCAATATATCATTCTTTAGGAAACATTCCGGATAAACGCCACGTTGTATTCCGCGATCCAGCGGGTAAATTATACCAGGAAGAACTGGTAGGCACCCAGGGATTCAGTAGCTTGTCATCGCTTGTTTACCATCTTCATCCGCCTACCTGTGTAAAGCAGAAGGGCAAGCCTTATTCAGTAGCGCCTGAGATAGCCATAGAGAACAGCCTGAACGCCATGAGCTTTTCAGGGTTTGATGTAAAGCCCGAAAAAGACTACCTGGAAAGCCGCAAGACACTATTCGTAAATAGTTCGCTGCACATTGGCCTGGCAGCACCTCAGCAATCAACCCCATACTTCTACAAGAATGCGGATGCTGATGAATTGCTATTCGTGCACAAGGGTAGCGGTACACTGCACACCATGTTTGGCCAGTTGCCTTTTAAGTATGGCGACTATATAGTGATACCGCGCGGCACAGTGTATAAGATAGACTTTGATGGTGCAGATAACAGGTTGCTGTATGTAGAGTCGTTTGCGCCTATATATACACCAAAGCGCTATCGCAATGAGTTTGGCCAGCTGCTGGAGCATTCACCGTTCTGTGAGCGCGATATCAAACGTCCATCCAACCTGCAGACGATAGATGAGAAAGGCGAATTCGACATATTTATTAAAAAGAAAGGAGTGATGTTCCCGTACCAGTATCTCTATCATCCGTTCGATGTAGTAGGATGGGATGGCTATTTGTACCCTTATACGTTCTCTATTTTTAACTTCGAGCCGCTTACAGGCCGTATCCACATGCCGCCACCAATACACCAGAGTTTTGAAAGTGCCGGCTTCGTGGTGTGTTCATTTGTGCCGCGTCTTTACGACTATCATCCGGATGCTATACCGGCGCCATACCATCATAGTAATATCGACTCCGACGAGATACTGTATTACGTTGACGGCGACTTTATGAGCCGCAATAATATTAGCAAGGGCCAGCTTACGCTACACCCCGGTGGCATACCCCATGGGCCGCACCCCGGTGCAATAGAGCGCAGCATAGGCCAGAAGGAAACAAAAGAACTGGCGGTAATGATAGATCCGTTTGCCCCAATGATGATCACCAAAGAGGCGATGAAGATAGATGTGAAGGACTACTATAAATCGTGGCTACACGAATAAACCACGTTGCAATCAATAATACTAACTGATAAAAATACACTTCGATGCAAACAACAACATTAAAAGAAGCTGCCAATTACAATTACGGGCTGGAAAAGATATTCCCGCTGGCACAAGACTTCTTGCCGATCAATGGTACCGACTATGTAGAGTTGTATGTTGGTAATGCCAAGCAGGCAGCACATTTTTATAAAACAGCGTTCGGCTTCCAGTCGCTGGCCTACGCCGGATTGGAGACGGGTGTAAGAGACCGTGTTTCTTATGTGCTGAAACAGGATAAAATAAGGTTGGTGCTTACCACGCCGCTGCGCTCCGATAGCCCGGTAGCCGAGCATATCAAAAAGCATGGCGATGGCATTAAGGTAATAGCGCTATGGGTAGATGATGCCCGCGCTGCCTACAGGGAAACGACGTCGAGGGGTGCCAAGCCGTACTTCGAACCGATAGCGGAGACCGATGAGCATGGCGAAGTAGTAAAGGCTGGTATCCATACTTATGGCGATACAGTGCATATTTTCGTGGAGCGCCGCAACTACAATGGTATATTCCTTCCGGGCTTTAAAGAGTGGACATCGGAATACAACCCCGGCTGGACAGGCCTCAAGTACATAGACCATATGGTGGGCAATGTAGAGTTGGGCCGCATGAACGAGTGGGCATCCTTTTACGAAAAGGTGATGGGCTTTGCCAACCTGGTGACCTTTGATGATAAGGACATCTCTACCCAGTATACCGCCCTGATGAGCAAGGTGATGACCAATGGCAATGGCCGCATCAAATTCCCTATCAACGAACCTGCACACGGCCTGAAGAAATCGCAGATAGAAGAGTATATAGACTTTTACGAAGGTGCAGGCTGCCAGCACATTGCCGTAGCTACCGATGATATTGTATTCACAGTATCGGAAATGAGGAAGCGCGGCGTAGAGTTCCTGCATGTACCTGGTGATTACTACGACACAGTTGGCGGCAGGGTAGGCGAGATAGCTGAAGATATGGCTCTGCTGAAGAGCCTGGGCATTATGGTAGATCGCGACGAAGAAGGCTACCTGCTACAGATATTCACCAAGCCCGTAGAAGACCGCCCTACGCTGTTCTTCGAGATCATACAGCGCAAAGGAGCCAAGTCTTTCGGCAAGGGCAATTTCAAAGCATTGTTCGAGTCTATTGAGGCAGAGCAGGCAAGGCGCGGTACACTTTAATTAATTAAGCACACTTCAAAACCATTAGTTATGGGAAACGATCAAAGCACAATGGTGGGCCAGGACGAGCTGCTGGAAAGGTTCAATGCCCGCACAGCCGCCGGCGATGCCATAGAAGCTAAAGACTGGATGCCGGATGCGTATCGCAAGCATTTGATAAGGCAGATGTCGCAACATGCTCATTCCGAGGTAATTGGCATGCAGCCGGAAGGCAACTGGGTAACCCGTGCCCCAAGCCTCAGGGCCAAGCAGATATTGCTGGCCAAGATACAGGATGAAGGCGGACATGGCCTGTATCTCTACAGCGCAGCGGAGACCCTCGGCGTATCGCGCGACGAGATGATACAACAGTTGCACTCAGGCAAGGCCAAATATTCCAATATATTCAATTACCCAACGCTCAACTGGGCCGACATAGGTGCCATAGGCTGGCTGGTAGATGGTGCGGCCATAGTGAACCAGGTATCGCTGCAGCGCACTTCATACGCGCCCTACAGCCGTGCCATGGTGCGCATCTGCAAGGAAGAAAGCTTCCACCAGCGCCAGGGTTACGAGATAATGACCTACATGATGCGCGGTACAGCCGAGCAGCGTGAGATGGCACAAGACGCCATGAACAGGTGGTGGTGGCCATCGCTCATGATGTTCGGCCCGCACGATGGCGACTCTCCGCACTCTGCCGACGCCTTTAAATGGAAGATCAAGCGACACACCAACGATGAACTGCGCCAAAAATTTATAGACAAAACGGTTCCACAGGCAGAACTGATAGGCCTGAAAGTGCCCGATGCTGACCTGAAGTATAATGAAGATAAGCAGTCTTACACCTACGGCAAGATCAACTGGGACGAGTTCCACCGCGTCATCAACGGCAATGGCCCATGCAATAAGCAGCGTATGGAGCACCACATAAATGTGCACAACGATGGTGCCTGGGTAAGGGAAGCAGCCACTGCCTACCGCAACAAACAAAATGCTAAAAAAGTAAACTTAAACTAAAAGATATGGCAACAGACACACAACTGGATACCTGGGAGGTATTTATGCAAGCTAAGGCAGGTGCCAATTTCATACACCAGGGCAGCGTGCATGCGTCGGATGGCAAAATGGCCCTGCAAAACGCCCGCGATACCTACACGCGTCGTAGTGAGGGCACGAGCATATGGGTAGTACCTACTACAGCTATTGTAGCATCAAACCCCGCCGATGCAGATATGCTGTACGATCCGGCAAACGATAAGATATATCGCCTGCCTACTTTTTACACTATGCCCGAGGGCGCAAAACAGATATAGTTATGACAAGGGAAGAAGCATTATTCAAATACACGCTACGCCTGGGCGATAATGCGCTCATACTGTCGCAAAGGCTTTCAGAGTGGTGCAGTTACGGCCCCATACTGGAAGAAGACCTGGCCATGACCAATTTTGCGCTTGACCTGATAGGCCGTGCACAGGCGTTCCTGGGCTATGCGGCTCAGCTGGAGGGCAAGGGCAATACAGAAGATACACTGGCATTCCGCCGTTCTGAACGCCAGTACTATAATAACCAGATCGCGGAATTACCCAACGGAGACTTTGCCCATACCATGGTCCGCCAGTTGTTTATTTCGTCTTTCGAGCAGTTGCTTTTCTCAGCGCTGCGCAACAGTAAGGATGAAACAATAGCCGCAGTTGCCGCCAAAACGCTGAAGGAGGTAAAATATCATGCGGCTCACGCCGGCGACTGGGTGATACGCCTGGGCGATGGCACCGAAGAAAGCGGCCGCAGGGTGCAGCTGGCAGTAAATGCCATCTGGCCATATACTGCAGAGCAGTTCGAGATGGACGAGGTAGACAATCTGCTGGTAGCTGAGGGCGTAGCAGTGGATCTGCAGGGCCTGTATGCCGACTGGAAGAGCCACATTGTAGCCGTGCTGGCAGAAGCTAAAATAGCTATGCCGGGTGAGTGCTATATGCAAACTGGCAGCCGTCAGGGCATACATACCGAACACCTGGGTCACCTGCTGTCGGAAATGCAGTATTTACAAAGAGCTTATCCTGACGCAAAATGGTAACTATACAGCTCACAAAAGAGCAGGTGTTCGATTGGTTGTCTGAAATTGCCGACCCCGAGATACCTGTGGTAACCATACAGGAGATGGGTATGCTTCGCGATGTGAATATCTCCGATACCGGGTGCGAGGTACTACTGACGCCCACCTACACCGGTTGCCCGGCCATGGGCATTATAGAAGCCGATATAAAAGCACTGTTGCATGCAAAAGGCGTAAACAACGCCACCGTAAAGTTGGTCTATCAACCGGCCTGGACCACCGACTGGATGACAGATGAGGCTAAGGAAAAAATGCGCGCCTATGGTATAGCGCCGCCCATACATTCCGGATGCGGGAATATCTTCAAGGCCGAGCAGCATGTCTCCTGCCCAAAATGTGGCTCAGAAGATACCGCGGTTGTCAGCAGGTATGGTTCTACGGCCTGTAAGGCGCTGTACAAGTGCAATACATGCCACGAACCATTCGAATATTTTAAATGTCATTGATCAACTGGAGACCTGGAGGCGGGTCTATCCTGAAGCCGGCTGCAACAGGCCGGCTTTTTTTATGTTAGGCAGAGACTGCCTCGGTCAAAGCACAGTTGTTTTTAACACAATGGGAGGAAAATACGCCCCCGAAATTGTATAATTGCTTTTATCTTTGTTTCAAACCGCTTTCTTTTAATAATGACCCCAGATAGCATAGTATCTATTAGCAACGCCAACATTTACCAGGGTAGTACGCTGGTGCTTAATAACGTAAACCTTGAGGTTGGTCCTGGCGAATTCATATACATGATCGGTAAAACAGGTAGTGGTAAATCCAGCCTGTTGAAGACCATGTACGGAGATATCTATCTGAAGGAAGGTAATGGGGTAGTAGCAGGTTTTAATCTTAAAGACCTTACCTGGAAGAAGATACCACTGCTGCGCCGTAACCTGGGCATTGTGTTCCAGGATTTCAGGCTGCTTACTGATCGTAATGTGTACGACAACCTGGAGTTTGTGCTAAAAGCTACAGGTTGGAAGGACAAGAACCTGATGAAGGAAAAGATAGAGAGCGTATTGACCAAAGTAGGCCTGAAGAATAAGGGTGTAAAAATGCCATACGAAATGAGTGGTGGCGAACAGCAGAGGGTTGATATAGCCCGTGCATTGCTCAACAACCCTAAGCTGATACTGGCCGATGAACCTACCGGTAACCTGGACCCTGATACGACAGATGAGATCATGCAGTTGCTCTTCAACATCTGCCGCGATTACCAGACAGCCTTCATCATGGCTACCCACGATTATTCCATCATCCAAAAATACCCTGCCCGCGTAGTACGTATAGAAAATGGCGAGGTGAAGGAGATAGGGGCGGCGAGTGTGTAAATCTCAGCCGTAAAAAGCTAATTATGTGAGGTGGTATACGGGAAAATTGCAATCATTTAACCAATGACAGCCCACCCACCAAGTGTCACCCTGAGTTTGTCGAAGGGCGGCACGGACACGAGCTGCGTTATAGGCAGGAACTAAGCAATCTCACGTCAAAATGTATCTGATCTTGCATGCAATAAACATCCATTTTGCTTACTTACATTAAGCCTTGGTCGGTAGCCCTTATTGTGCGCAATAGTATACGACTTGCAGCAAGTATCGAAATCAAGCTTACAAAAATGCCGGCAAAAGGTATTAGCGTTACGCCAAAGCAGAAACAAGCAATATTTTGAAGTATTACTAACGCTGTAAGCAATAAAAAGCTTAGCCGTAATTTTAAAAGAATAATGATAAGGGATATAGAAAATGCTATATCTGTTAAAGATATTAGTAATAGATAACGCCAACCGTCATAGTTGTAAGTGCCGTTGATAAGGCGGATTATTTCGTAAGAATAATTACCTGCTAAATAAAGATTGCTCAAAAGATAAACAACAAGTCCAATTCTTTTCATAATAGTGATGCGCTATTGAAGTTAATTTATCGTTTTACATCGTTGAAGATTGTAAAATCATCTCACCACCATCTTCACCAAATGTTTCCCCAGGCTGGCTACCAGCAGCATAGGCAACATCAGTATAAACGCAGGATTCAGTTTGGTTAGTCGGGCATAAGCACGCATCTCCCCCCTGCGCATAGCCCACTTGTTGGCGCTGACACCACCCTTAGATAATATCGGCCTGCCAATCTGTGTAAGCGGAAGATTAATGAAGTAGAGCTTGTGTTTGTAACCTATCTGCATCCACAGGTCATAATCCTCTGTATACCGCATGCCAGGTTCAAACCGGAAAGAAGGGTCGTTTTTTATGGTAACACACGGTGTGGCAATAATATTACCGGGCAGCAGCTTGATGAACGGCAGCTTGAATATCTGAATATCCTCGGGTATTACTTTCCCCTCCAGCGATTCGGTAGTATAGGGGTGATATAGCAGGCTGATAGCAGGGTTGGCACCCAGTATCGCCTCCATCAGCATCAGTTTGTCTTTATGCCACACATCATCTGCATCCAGGAAGGATATGTACTGCCCTTTAGCCATATCCATACCTGCATTTCTCGCACCCGATCCACCGGTGTTGAATAGCTTTTCTATTAGTTTCACCTTATCGCCATACTGTTGCACTATGGTCTTGGTATCATCGGTACTGGCATCATCTATTACAATGATCTCGTAATGGGGGTAAGATTGGGCTAATACCGAATCTATAGCACGGCGAATGGTCTCCGCCGCATTAAAAGCCGGGATGATTACGCTGAATAGTATGTCTGGCCGCTCCGTCATCTCTATAGATTTGTATACACGCTCACCAGTGTTTTTGCCTCTTCCTGCCAGCAATATACTTCACGTGCTTTCAGCGCATTTTGCTGCAGCGTTGTGTAATAAGCGGCATCCGTCAGCAGCCTGTTCAGCGCTGCGGCTATAGCATCGGGTGTTATCTCACTGATGAGGCTGGCTACTTCATAGCGGCTGTTGATCCGCTCATATTCGGGATAACGCATACACAGCTGCGGTACGCCATTGTGCATATAGTCAAAAAAACGGTTGGCCAGCGATAGGCGGTTGCTCAGGCTGGTATCTTCAAACAGGGTGATGCCCACCCATGCCTTTATAGTGTACTCCCGTAGCTTTTCCGGTGGTATATACCCTTCAAATATCACCTTGTCTTCCAGGCCGTTATCCTTAGCCAGCTCCATTGCCTGTTCAGAAAAATTACCCTTGCCGCAAATAATCAGTTTGGCATTTACCTGCTTCATGGCAGGGATCAGCTGTTCAAAACAGCGGCCCACATTTACAGCGCCCTGGTACAGGATGAAGCGCTCAGGCTTTTCAGGTATGGTCACAGGCTTTAATATAGTGGCATTGCGCACCACCTTGTAGTCTACACCATATTTGGCTTTAAAATCCTCGGCATAGCATTCGCCTATGGTATAGCCAGCGGGGAAGTGTGGTACCGTATGCTTACCTATCCACAGCCACATTTTGTGTACCGCGGGACGGTCTATTACTTCTTTCAGTTCTGTAAATATCTCGTGCGCATCATACACCCGCTTCTTGCCCCGCAGCAACGATATATAGTACACCGGCAAAATAGTATCCAGATCTATGGCACACAAAATATCCACCTTAGTAAACAGCAGCCAGAAAAATAACCTTATCCAGTAGTGCAGGTACATAATTTTGCCCTGCTCGGCAATAATGGGTATGCGCTTTTGCTTAAAAGGGCGGGAGATAAGCGGATCGCTGTTTTTGCGCAAAAAGCCCACCAACGTCACATCATACCCAGCTTCCGTCAGCGATGTACATATGCGTATCATCCGCTGATCGTAGTTCAGATCGTTGGTTACTGTGCAGATGATCTTCTTAGGCGTGCTCATTTATCGGGTTGCAAAATAACCAAAATTATGGCAGCTATCCTGTACTAAATGTTCCTGCTTGCATGCCGGAATAGTAAAGCCCGTTTCTTTATGAGCAAAAAAGGGCAATGTGTAACAGATGTGCCATAAACATCTTATAAACCACATACATACTATTACTGCACCATTTGCCGTTTAAAATACCATGCGTGTAGTATTTTGTTGTATGGCCCTGGCGATGGCAAGTGTAAAAGCAGTAGCCCAACAGTGGGATATAAGTATAGGTGGTGGTATCTGTGTGGCCAGAATATTGCCTGCCGGCACCTCGACCAAATCGACGGCTTACCTGCATTTCGGGTTTATGGGAACTGGAACCTACCTCAATCCCGAGTTATCTATTAAGCTAAATGATCATGCAGATTTTTCGTTCAGTTACCAGGCGGCCCAGAACAAGGTTGGCATAAAACTGGGCGGTAATACCACGGAAACCTGTTACGACTATATTACCACGCATACGTTCAGCGTAGGCTATAAACACAAGTTTACGCTACTGAAGGATAAGATAAGGTTGGGTATAACCGGGAAGGGCGGTATAGCTTATGGCTATAACACCGGTGGTGGCTATGGTTCTTCCGGTGGCAGTGCACAAGGCCAGCAATCTGTTTATGTGCAGTTGCAACCGATATATGATGCCAGCATCATGCCGCCCTTCTGGACGCCAACATTATCTGCCGGTGCTACATTGGGCGTATGCGAGGGCATTGGCCCCACCTGGCTGGAGCGTGTAGACATATCGATCCTTGCCACCGCCTGTCTGCGGGATATCTATGCCGACTATGCCAAAGTGCAATACAAGATAGCCACACCATCATCGTACGAAGAGGGCATTGCCCAATACCGCGGCAGGCCGCTGATCTTGGCGTTTGGGGTTAATTATAGGTTGTTTAGGGTGGTTAGGAATAGTTGATTTCAGACCATAAATATTTAGGTATATTTACAAGTGCTGGAATTATTAGTCCCCTTTGCTTTCATCGGTTTTGTATACTACACCTGGTATAGATGAGACTGGGCGATAATTTAAAAGTGCGCTGAGTTTGGCAGATTGTTCTGTCATCATATTAATTACTGGCTGACTCTTCTCGTAGGCTGCAATAGTTGCATTTACGTTTTGCATAAGAGTAGAGTTTAAAAACGAGGGAGAACTACTCGTATATAAATTATTCAAGCTACGAATTGTAGTTTCTGTGCTACCTGTAAGTCCTTTGTAAAAAGCATTTTCACTAATTAACTCATTTGCTGAGATTTTTCTTTTAGCAGTTGCTAGTTCTGCCTCAAGTTCCATGACCTTGGCTTTGTATTGGTCGAGCTTTTCTATGTTATTTGGCTCAATCTCTTTTATCTCTTTGTCCTTTTCTTCTAACTCTTTGGTAAGAGTGCTAATTAGTTCTTTTTGTTCGTCAATAACATTGTTTGCATCTTCAATTTGGTTAATGTAATCTTTATCGATACCGAACTCTTTAAGCTTTTCCTGACGCTTTTCTGGAGTTAACTCGTCTATGATTTTAGCAAACGCTCTAAATACAGTCTCAAGATGTTTGGATTTGAGAAGGAATAATTCCGCCAATTCATTCAACATCTTTTTTTGAATTTCACTCTTGATATCTGTTATATCTTTAAAACTTTTTACCCAAGGAATAGGTTCGGAATTTTTTATTTCATTTAAAAAATGCAGTGTTTCAAAATCAATATTTTTGGGTAATATTTTTTCAAGATACTCCTTTGTCTTTGATGAAACACTTTTTTTGAAATCCTCTTGACTTATACCATCAACTTGCGCATCTTTTTTAGCATTATTATTTGCAGTTACATACGTTTGATAAATGCTCAGTACCTCCTCTCTAACAAACACAAGAGTCCTTTTTCCTGACTTATTTGCGTAAATATATTCAGCGTGAGTCGGCGAAACTTGCCTACCTTGAATATATTTTTCAGTATTTGGCCAATTAAATTTCTTGCCATAGCGACCATCGATTATTAGTATCATTATAAACGAGGTCTCTAATACATTTAGGCATGATTCCCAAGGTTGCATGTTAGGTGAATTATCATGAAACCCCTCACCATCGCTAACATAAACCTTATATCCAAGCTGGCTAAGGTATTGATTAAGTTCTGCTCTTAAATCAACTAAGTTGTAAATAGTTGAGCTGATAAATATTGGGAAAGAATATGCGCTATTATTCATGTTGTCGGTTTAAAGAATTCAATTTATGCTTCTACACCCTTCTCGCCATACACTTTTATCTCGTTGTATAGCGTGTCGCGCTCTACGGGGATGCGGCCTACTGATTCGATCATGTCGCAAAGCTCTTCGGTGGTGAGGGCAGGGTTCTGCTCTTCGCTGCCGGCCATAGAGTATATTTTGGTAGAGTCGTCTATGGTGCCGTCGAGGTCGTTAACGCCGAAAGAGAGGCTGAGTTGTGCGCTCTGGCGACCCAGCATAGGCCAGTAGGCCTTCAGGTTGCGGAAGTTATCCATAAACAGGCGGGCTATGGCGTACAGGCGCATATCCTCTATTATGGTCGTTTCAGGGATGTGGCTCATATCATTGCCCTTGTTGCGGAACTTAAGCGGGATGAAACAGTTGAACCCTCCGGTCTCGTCCTGCAGTTGGCGCAGGCGGCTCATATGGTCTACACGGTGTGCGTAGGTTTCTATGTGGCCGTAGAGCATGGTAGCGTTGCTATGCATACCCAGCTGGTGTGCAGTGCGGTGTATATCCAGCCAGCCATCACCATCTACCTTGTCAGCACATATCTGGTTGCGTACATCGGGGTGGAATATCTCTGCGCCGCCGCCCGGTAACGATTGCAGACCAGCATCCTTCAGTTGCTGCATACCTTCCTGGCGGGTCAGCTTAGCTTTGTTGAACATATAGTCCAGCTCTACCGCCGTAAAGCCTTTCAGATGCAGGTCGGGGCGGTGAGCCTTTATCTTGCTCAGCAGTTCGCAGAAGAACTCCAGGTTCATTTTAGGGTGTACGCCACCTACTATATGCACTTCTGTAACCGGCTGGCCATCGTACTTGCGTACTATATCCAGCATCTGCTCTATAGACAGTTCCCAACCTTCGTCTTTATGCTTGTATTTGCGGCTGTACGAGCAGAAATTGCAGGTAAACAGGCACACATTGGTAGGCTCTATATGAAAGTTTCGGTTGAAATATACCTTGCCATGGTGCAGCTTCTGCGCTACATAGTTGGCGAGTGCGCCCACAAAACCCAGTTCTCCTTTTTCGAAAAGCAAAACGCCTTCCTCTTCGGTAAGGCGCTGTCCGTTCTGTACTTTTTCTGCTATATTGATGAGTGCTTTATCGGCGTTGGCGTGTTTGATCACATCTGCGAGATCGAATGCTTGTATCATAAACCTTTATCCCTGAACTATTGAGGTACAAAGGTAGGCAATATGCAACAATAAGGCGGCTGATATAGATTGGTTGCAATGCTTTTTGTCTATAAGTGCATAGTTGTACAATTATTACTACAAGACGTCCGCAGATATAGAAAAATTGCTCTTAATTAATTAACATTGCCTGCATGAAGTATGTGTTGCTATTTGCCTGCCTGTTCACCTTTTCTGCTGCCAAAAGCCAGGTATATTTTAAGTACGACTACCGCGACTGTGAACCCGGCGATATGTGTATGTATTGCGGCGACGAGGTAGCCCGCCCAACCGTGAACCTGGCTAAGTACCTGCAGCGCGAGCTGGACCATAATATGTTTGAGTATAACGGGCAGGGCAGGAAGATGATGTTCCAGGTGTATATAGACAGTGATGGTAAGTTGTGCGTTATCAGTGCCGATAACCACTTCAGCAACAGGATGCTGCGCAACGACCTGCGGGCCGTGCTGAACCACATGCCTAACTGGACGCCCGCACGCAAAGATGGCAAGGCCATAGGATCGGGCATAGTAATAGAGTTTACTTTTTATAAAGACTATTTTGATGTGCGCTATATAAGCCGCCCGCGGAAAACCGATGGCAGGGTGATATAGTGTTGACCGGTACTTTTATTTACAATTATTGGGGCGGGGGGAAGCATTATGAATAAAGCATACATATCTATAGGCAGTAACCAGGGCAACCGGCGCGAACAGATGGAGCGTGCAATAGCTTTCCTTATGGTATTGGGGGGCGTAATTGTACAGCGGTCGGACTATTATGAGACAAAAGCCTGGGGTAAGGAAGACCAGCCGGATTTCCTGAATATGTGCCTGATGCTGCAGACCAATAAAACGGCCGATGAGCTGCTGAAGGTGATACAGGATATTGAAAGCCAGCTGGACAGGCAACGCACTGAAAAGTGGGGCCAGCGCACGGTAGACCTGGACATATTGTTCTTTAATGATGAGATCATTAATACAGATACGCTGACGGTGCCGCATCCGTATATGCCGCAGCGCAAGTTTGTGCTGGTGCCGCTGGCGCAGATAGCTGCAGAGCTAATACATCCCGTGTTGCATAAAACGGTGCAGCAGTTGCTGGATGGTTGTCCGGATGATCTGGAGGTGATGAAGGTGGGTTGATGCTCCGCCTCTTAAGCCGATGGGTTGAAACCCATCGCTATTATAATACGTCCTTTCAGGACTTGACCATGTTGTTGCCGGTTTTCCCTGAGACGTTTCGCAAAAAGATTTTTTTGTTGCTACATGCAAGCGGGACGCTTCGACCAGTTTGTGTATAAATTCAAATATTACTTAGGCAGAATATCGTAGCTCTTCAGCACTTCGTGCATGATGTCGAGGCGGACCTGGTTCCAGTCTTTGGAGGTGTCGGAAGTAGGGAGTTCGAAGTTTTCGGCGAAGAAGAAGGGGTAGTTGCGCTCATCGCTTTTGTTCATAGAGCCTTCCGGTTCTTTTACCTTCATTATCTTTTCTGCGAAGCCTACCACCCAGTAAATGGTTTTGCCGTTGGCTTCTCCGGTACCTGTTTTGTAGTACACCTTGTAGCCGGGCTTATCTTCCTGCAGCATCATTGTCTTTACTATGCGCTGAGAGCGCTCCGTCATAGGCAGTTCGCCAAAGTACATGCGCTTCAGCAGGCCTATTTGTTCATCGGCCGATACCTGCAGGCTGTTGTTGAGCCAGAAGTTATCTATACTGCCTTCTATTTTCATGTTGCCATAGTGCAGCGTGTCTATATAGTGCTTCATGCGGGTGGGGCCTACACGGCGGGCCACTTCCTGGTAAAAGGGCACATTGCTTACCTTAAAGGCTTCGCGCATGGTCATGTCCTTATCCCATTCAGGGCGGCGGGTTACGCCATCCCATTTAATGGTGAGCTGGTCATCAGAAGCTACGGCTGATTCCAGGGCTATGAGTGAGTTGACGATCTTGAAAGTGGATGCAGGCAGGAAGCGCTGAGTTACGCGCTCTTTATTGTAATAGTGTACGGATTCGTGGTTGTTATCGCGCAGGATAAAACAGGCGTTCTTTATGCCTTTATCTTCAAAGAATTTGCCCCATTCTTTATGTTCGGAGATACGTGCCTCGCGGCATGACCCAATAAAAAGTGCTAACAAACAAACAGATAAGATACGTACGCGCATTGCTATTCAATTGATAATCCGGCGCAAAGGTAACCCATTTACTCAAGTTCACGCAAAGGATGCTAAGGTTTGTGTTTATTACTTCGGCCATCCAGAGATGGGCTACGCGTAAGGGCGAAATTGCAAATTTCGCCCAACTGTGTTGTAGGATGAGTTTATAACTTCTTCGGCTTCCAGTCCAGGTCTGAAAAACGTTTCTTCTTGCCGAAGAAATAGTCGAGGACTATGCTGCGAGGGTAGATGCCTTCTTCGTTGCGGACAGTAATGAGTTTTTTGCTTTCGCGGCGGCGGGCCAGCCATTTGCCTATGCTGCCGTATACATGAAAGTGGGCCTTGATGATGGTATATACCTCTTTGAATTCTCCTTTAAAGAAGAGTCTTGCGCCTGCGGCGCCGTCGAGTAACAGGCGGAGGGGAAAGAGCCATAGCAACTTGCTGCCTTTCTCGTTCTTGATGAGCAGGATAAGATTATTACGGAAGTTGTAATAGAGTTTTTGCGGGCTGCCATAGCTGATGACGCTGCCACCAACGTGATACACTGTAGATGAGCCTATATAGCCTATACGATAGCCGGCGTTCTTTAGTCGCCAGCATACGTCTATCTCTTCCATGTGCGCGTAGAGGTCGGCATCCAGGCCGCCTACTTTGTGGTAGAGCTCGGCACGTACTACCAGGCATCCGCCCGATGCCCAGAACACTTCAATATCGTCGTTGTACTGGCCATTGTCCTTTTCAATATCAAAGAAGATGCGGCCACGGCAAAACATATAGCCGTATTTATCCATAAAGGCACCGCCAGCACCTGCATACTCAAACATTTCGCGTTCGCGCCAGTAGCGTATCTTGGGCTGGCAAGCCGCCATATCCGGGTGGCGCTCCATAGCAGCGTGCAGTGGCTGAAACCAGTCGTCGGTAACTTCGAAATCGGAACTGAGGAGGATGTAATATTTGGCCTGTATCTGTTTCAGCCCTTCGTAATAGCCTGCAGCAAAGCCGCGATTGATGGCAATACGGATGATCTTAACAGTGGGAAAATTGGCGGAGACGTATTCGTATGTATCGTCGGTAGAGGCATTGTCTACCAGTATCACTTCATACCCTGCGGCTGCCTGCTCCACTATTTTGGGCAGGAACAACTCATGCCACTTAGTACCATTGTAGCTAAGTATTACAACGGCTGTATCCTTATGGCAGGTGATCATAAGATGGTGGATGAAGTGCGCTTTGATAAGGGGTTGAGATCCCGGCTAAACAGAATAAGGGTGTAGTGGCTTGTGGCGCACTACACCCTGTATATAGTTATTTATACTTAGGCTCGTATAAAGTATTGTCAGGAACGGTGATGCCGTCGTTCTTCTGGTATTTATGCTCGTACAGGTTGTAGCAGCCTGACCATGCAAAAATGAAGAAACCGAAGAAGCCCAAAAGGAACAAAAAGCGCGACTTTGAAGGCTTGTTTAACTCAATATCAACCGGGTTGTCCAGTTCTGTGCTGTGTACGTTGTGATCTGTAGTCATGAATCAGAAAAATTTCCTGCGCAAAAATAATAGTAATTACTTCAAAATCATAATAAATTTATCGTGCTTTTTGTTGAGCAATAATAGAAGGGCAAATTGTACAGCTATTATGGTAATAAAAGTGCGTTGACATTTCGCGAAATGAAGGCAGAGGAGGTGATTTTTATACACGCTGACGTTGTGCTCATTGCCAGCTTGATCTCTATGCGTCGGCCCCAGGCAGATGCCTTCTTTGCGTAAAACTTAAAGGTGCGTATATTTAGCAACCTTACTACGGCGGCTGAAAACTGATGAGGAAGTATTTGAACAGGAAGACAATATTGGCATTTGTGGCGCTTTTTATCGTCAGTGCATCGCTATATTACACCAATACGCTGGCGGGCAAGCTGGCCCAGGAGGAGCGTAAAAAGGTGGAGAGGCTGGCGCAGGCCATACAAACGCTGAACAAGCCCAACAGTAACCAGGAAGAAACAGTGCTGGCCAGCTATATATTGACCGACAATAATTCTATCCCCCTGATCATTACCCAGGAGAATGGATCGGTACTGGATTTTAAGAATATAGACACCACCCAGACGAGCAACACCAATAAAATGGTGAAAGAAAAGCTGGCAGACTTTAAGGATATGCATCCGGCCATAGTAGCCGACTGGGGCACTGGCAGAAACTACATTTACTATGGGGAGACGTTTTTGCTGACGCAATTGCGTTACTACCCTTATGTGCAGATCATTATTATCTTCCTGTTCCTTGCGGTGGTGATATTTGCGCTGTCGGCCTCTTACCGGTCGTTGCAGAACCAGGTGTGGGTGGGGCTGTCTAAAGAGACGGCACACCAGCTGGGCACGCCGCTCAGCTCTATGGAGGGCTGGCTGGAACTGATGCGCGAAATGGACCCCAATAGCGAACCGGCGCAGGAAATGCAGAAGGACCTGGACCGCCTTAAGCTGGTGGCAGACCGTTTCAGCAAAGTAGGCAGCGAGCCCAAGCTGGAAGAACAGAACCTGGTAACCCGCCTGAAGGAGATAGTAGCCTATATGCAGAAGCGCTCTCCGCTAAAGGTGGTCATCAGCCTGCATGTAAAGGAAGACGAGATACCGGTGAGCATCAGCGGGCCCTTGTTTGACTGGGTGATGGAAAACCTGATACGTAATGCGCTTGATGCTATGGAAGGCAAGGGGGCTATAGACGTAACCGTAACCAACCATACCCAATACGTAACTATAGACGTGCAGGATACTGGTAAGGGCATACCCAAGTACCAGGTAAAAAAGATATTCAACCCCGGTTTTACCACCAAGAAGCGGGGGTGGGGGCTGGGGCTGTCGCTATCGCGCCGCATCATAGAGAAGTATCACCACAGTTCCATTTTTGTAAAGAACAGCGAAGTGGGCAAGGGTACTACCTTCAGGATAACGCTGAGACGATAAATTCCAAGTTCCAAGAACCAAATTTCAAGGTTTAAGAACCAAGGTCCAAATTCCAAACTCCATGGTGAAAAGCAAAAAACCAATTTCAAATTCAAATTTTTAATTCCAGGTGCCGGGCGGCAGGCAGTTATAGGTTTGGGCCGTGGAATTTGGAATTTCCAACGGTATGGTTTTTATCAGCTCAACATATATAATTTATGTTATGCTGAAGAAATACATTGTTATCCTGTTTGCCGTGGTGCTGGTAGCCTATGGTTGCAGCCAGAAACATTATCCTACTGCGGGCAAGGCGTATACTATGATAGAAACGCCGTCATCGTTTGAACGGGGTAAGAATATAGCTTACAATGTTTGTGGTGGGTGTCATTACAACGAAGCTGCGGGTAAGTTCATAGGCATGCCGTTTACCGATATGCCAAGGATAGCCGGCAAAGTGTATGCCGCCAACCTGACCAGCTCTAAAATGTACGGTGTGCTTACCCAATACAGCAATGCTGAGATAGCCTACCTGTTGCATACAGGTATAGCAAGGGATGGCAGGTTCATACCCTTTATGCTGCGGCCTACAATGAGCGATGATGATATAAATGACCTGATAGTGTTCCTGCACAGCCGCGTGCCGGAAGTGGCGCCGGGCGATACCAGCATAGGCCATACGCACTACAACTTTATAGGCAGGGCGGCTATCAATAAGTTGGCCAAGCCACAACCGGCCGATGCCGCGGTGAAGCGCCCATCGGGCGATGATGCGATAAGCGATGGCAGGTACCTGGTAGATATAATAGGCTGCTATCATTGCCATTCTAAAAAAATAACCGAACTGAATTATACGCAGCCAGAAAAGACTCCCGGCTATCTGCAGGGTGGCATGAAGATGAAATCTGACCACGGGAAGGTGCGGGCATCTAACCTGACCCCTGATAAAGAAACAGGCATAGGTAATTACAGTGCGGCGGACTTTAAGCGGGCGCTGACGGCGGGTAAGGCAAGAGATGGGCGTAAGCTAAGAATGCCGATGCCGGTGTTTGACCATTTGACCGATAAACAGATCGCCAATATTTATGCTTACCTGATGAGCAGGCCTGCTGTAGCGCATGCGGTGAAGCATTAGTTTTTAAGCTTTATTTTGTGAATTCAGTAGTGAGTATTTGTCCGGTAGATGGAGAAACTGTGTATTTGAAACAATCCCAAGACCAACAGAGTAAATGGCTGTGTTCGTTGTCAAAAGCAATGTCCATTATCGGGTTATCAAAGTGCTCTGCTGCCGTTTCAATCTCCTGAATTTGCCAGATAACTCTTCCGGTAACACTTAATGCGAATACGTTGTTATTATATCGTAGTCGCGTGGGTATAGATAACAAAACAAATATCAACTCGCCTTTGACTATATAGGTTTTAATATCAAATGGGAACGAGTACGAGTTTTCATTTGGTAGAAAAATTGTACTGCCATCCGTTGATATATTCATTCTGCGCAATTTTATTTGTCTACATAAATCGGATGGTCTCCAGGAAGTGGTTGATGTCTCTTTCCAGGAAGTCGGTGGCGGGTTTCAGTGAGTCTGCGTTTGGGGTAACGTCGAAATACAGTGCTCCGCGAAGGAAATGGTGCATTGAATCGGTGGCGATGAACTGGATACGCGAAGCCGAATTGCCGCCAACGGTGTAAACAATTCCGCTGACACCATAACTGTTATGATATTGCTCTTCCTTAATGTAATCTGCTTTCTTCTCGTGAAAGGCAGATAGCCCGTGAGCGTCGTTCAGCATTTTATCGAACTCGTCCCTGGAATTAATAGGCAGGTAAGTAATATTGATGATTGCACCCAGTGGTGGCTGTATGTTGATGTTTATCCAGTATGGGTTGCGGGCTTTTTCGCTGTAATAACTGGTGTCTTGCTGTATGTTGCTGTAAACAGGATATTCGAACGAATAAGGGAAATCTGCCCTGTCAAAGCGCTGGTATTGGTGTTGCGTAGGAGTGTCGAGCCGGAAATATCCTGTAGGTTTAGGTACAAACTCTGTAGGCCTGCAAGAGGCCAGCATCCATATACAGGCAATAATGAGCAATAAGCGTTGCATAGGCCAAAACTAAGGAATGATGATTAAATATGTACATCTTCTGCACATTGAGGATAGGTTTACTTAAAATGGATCGTGAAGGAATTATTTCAGCCTTTTGATAATTATATCAATATACCCCCAATTATTCCAGTCGTAGCCGGGTACATCATTGGCAAAGAAGGATAAACTACCGCTGTCTTGTGCCGTAAAGGTATGTTCTGAGCCTATGGCAAAGGTACCGGCATCGCTGTTGTTGTATGCCCCGCATAAGCAGAAGCAATTAACGCCTTTAAGACGTTGCCCGAAGAGGTTGGCGAGGGGATTTTTGTAGCCTGCCGCTGTGGCTGGTATCATAAGATCTATCCAGCGACCTTTCATGTAGCTAACCTTGTACTCCTGACCGGATTCTACAGAGATGACATGGCGCGAATATTTATCGTGGGCATAGACGGATATTTGAATTGACTCGCCGGGTTGCAGGGTATGAATGATCCGCTCCATAGCATGAAGTTAGTGTTTACCGCCTGTAGTTTTCTATATTTACTATATGGAACCGGTATTGGTACAAGACAAAGATTACAGCAAGGAGGATATTAAAGAACAGCCACTTAAAAAAGGGGAGTATGAGGATTGCACCTTTACGGGTTGCGATTTTTCGGGTGCAGACCTTTCGGGGGTAAAGTTTGTTGGTTGCACATTTACAGAATGTAACCTGAGCCTTGCGAAGATAGCAGGTACATCGTTCAGGGATGTTGGGTTCAAAGGCTGCAAGATGATGGGGCTGCACTTTGACGCCTGTTATGAGTTTGGGCTGGATTTCAGGTTGGATAATTGTATACTGGACCATTCGTCGTTCTACAAGACCAACCTGAAAAAAATGGTGATCCGGAATTGCCACATGCATGAGGTAGACTTTGCAGAGTGTGACCTTACTCAATCGACACTGGATAATTGTGACCTGCAAGGGGCAACATTTGATCATACCAACCTTGAGAAGGCCAACTTGAAGACTGCAGTCAATTATTCGATTGATCCAGATAAGAATAAAATAAAGAAGGCAAAATTCTCTGTACATGGGATAGGCGGTTTATTGGATAAGTATGACATAGATATAAGCCTGTAACCTGGACCATATGACACCGGCAGAGTTGTTTAATAAGTATGCTCGCAGCTACAGCGAAAAGTTTATGGATGTGAGCATGTATGCGCAAACGCTAGACCTGTTCTATACGCATCTACCCGGAAACTGCAGTGTACTGGATATTGCCTGCGGGCCGGGTAATATTGCCAGGTACCTGCATGATAAAATGCCGGGCATTAAAATTACGGGTATAGACCTGGCGCCGGATATGCTGGATATTGCGCGGGAGATAGTACCAGCTGAGGAGTTTCTGTTGATGGATTGCAGGGATATGAGTTTATTGCCGACTCTTTATGATGGTATTGTATGTGCTTTTGTGCTGCCTTACCTGGGCAAAGAAGATGCACTGAAGTTGATGCTGGACTGCTCTGATAAATTGAGCAATACCGGTATCTTCTATCTCAGCTTTATGGAAGGAGCAAATAGCAACTCCGGTAATGTTACGAATAGCGGGGGGGATACGGTGTTCCTGAATTACCATGAAGTGCAGTACATAACGGATGCACTTACTGCGGGAGGTTGTGATATTATCAATGTTACACGAATGCCATCGCCGCCCAATACGTCGGTACAAACGAATGATGTTATTCTGGTGGCGGTAAAGAAATGATATTGTAACTTTAAGCGTACAATAACCACATGCACCGTATCTGTATTCCCGTAGTCGTTTTTTATTTTTATTGCTAAATGGGAGATACAGATACGTGGGAGACAGAGTATCTGTGAAGCCAGCTAAGCACTAACCATAGACCGTTCCTTTATCCAGCCTATCACCTTATCCAACTGTTCTTCCCGGGTCATAGAACTATTGTCCAGTAATATAGCATCGGGTGCCTGGCGTAGGGGGCTTTCTTCGCGGGTGCTATCTATGTAGTCGCGCAATTCCAGGTTGTGGCGTACCTCATCTATGGTAATATTCGGATTGGTGGCATACATCTCCTTAAAGCGGCGCATTACCCGTACTGCAGGATCGGCCACCATAAATATCTTCAGTTCTGCATTAGGGAATACAACAGAGCCAATGTCGCGGCCATCCATTACAATTCCCTTTTTGCGGCCCAGCTTCTGTTGCTGTGCTACGGCAAATTTGCGTACCTCCTTCACTGCTGCTACAGGGCTCACCTTTTCAGCCACAATCATATCGCGTATTGGCAGTGAAACGTCTTCATCGTTCAGGTGAATATCTGATGATTTAGAACGCTCGTTGAACACAAAAGACAGATGAATGTCTGCCAGGGCCGCTACAACTTCGTCGTGATTGTTGTAGTTAACGCCATTGCGCAGAAAGTAAAGCGTAATGGCGCGGTACATAGCGCCACTGTCTATATAATTATAGCCTATGCGTGCGGCAAGCTGCTTTGCCAGCGTGCTTTTGCCGCAGGAAGAGAACCCATCTATAGCTACGATTATTTTATTGGCCGACATACTGCAAAGTTATAGTATAAACTGCAAAAGAGCATCTTTTCCAATCCCTGGTTCAGGTTCTATTTCCAGCTTTGTCCCTTCAGCCATTCATCCATATGCTTGGGGTCAAGCTGGTAGTAGGTGCTCTGGTATTCTACCTTCCCGTTATTCACCCAGTAAATAGCGGGTGTGCCGTCGGGTGCCAGTTTCATAAATTCGTCTGTATGCGGATAGTAGCAGTGCGCCAGGCTTTTTGCATGAGATTCCGTCCAGAAATCCTGTTCCTGTTCAGGTGCTCCGTTCATCACCAGGAAGATAGGGTAGTCCGGGTGCTCGTGCTGTATCTTTTGTAGCAGGTAAGCAGCTTTACGGCAATGCGGACAATAATAAGATGCAAATACTACAATATGCTTACCTGTCATCAAATCGGCAGGCGGCGCCGATGGATATTTATAAAGCAGGGTAAGGTCTATATTCTTTTTAGATGGAGACGGTGCCGAACTGGTGTACATAGGATTGAATATGAACGCCAGTGAAAAGCCCAGCGCTATTACCGGTGGCAACAACACTTCCTGGAACTTATAAGGCTTTACATCGTATATCTTCATTAATATGGCTGTGATGCCGATCATCACCACATTTTTAATGATAGCCTGCAACGGTGTCATAGACCATTTATCGCCAAAACAGCCACAGTCGCCCGTATTGCCGCGTTTTACAATTACTACTATCAAATAAATGATGAAAAAGACCAGTATGCCTATTACGGCTTTGTAGGTAAATTTCTTCAGGCACATGTGCGCCAGCAGCAGCAGGGCCAGCGCAAACTCTACGCCTATCATTAGCCGCGCCAATACGCCAGATACTACCTGGTTATTAAAGCCCAGCTCAATAAACGTCCACTGAAAATTATCGAATGCGTTGTTGCTGTGCATCTTGCTGTAACCGGAGAGTGCAAATACAGCGGCAAGTAAGATCAGCAGTATAAGGCCAACTATATGCTTAGCGGTGAAAAATGGCGGTGTAGCCTGGTGTGTAGCCGTCTGCTCCTGGTTGGTAGATTCCATAGACATAAACTGTGCTCAAAAATAGCACATAAGGTAATGTAGCAGGCTATAAAATTTAGAGCCTGTTTAAAGTTTATTGTTGAAATTTATTACGAAGCTGTTTTTGAGCGAAACGAGGCGAATTTTGCAGACATAGAAGGTTGCTATTTCGAAAAATTCAACGAAGTTACAGCCGAATAACAGTCGTAAGAAAATCAATAAATAAATTTTAAACAGGCTCTCAATTAATACAGGTAGCAGTTCTCGGTAGTGGTAACGCCGTTCTGCGTTTTGGTGCCCGATTCTTTTTCGCAGCTCGATTTTGCGTTCGATTTACTGTCGGTCACATCAAACTCGTGGTAGGTACTATCCGGCAAGCCCGGGTAACCAGTATACTTAATATCGCAATGACAGATGTATTTTTTTACGCATGAGCTGTAAGACATCATGCAAACAAATGCGGCTGCTAATAATATTACCGGGCGAAGTTTCATTGTACGAGTCAGTATTTACTGTTGCAAGATAATAATTAGTTGTCAATAAGTCAATTCAGCAAAATTTGACAATCTGCCGATTCGACAATTTGCTAATGTCTGCCCTCATGAACCATGAGTTACAGAGGTTGAGTTTTGGTTACTGGAATTTACCGGCTTATTTTTTATTGGTACACATTACCAGGTAGTAGCCCCACTTTTGTTTGTGGTAGGCTTTTTTCTGGGCCAGGCCTGTTTTGTAGTGTATCTTTGAAAACGGGCTGGCATTATAGATCATATTATACGCCTTGGTACCCACAGCACCCAGCAAACTGGCGAAATACATTTTGTTTACCGACTTCAGCACTTCCTTGCTTACATCGCGGATATTGCTCACTTGGAAATGGTGGCGGCCGGTAACCTCATGCAGCTCGGAGATGGAGAGTATATCAGACATAGCCCAGCCGTTCAGCATGGTTAGCATATCCGGTTCTTTGGTTATATCATATGGTTGGGGTTTAAAGATATCCGCAAATAATATTTTGCCTCCTGGCTTTACTATGCGATTCATCTCCTTAAAGAAAAGGTCCTTATCGGTGGCGGTTTGCATGCTTTCTATGCACCAGGCAAAGTCGAAAGTGTTATCCGCAAAATTGGTTTTAGTGTAGTCTTGCTGAGAAAAATGCACTTTGTCGCCCACGCCCTTGCTTTTGGCAAGGTTGGTGGCAGTTACTACCTGTTTGGCACTAAGGGTAATACCTTCCACGCGGCAGCCTACATTTTTGGCCAGGTATATGCTCGATCCACCTATGCCGCAGCCACCATCCAGCACATAGTCGGTGGCTTTTATGCCACCCATATTCATCAGCAGATAGTTAGAATTGAGGACAGCTTCAGGCAGAGTACGGGTATTTTCGTCCCATATGCCGTAGTGCAGGCCCATACCTTCTTCCAGTTTCCAGTGCATCCGGTAGTGCACTTCCGTCTGGTCGTAGTAATCCTCAATATCCTTGTTGGTGAATAATTTCATCTCTTCCGCTTTGACTTACAGCTACAAATGTAAGGAACGTAGCCAACAAACTGTTTTTGGGTTATAGCTGGTATGTAACATTTAGCAGATAGAAGAAATTACAATTGTTAGCAGCACCTTAATAAATAAGTAACATGCGGGAAGGGTATTGTGCAAATTGAATTACATTTGCACAATTTGTTTTTTTCCATGATCGCAAAAGCTACTAACAGACCGGCCTGGCTTCTTCTTAAGGACGGTACTATTTTCAAGGGTATTTCATTTGGTGCCAGTGGTACAACAGGCGGAGAGATCTGCTTCAATACCGGTATGACCGGCTACCAGGAGGTGTTTACCGATCCTTCTTATACCGGGCAGGTGCTATTGATGAATAATGCCTACGTAGGTAACTACGGTGTAAAGGATGAGGATGTAGAGAGCAATTCTGTAAAGATCAGCGGCCTTATCTGCAAGAACATATCCGACAGGTTTTCCCGTATGACAGCCAGCGACAACCTGGAGAACTATCTTATTAAGAACAATATAGTAGCGATACATGATGTAGATACCCGCGCGCTGGTGCAGCATATCCGCAACAAAGGGGCTATGAATTGCATCATCAGCACCGAACTCTCAGACGAAGCTGCTCTAAAGGATGCGCTGGATAAGGTACCGGATATGTCGGGCCTGGAATTATCTTCTCACATCTCTACAAAGGAAGCCTACACGGTAGGGCAGGCCGATGCCGCTATACGCATAGCAGTGCTGGACTATGGTGTAAAGAAGCACATACTTAAGTGCATGGTAGACCGTGGTGCGTATGTAAAAGTCTTCCCGGCAAAAACAACACTGGAAGAGCTGAAACAATTTGAGCCACACGGTTACTTTATATCTAATGGTCCCGGTGACCCCGGCTCTATGGATTATGCAGTAAAGACTGTTAAGGACATACTGGCTACTAAAAAGCCATTCTTCGGCATATGCCTGGGCCACCAGCTGCTGGCACGTGCCAACGATATACCAACCTTCAAAATGCATCACGGTCATCGTGGCTTGAATCACCCTGTACTGAACCTGGTGACAGGTAAGAGTGAGATCACCACACAGAACCACGGTTTTGGCGTAGATCCGGATGCCGTGAAGAATAACAACAATGTGGAGATAACACACGTGAACCTGAACGATGGCTCTATAGAAGGTATCCGCATGAAGGGGCAACCTGCCTTCTCTGTGCAGTATCATCCTGAATCGACACCAGGCCCATTTGACAGCCGCTATTTGTTTGATGACTTTGTGGCATCAATAAAAGCAGACATGGGCAATTAAATTGATTATTGTTTTGTCCTGTTTATAAAATCTTGTAAGCAAGACTTACGACATACGACTTACAACTAACGACTATACTAACAAATGAAGCAAGAGAAAGTACTTATCATAGGTTCGGGCGGCCAGATAGGCGTAGAACTGGCTATGGCATTACGCAATGTATATGGTGCAGATAATGTGATAGCATCTGATATACGCGAGGCACACCCTTTATTGAAAGACAGGGGACCTTATGTGATACTTGATGCTATGGATGGTAAGGCTATTCATGAGTTGGTAAAGAAGGAAGGCATTACCCAGATATACCTGCTGGCCGCTATGCTCTCTGCCACCGGCGAGAAGGCGCCAATGAAAGCATGGGATGTGAATATGAACAGCCTGCTGCAGGTACTGGAAATAGGCGTGCAGGAGAAGCTGACCAAAATATACTGGCCAAGCTCTATAGCTGTATTTGGCCCTACGACGCCGCGTGATAATACCCCACAACAGACAGTAGTAGAACCTCGCACCGTATATGGCATCAGCAAGTATACAGGCGAGCTTTGGTGCCAGTATTACAACCAGCGCTGGGGCTTAGATGTGCGTAGCCTGCGCTATCCCGGCCTTATCAGCTGGAAGAGTGAGCCGGGTGGGGGAACTACCGACTATGCAGTAGAGATATACCACGAAGCACTGAAGAACAAAAAGTACACCAGCTTCCTGTCGGAAAATACTTATCTGCCTATGATGTATATGGATGACGCTATACGCGGTACTATAGAGCTGATGGAAGCACCGCAGGAGAAGATACTCACCCGTATGTCTTACAACCTGTCTGCCATGAGTTTTTCGCCTAAAGAGATAGCTGAAGCGATAAGGAAGCACATACCTGACTTTACCATAGATTACGCTCCGGACTTCCGCCAGGCTATAGCCGATGGCTGGCCTAAGAGCATAGACGACAGCGCTGCACGTGCACACTGGGGCTGGAAGAACAATTTCGACCTCGACAGCATGACAGCTGATATGCTGATGCATTTGGGAGGAAAATAGTAATTGTTATAGCCAGAATTGACAACTTTTAGAAGTTGTCAATTCTTTTAAGATACATTATAAAATAGAGAGAGGGCAAATCATTTGATTTGCCCTCTCTCTATAAATGATGTAACCGAAATTACTTCTTGCTTGCGATCTTAGTAGAAAACTCTTTACCAGCTTTAAACTTAGGAACTTTGCGAGCTTTGATCTTGATAACTGCACCAGTCTGAGGGTTGCGGCCATTGCGAGCAGCGCGCTCAGATACAGAGAATGTACCGAAACCAACAAGAGTTACGCGGTCGCCTTTCTTCAGGCTCATTACAACAGCGTTGGTAAATGAATCCAGTGCGTCGTTAGCCTGAGTTTTAGTAACGCCGGCATCTTTTGCAATCTTGTCGATTAATTCTGCTTTGTTCATAACGTTTTGCGTTTTTAAAAAATGATTTGTTTGAGTGTTCTTGACAAAAATACCAACCTTTACAACACTACCAAATATTTTAAAAAATATTTTTTTGCCCCAAACCCTTGTCAGTAGCCGTTTTGCGCATTTTTCTCCTCATATAATGCACAATTTTTCGCCTTAACATCCTACTTACATATTTATTGCTAAATTGAGATATAGCCGCCTGGCATTACACGTAGTGTTGTGGCTGCGTTACAGTACTTCCATTACTGTTCTGAAGGCAACAAATTTACTGCCCCATGCTTTAAAGGCACGTTCACGCATTTCGGTAGCATGCTCATCAATATAGGCATTGTAATCGTTCATTGTTGCGCATGAGTACTGCGCTACATAAGTTACAGCATCTTCGCCCGGCTGATCGTCTATAAGCCTGCACAGGCGCGCATCCTGTATCTTACCAGTTTGCAGCAGGTCGGGTATATGTTCTGCCTTCATCCAGGTTGCCCAATTGTCTGCTATGTCGATATCTACTTTTACTGTTACGTTGTATATGATCATTGTTGTAAAACTTAAAGCTCAAAAATAAAAAGTAAAAATGCTCTTCTTAATACTTATCTTCTATAGAGTCTAAGATATTGCGATAGCTGATGTAGCGCTCTTCTGCTATAGTGCCGTTACGAACAGCATCCAGCACCGCACAATCTGGTTCATTGATGTGCATGCAATTGTTGAACCTGCAATCGTTGATGAGCTTACGCATCTCCGGGAAGTAATGAGATAACTCCTGCTTCTCAAAATCTATCAGGCCAAATTCTTTTACGCCCGGTGTGTCTACTATCCTGCCACCGCCGGGTATGTCGGCTATCTCGGCAAATGTAGTAGTGTGCTGTCCCTTGCCGCTCCAGCCCGATACCTCCTGTGTCTTTATCTCCTTGCCCGGTATCAGCTGGTTGATGAGCGTGCTCTTGCCCACGCCCGAATGGCCGCTAAAGAGGGTGGTCTTATTATGCAGCAGCGTCTTTAGTTCTGCAAGCGTAGCAGGGTCTGTAGCTACCAGTGGCAGTACTGTATAGCCCGCTTCGGTATACACCTTTGTCCACTCTTCCAGTATGGCTTTGTGTTTGTCTTTCAGCAGGTCTACCTTGTTTACTACTATCACAGCTGGTATATGGTAGGCTTCTGCCGTTATCAGGAACCTGTCTATAAAGCCGGTAGAGGTGCGCGGATCGGTTATGGTAACAACGATCAGCGCAGTATCCAGGTTCGATGCGATGATATGTTTCTGGTTCTTATTATGCGGAGAAACGCGGACTATATAGTTGCGGCGTTGCTTTACTTCTTTTATTACGCCCGTATGGATGTCTTTATCTTCTACCTCGAATACTACGTTATCGCCAACTGCTATGGGGTTAGTAGAAGATATCTCTTCATCTATCTTCATTTTCCCTTTTATGCGCCCATTCCACATTTGCCCTTCATCGTCTTGTATAACATACCAGCTGCCGGTAGATTTATAGATGAGTCCTTCTTTTTGTATTGTATCCATATGGCTAACTCCGCGCTTCGTCTTGTTTATTCATATCGCAATGCTACTATAGGGTCTAGTTTAGATGCTTTGATGGCCGGGTAGATGCCTGATAAAATGCCTACTATGGCGCACAATGCCACACCCAGCGATACCCACGCCCATGGCACCACAAAAGGTGCGCTAAAGAACAGCCCAAGTATATTGCCCAGCAGCACGCCTACCAGTACACCTATTGCACCACCCATCAGGCTGATCAATATTGCTTCGGTAAGAAACTGGCCGCGTATGTAGGCATTGCGTGCGCCTAATGCCTTGCTTACGCCTATCTCCCTGGTCCGTTCAGATACCGATTCCAGCATGATGTTCATAAGGCCGATAATAGAATTGAGCAGCGTGATAATGCAAATGAAGATTGCCGCCACCTGTATCGTTGCTGTATTCTCTATCACCATATTGGCCAGGTCGTTATTCTGGCTGATGCTGAAGTCGTCATCCGTACCCAATGGCAGCTTGCGCACCACACGCATTATGCCCTGTGCTTCTTCCGAAGCATAGGCCTTCATACCTACCATAGGCACCGATATAGTGATGGTGTATGAGTTATCACCCCCATATATCTGCCGGGCTGCATTCAGCGGTATGATCACATTATTATCGCTGTTCATGAACATGCTTGACCCTTTAGACGCGATAACACCAATTACATGACATTTAATACCACCAATGGCGACGTCTTTATCAAGGGCATTAGCAACTTTGTTTTTAAACAACTTTTTGGCCACACCATCGCCAAGCAGGCACACATAGCTGCCCGATTCCGTTTCGGTAGCGGTAAAGTTCCTGCCAATGCTCAGCTTAGAGTCATTTACTACAAGATAATTTTCGTCTGAACCTGTGACATTGATGTTAGGGTTTGTCTTCTCGCCGCCATATACAATAGTGGCTACCTGGTTGCCGGTCATGGATAGACTGACCGTAGCGGGGAAATTATAACGCTGCTGGAATAGCCGGGCCTCAGCATAAGAGATACTTTTACCCTCCGTCATGCTGATCTGCGATCCTCCCCCGTGTTTCTTCTTTTTGATAATAGCGCTGGTTACCTGGAAGCTGTTGGCACCAATACTGCTCAGGCTATTACTAATGGCCATCTTCATCACCTCTATACTGGTCAATATGCCTACCAGGGCAGTAATGCCCAGCCCAATGACAGCAATGGTAATGCCCGACCTCAGCTTGTTATTGCTGATGGCGCGAAATGCCATGGTTATATTAAAAACTAAACTGCGCATGAACCTGCTTCAAAGGTATACAATAGAATCACACAATGTAGGTGAAGATACGCACATTCGTTGGCATGGGCATTGCGATAAAAACCTGGCGTCGGTGGGGGCGGTAAATTTCTACTATAATTTTTACTGGCTATTCAATGATGGTAAGGAAGTTCGGATGAACTGATCTATTTACCAGCCTTCTTTTTCAGCTTGGCTACAAATTCTTCATTTACTGTATAGCCCAGGTCTTTTGCTTTCAGCACACTTTGATAAGCTTTTTGGTGCTCGCCAACAGAATCATACGCTACTGACAGATTGTATGAGGCCGATTGCTGCGTTTCTTTCTCCGGCATCTTTTGCGCAGTTTCCCAATCGGCAATAGCGGCTTTCATATTGTTTTTGCTGAACTCGGCTACACCGCGGTAAAAATAATAGTACGCATTAGAAGTATTGATCTTTAACAGGATGTCGTACTGCATTTTCGATATCTCGAATTTGCCTTCCTGCACATTTTTAAATGCCAGGCGGGCATACTCTTTTTCAACCGCCATGTTGGCCCTCAGCGCCTTTATGTATTGTTTAAAAGCGTTAACAGAGTCGCCCCGGGCAATATAAAGCAGAGAGCTGTCTACATATTGTGCAAACGCAGGATCTACGGTTTGTGGTGTTGTTGTGCCTGGTATAGCGGGCAGTCCACCTTTTATCTGTTCTATTTGTGCAATTTTAGCGTTCACGCGGGCGTCGTTCACATGCAGCGTTACCAGCACGTTGTAGTCTGCCAGGGCCTTGTCGTATTCACCCTGGTCAAAATAATAGTGGCCCCTCCATTTGTAGGAAAGCAGTGCGCGGTACGGATACTTTTCTATCGCGTCTGTCAACAGCGTCTCAGCGTTGTGCCATACAAAGGTGCGTTCGTAACACAGCTTGCCCAGTATAACAGATGCCAATACCGCTGTAGCCGCAACCAGCATCTTTAAGGATGGCTTGTTTTCTATTATCTCATTGCCCAGGTACGCCAGCAGAAATATAAGTCCTATATAGGCTACATATGAATACCTGTCGGACATAATAGCTGCACCGACTGATACAAACTGCAGCACGAACATCACATTGACGAAGAAGAAACCCATGCCAAATGCTACCACAGGGTAATATTTAGGAAATCTGGCTTTGGCTATTAGTACAGGAACTATCAGTATAGCAGCAGCTAATAGGGGAGAGATATAATATATGGACGGTAGATAGCCGGTTGTGAAACGGTAGGGGTAAGGGTAGAAGGTAGATAAGTATGTAGGGTTGAACAGCTTGGCTACATACATTACAAAGCCATAACTGGCATACATAAAGCGCTCGGTAATGGGCAATGCGCCCATGGCCGCTACAGCGCCCGTTTTGTTCTGTGTGTAAAACGCAAAGCCGCCACAAAGCAGCGATATTACAAAGAAGAGTGTTTTCTCCGTTAATAGCTTGTAAGATATATTGCGTTTATATAAAAGGTCAACACACAATAACGACAACGGGAAAACCACGGCCATTGGCTTGGAAAGGCATGAGGCTACATAGGCAAGCAAGGTAAGCCAGAACCATTTTTTTTGTTGTTCGTTCAGCCAGCGCAGGTATGCCAATAATCCCAGCAGGTAAAAGAAGCAATATAATACGTCCTTTCGCTCAGCTATCCATGCCACACTTTCTACGTGCATAGGGTGTATGCCAAACCAAAGTGCGCCGAAACCGGCTATCAGTAGCCTGCCATTATCAGCCACTTTCAGTATCCTGGCAAGTGCCAGAAAAAGGAAGAATACAAGAATTACGTTGCCTATATGGATAGCCACATTGGTAAGGTAGTATGGGGCAGGGTTGAGGCCCGAAAAATAATAGTTGATAGCCAGCGACAACATACACAGTGGGTGATAGTTGTTTTTGGTGATATCCTCGGTAAAGATCACTTTAAGATTATCAGCTGTCAGTGCCTTGATATATGGGTCTTTAGTAACATAAAAATCATCGTCCCAGTTAGTAAACTGGTTGTGCCGGGTATAGCTGAAGCAGACAAAAGTGATGATAGCCAGGGCTATGATCACCAGGATCTTCTTATTCGTGAAGGAATTCATTTGTACGTATGTCGATGAGTTAAAGTCATCCAAAGATAGTAATGTAAACAAATAGAGGTGAGCATTGCCCACCTCTATTTACTATTAAAATTACGCTGCTATTATTTAAACTCCGTAGCAGGTATGTTTTTGTTTACTTCTACAGTTTTAACCGTAGCGTTAAAGGTTTGGCCCTGTGCTTCCTGAACTACTTTGTAGGCCATTTTGAAGCCACCTGCACCAGGTACAGCTTTGTAGTCATCGTACTGGGTTATTTCCATTTTATCGCCCTCGCCCGATACTTTTTTAACTACCAGCGATGTTGCAGGATCGTAGTATTCTACCGACTTTTTGCCTTTTTTGTCTACTACGTCTACTACATATGCATCCTTGCCATTTACCTTTTCCATGCCTTTCAGTGTACGCTTTTCGCCATACTTGGCAGTGTGCAGGTCGTGGGCAATATCAGCAGTTTCCTTTACATCTTCCAGGTCGTCGCCTTCTATAGCTTTCTTCTGGCCCTGTGCTTCCATATAGCCCTTCGCGCCATCAAATACCTGCTTCTGCACCACCATGCTCTGGCCACCCATAGATACGGAGATAGACTGCTTGTACATATTCGGAGCTTTCTTCATCTCTGTTATTTCAAGCGGTGTACCCTGTATCTCGCTGGTCATTACCACTTTGATATCCTTTATGCCATTGATCGCCTTCTCACCGCCGATAGCAGCAATATATTTTTTGTAGATGCCATCTGCTGTTACACCGGCAGGTGCAGCTGTAGTAGAAGATGGTGTCATTGGCTTACCGAAGTTGTCGTAAAAATCAACTTTACCATCAGCCGAGAAACGAGCCAGCTTTTCAGCTACTTCGTCCTTGCTGCCTGCTACAACTATATTGGCATGGTCGGTACGGATGTATTTCTTAGATACTTCCATTACATCGGTAGGCGATACCGCAGCCAGGTTCTTCAGGTAGTTCTGGTAGTAATCCTTAGGCAGGTTGTAGCGCTCTATATTGATGGCATACTGCGCAACGCGCTTAGGATCTTCCAGGCCTATAGCAAAACCACCGGAGAGGTAAGTGATAGAGCTCTGTAAAGAACTATCTGGTACAGCTACCGTTTGCATAGAACTCATTTCATCCAGCAATGCCTGTACAGAACTGTCAGATACCACGTTGCGGCATTTTACTGTCGCTTCAAATGTACCCATCAGTTTGTCTTCGTTCAGTGAGGAGTAAGCGCCGTATGTCCATGCATGCTTTTCACGCAGGTCAAGGAACAGGCGACCCTGCGAACCACCACCCAATATAGTGTTGGCTACACGTGCCTTGATGGCATCTGGTGAACCTGGCTTCAGGTCTACAGGGTAAGTTACACTCACTACGCTCTGGACAGCACCGGTGCGTGGTGCAAAGGCAACTTTAGTAAGTTTTGTGGTAGCTACCTCAGGAATGGTGTAGTTACTCACAGGTACGTCCTGCTTTGCCCATGTGCCAAAGTATTTCTCTACTACCGGCTTGATCTCTGCCATAGTTACATCGCCTACAATAGCCATATAAGCTACGTTCGGGCGGAAGTAGGTCTGGTAGTAGCGGTTGCAGCGCTCCAACGTTATCTTGCTGATCGTAGATTCGTTTGGAACTTCTCCGTAAGGGTGATTAGTGCCAAAGTTCACCACAGCGCTCACATTGTTCACCATGGCATCACCATCGTTCTTCTGTGTTTCCAGTGCCGACAGTGCTTTCTTCTTTTCAGCGTCCAGCTCATCCTGTGGGATATTGGCATTCATAGCCACGTCAGCTATCAATTCAAATATCTTATCCTGGTATTTCTTCAGGCCGCTGCCAGAGATGCCTTCTGAGTTCACATTGATGTTGGCACCCATGCGGTCTATCTCTTCATTCAGCTTGTCCTTGCTGCGTGTTTTGGTGCCGGAAAGCAACAGTTCCGACATCATTTCCCTGTAGCCGGCCATATCGCCTTCCAGCTCAGGACGGATATCCAGCTGTATGCTGCAGGAGATAACTGGCAGTTTGTGGTTTTCCACCACAAACACCCTAAGGCCATTAGGCAGGGTAAAGCTTTCTGTTTTACCCAGTTTTATTTCCGGCGCTGCTGCTGGCTTTGGCTTTATGCTGCGGTCCAGTTTCTGGGCCCATGCAGCACCGCAAAGCGCCAGGGTAAGTATACTAAGAGTTGTTTTTTTCATTGTAATTATTTTAAACGCCTGTTGGCTGATTGTTTTAAGATCGTTGATTATTTCTTTTTGGTCTCTGTCTTGTCAGCATCCTTACCTTCTTCAGATTTCGGCAGGTAGTAAACTACCAGGCGGTTCTCTTTGGTAAGGTATTTGTTGGCTACGCGCTTAATATCATCTTTGGTCACTTTCTTATAACGGTCCAGCTCTGTGTTGATCAGGTTGGCATCGCCCTGGAAAGTGTAGTAGGTAGCCAGGTTGGTAGCTACGCCAATATCCTTCTGGTTCTGGCTGATGAAGTCATTCTCTGCCTGGTTCTGCAGTTTTATGTACTCTTCTTCAGTTACGCCATCTTTCTTCACCTTGTCTATTTCAGCCAGCATAGATTTTTCCAGGTCGTCGGCTTTTACACCTACGTTGGCTATACCCAGCATTATGTTCAGGCCCGGAGCTTCGTTGCCCAGGTCGAAGGCGGCTGCCTGTACTGCTTTCTGCTGCTTGTCTACGATCTCCTTTTCGAAGCGTGAGCTCTTACCCTGTGACAACAATTGCGTCAGCAATTGCAATGCATAATAGTCTTCTGTGCCCTGCTTAGGTGTGTGGTAAGCAAGGATAACCGCTGGCAACTGCACGTTGTCATAGAACTTCACACGCTTTTCTGCTTTCTGCTCAGGCTCTACCATTGTAGGGCGAGGTATGTCTTTAGTACCTTTAGGTATGTCTCCGTAGTACTTGCTGATCAATGCCTTGGCATTATCCGGGTTAATGTCGCCCGATATTACCAGTACAGCATTGTTAGGCACATAGAATGTCTTATAGAAGTTCATGAACTCATCAAGCGTAGCCTGGTCTATGTACTGCTCCTTACCAATAGGGCTCCACTTGTAAGGATAAGTGGTATAAGCATTTTCAAATATTACATTGATCAGCTGGCCATAAGGACGGTTGTCGAAGCTCTGCTTCTTTTCTTCCTTAACCACTTTACGCTGTGTTTCCACGCCTATATCGTCTATCTTGGCATGCAGCATACGCTCAGATTCCATCCATAAACCCAACTCCAGTTGATTGGAAGGCAGCACTTCAAAATAAAAGGTGCGGTCCTGGGTTGTGTTGGCATTAAGCTGGCCACCCGCCGCCTGTATATATTTCATGTATTCACCGCGCTTGATGTTTTCGCTACCCTCGAACAGCAGGTGCTCGAAAAAATGTGCAAAACCGGTGCGCTGCGGATCTTCGTTCTTAGATCCTACGTGATACATTACCGATACTGCTACAATTGGAGTAGAATGGTCTTCCTGCAGTATAACATGCAGCCCGTTGGGCAGGTTATACTCGGTAAACTTGATGGTGGCTTGTGCCTGCTGTACGCTCGCCGTGAGCATAGATGCCCCGAGCAGCAGGCCATAAAAAGCTTTTCGCTTCATAAGAATTTGAAATTTGGGTCAAAAATAGGTATTGAGGCCATACGTAGGGTGCATCACCCAAAAATTCCCCCTTTGTTTTTACAGGGCTTATACACAATATCATTCCTGTGTTATTTGCCTTTCGCACTCGTGCAGACGATCACATTGAATAGTAATGTCATCAGCATTAAAAATATTGCTAAATAAATTTGCGCAGCCAAATAACTGCGGTTATATTTGCAGTCAAATGATTGCAGATTTATGGAAGTAAGAAGAGATGTTTTCCAGGCGATAGCCGATCCTACACGCCGGGCAATTATTACCTTGCTGGCTGCACAGGCACTCACCCCCGGTGCTATAGCGGCTAATTTCAATGCCACCAGGCAAACAATATCTAAGCACATACAGATACTTACCGAATGCCAGCTGTTGCAGCATGAGTCTTCTGGTCGCGAAATTTACTACCGTCTGAATTTTCCTAAGATGAAAGAAATAGCAGATTTTATAGAGCCCTTCCGGGCAATGTGGGATAACAAAATGAACAACCTTGATTTAGTATTAGAACAACTTAAAAATCAATAAACATGTACCAGACCAACTACACCGTAGACAAAGAAAAAAATGCTGTAACAGCAGAAAGAACATTTGCAGCTCAACTGCCGCTGGTATGGCGCGCCTGGACAGAGAAGGAAATTCTTGACCAGTGGTGGGCACCAAAACCGTGGAAAGCAGAGACAAAGACCCTTGACTTCAGACCAGGTGGTATCTGGCTATACGCCATGAAAAGCCCAAATGGTGAAGTTCATTGGAGTAGGGTTGATTTCTCAGACATAGTAAAAGAACAATTATTTACCAGCGCCAGCGTGTTTTCTGATGAGAACGGAACCCCGGTGCCAGGAATGAATGCCGGAAACTGGCAGGTAAAATTTAAAGGCGACGGTAATGTTACCCACGTAACTACAACCCTTACATTTGAAACAGCCGAAGATATGGAACGATTAATAGCCATGGGCTTCAAAGAAGGATTTGCTATGGGCCATGGCAACCTGGACGAATACCTGCAAACTCACACCGCCTAAAAAAATGTATATAACAATAAAGGAGCCGCCCGGCTCCTTTATTGTTATATATTTATCCAACCACTTTTTGGTTTTCACTTTTGCCTTTTCACTTAGCTAAATCACTTCCCCCTCCAGGTCGTAATCGTAAGCCTTAGTGATGCGTACATTCACAAAATCGCCTATTGGCAGGGCTTTCTTGCTATCAATCACCACTTCATTATCTACCTCTACACTGTCAAACTCAGTACGTGCAAGGTAGCGGCCGGCTTCTTTCTTATCTATTATTACTTTGAATTCTTTACCAACCTTCTCCTGGTTCTTTTCTAGAGATATTTCCTGCTGCACTTCCATTATTTCCTGCGCGCGCGCTTCTTTTTCTTCGGCAGGTATATTATCAACAAGCCCGTAAGCCGATGTGTTTTCCTCGTGCGAATAAGTAAAGATGCCCACACGATCAAGCCTTGCTTCTTCCAGGAAGCGCTTCATATCCTCCACATCGGCCCTTGTTTCGCCAGGGAAGCCGGTAATAAGGGTAGTGCGGATGCAGATTCCGGGTACCCTGTCGCGCACATTGGCAATCAGTTCGGTAATATCGTTCCGGGTTATCTGGCGCTTCATGGCAGTCAGCATATTGTCAGATATATGTTGCAGCGGCATGTCCAGGTAGTTGCATATGTTCTCGCGTTCACGCATTACGTCCAGTATATCCAGCGGAAATTTGTGCGGGTAGGCGTAGTGCAGGCGTATCCACGTCAATCCTTCAATATCACTCAGGTGCTTCAACAGGTCGCTCAGTGCACGTTTCTTGTAAATGTCCAGGCCGTAGTAAGTAAGCTCCTGGGCTATCAGCATTATCTCTTTCACGCCCATGCGCACCAACTTCTTAGCCTCGGTAACCACTTCCTCAATGGTCTTAGATACGTGGCCGCCACGCATCAGTGGTATGGCGCAGAAAGAGCACGTGCGGTTACAGCCTTCAGATATCTTCAGGTAAGCATAGTGCTTTGGCGTGGCCAGCAGGCGTTCGCCTATCAGCTCGCTCTTGTAATCGGCATTAAACTGCTTCATCATCAAAGGCAGCTCCATCGTCCCGAACCATGCATCCACCTCTGGTATCTCGCTCATCAGGTCGTTGCGATAGCGCTCGCTTAGGCAACCGGTAACATACACCTTGTCCAGCTTGCCGCTGCGCTTCAGGTCTACCTGTTCCAGTATCGTATTTACGCTTTCTTCTTTCGCTTTGTCAATAAAGCCACAGGTATTCACTACCACTATATTGTGGTCCAGCTTGCTGTTCTCATGCACCACATCAATACCATTGGCATGCAGCTGACCGCTGAACACCTCGCTGTCCACCATGTTCTTAGAACAGCCCAGCGTTATGATATTTACCTTATCCTGCTTTAGTTTTCTTGTCTTCACTTCTTCTTTGTCTTAAGTCGTAAGTATATGGTCGTGCGTTCTAACACCTGGCACTTTTACGACGGTCATTATGTATTATAAGGCTTACAAAGTTCCACTTTTAAGTTTTCACTTTTGCCTTTTCACTTATTTATTACTTCTGCCTTACAAATATCCTCACCGGCACACCAGTAAAGTTAAAATGGCTGCGGATCTTGTTCTCCAGGAAGTTCTTATACGGTTCTTTTATAGCATCCGGGTGGTTACAGTAAAACGCGAACGACGGCACATGCGTAGGCACCTGCTGCACAAATTTGATCTTCACGGAATACCCACGGGTCATCGGCGGAGCGAAACGTTCTATTTCTTTCAGCATCACATCATTCAGTTCCGATGTAGCTATGCGCTTGGTGCGGTTATCATATACCTCCAGCGCTTTCTCCATCGCCTGGAAGATACGCGTCTTCTCAGATGCCGATGTAAAGATCACCGGCACATCAGTAAATGGTGCTATGCGCTCCTTCAGCATTTTCTCATAGTCGCGGGCGGTATTGGTTTCTTTGGCAACGGTATCCCACTTATTCACAAGTATCACTACGCCCTTACCCTTGCGTGCTGCCAGGCTGAAGATGCTCACATCCTGCGTGGTTACGCCTACACTGGCGTCTATCAGCAACAGGCACACATCGGCCTCATCCATAGCACGTATGGCGCGGATAACCGAATAGAACTCCAAGTCTTCCTGTACGTTCTTCTTCTTGCGGATACCTGCTGTATCTATCAGCATGAACTCCTTGCCGAACAATTTATAATGCGTGTGTATCGTATCGCGGGTAGTACCTGCAATGTCCGATACTATGGTGCGCTCTTCATTGATCAGCGCATTCAGCAGGGTGCTCTTACCGGCGTTTGGCTGGCCAATGATGGCGAACTTAGGCATAGGGTTACCGTCTTTATCCAACTGCTCGGTGGCTATGTCTTCGCCTATGTGCTCGGTCACTTCATCCAGCAGTTCGCCGGTGCCGCTGCCCGATATAGACGATATCATGAACGTTTTCTCAAAGCCCAATCCATAGAACTCTGTACCAAACAGGGCACGTTCCTGGTTATCTACCTTGTTTACTACCAGCAACACCGGCTTTTTGGAGCGGCGCAGTATATCGGCCATTTCCTCGTCCTGACCGGTAATGCCGGTCACGGTATCGCATACAAATAATATCAGGTCGGCCTCGTCCATCGCTATGTGCACCTGCTTGCGTATCTCGCGCTCAAATACATCGTCCGATCCGTGTACAAAACCACCGGTATCTATTACGTTAAAGGTTTTGCCATTCCAGTCGGCAATACCATATTGGCGGTCGCGTGTCACACCACTTATGTCGTCAACAATAGCCTTACGCTGTTCCAGCAGGCGGTTAAATAATGTCGACTTTCCCACGTTAGGCCTTCCAACAATGGCAACTGTAAAACCTGGCATTTAAATTAAATTTTATATAAAGGGTGCAAAGGTACGCTTTATTATGCACAAGAATTGTTAGTAAACTTTATTATATATTGAATGTATATTAGCGCGAATAGTGCTAATATTATATTTATGAGCAGATTGGTTTTGTTATTGGTCGTCATAGTTTATTTAGCAGGCTCTTGTCGTAAAGCCGCTAATAATACCCCATCCCTTTTGCCTGCAAATACATGGCAGGTTGGCGCAACAAAATTTGAGGAGCATTATTCAGAATGGGTGAAGGAAAAGCTTCCGTCGGTAACAGATTCTGTTATGTCGCTGTATATGGGCACTTACAGCAATTATCCTGATGCCCTGATACTCAGCTTCACCCATAAGCCCGGCACGGCACAGACATTTAAAGTTGTAGCCAACCCTGGTGCTGACGATGAGGTAGCGGTACATACTTGGCAGAATTTTGGATCTAATTCCTACAGTCAGGATGATACAGGCATGTATATTACGGCAACAGTTATTAATGGAAAAATGACCTTTACATCAACGCATATCAGATTGAAAATCATTAGCTGGGTACTTGTTTCTCCTACTGACTGTGAGATGAATGTATCGGAATAGTTTGTGGCGATATTCTGAAAGTTCGACCACTATTTGTGCATTATCGTTTCTGCTCTTATTTTGCACAAAAATCATCATCATGAAATCTTGGCTCTTCGTACCAGCCCTCGCTATAATTATATCCGCCCAAACCGGCTGTAAAGATGCCGAAAAAGAACGTCAGAAGTTTATAGCAGATTCAACCGCAACAGCGCAGAGAATTGCCGACAGCCTGGAAGCGGCAAGTCCCATCGATGGTGCACCCTTCGGTTGTTCCCCGCAAACAGCAGAGGCCGCTATCCGGCGTTTTAACGACGTCAATAATTACAGGCTAAGAGATTTCGAGTACAAGGAAGTCGTGCCGCACTACTTTCACGATGGACTAATGGAGATAGAGATCATTGGCCAACAACGCTCATGGTCCGACTTTGGCCAGGAGTACCTCGCGCTGGCAAGTTGTATCAGCATGCTTAATAGTAAGTACGGCGAACCATCAGATAAAGATACCTCATTTCATATGGGAGGCACATACGATCGCATGAGGGTTATTGGCTGGAAAAAGGGAGATAAAAATATTGGTGTGCGCCTGGTTTCCGACAACAATAATTTTCTTTTCTACATAGATATAATATCTGAGCAGGTGCAAAAAAATTATATACACGATGTGATGAAAAGAACGGAAGATCCTCTTTAGCAACCGTTCTTGTATGCGGTATCGGTAAGAGTTCCCTATGCGTTGGTGTTGATCGATGTCTGCCATATGGCACGGTATTTAATTGATTACACATTGTATGATACTTCAATTAAATCCAACTATATTGGTAGATACTCCCCTCGGCCGCGGTCACGCTATATTTCTTATAGATTATGGTCAGCACCAGAACACCTGCTGGGTAGTGGCATTAGAAAGCAATGGGGTAGTAAAGCATTTCGACTGCAACGATGTTATCGTCACCACCAACTACACGTACCATATCAACATGGAGAAGAACACCAATCATAAGTAAGTGATGATGTGCTGAGATTTCTAAAGAGACTCCGTCACAGAACAATGGCTGGTCTGGAAGACCTAAAAATAATAACCCGGGATGCAGTCCCGGGTTTGCAGCAAAGTGAAAGAAGCTCTGAAAGAGCGAAGGATATTTTCTTTATGAAAGCCATTATTCCTTCCATTCCAACCGCTCCAGCAACTGCTGGTAAGATGTTTCAGAAGAGATGCCATAGCCTGTTACCAAAGTGCCCTTCACACCCTCGCGCGATACCAGCGCATAAACAGACGCCTCCTCATCAGGATCAGAGTCGCCCTCGTAGCGATACATGTCCACTATTTTCAGCTCTTCCGGCATATACTTGCCGCCTTTCCAGGCTATCCCGTCAGTTGCCATGTTAAAGTCTGTGGTGTATCCTTGCCCGCGGAACGTAGTTAATGCTTCTGCTACCGGGCCGTAATGAACTTTGTGCTTTTCCATATGGTACGAAAATTGATATACTAAAGTTAAAGCTTATTTTGCATGACCATGCACTACACCAAGAAAGAACAATGTGCCTGCTGTAACTACTACACGCTCGACTGCGACTTCGACATTTGCCCGGTCTGCTTCTGGCAACGCGATGCCTTACAGGAAGAAAATCCCGGCGAGACCGGTGCCAACTCTATGTCCCTTCATCAGGCCCGCCTACAATATCAGCAAATAGGCGCCTGCGGACAGCACCTTAAAATATTTACCCGCCCGCCTTTAGAAGAAGAAATGCGCCGGCCTGGGTAAACATATTAACACCGGCCATTGTTTGCTCTGGCAGTTCATACAACTTTAGTTTTTCCTCACTAGCTCACAGGCTTCTTTAACACAGCTACGGTAAGCCTGCTGATGCATATCAGCTTATCCCGCTCGTCGGTTATTTTTATGTCCCATACATGGGTAGTAGCGCCTACGTGCAGCGGCGTTACGGTAGCGGTAACAATACCATCTTTCTTGCCACGCACATGGTTGCAGTTGATCTCTATGCCCACGCATATCTGCTTTTCGCGGTTAATGCTTGCCCACGATGCCACACTGCCTATCGTTTCTGCCAGCGCAGCGGAAGCTCCGCCGTGCAGCAGGCCATATGGCTGGTGCGTGTTCTTGTTCACAGGCATGGTAGCCTTCATGTAGCCATTGCCCACTTCGGTAAACTGTATGCCGAGGGGCTCAGACATTGTATTCCTCGACAGATCGTTCAATAGCTCAACAGTAATGTCCTTTTCAGCCCAGTTCGTCATGGTTATAATTTTGTGAAATTCCGCTTGCAGCAACTATTACGACAAGATTAATATTGAATAACTACGCAATACTATTAATTTTGGCGAAAAATCAGAAACCTTTTTAAAGAGATCATGCATACCATCCTGGTTGCCGGTGCAGGCAAATCCTCTACGTATCTTATTCAGTACTTATTATCTCACGCAGCACAAAACAAGTGGAAAGTTATAGTGGCCGATGGCGATGCTAACGCCATAGCCGAAAAAACTGAGAACAGCCCTTACGCCGAAGCTGCGCCTATAGATATCACAAACATAGACCAGCGCGAACCGTTGGTGAAACGTGCCGACATAGTGGTATCATTGATGCCGCCACACCTGCACATTCACCTGGCCAAAGATTGCCTCAAACACAAAAAAAACCTCATCACTTCTTCTTACGTTTCTGAAGAAATGAAGGCAATGGACGAAGAGGTAAAGAAAGCCGGACTTATGTTCATGTGCGAAATGGGCCTCGACCCCGGTATCGATCACATGACAGCCAGCAAGATCATCCACAGCATCCATAGGGTAGCCGGTAGCATCTACAGCTTTAAGTCTTACTGTGGCGGATTGATAGCTCCTGAAAGCGATAACAACCCATGGCACTATAAATTCAGCTGGAACCCGCGCAATATTATTACTGCTGGCCTGGGTGGCGCTAAATACCTGCAGAATGGCAAGGTAGTAGAAGTGCCTTACGAAAGGATATTTGAGAATAATAAGAAAATAAAGGTAGATGGCCTTGGCTCCCTGGCTTACTATCCTAACCGCGATTCGCTGAAGTACCTGGATATCTACGATATGCCCGATATCAAGACCTTCCTGCGCGCTACGCTTCGTTACCCTTCATTCTGCACTGGTTGGGATGCGCTCATCCAGTTAGGCCTCACCACAACCGAGGACAGCTTCGATAAGAAGGGGCAGACCCTTGCTTCGTGGCTGATGGCTAAGACCGGCTGTACAGATAAGAATAACCTCAAACAGCATGTAGCTGACAAGCTGCATGTAGATATAGAAAGCACACCAATAGAGTTGATGGCCTGGTTAGGTTTGTTTGAAGAGTTCCCGCTGATGCCGGGCACTGCATCATCAGGCGATATCCTGCTGGAACTGCTGCTCGACAAATGGGCAATGGCTTCCGCCGAGAAAGATATGGTGGTAATGCAGCACGAGATTGAATACATGCACAAGGGCCGCAAGACCAAGGTAACCAGCACAATGGTGATCAAAGGCGAGAACCGCGAACGCTCTGCAATGGCTAAAACCGTTGGCCTGCCAATGGGTATATTGGCTCGCCTGGTGCTCAACAAAAAGGTAACGCCACCGGTAGGCGTACTCATACCGAATATGCAGGCAGTCTATCGCCCCGTCCTCGCCGAACTGGAAGACCACGGTATAGAATTCATAGATGAAATAGCTTAAAGAAATCAGATAATATAAACGCCGGCTGCAACAACAGCCGGCGTTTATGTTTTATTAAGGCTGGGCGTTAGTCTCCGGCTACGCCCTACGCGGTTGCGGTCGCCCGACAGCCGTAAAGTAGTCACACCTTCAAGCATCCCGGCTGAACAACAGTCGCCGTCTATTATTTTAATATCACTACCCGGCAAGGCTGAGCGTCAGTATGATGCTATGAATGTTATTGAATGTAAAAATTTGACAACTTTTCGAAAGTTGTCAAATTTGGCTACAGAAACTTATTACTATCGCCGTTCGTTGTAGTTCTATAGTGTTCTACACCTTCTAAAAGCAACTGTCATTTCTCCGTACGAGCAAAAGCTTTATAGTGTTTTTATTAAAAATGAGTAGTACCTCGTAGAGGCTGTCCAACAATAGTTTCCCATTAACCTCACTGCTGGGCGTTAGTCTCCCGACTACGCCCTACGCGGATCGCGGTCTCCTTACCGCTGTAAGTAATTTCCTGTCGCGAGAGTTCAGCGAAGCGCTCTCGTGACGATACAGGTGAACGAGTCTCTGACTCGCTGTGTAAAACAAAAAATAAATTGTGTCGTCCTGAAATAAGTTTACAGGTTAAGAGAGTAGGTAAAAACTTACACCTTCAAACATCCCCTAAAACCCCTCGCCGCATAATAAGACTCTGCACCATTATGATACAGGAACACTGTATTGTAACGCTTGTCGCAGAACACCGCACCGCCCAACTTACGTATAGACTCTGGTGTAGCTACCCAGCTTGAAGTCTTCAGGTCAAATTGTCCCAACTCCTGCAATTGCCTGTATTGCTCTTCGTTCAGGATATCAATACCCATTTCCTCTGCCATATTCAAGGCACTGTCTGCAGGTTTATTTTCCTTCCTCGATTCCAATGCATGATGATCGTAACAGAGACTACGCCTGCCCTTTGGGCTCTCCGCCGAACAATCGAAGAAAATACACTCACCTGTTTTTTTGTCAAAACCTACCACGTCAGGCTCGCCACCTGTTCTTTCCATTTCATTCAGGCTCCATAGTTTACTTTTGGCGGCTTCAAGTCTTGCCTGCACATCTGCCCACTTCATCCCCTTATGTCGGGGCATGTGTTTTTCAAAGCGGGTATGAAGTAGCGCTATCAGTTCTTGCTGTTCCTTATTGGTTAGTTGCTTTTTCATCATATCATGACTGATTAGTAATATTCTATTGCTCTTACAAGCTCAATGTTGTTTTTATAGATCCTCTTCACAACATTGCCATGTTCATCACGTACAATTTGTTCCGGATTTTGTTCCACCGGTCTGCAAATCCGTAGTTGCCTCAATTCTGTTCCATCATCTTCATGATACAACCTATATGTGCAATAATTTTTTTTATTACCCAGGCTGTCATATTTATAAACTGTTGTAGTGCCCACTTTCACGCCACTATGTGGCGGTCCATCCATGTAATTGCTGAAGTAATATTCTTTTGTCTCTGTTAAGTTGTCATGCGTGTCGTACACGTTCACTGTCTTTTTTGTTACCGGCACACCACCATTATACCAATCGCTAAGCTTTGTATTGGTAGCATTATCTGAAAAGGCTATTTCCATCTCCCGTCCTTTCTCGTCATATTTATACACTCTCCGTTGTACGCCGCTATAATATCGTCCCCAGTATTTTTCTTCCTTTTTTACCAGATGCCCATGGTTGTCATATTCAAATGTCTTTTGTTCGTACATTGTATCGCTTTTATCACGCTCATATGAATAGGTAGTTTCAGATACGAGGTTACCGCAGTGGTCATAGGCGTAGAATGTCAAATCATACAGCGGATAATTGTATGCCGGCCATTCCGAGATGCAACCACCTTCCCAATCCGAAAAAATGTGATAGTCGTGGGAGAATAGTGTTTTCTGGCTTTTAATGACGTGCCCTTGTGCATTCTGTTCGTTTAGTACTTTATAGCATGGGGTATTACTACCAAAGTAGAGATCACTTTCTATTATATTGCCCACCGGGTCGCAACTGACAATCCATCTCCCTTTCAATTCTTCTTTCGAAAAGAATGATCCTGTTATGGTGTGCGCTGCAGTGTCGCAGGTGTATATGCTTGCTATTGAATCGTCAAATGATTTGCTATACTCAATCACTTTCTTCACGTTCCCGTTAAGGGTGTCGCCATTATACAGTCTACGCACCTGGGCGCAACAGCAATAATCGAAAAACAGAAATATAATGGTTAAATATCTCATGTTGATCTGATTTTACCTGCTCTTTCTGCCCTCAAATGCTTAAGTAGCTGATCAGCATCAAAGTGCTCAACTGCGTCTCTTTCTATTCCTTTCGCCGCCCTCAAAGCGGTCAGCTTATTGCCGTTTAATTGCTCCTGTTGTAACCGTCTATGGTCCTTCATAATGATGAGCTTTTAATCATCTAACCCCTTACCATCCAGTATCTGCGGTATTGCTTTCTCCACTCGCGCTTCGCGGGTCTTACTGGTTTTGGGCTGAGAAAAATGAAACAGGTACCCCCGTTGCCTGCCCGGCGTAAGTGCCTTGAACGCCCGCTTCAGCTCCGCATCCTCATTAAGCCTCACCTGGAATTCTTCCGGCACTGCATACTCAGTAGTTTTTTTCAGCTCTACCTTTAAGCCGGCCCTTTCTATTTGTATCGCCTCTTGCACATAGACTTTTATAGTAGCTTTCAGCTTTACTATTTCAGCTTTACTGGTAAAGCGCAATTGCCTTGCCGATTGCACGTTCTCTGTCTGCTGTATCAGTATGTCTTTAGCATCTTTCATCAGCGCCCCCTTCATAAACAGGATAGCACAATACTCTTTAAAGCCGTGTATCAGTACTACATTCTTATCATTATACGTATAGCACGGACAGCCCCATTTCAGTTCTTCGGTCAGGTCGCAATCCAATATTATCTTCCTCAGCTCAGCATATTCGTCATGCCACTGGCCTTCTTTATTAAAGAAAAAATCGGTTTTAGGATTAGTTCCTTTCATACATCACATTTAAATAAAGTTATGAATGCTTGTTCATTTTCGGATAGTTGCTGATGTTTTTAAGAGCCCAACTTTGCGCCCTCTGCGGTCGTTTGAATTTCAGCAACAATAATTCTTATTGCCACGAGCCTTTGCGCACTTTGCCTGCTCAAAAATCTCTTTGCGTGCTTTGCGCCCTTCTTTGCGCCTTTGCGTGAAACTTTTCTCCAAAGCCCTTGCGAAAAATCTTCGCGGCTCTTCGCGTGAAACCCTAAGCCGCAACCAGTTTCCTGCTCGCTGGCCTGCAATACCACGACAGCACAATGAAGATGGTCTGAAACACCGGCCCCAGCACATCCTTTACATCATGCACGCCCGCCGCCAGGTGCGACACGAGCGCCCCCGTCATCAGGAAGAAGAACCCGGCATATGCCCATTCCTTTACCAGCTTAAAGCCCGGCAACAAAACAGCTATCACACCCAATATTTTCCATGTTCCGATGATCGACAGAAAGTAAACCGGGTAGCCCAGCGGCTTTACCAGCTCTATCATTTGCTGCGCATGCATTACCTGTGCTATACCGCTGCCCAGCATCCCTACAGACATTAGTATGGTAACTGTCCAATAAATTATTGTTTTTCCTTTGTTCATGTTGTTCTGTATTTATGGTAGACTTGTATGTAATAAATGTGCTTTGCGCACTCTGCCTGATTAAAATCTTTGCGGCCCTTTGCGAAAAATCTTTGCGGTTCTTTGCGTGAAATCTTTTTCAGCTAATCAACTTCACCGCAACCTCCTCCAGCCTGTTATGCGCCCAGTTGATGCCCTGCTTAAATGGCATCTTTAGTACTTCATTACGCTGCGTTACCGATTCATAGATCACATGCATATTCAGCCTGCTGCTGTGCTCCGATACCTGTTCAAACTCGTACACTTCCAGTTGTACGCCAAAGGGCGTTCCCTCCATTTCAAACGTCCGTATGATCTTCTTGTCGGTCACCACATCGTGTATAGTTCCGCTGAACCGGTGTTTACTCCCCTTAGGGTCGGTAGCTTCAAACTGGTAGCTCCCGTGGCGCTGGCTCTCCAGCTTCAGCACCTTATTGCCCATCCATTGCTCAATAAGATCTGCCTCCACATATGCCCTGAACAGCAGATCCACCGGCAAGTCAAAATCCCTTGTTATGGTCAGGTCTTGCCTGCCTTCTTCAGCATTTACTTTCGTCTTTAATTCCATGGTCTTATTGCTTTTTATATTGTTTCATTACTTGTTCCAGTTTGTTGAAGCGCTCATCCCACATCTTACGGAACGGCTCTATAAAGTCTGCTATCTCTTTCATTTTATTCGGATTTAAATGATAATACATTTCCCTGCCGTTCTGCTCCTGTCGCAGCAGTTCACATTCGGTAAGTATGGCCAAGTGTTTCGATACAGTTGGTCTTGCGGTATCAAAGTTGGCAGCTATGGCCCCAGCCGTCATGGACTGTGTAGCCACCAGCATCAAAATTGCCCTCCTCGTTGGGTCGGCTATGGCCTGGAATACATCGCGACGTAAATTCATCATGTAGCTATTTGACTACAAATATACGCGTAGTTATTTGGCTACGCAAATTTTTTATAGAAAATTTATTGTCGCGGGGGAAGAATTGGTTAGACAGTCAACTTATACCATGTAGTAGGTTCTCCATAAAACGCAGGCCACGTGTCGTCATCAAAATTAAAAATGTGTTGAAACTGGAAACCAACTTTTTCCAACACATTGCGGGAAGCGCGGTTATCCACATCCGTTGTGGCAAATACTTCTTTAAGTTGCAACAGGTCAATACCGTAGGGTAGTGCAGCCCTGCTGGCCTCAGTGGCCAGGCCTTTGCCCCAATGTTGCTGCGCCATCCTATACCCGAAATCATGAAAGTTGATATGGCCATTCAACTTAGTCTTGATGAGCTTAAAACCCACCCATCCCACAAACTCATTGGTTGCTCGCAGCAGCATGGCCCATCTGCCAATACCGTTCTCAGCATACTGTTGGTGGATTATCCTGATGTTATTGTAGCTCTGCTCTATATCTGTATAGGGCATATTGCCCAGGTAAGTATGCACCTTCGGGTCACTATCCATGGCAAACATACCATGCACATCGCCCTCTTCAATAGGGCGTATAATAAGCCTCGGCGTTTCAATATATACCTGCATCAACAGAACTTTAAAAATAAAGATAGTCTCTATTTCAAAATTACTTAATAAATAAATGTGCACAATTCCAATGACAACAGCAATGCGTTAGCGTACACGTGTATAATAATGAAATTCATTAATTAAAAACGTGTTTTTTCACGTTTTAATAAAAATTAATATTTTATAAGTTTGCACATGTTATTACAGGCCTGTACATGCTAATGAAATTCTATCAGTAATTGATCTAAGATGTAGTACCAATTATCTAATTATTACTAATGTTTTAAAAAACCGAAAAACATGAATATACAAGAAGTGAATAATAAGCTTTCTGCATCAACTGCAAAATGGAATGCTGCAGAGAACCATATAACAAAGCTCGATGAAAATAGCAGAAGAAGGTTACTTGGTGCGGTGATGCCGGCCGGTTACCAGCCACCGGTGGCATCTGCCGCAAAGCGCGCTGCTTTAGTTAACCTCCACAGTCTATCGATTGGCGAAATAACAAAGGAAACTTTATAAGCTCCATCAAAGACCAAGGCGGCTGTGGCTCCTGTGTGGCATTCAGCACTACAGCTGTAATGGAAGCAATGTATGCAATTGAACAACCGCTGTTTATTGATTTCTCGGAAGCTGATGCCTTTTTCTGCTCAGCGCACGGCGCGACCTGCGATGGTTGGTGGCCATCTTCTGCTTACCAGGCCAACATGGTGCGAGGCCTCATTCCCGAATATCTTTTTCCGTATGCAAGCGCATTTCCGGGCGGGAACATCTGGCAACAACCTCCCAGCTGTACTGTAGTCCCTAACAGAGATGCTGAAGCATATGTTTACGCCAATATCAACACTGTTAATTCCGTTGACGAAGCCAAAGAATACCTCGCCACAAAAGGCCCGCTGTCATGTGTTTTCCAGGTTTTCCAGGATTTTTATAACTATCACAATGGTGTTTATGAGCACGTAGCCGGCAATCTGGAGGGCTTACACTCCGTGGCAATCATTGGCTATCACGATGATCCTGCAGTAACCGGTGGCGGCTACTGGATCTGCAAAAATTCCTGGGGAACCGGTTGGGGCATGAATGGCTATTTTAATATCGCCTACGGACAATGTAATATTGATGTTTATGAAAAAGTTAGTGTTTCGGGCATTAGCAAGAAAGATCCTAAAGTCATTGTTAGTGTTGCCAGCAACTCATCAGAATACCAAGACCGTATATTCAGCTCAACAACAACATTTACACCTGAGACAGACGGCACATGGTTGATCGCCGATTTCGAAGGAAGGCGCAAACAGGACGATCTTGTCTTTATAAAAACCGCCAACACCGGCACTGGCAGAGTTGAAGTACATGTTGCTTCAAAAAGTTCCAACTACCAGACGCGTATATGGGAAACCGGGTCGGCATTCACACCCGAGACAGACGGCACATGGCTGCTGGCCGACTTCGAAGGGACAGGAAAACAGGCGGATCTCGTCTTCATAAAAACTGCCAATACCGGTACAGGTAAAGTAGAAGTGCATGTCGCCTCCCGTTCATCGAATTACCAGACCCTTATCTGCCAGACAGGAACGGCATTCACGCCTGAGACAGACGGCACATGGCTGCTGGCCGACTTCGAAGGAACAGGAAAACAGGCGGATCTCGTCTTCATAAAAACTGCCAATACCGGCACAGGCACTGTTGAAGTGCATGTTGCTTCCCATTCATCAAACTACCAGACCCTTGTATGCCAAACTGGTTCAACATTCGCTCCGGAAACAGACGGCGCATGGCTCCTTGCCGATTTTAACGGAACAGGGAAACAGGACGATCTCGTTTTTATAAAAACATCAAACTCCGGTACGGGCACTGTAGAGGTACACGTTGCAACCAGGGCCTCAAACTACCAGACACGTGTTTGGGAAACAGGGTCAACTTTTTTCACCGGCACATCAGGTACATGGCAGTTGGCTAACTTTGAAGGAACAGGTAAACAGAACGACCTGGTATACATTTAACAATGGAAACGATAACAGTTAAAAAAAGGGTAGGGGAAACCTTTGAGATCACCCTTCCCGGACGGGGAGCTGTAGGACTATCGCTACAATTCAAGATTGATGACGATAGAATTGTATCTGTTTCGAAAGTAGAAAAGGCAGCAACAGAAGCTCTCAGACCGGGCGACTCCATGGACATTACTTTCAGCGTACATGTAAAAGAAAAAGGAACAACGAATATTCTGTTCTATGAAACCCGTTTATGGGACATAGCTTTTTCACCATTACCGGTAAAGAAAATTTCTGTTTCCGCAGAATAAAACCACAAAAGCAGATCCTGCTGCCAGTCCATTTAAAGAAAAGAGGGTGTCTCAAAAAGTCGGAGACACCCTCTTTTTTATTCGGATCCCTGGTCCAATCAGTATTACTATACGTGTTATGTGAGTAGAATCGTTGTATGAGATTGGAGGTACAGCCGGTATACGTCTTGTGGTGCGATCTAGAATAGGGAATATAAACAGTAAACATGGCAATACTAGTTTCTAACGAAAAAAGGCCAGAACAATGTTATGACCTTTTTTGTAGCGAGAATGAGAATTGAACCCTATCCGCTGCGGTGGAAATGAATCCTGCACGCTAACCCAAGACGGTCAAACCATTAAAACGAAAAAAGGCCAGAACAATGTTCTGACCTTTTTTGTAGCGAGAATGGGAATTGAACCCATCACCTCAGGGTTATGAATCCTGTGCTCTAACCAACTGAGCTACCTCGCCAGGTAAAACAACCGTGGTTGTTTTGTTGATTTTGGGATTGCAAAGGTAATCAATAAACTGAATAATCATCACCTTTGCTCAGATTTTTATTTCATTCATTTCTAGGTCACTCACGCCACGTGCTCATGCACATGATCGCCGTGCCTGTGCTCGCGCCATATGTTCTCCAGTGTCCACTTTTCTTCATGCTCAAACTGATGAGAGCGGATAGGGCAGTGCTCCATACCACATACGTGGCACTGTGCAGGGTTGCAGCCCTCCGTTTGTATGAACACTTCCACATCCTGGCCAAAGTGTTCTTTTACCAGCGTGTCTATATGCTTTATCTCTTTGCCTGCTTCCAGCACAGTATAGTAATTGGGCACAGTAAGATGGGCGTCTACGTGCATGCGGCCGCTGTGGTTCAGCACGCGCAGGTGGTGCATATCTACCCATGCCGGCCTGCGGTTGCCCTGCAGCACGTCTATCACCTTTTGCAGTTGGTTCATGTCGGTCTCATCCATAATACCGGATATAGATCTGCGCACCACCCTGTAACCTGTTACTACTATTATCACTGCGAAGCACAGTGCTATAGCACTATCCAGCCATAAGTAGCGATTATCGGTAAACTTCAGTATCAGCAACCCTATAATTATCGCAATGCCGGAATAAGCATCCGTCATCAGGTGTTTGCCTGCAGATACCAGCACCATTGATCCCTCTTTCTCTCCCTGTTTGGCAGCGTATACGCCCATCAGGTAGTTGATAAGACCGGCAGCGCCCACTATGAACAGGCCTATATCCAGGTGCTCCAGCTTATGCGGGGTGATGAGTCGTTCTATCGCTTCGTAAATGATGATGAAGCCTGCAATGGTGATCAGCGTCCCCTCCACTGCCGATGATATGAACTCGGCCTTACCATGGCCCAGCGGATGGTTAGGATCGCGCGGCTTGGCGGCCAGCGCCACGCTATACAGGCCCATAAGACCGGCAACCACGTTCACAATACCTTCCAGGGCATCATTCAGTACGGTTACCGAGTTTGTCAGGTACCATGCCAGCATCTTGCTCAAAAACAGCACAATACCCAGCGCAGCAATCACCCGTTGTATTCTTATCGATCTTTTCATGTAAAGGACGGCAAAGATACCGTTTTAGCTCTTGCGGTTCGCAATAGGGTTATTGGCGAATAATTATAGGCTAATGCTTCTCCTCCCTCAGCAACCCGCCGGCCCAGGCCGACAGGCCGCCTATAAGGCCGCCTACTATTACCACTACCAGCATGAACAGTGCGTAGTTCGGTAGGCTGAACACAGCGGCCATGCGGGTAGATAAGATATGCTCGTTAGGCACATCCTTCATCAGCGCGGCAATTAGCCAGAAGATGGCTATGCCCGCAAATCCCGCCAGGAACGACTTTTTGCCATTGCTGTGCATCACTATGCCCACAATAAACGGAACAACAGCAATCATCCACCACGGCAGGAACAGCTCTGCAGCGGCGCTCAAAATGGCTATTGATATGATACCGGCTATTACTTTCATCTGTTATTGGTGTATGGTAATGGTATATTTAAGTGTGGTGTCTTTCTGTTGTTTGCTGTTGGGCAGGAACAGCAGCTTGTTATACTTGCCCTCCGTCCAGTAGGGGATGTAAGAGGCGTAGTACTTGCTGCCCGGGTTGCCCGATTGGCCGCCGGGGTATATGCCGTAAGCCTCTATCTCCTTACCCATCTGCACCACCATGCGCCACGATGGGCCGTGGTTCGATTTGGCGGCGTTTACCGTATTGCCCCAGCCGCCTATCTTCAGTTTATCAAAGCTGAAGGCAGGTAACTTGGTAAGGTGCTTTACGGTGGTGTTCTTGACTTTGTACCATTCCAGCCCGTTCTTTTCGGTTTTCTTCAGGCTGTCCATGGCGTCTTTGTAGCTCAGGTTCACCAATACGTTCAGGTGGGTAAGCTGTTCCAGGGTTGTCTTGCCGGAATCGGCCTGCTGCAGCAGCTGCATGGTGCGCTCCGGCAGGGGCTGAAAGTTGCCGGGTATGTAGCCCATGCCGTTCCATATACGGTTATACAGCATCCACCACCATACCTGGAACACCGTAGCGTCCTTACTTTCGGCCTCCAGCCTGTAGTTCCATTGCCTCAGCCCGTCCAGGTAGGCTTTTTCGCGGCCTGCAAAGTTGCCGGTAAGGTTCTTCAGCATTACGGGCAGTATATTGGCGGCCAGTTCAGAATAAGTGTCGTTTTGCAGGGCAAACATATCATTTACCGTTGCCTTTTGCATGCCGGCCAGCACATGGTTGATGCGCCATGCGCGCAGCTCCACAAAGTCGCCGTTGTACCAGTAGGGATACGATCCATCTGTTACGCATTGGTTGGCCGATGCCAGGTAGCCCTGCGCGGGGTTAAGCGCGTGCGGGTTCTCGTCCATCGGTATCAGGTCGCCCCATTGCGTGGCCGACCGTGATCCGTCCAATATATACTCGCCCTGGCCCTTCCATTTGTTCACAAACTGGCCCTGGCCCCACAGGGCTATATTGCCCTCGCGGTCGGCATAGATCATATTCTGCGCCGGGCACTGGAAGTTCTGTATCCCCGCTACCCAGCTGTTATAGTCTTTGGCGCGGTTCATCAGGTACACGGCCAGCAGCTCGTTGGTGCTGCGGTGGGCCATCCAGCACATGGCCAGCGGCTTTTCCAGCCCGCCATCGGCCTTGTTGTTCTTATCGAAGGTGATGGGGCCGTGCACGGTATATCTTACGGTGTCCACATAGGTCAGGTCGCCCTTTATAACAATGGTCTCCAGGCGGGTGGTATAGTCTAGCTGCTTGCCGTCCATCCAGTATTTACCACCATCGCCCTCTACCTGCTTTACCAGGTAATAGTCCTTCACATCGCGGTAGTTGTTGGTAAAGCCCCACGACACATTATCGTTGAAGCCTATGATAACGCCCGGTGCGCCGGGCAGCGATGCGCCATACACATTCATGCCCGGGCATTGCATCTGTATCTCGAACCACAGCGACGGCATATGCAGGCCCAGGTGCGGATCGTTGCACAATATAGGCGCGCCGCTTTGCGTGCGGCTGCCCGATAATGCCCAGTTGTTGCTGCCTATACCATCTTCCTTGGCCTCAGTAAAATCGGCCTTATTGAAGCGGGGAAACAGCGTATCCTTTGGTACCGGCGGTGCCTTCAGCGTAGCGGCGGGGAACGATGTGCCAGCCGGTATCACCGTGGCCGATCCTGCTATACTGCCGGGGTAAAGGAGTTGCAGCATGGCCGGGCTCAGCATCTCGCGCAGGTAAGTAAGAGGTATATCGTTGGGGCTGCCCGTCAGGTCATCGGCCATGTATTTAAGCAGCAGGGCGCTCTTCAGGTTGGTCCATTCTTCGGGGGCAAAGCACATTATCTTATACTCCAGCGGATAGTCTTTATACTTCAGTGTTTTGATGTAGGCATTAATACCATCGCGGTAGGCATCCAGCATTACCTTGGTGCGCGGCTCGGCCTCCATGGCCTTCAGCGAGTTTTCGGCGGCATATACCATGCCCTTGCGGCGCTGCTTGCGGTCGTAGTCGAAGCCTTTTTTGCCTATCACCTCGCTCACGCGGCCACCTGCCGCGCGGGTCTCCATATCCATCTGCCACAGGCGGAACATAGCATGCAGGTAGCCCTCGGCATAGTAAATGTCGTGATCGTTATCGGCATGTATGTGCGGCACCAGGCGGCTATCCAGCCAGACAGTGGTGGTCTGTTTTATATCTGTCAGTTTCAGCTCGGCGGTAAAGTTCCTGTCCACCGGCTCGGCATTGGCCCAGCACCCGTTCACGGGGTCTATCAGCCTGCCTATGGCCGGCAGGCTGCCTATTGGCCTGTCCAGCGTATACACAAGGCCGGCTGTGGCTGCTATTACTATAATTGCCAGTATTACGCGCATTGGCAGTAGCTAATGTTATTGATCGTGAGGTGATTATACTATTTATGCCGGCAGCTGGATGATATACTTCTTGCCCGGCTTTACGGTAAGCTTGTGCGCCCGCAGCCATGGGTTATATATCTTCAGCATCTTATACGTGGTGCCATTGTCTCTGGCCCATACGGCAAGGTCGGCAATGGTGGTGTTTACTTCCACATCCCTGCCTTTCAGCGGCTTGTACATCTCCGATGGCGGCACTATGTTGCCGGCATACAGCGGATTGCTGAGCAGGTATTTGAGCGCCAGTACGCGGTATACATAGCGGTTGGTCTCATCGGGGAAGATCAGATCGTAGTAGTTCTTTGCCCCCTGGAATTCGGCCTGGCTGTTGTAGCCGCCCATGCCGCAGTTGTAGCTTGCGGCGGCGGCCGTCCAGGTGCCGAATTTATCATGCGCCTCTTTAAAATATTTGCAGGCGGCATCGGTGGCCTTGCTTACGTTGAAGCGCTCGTCCACCTCGTCGTTCACCTCCAGGCCATACCGCGGACCCGTATCTTTCATGAACTGCCAGAAGCTGGCCGCGCCCACGCCCGACAGCGCATTTTGCTGTAAGGAGCTTTCGGCCACGCACACGTACTTAAAATCGTCGGGCACGCCATTGGCCTTCAGGCGCTCTTCTATAAGGGGCATATACCGGCCGCTGAGCTTGATGATATACAGCTGGTTACCATGTATATAAAAGTTGGTGATCATTTCGCGGTCCAGCTTTTCCTTTACATCCCAGCGGTCGAGTGGGGCAGCCTCACCGGCAAAGTCCAGGCTGGTGGGCAGCTCTGGCGCGAACCATTTATACTGCGGACGACCCTCCTTGCTTACCTCTATATTGGTAGCCGATGACTCTATCTTGCGGGAAGCAATACCGGCAACCACGGCAATGGTAATAGCCACGCCGCTAAAGAAATAGATGACCGGTTTTGATTTTATGTTCATAGCAGTTATTTCTGAACTATAAATTTACGCGATAATGCGGTGATAGCCTAAAAGGATAGTTCAAAAAGCCTTTTAAATCTTCAATAATCACAAACAGACTAGATGATTACTTACCCCCTCAATTTATTTGACTAAATCTATGATGGTGTTTTTTTGATACTCGAAATCTTCTAAGGCCGATTTACATTCTCTGTATATTTTATACTTGTCATCTTTAGATATATCAGTGAGAATATTATTTGTATTTTCAATGCTTGACAAGGCAATTGTTTCAATGTTATCTTGTATAAACACTAGAGTCATTACTATTTTATCAGTAAATTTTCGAGGAATTCGTCCTTTATTTTCGTTATATGCTTCGAGCACCAAATATTGCAAAAGATGGGAACTTATAGGTAATGCCTTTTTATTTTTCCATTCTTTTAGTATTATCAAAATTTTCTTTTGTATCTCACTTAGTTTAATAGCGTTTTGCAATTGAATATCCGTCTTTTGGCGAGAGGGAGTTGCGAGCAGGCCTTTATTGTTGACAAATAAATAGCCAGAAGTACGAGAACCCCTCGTTCCTTTTTGTGGTACAACATCGACTTTATAGGGATTACCGTTAATTTTAAAGACCACCCCAATTGATTTACGTTGGTCTCTTACTTCAATGATACCGTTCGAGCCTTCATATTTGTTTAGCACTTCTAACAAACAATGAAACATATCCGATATCGAAGAAAATCCATCGGGTTTGAAAGGTACAAATACGTCTATATCGTATTTATTTTTTAGCGCGGTGCCTTTTTCCGTTGAACCAAATCGACAAGGAGGCCGTTTTAGAACATCCGAAAACTCTTGTTGAATTATGCAAATTAGCCAATCACTTTTTTCCTTTAAGCTGAGATACTGCGGGTCATAAGGCATGAGCCGTATATTATCTATTAACCCAAGTAAGACAGCATCCGTATCAATAGGTTGTTCTGCTTCATTTAAATAGTCCGAAATTGCGCCAACACTTAGACCAATTGCCCCACCTATACCTACACCTTTTAAAAATGAAAGAGCAAGTTCCTTCCAATTAAAATTGTGATTGTCTTTCCGGTGAAGTAATTGGTCAATAACATTATATAACCCAAACCCAATCCCCCCAGCAATCGCGCCATTTCGAATATACTTAATTTTCTTATTCATATGTAATCATATTTTTTCATCTATTAGAAATCCAACAGACTGAGCATATGCATTTAAGTCAATGGCAGCGACAGTGCCTATGCTTTGTTGAAGATATCTCGTAAGTTGCAAGAAGAATGTGACAAGTGAATTTTCTCGGCTACTGAATGTAACATCTGTGAATTCTCTCTGCTGATAGTAATTGGTGATTCTTTGTTCAAAATTTTTATTACTTATATCTTCTTCACCTCTGTAATTAACATAGAAGCTACCATAATCAACTGCACAGCCCATTTCTATCGATCTTAAACCTTTCAAGCTTTTTAGGTGTAACTCTATCGTTGCATTACTTGTATGAGTATACGAATTTGTGCTAGCCAATATCCCTCCAACGATTTTTGTTAGTGGTCTTGCTGGTACAGCTATTCCTGCATTGATAATTCCTACTGATGTTCTTTTTAATTTGCGAACGCTAGCTATTTTGTCGCCGGCATAATGGAAAAAATTCGCACCATCCACGGAACCTTGTAGATCTGGTTTTACCTCAAACACTGCATAGACGCCCTCTGCTGGTATATAATGAATGCCGTTTTGTGTAAAAACAAAAGGCGTATACTGTTGGTCATAAATTACCAGATCTAATTGGTGACTCAATTCGCCGGTACTATCAATTACAATAGCCTTGTCTACGCTGTAGCGATTGGGTAAGTACTTTCGTAGCCATTCGATCCACACATTTTCCAAAGAGTCGCCCTTAGATCCAGAGTGTAGTATAAATTCTCTATTGGTGTTTAGTTGAGCGACCATTTGATTCTGCAAGCCGCTAAACAACTCCGCAATATTTATCTTATTGCTGCTCATATCTGTATAATTTTTTTTGATGTTGAACATATAATCCAACCGAATAATTCAATTTGCTAACACCTAAGATTAGCAGCAGTGGAGAGGTAATATTAACTTGTTCGTGTTGTTCAATCTGTGTCATAGCTTTACTATCGGTAGGGCTTGGTGTAGGCGTGCTATCAGGGTGAGTATGCCACTCACCTATATAAATTAATGGAGGCTCTTGATTATAAAATTCGATTAGCTTTTCAGTCAACCCTCTAATTTCTCTTTGAAATAAATACCTACTTGATTTCGAATTTTCAGATGTAATAGTTTCTATTATAAAGCAGGTTTTGTGGTCCTCAGAATAATGACCTATTAATATACCACCATATTCTTTGGGATAGTGCTGTAACCCTATTCTATATAATTTTTCAATCAACGAATTGTTGATTTCAACCTTTAGGTTAATCTCCGGACAATAGTATTTCAAAACAAATGCGTGTTTAGGTTCAGATCATCATATTTAAGAAAAAAACTTCGCACAGGCAATCCTTGAATCAAATTCCTATTAATAGTTTTTAGTGCAGCTTGTACCATGACAGCTACGTCATTATATGAAGCTTTAAATGTCGGACTCCAGCATCCAATAGGGTTGTAAACGTCCACATCACCTTTATCCAACAGAGAAGAGATATGGGCTTTCCGTTCGTAAAGATCAGGCTTCACGACACAAATTATTTCTTCGGCATGATTTGTTATTGATAAGTTTACAACGTCAGATGTAATTGACAGTATATCTAGAATATACGCCACATCGTTATCTGCCGTGCAATCTATAATCAAATCGAATGTTTCAAGTGCTGTCTTAATTGGCTCTCTAAACCGTTTATCGTTGATAAACCTTTTCACTTCATCCGTAAATTCTGGGAATGCACCAACCTCTATAAAAGGAGAAGTTTCTATAAGTGCGTTTTTTAAGTCAGTCACTTTGCTATTTAGACCGGTGTTAAATCTATATTCAGACCGACAGATATTTTCGGGCTCTTTAATGTCGTAATCTGTAATGGCTATACTCCTACAGCCTCCTCTAGTAAGAGTTGTGGCTACCATGCTACCAATCGCACCAACTCCAATTATCAGTATTCGCTTTTCTGTAAGCGCTGAACAGAATGCACCTCTACCAAAAAAAAGTTCATATGAGCAATTTTCTGTTGAAGCCCAATTAATCAGTTCCGAAGAGAAGTGTCCCTTATATGTTTTTCCTTCTCTTTGCGTGTAAATAGGAAAATTCCTTATGTCAATAAGGGCGCATTGCCAATGTATTCCATTCGGTATTCGATATCCGATAAACAATGGTAGAGTTACAATACCTCTTTTTTTTAGATCATTTTTCCGTTGTACTTCGTAAAGAAATTTAAGAAAATCCTGAGTTACGTATGACTCCAGCTCAGCCCACGTTTCAACTCCAAATTTTTTACGGTAAACTGGTGGCACGTCAGTAAAAATAAATATCCCCCGTTGAAACTCCATGCGGGCGTACCTATCACTCCATTGGCATCGAATTATCGCCTTAGAGGTCTTAAAACCCTGTATTATGTAGGTCAGTATCGGCCTCTCCTTATGAAATCCTTGCGACAAAAGCGTGGCATACAAAAAACCGAATTCGCCCTTATTAAATTCATAGTCGACTGACGTGAATAAATAGGTTGAATAATGATCTTTGGAAGTACTTTCGCCTACTATGATATGGTCGTAATGTTCATCCTCATCTTTATTTAAATAGTATTTGACAATCCAATCTTTTACCGATTGCAGGTCGTAGTAAATTTTGTCTTTTAGTTTGGTGTTATGCGGTGTATGGATACATAGAGAACCATCACTATTTACATGACCGTAGTCAATAAGATCTGTGTTTATAAATGTTATCGTCTCATTCCCATGAAACTGCATAGGGTATGGTGGATATATTGTTAGCTCAAATTGAATGGAGCAGTTCTTTACATTTACAATAATACCTCCGCGCAAGATTCCTATACCATCCAATTCTATTTGCTTATAGATTCGTACATCTCCTGCAGCTTCGATGCCTTCTACGATAATTGCTATTCGATCGTTCATTATCCAAACGTTGTCACAGGTGGTGTAGATATACCTTCCCTTTTTACGCCATAGCGGTTCTCTTCTTTTTTCTCAGCTTCACAGGGATGTTTATCATTTATTTTAAAATACAGCTTTATGTTATCACTATTCTCTTCAATACGCTCAATCATGTATTTCATATCATTACTAATAAGCGTTTTTTCAATTTCAGTGAGTGTATCAGCAACATCGTTGTTAGAATTACCAGGATCGGGTAGGGATATTGTTTTCACGTTATCCCTTATATAAGCCATCACAGTTTTAAGCTGTTCCCATCTATCACCGGTTATGTCTTGTGTGTCGAATGCCTTAATTGTAATTAGTTCTAAAAAAAATGACTTTGGCTTGCTGTTATTTTGAAATTTCCACACTTTAAGAAGCTTTACATTATGCCGCAAAGATTCTTTAGCAGCATGATCTTTTACATTAGCAATTTGAGCCTTAGGATTTGTTTTTATTCTTTCGCTACCGGCATCAATTGAACCATACTGAGAATATACGTATAGATTTATATTTTCATCTTCTTTATATTGATCTTTATTGAGTTCTCTGCCTGGAACAACATCAATTTTAATAATATCTCCGTCTTTGTCTGCATGAAATTCCAAACCAATAGAAACTTTTTGTTTTCTTACAGTAGCCTTGTCTTTATACTTTTCATACAGGAAGTCGTAGACATCTTCATACATTTTCTTTAGAGTGTCAAAAGCGTTTCGTTTAAAAGGGGCAGCGAGGTCAAAATCAAATTTTGTATTTATTGCCGTATGCTTTGCGTATGATCCCGTATTAAAAGGATCATAAAGATCAGCTCGATATTTCTGTTGCAGCCCTTCTTTTATTTCATTCTTTTTCTCAATATGTTTGTCAAGAAGGCTCTGTTCATTTTTAATTCTATGTGAATCTAGCACACAATCCAAATGTTTACTTCTATCTGTAGCCATGGCAATCCTTTTTATAGATTAATATTTATTATTTCAGTAAAAATGAGATTTTTCGCAGAATTATTCAGAATTAGTTTTCCCCATTGCTGGGCGTAGTCATCCGACTACGTCCTTAAGGGTGGAAGCCTCTGACTCCCAAAATAACAATCGAAATCCTCATAGTGTCAAACTCATCAGCCCATGGATGACCAACTTCAACACCCTTTTGTGCATATCTTTATTTGGAAACCGCCCCTGCTATATCGTATCTTTACGGCACAACAACTCCTATTTCTAAGCTATGAAAAATGCAATATTCCAATCTAAAATTTCCGGCAATTACCTGGAAATTTATGCCACATCAATCGGCAGAAAAACCGGCAGAAAAAATTGCACTTTTTGCAGAATGTGCAAAAAGAAAGAAAATCATAATATTTTCAATTGTTTACAAATCAGCGCATTAAGTGGCAGCACCTAAAGTAAAATTGCCGATTAGTACAAAAAAAATAAAAAATCGGCAGAACTGCAATTTTACTGCAGCTACTGCTCATTGCTAGCATAGTCTCTAACTCAAAAAACGACGATACCCCTATGGCATCACATCACCAACCCGGCCACGTTGGCCTATTTCTTTACAGTAGTGATCTTCTTTTTGTGCTTTATACCCCAGTCGGCCAGGGCATTAATAATATCGCTTAATGTTCTGCTGTGTTCTGTAGGTCTGTACTCTACTACAACCGGTTTCTGGTCGGTAAGTATCACCCTTTCCACCAAGTCGTTGATCTCGAGGTCTTTCAGTTCACTGGAAAGCACTCTTGCCGAGATGCCCTTCAGGGTGCGCTGCAAATCATTGAACCTGGTATGCCCACTTAATATGGCGATCATTACCCTAAGGGTCCATTTGCCACCCAGCACGTACAAAGCATCTTCTGTTGCAGACAGGTGTTTGTTGCATTGCGCTTCGGAAAACGCTAATTTTTTGCTTGTCAGTTCGCCCATGTTGTGTACCCGGTAATAAACAGGTTACTACTAACCTTTTGTTTACTACTAACCTTTTGTTAGCAAAGGTATATAGGTTTGCCAAACAAAAAAAACATAAGACAGCTGAATTCCGGAGTTGCCGTTTACGGCTGCCTTACCAAAACAAAATCATGAAAAAGATATTGCACATTATCTCGAGCCCCAGGGGCGAAGCATCGGTTAGTACAAAGCTGGGCGACATTATTATTGAAAAGATAGAGACAAAGTACCCGGGCAGTACTGTAAAAAAGCGCGACCTGGCAACAAGCCGTTTTCCGCATCTGGATGAGCTACAGATCAGCTCGTGGTTCGTACCCGGGGAGCAACACTCGGCGGAGCAGGCAGAGGCCATTAAATACTCGGAAGAAGCAATAGCGGAAATGCAGGAAGCAGACATTTATGTGATCGGTGCTCCTTTTTATAATTTCGCTATTCCCTCCACGCTGAAAGCATACCTGGACCATATTGTGCGGCCCGGTATCACTTTCCATTACGAGAACGGCAGACCAGAAGGCCATTTGAAAAACAAAAAAGCCTATATCGCTGTCGCCGGCAGTGGCGTTTATTCTGAGGGCGAATTCATGTCGTTCGACTTTGTTACTCCTTACCTGAAATTTCTGCTGGGGTGTCTCGGGATCACCGATATTTCCTTTTTCTGGGTTGAGGGGCAAAGGATAGATGGCATTATGGAAACCGCATTCGAAAAAGGAGTGAATAGTATTGTGATTGATTAAAACATGTTGTTGGGCGTAGTTTGGAGGCTACGCCCGACGATCATAACATCCCTCACTTCTTCTCCAGATAACCCTTTTCCAGTTCGTCCAGTTCTTCTTTGTAGCCTTTCTGGTCGCGGAAGGCTTCGGGGTTGTAGGGGGCGCCTTCTTTGTGTTTCAGCGCCAGGTTGAACTGGCTGGCGTGGGCGGCCAACCACAAGTCGAACTTCTGTGCCCGCAGCGATGCGAAGGTGTATTTGTAGTCGGCACTGATGTTGGGGTATTTCTTTACATCGGCCAGTTTCTCCTCTACTATAACCGATGGCATATTGGCAATAAGCACTTTGTATTGTTGCTTACCATCGGCCACGGTAAAGGCAAAGCTGCAGGAGCCCTTGGTGTGGCCGGGGTGGTGCAGCATGGTGATGGTAGTGCCGCCCAGCTCTATCTTATCGCCATTGCGCAGCAGCCTGTCGGCCTTGACGGGGGCAAACAGCGGGGCGAGGCTGGAGTAGAGGTAGTCGCTGGCGCCGCCATCGGCCAGCACGGCAGCGTCTTTCTCGTCTACCATTACCTGTGCGCCGGTCAGCTCTTTCATTTCGGCCAGTGTGCCTACGTGGTCGTAATGCACCTGGGAGATGAGGATGATCCTGGTATCGGCCACTTTGAAGCCCAGCTCTTCGATATGGCGGCGCAGCATAGGGCCGGAGGCGGCCACGCCGGTATTGATGAGTATGTTGCCATCGGGCGTGGTGATGAGGTAGCAGGCGAGGTCGGCAGTGCCCACATAATACAGGTTGCCGGCTATGCGGAATGGCTTGTAGTCGCGGGTCCATTCTTCTTTTACGAATGGTTCTTTGGGTGTGGGCTGCTGTGCGCTGGTGGTGAGTGCGCACAGGGATATGATGGTTGTGAGGAGAAGTTTTGTCATTGTTGTTGTGTGTGTGTTGTGGTGTTGTAAAGTTAAGGGTTGGTTTGTTGTTGGGTTGTTTTTGGGTTGCTTAGCGCCAGCCGTCTCCTTACTTTTCTTTCGGGTGCCCCAAAGAAAAGTAACAAAAGAAAGCGGCACTTTGGCGAATCGCTCCGCGCGCCAAAGGAGCTAGGCTGCGCATAACCCTGACAGTGCCGATACGGCTATCGCCGACCGTGTAGTTGCACCAATAGCTGTCATGGTGAGCCTGTCGAATCCATGATTGCGGACACGGGCAACAGCAGCCCATGACCGTGCCGCCCTTCGACAAGCTCAGGGTGACACTATGTGGGGCAATCATGACAGCTATGTGAAGTACGTCCCGATGTGGGCTGGCAGTCTGAAGACAGGCCAGCGGCGCTGTATTTGTGATAGGTTGTTTTGGGTTTCGGTTGTGATGGTGGTGTGTTGGCTTTATGGGCAGCTTAGGGTTAAGGGTAGTGGCTTGGGCAAAGCAAAGGGCCGCGGTGGGCGGCCCTTTGTGGGGGAATTATGTTGTTGTTGTTGTTGTCGACTATAGCTTCTCGTAGAGGGCGCGGAGTTTTTCGCGGGTCATGAGGGTTTGCCAGTCTTTGCCGAGAGCGTTTTCCCAGAGTGGTGCCATGCCCAGCGATACGTTGATCATGATGTCGAACTGCTCGTCGGTAAGGCCTTTGCAGATGCCTTCGGGGATGTAGATGTCGTTCTTCTCTACCATCTTGTGGAAGGTTTCTACCCCCTCTGGGTAGTACTCCTGCAGGTGGTTGAAGACGATGCAGTTGCCCAGGCCGTGCTTGGTGCCCAGCAGGTAGCTGAGTCCGTAGCTTACGGCGTGTGCCACACCCACCTGAGAGTAGGCAATGCTCATGCCGCCGGCATAAGAGGCCATCATCAGCTGTTCGTCGCTTTCGTCGTTCCACTCGTCTTTGTGCAGGTATATCTCTTCGCACAGTGCCTGTGCTTTCTCGCCATAAGAGCGGCTGAATTCGTTGATATACGTGCCCTTCAGCGATTCTACGCAATGTATGAAGCAGTCCATACCGGTGTAGAAGCGCTGGTTCTTTGGTGCGTCCTTTATCAGGGCAGGGTCCAGCACTATCTGGTTGAAGGGGGTGAAGTCGCTGTTCATGCCCAGCTTGCGGGTAGGGCCTGTGAGCACGGTGGTGCGCGATACTTCGGCACCGGTACCGGAAAGGGTAGGGATGCCGGCCTTGTATACCGATGGATATTTAACAAGGTCCCAGCCCTGGTAGTCGTGCGCCTTGCCGGGGTTGGTCATCATGATAGATACCGCCTTGGCGAGGTCCATAGTGGAGCCGCCGCCGATGCCGATTACGCCGGATACGGTGCCGTATTTATCTTTTAAAGATTGTGCGATCTCATCTACATAAGATGTCTTTGGTTCGTGCTCTACATTGGCTATGATGAGGGCATCGTTGCCACGTAGGGGTATGCGGCTTTTCAGTGCGTCGTTGTTCTCGAAATAATGGTCGAGCAGGAATACGATGGGGGCATCGCCCTTGCGCTGCGGGGCCAGGATCTCGTCGAGCTGGTCGAAACAGCCGCGGCCATACACCACGTAGTCGACCATCTTAAAATTGCGAAACTTCATATGTAGTATTGTGAATGTGCGTAAAAAGAAAGGTCAAATTTAGGTATTATAGTTTGAGTTTTTCAAAGGGTTTTTCGATATGTGTTGTGCGGGTTGCTTAGTGCCCCACTGCTTCTTTTCTTTTCTTTGTGCTGCCGCAAAGAAAAGAAACAAAAGAAAGCGTAGTTCGACAGGCTCACTATGACAACTTTGGCGAATCGCTCCGCGCGCCAAAGTAGCTAAGCTGCGTGTGCTTCGGGTTGGCTCGACCGCTCCTCGCTATCGCTCGGCCTGCGCTGCTTGCTCGTGTGGTTGTATTTCGGCTGCTGAAGCCGATGGGTTGAAACCCATCGCTGTTATAGAACGTCCTTTCAGGACTTGACCGTGTGGTTGTGTGGGTGGCGTAGCTCGTGTCCGTGTCGCCCTTCGACAGGCTCAGGGTGACACTCTGTAGGTGGGCTGTCAGCCTGAATGCAGGATAGCGATGTTAGGGTTGGGATTCACTAAAAACAAAGCTCCCGGGAGAAACCGGGAGCTGCTGAACTAAACACACTTACATTATTATTTGGAGAGCCTGTAGCCCAGGGTGAACCTGAAGTAGGTGGCCGACAATGGTTTGTTGACATCGTAACCGCCCTGTACGTTGGCCTTGGCTGCATTTTTGGTCATCATAGCGTCTATCATCCAGCGTTTCCTGAATTCGTAGCTTACGCCCAGCATCATGCCCATCCTGAAGATACCGCCCGACTGGTTGTTGTACAATGGTCCGGAATAGGAGTTGATGTTGGCGCCGGAGTATTGCAGCACGCTGCGGATAGGCGGGTTGGCTGCTGGCAGTATAGTAAAGGTAGTATCATCTACAGTGATAGACTGTGCTATGAAGGTCTTTTCCTTTATAGCTACGTACCTGCTGTAGTTGAGGTTGATACCGCCATATACCGACAGTTTAGGGTTAATGGCATATTTCAGCATTATAGGCAGTTCCATTTCCACATAGCTGCCGCCGGTAGCGTAAGACTTCACTATAGAGTCGTGCTGCTCGTGGTAGGCAAGGTTCACCCTTACCAGGTAGCCCATCTGCTGGTTGTTCTGTATCATAGGTATCAGCGCGCTATCCAGTACGGTTACCTTGCTGTTGGGGTCTATGCTGTAATAGTTCTGGGTGCCGTTGAGGTTATTGGCCTGCACTTTTGATATCTTGAGCGCGGGCTGTGCCATCACCGAGAATTTACCCGACAGCTGCTTTTCGAAATATGGAGCGATCACCACCTTGCGGGAAGCGCTGCCGCTGAAACCACCTTCGTAACCACCTTTAATACCGTATGTAATACCCTTGAACAGGTGCTTTTTGCTAGAATCGGTAGCCGGGGCTGATGCTATAGGGGTAGTATCGGCAGGCTTAGGCGCGGCCTGCAGCGGTGGTGTAGTTGCCTTTGGCGCAGGTGCTTCTACATTAGGCTTGGCTGCAGGTACAATTGGTTTTGGCTGAGCCGATGTGTTGGCAGCCAATGCATTTGCAGATGCTGACGCCGGTGTAGTTACGGGCTTACCCTTTGTTTTAGCAGGCTGCTTAGCAGCAAGCGTGTTAGCTGTTTTAGGCTTTGGCGTTGCCGCGCCAGTAGATTTCAGGCGATTGACAGCTTTAGCCGGTTTGGAAGACTTTGCCGCAGGTGTGCCTACTATTGCAGGGATAGGCGTATTAACTGGCTTGGCAGCAGTTGCTGAGGCCGATGTTTTTACACGGGCCGGGCGGCGCTTAGCCGGTGTAGTAGCATTAATTGCTACCGGGGCAGAAAGAGCTGAAGACTTTGCTGCACCTGTGGTTGCGGTTGGCTTAGCTGTAACGGTTGTTGGCGCTGCGGTAGGTTTTACGCTGACTACAGCTGACGGGGTAACGCTGTTATTTTGCCTTTTAACAGGGCGGCGACCGGTAGCTTTTTTCTGCAGAGCAACGGCAGGGGCCGCTGTAGTAGCCGCTTCCTTAGTTGTTGTTGGTTTGGTTGCGGGCTTTGTAGTGGCTGCAACTGTTGGTTTGGTAGTTGTAGTTTTTGCTGCAGTTGCTGGTTTGCCGGCAGTTGTGCTCGTAGTTGTATTGGCCTTGGTAACTGTTGCCGGTGTGGTGGCAGGCTTAGCAGCTGATGATGCCGGAACAACCTGCGCTGGACTGGTTTTAGCCGCTACGCCGCTGCCCGATGGGGTAGTTGCAGAAGCTGGTTTTGTGGTCCTGGCCCTGAGAGTGCCTTTACCTGCAGGCGTAATATTCCCGGCAACCGGAGTGGTAATAGTTACCGCGCCGTTAGTGTTTGGTGTAGCTGTAGTATTGCCTGTGTTTTGTGCTGTTTTAGCTACAGCAGTTGTTTTGTTTGCAGGTGCCGATGTTGCTGTCGGCTGATCGTTACGGGCAATGGTATTGGCAGCAGCCGGAGTGTTGCGCACAACCGGTGCACCCATGCTGAAGTTGACAGCATTAGGGTTACCACGGCGATTGGCGTTGCGCGCCTTCCTGTTGCGTGGTGCCGATGATGCATACGCCGGAGTAACCACCTTTGGAGTAGTTGCCTGGGTATGAATAGGCGCATCCATATCTACAGACGGGCGTTTGCCGAAGGTTACGTTATCCTCATCACGGGCATCGGTATAGTTGTTGGCGGCTATGGATGGGGCATCTTCGTCGCTCTCGGCAACGGCTATATTATTATATTTTTTATTACTGATGATGTACTTAATAGCGGCTGCTTTATCGGCGGCGCGCTCTTCCTGTCTGTTGCCGGTAGGTTCTGCTGCGCTGGCCAATACCGGGGTGCTGTTGCTGGCAGGACTATTTATATTGGTAGATGTATTGCTATTGTTTGCTGCTGTAGTGTTAGCAGTTGCGGCGCCAGCTACCGATGGGGTAGCGACTGCAGCAGTGTTATTATTATTGTGTTTGTGGTGCTTGTGGTTAACTGAATTACCGGTATTAGATGCGGTAGTTGATTCCGTTGCGGCAGATGTGTTGCCGGCGGATTTGCCTTGCGGGGCCTTTGCTTGCTGTACTGATGCAATAGAAGCCTGGCTTGCTGAAGGGGCCCCATCGCCACGGGTTGCCGTTCTCCATGCAAACATAGAGCCTCCTGCGCCTGCGCACAGCATAGCCATAATGAACCAACGCCATCCGAAGGGCCGCTTCTTTTTATCATTGTCTAACCTTTGCTCGAGCGCAACCCACACATCGGGCGGCGGAACCTCGGAGTACCCCCCAAGGCCTGCTCTGAAAAGGTCATCAATATTGTTCAAATCGTTTCTCATCTCACTTCTTCTATTGCATTAATGAATTTACTTTTTCTTTAAGTCTTCTTCGGGCATCGTTCAGGTACCACCGGCTGTTGTTTTCGGTAATGTTGAGCAATGCGCCTATTTCTTTATGTGAATAATTTTCAAATACAAATAAATTGAACACCCCAAGCTGTGCTTCCGGCAGGGTCTGCACCACTTCCATCAACTCTTTGAATGATAGGTTGCCCACAGGGGTGCTGTCGGTTTGCCCGTCTTCCGGCTGCACTTCTTTAAAATTGGTCTCGGTGTTCATGGTTTTGCGCAGGTGGTCGGTAACGGTGTTCACCACTATGCGGCGTATCCAGCCTTCAAACGCCCCCTGGAAGGAGTATTGGTCGAGCTTGGTGAATATTTTATAGAATGCGTCGTTGAGTATCTCTTTGGCAGCCTCCTCGTTGTTGAACAGGTAGCGCTTTATTACCCCGTAAGCTGCCGGCGAATACATATCGTACAGCTTTTTCTGTGCGGTGCGCGACTGGGCAATACATTCTTTTATCAGCACATACAGATCGTGCTGTTCTGCGTTTGCCCTTTCGGGGGCAGCGGTCAGTGGAATGCTTATGTTCAATTGCTCGGTCAATGCTCAGGTTTTCAGATCACCAATACACACTTCCTATGCTCACAAATAGTATGACGCGTTATCGGGGCAAAACGTTAGAAACAAGTAATAATTTTTCTAAGTTACTAACAAACGGCCAAAAACCAACGTCAATAAGGGAGGAGAAGGTGTGTCTTGCCGGTTTTTTGCCGAAAAACATCTACGCTCTTTTTGATACGAAACAAATACATTTGCCATATTAAACACAAACCTATGAAGAGACTTGTAGCTTTACTCACCGCGTCTGTTATCGCCAGCTATGCCCAGGCACAAACTGTTACCATGCTCAACGAGACATTCAATGCCTCGTGTGCAACCACAGGTAACAATTACCCGTTATACTGGACAGAATGGAACACTATACCACCGGTGAACGCCCTGGCCTGGACCTGCACCCCTGCAGGCGGGCGCGATGCTTCCCCCGGCATTGTATGTAATAGCTACATAGGTGGTGTGCACTACCTGGATACCGCCTGGCTGTTTACCCCAAGGCTGAACCTGACCGGCTACGCCGATAGTGTATACCTGCGCTTCGATTCCAGGTACGACATCAGCGGCGGTAAGATGCAGGTAGTTTACAATCCTCACTACGATAGCAGCGTATTTAGCCCCACCGATACCATGTACTCCAGTTCGTGGGTAGACCTGAGCGTTGCCGAACGCATATCGCCGGTAATTGGTCCCGATGATTCTGCGGGATGGGTAACACACTACGTGAACCTGACACCGCTGAAGGGTTCTCCATTGTACGTGGCTTTCCGTTATGTTTCGTCTACCACCGCCGGTGGCGCGTGGACCATAGATAATGTGATCCTGACCCCATGGGGATTGAGTGTAGCCGATGTGGCCAAACATAATATGAAACTGAAAGTAGTTGGCGGCAGCACCACCAGCCATATTTCTTTTGCGGGCGATTATCCTAATGCAGGTAACTATAACGCTTACCTCTACGACTGCCAGGGCAGGGAAGTACGCAAGACCACGTTCTTCACCACATCAGGCATCAGCACCCATTCGTTCGACGACCTTTCCCTGACACCAGGAATTTACTTCCTGAAGGTAGGAGACATTAATACTTACAGCACTACAAGTACTATTATACAGTAAGTAACCGATTATCAGTTTTGTGCAGGCGACCGGGAGGTTGCCTGTTTTTGTTGTTTGTTGACCAATAGACACCCATAACACTTTTGTTTATTCCTGTTTCTGAAAAGTAATGTTCCTGTTTTGTGAAGAGGGTAGGCAGCTTCGTGAAATAGGTTTGCACCCGCAAATCAAGGAAACATGAAAATGAAATCTACCAGGATCTTTACGGTCGCCATGTTGTGTAGCTACCTGTCTGTAGCGCAGACGGGCTCCATTACGGGGAGTATAACAACCTCGGATAATCACCCCGCCGAATTTATTAATATAGCTTTAAAAGGTACCGCTAAAGGCACTACCACCGACAGGAAGGGAATGTACACCCTTAAAGATGTGAAGCCGGGCATGTATGTAGTAGTGGTGCCAATAGCAGGCCATGCACCCGTGGAGCGCGATGTGGAGGTAAAGGCAAATGAGGCAGCTACGGTCAACATCGGCCTGCCGGAAGATGCACGCACACTATCGGAGGTGGTCATTAACAGCAGCCTGAACCGTTATACCCAAAATAATACTTCAGCCAGCCTGCGCGTCACCACGCCGCTGCAGGAACTGCCGCAGAATGTGCAGGTGGTAACCAAAGACATGCTGAAAGACCAGCAGGTAATAAGCATGAGCGATGGGCTGGTGCGCAATGTAAGCGGCCTTGTAAGGATGGAGCACTGGGCCGATATGTATACCAACATTACCGCCAGGGGATCGCAAATACAGGCCTTCCGCAATGGCTTTAACGTGGTGAACTCTTACTGGGGGCCGCTTACCGAGGATATGAGCTTTGTGGAAAACATAGAGTTTGTAAAGGGCCCGGCGGGCTTTATGCTGTCGAGCGGAGACCCGAGCGGTATGTATAATGTAGTAACCAAGAAGCCAACAGGCACTACCAAGGGCGCGGCAGAAGTAACCGTAGGCAGCTTTGGCCTGTACCGCGCCACGCTGGACCTTGACGGTAAGCTGAGCAAGGATGGCAAACTGCTGTATCGCCTGAATGTTGCCGGGCAGAATAAAAACTCTTTCCGTGCCAACGAGTATAACAACCGCTATGTAATAGCGCCCGTGGTGAGCTACCAGGTAGATGACAAGACCAAGGTAACTTTTGAATACGACTACCAACGCGCCGATATGAGCAATGTGGGCAGCTACTACGTGTTCTCGCCCAAGGGTTTTGCCACACTGCCGGTAGACTTTACAGCTTTGCCTGCAGGATTGCCCGGCACACGGATAGATGACCACAGCATATACGTAAACTTCCAGCACTCGTTCAACGACAACTGGCGCATAACCGCGCAGGCGGCGCGCTTCCTGTATTACCAGCAGGGTTCTTCCATGTGGCCATCGGTAGTGAACGCAGACGGCACCATGATACGCAACATAAGCATATGGGATGCGCAAAGTAACATGACCATGGGCCAGGTGTTTGTGAACGGCAGGACAACGACCGGCACCATAACGCACAACATACTGGGCGGACTGGACATGGGCAACAAGCGCTACTCGGCAGACTGGAGCCAGTCGCATGACCTCGACGACACTGCCCACCTGTTTGACCCCAGCAACCCCTACCTGGGTGTGCCGGTAACGGGTTACCCCGCGTTCGATCGCACTAAATCTATATCGGAAAGGGCGCAGGCGGGTTATGGCTACCAGACGCAGAACTACACCAGCGTGTATATGCAGGATGAACTGGGCTTCTTTAACAACAAAGCCAGGCTTACCCTTGCGGGCCGCTATACCGACCTGAAGCAGGCATATGCAGGACCCGACAATAAAGCGCAGCATTTCACTCCGCGTGCAGGGTTAAGCGTATCGGTAAATAAGAGCACAGCGATCTATGCGTTGTATGACCAGGCCTTTGTGCCGCAGACAGGCACCCTGACCAGTGGCGAAAAGGTGCGCCCCATAACCGGCAACGATATGGAAGCAGGCGTAAAGAAACAGTGGGCTGATGGCCGCTGGACCACCGGGCTGACCGTATACCGCATCCTGAAAATGAACGAGCTGACCGCAGACCCCAACCAGCCACCAACATCGGGCCTAAGCATAGTGCTGGGTAAAAAAGTATCGCAGGGTGTGGAACTGGACATAAAGGGCAGGATAGCCCGCGGCCTGAACCTGGTAGCCAACTATGCGTACACCGATTCTAAAGTGCTGAGCGTGGCTGAAGGTGTAACATCGGTAAAGGTTGGCGATGTGGTGCCGGGCTTTGCCAAACACACGGCCAACGCATGGCTGGTATATCGCATACAGGCCGGTGCACTTAAGGGACTGGGCATATCAGCAGGTGCCACCTTCCTGGGAGACAGGGCTACCTACTGGGAGCAATCGCCCGACCCAAGCGTGAAACTGCCTGACTATTTTAAAGTGGACGGCGGCCTTAGCTGGGAGAACGAAAGGATACACATCACCGCCAATGTGTTCAACGTACTGAACCAGTACCTCTACAGCGGATCGTACTACGGCTGGCTGAAGGCCTACTACTGGCAGGCCGATCCTCCACGCAATCTCAGGTTAACCGTTGGCTATAATTTCTAAATGACCATCAAAAAAATCATAGGCAAGATACACCTCTGGCTCGGGCTACTGTCCGGGCCGGTGGTGCTATTTCTCGGCATTACGGGCTGCATACTGGCGTTTGAGCGCGAGATAGAAGAAGCCACGCAGCCATACAGGTATGTAGCCGCACAACAATTGCCGCAACTACCACCCTCAAAGATCAGGGCTATTGCCGAACAGCAACTGCCGGGCAAGCCGGCCCACAGCGTTACCTATGGCCGGCAGGGCAGGGCAACGGTGGTTACTTTCTACCACTCCAGCCCAGACTATTACTACCTCATCTATATCGACCCCTACACCGGCGCTGTGCTGAAGGCAAAAGACATGAGCCGCGACTTCTTCAGGGTGGTGATCAACGGCCACTTTTACCTGTGGCTGCCGCCAAAGGTGGGTCAGCCCATTGTAGCATCGGCAACGCTTGTGTTTGTGGTCATGATGATCAGCGGAATGATACTGTGGTGGCCAAGGAACAAGGCGGCTAGGAAACAGCGCTTCTCCATAAAGTGGAATGCCCGCTGGCGCCGCCGCAATTACGATCTGCATAATGTACTGGGCTTTTACATCAGCTGGGTAGCCATATTCATAGCCATAACAGGGCTGGTGTGGGGTTTCCAGTGGTTCTCGGCAATGGTATACGGCATTACATCGGGCGGCAAAAAGGCGGTGGCCTACTACGAACCTGTATCAAAAAAAATGGCTGATACTGCCAACTGTACCCAGGCAACAGATATCCTGTGGACGCGGGTAACGCAAAAACACCCGCAGGCGCAAACTGTAGAGGTACACATTCCGGAAACAGACTCATCGGCCATTGCCATTGCTATTAACCCCGATGAGCGCACCTACTGGCAAATAGATAACCTGTATTACAACCGCTACACCCTGCAGGAGATACCCGTAAAACATATGTATGGCAAGCTGGCGAACACGACGACCGCAGATAAAATAGCCCGCATGAACTACGATATACATGTAGGTGCAGTACTGGGGCTACCGGGGAAAATAATGGCATTCTGCGCCAGCCTGCTGGTAGCCAGCCTGCCCATAACGGGTTTTATTATATGGCGCGGGCGGAAGAAGAAGCAGAAAAAGAACTCCTGATATTAGCTATTACCGCCTTTGCCTCATCCTGCGTATAAAAGCTAAAGTTGCGGTAGCGGTGGTGTACGTCTATTATCTCTTCTATAGCGTCCTTCACCAGGTCCTGGTTCTCCCAGTGCAGTATATCATTCATCACGGTTTCCAGGCAGCCCTTTTTGTAGGCTATCTGTCCTACCACGTGCACCAGCGTCCAGCGCACGCGGCGGGTCTTGTCAAACTGCAGTTCTTTAAGCAGCGGCAATATATCCTGCGGATGGGTGCGGCCCCTCAACTCTATGCCATGGCATATCTCGCGGCGTATCTCTTTGTCCGGGTGGTGCAGGTATTTTTTAGACCATTCAATAACCGGTGCGGGATTCTTTTCGCCCATCTTTTTCATGGAGCCTATTACCGCGTTGCGTACCGAATGATGGTCATCGAACAAGCCGGTGTCAAAAAACTCCTGCACAGCATCAAAATCATACTTACCTATCTCCCCGGCTGCATTCACTACTGTCTGCCGTACTTTGGCCTCCGGCGATGTAAAGTGCTTGCGCAGCATGTTGAGTACAGCAGGCAGGTGCGCAGCATCGGTCTTATACAGCTTGCCAATAGATAAATAAGCTGTTTTGCGGATGTACGTATCCTCATCAGCAAAGTAGGCCAGCAGGGTAGTATCGTGGCCTGTAGCAATGGCAGTGGCAATGTTGCCGTCTATTTCGGCAACTATTGTTATGCGTTGTTCTTTGGTATTGTCGTAGAAGGCCATGTGTTATTGAGTTTCACGCAAAGCACGCTAAGGAGATGCGCAAAGTACGCAAAGATCATTAAGCAGGCAGAGGGCGCAAAGCCCATTTGGCAAGGCCATTGCTGTAAAATAAAATGAGCACCCTTTGTTAAAGTGCCCATAATTGATATTATACTGTAGTTAGATTTGACAACTTTTTGAAAGTTGTCAAATCTTGAATGTTAATTAATACCCAGCAGTTCTACATCAAATATCAGTGTAGAATTAGGGCCAATTGTAGGGCCTACCTGCCTGTCGCCGTAGCCCAGGTGTGGCGGAATAAAGAAGCGCCATTTGCTGCCCACGCCCATCAGCTGCACACCTTCTGTCCAGCCTTTAATTACCTGGTTCAGCGGAAATGCTATTGGTTGGCCGCGCTGTACAGAGCTATCGAAGATAGTACCGTTGATCAGCGTACCGTGGTAGTGGCAAAGCACCTTGTCTGTTTCCGTTGGTTTAGGGCCATTGCCCTCTTTCAGTATTTCGTACTGCAGTCCGCTGGGCAGTTCCACAACGCCCTCTTTCTGCTTATTGGTTGCCAAAAAGTCCTGGCCTTCCTTCAGGTTTGCCGCTGCCTTTTCGTTCTTCATATTAAATAGCCTGTCTGCTATGCTCATAGTTTTACCTTTTACGCAAAATTAATTTATTTGGGGGAGATTGCCCGACCCTTGATCTGTGTGGAAGTCGATTATATGAACAGTTATGTATTCTTTTTACTACATTGGCGCAGAAACAACCTTTATCAATTTGAAACCTAGCATTATTTGTTTGCTATTCCTGGCGTGCTTTTTCTTTTCAAAAGGTCAGCCAATAACTATCCGTGGAAATATTATGGATGGTAATGGAACAGCTATATCACATTGCTCGGTCAGGATCGCTAATACTTCTTACGGCACTGTTACAGACGAAAAAGGCGCTTTTCAGTTAGCTATAAATAACGACTCTGCTACTCATCTGTATGTAAGCGCACTGGGCTATGAATCCAAAGAGGTAGATGCCGGAAAGCCACTTGCTGTTTCTAAAAACCCGATTTTGAGTATAAAGCTGAACGCAATAAACGTGAAGCTTGCTGATGCAACAATTGCTGCTAAAAAGACCAGCAAACAGGCCATATTAGGCAAAAAGAATCTGCGCCGTGCAGGCGGGTGTTATATGCAGTATGGTGAAGAGGTGGCTATTTTCCTACAGGCGAACCCAGATACGTATCAGGGCTATTTACAGGATATCTTCTTTTATATAACCAACGAAGGAGCGCCGGCCAGCAGGTTTAAAGTGAATGTATATAAAAACTTCAACGATACATCTCTGGAGATAATGCCGGGAGAAAAGCTGGATAGTATTTATGTTAGCGGTAAAGAAGGCAATTCGTGGATAAGAGTGAACATGAGAGATAAAAAGATCCCTGTAAAAGGTGGTTTATTTATTAGTATGGAATGGATAAGCGATAGCAATAGCAGGGAGCAGTTTAAGTTCGATGATCCGCAGGCATGGCACTATTGCGGCAGTACAGATCATAGTGATAAATACCACAACGGCCAGGTATTAGGCACCACATGGGATTATGGTGTATTATCAAAAACGTTCATCAGGGATCGCAGCCATAACTACGAATGGCAATATCGTGAGTCACCTTTTTCTAACGATCGTTTTAACGATTTCGATAGATTGCAAAATAAAATTCGCCCCGGGCATTATCCCAACCAGGAACATCATTGGTATATTCCTATGATCTATGCGACTTATATCTATTATAAGTAAATGAATTGTTTGTGGCAACAAACGAGTGAGATAAAGGCTTACGATTTCCCCAGCACGTAAATATTCTCAGCAGTAGGCTGGGGCACACCACCTTCTTTTTCCAGGCTCACGGCAAACGCCTGGCCATCCATTACTTTCATTTCTACCTTTTGAACTGCCGATGGGCCCAGCATATCTTTAGGCATCACGCCCATAGATACCGGCTTACCGTTCTGTATCACCCATAGCTGGTACTGCATGCCTTTAGGCGGTTCTGGCAGGGCATCAAGTGCTACCCAGGCATCGCCTTTGGCTTTGTCCCAATATACGGTGGCGGCCATAGGGTGGCCCTTCACCATAGTGCGCATCACCACAGTTTGTATGGCGGTATCGGCCATCATGTCGGCCCGCTTGTGGTATATGTCCACGGCCTTGTCCAGCTCACTCTGGCGGCCTATTACTTCTTCTATCTTAGCCGTTTGGCTGGCAAACTGTTCTTTCTGTTCTTTGTTCTGGTTCCACAGCATGGCGTTTACGGCCAGGCTGCCCGCCAGTACTACCCACAGGGCTGCATAGCGCCATTGCCTGCCGACCGATGGACCCAGTGGCATAGTTTTTCTATCCCTGTTGCCATCGCTACCGTTACCTGCATTGGCCGAGAAATGATGAGGTTGCTCCGGCTGTTTGGCAGGCGTCATTACCGGCTCAGCAGGTTGTAAAGCACTCCATATCTTATCTTCCAGGCCCGCAGGCGGAACCATAGCACCGGCCACAGCAAGGTCCAGCAGCGCATCTTCTATCGCTGCCAGCTCTGTTGCCAGTTCAGGGTCCTTTGCCACATCCGCACGCACCTGCGCTTCCTCTTCCGGGGTAAGCGCACCCAGCACATATGCTTCAAGGGTACCCGATTCTATGTATTCTTTTGTCGTCACTTTGCCCTAAAAATAAAAATATTCACGTTTTTCTCTTCACATTATGTTTTAAAAACTCCTCTCAGCTGCTGCATAGCCGCGCGCATACGGGTTTTTACCGTCCCTAGCGGAATATCCAGTGTCTTAGCTATCTCATCCAGTGTAAATCCCTTGAAGTAAGCCATACTCACTATTACTTCATACTCGGGTCTCAGATCCGCCACCATCTTACGGAGGCCTATCGTATCTATCGCCTGCTCAGTATTCCTGTCTCTCTGTGCATTATTTACGATCTCATCGCCCGTTTGGATTTTCGACCGCATCACTTCGCCCTTCGATCTCAGTTTATCTATGGCCGTGTTGCGGGCAATATTCAGCATCCAGGTATATATGCGTCCCTTACCTGCGTCGTATTGGCCTATATTGTTCCATATCTTCACAAAAGCTTCCTGCAATACGTCATTGGCAGTCTCTTCGTCAAAGACCACCTTATTGATAATGCCGTAAAGTACCGCTGAATAATTCTTGTACAGATAGGTAAAAGCATCCCTGTTCTGCTGTTTCAGCAGCAGAACGAGTTCCTGTTCACTATATGTAGCAGCTATGGGAGCCAGTGTGAATGGTGAATTTGTGTAAATATATGTGTTACAACCGATACACAGATAAATCGTGCCAGCTAATTATTTATTACCATTTACAGCCATTGTCATTCAGCAGGCTGTAAATGGTCTATTTTATTTATATAATAGCCCGGCGGTCAACGCACAGCTATCTGCAACGCAAAAAGCCTTATTTAGGATAGATCATCCTGTAGTCCATCCGCACTTTTCCGGCGCTTATATCGTCCAGCTTTTTCTTTATCAGCCTTTTCTTCAGGCTCGACAGGTAGTCTATGAACAATTTGCCCTCAATATGGTCGTACTCGTGCTGTATCACACGGGCAGTAATGCCATGGAAGTGCCCTTCGTGCTCCACAAAATTCTCGTCCATATAGCGGATGTGCACCTTGGCGCGGCGCTGTATGTCTTCGCGCACCTTAGGTATGCTCAGGCATCCCTCGTTATATGGCCACAGCTCGCCCGATTCTTCAATGATCTGCGCATTGATAAATACCTGCTTTATCGGCTTTTCATTCGGGTATTGCTTATGATCGTCGTCGTCAAAATCTTCTACTATCTGCACCGTATCCACCAAAAACAGGCGGATAGGCTTGTTGATCTGTGGGGCAGCCAGGCCTACGCCATTGCTGTTATAAAGCGTTTCCCACATATCGGCCAGCAGCTTCTCCAGGCCCGGGTAGTCCGGGGTAATATCATCGCAAACCTTTCTTAAAACAGGATGGCCGTATGCCACAACCGGTAAAATCATGTATCTTAATAATTAATAGCTGTGCAAGTTACGTCATTTTCCTCTTTTGGCTATTTGCGTTTTTATGGTTCAGTACGCCATTGTCACCCGTGCTGTGGCAGAGAGTTGCCGAATGCCCGCTTTGGCAAGAGGGGGAGACGTGGTGTTACCGATTTTGTACCAATCCCTCAGTGAGAAGATTTGGCCGGGCTTAGGTTCAGCCGGTGTTGGTGTAGATACCCTATTCTTTATCTTCTTTCATCAATTTATTTTCTTCATTGATCACATCTATAATTACGCTGTCCAATTTAGTAGCCACCGCATCAATATGCTGTATGATCTCTTTATTCTGGGGATCTGACGGGTCCTCAGAATTGATCAACTTTACCAGCCCAAGTATAGTGGCCACATTTCCCCTCAGGTCGTGGGCCTGTATATAGGTTATATGCTGCAGTATCCTCCCTTGCGACGCTATTCTTTTCAGATGTGCTGCTCTATCAGTTGCCAGTTGTTTGTTTGATCTTATCTGCTTGTATAGCCTGTATGCTATATAGATCATTGCAGCAGACAGAAAAACAATGCAAATGGCATACACTTCTGTCCGCAATTTCGCTATCTGGATATCCTTATCTTTTAATTGTTGTGCTCGTTGGCTCTCTATAGCAGCTATCTTGTCTGTATTATCGCTGGAATATAAAGAGTCCTTGTAGGCCACATGCTCTTTATACATCGATAACGCCCGTTGATAATCTCCAAGGTGTTCAAATGCTTCAGAAAGATCAAGAGATGTGATACGGGCATCGTCCAGCTGCCCGATGCTTTTACTGATTTTTAATGAGCTATCAAGAAATTTAACGGCAGTAGCCAGGTTGGCCCTTTTGTCAGCACTGATCAGGCTATCGGGTTTTAGTTTTGTACTGTCTGTTGCTATTATAAGGTAACATTGCCCCAGGTTACCCAAAATACTGCTTATATCATATGGCTCGCCGTTGTCGCCAAGCATCCTCAAAGACCTGAAGTAATAGGAGAGACATTGATTGTAATTTTTTCGTTTTAAATAAATACTGCCAATACTCATCAAAACCCGCGATGTGGCCTGTGTATCACCCAATTCGTTCTTCACTGGCAGTGCTCTGTTATACAGGCTTATTGCACTATCCAACTTATCAAGACAATTGTAAATATGTCCCAGGTTGATAAATAAGGATGAAACAGATGTTTTATCGCCGGCTTCCTCATAGTATGTCAGCGCCTTTTGCGTATATAATATCGCTCTGTCGTACTGTTTTTGCGATCTGTATACATTCCCTACTCCCCAGTTACCGGCCGCTATCCCTCGTTTATTACCAATATGCTCATTGATCACCAGGGCCTGGAAGTAATGATCCAGCGAACTGGGAAGATCTGCCCGCTGCTCATAGCTCACACCGAGCGCCATATGTGCCGATGCGATCCCCTTTTCCCACCCGATCTTATTGGCAAGCGACAATGATCTGAATCCGTACGCTAAAGCAGAGTCTGTACATGTGCCGTTATACACCTCCGAGATCTTTTTTAGCAATTTTACTTTATTACTGTCTGCAATTGGCTTGTTCAACTCACTCTTCAATGAATCAACCAGGATTTCACCTGGTTTTCGTTCGCAGTAAGCGCGCTCAGATAAGACTGTAAGAAATAAAATAACAACAAAGAATTTGCTCACAACCCACATTTGATACAAATATTAATCATAAACCATTAAAAAACAATTAAATGCCACTTTTTATTAGCTAAAGATACCATCCCGAAAACGGCTCCATTTTTCACCCATATTTTCGCATTATTGGCCACGTTTTTATTAAAACATTAACTAACACACCCCAATACAAACACTACTTTTACGTTGTTCAGCGGTAGCCGGTCTGCCCGCTGTCATGGTGAGCCTGTCGACCCACCGTTTTGATTTACTTTGCTATATTTACCGATAAGAAAACACAAGCATGCAACTACTATCTGTTTTAATGCTGCAGGCCGCCACAGCCGCAAAAGTTGATACAGCCATACACACCGCAGCGCAGGCTACTAATGCGCCGGTAGAAAAAATATCGCTCTTCCACCTGCTTATGGAAGGTGGTATCCTTATGATACCGCTGCTCCTGTGCTCGCTGGTATTAGTATATGTGTTTATAGAGCGCTTGTCGGTCATCCGCAAGGCTGGCGCTATCGACGATAAATTCATAGCCCGCATACGCGAACAGCTGGTAAATAAGAATGTAGACGGCGCCAAGGCTGCTGCCCGCATGAGCAACACCCCCGTGGCCCGCATGGTAGAAAAAGGCCTTACCGTGGTAGATAAGCCGCTCGACTACATAGAAAAATCTATGGAAAACACCGGCAAGCTGGAAGTGTATAAGCTGGAGCGCAACCTCTCAATACTTTCTACCATATCAGGCATAGCGCCTATCCTGGGCTTCCTGGGTACCATCGCCGGTATGATCATCCTGTTCTTCAACGTGCAGCACCAGGGTTTTTCGCTGGAGACCATTGCCGGCGGTATTTATACCAAGATGGTTACCTCTGCTACCGGTCTTATCATAGGCCTGCTGGCCTATGTGGGCCACCAGTACCTCAATGCGCAGATCAACAAGAATGTAAATAAGATGGAGTCTGCCTCTGTAGACTTCCTCGATATAGTAATGGAAACAAGGGGCAACTCAGCCTACTAAACGCACCAACATGAACATCAGGAGGCATTTAAGGGACGAGCCACATGGTCATTCATCTGCGCTGAACGACATCCTTTTTATATTATTACTGTTCTTCCTCATCATATCTACACTGGCCAACCCCAATGTAGTGAAGCTGAGCATACCCAAGGCCAAGAGCGACACCAAGGCCAAGCAGACCGTAGTAGTATCCATCAACGATCAGCAGCAGTTTTTCGTGGGCACCACACCAGTTAATATCGATTCGCTCAAATTCTCCATATCCGGGGCCCTGGCCAAGTCTACCGACGCAGAACCTACCGTTGTCATCAATGCCGACAAACAAGCCACTGCCGATAACATAGTAGCCGTTATGCGTGCCGCCCACGATCTGAACGTACGCACCGTACTGGCGGTAGAGAATAACAGCAGGTAAGAAACACGTTTTTAATCATATTTGGTCCTCCTATGAAATACATTTGGCTGTTATGTGGCGTGCTTACCGGCTACGTGCATGCACAAACCACAGATAGTTTTGCCCTGGTGGCGCTGAACCGGGTGAATGATTTTCGCGATTCATTGCATCTGCCAAGGGTTGCACTGGCTAAAACACTAAGCGCTGGTTGCCGTAATCATGCCCGTTATCTGGTACTGAACCACAATAATAAAAAGACGGAAGGACTACTGGCGCACAAAGAATTTGCAGAGTTGCCCGGTTATTCGAAGTCCGGAGAAGCCGCCGGTAGCCATGCTGTAATTGGCTACCCTGTAGATCCTAAAACCATAGTGCCCGAGTTGTTAGGCACATTCTATCACAGAATGCCATTCATGCTGCCCAACCTTGCCGAGATAGGCTTTGGTTGTTACAAGGATACCGACTGGTATATCGCAGTTATAGATTGCACTACCAATGTGGTGCAAGGCAGGTCTGATGCTGAGGTGGTGGTTTATCCCTACAACGGACAGAAAAATGTGCCGCTGAAAATGACGGAAGAACTTCCGGATCCTGTTGACCATTCCCTGGGCGAGGGCAGTAGTGGTTTTCCCGTTACCTTTTTCTTCGCTGTTTTCCAGTCTGTGACAAATGTTAGTTTCAGGCTGATTGATGACACAGGGAATGAAGTGTCTTGCTCCGTGTCATCTCCTGAAAAGCCCGCTACCAGCTTTTCCCAATGGCAAACGGTATGCGCAATTCCCGCGACTAGACTGCAACCAGCCACCAGGTACACTGCTACGCTAAGCTGCACAGTAAGCGATAAACCTTACAAAAGCGACGTGGTTTTTACAACGGTGCCGGAGTAGAGGAGACTATTTAATAAAAAGTCTGGCCAGCCGGTTTGGCGAAATTTGTAATTTCGTCAAAGGTGCAGGGCCATCTCCAGATGGCCGAATTTATCCTCGGGTAGTCTCCAGCATAGCCCTTCGCACGCAGGGACTCGCCGATATCAGGTGGGTAATCACAAATATCACTCTGTTCATCACCAAAAAAACTAACTTAAATTTATGAAACGGAAACGGCTGAGCGTATTTATCCTGTTGGCTTGCTTTCTATCGACTGACATGGTTGCGAAAGCACAGGAAAAGAGCAGCCATTATATCGAAAAGGCGTTTTACATATTGGCCTGTAAAGTGAAATATGAGGAAGCAATATCTAACAGATCTCCCCATACCGCAGAGTTGCTGGCCATGTATAAGAACGCTATTGCCGATATCAAAAAAGATTCATTTGGCGCACGCTATATTGATGTAGCATTAAAAAAAGATAAGGAAAGGCTGAGTAGATCATTTGTACGCTATGTATACATAAATCCCTTGTCTTCTTACATCGGCAAAAACGATTTTATCAGCCGGGCGGAGTATTTAAGAATTTTCAAGCATAGCATTATAGAGCAACAAGCTACCATATTATCACAATAGATATTATTTATATGAGATTTTTATCTTTAGTTGTGTTAATTTCTTTTTTCTGCCCATCATTATTAGCGCAGGAAATTTTGAAAAAAGGTGATTCTGTATGTTTTGTAGAGGTATATACAGACTCCAACAAAGTACATGATGTGGCGGAAGCCTATAGAGAAGGGAATTTTTTAAGGTACAACAAAAATGGGGTGAGTTTTGATACTGCTAAAAAAAGGATTATTGTAAAAATTGATACAGACCGCTTTTTCTGGTTAGAAGACCCTGACTATGTGTACGAAAAACTGAACTGGAAAAGTGGAAAATATGAACTATATCAAGGTAGGCCAGGTAAAATCATACGGCCATTCATTAAGGACAAAAAGATATACTATAATATTACTAATCTGGACAAGAGATATTCAAACGAAATTGAAGGTGACAACGTTCAGTATAGTCTTATAAAAAATGACACTAGTTATCTAAGGCCTTTCGAACTTTACCCCATGGTAGGAGGATATGATTTTTTTTCCATCTACAAATCTGATACTGTTCTATCTGTAAATGGTCAGCAAGTTACCTGTTACAGATTTTACTGTAAAAGCTATGTTGCTAATAGTGCAGGCTGTTTTTCTGAATTCGATGTACTTGTCGACAAAAAATCTCTACTACCTATAATGGAAACAGAGTATGTTTCATATGACAAAACAGCAGAAGGATTCGGTGAAATTAAATGTGTGATATACACTTTTTCAGTTGCACGTGATCCTCTGAAATCAAATAAGTATTAATAGTTTTAAGAATTCTTAGTCCCTATCCTCGAGTCCTCGCCGATATCGGGTGGGTATAGAAATACATAATCTTTCGCCGTTGTTGGTGTTCGCACCAACAACCAGTACATGAGGCGCTTAGCTGCTGGTACAACCAAAATATATTTGGAAACCGCCCCTCCCGCATCGTATCTTTACGGTATAGTAAACCCTTCCCAAATCATGAAAAAAACAATAGCTAAACCGGCAATTTCTGCCACTGCAATCTGCAGAAAACCAGCAGAAAAATTGCACTTTCTGCCGACTTGTGCAAAAAGAAAGAAAATCATTATATTTTCATTACCCTATATACCAACGCATTACCATCATTCACCTAAAGTAGAATTGCACAAAAGTGTCAAAAAAATAAAATCGGCAGAAACCGCAAAAACTGGTTCTTCCTTCTAACAAAAACTACATAACACTCGTCTATCAACATGGAAAAACTAACTAAACATCATGCGTTTATCTAACCCCCTACGTACCTCTGGCATCATCACCTTATCATCAATACTGCTGCTCGCCGCTGCCTGCAAAAAGAAGAACAACGACATTACCGGCTGTATGGATGTAAAAGCCACCAATTACAACTCAGCAGCTACCGTAAACGCCGGTTGTCACTACCTGGTAGACGATGTGGCCGGTAATTATATGGTAACAGACACAACCGTTACCTTTCATCACGATCCTACAACTGGCTGGTTCGACACTACGATCACTACGTTCACGCTCCACGTCAACGCTTACAACCACGATTCTATAGATTTCAACGATAACGGTCTGTGCCTGCAGTGCCACCGCGGTCTTAGCTACTTCAACCTGGCAACAGATTTTAAGTCGTATAACTGGGCATACGATGCCTATTATTACTACAAAACCGGCAACGGCACTTTTAGTAATAATACTTTCCGCTACAGCGAAAGCATGAGCCCCATGAGTGTAGAAGGGGCAACATCGCGCTGGGGCACCGGCCATAAGCCTGTTTTTTAGTAAAGACAGGGCAGGGTATGGCTTTGCGGTTATATAATTATTATATTTACTGGTAAATACTACCCATGAGGCCGCAACACTACCTGGTACCACAGCACGACGAAGGCACATCCATAGACCTGGAGCATCATATCTCCACCACAGACCTGGAAGATGCTGAAGACTTGTTTGTAGCCGCCAAAGACGCTATGCTGGATGTGAACAAGTGGGGTAGCCGCCTGGCCCCGGTACTGGTGCACCTGGCCGATGCACATGGCAAGCCCGTCAGCCGGAGTGCCCGCCGCGGAGACCATCTCTGCCTCGATTCCGGCAGCCCCGACCACGACTACGAATGGGTGTTCATAGAGTCGCTGGAATATGACGACTACCCCGATGAGCTGAAAGAGACCTTCGCCATACGTCTACACGCGGTAGACGAACCGGGCCACATAAGCCCCGAAGCCTTCAGCGAAGAGGCATCCGGCACACTGGTGGTAGAGCGCATAGGCCGCACCGTACACGCCCTCTACCACTGGCGCGACTGTGGCGAGGACCACCAGGTACGTACCGGCCTGTGGCACAGTATCAGCAATGACCAATGGCTGACGATAATCACCGGTTTCATAGAGTTAAATGCCTAACTTTGCGCCCGTTATAGCAGTATTCAATGTATCGTAAACAACTGGCCGGCATACTGGCAATTTGCAGTATCCTTATTTCATCAGGCGCATCAGCACAGGAAACAACCAAAAAAGAGAAAAGGAAGAAGCATCCCGGCTCATTATATTTTAGCTGGGGGTATAATTCAGAGTGGTACACCAAATCAACCGTTCATGTAAATCAGCCTGAGTTGCAGAACAATTATGATATGGTACAGGTAGAGGCCCGCGACCACAAGGGGTGGAACAACAAGAGCATCCTGCGCCAGCCGCTCACCATACCGCAGTATAACTATCGCCTGGGCTACTACTTCAACGATAAGCAGGACCTGGCTTTCGAGATCAACTTCGATCATACCAAGTATATCATCAAAGACAACCAGATGATCCACGTAAAAGGTACCCGTTCGGGCGCCGCTTACGACCAGATGGTACTGTTCTCTGAGCAGAACGGCTTCTACTACTTCCTGAATAATGGCGCTAACTTCCTGTTATTCAATATAGTTAAGCGCTACGGCCTCTACCATACTCCCGACCGCAACCTGCAGATAGACCTTACAGGCAAAGCCGGTATAGGCCCGGTAATACCACACGTGGAGAACAAGCTCTTTGGCCTGACCAACGATGCCGGCTTCCAGATAGGTGGCTGGAACACAGGGCTGGAAACAGCGCTGCGCGTAACGGTAATGAAGTATGGCTTCCTGGAATTCTCCCAAAAGGTAGACTACGCCCGCTACAGCAACCTGAGAGTAGCAGAAGGTAGAGCAAAGCAAGCCTTCGGAACCTACGAGCTGATCTTTAGCGCAGGCTTTATATTGCCTACCCGTAAGGCAGGCAACCCGCTGTTCCCGGCAAAGGAGAAAAAGGCAGCTAACTAAGATATATAACCCGTTGTTTTAAAGCTGATATTGTTTGTATATTACAATCAATATCAGCTTTTATCATGAAGTATATCTTAACATCACTCTTGCTTACCTTGGCCACAGGCACCTATGCCCAATCTACCGAAGACTATGCGGTAGAGCTTACGGCCACAGTGCAAAGCGCTCCGGCCAGCATCACCCTGCACTGGAAGCCACTGGCCGACACCACCACCTACCAGGTGTTCCGCAAGGCCAAAGCCTCTTTCAGCTGGGGCTCGGCCATAGCCACACTATCAACTACAGATAGTAGCTATACCGATAACAGCGTAGTAGCCGATAGCGCCTACGAATACCAGGTGGTGGGCACCCATACCAACCTAGCCGCTCCGTGGATAGCCAAGGGCTATATATACGCCGGCATACGATGTCCGGCCATACACAACCGCGGTGCCCTTGTACTGATGGTAGACAGCACCTTCAGCGACTCCTGCTCAGCAGCGCTGCATACACTGATGAACGACATAAGCGGTGATGGCTGGGAGGTGATCCGCCACGATGTGCCGAGGAGCATGCCGGACAGCGTGTTAAAGGGCCTGATAAAAGCCGACTATGCAGCCAATCCAAGGGTGCGTAGTGTATTGCTGGTAGGCCACGTAGCCGTACCCTACAGCGGAGACCAGAACCCAGACGGCCACCCCGAGCACCTGGGTGCATGGCCTGCCGATTGCTACTACGGCTACCTGGCCAATCAATGGACCGATACAGGCGTAAATGATGTATCAGCCGGCTTTGCTGCCAACTGGAACGTACCCGGCGATGGTAAGTGGGACCAGGTAGGCTGGTCAACCCGATCGGAACTGGAGGTGAGCAGGGTAGACTTTTACAATATGCCGGCATTTGCCGCTACAGAAGTGCAGCTGATGAACAATTACCTGCAGCGTGCGCACCAATACAAAATGGATGGGTTAAACATCCGTCACCGCGGGCTGATAAGTGACAACTTTGGCCCAATGGATGGCGAGGCATTTGCTACCAGCGGATGGCGCAACTTTGCCCCATTATTAGGCAGGGATAGCTTTGGTGTGGCACCATTCATATCATCGCTCAACAGTGGTTCTTACCAATGGGCGTATGGCTGCGGCCCCGGCGGCTTCAGCAGTGCGGGTGGCATTGGCAGCACTACAGACTTTACTACCAACAATGTTAATGGTATCTTCACCATGCTGTTTGGCAGCTACTTTGGCGATTGGAACGTGCAAGACAACTTCCTGCGCGCACCGCTTTGCTCGGCTACTCCGGCGCTTACCTGCTGCTGGGCAGGCCGGCCCAACTGGTACTTTCACCATATGGCCCTGGGCGACCATATAGGCTATTCGGCATGGCATTCTTTGAACAATGACGGCAACCTCTATGGCCCGGCCAATATATACGGCATACACCAGTGGGTGCATATAGCCCTGATGGGCGACCTGACCCTGAGGACCGACTATATAAAGCCACCCACATTTGTGCATGTAACGCCTGTGGCACTGCATGGGGCCAACATTACCTGGGGCGCATCGCCCGACCCGGCCGTAATAGGGTATTATGTATACCGCGCCGATAGTGCATATGGCTATTACAAACGGGTATCTAACATGCTGGCCGGTACTGCTTATGCCGATACCACAGGCAATGATGGGTTGAAATACTATATGGTACGCCCGGTAAAGTTGCAAGCCACACCATCGGGCAACTATTACAACCTGGGCGTTGGCGTTACCGATACCGGTACAGTTACGTTCTCTCACCTGGCAGTGGCTGGCATTGAGACTCACTTTAGCTGGTCATTGTCTCCTAACCCAGCCGCCGATGTATTGAACATTGAGCTGAACAATATGAATAACGATGCTGACATAGCTATTGTAGCAATAGATGGAACAGTAGTATATAAACAACACATTGCCAGGCAAGGAACAGGAGCCAATGCACATGTAGATATAAAGCAACTGCCGGTGGGCACCTACCTGCTGCAACTAATAACGGATGGCAAAGCAGAGGTAAAAAAGTGGACCAAACTGTAGCGCATTGTGCAGGTAATCCCGTTACATTTGCGCTCTTATAATCGTATTCAGCAATGACCAATAGCCAGATAGCAGACCAGTTCAGCATGTTGTCTAAACTGATGGACCTGCACGGGGAAGATAGCTTCAGGGCGAAGAATTATGCTACAGCAGGTTTTAATATAGAAAAGCTGCCGGTAGAGGTAAGCACAATGAGCGAGGATGAGCTGTTTGCCATGCGCGGCATAGGCAAGAGCATTGGCAGTAAAATACTGGAACTGCTGAACACAGGTCGCCTTACGGCACTTGAAGAGATAATAGCTAACACGCCGCCCGGCATATTAGAGATGATGCAGATAAAAGGCCTGGGGCCTAAGAAGATCGGCGTCATCTGGAAAGAGCTGGCCATAGAATCTATTGGTGAGCTGGAGTATGCCTGCAACGAGAACAGGCTGGTAACCCTGAAAGGCTTCGGCGCAAAAACACAGGAGAGCGTATTGCAGAACATTGCTTACCTGCGCCAGAACGAGGGCTTCTTCCTATGGTCGGAAGCCGCGGCAGTGGGCGAGGGAATAGTTACCGCTCTGCAGGGCAAGTTTCCCGGCAACCTGTTCTCACTTGGCGGGGCCATAAGGCGGCAGATGGAAACCATGGATGGGGTAGACATCATCACAGATCTTGATAAGGCCACACTCCGTATGCAGTTTGCTGAAAGCGATGCGGTAAAGGTAGAATATGTAGCTGACGACGAGACACACATTACGGTAACCGGCAGGCCTAAGCTGGTGTTTAAATTCGTAGCAACAGATGCATTTTATAGGGCTGTATTCCATTCCAGCGGCAGTGCTGAGTTTATTGAGGCGTTCAAAGCTACGTACCCGGGCGAGGTGTCTGCAAAGAGTGAAGCAGACTTTTTCACTGCCAATGGCCTGCAGTTTATACCGCCGGCAATGAGGGAAACGGCCACTGTGCTGGAACGCGCAAAGCGACATGCTATTCCGCAACTGATAACACGCAACGATATTAAAGGCATCATCCACTCGCATAGTAAGTGGAGCGATGGACAGAACACCATAGCAGAAATGGCGACCGCCGCTAAGGCTGCAGGCTTTGAATACCTGGTGCTGAGCGATCACTCCCAGTCTGCAACTTATGCCAGCGGCCTGACGCCAGACAGGGTAGCAGCCCAGCATGCAGAGATAGACGCACTTAATGCCCAGATGGCGCCATTTAAGATATTTAAGAGTATAGAGGCGGATATACTGGGCGATGGCAGCCTGGACTATTCGCCGCAGGTTCTGGCCACGTTCGACCTTGTAATTGCATCGGTACACAGCAACCTGAAGATGAGCGAGGAGCGCGCTATGAGCAGGGTGATGGCGGCTATCGCCAATCCGTACACCACTATTCTCGGTCATCCTACGGGCAGGCTGCTATTATCGCGCAAGGGCTACCCGCTGGACCATAAGCGTATTATAGATGCCTGTGCCGAGCACAATGTAGTGCTGGAAATAAACGCCCATCCACGCCGCCTGGACCTTGACTGGCGCTGGATAGACTATGCACTGGAAAAAGGTGTGCTGCTATCAATAGATCCTGATGCGCATAGCATTAATGGCTTTAACGATGTGCACTATGGCGCAGTAATAGCCCAGAAGGGTGGACTGACAGCTCAACATAACCTCAGCAGCTTCACGCTGACCCAATTTGAGGAATTTATTGCAAGGAACAGGGCAAAAAAAATGGTGGTCGGGTAGTTGGTCAGGTACGTGGCACAGTTTTGTTTGGCATGTATGCAGAAACAAAATTGAAAAGAAATGAAAACTAAACTGATCACACTAACAATCGCAACTCTGAGCATTTTGTCATTCGGTTCATGCAAGAAGAACTACACGTGTACCTGCACAACCGTAATCGGCTCGGCATCATCTACGCAGACACACCAAGTTGACAATGTAACGCTGCCTGATGCAAAGAATACTTGCGACAACTACGAAACACAGGCCAATAACGCTTATCCGGGCGGTACTACCTGTCATTTGTAAAAGATATTAACTACCCATCTAAATTAAAGCTGCTGCTCCACAGGAGTGGTGGCTTTGCTTTTTGGGGAGGCTTAGCACGTAATAACTGCGATATCACTCCTGGCAAGGACAAAGCTTGTGTCCATGTAGGATTTCTGCACGCTGTCATTGCACATCGTGTATGTCATTGATTTTCGATACCCAAAACAAATACGTCCCAATGCGAGACTGCCTCGTTCCTCGCAGAGTCCATGTTGTTTTATATCCGAAAACGAGTACGTCCCGTGGCCGTTGGTCAGGAGACGCAACGGCGGCGGTTATTAGCGCATTAGAAGAATACGCTCATTTCTTTCTGGTATTGTTTTGCGGCCTCATGGGCTTTTTCGGCGAAGTCGTCTTTGCCGGATGCAAAGATGATACCGCGCGATACGTTGATGAGCAGGCCTGCATCATCGTTCATAGCATTGCGGCACACAGTATCCACATCACCGCCCTGTGCGCCTACGCCTGGCACCAGGAAGAAGTGGCGTGGCAATAGTTGCCGTACTTCCTGCAACTGCTCTTTACGCGTCGCGCCAATTACAAACATAATATTATCGGGGGTGCCCCACGATGCTACCGTCTTCAGTACGCGCTGGTACATCATCTCGTTGCCGCTGGGCTGTAGCTGGAAATCGGCACTGCCGGCATTGGAGGTAAGACCGAGTACAATAGCCCATTTATCTTCGAAACTGAGGAACGGCTGCACGCTATCGCTACCCATATAAGGGGCAACTGTCACACTATCGAACGGATAGGTGTGGAAGAAAGTACGAGCATATTGCTCTGAAGTGTTGCCTATATCTCCGCGCTTGGCATCAGCAATGGTGAAGATGTCTTTGGGAATATAGTTCAGCGTCTTCTCCATGCTTATCCAGCCCATGATGCCCTGCGCTTCGTAGAAGGCAGTGTTGATCTTATAAGACACTGCATAATCTTTAGTAGCATCAATAATGGCTTTGTTGAACTCAAAAACCGGGTCTTCGCTATCCAGCAGATGCACTGGTAGCTTGGCCATGTCTGTATCCAGACCAACACACAATACTGATCTTTTTTGGAAAATGATGTCTTTAAGTTGCTGCCTGTTCATTGTATTTACGGGGAGATTAGTTGGGATGGCAAAGGTATTGGATACAGTTTACTTTTAAAATGCTTTTCCGGATCCAAGAACAGCGGCCAGTTTTGATAGATATTTTTTCATATCGCTTCTGGTTTTCCAGGCTATCAGCCATTTGGGCAAGCCGAAGCCCAGGGCATGCTTTACAATATTGGAATCGAATGCTACCACATAAGTAAACTGCGAACCAGCACCCTGCGACTCGACAGTGCGGTCGCTCTTCAGGTAAAATGCAGCAGTAGGCTCAGTTTCATAAACTATTCTTTTACCATTCTCGAATTGTCGGCACACTAATACGTTGGTATGGTCGGGTAACTTTTTAGATAAGAATGAGTGTTCTGTAGCTATGCAGTTCAACCGGGGTTGACCATTAGTATCGGTACGTGTTATTTCGCCACGCCAATTTTTGTCATTGGCGAGATCAGCTACATAATTAAAAAGCGTTTCGTTTGAGCAATTAAAAATGGCGACACCTGTTGCTATTATCTGAGTACCTGACACTTGTACGTGTAAGTCCATCGGGCATGTTTTTTTGCGGCTGCAAGGTACAGGGATAAGATCAGAAATTATTTAATTGCTACCTACCTATATTTGTGAATAGCCGTAAGATATTATTCATATTTTTACACGGTCTGCGATCATAACCAAGTTTCACAATGGCATCTACCGAAAATAAAATACTTATTATTTCCTACGCTAACTGGGATTCCCTGATGGAATTACCCAAGGTTTTTAGAGATGCTGACTGTAGTGTCGATATCCTTGCGGCCAAAGATTCGTGGATACTGGAGAGCAGCTTTTATGATAACTGGATAGAAGCGCCTACAGAAGAGCAGGCCTACCTGGATAAACTATTTTCGTTTGTACAACAAAACGGCGATAAATATAGCTGGATCATACCGGGAGATGACATTATACTGCGCCTGCTGAATGATACCATCACTGACGAAACACTTTTTTACAAGCTACTACCGCTGAGTAAAATAGAGAACAGGGAATTGCTTGGTTCTAAAGCCGGCTTTTCTAACCTGTGCGCCAAATATGGCATCAGTACACCGCGTTTTCTTATATACAACGACACTATGACCGTTCAAAGCATAGGCGACTATATGAAGTATCCCTTCATGATGAAGACGGACAGGAGCGAAGCGGGTACCGGTGTATTTAAATGTGAGAACGAAGCCGACCTGGCACACCATCTTGGCCAGCTGGACAACAAAGAGAACGTGGTGTTCCAGCAGTTTATTGAGGGGTATGATATAAATATGGAGGTGCTCTTCTGGAAAGGCGAACTAATAGTGTACAGCTATGCCAAGTTGCTGAAGATACTGGGTAAGTTCGGCCTATCGACACAGCGGCTGTTTTGCCGGAACTACGAAATAATGCCAGAGCTGCAGCTGATAGGGCGATCGCTGGGCATTAACGGGTTTGCCAGCATTGCCTTTATGTATAGCGAGCCGGAGCGAAAGCATTACCTGATAGAGGTGGATGTTCGCCCAAATTCGTGGATATACTATGGCAAATTCACGGGCAATAACTTCAGCGAAGGGATAAAACGCATTATGAAAGGCGACCTTAACTGGGTGAAACCGGATGAGCAGCTATTCCCGAAAGAGATAAAGGTGAGCCTGTATAAAAAAGACATGATGCGGGCCATTGTAGAGAAAGACTTTGCCGGCGTACTGGCCTGGGTTACTAATAAAGAGGGCTGCCGTAAATACATACCTAGCTACGATAAGCGATTACTGGCATCGACCAACAAATACCTGTCGTGGTTCTTTAAAGATCTGGTGAAGAATAAAATGCGGAAGCTGGGCGGTAAGACCCCGGCCGAAGCATAACCTGCGGCACGGGCCAACTACAAGAGAAGCCCCTAAGGGCCCCTCTTGCTGCTAACCACACGCAAACATGAATTATTTATCTTCCTGGTCGTGGCCTTCTACTTTAACTATTTTATTGTAGACGCCCAGTAACAGGAATGGCGCTGCCCATTGGCCAACGAACAGAGCTGTGTGCTTTTGTCCGAAGCATTTAAGGGTAGCAGAAACTGCCATAGAGGTAAGTGCTGCTACAAGAAAAAAGTCAGACGGGATCTTAGATGTCTGCTTTTCGATCATTTTGGTTACGTGTCCTTCGGTGTATGCTTTGCTATTATCCATAAGTAAATTATTTGCTTAGTGAGGATGAAATCGTGTGCCACATGGATACTTTCTACAGATATGCATTGAACGTATGGCAAGCTGCGAGATGCTTAAGTGTTGAGGCTGACGAACATAGAGGGATGGATCTGCGTTTGCAGTGTGGCAACCGTAAACTATATAAAGCCTTTAAAAACGAGGTTAGTCTTACCCATATTTCAACAAAGCGCCGCAACATTTAAAAATATGCCAGCTACCTAGAGCAATTGACTATCATGCCCATATGATAAGGGCATATCTTTTAAAAGGAACGTACTAATTGTACTGCTCATTAAAGAGCATGTATTTTCTAAACCTTTTAAATTTTTGGTATGTTCTATCATGTAAAAGAATTACAGTTTAATGCACGTGTGTCTAAACCAGACCCAAAATTTGCATCTATATTATTGGAACAATTTGGCGGAGCCAACGGAGAACTGGCGGCTGCCCTGCGATATTTTGGCCAGGCATTTGGCTGCAAAAAGCCCTTCCCCGACAAATATGATATGCTAATGGATATTGCGCTGGAAGAATTCAGCCACCTGGAGATTGTTGGCGCTACCATACAAATGTTGCTGCAAGGCGTGAACGGCGACCTGAAGAACGCAGCAGAGCAATCTGAGATCATGCAGATGATGGATGGTAATGGCGCAAAAGAAGACGTGATACATAACAACCTTTTTGTAGCTCCGCAATTTTTAGTAGGTACTGCAGGTGGTCCGGCCTACACCAACAGCCAGGGTGTGCCATGGAGCGCTGCCTATATAAACGGCGACGTAACCGGCGAGCTTACTGCCGACCTGCGCTCTAATATAGCGGCTGAGTCTCGTGCCAAGATGGTATATGAATACCTGATGCAGTTTACCGATGATCCGCTGGTAAAGGATACATTGAGATTCCTGATGACGCGCGAAGTTGCCCACTTCCAGATGTTTGAAGCCGCGCTGGAAACAATACAGCCTAATTTCCCTCCCGGAGTACTGCAGTCCGATCCACGATACAGTAACCTGTACTTCAACATGTCGGACGGAGCAGCCATACGCGGGCCATGGAACAGCGGCGAAAGTTCTCAGCTGGGCGAAGAATGGCAGTATGTAAAAGATCCTGTAGCGACAGTGCGCGAAACTGAAGGCCTGACCACCGTTGAGCCAACAGGCACGGCCAGGACCATGGAAGGCGTAGAAGAGATAAACGCCGGCCGCAGCAAAGAGTGCAGCGAGGAGATAAACATGGCTGTACCAATAGGCCCGCAGCAATGGAACGAGGCCTACCCGGAAAAATAAATACTCATCCAGTTTTCAAAAACAGAAGTATATGAAACTAATAAAAATGGCTGCTATGGTTGCTGCAATATGCACCATAGTAGCTTGTAAAAACGGCACTACTACCAACACGCCCGAAAGCAGCGGCGAAAGGACCAATGCCCAGGAAACCAGCACGCCGCTGAACGGCGGCGCCAGTGCACCGCAGAATAACAATGGCCCTAACAGCCAGGACAACGGCAATGCCGCTGCCCAGAACCATGCAGGCGTCGGCTATGACTCTGCGACAGATAGCAAGACAGGCGGCGGTAGCACCGGCCGGGCGATGCCTGACACCCCACACAGGCGGCACTAGCTGCTATTGCAGCTGCGTGAACTCTACAGTACCGCTGCGCTGCATACGCCTGCTTTTAGATTCATTAATATGGACCGCTACCAGCCCTTCCTGTTCCAAAGCGAGCAGGAAGGGTTTTAGGTCCTGGTCCTGTATCTTTAGCGCGAGGGCAAGCGTGTCTATCCCCACCGGCCTGGGTTTTACCTGCCTGGCCGTCATTTCCTTAATTTTTTCCAGCACTATTGCCTTATCAATCACCATATACTACCTGTTCTTGTCCCCAGATCGTTTCAGTATAGCGCACACGCGTGTGCAACCTGATTACAGTTGAAACTTTCTGCGGACAATAAATTTTTTGATTTTTAAAAAAGAGAGAGGGACCAAGCCCTAATGAAAGCTGATGAAAAAGTCAGCTGTTGTATCTGAAGTGTATACTCGGCTCAGCCCCGTATATGTACAAATTTAATCAGAGTAAGGCTTTCCGCCAAATGCAGTTGTATATTTTTTTCTGATTCAATACACCCATTTGTTGATCAATAAAGTACACTTTATAGATATATCAGTTCCTGAGCCGACCTGGTAGATACCGGCGGTATAATTGTTGCTTTAAGCCATATATGAACGAGCTATTTTACTGCGGTACCAGCAATGTGGAGTTACCTGTGCCTAATAAAAGCCATTTCCCTGAAGACTATAAAGATAAAAGCAGGCTTTGCTATTATGCCAATTTGTTTAACACGGTAGAGATCAATAGCTCTTTCTACAAAATACCCATGCGCCGCACCGTGGAACGCTGGGCGACTGAAGTGCCCGAACATTTCAGGTTTACCTTTAAACTGTGGAAGGGGATTACGCATGCTAAAGAACTGGTTTACGATGCTGCAGATGTGCATAAATTTATGCAGGCTGTGAACGGGGCAGGGGAGCGCCGGGGCTGCCTGTTACTACAATTGCCAGCCAGCGTGAAACGCTCATCGTTACAAAAGATAAGACGCCTGCTGGATGAGCTGAGCACTGCAGATGAGCTAGACAGATGGCACCTGGCCATTGAGTTCAGGGATCGGTCGTGGTACGACGACACGGTTTATGAGATACTGGAGCAATACAGCGCATCGGTGGTGGTACATGATATGCCGGCATCGGCTACGCCGCTTATAGATATGGAAACGCAGTTTATGTATATGCGGTTTCATGGTGTGGCAGGAGATTACCGTGGCAGCTACGACGAAGACCTGTTGCGCGATCATGCCGCATCTGTAAAGGAGCAACTGAATAATGACAAACCAGCGTTTATATATTTTAATAACACTATTGGCAGCGCCGTGCAGGATGCCATGCGGTTGAGGGAATATGTAATGGAGGCATGATATGTTTACCCGGCAAAGTCGGGCCATATCTTGGTGAGTCCGCCATTACCATAAAACGGATCGGTAGCGGGGATAGGCAGAGCCGCAATTATATGGTCTGTTTTTGGCCGTTCACCTACATTACCGTAGTTCATATCAAAGTCCTTACCTTCAGGATAGCCGCCAACACAAATAACATCTTTCTCCCGGCCCAGATTTCTGTGTGCTACGCCGGCGGGAATAATGATCACATCGCCCTTGCTGATCCTCACTTTTTGACCATCATCTCCACCCAGCAAAAGGGTAGTGCTTCCCTTTATTACAGCCATCGCTTCATGAGTAACGCTGTGGTAGTGGTTATAAGTGTAAATGCCGTTCCGCCAGTTATTGGTCCACCCGTTTTTCTGGAAGAGTGATTTGATCTTTGCTGCCGGAAAAAAGAACGGCAGTTCCAACACCTGCAGGTAATGTAGCACCGGTAACTTACTGTTAGGAAAAATGCCATTATCGTTCAGCACGTATTCGCGTATCTTTTCTTTCATCTGTGTGTTTATTAAATAAAAAACTGCTTCCCCAACAGGAGAAACAGTCTATTCAAAATGATGCTGGTTAATTTATTTGCCACCACCGCGGCCATTGTTCCCCTGTTTGGAAGAGTTGCTCTGGCTGCCGGGCTTGCGGGTCCGTTTATGTTCCGGATCTGAATTGTTTTTGTCGAATAACTGTTTTGTGGCCTGGTCTGCTACAGGCTCGTTATTGCTGCGTTTATTCTGTTGGTTTTTCATGATAATTGTTTTTACACTAAACATTATAAATGATATGCCTGCGGCGTTAATTATTCCGCAAAAAATGAATCGTCTAAAAGGTTCCTCACCTCTTGTTTGGCTATTTTGATCTGTTGGCCGATATCACCGGACGGGTGGGTGATGTTTTTTGCAACAGGCACGAACAACGATTGCACAAACATATCTACCTCGTTCTGCATTTTACCCATTTCTTCAGCATCGAAGGAGCTGAATAACTCATAATAGAACTTCCCCGATAGCGTAAGCAACTCCTCTATAGTAGCTACTGTTTGTAGTTTTTCAAGAAGATCATCAATTATCTCTATTTTCTCGTGCTTCGTCATGTTCCGATCTACTGTTCGTTCAATCCCTTTTCGTAATTACTTCCACTGCTGCTTTCGGAACCCTGTTTTATAGAGTCTTTGCCCAGGTCTTGCGAACCTTGCCCGAAGTTTTGGCCGCCCTGTGTAGTTGATCCATGACCCGGATCAACTTTTCCCTGTTCACCTTCTGTTACAGGTTTCCTTTCCTTTTCCGGATCACTAAGATTATCATGCTGATTTTTCATGTGCTTTTTCTTTGAGCAGGTCAAATTATTATGCCAGCGGCACAGATGTGGCATATTTATTTTAGCTCATCCCGGAAAAAGAAAATTGATGACAAGCACAACCGTATATCCGGGTAATCCCTTCCCTTTAGGTGCTACACTAACAAAAGATGGGGTAAATTTTGCCTTATATTCAGAAAACGCAACCGGAGTAACGCTGTGTTTATTTGACGATGCCGGAAGTAAAGAAGTAAGCCGACAACCTGTAACAGAAAAAAGCGGCCATATATGGCATGTGTTTATCCCTGGTATAAAAGCAGGGCAGCTCTATGGATACAGAGTAGATGGGCCCTACGATCCGGCCAATGGACACAGGTTCAATAAACATAAACTGCTTATAGACCCTTATGCAAAAGCTATTACCGAACAGGACAAATGGTCTGAAGCTGCTTTTGGCTATAAACTTGGCGACGAACAAGCCGACCTTTCGTTTAACGAAGAAGACAGCGCCGAAATAATGCCTAAATGTGTAGTTGTTGACACTGCATTTGACTGGTCGGGCGATGTAAGCCCTAAAATTCCTCTGCATAAAACAATTATTTACGAGGCGCATGTAAAAGGATTTACACAAATGCACCCTGCTATACCTGAAGACATAAGAGGTACTTACAGAGGTATGGCGCACCCGGAGGCTATTAAACATTATAAGGAACTAGGCATAACAGCGGTAGAGCTGATGCCGGTGCACTATTTCCTGAACGACCAGACACTTGCAGATAAAGGCCTGGCTAATTACTGGGGATATAATACGCTTGGCTTTTTTGCCCCACATCCTCGCTACTCGTGCTGCGGCGATAAGGGAGAACAGATAGAGGAGTTTAAAGCGATGGTAAAGGAACTGCATAAAGCAGGCATAGAGGTGATACTTGATGTAGTGTACAACCATACTGCCGAAGGTAACCAGCAGGGGCCTACCATGTCTTTCAGGGGTATAGATAACTCGGTATATTACCGCCTGGCCGAGGATAAAAGATATTACAACGATTATACAGGTACCGGTAATACGCTGAATGCTAATCTGCCAGCCGTACTGCGGCTGATAATGGATAGCCTGCGCTACTGGATACTGGAAATGCACGTAGATGGTTTCCGGTTCGACTTGGCGGCAACGCTGGCTCGGGAACTGCACGAGGTGGATAAGCTGAGCTCCTTCCTGGATATTATTTACCAGGACCCTGTTATATCACAGGTAAAACTGATAGCCGAGCCATGGGACATAGGCGAGGGTGGTTACCAGGTGGGGAACTTCCCCCCCGGCTGGTCGGAATGGAACGGCAAGTACCGCGACTGTATCAGGGATTTCTGGCGGGGAGAAAACAGTATGCTGGGCGAGTTCGCGGAACGATTCACGGGCAGTTCAGATCTTTACCGGGCAGATTCCAGGAAGCCTACCGCCAGTATCAATTTCATAACGGCGCATGATGGCTTCACCCTTGCCGACCTGGTATCTTACAATGAGAAACACAATGAGGCCAACGGCGAGGACAATAACGACGGTGAAAGCCACAACCGGTCGTGGAACTGTGGAGCGGAAGGTGACACCGATGACGCCGAGGTAATACAGCTGAGGAAAAAGCAGCAGCGAAATTTTCTTACTACTCTTTTCCTGTCTCAGGGCGTGTCCATGCTGGTAGCAGGCGATGAAATGGGGAAAACACAGCACGGCAACAATAACGCCTACTGCCAGGACAACGAACTATCGTGGGTAAACTGGGCGAATACTGATAAAGAACTGCTGGCGTTTACGCAAAAGCTGATCCATACTATTAAAGAACATCCTGTTTTTACCCGCAAGGGATGGTTCCAGGGACAGGTGATACATGGCGTAACAGAAGATATTGCGTGGTTTAAACCTGATGGCAATCAGATGGGCGAAGAAGACTGGAATAATGGTTTTGCTAAATCGCTGGCCGTGTTTCTCAATGGCAAAGGCATCAAATCTCCCGGCCCTAAAGGAGAGCGCATAGTAGACGATAACTTCTATGTGATCTTTAACGCGCACCACGAGGCTATCCAGTATTCACTGCCTGAAGAAAAATACGGCTCCAGCTGGAGCAAGATCATCGATACCGATGCCGGCATGGCAGATCCTCATAAAGACGTTTACCAGCCTGCTTCTACGCTGGATGTAGCTGGCAGGTCGGTAATAGTGCTTATTTGTAAATCATAATATTCAACAAACCATAACAGGTAATGTATAATCCGGTTTCTACTTACAGAATACAGTTCAACAAAGAGTTTACGTTTAAACAGTTCAGCCAGATAATACCTTACCTGCACAAGCTAGGGGTTGGCACCTTGTATGCAGCGCCGGTGGCGCAGGCCATGCCAGGCAGTACGCACGGCTACGATGTAACGGATAGCAATGTTATTAATGCAGAGATAGGTACGCAGGAAGAGATGGAGGCTATCTGCCTCCGACTGAAGGACATGGGCATCGGCTGGCTGCAGGATATTGTGCCAAACCATATGGCCTATAGTATTAGTAATGCCTGGGTGAGAGACATGTTACTAAAAGGGAAAGGTTCTGAATATTCAGATTACTTTGACGTGGACTGGAGCCATCCCGCATCGGAAGGCAGGATAATGCTACCAATATTGGGTAAGCCGCTTGATGCGGCGATAGCCGACGGCGATATAACAATAGTAAAGCAAAATGGTGAATACGGAGTAAAGTTGTACAACGACGTTTATCCACTGGCCATACCTGCAGGAATAGAGGTTGACCCGGACAAAATAAACGAACCCTCCGCGCTAAAACAGATACTGGACCAGCAGCACTATGAACTATGCGAATGGCAGACCACCAATACCCGCATTAACTACCGGCGATTCTTTACCATAAATGGTATGATATGCCTGAACGTGCAGCAGGACAAAGTATTTACAGCTTATCACAAGCTTGTAAAGGAATTGCTGGATAAAGGCTTGATACAGGGAATCAGGATAGATCATATTGACGGGCTTTATGACCCAACTACTTATTTGCACCGCCTGAGAACAACGGCGGGCGACGATATATACATCACCGTAGAGAAAATATTAGAGCCTGGTGAAGAACTGCCAAATTACTGGCCGGTACAGGGCACTACGGGCTACGACTTTATATCGCTGGCCAACAACCTGTATACCGTACCCGGCAGCGTTAATCAGTTTACCCGCATATATAATGAGATAGCCGGGAAGGTAAAACCCGCGAAAGAGCTGTATGAAAAGAAGGCGCTCATTTTAGAACATTACATGAAGGGCGAACTCGATAACCTTTATGAGTTGTTCCAACTGATCCATCCTGGTAATAATGCATTGCCTGAAGAAATGGTGAAGCGAACGCTTGCGCTGTTATTGGTGCATTGTGAAGTATACCGTTACTACAGCAATAGGCTACCTGTAGATATTGCAGAGCAAAAGAAACTGCAGGCACTTTTTGACGTTATCTTAAAAAAAGATGAGCAACTGGCACCCGTAGTTGCTTTTCTTAGAAAGGCATGGTTGGGCAAGGGCAATGAAGCAGCAGCGCACCTCTTCAGGCGGTGCATGCAGTTTTCCGGGCCGTTAATGGCAAAGGGAGTGGAAGATACGCTGATGTATACCTACAACCGTTCGCTGGGCCATAACGAAGTGGGCAGCTCGCCAGTGGTGGAAGAAACCACCACCTGGCAGTTTCATACGGCTATCTTAAATCGTATGGAGCAGTGGCCGCTGACCATGAACACTACCGCCACACACGACACAAAAAGGGGCGAGGATGCAAGAGCCCGGCTATTGGCGCTAACAGCTATGCCGGAAGAATGGGCCACACAGGTGCGCCAATGGCAAAGTATGAATGCATCCTATAAACTTGCCAATGCCCCCGACGATAATGATGAATACCTGGTGTACCAGGCGCTTATTGCTTCTTACCCAATGCCGGGACAGCCCACTGATGATTTCCAGGAGAGGTTCCAGGCATATATACAGAAAGCGTTGCGTGAGGCTAAGACGCATACTGAATGGAGCGCACCGGATGAAGCATATGAAAACGGTGTAGCTAATTTTATAGAGCACATTCTGGCAGATGGCAGTGAATTTATGCGGTCGTTGCAGTCTTTTTGCCAGGTGGTGGCTGATGCTGGTATCATCATTTCTTTGTCTCAACTGGCACTGAAATGTACTGTTCCGGGTATACCGGATGTGTACCAGGGTGGTGAACTTTGGGACCTGAGCATGGTAGACCCCGACAACAGGCGGCCGGTGGACTATACGCTACGTGAGCAATGGCTTAATGAACTGGAGCAATCGGCAAGTGACGATATGTACCAAAGGCTTTGGGACGAACGCTACAATGGGAAAATAAAATTGTGGCTGCTGCACAAACTGCTACAGGCGCGCAAACTTGACCATGAGCTTTTTGCAAAAGGCAGGTATATACCCCTTACGGTAACCGGTAGCTTTAAAGACAAAGTAATAGCCTATTGCCGCAATTATGAAGAAACGTGGTACATCTTTATATTGCCGCTAAGTATGCCGGAAACCGGTAAAGCTTGTTGTAACTGGGGAGATACTACTGTACTGCTTACAGATGAGATCACCGCCAGGCTGGAGCATGCTGTTACCGGTAACATGAAGCATATAAAGGGCGCAATAAAGATCGATGATGTGTTCGACAAAATACCGCTGGCTGTACTGCGCTTTACCACAGCTGCCAAAAAACGGGCTGCCGGTGTACTGCTACCTGTATTCTCGCTACCAGGAGCTTATGGGCTAGGCGACTTTGGCACCGGAGCTATGGCGTTTGTTGACTTTTTACACAATGCGCGGCAACGATATTGGCAGATATTGCCACTGAATCCCGTTGATGCCAGTAATATGTATTCTCCGTACAGTTCAGCTTCAAGTATGGCATGCAATCATTTGCTGATCAGTGCGGAGCAATTGGCGAAAGACGGTTTGATAACCGATAAAGAGATCCTGCAAAATGCGGTACCACAGGAAAACGAGGTAAATTATGGCCATGCGGAAATAGCCAAGACCGAGCTGCTAGACCGTGCGTATGACACATATTGCAACCATACCTTCCTGGAGCTGCAATACGCATATGACGATTTCCGTAGTAAAGAAGTGTACTGGCTCGGCGATTATGCTCTATACGTGGTGCTGAAAAGGAAATATAACGGACTGCCCTGGTACGACTGGCCTTCGGAATATAAGTTACGCGATGCCCGGGCACTGGAGGCGCTACAAGCAGAACATGCGCAGGAGCTTGAAAAGATAAAGTGGATACAATTTATTACGGCACGGCAATGGGCACAGTTAAAACAATATTGCAACAGCAAGCGGGTACAGATAATCGGCGACCTACCTTTTTACGTCAGCTACGATTCAGTAGATGTATGGGCCAACCCTGAAATGTTTACATTGGATGATGCAGCTAAAATGACTGGCGTAGCCGGTGTACCTCCCGATTATTTCAGCGAGGATGGCCAGCTTTGGGGCGTGCCTACCTACAACTGGAACCGGATAAAGGAAACGAATTATAAATGGTGGGTAGAACGGCTGAGGAAAAATGCTGAGCTTTTTGATAAAGTAAGGATAGACCACTTCAGGGCACTGGAGTCTTACTGGGAAGTAGCGGCCGGGCAACCTACCGCAAGGGAAGGCAAGTGGATAAAAGGCCCGGGTATGGAGTTCTTCAGGGAGATAGAAGCACAACTGGGTAGCCTGCCGTTTATAGCCGAAGACCTGGGTTATGAAATGGAGGAGGTATACAAGCTACGCGAAGAAAGTGCACTGCCAGGAATGAAAGTGCTGCAATTTGCCTGGGGCGATAATATGAGCACCAGTGTAGATATACCTCATAATTATCCCCTGAACTGCATTGTATACACCGGCACACACGACAATAACACTACTGCATCGTGGTACAAACACGAAACAAAGCCTGAGGACAGGCAACGGATAAATGAATATACAGGCAGGGTAGTAAACGAGGATAATGTAGTGGCTGTTATGTCGTCTATGGCCTATGCATCGGTAGCGGAGACCGTAATACTGCCCATGCAGGATATTCTGGGTCTTGACGCTACAGCCAGGATGAATACCCCCGGAACCATAGACAACAATTGGAAATGGCGGTTACCGGCCAATGCGCTCAACGCCCATATTGCCAAATACCTGGTAAAGTTGACGGAACTTTATAATCGGGCATAATACAGATGTAAGGATAATAGTAAAGCCGGGTGTGTAGCCCGGCTTTACTATTATGTTTTAATGAACCGCTGTTAATGTATTGAGATAAGATTTGACAACTTTTTAAAAGTTGTCAAATCGGCTACAGTTTTAGTATTCACCCACATAGCCGACATTGCGTTCCCCATTTATATGCTATGCCCTGTCCATTCCAATATAAGGGTAGCCAATGGGGGTAATGTAAGAGATAGCGAATGCATCCGTCCGTGACGTGGGATAGGGGCTGTCTCTAATGAATGATTATTCACCACGCCGCTGCCACCGTAACACTGCTCGTCAGAATTGATAAGCTCTTTGTAATGACCTTGATACGGCATGCCTATCCTGTAATTACTGCGTACTACGGGGGTAAAATTGCATACAAATATAATAGGCCTGCCATCCATGCTTTTGCGCATCCAGCTGATAACCGAATTGGTGCGGTCGTTAAAATCCAGCCATTCGAAACCTGCGGGTGAAAAATTGCCTTCGTGTAACCTTACATCCTTTTTATATAATTCGTTCAGATGCTTTACCAGGAGCTGTACGCCTTTGTTCTGCGGCCGATCGTTCTCATGCCAGTCCAGGCTGTAGTCATGCTGCCATTCATGTTGTTGCGCAAATTCACTGCCCATGAATAGCAATTTAGCACCGGGATGGCCGTACATGTATCCATATAACAACCGCAGGTTGGCAAACTTCTGCCATTCATCACCGGGCATTTTATCTATCATTGAATATTTGCCATATACCACTTCGTCGTGAGAGAGAGGTAAGACAAATTTTTCTGTGAAGGCATAGTAAATATTGAAGGTCAGCTTATCCTGGTGATAGCTTCTATATACAGGGTCGAAAGAAAAATACTTAAGCGTATCGTGCATCCAGCCCATCATCCACTTGAGATTGAACCCAAGCCCCCCGGCTGATACAGGATGAGTGACACCAGGCCATGCAGATGACTCTTCCGCAATAGTAGCTACAGAAGGGTAAAAGTTATGTACTGCCTCGTTAAATTCCTGCAGAAAAGCAACCACTTCCAGATTTTCCCGGCCACCGTATTGGTTGGGTTGCCATTCGCCGGGTTTGCGCGAATAGTCGAGATACAACATAGAAGCTACGGCATCTACCCGCAGTCCGTCTATGTGATATTGATCGAGCCAATAAAGTGCATTGGAGATAAGGAACGCCTTCACCTCGTTACGGCCATAGTTAAATATGTAACTTTTCCAGTCGGGATGGAAACCCTTATTAGGGTCGGCATGTTCGTATAAGTGTGTACCATCAAAATACACAAGCCCATGCTCATCGCCCGGAAAGTGGGAGGGTACCCAGTCGAGTATCACGCCTATGCCCGCATTGTGCAATGCATCTACCAGGCACATGAAATCCTGCGGCGTGCCATAGCGCGATGATGGCGCGAAATAGCCCGTGATCTGGTATCCCCATGAACCATAGAAAGGGTGCTCCATTACCGGCATCAACTCCACATGAGTGAACCCCATATAGCTGCAATACCCAGGTAGTTCCGCTGCCAGCTGCCTGTATGAAAGAAAAGCGTCTTTTTCAGCAGAGTTTCTCCGCCAGGAGCCTATATGCAATTCATATATAGACATTGGCTTAGATTCGAAGTTGTGCTGTTGCCGCTCCTTTACCCACTTTTTGTCGGTCCATTTATGCTCCCGTGGCCATACAATAGAAGCGGTAGCCGGCGGTGTCTCAGCATGTATGGCATATGGGTCGGCCTTTTCTACAGCAAATCCTGAAGGGCTCTCGATGTAGTATTTATAATACTCGCCTTGTCCTATGCCCGGAATGAACACTTCCCATATACCCGAGCTATCCCAACGGACCGACATATTATGGCTATCCCTGTTCCAACCATTGAAGTTGCCAATTACTGCCACGCGGGCAGCATTAGGTGCCCAAACTGAAAAATAAGTCCCTTCGATGCCGTCGGCATTTACTATGTGAGATCCCATCAGTTCGTACAGCCGGTAATGTACACCACCTTTAAAAAGGTTGATGTCGTAGTCGCTCCACAACGATATATATCCACCTTCACTGCTTATCTTTCTTGCTGTACTCTTAGTTTTTCCTGTGGCCATTAGCTATTGTTATTTCCTACTATCGACAATATTCCCTGCATGGGTATTCTTACCCAGTCGGGCCGGTTATTTAATTCATAAGCCAGTTCATATACTGCCTTTTCAAGTATGTATGTTTCTAAAAGGGTCTGGGTATCTTGTTCATCTGCCGGTATCAGCTTACTGCCATTTACTGTATCCAGGTAGGCACGTAAAAAGAGGTTGCTCATGTAGTGCTGCCACAACTCTGTAAACGGGGTAAGTGTTGCCACGTCCGCATCCGTCAGGCTTTTGTTCAGCAACAGGCTGGCATAAGCGGCATAGTGGAACGAGCGCAGCATACCCGCTACATCCCTCAAGGCATTGCGCTTCAGGCGGCGCTCGCTATAGCTGCTGGCCGGTTCCCCTTCAAAATCAAGGATAATAATGTCTTTACCGGTGAACAGTGTTTGCCCAAGGTGGTAATCGCCATGTATGCGTATTTTAGATACATCAAATTTCTTCTGGTATATCTTCCTGAACCGGGCCAGCACTTCTTCCTTCATACCGGCTATCTGGTTGGCTATTGCCTGTTCGTTAGCATCCAGCCTGTCCATATTCCGGGCAAGTGTCTGGTAGCTGCGCCTTACAAGGGATTGAAATGAGGAGAACATAGACCGCTGGTAATGCAGCGAGAATTCCTCGGGGCGGAAATCTGCCTTTTTCCCTTCTGCCAATGCCAGGTGCAATTCCCCCGTGCGTACACCAAGTAACTTTATACGTTCCGTAACAGATGCTTCAAAAAGCTCCTGCAACTCATGCGGCAGTGCGGTCATATCCACAGGTTCAAAAACAGACCCGGCAATTGACGGCGGATTATTCTTTAATGATGGCTGCGCCAGTATCTTTTCGTTGTAGCTGGATAATCTGTCAAGCACGTAGCCCCAACCGTCAGTGTTATTTTCTACTACCTGCTGCATCATGGCCAACACCATGTTGCCTTTAGATGTTACCCATTGCATATCGCCCACATAGGCCGGCAGATGTGTAAAGCTGGTTTGCTCGGTAAGGTACTTGGTTATCTCCAGGTCGGGGTTAGCGCTCCTGTCTACCTTGCGGAATATCTTCAGGAAGAACTTATCATCAAATATTACCGAAGAATTGCTCTGCTCTGCCGATAATATCCTCGATTTTACAGTGCTCCGCTGCTGCACATATTCATTGATCAGGGCGGTGCCGGAGAATTTCAGGCTTTCGTACAGGGCATTGGTCGCTATCTCTTTCAGTATAAACTGCCGGTACGCTTCGCTGTACAGGGCATCGTAAACAACGCCTTCTCCGCTTTCTGCGCTGATGAGGCACACAACCGCTGCCGGGAAGGTGTTCTTTATTGTATCAGCATCGCTGCCTGTAGCCATGGCCAGGGGTAGCTGGTATATTTCCGGCAACCCATTCTGGTATACTATCTCTGCCAGCAACAATGATACTTCCAGCTCTGCGGCAGATACTTTGGTATAACCGGCAATATTTATAGAATGTATGGTACGCGCCTTGCCACCGAACCACCGCATTTTCTGCAGGTAGGTGGGCAACACATCGTTTACAATATTATTGATAAGCTCGTTGTCCAGGTTATTGCCGTTCACCTCAAGGGTCAGCAGTTCTTCTATATTTACTTTTTCTTTTGTTTTGCTGAGGTTGAACCACTGGCACTCGTAAGGACTAAGCGTAACCAGGTATGGCTGATCTTCCTTGATTGCCGGGTAGCTGTTCTGGCTGAACAGTTCTGTGATCCCATAGCCGCTATAGGCTGCAAGATCAAGCTCTACAGGCTGGGAATAGCGCGAAAGGTTAACCACCACTAATATGGTCTCGTCTTTATACGTACGGGTGAAGGACAACACCTTCGTATTTTCGGAGTTGATAAACTCCATTTTACCCCTGCCAAACGCCTGGTGCTTTTTACGCACGTTGATCATTCGCTTCATAAACCACAGCAGCGATGAGGTGTTGCGGTTCTGCAGTTCCACATTTACGTAACTGTAATGGTAGAGTGGATCCAGTATGGTAGGCAGGTACAATTTCTGCGGATTGGCTTCCGAAAATCCCGCATTACGGTCGGGGCTCCATTGCATAGGGGTACGTACGCCATCCCTGTCGCCCAGGTAGTAGTTATCACCCATGCCTATCTCATCGCCGTAATAGATGATAGGCGTGCCGGGCAGGGAGAACAACAGGTAATTCAGCAGTTCTATTTTTCTCCTGTCACCATCCATAAGTGGTGCCAGCCTGTGCCGTATACCCAGGTTTATCCTGGCACGTGGGTCTTTTACATACATTTTATACATGTAGTCCCGCTCCTCGTCTGTCACCATTTCCAGCGTCAGCTCATCGTGATTGCGCAAAAAGATGCCCCACTGGCAGTTGTCGGGTATCTCGGGCGTCTGGTCAAATATATCTGTGATGGGGTATTTGTCTTCCATCTGCAGCGACATGAACATGCGCGGCATCACCGGGAAGTGGTAATTCATATGGCACTCGTCGCCATTGCCAAAATAGCTGGCAGAGTCTTCCGGCCACATATTGGCTTCTGCCAGCAGCAGCACATTCGGGAACCGCTCTTCTACATGCTTACGTAGTTTTTTCAGAAAGGCGTGTGTTTCCGGCAGGTTCTCGCAGTTGGTGCCTTCACGCTCAAAAAGGTAAGGCACGGCGTCCAGCCTGAAGCCATCCACACCCATGCTGCACCAGTACTCCATTATTTTAAATACTTCGGCCTGCACTTCGGGGTTGTCATAGTTCAGGTCGGGCTGATGGTGGAAAAAGCGATGCCAGTAATATTGCTGCGCTACCGGGTCCCAGGTCCAGTTAGATGTTTCATAATCCTGGAAGATGATGCGTGCATCCCTGAACTGGTGTGGATTATCCGTCCACACATAATAGTCGCGCTCCGGGCTGCCCTTAGGTGCCGTGCGTGCACGCTGAAACCACGGGTGCTGGTCGGAAGTATGATTGATGACCAGTTCCGTTATCACTTTCAATCCCCGCTTATGGGCTTCCTGCAGCAGCCGCTGAAACTGTTCTACATTGCCATAGGTAGGATTGATGGTGTAATAATCTGCAATATCATATCCATCGTCCCTTAATGGAGAAGGGTAGAAGGGCAGCAGCCATATGGCCGTTATACCCAGGTCCTGCAGGTAGTCCAGTTTTTCCAGTAACCCCTCAAAATCGCCTACGCCATCGCAGTTGCTATCCCTGAATGCCTTAATGTGCAGTTCGTATATCACTGCATCTTTATACCATAAATTGTCTTTTGCTGAAGTATTGTGTGCTGTCATATGTAGTTATTTGTTCACGCGCAGTATGTGCGCAGGCATATCATAAGGGTTTAGCGATACATAATTCCTGTCTCCGTACCACTCATATTTATCCCCGCTCAGCAGGTCGCTTACGGTGTAGCTGGCATCGTAGGGCATATCCATTTTATCCATCGGCAGTTGCACGGTGGCGCTCTGGGTATTATGCGGATCCAGGTTTACGGCTACTATCATGGTATTGCCGGTAGCAGTATCCTGTTTTACGTAGCAGATAATATTGTCGTTGTCGGTTGTAGCAAACTCTATATTATTAGTGGTATGGAATGCTGCATTGTCTTTCCGTATACGGTTCATACGGGTCATCAGCTCCCGTATTTTAGTATAGGCGGTCCAGTCCCAGTTCTTTAGCTCATACTTTTCGTTATCGTTATACTCTTCTTTTCCGGGCATAGGTTCGTTAATGGCAAAGTCGTAAACCGGGCCGTAAACGCCGTAGTTAGATGACAGGGTAGCCGCAAGTATCAGCCTTATTATATGATTATTTTCCCCGCCGGTCACCAATTCATGTGGTAATATATCGGGGGTGTTTGGCCAGAAATTCGGGCGGAAGTAATATTGCAATTCCGTTTTGGTCAGTTCGGTCACATACTCTTCCAGTTCCTTTTTGGTGTTGCGCCAGCTGAAGTAAGTATAAGACTGGGTAAAGCCTGTCTTGGCCAGGTGTTCCATTATCCTTGGTCGCGTAAATGCCTCCGCCAGGAAAATTGTTTCGGGATGTTTTTGCTGTATGTCTTTTATCATCCATTCCCAGAACGGCATGGCCTTGGTGTGGGGATTATCTACGCGAAATACGGACACACCCTGGTCTATCCAGTATTGCACAACGCTTTTCAGTTCATCCCAAAGCCCTTGCTGGTCTTCCGACTCGAAGTTGAACGGCAGGATATCTTCGTACTTCTTCGGCGGATTTTCTGCAAATTGTACTGTTCCGTCCGATCGCCATTTGAACCATTGCGGGTGTTGTTGCACATACGGGTGGTCGGGTGAACATTGAAAAGCAATATCCATCGCTATGTCCATTCCATGTTTTTTGGCATCATCTACCAGCTTACGGAAATCCTTTAATGTGCCCAGTTGCTCGTGCAGCGCTTTGTGGCCGCCATTAGCATTACCAATGGCCCAGGGCGATCCCGGGTCATCATCCTTAGCGGTCAGCGAATTGTTTTTCCCTTTACGGTGCGTGATGCCGATGGGGTGAACGGGTGGCAGGTACAAAACATCGAAGCCCATTTTAGCTATTCGTGGCAGCACCCGTCGTACATCGTTAAAGGTGCCATGTTTCCCCGGCTCGGCCGACGTGGAACGGGGGAATAGTTCGTACCATGCACTGAACGCCGCCTTCTGCCGTTCGCAGAACAGCTCGTAAGTCACAGCGGTGGTGGTTACCTTACTCTTATCGCGACACTTGTTTATTAATGCTGCTATGTTGGTATCAGCGGCCAGTTCAATGCCATCCTCTATCGATTCTATACTTTCCAGTCGATCACTCCATTGTTTGATCAGGTCTTTACTTTTACCTGTAGCCCGGCCAATAGCTTCAGCAGCTATCTGCACACCGGTTTTCAGGTCAACCGACACATCCTGCCCCGCGTTATACTTTTTCCTGATGTCAGCCTGCCAGGTGGAAAAGTGGTCGATCCAGCCTATAACCTGCAACTGCCATATTCCCAGCTGACCGGAGGTAAAACTCAATACCCATCGGTCATTTTCAAGAAAGGTCATCGGCAACTCCTTCCATTGCCTGTCAGCACTATGCCGTATCAGTACCGACGCCATCAGCTTGTCGTGGCCGTCTGTAAATACGTCGGCAGATATATCTACCGGTTTATTTATTTCAACTTTTGCAGGGTACAGCCCGTTACACACTGTGGGCAATACACCACTTATAATAACTCGTTTTTTACCCGATGGTGCACTCATCTGTATATCAATTCTTTTTACTTAGACACTAATTAACCAGTAGCCAAGTGAGCATATAAAATTCATACCAATCGGCCCGCGGCTAAGTGGCATATTTTTTTCAGCCTTAGAGCGCTAAAGTTTAGCAGTTACATACAACAAAAAAGAAGGTACAATTGGCACACCCAGAAATACAGACAGAAAAAATATTGTGGTGGCAGGAGGGCATCATATACCAGGTATACCCACGCTCCTTCCAGGATAGTAACAGCGATGGTGTAGGCGATCTGCAGGGCATTATCAACCGCCTTAGTTACCTGCAATGGCTGGGCGTAACCATACTCTGGTTATCGCCGGTGTACCCCTCTCCTATGAAGGATTTTGGATATGACATATCTGATTATGAAGCCATTCATCCCGTATTCGGTACCATGGCCGACTTTCAGCAACTGCTTGATGAAGTGCACAAGCGGGGTATGAAGCTCATAATAGACCTGGTACCCAACCACACATCCGATATGCATCGCTGGTTCCTGGAATCGCGGTCATCCGTAGATAATCCTAAGCGGGACTGGTATATATGGGCAGATCCTGATGTGGATGGCAACCCGCCTAACAACTGGCTGAGCGTCTTTGGCGGTCCGGCATGGGAATGGGACGAGCAGACAGGTCAATATTATTATCATGCGTTTTTAAAGGAACAGCCCGATCTCAATTACCGCAACCCTGAAGTGGTGGAGGCGATGAACAATGTAATGCGGTTCTGGCTGAAAAAAGGCGTGGATGGTTTCCGGGTAGATGTAATGTGGCATATGATAAAGGATGAGCATCTGAGGGATAACCCTGAAAACCCTGCCTACCAGGACCATATGGCTACGTACGAAAAGCTGTTGCCTGTGTATTCTACCGATCAGCCGGAGGTACATAACATAGTGCTGGGCATGCGTAAAGTGCTGGATGAGTATGACGACAGGATGATGATAGGTGAGGTGTACCTGCCTGTAGACAAACTGGTTACCTACTATGGCATTGATAATAAGGGGGCCCAACTGCCATTCAACTTTTTGCTGTTGTCTACCCCGTGGGATGCATTACAGATATCATTGATGGTTAAGCAATACCTGGCCGCATTGCCCGCAGGCGCCTGGCCCAACTGGGTATTGGGAAATCACGACCAGGTGCGCATCCGCGGGCGGGTTGGCAACGACCAGCTAAGGGTGGCAGCTATGCTGTTATTAACACTGCCCGGCACACCGACTATGTACTATGGCGATGAGCTGGGTATGAGGGATGTGCCTATACCCGAAGATGAGATACATGATCCGCAGGGATTGAATATGCCAGGGAAAAACCTGAGCCGCGATCCCTGCAGAACACCCATGCAATGGGATAATACTGCATATGCCGGTTTTTCTGATGCTAAGCCATGGCTGCGTATAGATAAACTGTATAAAAAGGAAAACGTATGCGTTCAGCGCAACGACCACGATTCGATACTGCTGTTCTATAAACGGCTGATACAGTTGCGGAGAACGGAACCTGCTTTAAGTGTAGGCGGATATGAACAGGTGTTTGCCGACAGGCAGGCTTTTGCATATATAAGAACCAGCGCTGCCGGCGATTCATTTTTGATTGCGCTGAATCTCACGCACAGGCCGTGTGTTATAGCAATGAAAGATCAACTCACGGGCACTACCGAATTGGGGACCATACATGAGTTAGAGCAACAGGAAACAGGACAGGTAATATACCTGAGTGGTGACGAGGGAATAATTGTAAGACTAAAGAAAACAAAACAGCAATGACAAGAACTATAGGTGCTATACGCGCAAAAAATGGCAATTGCCACTTTACCGTATGGGCGCCGGAAAAAGAAACTATGCAGCTGCACCTGCTGGCACCGGAAGAGCGAACCATTAACATGCAAAAAGATAAGGATGGCTATTTCACCGCCAGTGTACCGGGGTTGCAATCAGGCGCACGTTATTATTATATACCCGGCGGTGGTAAGGATGCTGCAGACCCGGCATCGTTTTACCAGCCCGAAGGTGTGCATGGCCCATCGGAAGTGGCCGACCTCGACTACCCATGGACAGACAGCAACTGGCGCAACCTGCCCATGAAAGACTATATCATCTATGAGTTGCACGTAGGTACTTTTACGGGAGAGGGCACTTTTGAATCGGCTATCGCCCGGTTAGATGATCTGGTAGATATTGGTATTAACGCAATAGAGATAATGCCTGTCGCGCAGTTCCCCGGGGAGCGCAACTGGGGATACGATGGGGTTTTCCCATACGCTGCGCAGCATTCATACGGTAGCTACCGCGGCTTACAAAAATTAGTAGATGCCTGCCATAATAAAGGTATTGCGGTGATCCTGGATGTGGTATATAACCACCTGGGGCCCGAAGGCAACTGCCTGCCGCAATATGCGCCATACTTTACCGATAAGTATAAAACGCCTTGGGGCGACGCTATTAACTATGATGGCGAATGGAGCGACGGGGTAAGAAACTATTTCTGTAATAACGCCCTGTATTGGTTGCGCTATTTCCATATAGATGCCTTGCGGCTGGATGCTGTACACCAGATGTACGATTTTGGTGCGCGTCATTTTTGGGAATACTTAAGCGAAGAGGTACATCGGCAGGCGCAGGAGACAGGCAGATTTCTATACCTGATAGCCGAGTCTGATCTGAACAATCCGAAGATAGTTAAGAAAACTGAGGCCGGGGGCTATGGCTTTAATGCCCAATGGCTCGACGATTTTCACCATGCCCTTTATGTGAAGCTCGACCCCGACGGTAAACATCGTTATGCAGATTTTGGCACAACTGAGCAAATAGCCAAAGCGTTTACCGATGGATTTGTGCATAGCGGTGAATACGTAACCTTCAGGAAAAAGAAGTTTGGTATGCCTTCCACGGGCTTGCCGGGCGATCGCTTTATAGTATTTAATCAGAACCACGACCAGGTAGGGAATAGGGTAGATGGTAAACGATTGACAAGCCTTACCACACCAGCCTTGCTTAAAGTGGCCGCCGCAGCTATTATGTTGTCTCCATACATACCTATGCTGTTCATGGGCGAGGAATACGGCGAAGATGCGCCCTTTCATTACTTTATCGACCACACCGATGCAGAACTTGTAAAAGCAGTGCAGGAAGGCAGAAGGCAGGAGTTTGCACACGAAAAATGGGAAGGTGTGACCATAGACCCCGCATCGCCGACCACCTTTGAAGAAAGCAAACTGAACTGGCAAAAGCGAAGCAACGGGCAAAATGCCCAACTGCACGACTGGATGAAAATGCTCATCAGGTTGCGTAAGGAAAATGCTGCACTCCGTAATTTTAACAAGAACGACATACAGGTAAATATTGTAGAGGAAGGTTGTTTTACACTGCACCGCACATGCGAAACCGGGAACGAGCAATTAATGGCCATTTTCAACTTATCTGACAAACCTGTGCAATTGCACCATGCCGTACCCGACGGTAGCTGGACTAAATTATGCGGTACTGCCGCAGGCATACCCAAGGATAATTCCCGTCATGTAATTGCAGCAGAAGATGTAGCCATTTACACCCGTAAAACGGCTGCCAATGGATAAAGAGGATATTCATTTATCGGATATTAGCCGTATACTCTTTGGCGACGCACCGTCAATTTTCTTGCTGGAGATATTTATGCGTACGCTGATCATGTATACGCTACTACTGTTTATGATCCGGTGGCTGGGTAAGCGTATGGCCGGGCAATTAACGTTGACCGAAATGGCCGTTATGATCATGCTGGGTGCTATTGTATCGGCACCTATGCAAATGCCCGACAAGGGTATATTACAAGGCTCTATGATACTGCTGGGCACCGTGCTGCTGCAACGCGGGCTGACTCTGGTCGCCGTTAAAAGAAAGAAGTTTGAAGTACTATCGCAAGGTGAGGCAAGCGTATTGGTTAAGGATGGGATCCTTCAGCTAAAAGAAATGAAAGAAACGCGCATATCTCGCCAGCAGGTGTTTGCCAAACTGCGGGCACATAATGTATATAACCTCAGGCAGGTAAAGCGGTTGTACATTGAAGCCGGAGGCATATTTAGTATGTATAAGTCAGGCGACGATGGTCCGGGCTTGCCGCTTTATCCGCCCGACGACGCTCCTATCGCAGATCGACAGCAAATGGCTGAATGTAAGGCATGTAGTAGCTGCGGGTTTATTGCAAACAATAATGATCAGCCATGTTCCGTATGCGGTGTGTCGGATTGGGTTAATGCTGTAGTAGTTAAAAACGAAAAATGAAAGCAGACGATATACATATAGACGACTGGGCAAGGATAATGGTAGGCAATGTGCCGTGGACCTTTTATATAGAGTCCATAATACGTCTTTTGTTTATTTACACGTTGTTGATGGTGGCCATTCGTGTAATGGGTAAACGGATGTCTGCTACACTTGGCCGTAACGAACTGGCCGCTGTGGTAGTATTGGCGGCTGCTATAGGTGCGCCTATACAAGCCCCCGAGCGAGGGCTGATACCTGCTCTATTGATAGCCATCATAGTAGTGCTTACAGAAAGAGCTATATCGGCACTGGCATTTAAAAACCAGAAATTTGAAAAATATACACAGGGCAATGTGAGCGTACTGATAAGAGATGGGGTACTGGACCTGCGGGCGATGGAAAGAGCGCGCATCAGTCGAGACCGCCTTTTTGCAGAGTTGCGCTCAAAAGAGATCCGCCACCTGGGTGCTGTTGAACGCTTTTACCTGGAAGCCTGTGGCGATTTCAGTATGATCGGAAATAAAGATATTAAGCCGGGCCTATCAGTATTACCCGAATGGGATACAGATTTTAACGCTGAACAGGAAAAGGATATGCAGGTACGCGTGTGCAACCATTGTGGCAATACAAGGGCCGGAGCATCAGATAAATGCAGTAATTGCGCCCACAGCGACTGGATTAACGCTATTAAATAATTGCATTGAAATGTCATATCGGTGTAAAATGCTAAGGTCTAGCATTTTACACCGATTTTTTATACCAGTTATTTGATTTTTTGTTTAACTTAGTAAGTAATTCGTCTCCATGAAACACGGTGCTGGTCAGCACGTTACATTTCGTTATCTTTTTAAAGACAATTGTGATGATTGAGAAGAGTTACAGGATACTAGATTCTATTCGGATGGACAACGGGCTATATATAGCGTCTCCATCTGTTCATTATTCGGCAGTATGGATAAGGGATTCGTTATACATCAGCCTGCCATTCCTCAATAAACCCTGCAATACGTATGCTAACGCTATACACAGGTTACTGGACCTGATGCTGGAGTATGAGTGGAAGATAGATATACATATAAAAGAAAAGCCGCGCGAGCCGTGGCAATACATACATGCCAAGTATGATGCTGTGCATGTAAAAGAGCTGGAAGGTGCCTGGGGCCATGCGCAACACGATGCCGTTGGTTTGCTGTTATGGTCTGTAGGCGAAGGCGAAAGATATGGCAAACGTATCATCCGCAACGAACGCGACAGGCAGATGATACAGAAGCTGGTACAGTACCTGCAAACGTGCGAGTACTGGCACGACACCGACAACGGCATGTGGGAAGAGGCGAAAGAGATACACGCAAGTTCTATAGGCGCTTGTGTGTCAGGACTCAGATCTGTCAGCTATATAGTTGACGTGCCTATGTGGCTGATCACAAACGGGCAGCAGGCACTGGAGGAGTTAGGCACAAGGGAAATGTTTGACCGCGATGTTGATATGGCTCAGTTGAGTCTCATCTATCCGCACAGGGTCTATTCTAAAGAAAAAGCTGCACAGGTAATAGCTAATATAGAAGAGCGTCTACTGAGAAAAAGAGGCGTGATAAGATACGAGGGTGATAGCTACTACAGCACAAGAGAAAGTGAGGGAAGGCACCATCATCCTTCCTTATACTACGGCACAGAAGCAGAATGGTGCCTGGCACTGCCATGGCTGGCCATATGCCATATGGAGCTGGGTAACTACGCGGCTGCAAGGAAATATATAGCACATACCGAAAGTATTATTTTGCCGGACGGCAGCATACCGGAGCTATATTATGCACATACTGATATTCCTAATCCTAACACACCGCTGGGCTGGGCCAATGCACTTTACCTGGTGGCTAAAGAGCGTTTGGACGCATAACTTTAAGCTTCTGGCAACTCATTAAAGCAATGAATTTATTTAGTAGATATGTATTGAAGGGGGAATTTTTTTCCCCCTTTTGTTTTTTGTGTAATTCGATAATAAAAAAAGGAAAATGCAGGTAAACCCTTAATAACCTTATTCATCGGAAATATAATCTCTTCTATGTTTGAAAAAAACGACAGAAATCCCTTTTTCCTCCATTACCACGACGGTTAACTAGTTCTTTGCATTTGTATAGACCTATACTTAAACACGATACGATCCGTCGTGTAGTTGCAAGGCAGGTATATTGGTCCTTTTGCCTATCTATTTCCATGCTTGTCCAATCAATTAGTAATTTAGATCAGGTGTACACGGAGTTCATGGGAAGCGTCCGGTCTTTCAATACCTCGCACAATGAAGCTGTTCAGGTTAACGCTTTGGACGCTAGCGCTCTATGTTAGCAGCTTTGTACCCAATTATTGTTTTACATAGTACGATGGATAAATTGTCCCCAATAAGCATCAGTTAAATAGCAGCTTTGTTGCCTGTTTTTTGTTCATCTTGATTCATCAGGGCGTTATGCATATCACAGTATTATCATTTTTAAACATTCTATATCGACAAAATTCTAAACCTCATAGTGGCATATTCTTTTATTATACCCTTCACGAATAAAAAAGGATGCGTCACCTATGAGTATTGAATGGACCGATGATAAAAGGATAATTAATGTATCGAACCGACTGCCGGTGAAGATACACAGCGACAATGGCACTCTTCATTTCAAGCGTAGTGAAGGCGGCCTTGCTACGGGTCTCAGCAGTATTTTCTCCGATTGCAAGAACATTTGGATCGGTTGGCCGGGAGCAGTAGTAGCTGATGAGCAGCGCGATGAAGTAACTAAAGAACTGACTGATAAATGCCTGCATCCGGTGTTCCTCACGCAATGCGAGATCGACAACTACTATGAGGGTTTTTCTAATGGTACGTTGTGGCCGCTGTTCCACTATTTCCCTACCTACAGCAAGTACGACAAGACCTATTGGGATGAGTATGTATCTGTAAACAAGAAGTTTGCAGATGAGATCATCCGCCATGCCACAAGCGATGACATGGTTTGGATACATGATTATCAGCTGATGCTGGTGCCTGCTATGGTGCGTAAGGCATTGCCGGGTATAACTATTGGCTATTTTCAACATATACCTTTCCCTGATTTTGAGATCTTCCGTGCACTGCCATGGAAGACGGAGATACTGGAAGGCCTGCTGGGTGCAGATACTATCGGCTTCCAGACAGAAGATGACACACAACACTTTATAACAACAGCCGCTAAGATATTAGGCGTCAAAGCCGACTATAACCAGCTGAATGTAGACAACCGCACGATATCCGTACAGGCTTTCCCTATCGGTATAGACTTTGCCAAGTTTCAGGAGCTGGCTACTGAAGAGGAGACCGACCGTAATGCAGAAGAACTTACACGGCTGATCAATACCAAACTGGCTATATCTGTAGACAGGCTTGACTACAGCAAGGGCATCATCCAACGCCTGCAGGCCTTCGACCTGTTCCTGGAGCAACACCCGGAATGGCGCGAGAAGATAACCCTGCTACACCTGGTGGTGCCATCGCGCGACAATGTGTCCAGCTATAAAGACCTGAAGGAAGAGATGAACCGCCTTATCAGCAACATTAACGGTAAGCACTCTACGTTTGGCTGGCAACCTGTGCGCCATTTCTACCGGTCGTTGCCGCCCAATATGCTCTCTGCATTGTACCGCACTGCCGATATAGCCCTGGTGACTCCACTAAGGGATGGTATGAACCTGGTGAGTAAGGAATACGTAGCCGGCAATATCAACATGAACGGTGTGTTGCTGTTGGGTGAGGCTGCCGGTGCCGCTAAAGAACTGACAGAGGCACTGATACTGAATCCTAACGACATACAGCAGTTTGCCGATAAGATAAACGAAGCATTGACCATGTCTGACCCGGAGAAGAAAAGTCGTATGGCCAGGATGCAGGAAAAGATAAAGCGATCTGACATATTTATGTGGGCTAACAGTTTCCTGGCTAAGCTGAAGAGCACTATCAACAAGCAGAAGCTGAAGGTGTGCACCCCTGTTGATGAGACAGTGATCCGCAAGTTTGACAAGCAATATGCATTTGCCCGCAAGCGCCTGCTGCTGCTGGACTATGATGGTACCCTGGTGCCTTTCTTTAAGCGGACCGAAGATGCAATACCTGATGAAGAGCTGTTACAACTGCTAAGGGACTTATCGGCGGATAAGCGTAACAATGTGGTGATAATTAGCGGACGGGATAAGATAACCCTGGATAAGTGGTTGGGACATCTGCAGATAGATATAGTAGGGGAGCATGGTGCATGGTTCAGGGAGTATGGAAAGAAATGGTATAATGTGCCCGGTCTTAGCGTGGACTGGAAAAACGGTGTACGCGAGGTGATGACCGCCTTTGTACAGAATACCCCGGGAACCTTCATTGAAGACAAAGGCTATTCGCTGGCGTGGCACTATCGGGCTGCTGACGAACGGCTATCGGAGAAACAGGCGTCGGTATTAATGGCCCAGCTGAGCGAACAATATAAAGACCGCCTGGTAGACGTAATAGACGGCAACAAGGTGGTAGAAGTAAAGTGCAGCAAGGTGAACAAGGGTAAAGCCGCGCTGAGCATCATAGCCCGCCAGGAGTACGATTTTATACTGGCTATTGGCGATGACCGTACCGATGAGGATATGTTTAAGGTAATGCCGGAAAACAGTTTTTCTGTAAAGGTGAGCTCTAACATATCTGCCGCTACCTATTTTCAGCGATCGTATACGGATGTGAGGGCATTGCTGTCGCGCTTTACGCTGCGGATACCGTCGCCCGATATTGTGCGGTTTGTAGTTAATAAGGCAAGCTGATATGGCGGCTAAAAGTGCAGTGGATACAGCAACCATTCACAGGGAGTGGCTGAGGTTTTATGATAAGACCCTCGACTGGGTGACCGAAGTAGGACCGCGGCTCATATCAGCAGCGGTAGTACTAGGCCTGGGCTTGTGGCTCATCAGTATGATCCGCAGCAGGGTCAAGAAGAGAATGGGGAAGCCAGATATACACCATTCCCTGCGGCCGTTCCTGGAAAGTCTTATTTTCACGCTATTACATGTAGGTCTCATTTTTTTGGTGTTGCAGATACTGGGCGTAAAGCTCACGGTATTTGCCGCAGTGATAGCCGCATTTGGCGCGGCTGCAGGCTTCGCCCTGTCCGGTACGCTACAGAATTTTGCCAGCGGAATATTGATATTGCTGCTGAAACCATTTAAAACCGGGGATAACATTATTGCCCAGGGCGAAAAGGGAACTGTTACCGCTATACAGATCTTTTATACGGTCATCAATACGTTTGACAACAGGACCGTGATCATGCCTAACAGCAAATTGTCGAACGAGGTAATTATTAATATTACCCGCGAAGGCATACGCAGGCTGGATATTGAACTGAAGTTTAAGTACAGCGATGATATTCATAAGGTGAAGGAGATACTGCGGCAGGCGTTTATTGATTTTCCGGAGGCGCTTAATGAGCCTAAGCCCAGGATTGGCGTCACCGCCATTGAAGCCAAGGGCTATAAGCTGATGTGTAACGTATGGGTGAACGCGCATGGGTTTGAGGACATGAGAATGACGGTAAATGAAAAGATAATAGGTACTTTGATAGGTGCGGGTATAGAGTTGGCTGAATAAATTTAGGAATGCTCATTTTGTTGTGCCCACCTCTTCTTTACCTTGTCGGGACGGCTATCTAGCTTTACCAAGGCGGAGGCAGTCCTAGATAAAGCTGTATTTGCTGTTCGGGATGCCTGCGGGACATCTTGACTGGGGATATTGCGGTACTTACCCTGAAAATGGTTATACTCATTTTCAGACAACAATGGATGGCAAGTATATAGAGGTTAACAAATTCCTGCCTAGTTAAACAATTGCCTGTACTGCAAAGGTGTATTACCTGTTTTTCTTTTGAACAACTTGCTAAATGATTGTGGATACTCAAAGCCCAATTGATAAGCTATCTCAGAGACGGTAAGATCGCTTGAACTCAGCATCTCCTTCGCCTTCTCAATAAGCTTAGTGTGAATATGTTGCTGGGCATTTTGCCCCGTTAGAGAGCGTAACATATCACTCAGATAATGAGGTGACACATTCAGTTTATCTGCAATTGCTTGAACAGAGGGCAGTCCGTTTATCAGGGCCTTGTTCTCAAACAGGTATGCAACCAGTATCTGTTCCATGCGTGTAATCAGCTCATGGTGAACAATTTTTCGGGTAATAAATTGCCGATGATAAAATCGATTGCTGTAACTGAGAAGCTGCTCCAATTGTGATACTAAAATACCCTGACTAAAATTATCAATATTATTATTTAACTCATCCGATATCGATGTGAACAGGGATAAGATCACTTTCTTTTCCTTTTCAGATAAGCATAACGCCTCTGAGGTGGAATAGTAAAAAAAACCGTATTGGCTTATTCTGTCCATCAATGGGTACTTGACCAGTAAATCGGGATGGAAGAATAGAGAAAAGCCTTCATAGCTTTTATTTTCAACCGGCGAGACCGTTATGATTTGCCGGGGAGCGACAAAGGCCAAGCCGCCGTCCTCAAAATCGTAATGGCGTTGTCCATACTTCACCTTCCCGGTAAAATTTATTTTAAAGGAAATCTTATAAAAATCCATTAAAATCCGGTCACCTGGATTGCCAATCTGAACATTATCCAGATCATACTGAATTACTGTGATCAGCGGATGGGCTGGACCTGTTTGCCCCAAATACCGCAGAAGCTCGGCAATGCTGTGGAACGTGTGGAGCTTGGACTTCCCCATAAGAAGAAACTGAATTTTAAAAACAGGCACTTATCGTTTATTTCGCGATAAGTGCCTGTGCTAATTTACCACTAATTTTGTACCGCGGGTCGAATCACTATATCTCCAATTTCAACTTCCTCAGGCTGTCCGATTACAAAAGCTACTGCAGTAGCGATATCGTTCGGCGAAAGCGCAATATTATCCATTGATGTTTGAATGATTTTTCTTGCTTCTGGATTTTTGATACTTTGAGCCAATTCTGTTTTCACAAATCCTGGAGATATACCTGAAATGCGGATTTTGCCATCAGACTCCTGCCTAAATGTTTCATTAAGAGTGCGGACCGCATTTTTTGTAGCAGCATACACCCCCATTGTTGGCATTATTTTCAGTCCGGCTGTAGAAATGATATTAACAATATGACCGACCTGCTGTTTTTTGAATACAGGTATAGCGGCCGCCATACCATATAGCACACCCTTCAGGTTAATATCAATCATGCTCTCCCAACCGTCAATATCCAGTTCATCTAATCGGGAGAGCTGACTAACACCGGCATTATTAACCATCACATCCAACCTCCCAAATTGATTACATGCCAGCTGGACAAGATTAGTCATGTCCGTTCGGGATGTAACATTGGTTAAGGCATACGCAGCCTCACCACCCCTTTCTTTGATACTGGCAACTATTTCTTCGAGTTGTTTTGTTCTTCTGCCGCCTAAAACTACTCTTGCCCCATTTTCTGCCAGTAAAAGTGCTATTGCCTTGCCAATTCCGCTGCTCGCGCCGGTAATAACCACAACTTTATTTTTAATTTTTAGATTCATATACTGGTATTTTTAAAGTTAAATCAGACAACCTGAGTAAGTCCGCCGTCTGCGAATAATTCGATCCCATTTACATAGCTGGAGTCATCACTGGCTAGAAAGCAGGCTACCTTAGCCAGCTCTTCAGGTCGCCCAATACGCCCAATCGGACTTTTACTTCCCATCGCATTAACCATTTCATCAACTTTTTCGGGACTCGTTGCTTTCCTTAAGGCATCTCTCAAGGAAGCAGTATCTACCGCACCTGGACTTAACAAATTGATCCTGATGCCGGAGCCTTTGATTTCCTGCATAACGGCACGCATCATCATGCGCAAGCCAGCTTTAATGGCTGAGTAAATACTCATTCCCGGAGGGGGAGCAACTGAAGCTGTAGAGCCAATAAGAATGATACTTCCGCCTGATGTCATTAATGGCAGGGCAGACTGTACCATAAACAATACTCCTTTGAAGTTAGTGTGCACCATTATATCAAATTGCTTTTCTGTTATTGAAGCAATAGGTGCATGCTCTCCTACGGCGGCGTTCGCTACAATAATATCTAATCTACCATGGTCAAGCTTTACTTTTTCGAGTAGGCTTTTCATCGCTTGGATATTGCTTACATCTGTTTCTATCCCAATACAGTTTTCGCCAATCCTGGAGACAGCGTCATTAACTTTTTTTTGATCCCTTCCGGTTATGATCACTTTTGCGCCTTCCCTGATAAATTCAGCCGCAATAGCAAATCCAATTCCAGAAGTACCACCAGTAACCACAGCTACTTTTTTCGATAATTTATTCGTCATCGATTTGGTTTTTACCCCAGCAATGCCGGGAATTAGTAATTTTGTTAACAATACAAAATTGATCAACTGTTCAGGCCTAAAAGTGCTCAAAATGGACCGCGTTGTATCCAAAATGAAGGAACTCATGGGAAATAGAATGATAACTCACCTTTTATCAATACATACTCTAAACTGATAAATTTTACTAAAGAACGTATTGATTTGGTTCGAAGAAATGTCAGTTAGGGGCACTTAAAGAGATCAAGCAGTTGTGCAATAGCGTAGCTGCTTATTTTTTATTGTCAATTTCAATAGTGAGCAATTGTACGGCACATGATTTAGGGGAATCAATATTTTATATGGCATTTGCCATATCGACAGTTAACGTATGGATATGAAGAATGATAACCTGCAACGGTTTCTTGATGCCCAGGAAACGGATTACCCGATCGCACTGGCTGAAATGAAGAGCGGCAAAAAACGGAGCCATTGGATGTGGTATATTTTCCCGCAGATAGCCGGGCTGGGATCAAGCGAAACGTCTAAATACTACGCAATTAAAGATAAGTCGGAAGCAGAAGCATACCTTAAGCATCCGATTTTGGGCCAGCGCCTGACCTCGATCTGTTATGTGTTGCTGACACTTTGGGAAAATGATCCCCACAAAATATTTGGGAGTCCGGACGATATGAAATTAAGGTCGTCCCTAACCCTATTCGCATCCGTGCCCGATGCTGATCCGGGATTTAACGAACTCCTGAAAAAGTTTTTTAAGGGAATTCCAGACCCAAAGACACTTGACTTATTGAGGTAGGGGCGGTCTCTGTAACGATGGCGTAGCTTGTAGCTGATGTAAACACTGGTATAAGATTTATTGAGTGTTGACCACGGGCACAAAACTTGCCATTAATTGTATTGTTGAAACTCCTAAGGGATACGGGGTAAAGTATAATTATGATTCAAAATTAGCCTGCTTCGAACTTAGCAAGATACTTCCCGCCGGGCTTGTCTTTCCTTTTGACTTTGGATTTATACCCGGAACAAAGGGAGAGGATGGCGACCCTTTAGATGTGATCATTATCTCTGAAGCGCCGTCTTTTCCGGGCTGCGCGGTCAAGTGTCGTATCATAGGCAGTATCAAGGCTGTTCAGCAGGAGAAGAACGGTGACAAGATGCGCAACGACAGGTATATTGCTATTCCCGAAGTGTCGGAAATGTACAAGACAATTACCAAGATCAACCAGCTGCCGCATGATATAGTGGAAGAACTGCAGCGCTTCTTCATTAACTACAACAGCCAGGCCGGTAAGAAGTTCCAGCCAATTGAACTGACAGAAACCCGTAAAGCTCTCGATGCAATTGCTAAAGCTAAAGAAGAACCGGAACCGACCAAACTAATACAACTATTACTGCCTCTTTACAATAACGATGGCAAACCATTCCCTGAACGATTCTACAACACGATTAGGGATAAGTTATCAAAACGTTTGGTGGTGTTACTATGTATACACAATCACCTGCATCAGGTCTTTGGAAAGAAGACGCTGACAGGGTGGTTAAAGATAAGATCATAGTTTACGAAGTTATGGCCGGCAACATAGACAGGTCGTTTTGGAAGAAGTATAAGGAAACCCTGCAGCAGCGTTTTCAACAGCAGGAAATTGTCATCCGTCAGACAGAAATGGGACTGCTGTAATACAAATGTTATATGCTAAACCGGGCTAAGGAGTTAGATTTTAGAGGAAATCTTGGAACGAAGAACCTCAATAGGGAAGGGCCGGTGATTTATTCGGTAAGATATTATAAAAATGGGCCAATCGCATCAGCTAACGAAATCGAACATTCCTAAATTACACGGCTATCACAGCACTTAATTTTTCAAATCTCCATCTCCATCATTGGGTTCAATTCCCGTCTGGGTACAAAACGAGGCCGTCCCAAACCTCTTGAGACGGCCTCGTTTTTATTAGAACAAATTAATTTTCCTGCTTTTGCAGGTCACACTCGGTGTGCATGGCGCACAACCAACGGCCGCCTTCCTTTACCCAGGTTGACGTACATATACACTTCATCGCCTTATCATTGTAGTCCATTTCTATCTGGTAAGCTATCATAGCATGATCAGTACCCATCTGAATTTGTTCTTCCGACAGTTCTTTTACTTTTGTGTTTACATTCTTCCCTTGTTCAAACATCTTCTTGTAAGAAGGCTCGTCCACACTCATCACACCCTGCTTGCTAGCAACAATACATGGGAACTTGGTAAGGCTTTTTACGGCTTCGTAGTCATGCGCTGCGCTGCCATGTCATCCCAATACTTTTTTTCTAAATCGAAGATTTCATTTTTCATGTATACATTTTTTAGTGGATTACCACGAAAAAATTGTTCCACTATGACAATTCTAGGGTCCACTTTCACAGCTGCCCCGGCACTCACGCTGGTCGTAGTCTCCCGACTACGTCCTTTGCGGATAGGAGTCTCCTGACTCCCGAACCGGACACACAAGTGCACTTGCCTATATACGTGGATCGATCAAAACAACGCTATCACACCACAACTTTCTTTTGGCCAAAACATTGAAAAATGCGAACTTGCAGCCAATAAAACCAAGCTCTTTGACACTATGAAAACACACGCCCGCAGGGTGAAACAGACAATTTTCTGCTCTGGAAAAATATTAAAAAAAGGCATTTCTAATCACCCGACACAGCACCCGATTCCAACACCCAACCGGGTCTAATCGGGTGTAACCGTAACATCTAACCATTGATTATCAATGCCTACGCTGGTAAAAAAAAATCATCAGGGTTGGGTATATACTTTTCGCCGCACAATGCGCCTAAAGATGTAAATTGTTTAATAACTGGCCTGTAGATCTGTCAACCTTTTTCAGAACGAAACATTCACCTGTTCAAATTATCTTACATACACTCTACGGTTCCGCTGCGGGGCATGCGGCGGCTGTTAGATGGGGTGACGTGTACTGCTACCAGCCCTTCGTCTTGCAGGGCTGCCAGGAGGGGCTTTAGGTCCAGCTCCCTTATTTTAAGGCCGAGGGCCAGCGAATCTATCCCCACAGGGCGCGGCTTGTGGTACCTTGCGGTCATTTCTTGTATTTTTTCCAGTACTTTTTTCGAATCGATCATAAATATTGTGTGTCATGTTGAAAGAGAGAGAACGAAGCTAAAGGAGCTTCGTGGAAGAAGTTTTAATTAGCGGAAACCCTCAATAGAGGGAGATATTTTCAGAAGCGCGGGACTATCGATCAGTACAACAACTTCGGCGTTATCTTACATTAAATATACGCACTATAGCTACCACAACTGTGTTAATTCTATGTTCCCGGCAATAATCAGGTGTTTTCCCGTATACAGATGGCATAAAAATTTACCGTTTATCTGTTCAATACCTTGAATATGAAAAAAGCACCTGCTACAACTGCCAAAACCAAACAAAAACGTAATGAATCTACTGACCGTGCTGCAACAAAGCAGATACCGCGTAACCTGAAACCCATGCTGGCCACCCTGGTTGATAAACCTTTTGACACGGCAGGGTGGAGCTATGAAATAAAATGGGACGGCTATCGTGCGCTGACCTTTGTGAACGGCGGCGAGGTGGACATCAGATCGCGGAACGATAAATCGTTCAACGAAAAGTTTTACCCTGTATATGATGAGCTATGCGGATGGGGTATACAGGCGGTGGTAGATGGTGAAATAGTGGTGCTGAACGACAAGGGCGTGGCCGACTTTGGCGCCCTGCAAAACTGGCGCAGCGAGGCGGATGGTACACTGATCTACTACGTGTTTGACCTGCTTTGGTATGACGGGCAAGACCTGACTGAACTACCCCTGACCGAACGCCGGGCGCTACTGAAAGCACACCTGCCCACATCGGACACCATAAGGCTGAGTGAAAGTTTCTCAGCAACGGGCACTGCGCTATATGACATGGCTGCGCGCCTGGGGCTGGAGGGCATAATGGCGAAGCGGAACGACAGTATTTATGCGGTGGGCGACAGAACCCGCGACTGGCTGAAGATAAAGACCAACAAGCGGCAGGAGGTGGTGATAGGCGGCTACACCAGGAATGAAGGATCGGCGAAGTTGTTCAGTTCGCTATTGGTGGGTGTATTTGAGAATGGGCAACTGCAGTACACGGGTAAGATAGGGACGGGCTTTAACAGCCGTATGCAGGAGGAGATGACGCAACAATTTAAACCACTGGTGACCGGTCGCAGCCCGTTCAGCGAGATTCCCGATATCAATAAGCCGTCGAGGTTCAGGCCCAACCCGCCGAAGGCTACGGCCACCTGGCTGAAGCCGGTGCTGGTGTGCGAGGTGAGCTACACGGAACTGACCAGCGACGGGGTGATGCGTCACCCATCGTTTGAGGGGATGCGGGTAGATAAGCAGGCCGGGGATGTGGTGCTGGAGACCGAAGCATCAACAACTGAGCTTACCAACGATGATAACCAACTGGTGCAGGAAAAAATGATACAACCATCGAAAAAGAAAGAGCGGAAGACACTGCTTAACCCCACTGATGAGACGCAGGTGCGCACCGTTGGCGGGCACGAACTGAAGTTTGGCAACCTGGGCAAGGTATACTGGCCGAAGGAAAAAGTGACCAAGCGCGATATGCTGAACTATTATTACCAGGTGGCCCCCTTTATACTGCCGTACCTGAAGAACAGGCCGCAATCGCTGAACAGACACCCCAACGGGATAGAAGGGGAGAGCTTTTACCAGAAGAATGTAAAGGGCAAGGTGGCTGACTGGCTGGCGACCTTTCCGTACCATAGTGAGGCTGACGGGCAGGACCGCGAGTTTTTGGTATGCAATGATGAGGCAACGCTGCTGTATATGGCATCGCTGGGGTGTATAGAGATGAACCCGTGGAGCAGCACGGTGCAACAGCCGGACAACCCCGACTGGTGCATTATAGACCTGGACCCGGCCGAGAACACCTTTAACCAGGTGATAAAGGCCGCACAGGTAACCCATGAGCTGCTAGATATGCTGGAGGTGCCATCGTACTGCAAAACATCGGGGTCGACAGGGTTGCATATATACATACCGTTTGGTGCCAAGTATACTTATGAAGATTCTAAGGAGTTTGGCCGGATAATAGCACGTATTGTGCAATCGCGGTTGCCGAAGTTTACCAGTATAGAAAGGCAGGTGGCCGACCGTGGCGGCAAGATGTATATAGATTTTCTGCAGAACAGGCCGCAGGCCACGCTGGCTGCGCCTTATTCCTTACGCCCTAAACCGGGAGCTACCGTATCTATGCCGCTGCACTGGGATGAGGTGAAACCCGGCCTGAAAATGAAAGACTTTACCATCTTTAACGCGGTAGACCGGCTGAAAAGCGAAGGTGATATTTTTAAACCCGTACTGGGCAGGGGCATAAACCTTAAAACGGTACTGAAAAAGCTGGAGGGTTTTGAATAAAGGGCAGGGATTAATTTTCCTGACCTATAGCGCACCGTGCGTGCGTATTGTGGGCTTTTACTACTATCAGCTCATCTTTAATATTAAAGGCAAGTGTTTGGTGGGGCTGCACTTTTTTGTTGCACAACATTTCGTTGGCCGCTTTGAGGTTATCCCACATTTTCTGCTCCAGCGCACTCATTTCTCTCCTTTCCATACTATAACCGTTTGAAGTGGTAATAGCGTGTAAAAACTGTGCCACGGGAGTATAATGCGGCAATCTTGCTCTACGACGAAATTTCAAATTTCGCCGAACTGCGTAGTTTCATTACATGCGTAGCAGCAATAGCAAGGTAATGATAACACGAGTAGCGCAGGCCCACCCGTTATTGGGCATGTCTGTTAGCTTTATATTGTTCATTCAGGCATTTATAACACCACCAGCGAAAAGAGCCGTCTTGGTGCTGTAGCCGCGTTTCGGTTTTCTCTTTACATGTGCTGCAAATGCGTACATCACTTTCGTCTTCAAGTGCGCTATATCCACAGAAACATCCCCAAATGGTCAGAGGTGTCTGCTCTTCATCCATATGCCAGGAAAATCCTTCCTGTTTGCACACCGGGCATATCTGTATTGCCATGAATGTAAATTTATGTCACTCCGGGTGAAAAACACCTCTCCATTAAAAAATAGGCATAGTATTTACGCCGCAGGACGGAATCGAAAATCCGCTATTGACACCTGCCTTAGCTATAAGCTACGCCAAACATACCTGGTTGGCCGGAACTACAGTTTACTTCCCGATACAGAACTTACTAAATATATAGTCCAGTTTGTCCTCTGTGGTTATTTCGCCGGTTATTTCGCCGAGGTAATGGAGGCAGTGGCGGATGTCGAGGGCGATGAGGTCTCCGGGGGTTTGGTTGTCGAGGCCGGCTTTTATAGCGTGGAGTGATTTGAGGACTTCCTGCAGGGCTCCGTAGTGGCGCACGTTGGTGACGATGGTGCCTTCGTGCTGTACATCGCCGCAGGCTACCAGCTTGTAGAGGGCGGTCTTCAGTTCATCTACGTTCTCGTTCTTCTTTGCCGATATAAATATGGTATGCTCCAGGTGGCCATACAGGGCTGCAGCCTTGTCCAGTCCGTGCGCATCTACCTTATTGCCTACCAGTATGTGCTTTATGTGGTTGTACTTAAAGTACTCCTGCTGTTCGTTTACCTCGGCCAACTGGTCTATTGATGCGTCGAAGAGGTAGACCACCACATCGGCCTTGCTCATGGCTGCGCGGCTGCGCTCTATGCCTTTCAGTTCTATTACATCAGTGCTGTGCTCACGTATGCCGGCAGTGTCTATGAGGCGGAAGAGGATACCGTTGATGTTGAGTGTTTCTTCGATAGTATCGCGGGTGGTGCCGGCTATATCGCTGACTATGGCGCGTTCCTCATTGAGCAGGGCATTAAGCAGTGTGCTTTTGCCGGCATTGGGCTTGCCCACTATGGCCACGCTAACGCCATTCTTAATGACATTGCCGAGGCTAAACGAGTTGACCAATGCCTGGGTGGCTTGGGTGAGTTGTGCTATCAGCTGGTAAAAGCGGGTGCGATCGGCAAACTCTACATCTTCCTCGCTGAAATCGAGCTCCAGTTCCATAAGGGCGCTGAAGGTGATGAGCTGTTCGCGCATATCCTTCAGATCTCGGCTGAAGCCGCCGCGCAGGGTGTGCATGGCAGCTTTGTGGGCCGATCCGCTCTGGCCGGCTATGAGGTCGGCAACGGCTTCGGCCTGGGTAAGGTCGAGCTTGCCATTAAGGAAAGCACGCAGGGTGAACTCACCCGGCTGGGCCACGCGGGCACCGTGCTGCAGGCAGGCATCTACCACCTGTTGCAGTATATAGTTACTGCCGTGGCAGCTTATCTCTATAGTGTCTTCGCCGGTGTAGCTTTTGGGGTTCTTGTAGATGCTTACCACCACTTCATCGATAGTGATACCATTGCTTACTATGCGGCCAAAGTGTATGGTGTGGCTGGGCTGCTGTGTAAGGTCTTTGCCCGCAAACAGGTTATTGGTGATGGTTATAGCATTGCTGCCGCTAAGGCGCACAATACCTATAGCGCCCTCGCCGGGTGGGGTAGCAATAGCAACAATAGTATCTGTAAGTGGGAGCATTTTTTTAAGTCAAAAGTGAAAAGTGAAAACCTAAAAGTGGTTTGATAGCGCAAAGGTCGTAAATCCCGAAGCTTCGGGAGCAAAGTGCACAAAGAATTATCAGGCAGCAGAGGGCGCAAAGGTGGATATTATACGATAAAAAATTATTGTCATGGTGAACTTGTCGGATCCATGACGATAATTTTCGTTAAGGTATCCTTGCTCATAACCGCAATCATGTATTCGACACGCTCGCCATGACAGCTATTGTAGTGCCTCTTTCGTGCTCAATCAAGGCCGGACAATTACTGTTCATTTATCGCCTTATATATCTCTGCCACATTGTTCTCCCAAGTGTGGGAGGAGGCGAATGCGCGGCGTGCGGCCTGTTTTTCGGGGGAGTCTTCGGCGAGGGCTTTGGCTATTAACGTTACGTACTCTTCTTTATTACTGGCCAGGTAGGTATGTTCTGCAAAGATGCTCATGGCTTCTGTGGCGCTGGCTACAGTGGGCTTGCCCATGGCCAGGTACTCATCTATCTTTCGAGGATAGTTGCCTATGGTTACCTGGTTCACCAACTGGGGGTTCAGGCATACATCGAACGAGTTGATGTAGGCGGGCAGCGTTTCCGGCGGCTTGCCACCCAGGAAGTGTATATTGCTGATATTGTGCAGGTTACTGGCTTTGAATTCATCATCTTCCGGACCTACCAGTACTATATGCCAGTCGGGGCGCTGCTGCGCTATGTAGCCGAGCAGTTCAATATCTAATCTTATGCTTTGCAGTGCGCCCACGTAGCCTATAACAGGATGGGGTATTGCTTCCATATCAGCAGGCTTGCTGTTGTCCCTCGGGTTGCTGAACATCTCCAGGTCGCAGCCCTGGCCTACGTAGTAAGACCTTGGATTGTATTTGCGGCAATAGCTGGCCAGGTAGGTGGAGTTGGCCACACACAGATCGCTCTTGGCTATGAGTGCTGGTTCCAGGTTTTCGCCGTGAAACTTCCAGTAGTCTACCGCAAGCATATAGTCGCGCGAGTAGTAGATGCTTACATCGGGCTTCAGGAGTTCCTTCAGGTAAAAAGAGCGGAACATATCGTTGTCGTTGAACAGGATGATGTTCTTAAAGCCCAGCTTAGCCATAGCCTTTTGTATAGAGCGGGCAAATTTTTTGTTGTTGACCTTGTTGAGCGCATTGAATACCGGGCGGCTCTTGATCCAGTTGATGGATTCTGTAAGCGTATCGGGGTAGAGGTTCCAGAGGTTGTCCTGAATCACCACCAAACCATCTTCTTTACCGTTGATGACCGACAAGCGCTTCTGCACCTTTGGGTCGTCTTTATGCTTGAGGAGGGTGATCCTGTCAAGCGTGCTATTGACGTACAGCACGCGGTTGTGCCGGGCAAATTCCAGCGCAATGTTTTTGCAATTGCTGCCAATGCCTGTATCCCATGGTTGCTGGCCAACCACTACTATGTCCCTGTTCTGTATGAGATTATTCGCCGGCATTCAGCTTTTTCTTTTCCTGTTGTTGATCTAGTTTGTAAGTTACAGTTATTAACGCGGTGACAAGATAGAAAATAACATTGGAAGGATACTGCACAATTGCTTCCTGTGGATAATTACCAACATTCAGCGCGAATACTACCAGCAGTGCTGCCAGGCAGTAAGACCGCAACCGGGGATCTTTTATGAGATAATAATGGTTGATACCAGTTTTTAATATGGTGAATACCAGCAGGCAAAACAGGAACAGCCCAATCCAGCCCAGCTCTACCGCTACACGCACATAACCGCTATCTGGCGGGAAATTGGCCAGGTAAGAGTATGGTGCGAAGCGCTTGCCCCATTCGCCGGTGGCGCCAAGGCCGCCGCCCATGGGGTGGGAGAGTATGTATGGCTGGATGCGTTTCTGGTTCATCTTCCGGAGCACGAAAGAAGGATCGTCGTTGGGTTTGAACGCACTCTGGAACCTGTATAATGTCTGGTTGCTGGTTGGCATAAATACCAGCCCCACTGCCATCACCGCGCCTATAACCAGCGCCAGTAATACTTTTTTGTTGTACTTGAGCACACTTAGCAGCAGCAACCCTGCAGGGAGCAACACATAAGCGCCGCGTGTGCCCGAGGACAGCATAGACAGGATGAATGTAAGTACACACCCAAGCAATATCAGCCTTTTGGCGCGGGATATGGGGCCCGTCATGATGCCTATACACAACAGGCTGGCGGTAACCATATTGTAAGAGAAGGCAACAGGATCTGAGAAGATGGAGAACTTACGCCATACACCGCCAATAAAAAGCAACAATTCGATGCCGGGATCGGAATGCAGGTAGGAATCCTCGAACGAGAAGAAGCCGATGTATTCCTGTTTCAGGCCGTAGAGTGCGGCAAACATGGCCAGGCTTATCCACAGCTTGAAGATGATCTTAATGTAATTGATGGAGTTGATGTAGTACAGGAAAATAAAGTACATGAACATTACTATGGCAACAGTACGCACTGTATACACCCATGCCAGCCGCGACTCTGCCGAAGGGTTGACGATCTCGAAGAAGTTATACCCGATCCAGATGAGGATCATAGTGCTTACCTGGCCTTTGAACTGTGTCCAGTCTTTATTGCGCTTCTGCTGGATAAAGAGGCTGAGGATGAACAGGCCCTCCAACCCGTCCATTACTGTGCCGAGTGGGAAGTTGACCCCCAGCTTGAAAAACCACATGATGAGGTAGGCTAGCGATAGGTATATAAATATACCAAACCGTGGGTAGGCCACAATGCCATATACCACCGGCATAGCTATTAAGCCCACCAGTACCAGTATGCCGCCCTTAATGCCGCCAACTGCCACGGCTACCGCCATGAGCAATGATACGAGGAACAGCAGGCCATAACCCAATGGGTTCTTCAGCTTCTCTACAAGAAACAACCGGCGCAGGGTATCGCGCAGTGTTTCTTTTTTAGGAGCTATGGGTATGACCAGTTCTTGCATTAGTTACAGGAAAAGCAATTTGATAAAGAAAAAGAAGGTACCTCCGGCAGCTATGCCAATAGCCACCAGCCGGGTAATCTTAGCCACCATCATTTTACGATGTGCTGCTATATCAGCATACTTATCTTCCGGTTCAGTTCTCATGAATCTTTTTTGATCTCGTCTATACTATGCGAGTGCACATGTGTAGTGGCAACGGATATTTTGTTGGCCTTCTTTGCCTTGGTAAGCGAAAGCACCTGCAGGAACATGAACTTAGGGATACCTGCCAGCGATGCATATACTTTTTTATCGGGCTTTGCATGTACCAGGGCTATGATGAAGCCCAACACGAAACAGACAAATGCACCGGCCCATATTAATACGCCTGTGGTACTGATGAAGATATTGGCCGCAGCAAACAACAACGACAGCAGCAGGAAGATGAACAGGGGCGGACGTAATAGGATGAGCCCGAAAAGAAAACGGTTCCAGCTGAATTTGAAGATACCCTGTGCCAATAACGAGAAACCAAATTTGAAATAACGGAACCAGGTGTTGATCCAGCGGGCGCGTTGTTTTACCAACTGATCGGAGTTGGATGTTTTTTCGTCGTATACGACGGCCTTTTCAGTGAAAGCAATGCGATTGCCGCGGCTCACGATCTCATTCTGCAGTACTTTGTCGAAGCCGGCACCGGTAATATCCAGCTTTTCCAGGCATTCTTTGTACAGCGCGGTAGTGAATGCCATGCCAGAACCGGCAAGGGTGGCAGAGGAACCGAGGGCGAACAATGCCTCACCATCGAAGAAATGGTAATACATGTCGCGGGCTGCATCCAGGCAGGCTACGGTTGTATCCATATTTTTTGCCTTGCGCAATCCCTGTACGGCTACAAAACCTTCGTTGAACATTTTATTCAGTTCGTGCAGGTATTCAGGTTCTACCAGGTTATCGCTGTCTATGATGGTCAGGCGATCGTGGTTGCGCTTAAAACGGTTGATAGCGTAAAAGTGCGAGCGGGTGTTGCTGCCAAGGGTTTCTTCGGGGCGCAGCACAATGATGCGTTCGTCGGCAAATTTGAGATTAGAGATATCGCATTTGTCGGCCACTATATAAACAAGGTAATTGCTGTACCTCATTTTCAATATGGAATCAACAACAGCCTTGAGCGAATACGTTTGCTCATAAGCTGTAACTATTATAGCATAGTCGGCCTCGTGCGCGGCGGCAACCTTATTGCGGAACTTATACCTGCCTTTTATTGCATATAATAAGAACAGGATAAGGGGCAACACAAGGTTGTAACCTATCAGTACCTGTATAGCTATCCATGCATATTTTATCATTTGCTCACTCATTCACCCTCATTTTTCCTGGATAGAAAAGATTTTTTCGTTGTTTCGGCCTGGCCTTGGTCGGTTTGCTTGTTCAATACCCATCCAATAAACTTGCCGTTCAGCTGCTGCAGGTAATTTACCAGTGGTTTTTCGCTGCCTTTAATGGTCTTATTAGCCTCGAAAGGAGCCGTTACCTTGTCCGATACCGTTATCCATTCCTTAGCCTTGTTCATCGTATCAAGGGAAGAAGCCTCTACGATGATCACATCAAAAGCATCCTTCAGTTGCTGCAATTTCTGCACGATCACCTGCTCGGTATTGATCTCGAACAGGGAAATATCGGCACCCTTGTTACCAATTATAGTAATATCGGTATGCTCAGTAGGGTATGGGATATTGGTTTTGTTGTTGATAAAATCCTCGATATAATACTTGGGATTAGTTAATTGCGTAATGCGGTTATCAGTAAAGTTACCATCTATCAGCAGCACCTTTTTGTTCACCATGGTATACGCACTGGCCAGGGACATGGCCAGGAAGGTCTTGCCTTCGCCTTCCGCCAGGCTGGTGACGGCAAGGAGGTGATTGCCTTCCATGCACAATTCTGTTTCGTAGCGTACCGACCGCAGCTGATCGCGGAAGATCTTATCGGTAAAACTGTTATTGTCGGGCGACCACAGTTGGTTAAGATTGAGCAGGGACGAATGCTGTATGAACGGCAGTGTACCTAACACACGCAGGTTGGTTTTATTGGCCAACTCGGTAACAAACTGTATAGAATTATCAAGGTAGAACAATACGAACAGTACCAGCAGGCAGATAACAAAACTACCGATGCCGGCTACCAGTACCAGCAGCATCTTTTTAGAAGGCTGCTTGGTGCCGGGCATGGCCACCTCTATCTGTTTTACTTCTTTGCCGGTGTTGAAGGCCATTTTGGCCTGGTTGTATTTCTTCTGTATCTCTACATATTCCTGGCTGGCAAGGTTGATATTGCCTTCGTAACTATTAATAATAGCCTCTTTGGGTACCAGTGTGTCAAAACGCTTTTTCAGCTTGTTGAGTTCGCGTTGCATACTAGCTATGCTACCTTGGGCCAGATCACGGTTCAACTCCAGCGTAATACGCTGATTTACAAGATTTTCTTTAGCGGTAGCGGGATTAGCAGTAAAGTTATCGCCGCTGGCAAATATGGTTCGGTCGCGCACGTTCTTCAGGGAATCTATACGGAACTGGTAGCGCCTGTCGTTGGTGCGTATCAGGTCTTCCTGCGCGCGGTTGATCTGGTCGGTTATGGCAAGAACTGATTGATTTATAGCAGCCACTTTTTCATCGGCCGCACTCTTGTCTTCTGACTTAAATTTAGCGTTCAGGTTGTTGAGCGCAGAATTGGCAGCATCCACATCCTTCTGGGCCATCTGTATCTTAGTCTCGAACTCGGCTATCTGAGATGTAAGTGCGCCGGCCTGTTCTTTCAGGTTCAGCAGGTGATTGTTGATCTTGAAGTTGCGCAGGCTATCGAGGCCCGAACCCAGAGAATCGCGCTTATTGACCATCAGGTCGTTGAGGAGATTAACGGTTTTTACTTCTGTTTCTTTGCTGATGAAATTGTGGTAGGCGATGAATTCCGAACATAACGTATTGACAGCGAATGCAGAAAGCACCGGTGATTCAGATTCATATTCAACTGTTATGAAGTCGCTGTTCTCTATGCGGTAGACTTTCATCTTCTTGGAAAGCGATTCGTAATCGTAGCCCATCGACACTATCAGATCATTCAGGCCCTTCTGGTCGAGGTCCCACAGAGAGAGTGGTTGCCTTTTGCTGTACAGATCTGTGTAAACAGCGATAGCGTGATTACGTGCGTCCTGGTTCAGCTGCCCCATCAGTTTGCTGGGCTTGCGGAAGGGTGTTTTTTCCTTCAGGTCGTGCAGCATCAACTGGTACGACACCTGGTCGTACGTTTTTTTCATCTGCATCAGCTGGATCATGTTGCCAAATTCCTGGCTGATCTTGGAGTCCTGCAAAGGAGTACCATCCAGGATAGATGTCTGCGACGATGCTTTTACAATGCCGGCAGCAAGGCTGGCGCGCGAAACAAACACATCGGGCAGTTTGCGTGTAAGTACAAAAGCCAGTATCATCACCAGCACCGGTATTATGGCCAGTGTGTAGCGATGCTTTTTAAGTATATTGAGAAAACGTATTCCTTCCATTCAGCTTAGTTGAATTCTTCTAGTTTGGCACCTACCATTTCTTCCAGCGCAGATTTTGATCTGAGCACGGCAGATTCTGCCTCTATTTTGTTTTGGGAAGAGACTGAGTATAATACCAGCACTTTGCTGTAATTGTCAAAAGTTTCGATGCCCTGTTCGTATTTATACCTGATCTGTGTTTGAGACACATCGGCATCGTTAGCCGATTTGGCCCTTAGGTTCAGTATGGCCATCGCCTCTACGTATTTGTAGTACCGGTCTTTTATCTGGGCTTCCAGCGTTAGGTTGAACTCCTCTTTTTCGTCTTCTGCTATCTTCAGTTCTTCACGAGCCATTTTTATGGTTGCCGGGCGCGACAACATGTTGCCGAAATTGATAAATATACCGGGGGTGTAGCCCTGCAGGTTAGAATTATTGGTAGGTGTAGTGGTACTGGTAGATGAACTGTAGGTGTAGGCAAAGGTCAACCCTTCGAACCAGCCCCATTTAGCCTTATTAACGGCGTAGTGTTGCTCAGTGATCTTGTGCTGATATCTTTTCATGCGGGGATAGCGCACCTTTGCGGTATCTATCAATCTTTGCAATAATACGTTATCCACCTTGCCCATCATAGACTCCTGGGCCTTTGCGGAAAAAGCAGCAGAAAAAAGCAGAAAGGTTAGTAAAAATTTATACCTGGCAGTCATTAATATTAGCTGTATATTTAATTGATTCCTTTATTGTTATCGCTGCAAAAATAATGGTTACCTGTGTCCTGTATATTACCATCTCTGCTATACAACTATCCACAATACGGGAAACAGCATCAAATTTAATGATTAGCCCTTAATTTTTATGTACTTATTTAATGTATGGCTAAATGTATATAGTTTTACGACAGATAATATACGGCGGCAGCGGTATATTGCATTGCAGAGACAAGTACAAGAAAAGAAAAATATGGGGCTGGCAGACAAGATAAAGGGTAACCCTAAGCTGAAGAAGATAGTTCACCGTTTACTTATACCTACCGGTGAGGCACGGCCCAGGCTGTGGGTGAAACTATTGCTGAACCGGTTTATACATAAACGGGGCAGGGGATCGACTATCAGGTTCAACACCCGTATGGATGTTCTGCCTTTTAATAAGTTTTCGCTGGGCAACGGGTCGGTAATAGAAGACTACTGCACCGTAAATAACGGGGTGGGCGATGTGCATATAGGTAGCAATACGCTGATAGGCATGGGCAATGTGATAATTGGTCCCGTGACCATAGGCAACAATGTAATATTTGCACAAAATATAGTAGCCAGCGGGCTGAACCACGGCTACCAGGACGTGAATGTGCCCATAATGGAGCAAAAAGTAACCACCGCCCAAATAACGGTAGGCGATGATTGCTGGATAGCGGCCAACAGCGTAATAACTGCCGGGGTAACCATAGGCAAGCATTGCGTGGTGGCGGCAGGATCGGTAGTGACGAAGGATGTGCCCGACTATTCGGTAGTGGCAGGCAACCCGGCAAAACTGCTGAAGCAGTATGATGCGACGACCAAGGAATGGATAAGGGCTGACCACATTGTAAAGTCGAAGCCTAAATTAATGTGAGTTAAAGAAGAACCCCGGCACAAAAGGGAGGTGTGGCTATCGCATGTGCGATACCCATATTAGGGTACAACATTTAGACAGCTAACTGTGTTGTATAAGTTGCGTACCTACGGCACGCGAGTGACCTCTCTTATGTATGCTACAACCCTTTTGTCCCTACGGGACAATAACAACTGATTAGTTGTGGATTGATATTACGTGTTAAAGTTTCTTATATAGAATTTACCACCTCCATTAAACCAACCAGATCAATACCCGTCTGATATAGCAAATAACAAATATGAAGATAAGCAAAGCAATAAAGCTGGCCGTGCTGGCGGCAGGGTTGTTAACGGCCGGGGTAAGCAACGCACAGCAGAAGATGATGCGGACGCCTGAAGAGCGCGCGGAAAAGCAAACACAGTGGATGCAAAAGAATCTTGCATTGACTGCCGACCAGAATAAGAAGGTATATAAACTGGTGCTGAACCATGCCCGCGAAATGAAAGCAATAAGAAACCAACCGAGAGGCAGCCAGAAAAGGGCGGGGGTGGTAGATGAGCAGCAACAGTTTGAGCATGATATGCAGCTGATACTGACTGCTGACCAGTTTAAGGGCTACAAGGCACATATGGAAGAGATGCGGGCCAGGGCCAAAGACCGCAGGGGTGGTGAAGATATGCCGCCACCGCCCAACAGGAATTAAAACAAATAGCCTCACCCCGAGCCCTCTCCAAAGGAGAGGGAGATGACATCCGACACTATGGATCAATCACGATTATACTTTCAAAATATATAACAATAAAGGAGGCTCAACGGCCTCCTTTATTGTACTCACTAAACCTACACACACACTTATTTCTTCAGTTTGTCTTTAAATACTTTCTGGAATTTTTCCACCTTGGGGCGAACTACGAACTGGCAGTATGGTTGCTCGCCGTTCTCGTTGTAATAGTTCTGGTGGTAATCTTCGGCCTTGTAGAAAACTGTAAATGGTTCTATTTTGGTAACTACAGGCTTATCAAATACCTTTTCGTCCATCAGCTTTTGCTTGTATTCTTCGGCTTTTTTGCGCTGCTCATCGTTGTGGTAAAATATGGCTGAGCGGTATTGGGTGCCCACATCGTTGCCCTGGCGGTTGAGCTGGGTAGGGTCGTGGCTCATCCAGAAGGCTGCCAGCATTTCGTCGTAGCTGATGATGCTGGGATCGTATACGATATTGGTCACCTCGGCATGGCCGGTGGTGCCGGTACATACTTCTTTATACGTTGGATTTTTTACTGTGCCCCCGGCGTAGCCCGATTCTACACTGATGACACCCTTCAGTTGCTGAAACTGGGCTTCTGTGCACCAGAAACAGCCGGCACCAAAAGTTGCAGTATCGGTGTGGGCGGTGGCGGTGTGCGTTTGTTCGTTCATTTGTTTGAAAGTTTTTGAGTTGTGAATGTCTTTCTGCGCGCAGGCAGTAAAACAGGTCGCCTGCAAGAGCAGGAAAAGTGCTTTTTTAAGTTGGTTGAGCATCTGAAGTCAAATTTACCACTATATACGCGTACAAATTCTCTAAGGATTTCTATATCAATATAGTCGGTTTCTTATTGGCTATCTTTTAACAAAACCCTTGCCAGTAAAGGGTTTGGGCAGATGGGCGAATAGATGACTTTACAATTAAGAAACATGCTATGAATAAATATGTAGAAGAAAATGTAAAAAAGTGTTTGAAAATTAACCTGATGCTTTAATTTTGTCCCCGGAGGGATGGCAGAGCGGTCGATTGCGGCAGTCTTGAAAACTGTTGACTGTAACAGGTCCGGGGGTTCGAATCCCTCTCCCTCCGCAGAAAGGGACAAACGGGTTAAAATATCCGTTTGTCCCTTCTCATTTTCTGG
>CAZPOT010000005.1:0-325506 GCA_964588295.1 uncultured Flavipsychrobacter sp. | reverse complement strand
CGCTACCAGGTAGCTAATTGCTACATGGGCCGTGTTGGTCTCATCAACTCAGGTGGTGAGTCTAAGGGTGCTACTGATATGGCTGAAGCAGTAACAACAGCAGTTGTTAACAAGCGCGCCGGCGGTATGGGCCTTATCAGCGGCCGTAAAGCCTTCCAGAAAGATATGAAGGTTGGTGTTGAACTGCTGAACGCGATACAGGACGTTTACCTGGATGAATCAGTAACAATAGCTTAATTTACAGATACTTTGCACAAAGCCCTTGATGTTTCAGGGGCTTTGTTTTTTTGTATCACAGTTCATACTTCACATTTAATTTATCTTTGCCGTTATGCCGGTAATATCACATCGAGGGGCCATGATGCCCCCATCGCCCATACGCAAGCTGGTGCCGTTTGCAGATGCAGCTAAAAAAAGAGGTACTAAAGTATATCACCTGAACATCGGTCAGCCCGATATCGTAACACCAGAATCTATACTCGATGCAGTGCGCCACACCGATATGAAGGTGCTGGAATATAGCCCGAGCGGTGGTTTCGACAGCTACCGTAAAAAGCTTGTTGAGTACTATAAACGAAACAATATAGACGTTACTCCGGGGCAGATCATCGTCACTACCGGTGGTTCTGAGGCTATAACATTTGCCATAATGAGCTGTTTGGATCCGGGTGATGAGATCATCATTCCAGAGCCATTCTATGCCAACTATAATGGTTTTTCAACCAGCTCTGGCGTAAAGGTGGTGCCTATACCATCAAGCATCGAAACAGGTTTTGCATTGCCTGCTATTGAGGCGTTTGAAAAGGCGGTAACGCCGCTGACAAAAGCCATCATGATCTGCAACCCTAACAACCCTACAGGTTATTTATACAGCGCAGAAGAACTGAACGTACTGAAGGAAATATGCCTGAAGCACGACCTGTTCCTGTTTAGCGATGAGGCTTACAGGGAGTTTTGCTACGATGGCCATAAGCACATCTCTGCATTGTCTATACCAGGCCTTGAAGAGAACGCTATTGTACTGGATACCATCTCCAAGCGCTACAGTGCATGCGGTGGCCGTATAGGTGCCTTTGTAACCAAAAACCAGCAGGTGCTGGATGCAGCCATGAAGTTTGCACAGGCCCGCCTTAGCCCGCCAACATTTGCACAGATACTGGGCGAAGCAGCGGTAGACCTGCCAGCTAATTACTTTGACGAAGTACATGCAGAATATACCAGCCGCAGAGATGTATTGGTAAAGCGCCTGAATGCAATGCCGGGTGTAAAGTGTCCTAACCCGGGTGGTGCATTCTATGCAATGGCTCAGCTGCCTGTAGACAACAGCGAGAACTTTTGCCAGTGGTTGCTGGAAGAATTCTCACATAATGGTGCTACGGTAATGATGGCTCCTGCTGCAGGCTTCTACGCTACACCGGGTAAAGGCCGCAACGAAGTGCGCCTGGCTTATGTGTTGAATATTGAAGACATCAACGCGGCTATGGATTGCCTGGAAGCTGCGCTGAAGGTGTATAAGAACTAGTAGATAAGAATACAAATAAAGTGGCCTGCCGCACGGGCGGCAGGCCACTTATATTTTCTGCGGTTTTACTTGCTATACTTATTCCTGTACTCAATAGGAGTTAGCCCCGTTACCTTCTTAAACACTTCGCGGAACCCTTTTGAGTCTGTATAGCCAACATCATACATCACTTCGTTTATATTCTTACGGCTGGTTTCAAAGCTACGTTTGGCTGCTTCCACTTTCACGCGTTGTGCATACTCTATAACTGTATTGTGGGTAGCCTTCTTGAACCGGCGCTCAAAGCTGCGTCGTCCTACTGCATACATATCTGCCAGTTGATCTACGCTTATTTTTTCCTGGTAGTTGGCCTCTATGTATTCCTGTGCTTTCTTTATCTCCTCGTCCTTGTGTTCTTTTTGTCCCTGGAAGATGATGAACGGGCTTTGGCTATACCTGTCTATATCTATCGCAAAGCTCTTGGCTATGGTGATCGATACATCGCGTCCTGCATATTTCTCTATCAGGTATATCAGCAGGTTCAGGTAAGAGTAAGCTCCTCCGCTGGTATATATGCCACCATCTTCGGTTACCACCTTATCGCCCAGTACCTCAATGTCCGGATGCAGTGCTCGCAGTTCATTCACCATAGACCAGTGGGTAGAGCATTGCTTGCCCTTCAGCAATCCTGTAGATGCCAGCAGGAATGCGCCGATACAAAAACTGGCAACCTCAGCCCCTTTATTATGTTGGTCTACTATCCAGGGTATAAAAGCGCTGTTCAGTTCCATGGCTTGTTCCAGTCCGCCAAACATAGCCGGTATTATGATCAGGTCCGTCCTGTCTACTTTGTCTATAGTAGTGTCGGGTGTAATAGAGATGGAGCCGTTCGATACTTTATCCTGCAATCCTACAAACTGGATGTCGAATATAGGGTCTCGGTCCATGCGTTTAAGCATGCCGTTTACCGAATGCAGTATCTGGTGGCTGCCGTCTATATTAGATATACTGCAGGGGCCGTTGGGGATGAGGATGGAGATGTGCTTCATGGTCTTTTTGTTTTGTCGTAATGCTCCCGCCCTTTGTCATTTACATAACCGGTTGGGTAGCGTAGTCGCGTTTAATTTTATGCCGAATTTACGCATACTAATGAAAAATATAAATGCTTATCTTACTTTCAATGGCAATTGCAGGGAAGCAATGCACTTTTACAGGGATTGCCTGGGGGGAGAACTGGCATTGCAAGCTATCAGCGATTCGCCTATGGCAGGGAAGCTACCGGTAACTATGCAGCAGCATATCCTGCACGGCTCGCTTACCTGTGGGGCAATAACATTGCTGGCTTCGGATATGGTAGGGGAGAAGGGACTGACCAAGGGCAACAATATATCGCTGATGCTCGATTGTTCCAGTGAAGATGAGATACGAACCTTATTTGATAAACTTTTGCAAGGCGGGAGGATCGTTCACCAACTGGAACACACCTTTTGGGGAGGAATGATCGGCGACCTGACGGATAAGTTCGGCAACCAATGGCTATTACATTACGCTAACATAAAACAACACTAACATAAAACAACACTAACATGGCAAACACAAACAAAAGGATCACTATCTGGTATTGGGTAGTAAACGTACTATTCGCAGGTTTTATGATATTTACTGCCGTTCCTGATGTCATGAACAATGCAGATGCAGTAAAAATGATACATACCGATATGGGATACCCCATGTACTTTCTTCCCTACATTGGCGTAGCCAAGATACTGGGCGGTATCGCTATATTGATACCTGGTTTCCCAAGGATTAAGGAATGGGCATATGCAGGGTTAATGTTCGACCTCATCAGCGCCACTTACTCGTTTATTGCGATGGGGCTGCCGATATCTAACTGGGCACCTATGTTTATTTTTATAGCAGTTGGTTTTGTAGCTTACGCGCTATATCACAAAAAATATATAACCGCAATACGATAATATGGCTAAGGACAACGGAAAGATAAAGGTAACCACAACACTGCTACTGGCAGGCAAAACGGCTACCGGCCTGGAAATTCCAGCCGATGTAATAGAACAGTTGAATGCGGGTAAAAAGCCAGCCGTAAAGGCAACCATCAATGGGTATACGTATCGCAATTCCATCAGTTCCATGGGCGGTAAGTTTATGCTCAGTGTAAGCGCCGATGTGCGGGCAAAAGCGGGCATTGCTGCCGGCGAAACAGTAACAGTAGAGCTGGAACTGGATACCGAGGTGCGCGAAGTGGTGGTGCCGGATGACCTGGCTAAGGCATTGGCCAAAGATGCCGTTGCTAAAGCTGCGTTCGAAAAGCTATCGTACAGTAAAAAGCAGTTTTTTGTATTGCCGATAGAGCAGGCCAAAACCGATGAGACACGGCAGAAGCGTATTGAAAAGACAATAGCACAGCTTAAAATAGGCTAGTAATTAACATTGCTCCGTTCTGTACTTTCAGTAAAAAGACATAATTCTGCACAAAGGATCATGTCTTTTTTTATGATACAGGTGTTATATAAGTTGCTTGTAAGTAAGTTTTATAAGCTGAACGCCGGTTTTTTCCTGTTCCTGTTCATTGTGCTTTTCGGCATCATGCCCGGGGCAGACACTATTGTGTTGCACCACGGACTGATGGTGGCTGCCGTGTCATCATGGGGTGGCCTGGCTGTTATGGCCGTTGTTTTTGGTATTTATACGCTGAAGTGTCTCTCTTTTGTGCTTCAAGAATTGGAAAGGCCCGAAAATACGATCATCTACAATATGCAGGGTATCGGCAACACCAGGCAGTTTATACTGCTATCCCTGGTATTTGCATCCCTGCTCAACCCAATATTGCTCTATGGCCTCATAACTGTTGTCGTTGGTATCCGTGCGGAGTTGACCCTTTCCCTTTTGTTGGCAGCTATCCTATTGTTTTTTTGCGCTACAGGCGCTTTCCTGTCGTTCAGGGTCATCAATGGCACATGGACACAACCGTTGTTTCGCTTGCCGCAATTGCGCTGGCTACCCAAGAAGCATTTTCTTACTTATTTGTTGTTTTATTCTATCGACAATAAAAAGGGCGCTTTTATCTCCATAAAAATATGCTCGTTACTGGCGCTGCAGTTTATGGTGGCGCTTAATGCAGATAAAGTAAGCCAGGAAAATATATGTTTTCTTATCCTGTTGAGTATAGCAGCACATGCCCTGCTGCCCTTATATTATGTACGCTTTATAGAAACGGAAATGTCGTTTTTAAGAAATATGCCACTTCGCCTCAGCTACAGGCTGGCACAATTTGCCGTTACTTATGCCATAGTGCTGTTGCCGGAGCTGCTCTTCCTTGCCTTGAACGAAGGGCGTGTACTGCAATGGCATATCTTGCTTTCTTTATACCTGTTGGGTATCTCCCGCCTCATGCTTTATTCCGTCTTGCAATACCTGCCTAAAATGAGTACCGACCGCTATACCGGGGTGATATTTGTTTCGTTTTTTGTTAGTCTCATATTACTGGCTTCGGTTAGTCTGTGGGTGTTTATTGTTCTGGAATTCATTCTCGGGGTGATGCTGTTTACGTCCCGTTATTATAAATATCATTTTTCAGGGCAGTAATACTGTAATGCTGTATGTATGGTACCTAAACACTATTATTTTGTTCGGATATGGAGGTTTAAATTGTTAATTTTAGCGCTTATCGATGAACGGATTAATAGCCCGGAGAATTTACCTATTACATTAATATAGTTCAAACACTTAGAAATGCATATAAAGATCGTGTTGCCTGCGTATAATGAGGAAGGTTCTCTGCCGTCCCTTCTTGCACGTATAGATAATGCATTTATGGAGTATAACTGGAATGCCAGTGTACTTGTGGTAAACGATGGCAGCAAAGATAGAACCGGGGAGATTGCAAAAGATTTTAAGGGGGGAATAAGGGTTGATGTGCTGGATATATATCCCAACCAGGGTTTGGCCAATGCAATCGATCAGGGCCTTCGTACCGCTTTAAAGGATCTGACTGACGATGACATTATTGTAACGCTGGATGCTGATGATAGCCAGAATCCTTTTTTAATACAGCGTATGGTACAACAATTTCTTGAAGGCAGTGATCTTGTTATAGCATCCCGTTACCAGGATGGGGCAAGGATACGCGGGCTAAAAAGATCACGCAGATTGTTTAGTTGGGGTGCCGGACTGTTGTTTCGTGTTTTTGTGGGGTTCGAAGGTGTTAAAGACTATACCTGCGGCTTCAGGGCATATAGAGTTACCATGATCAAAAAGACGATACAACTTTATGGCGATAAATTTATTACGCAACAAGGGTTTGGGTGTATGGTAGAGATATTGATAAAAATAGGACAACAAAGCGCAACAATTCATGAGGTGCCAATGATCCTGCGCTACGACCTGAAGCAGGGCGACTCTAAAATGAATGTAAGTAAAACCATGACTCAAACGCTGAAGCTCCTTTTGGATTACAAATTGGGGCGTATATATCCTTGATCCGATAAATTGACCAAGACAGAGAATCAGCAATATTGATGAAAAAAGTAATAGTATTTTTAGGTACCCGTCCCGAGGCTATAAAGCTGGCGCCCGTTGTTGAGGCGCTGAAGGAGAGCGGCAAGTTCAATACACTTGTTTGCTCTACAGGCCAGCATAAGGAAATGCTACAGCAGGTGCTGGATTTCTTTAAGATCACCGCCGATTTCTCTCTGGAGGTAATGGAGGCCGATCAGCAACTGGCAGGCCTTACAGCAAAGTTGCTGGTAAAGATCAATGACTTGTTGATGGCCGAAAAGCCTGACATGATCATCGTTCAGGGCGATACCACTACAACGATGGCGGCGTCTATGGCGGCCTTCTACAATAAGGTCAGGATACTGCATGTTGAGGCAGGTCTCCGTACTTTTAATAAGTTCTCACCGTTCCCGGAAGAGATCAATCGTGTTATTACTACCCGCCTGTGCGATTTCCATTACCCGCCTACAGAACAGTCTGAAAAGAACCTGCTGAATGAAGGCATACCTGCTGATAAAATGTTGGTAACAGGTAATACGGTCATAGATGCATTGTTCCTGGGGCTGAAGAAGATAGAGCACATCGTACCTCGAGGCATCACAGACCTGAAGCTGGAACGTGTAAAGGACTATATCCTGATGACCATGCATCGCCGCGAGAATCATGGATCGGGTATCAAGAACATCTGCGAAGCGGTGAAGCGTATATCTAAGGATGCTACTATCCCCGTTATATTCCCGGTTCATCTTAACCCTAACGTGAAGGATGTAGTGGACGAGATCCTGGGTAATGATCCAATGATATACCTCATTCCCCCGGCTGCATATCCTGAGTTCCTGTGGTTGCTGAACCATGCACGACTGATACTTACCGACAGCGGTGGCATACAGGAGGAAGCGCCTTCTTTAGGCAAGCCCGTATTGTTGCTGCGCGATATCACTGAACGTCCTGAGGCAGTGGAAGCTGGTACGGTACTGAAAGTGGGCAGCAATACCGATCTTATTTACAAAGAGGCGATGAACCTGCTACAAAACGAAGCAGCATACAGGGCAATGTCGCAACGTTCTAATCCCTACGGCGATGGCCTGGCCTCACAAAGGATAGTAGAGTCTATGCTTACCATGTAATTGAATATTATTTGCTGAAAATGCCGGCACATTTACCAGTTTGCCGGCATTTTTTACTACCCCGGGGGGAATTCCTTATTTTAGCAGACAAAACATACGTTTCTACCATGCAGATGCACGAAGTAAAGACCGAGGGCGACAAGAAGGCTTTCTTACAGGTTGCCGTAGATCTTTACAGGGACGACCCCAACTGGATACGCCCGCTGGATAAAGACATTAATGATGTTTTCGATCCTGAAAAGAACAAGTTTTTTAAAAGAGGTGAGTGCACCCGTTTGTTACTGAAGGACGACAATGGTCGTAATATAGGCCGTATAGCCACCTTCGTAAACAAGCAATATAAGAACGACCAGCCGACAGGAGGCCTGGGTTTCTTTGAGTGTATAAACAGTCAGGAGGCCGCTAACTTCATGTTCGATTTCTGTAAGCAATGGCTGCAGGAGCGCGGCATGGAGGCGATGGACGGTCCCATAAATTTTGGTGAGCGCGATAAATGGTGGGGATTGCTGACGGATGGTTTTTACAGCCCGTTGTATAACATGAACTACAATCCGCCGTACTACATACAACTATTTGAGAATTATGGTTTTCAGACCTACTTCAACCAGGTGTGTTTTGCTATGAAGGTAAATGCCCAACTGGGCGCTAAGTTCCACAATCGTCACGATGCCATCGCCGTGGATCCTAACTACTCAGCAAGAAGGTTGCGCAAGGCTGAACTGGATAAATTTGCTAAGGACTTTACCTATGTGTACAATAAGGCTTGGGCAGGACACGGTGGGGGTAAAAGCCTGGAAGAGAAAGTGGTACAGAAGATGTTTAAGACCATGAAGCCGGTGATAGACGAGGATATCTCGTGGTTTGTATACTACAAAGATGAGCCTATTGCACTGTGGCTGAATCTACCGGATCTTAATCAATACTTCAAACACATGAATGGTAAGTTTGGCTTGCTGGAAAAGCTACGTTTCCTGTGGATGAAACAATTTGGCAAATGCAATCGCTTTGTAGGTATTGTGTTTGGTATCGTACCCGAATTCCAGGGTAAGGGAGTAGACGCCTATATGATATTAGAAGGTGCCAAAGTGATACAAAAGACCAGTAAATACGAGGATTATGAGATGCAATGGATAGGCGACTTTAATCCTAAGATGATCAATATTGCCGAAAGCCTGGGTACCTACCGCAGCCGCAACCTGCGCACCTACCGCTATCTTTTCGATCGCACAAAAGAATTTAAGCGCCACCCATTGTTGGGGTAACAAGATCAAGGTGCCAAGGTCCAGGAATCAAATTCCAAACTCCAATTCCAGGATATATAAGGTAGAAGAGGCAGTCACAACTAGTGTGACTGCCTCTTCTTATGTATTATTGATATTGAACCTTCGAAATTGATTCCTTGACTTGGTGTTTGGAATTTGGTTCTTGAAGTTTATCCTACCACTTCAGGCGCATGTGCCATAGCTATTGCCTTTGCCACCATGTTCTTAGAACCTATGTAAATAGGCACACGCTGGTGCAGTTCCTTTGGCTGTACGTCCAGTACGTCCATAGTACCGGTGCTGCCTACGCCACCCGCTGCCTGTACAATAAACGTCATTGGGTTGCACTCGTATTGCAGGCGCAGCTTGCCGTTAGGCGAGCTGGAATCTGCAGGGTACATAAAGATACCTCCCTTTATGAGGGTACGATGCAGATCGCCCACCATAGAACCTATGTAGCGGTGAGAATAAGGACGTCCCTCTGCCTTATTGCTCTCCATGCAGTATTCCAGGTACGCTTTAAGGCCGGCGCTGTACTTCACCGTGTTGCCTTGGTTCAGCGAATAGATCTTGCCATTTTCAGGGCACTTCATATTAGGATGAGACAGGCAGAACTCACCTATAGATGGCTCCAGCGTAAAGCCGTTAACGCCCAGTTTGGTAGCATACACCATCATAGTGCTACTGCCGTAGATGATGTAACCTGCCGCCATCAGCTTGTTGCCCGGCTGCAAAAAGTCTTCTATGGTACACGGCTGACCCAGTGGGCTTACCCTGCGGTATATGGAAAATATAGTACCGATAGACGCATTTACATCAATATTCGAAGAGCCATCCAGTGGGTCGAACAACACTACGTATTTTGAATTGGTAGATACTGTGTCTTCAAAGCATACGTGGTCATCATTCTCCTCCGATGCTATACCAGCACAGTCGGTACTGTTTTTCAGTACGTGTATCAGTGTGTCGTCAGCCAGTACGTCCAGCTTCATTTGCTCTTCTCCCTGCACATTGTTTGTACCTTGGGCGCCAAGTATGTCAGACAAACCGGCCTTGCGCACCTGTTTGTTGATGAGCTTGCCCGCAAGCGCTATATCCCTGAGCAGTGAAGACAGCTCACCGGTAGCCTGTGGAAATTTCCTCGTCTCCTGGATAGTAAATTCATCCAGCGTAATCAATTGACCTTTCAGCATTATGTAAATGATTGTTCTCGTTCAAAATTAACACTTACAAGCCGAATATGGTAATCTATTGCATTTATTGCGACCAAAATCAGCCGTTATCCGCCAACAACCCGGGTGTAGAATAGGGTTTGTTTTGGCATCTTAGCGTACCTTTGCACCCAATCATTTTTAAATATATGCTGCCACAGTTCGATAATACTGAAATAGCTTTTAAATACCGTAGTGATAAAGACATGAAGATGGCCAAGTTCCTCTTCTCGTCTATGGGGTCTCCCGCCTTATCCAGCCTGGGCATGAAAATGACCCAACTGGCCATATCCTGGAAGCTGCCTGTAAAAGGTTTGATCAAAAAAACACTGTTCGACCAGTTTTGCGGTGGCGAAACAATGGACGAAGCTGCAAGCACCGCGGCTGCCATAGGTAAGTACGGCGTAGGCACCATCCTGGATTATGGCGTGGAGGGCAAGGAAAGCGAAGAAGACTTTGATCGTGCAGTTCCTGAATTTATCAAGGCCATTAAATATGCAGCTACTAATAAGAATATTCCTTTTATCAGCCTTAAGGTTACCGGCTTTGCCCGCTTTGCCCTGCTGGAAAAGCTGCATGCAGAAGCTCCGCTGGATGCTGATGAGCAGGCCGAATGGAAGCGCATTTACGACCGTATAGATTTTATATGCAAGGCGGCGGCAGAGCATAATATAATGGTATTGGTAGATGCCGAGGAGAGCTGGATACAGAAACCTGTTGATGATCTTACCGATGCCATGATGGCGCAATACAACAAGCGCAAGGCTATCGTGTTCAATACCTTCCAGCTATACCGCCACGATAGGCTGGAATTCCTGAAGGAGTCTGTAGCATTTGCGGAATCTACAGGTTACCAGCTGGGTGCCAAATTGGTGCGTGGTGCTTATATGGAAAAGGAGCGCAACCGCGCTGCTTCGCTTGGTTACCGCGACCCGATACAACCTACTAAAGAGGCGACAGATCGCGACTACGATGAAGCCGTATTGTACTGCTTGCAGCACATCAACAGCCTGTCTGTATTCATAGGTACGCACAACGAGAATAGCTGCATGAAGGCCGCTCGCTACATGGAAGAAAACGGCATACCTGCCACTACCGGCAAGGTATACTTCTCTCAGCTGTTCGGCATGAGCGATAATATATCCTTCAACCTGGCCCACAGCGGCTACCACGTGGCCAAGTACCTGCCCTACGGCCCGGTAGAAGATGTTATCCCTTACCTCATGCGCCGCGCCCAGGAAAATACCTCGGTTGCAGGGCAAACAGGCCGGGAACTGAGCCTGATCGAAAGAGAGATACAACGCAGGAGGATATAGAAGATAAGAAATCCAGCTGTGGCATCCCGCACGTGCGGGATGCCTCATCTATTGTAGTACAAAACACATTCAGAAAAAAATATTTTCGGAAAAACTGACTTCGCGTTCTTAGCCTCCTTAAATCTCTTTGCGACCCTTTGCGGAAAATCTTTGCGTTCTTTGCGTGAAACCTTTACTATTCCATGAACAAAGGATACGACAATGCCGCTTTCTTCTATGACCCGCTTTCAAAGCTGGTGTTTGGCAACAAGCTACAGCACGCACAGTCGGCCTTTTTACATTTAATACCGCAGGAGGCACGGGTACTTATAGTAGGCGGTGGCAGCGGTTGGATATTAGAAGAAATAGCCCGTATGCATCCCGACAACAAGCTATCTATCACCTACGTGGAAGCATCGCCTAAGATGACGGCACTGGCAAAGCAGCGAATTATAAAAAGTCCTGACCTGGACAACGCACCATTCTTTACCAATTTTATCATCGCACCAATACAAGAAGCCCAACTGGATGGTGAATACGATGTCATTATCACATCCTTCTTCTTCGATAATTTTAAACCGCAGCAAGCCGAAACAATATTCCGCAGGCTGGACGGCGTGTTAAAACCCAATGGCATTTGGCTGTATACCGACTTCAGCAACAACACCAACACCACACACAAGCTTGTGCTTAAAGCCATGTACTTGTTCTTTGGTATTTTATGCGGAGTGTCTGCAAAGAGTTTGCCGGATATGAATAACCTGTTTGATAACTATAAACAACGCGAAAAGAAAAATTGGATGAACGGCTTTATCGAAAGCCGCGCCTACATAAAAAGCATAACGTAGCACCCTGCAAATGGAGCTGCCAGCAGCAAAGAGTCAAATCTATCCAGCGCACCACCATGGCCGGGCATGATGTTGCCGGAATCCTTTACATCCGCCATGCGCTTCAGCTTAGATTCCACAAGGTCGCCCAATGTACCAGCCACGGCTGCACAAAGCCCCAGAACCGCCCAATCAACCAGCCTGAACTTGTGTGAAAGGTAACCATATACCATAGCGCCTATCATCGTCAGCAACGCACCACCCCCCGTTCCTTCCCATGTCTTTTTAGGAGAGATAGGGGAGAAGGGAGTTTTGCCAATAAAAGAACCTACAAGGTAAGCCATGGTGTCGTTGGTCCATATCATCAGGATGAGAGCGATGGGGAGGATCATATTAACCTGCTCCATTTTTTGCAACGCCATCATAGGAATAGTAATGTAAAAGAGCCCAAGCACCGTTTGCATATACTCTACCAATAGTTCCTTTTTCGACAATGTGGCTATCATCAGCAGTACAGCCGGTACCACCAATACAAAGTATCCAAGCGTTGAGATATTGTTATAAAGCACTGAATGCAGTTCTTTATCCCTTGATGCATATGCCAATAAAATGAAAAAGATATTCAACAAGTAAATAGCTATTGCCAGCCAGGCTGGTATACCAGCCCCCCCACTTATCTTTTGTATAAGCTTAAAATACTCTCTCAGGCAAAGGATACTTATTACTAATGTAAGTACCAGGAATGACTCCATCCCAGTAAGCAACCCCATCAGCATTATTGCTGCAAACACAATAGCACTTGCGGTGCGCTTATAGAAAACGGGCATGTTCAAGGCCATGAGCTGTAGTAGTTGTTTTAATTAAAGATAATAGGTTCTTTATCTGCTTGTACATCTTTGGGCTCCTCAAAATCTTTATACCAGTTTTTGGCAAGGGGCGTTCTGTTCTTCCATAGCAGGTACAGCGTCATGCCAAACAATACGCCGGCACCCAGCACCACCCCTACATGCAGTCCGTTGGCATTTTCATCCAGCACATTCACGTAGGTAAGCAACACCTGCGATCCGTTGAACACCAGGTGCGCCAGTATACCATTCCATATAGAGCCGGTAAGGTAGTAGATAACCGCCAGTAATACGCCTGCCAGCAATATAGAAGGCATACCATAATAGTTAGAATGCGAGAAGGCAAATATTACAGCAGTAAATACTATCGGCATCACCATTCCTCTCGATTTCTGCCGCGCAAAGCGCATCAGCATCCCCCTAAAGAACAGCTCCTCACCCACAGCCGGTATAATGGCCATAACGATAAAGGTGCGTAAAAAATCGCCAAAGGTAGGCATGGTGAGGAACGCCTTTTGCAGCCCCTCTGCCGCAGCCTGCTTTGCTTTAATGTCAGCGCTTACGTTGATGTGGCTCATGGCCTGCTCCAGTTGTACCAGTAGTGGCATAGCCGTAACTATCAGCATAACGGATAACAGCAGGTGTACTGGCTTTTTTGGTGTTCGAAGCCCAAGGTATTGCAGGGGCTGGGGATGCGTAAAGTTGGCAAACAAGAGCGACGGTACCATGAACAGCATTATGCTCAATACCCCCTGTGCCAGCAAGGCTATATGTATCAGCTCAGGTGCGCTGTGCTCATTCACCTGGAACACCGACGAAAGCTGGACGCCATATATTTTAGGCAACAACACCTGCAGGCACAATTGCCCCAGCGATGCCAGCGTAAATATCATAAGCACAAACAGCAACAACTGCAGCGCCCACGGATATGTTCTGAAATACTTCATACAGCCCGCAAAGGTAAGTGTTATACGGTGCAAACTTATGCTAAGAGAGGGCCTGTATGATGGTGATATTATTGGCCTGTAAGATGGTAGGCTTTAATACTATATAATCACATGGGAAGACCTGTGAGGGCGTATTATAACAGCAATGGGTTTTAATCCAATGGTTTAAGAGGCTGCCTAGTAATCCTGCCCCTTATAATACACCTTAAAAATACCTTGGCCTATCTGGTAGCTGATCACATCATAATTCAGCTGCCAGTTGGTAAGGTCGGCATTGGTCACATCATACACCTCACCTTCGGTAAACAGGCGCAGTGTATTGCTGCTGTTAATATACGCCAGCGAATTATACTGTATAGTTACCGCATCGGGGTAGTAAGTTTCCAGGTCGGTAATGTCACCCTTATAAAATACCTTGAAATAGCCTGATGGATCGCGGTACGCTACAATATTATCTACCACCTGGTAGGTAGGGTTAAAGAAGCCTATCGTACGCACGGTGTCGCCATAAAAAACTTTAAAGTAGCCATCGCTGCTCACAAAGGCCACCACATTATCGCCTACATGGTAAGACTGTGGCGGGAAATTATCTATCGTTGTTGTTTGCCCGTTATGGAATATCTTGAACCTGCGATCGGCATCCACATAGGCCACGGTATTGCGCCCGGCATCAAAGCTGCTCACAGGGTAATCTTCCTGTGCTATGCGCACCCCATGAAAAAATATACGGAACTGGTTAGCAAAGTTGTTATAGGCAATAATGTTATCAGTTACTGCCAGGCCCGATAATACACTGTCTGGCACAAAACTCTCCAGTTGGTATATCTGCCCGTTGTAGTACACTTTATAGTCGCTCTTTAGTCCGTCCAGGTACATCACCAGGCTATCGCCTATGTAATATTGGTCGCATATCTGTGTCAGGTTCTTGGTTACCCCACGGTCAAATACATTCAGCGATTTCTGGTTCAGGAACACCACCAGGTCATCGGTGGCAAAGAAAGCGTTGGTAAAGCCGGTATTTACTTTGGCCGTAGTATGATTGTAGTAAACTTTAAATGTGCGGGAATTGTCCAGGTAAGGTACTGCTATGCGGCCTGTCTTCAGCAGGGTAGGCGGCATATAGTCTATTTTATGTATCATGCCCTTGTCCCACAGCATCAGTTCGTTCTGTAGGTTGGTATAGGCGGCGTAGGGTTGTGCAATAGCAGCTGATGTGTATAGCACAATAATGGTTATAAGTAAATGTTTCAGCCGCATTAAAAAATGGTTTTGCTGTGAAATTAAAGAACGTTGAGCAAATAGACTTCTTTTCCCGAATCAGGTCCTTATTGCAGAAGATCTGAGAGTGTACATCAACCGCTACCCGATGTAGGTCATTGCGAGGAACGAAGCAATCTCACATCCGGACGTATTCGTTTTCTGACTTTACAGTTGATGAGCAACGCTCACTTCAGACAAATAAAAAAGCCAGCCTGAGAACAGGCCAGCCCCTATAAACCCTATCACTATGAAAACTTTAACAAAGCTAAAAATTCCCGGAATAATTGCAAATAAATATGGCATTTTTTTTCACAACGACTACAAATAAAAAAGCCAGCCTGAGAACAGGCCAGCCCCTATAAACCCTATCACCATGAAAACTTCTTTATATAGAGAGCTAAATGTTCCTGATTAATTAACGATACAAAGATAAATCGCTTTTTGATAACAGACAACTTTTTTTCAAAAAACTTTTTTCCTTTAACATCTTTTTTACTTTCCGGCTTTCTTCTTCGGCGAGAAGATCACCAGCATACGCTTACCTTCCATCTTCGGCATAGACTCCAGTCCGCCAAATTCCGCAAGGCGCTCAGCAAATTTAAGCAGCAACAGCTCGCCGCGCTCCTGGAACATGATAGCACGTCCCTTGAACTGCACGTAGCATTTTACCTTATTGCCTTCCTGCAAAAATTTCTCTGCATGCTTGGCTTTAAAGTCAAAGTCATGGTCATCAGTGTTCGGGGTAAAGCGTATCTCTTTTACCTCGCTCTGCTTGGCCTTGGCCTTTTGCTCCTTATCTTTCTTCTTCTTCTCGTAAAGGAATTTTTTGTAGTCTATCAGCTTACACACCGGCGGAACCGCGTTTGGCGAAATCTCTACAAGGTCTACTTCCTGTGCCTGCGCCATCTTTATGGCATCGGCTATAGGGTAAATGCCGGGTTCGATGTTCTCACCGATCACACGCACCTGCAGTGCAGTGATCTCATTGTTTAAGCGATGCTCATTTTGTGGCAGCCTGGGCTTGAAAAATGGTTTAGCCTTTGGTCTTTTCTGCATTAAGTGTTTTTAAAGTTTATTGGCAAAAATAAAATATTTGCACTGTATTTGCCAAAGCTATGTATAAAAATTTAAATCAGCCCTTTCCCGGCAGGTTAAGATTGTTATACCTTATTTAAAATTAGGCTGCTTTGGTGTGTCTTTTATAAAAAGAGTTGGCAACTTTAAAAAGTTGCCAACTCTGATATCCGACATGTGTCATTGCGAGGAACGAAGCAATCTCACATCGGGACGTATTCGTTTTAGTAGCACTAATTACGCCTGCCTTTAGGGCCGGGGTTCTAAGCTTCCCTGCGCTTACCCTTCATCTGCTCCTTCACTATTGCGCGCATTTCGCTGGCAAACTGTGCTACAGGTACGGCGCCCTTATCGCCTTCGCCATGCTTACGCACCGCTACCATGCCGTCTGCCGCTTCTTTCTCGCCTACTATCAGCATGTAAGGCACTTTCATCATTTCTGTGTCGCGTATCTTACGGCCTATCTTTTCGCTGCGGTCATCCACCTCGGCGCGTATGTCTTCGGCTGCCAGCTCGCGTTTCACCTGCTCTGCATAATCGTTATACTTATCGCTTATCGGCAGCACTTTCACCTGTGTTGGGGACAACCACAGCGGGAAGTTACCACCGCAGTGCTCCAGCAATACAGCTATAAAGCGCTCCATGCTGCCAAACGGCGCACGGTGTATCATTACCGGGCGCTTGCGGGTGTTGTCGCTGTCTACATATTCCAGCTCAAAACGCTCAGGCAGGTTGTAATCTACCTGTATAGTGCCCAGCTGCCAGCGGCGGCCAAGCGCATCCTTCACCATAAAGTCCAGCTTAGGACCGTAGAAGGCTGCTTCACCATATTCGGTAACGGTATTAAGTCCCTTTTCTGCTGCCGCTTCTATAATAGCGTTCTCAGATATTTCCCAGTTGGTTTCGCTGCCTATGTACTTGCTGCGGTCTTCCTGGTCGCGCAGCGATATTTGTGCAGTATACTCAGAGAAGCCCAGCGATTCAAATACATACAGTACAAGATCAATAACCTTCTTGAATTCATTTTTTACCTGCTCCGGCATGCAGAAGAGGTGCGCATCGTCTTGAGTAAAGCCACGCACACGGGTAAGGCCATGCAGCTCACCACTCTGCTCGTAGCGGTATACGGTACCAAACTCTGCAAGGCGCAGCGGCAGGTCTTTATAAGAGCGGGGCGATGATTTGTAGATCTCGCAGTGGTGCGGACAGTTCATCGGTTTCAGCATGAACTCCTCACCTTCCTGTGGGGTAGTAATAGGGCGGAAGCTATCCTTGCCATACTTCTCCCAGTGGCCCGAAGTAACATACAGTTGCTTGCTGCCTATGTGTGGAGTGATAACCGGCAGGTAACCTGTTTCTATCTGCGCCTTCTGCAAAAACTGCTGCAGCCTTTCGCGCAGCATAGCGCCCTTAGGCAGCCATAAAGGCAGGCCGCTGCCTACTTTCTCAGAGAAGGTAAACAGTTCCAGTTCTTTACCCAGCTTACGATGGTCGCGCTTTTTGGCCTCTTCCATCAGCAATACATACTCATCCAGTTCTTTCTGGCTTGGGTAAGTAACACCGTAGATGCGGGTAAGCATCTTGTTCTTTTCGTTGCCACGCCAGTAAGCACCGGCAATGTTGGTCAGCTTTATAGCCTTAATAAAGCCGGTATTAGGTATGTGCGGGCCACGGCATAGGTCGGTAAAATCGCCCTGTGTATAGAAGGTAATGCTGCCATCCTCAAGGCCATCTATCAGTTCCAGCTTGTATTGGTCGCCCTTTTCAGTAAAGTAAGCCAAAGCATCACTCTTCGATATGTCCTTGCGAACATACTCAGATTTTTTACCGGCCAGTTCCTTCATTTTGGCTTCTATTTTCTTCAGGTCTTCCTCGGTAATGCTGCGGTCGCCCAGGTCTATATCATAGTAAAAACCTGTTTCTATGCTAGGGCCAATACCCAGCTTCACACCGGGGTACAGCGCTTCCAGTGCTTCTGCCATCAGGTGGGCAGACGAGTGCCAGAAGGTGCTTTTACCTTCCTGGTTGTCCCACGTCAGCAGCTTCAGTGTAGCATCGTTGTTAATGGGGCGCGACGCATCCCATACTTCTCCGTTTACTTCGGCTGCCAGCACCTTGCGTGCCAGGCCTTCACTTATCGATCTGGCTATATCGCCCGCCGATACGCCCGCTTCATATTCGCGTACGGCGCCATCGGGTAAGGTAATGTGTATCATAAAATTTATATTATAAAGATTGCAAAGTTACGAATCAAAAAATTGCTATAAAAAAACCACCGGCGCAGGGCTAGTGGTTTCCTGTCGCATATTGCAATATGTTAATGTGTATACGTGGACTTGAACACGAATGTATCCGGCTTCAGTATCGGATTGCCGTAGTTGCCTCCCGTAGAGTCGTAAGACTTAGCCACAAGCGTATACTCCAGTGTAAACGAGTTATCCGTCACATTGCTGATCTTGGCGTTCGGAATGTTAGCTATATAAGATGTCGCCGTGTCGTAAGTTACCCAATAAGGTGGTGTGCCGGGCACGGTGCTATTCAGCTTCAGGCCTACAGAATCAACTACTTTATAAATATTAAAGAGGTCTATATTCTGATCATTATTTTTCAGCTGCCAGATAAAGTTTACTGAATCGGGTTCGGACCCCAGGCAACGGTTGCTGCCATTATACACCACACCCCTGTTCGATGAGTCGAACAAGATAGTATTGTCGCGGAGGCAGGTCCTTCTCAGGTCGGGGTAGTAGGTATGGTCGGCACGCACACCGTTCAGGCCACGTATATTCACGGTGCCGGAGCTCAGCTTCCACTTACCGGTACGTAACATAGATATTACGTCTGCTTGCGGATCAGGGGTCTTATTGCAGGCAACAAAAATTGCCGGTAGGGCCAGTAAGAGTAGTAATGCTCTCCTCATATGGTTGTATTATTTCTATCTTATTTTAAAGCATAAAGCTACTAAATATATTGATGTTGCAAAAAAGCAGCAAATAATACCGCTTGTAAGATACTATTTACCGCTTTGGGATCGTTTTTCTTATTCTTTTACTACTTTCTTTACTACTTTGGTGCCGCCTGTGGCCTCCAGCTCCAGCAGGTAAATGCCGGCCGGGATGCCGGGAAGAGTAATTGTATTATCTCCTGGGCTGCAGATGCCCCGCACCATTACCGCACCTCGCATATCCAGCAGGCGGTACGGCACATCCGCAGGCACGCCATTGATGCTTATTTTATCCCTCGCAGGGTTGGGGCTTAGGGTTATTGCCTTCAGGCCGACAACAGTAGCCACACCATCCGGGTGCACGTTCACCTGCACAGTATCGTAGGTAATGGTGCCACACAGGTCCATGCTCACTATATAGGTGGTATTCACTGCCGGGTGCACATTTATGGTACCGCCGCTGTCTATAGGCGTATTATTACCTGCCACATACCAGTAGCAGGGCATGCCATCGCCATTCACTGCCACGCCTATGCTGGTGGTATCACCTACTACTAAGCTCACATCCGGTCCCGCGTCGGCCACCGCATTGCTGGCTATCACACTTACGTCGTCAATTAAATAAAGACCCTCTGATAGCCCTCCAATTCTTACGTGTGTGGTATGTGTAGTATCAAAAAAATTGCCTATGGTTATAAATTTCTCTGTTCCGGTAGCTATAAAGCTACCTTGCACTTTTACCCAGTTCAGTGTATCACTGATGATGGCTGTTTCCAGTATCTGTGGCGTATACTGTGTTTGGGGTATATAGCATTGATTGGTAGTATCTATCGTTCCATCGTCAAAATAAGCACCAATATTATTAATCGCATAAGACGATAGATTGCACATGTTTACATAGAAAGTAACACAGTATGATTGGCCCGGTGTTAGTGAATTATTTAACCTGGTTTGTAGATAATCAAAAAAGGCAAATGAAGGAATGCTGCAATTATAATATGGAGATATTTCCATCATTCCGGCACCAGTGCGCGGATATTGAAAATAAAAATTACCTGAAGGAACACTGCATGCTCCCCATATACTGCATGCGTTTACATAATCTGGCAAACAATCTAATGGGTTTGTTAAAACTGAAGGAGAGTCCAATGCCCTCCAATGTGTTGCATATGTAACCTGGTCTAATCCTGTAGGGCAATCTGTGTATTGTTCAAAACTACCATTGCGCACAAGGTTCACCTGTGCCTGCAGATGATGGCAGGCGCAGGTGAACACTATCAATGTTATTATATTTCTTATCATTCTTTTACAAACTTAAGGGTATAACGCGTACCATCTCCATCAGCAAGTATAAGTATATATATGCCTGGCGGGGCCTTGGTTACATTTATAGCCGCCTGTCGGTCTTCAAAGTGCAATTGTTGGCGTAAAATGCTCGTTCCCGTTGCAGTAAGTACCTCTGCCAGTATGTCCCTGTTGTCTGTTTTAGTTTGCATTAGTATTATATGCCCGTCGCTGGGGTTGGGGTACAAGTTATATTGCTGCCCGGTTATACTATTGATGTCTTTTACTCCTGTTGCCCCTGCATTGCGCTCTGCCGGTGGCATTTCCACGGCGCCACAGCCACCATCATTAAATATTTGCATGTCATTAAATACCAGGCTGTATAGTGCCCTGGCATTATATACAACGGCACCATCTACATCCGGGCATTTTTCTGCCAGGTGGCGCAGGTATACGCTGTCTGTTGTGGTCAGGGTATCTTCCATATAGCGCAGTAGCAGTTCATAGTATTTCTTGTAATTATACACTACGTTGTCGGCATCCACGTCGTCTGCCATAATAGCTCCCGTTACTGCGTCGCTGTCGCTAGTGGCCAGTGTGTCCAGTGGGGCTGCCAGTTGAGCATGTGCCAGGCCATAGTTCATCTGTACTATATTGCTGTTAATGCTGTTCAGGTATTGGTAGCGGCTACTTTGTCCCATGTTCCAGAACGACTGTAATACTGCTGAGCTATCAGTTGCAGTAGTGTCGTCTTTCAGCGCATCCCACAGGGCTTTCTGCGCTATCCAGTTCTTCTGCTTTACGTGTACATCTGTGTTATAAAAAAGCTGTTTTTGTGCAGTTTGTATATGTCCGTTGCGCATCAGGGGTATCCCCGTTGGTGAAGTTCCGCAGGTTGCGTTGCCCAGGCTCGATATTATAATGCTTGTTGGAGACTGATATTGCATACCGGGGACTTCAGCATAATTATTTGTAGGTATCTGCATGGAAACTCCACTGAGAACGTTCATAGGCGATCCGGCAGCCGTTGCTCCGGTTACCACATAAGTCTGCCTGTTTGGCGCAGCCCAGCTCGACCATCCGCTGCCCGTTGTTGTCATCCACTTGTTTCCGGTAGTAAGGCCGCTGCCAGCTGGTTGCGATGATATATCTCCGTCCAGCACCATGCCGTAGGCATTACGTGTCATAGAATTGCCTATCCAGTCCATACCCGAGTTGGTACCTTTAAAATGGAACCCTGTATTCACGTCTGTCACCTGGTTGCATTCCAGTTGTTGGTTTATCGCATTGAACATATAAATGCCTTCTATCAGTCTTCCTGCAGTAGTATAGGGCAGTGTAGTGCCGTAGCATGCCGGTACTGGTGTCAGATATCCGGGCCCGTTAATATTATTGCTAACGGTGTATCCATACATAGTCGAGTTGTGCGAAATGCCGGTTTGTGTATAAGCAGGTAGTGCCGTATTATCAGGAGTCAAAATTATATTGTTATAGCTGCTGGTCATAACAAACTGCTGCGCATACGGTCCCTGTAGATATATGCCGTTGTATACATATTTTAACTGGTTCGAATTCACATTAACTTGTGCCCCTGGCACAATGTTATCGCCACCGCCCATTGGCAGTCCCTGTACAACAACTGCTCGGTATACATACTCTTTATAGGTGGTAGTAGGTGCAGTTCCACCAGTGGTAGCTTGTATGTTATTTCCCGTTACCGTTATTTGTCCTATCATAGACCCCAGGCTACCCACGGGCGCGGTAGTGGTAATTATATTGATGCCGGTATGGATGTTATTGATCCAGTTGTTTGTCGTTTTGATCATATAGTATCTGTAGCCTTGCACATTATATCCGTATCGGCCTTGTCCATCTCCCAGCACTGTGCTTTGGTGATTGCTATATATCCTCGATTGTGTGCCATACAGGTAGTACGGATTTACAGCATATACGGCTTGCGAGCAGTCATAAAAAGAGTTGTTACTGGTAGCGCTTTGGCCATAAACATTTAATTTTCTTTGGACCAGAGCATCGGAAATGAAAGAGATGCCATGGCCATTAGGTGCATATTGCCTGCTTACAAAACCAATATGCATAAACACGCTGTTACGGCTCAATAAACTACTGTTTTCCGCCCTTATGCCATACTGAAGATGGTCAAACATGTTCAGCTGAGCATTTCCTGTTGTCGGTATCGCACCATTCGTAAATAAGCTATACTGTTCAGTTCCCGGATCTCCGCTGGCTACCACGTTGCCAACGTTCGTCAGGAATATTCCGGCAAATGCATTACTGCCGTTATTACATGTGGTCGCAGGATACACCCCCGGCCTGTCAATATAGTAGTTGGGTGAATAGGGATTGCCGCTGGCCCATGAAGCTTTGAATGCGGTTGATGTACCCGATGCCGCAGGCCATACCATAGGCCATGTTGTGGCCGGTGTGCCACCTGTTGTATAACCATTCAGTTGTCGGCTGGTAAATACTGTGTTCTCAACGTGGAATGGATAACTTGGATTAAAGATTATATCTGAAGAATATGTGTAGATGGCGTTATAATTGCTCACCTGTATGCCCACGGTGTTTTTGTTGAAGGTAGCGCCATGAGAATAAAGGATGAGGTTAGTAGTAGAGGAACCTGGTAAATAGCTTGCTATAGCAACCGGGTTAGGTATCGAAACACCTATTGCTGCATCCTCTATTAAGGTATTGTTCAGTAATTCCAGTTTTCCAGATGGTGTAGTGCCACTTGATAACAGGACAATACCTTGCCACATATCGGGCGCACAGCAAAAAAGGTGGCTGCCATTGATGATTAACTTGGCATTGGGTGATACCTTTATGGTCTTGCCGGCTGCTATGGCTATTACGCAATTATTGAGTGTTACTGTGCCATTGATGACCACATCATTATTCAGCACAAAATTGCCGCTGTAGGTGCCGCCGGTAACTGTTCCCGAAGCGCCGAATGGTGAAAATGGAGCAGAGCCCGCGCCATAGCTGCACACACATGGTGCCTGAGACTTGATCACCGTTACGGTGGCATTGGCTACACATTTATGATTTGTAGCTACCCCTAATGTATATGTATAGGGATAAAAGGGAGGGGTAACAGATATACTGCTACCTGTGCCTGCCAATCCTCCGCTTGCTGCCCACCAGTTTATTTCTGTTATAACATCCGGGCTGGTAACACTGGTTGTTGCATATAGGTTGATCGGATCTCCGCACGACATTACCGTCAGCGGACTACCATATCCAGCCGGGTCAGAGGTGATGCTGGCCACAGGCGTAGGATACACCGTTATGGTGTAAGTTGCTGTGCCCACACAATTAGGGCAGGTAGGGCTTGTATAAGTATAGGTAAGTATGGCTGTGCCGGGCCCTACAGCAACAATGCCGCCAAGGCCAGATACATATGCCACAGTTGCATCGCTGGTGCTCCATAATCCGCCTGCGGGGCTATAATATAACGATACAGCCCATTCCTGGCACATGGTGCCGCTTGTGCCCCCATTCTCATCATGCACTTCCACAACAGGGTTGTCCACTACTGTTATTTTCATAGGTGTAGAATTGGAGCCGCATTCGTTTTGCACAGTATATAAGATAAGGCCTGCCCCTACAGTAGATCCACCTGCCACAACTGCTGTGCTTGAAGGAAACGTATATGTAGATGAGGCTAACGATGCAGCGCCTGTCACCGTCCACGTAGGCGGATAAGTTGAAGTGCCGCCCGGGGTACCTGTAAAATTAGCTGTGCCACCCACGCACACAGAAGGGCATGGAAGCGCTGATGTAATAATTGGTGCTGCCGGTGTCGTAATAACATTTACATCATAGGTGGTATAGTTAACGCAATTTGTCGGAGGAGGGCCGGTTACAGTATAAGTTATGGTCACTGCACCAACACTCACGCCATGCACAACGCCTGAACTGTTTACTGTTGCATGACTATTGCTTGCTGTCCACACGCCGCCGCTTACTGTTTCGGTCAATGCCAGATCGTTATTTACACATACGTTATGACTGGGCCCGCCGATGACGCCCGGATCAGTATTTAATACCGTAACGCTGAGCGTGGTCGTATTGGAGCCGCAGCAAGCACTGGTAGTTGTGAAGCTTATTATAGCAGTTCCTGCGCCGATACCTTGAACTACTCCTGTACTGCTGTTTACTTGGGCTACCGAGGTATTACTACTGGTCCATAGACCTGTGAATGTCGGAAGTAAAGAACATGTAAAAGTTGCTGTGCTGCCCTTGCATATTGTGGTCTGCCCGTTGACTGTACCGGCACCGCCCGATGGATATACGGTAAATGTCTGAGGAATGGATACAGGTACAAACACAGGACAGCCGGACGGTTTAACTTCAGTTATCTCTGCAACATAAGTGCCCGGCGCCAGCGACGGTAAAATGGTTATATTACCCGTACCGCCGGTTGGTATGGTATACCCTGTGCCAGGTGTAGACCATACAACAGAACCTGAGATGCTGCCGCTGTGTATCTTTACTTTAACAACATCACCGGTAGCCCCTGTCACTGTCAGGCTTTCAGTAATGCCCGAACACAGACAGGTGGTTGTGATCGCATCAATAATGGGTGAATGGTCGGGTGTCACTGTAACACTCGTGGACACAGTTGATTGTCTCTTTAAAGAAATATCGTCAACCGCAAAATCATTTGCATACCCTGCTTTATTCTCATCACTTATTGAAAGATCAATATTGCCACAGTCGATTCCCGGCGTGCTTCCTGAAGTGAATGTACCTGTATATTGATGCCAGCTAGCATCGCAAGTGTTAAACGGGCCAGGAGTCCACTGAAGTGGAGTAATAACATTACCTAATCGAACCTTTATTATAGGCCCACCGCTGAATTGAATATCGAAAACAGAAACCCATATGGAAAATGTGTAGGTTGTATTGGAGCAAATATAAAGCTGCTTCCTCCAGAAAGGAACGTTAGTCGTGCCGGATGTTGCGCCATCTACAAGCAAATAGTTGCCAGGACCATAAGAGGTGTGGTCTGCTGCTCCAGCTGGGTAACTAGGCAAGTTACAATATGAAAATGGACCAGTTAATGCTGGTGGTATATTAGTAACAACTACAGACCCTGTAGTGGAGGTGCCATAGGTATAACAGCAAGGAGCATAGTAAAAATCGGGGCCGCCCGCTTCAAAATCGCCATTGGGAACAATATTACTGCACCATCCTGTTACGGTCAGGTTGTATGTTGATGGCCCTGCAATAGCAGGTAAAGTTACATCAGTAGTCAGCGCATTAGGCGTACTTATACTTCCAGGGCCAGTCCATGTATAGGTTACAGGTAGTGTCGGGTCAGGGTCTAACCCGACTACCGTCGGATGTAGGTTGACCGTAGCTCCGGGGCAAACGTCATCGACAGAATAGGTTGGAATGGACAGACAATTGGAACAAACGCATTGTCCTATGGCATTAAAGGATTTTGAGAAGCAAATAAGTAAAAAAAAACTTAACGCCAAGAGAAGCCGATTTAGGTTTAACATCGTGATAATATTTGTTTATTTTCTGCCAAATTATGATCGTCAAGGAATAGCGAAACAGAAATTTGACGAAACGCTGCTATTACAGCCCGAAATGCTCATTTTGAACTATGAAATGAATTTTATTTTGTTTAAATTGTATATTTTAATAAGTCGATGGCCATGCTCCTACCGTCATTTTGTGCATATCTTTTATTTGGTAAAGGCCTCCTGTAAGTTGTATCTTTGTGCTACCTTAAATGCCTTTCCAATATGAAAAAGACACTTCAACACGCCGAATATTTGCGGCAATTACCAACACTAATGCCCAGCTTAGAATAACTCAATACAAAGGAATTAAGCTTATCATTGATGCTATAAATTATCTCCGATGACTCTAACACCCGGTCGTAACTTCATAACACCTTAAAAATCAACGCTACCATGACCCGGTTTGTGCAATTTTTTTGAAAACGAACTGAGCACTACGGGAAACGTTAAGAGCAACTGGCAAACAATTCTGCTAATTTTTATTCTGGCCAATCCAGGTTCAGACAACTCCATGACCCGGTCCCAATCTCATAACCTATTAACAATCAATGCTAACATTATCCGATTTTGCACATTTTTTAAAAAGGTAATCCTGCCAATCCTTTAATCCCACAAATCAAGGTTCAGACAAGCAAATCCACAATTTCTGCCATAATTTTATACCATGAAGATCTTCTCAGCCGCACAGATAAAAGAATGCGATGCCTACACCATAAAAACATCGCGTATCACATCGGCCGACCTTATGGAGCGTGCCGCTACACGGTGTGTAGACTGGCTGAAAAGTAATTTCTCCCGCGAGGCGCTTTTTGTAGTGTTGTGCGGCCCGGGCAATAATGGTGGCGACGGGCTGGCTATTGCCCGCCTGCTGCACCAGCGTGGCTATGGCGTAAAGGCCTTCCTGCTGAACTTTGGCAAGGAGTTATCGCCAGACTGCGCAGCCAACCTGCAGCGGCTGCAGCAAAAGGATGCGCAACTGGTAACGGTGGTAGAACCCGGTGCATTCATTACCGATCTGCCACAGCATGTGGTGCTGGTAGATGCTATACTGGGCAGTGGCCTTAGCCGCCCGGTAGAAGGTTGGGTAGCCGCTTTTATAGAGCGGGTAAATAAAATGACCAACCACAAGGTAGCCATAGACATACCCAGCGGCCTGCCGGCCGATATAGCCGTGGATGCCGATGCCGTAGTTCTGCGTGCCAACGATACACTGACGTTCCAGTTGTATAAGCGCTGCTTCCTGCACCCGGAATCTGCACCGGCGGCTGGTAATTTACATATCGTAGATATCGGGCTGGATAAAGAATTCATCCAGTCCACACATACACAATATCGCACACTGGAGCGCGAAGATTTACTGTCTTTCTTCAAGGTCCGCAATCCTTTTGCACACAAGGGCATGCATGGTAGCGTACTATTGGCCGGTGGCAGCTATGGCAAAATAGGCGCTATGGTGCTCACTACCAGGGCCGCATTGCGTAGCGGCGCTGGTCTGGTAACAGCACTGGTACCGGAGTGTGGTTATAGCATTATGCAAACCGCTGTGCCGGAAGCCATGTGCCTGACCAATGGAGCGCAGAGCCTGGAAGCCATAACCAACTGGGAGCATTTCGAGGTAATGGGCCTGGGCCCGGGTATGGGCACTGCCTACAGCACGGCACAAGCGCTGAGCACTTTCCTTGAGGCCTGCAAAGAGCCGGTGGTACTGGATGCTGACGCACTGAATATTATTGCAGCTAACCCGGATCTGCTGGGTAAATTGCCCAAGGATTCGGTGATCACCCCGCACCCGCGTGAGTTCTCGAGGCTGTTCGGCGATAACACCAATACCATGATACAAGTAGATAATGCACGTATACAGGCCATGCGCTATAATATCAATATTGTGCTAAAGGGTCATCATACTGCTATTATCAATACCGAGGGAGAATGCTGGTACAACATGACCGGCAACGCGGGTATGGCAACGGGTGGCAGCGGGGACGTACTGACCGGCATTATCACCGGGCTAATGGCGCAGGGCTATACACCACAACAGGCGGCCATGCTTGGCGTATATCTACACGGCATGGCGGGCGATCTCGCCGCACAGGCGCTATCCCAGGAAGCATTGGTAGCAGGTGATATAATCGACTACATTGGTAAAGCATTCATAACACTGCAGTAGATATAATGTAGTGGGGCTGGGCGTTAGTCTCCCGACTACGCCCTTAGAGGTCGCGGTCTCCTGACCGCCGTTTAATATAGGTCAAGCCCCAGCGTAAAGCCCATGCACGGTTTGCCCTGGTATATCCACTCGCTTGCATACCGGTCCATAAGGTGGTCGAAACCGAAAGCCACGCCAAAAGCTATCTTCTCTACTGCCATATTCACCGCCACGCCCGATGATAGGATAACCCCTTCATACTCCAGGTTGAAGTTGGGATCTTTAATGACAACTGGGGTAATGAGTGTGCTGCCAATGCCCAGGTAAAGTCCGCCGCTGTACCCGATATGGTGTACATTCTGCTTGTACACATTCAGGGGAGTGCGTTTATATCTCAGCCGGTAAGCATCTATGCGGTAGCCCCCAAACAATGCACCATTAAAGTTGGTGGTAAGCTGGTTGGGCAACGGGTGTGCCGCAGGGCGGTACTTCAGCGGTATGGTCATAATATCAAAGTCGGCAGAGGGCTTGTAGAAGGTATGCAACATTTTATTGTCCTTAATACGGCGCTGCACCGGGGTATAATTGACCCGCTTGGCGGTAATGATAGCGGTAGAGTCGGGGTATTCTTTTACGGGGAACACCGCAAGTGTATCCTCGTCCACATGCAGCACGTATACCTCCTCGTTAGAGAAACGCTTGGTGGTATACACACCGTCGTTAAAGTTGTACTTGGCATTCTCGCGTAACACCAGGCAGCTATCCAGCAGCGTGATACAGGCAACAGCAACAACAAGGTATACGAGTATATTTTTCATCATTCAAAACCATGCGCGGTAAAAAGTGTGCCACCACGCAGGCAAAAGTACAACAGTTGTCCGTTGCGCTTACTTAGCCGCCCACCTGATCTTCACTAAAGACAAGTGATCTGTCTCCAGCCGGACGTCGCGCAGTACCTCAAAGCCGTTCTTTATATAGAACTGCAGGGGAGATAAGTAGGGCTCTCCGTTGCTCTTTATATCGTTGTTGTGGTCGGCTGCCCAGCCGTTGAGGATAGGCTCCTGTTGTTTGGCATGGTTCAGTAAGCCCGATCCGATACCTTGCTTTTGCACGGTGCTGTCTATAATGATCGCGAACCAGCGTTCATCATTCCGGTTAAAGGTGAACAGCCAGCCAACAATGCAGTCCCCATCCAAAGCCAGGTAATGCGTTGCCTGTTCCAGCCGGTCCAGGTATTCATCAAACTCTCTTATGTCGTTGTACGCCAGTTGGCGGGGATACTCACTGTTCCACAAGCGTAGCGCAGCCTGCTTTTGTGTTTCTGTAAGTATAGCGGTGTTAGTGATGTGTAGCATGGTATGGCTATTTGTGGGTAAACAGGTCTTTGATACACGCCTCGCGTATAGCAAATAGTTCATCAAGCGTATAAGGTATCTGCGGGTTGTTCAAAAGCCATTTGTTTAGGTACGCCTTGTGCAGCGCTACCTTATAGTCGCCGGTTTGGTGTGGCTGTATATAGGTTTCCTGCAGCAGGTCGGCTGCAAAGGCGGAGGTGGTCCATTCCTGTTTGGTATAGTCGGCTATATGGTTGCCTATGGTCAGGTAGCAATGCGCGTCAGGGATATACTCCAGCGAATGCCTGGTAAGCGTGGCGGCTACTTCGGGTGTGTTTCGGGCATTCATTTTAAAGATGCCCATGGTAAGCCGTATGTTGTCCTGGTTGTGCTCTGCTGCCAGTTGCCTTAGCAGGGCATGCTTGGTGCTGCATGTGCCACATTGCTCTGTCAGCGGGCAAAGGATATCAGTTTTGTTGTGGTTACGGGCATAGGGTAGCGCCTTTACATACGCCGCAGCACCCGTAAAATCAGTCAAGCCCAGCGATAGGAATGCCTGCGAAACAGGCAGGCTGCTATTGATGGTGAAGTTGAAGCTTGGAGTGGAGTGCGCCGTATGCATATATCTAGTTGAACCGATAACTCTGTTCCCGGAATGGTTCCGATAGGAATTTGTCTACAGCATTATTGAACATAGCCGGGTGTTGTTTAGGTACATGGTGTGTTTCCCCGGCCAGGAAGCACAGATGCGACCGTGGTATATTCTTATAAATAAAGAGCGTGTGTTCTTCCTTTATAACATCCCTGTCTGTAGATATGACCAATACGGGTATGGTTACCCGGTGCAGATCGGCAGCGGAAATATGTGGCTGAAATTCCATCATGCGGTTACGCTGGCTTATGAGGTGCCAGTTCCTGGAGGTGTCTTTGTTGGCCAGCATTGCTTCAGCTTCTACTCTCTCGGCATGTATTTCGTTAACTGTAGCGGGATACAGGGTAGTGGTGTCGGGCCACATGTTGGCGCTGAAGGCTACTATCCGGGACAGGTGCTGCGGGTAATATATGCCCATCAATATGGCGATGATCCCACCGTCGCTCTTGCCCACTACGCAAACAGAGTCGATGTTCGTGGCCTGTATAAAGGCTGCCATATCTTTAGCCTGTTGCAGATAGCTTAGCGTATCGGTGCCCAGTTCTGAGTGACCTCTTCCCCGGCAATCTATAGCATAAACTGTATACTTTTTAGAGAAGTACTCTATTTGTGCAGCCCAGCCCTTAATGCCGGTACTATTGCCATGGATCAACAGCATTGGCTGGCCCTGGCCATATACCTCGTAGTAGTGTCTTACTCCATTTAGCGTTATGTACCTGCCCGTAGCTGTGTTGTCTCCATAAGGTGTACTTTGTGCACCAGCGTTGTGGCTGCAAAAGGCTAGCAGCAACAGGCAGATAGATACAATGGCTTTGGTCATGGTGTTGTTTTGACTTTCTAATGTATGCCCCGTGCGTTCAGTGCCTGCTGGTAAGCCCGCGCGTTCTGCAGGTGCTCGGCATCAGTAGCAGCAAATACCGATGCTCCGCTCAGGTCGGCCTTGGCGCAGAAGAACAGGTAATTGGTCTTGGGGGCCTGTAATACCGCCTCTATAGATCCGTTGGATGGTGTGCAGATAGGGCCCGGAGGCAGACCTGTATTGCGGTAGGTGTTGTAGGGCGACTCGGTTTGCAGCATAGCTCCTGTAACGCGCTTGATGCTAAAGTCGCCAATGGCGAACTTAACCGTTGGGTCGGCCTGTAGCTTCATGCCTTTGTCCATACGGTTCAGGTATACGCTGGCTATGTTCAGCTTGTCGGCAGGTACATTGCTTTCCTCGTCTATTATAGATGCCATGATAGTGGCCTGTACAGGCGTCAGGCCGTGGCTTTTGGCGTCCTGCTTGCGCTCGTCTGTCCAGAAGCGGCTATAGTTGGCTTGTATCTTCTTAAAGGCTTTATCGGCAGTGGTGTTCCAGTAAAACTCGTAGGTGTCGGGGCGCACACCACACATTACCGTGTTAGTATCCAGTCCCATTTTGGCCAGGTATTCGCGGTTGCGCATCAGCTCGGTCAACTCGGCAGAATCCACCTCCAGGTTGGTAGATAGCATATGTACAAAGTCGGCCTTGGTACGCAGTTTGTTGATGACCAGCTTTACCGGTATCTGCCGGCCATTGCGCAGCTTTTTTACCAGTTCGTAGTTGGTCATACCCCATTTCACTTGGTATTTACCGGCATGGATATGGTCGGGCAGGCCGGCGCGCTTGGCCAGGAAGTTGAAGCTGTTAATGTCGTTCACATAGCCGTTCTCCAGTTGCTTCAACAGCTGCTCGTAGGTGGTGCCGGTCTTTACGTACAGGTATTGTTCCTTGCTGCTGTTAGGGCCCAGTATCTTGTACGCAGCTATAAGCCCGACCAAGATAACAACAATTATGATGATGAGCGGTAACCGCGACTTTTTCTTCTTCTTTGCCATGGATGCTAAAATACGTTATTTGCCAAAGCTTTACTTTGAAAAGCGTGTTATTTTCAATGAGTTAACCCGACCTGTAGTGCCATCGGAGGTAACGGACATAGTCAGTTTAGCTTGTTTTATACCCTTGGGGATATGGACCCAGAACGCATAGTTGTTGTCCCGGCCTGCTTTACTGATAGCATTGAACAGGCGTACCCTGCGGTGAATGGTACTATCGCCGGTGCTCAGGTCCATATTAAGATAGGCCAGCCATACATTATCTGTATTGATGCTGGCTTCCGTCTTCAGCCAGTTATCGGGGCCATCGGTGGTGATGGCTACATTGCTCACCAGTATTGCCGCTGAGTCGGCACGGGAGTGTAATGGTGTTGGATACAGCGTAGCGACCTGCTGTTGGGTATATGACTTTGTGTTGTCCAGCACATCGTTGCTATCCAGTACGCTCATATCTACAGGTGTTGGATGGGCATTAAGGTAGATGCGATCATAGTAGCGGCGGTTCATGTCGTTAAAATGAAGGACGGTTTGGTTGTACTGCCACAACTGGAAGAAGTTGACGCCGGTAAGATAGAGCGATGCAGTAGCCAGCAACCATTTAAGCTTGGTGCCGATGATGTACTGTATGGCAGCTGCCATGGCCAGTGCCAGCACAGGATAGCTCTGTACCAGGGCGCGGGTAGAATAGCTGCCGCCGTAGCGCCAGTCGTCCCACGCTATGATGATGTAGATATTGAGCAGGCCGAACCATAATACCGACTTCTGGAACGGAAACCGGCGCATGAAGAACATGCCCATAATGAATAATACTGTAATGGGCGTATAGATGAACCATCCTTTCTCGAACCCGAACAACACGCGAAACCAGGGATTCAGGAACACCCACTTACTGCCAACGTCGTAGATGAAGGAGCCAGTGGCGAGCTTCCAGTAAATGAGCTGGGGCAATATGCCAATGATGCCGGCAATAGCTGCTATGATGACGTGGTACTTATATTGCTTTACCAGTTGCCATTTGGCCCGTTTAGCCTCTGCCGATTGCATGCCCCACATAATGGGGATGAAGATGATGATGGCTTCTGTGGGCCTGCTTATGGTGGCTAATCCGCACAGGTAGCCTATGGCCAATGCAGCGCCTATAGATGGCTTGCGATGCCACAACAGCGTAGCATACAGTATAAGTGCATACAGCAGGAAGATATACGCATGGCTCTGCCCGTTATCTACAGCTGCATATTGTATATAGTTCGTGGCCAGTGTAGTGAGGAGCAGCGTTGCCGCCGTAACTCCATCGCTGAAGTAGTATAGTAGCACCGTGCGCAACACCAATAGCGCTATAAAGCTGTACAGGATAATGCCGAAGCCCAGCGCGTATTGATAAGGAGGGGAGAAACCATCGGGAGGGTAGTGACAGTGCTGCGCTATAAAGTGACCTATGTAGAAGAAGGGCAGCTCCATTATGGCCACACCGCCCAGGTATTTGAAAGCATAGTTGCCATTATCGGCTTTCTGCGCCTGCATGCCGTTGCCGCCCGATACGTTGTACTTACGGTCTATGCTATCGGCCCAATGCAGTTGCGTATAATTGTGGTAGATAAGGATGGAGGGCAGGTACAGGTAGTAACCATTGGCATCCCAATAAGTGACCTTCAGTGGCTGCTCAGGCGTAATGTTCACGACACGGTAAGTAACCAATACCGCACAGATAACGAAACAGCTGATAAGGGAGATGAGGTTCTTCATTGGCTGCTTACTTTTTTTGTATCAGCATAAGTCCATCGCGCATGGGCAGTATCATTTGCTGTACGCGGTCATCGGCCATTATCTTTTCGTTGAAGGCGTGCATGGCCCGGGCGTTCTTGCTCTTCTGCTCATGCGGCAGTGTTACATCTCCCTCGTACAACACATTATCTGCTATTATAGTGCCTCCGGGCGCTAACTTGTCGAACACGAGGTCGTAATAAAGTCCGTAGTTGCTTTTATCTGCATCTATGAATACCAGATCGAATTGTTCATCGATAGTGGGGATGATGTTTGCCGCCTGGCCTATATGCGTTACTATCTTATCGCGAAGGCCTGCTTTTTTGAAGTATTTATCGGTAAGGTATTCCAGTTCTTCGTCTATGTCTATGGTATGCAGCATGCCGTCTTCGGCTAATTCCCTTGCCATACAGATGGCCGAATAGCCGGTAAAGGTGCCGATCTCTAATATGCGCCTTGGCTTTACAGCCCTGCTGAACATCTGCAGGAACGTACCCTGCAGATGGCCCGAGATCATTACAGCACCATGCACTTTGAGGTTGGTCTCCCTGTTCAGTGCCTTCAGCACATCATCTTCGGCACTGGTATGTGCCGCGCAATAAGGTACTACGGTATCGGGGAGTGTTGTTTTGGTCATTGAATGAATTGTAAGTGCTACAGCACCCTGATTAACTTGTGTTAAAACCCAAACCCAAATCCAAACTCAGCCAGTTCGGCTATTGTTTTATGGGTTTTTAAGAAGCCGGTAAGATACATTTCTTTTATGGGTCCTTTTTCTTTTTGCACAATATAGTAGTGGCCGCCTATTTTCTCGTAGTATTTATCCATCTTCATGGCTGAGCCAACTACGTAGTAACCCACCTGTAAGATAATGCCCACCCTGCCAAACAGGAACTCGTTACCGGCCAGTACAGCAGCCTTGTAGGAGTGTGCCGCTTCGTTGCCCACGTTGGCTTCATTGTTGCGCTGGAAGGCGTAAATGGATTCGTGGTAAGAATAGTCGACCCCGAAGTAGGCTTTGTTCTTTTCTCTCCAGCGCTTGCTGGCATATAATGTGGCCAGGTATATGGGGTAGGTGGGCCCACGCGGGGCTTCTATCTGGTTAAAGGCTATGCCTAACCGGGTTTGTATCAGCCACCTGTCTTTTAACGGGTCCGACTTGCAAACAGTATGTTTGGGCTTAGAACTTACCGGGAAGTACCGCAACCCGATATGTGCGCCATACAGGTTGATGCCGAGGTTGGGTTGATGATAGGAGGCATCAGATATATGGCTGAAGTTGAAGCCTGCCTGTATATCCCAATGCTCATTGGCTATGTAACGGATGTCGGTCATGAAGCTGGCATAGTCGTTAATATGGCTGCCTATGGCATTGTTCATGGTGTCTGATATAGGGTTGCGGCCATATTTTTTAGTTACATAGCCCATACCATCGCCAATGCGCATGGTCCATTCAAAATGCTTACTGGTGATCAGCGGAATGACCAGGTTGGGGTATATGCTGAAGCAACGGCCGTAAACAGAGTCTATACCGTAATTGGTATACGCAACAGCCAGGCCTATGGTAGGATACTTGCGGCATACCTCCCATGGCTTGCGCCCGCTGCATTTGTACACCATATTTATGTCGAAGCCGGTCGAGCGGTCGGGCAGTGGCAGGTGGAACTTGGATGAGTGTTTAATGACATGACCCGCAAACGCATTGAACTCGAACCCATAGCCGGTAAGTGCATCTTTGTTTTGGGCATGGCTATGCCGGGGTATGTAGCATACCAATAGCAGCAAGCAAAAACGAAGCATAAAAATGCGCATATGGCAAATGTAACCTGTCGGCTTTACCTGTCCAAAATAGTGGCAATGGTTGTGATAAAATCGTAATTTTCAATAGTCAATGAAACTCTTCTATAAAATAACCATCATTGCGGGTGTTGTTCTGGCAACTGCCGGCATTGCCGCATACTATCTTAACAAGAGCAGCTTTAACCCTAATAATAAGTACCAGCTGGGCCAGGCGCTGGATAGCCTGAACGGTATAATGGTGTACTATAACGGGATGGTGGGCCATACTGATGGACGTGATACTGCGCCCGATGGCTATAACATAGGCATGAAATACCAATGCGTAGAGTTTGTGAAGCGCTATTACTACCAGCGACTGAACCATAAGATGCCCGATGCCTACGGTAATGCGAAGGACTTTTACGATGCAACGCTCGGCGATAGCTCTTTCAATGCCAAGCGGGGATTGATGCAGTACAGCAATGGCAGCAAAACACATCCGCAATCACAAGACCTGCTGATATTTGACGGGCATAAGGGCAACCCTTACGGGCATGTGGCTATTGTGGCCTGGGCCTCGGACAGCAACCTGTGCATCATCCAGCAGAACCCGGGTCCTTTCGCTAACTCAAGAGATACCTTCCGGCTAAACCACGTTAATGATAAGTGGATGATACAGTATCCACGGGTGTTGGGGTGGTTGCGGAAGGTGGGTGATACATTAGTTGTCGGGCAGGGTAATGAATATTAATTTTATATAAACTGTCAATTATGTTTCTAAGGACTGTAGTATGCATATCAACCGTGTTGATGGTGTTATGTTTGGTTCCTGTTTTTTGTGCAGGGCAAACACAATTAAATGATACAACTGTCGTGTTCCAACAAAACAAAGTTGTTCTACATAGAACTGCTAGATTTGATGTGGACACATTAACAGATCCGGTCACGGGCTACGTAACTGTACGAAAACATATAATTTATGAGCCTATACTCATAAATGGTATACCTATCAGAAAGGAATCCGTACCTTTTCATGTTAGCAAAAAATTGCAGCAAAAGATAGTAACAAAACTGGTACACGACCTTAACTCTAAATCAATACCCGATGGTAAAATATGGATAAGATTGAGAAATATTGTGGTTTCTCAGAAGGATACGCTTGCCTATTATGAATTGAATGACATTAGGATAGCTACCAATGACGGTAGACTAAGAAAATTAGATGAAAATTTGCTTTCCAAGCAGATGATCACTGATGCGATAATGGCATTATCTTATCAACCACGGGAGAAATATCTGATGTTAAATATGGATCTTTCACGCAGCTATTTCATAAAAACAAATGGCAAAGTTACGTTTGTTCCGTAAGTTTTCTGTGTAATTCGGCCGGATAATTTGATATTAAACAATTGACACATTTCCCCTTATTCACTATTTTTCACTTCGATATGTGACCGTATCTTTTTACTTTTGGCAAAAATTACACATTTATGAGTTTTATTACAGATGTTATTGCACGCCAGGTGCTCGATAGCCGTGGTAACCCTACGGTAGAGGTAGATGTACACACAAGCGAGGGTCTTATAGGCCGTGCGGCTGTGCCGAGCGGCGCCAGCACCGGCAAGCACGAGGCTGTAGAACTGCGCGATGGTGACAAGAAGAAATACCTTGGTAAGGGCGTTCTGAAAGCAGTAAATAATGTAAATGAAATAATGGCCGAAGAGCTCTATGGCCAGGATGTTACCGACCAGAAGGGTATAGACAACCTGATGCTGGAAATGGACGGCACTGACAATAAGAGCAAGCTGGGTGCCAATGCTATACTGGCTGTGAGCCTGGCCACGGCCAAGGCTGCTGCACAGAGCGTAGGCATGCCGCTGTACCGCTATGTGGGCGGCGTTAATGCCAACACACTGCCGGTGCCAATGATGAATATATTGAACGGTGGTGCGCACGCAGATAACAAGATCGACTTCCAGGAATTTATGGTGGTGCCTAGCGGCGCAGCTACTTTTGAAGAAGGTTTGCGCTGGGGGGTGGAAATATTCCACAGCCTGAAGACCGTATTGAAGGGCAAGGGTTTTTCTACCAACGTAGGCGACGAAGGTGGTTTTGCTCCTGATATACAGAGCAACGAAGAAGCGATAGAGATAGTACTGAAATCTATAGAAAAGGCTGGTTACAAGCCGGGCAGCCAGGTGAACATAGCCATGGATGCTGCTAACAGCGAACTGTGGAATGATAAGGACAAAAAATACCACTTCCACAAGAGCAGCGGTAAGAAGATGAGCAGCGAAGAGCTGGTGGCTTACTGGGTTGACTGGTGCAAGAAATACCCTATCGTGAGCATTGAAGACGGTATGGCTGAAGACGACTGGAAAGGCTGGAAGATGCTGACCGATGCCCTTGGCAACAAGGTGCAGCTGGTAGGCGACGACCTGTTTGTAACTAACGTTACCCGCCTGGAAAAGGGTGTGAAAGAAAATATTGCTAATGGCTTGCTGGTAAAAGTGAACCAGATAGGTACGCTTACTGAAACTATAGAGGCGGTAACTATGGCACAGCGCGCAGGCTACAATACCATTATGAGCCATCGTAGTGGTGAAACAGAAGATACAACCATAGCCGATCTTGCTGTTGCCCTGAACTGTGGCCAGATAAAAACAGGTTCTGCAAGCCGCAGCGACCGTATGGCCAAGTACAACCAGCTGCTGCGTATAGAAGCTGAACTGGCTGGTTCTGCTTACTATCCTGGCAAGGCGTTGAAGTTTGGTAAATAATTGAAAGAAAATAAGAAGTGTCATGGTGCGTGTCATCCTGAGCTTGTCGAAGGACGAACCATGACACTTCTTATTTAATATTGTCCGGTCATGAAAAACGTTTTAGGGAAGAAGCTGCTAAAGGTAGTTGCCAATAAGTACTTCATCACATCGCTGGTGTTTGTAGTGTGGTGTATGTATTTCGACCAGAACGACTGGCTGTCCATTCGCCAGAAGCAGAAGGAACTGGATAACATTAAAGGCAACATTGCCTACCTGAACGGCGAGATAGCCAAAATGGCATCGGAACGTGATGGGCTGCTGACGGACAGGAACAAACTGGAACAATATGCCCGTGAAACCTACCGCATGAAGCACGACAATGAGGACGTGTATGTGATAGATACGAGTGGCAAGTAAGTAGTTAGAGAAATTTTTATAAGCCCGTATTGCTCATGCAGTACGGGCTTTTCTTTTAAACTGTTCGAAGCGTCCCGCTTCGAACAGCTGCATCTTTTGTTTTTATAAGGTTTGATTTAACGTATTCTGCGGCAAAAATTACCGAAATTTGTAAGGCATGAAGTTCCAATTACAATCCCCATATCAACCAGCAGGAGACCAGCCAGAAGCTATAAAGCAGCTTGTGGAAGGTGTTAATGATGGTGATAAATTCCAGACATTACTTGGTGTTACGGGCTCGGGTAAGACATTTACCATGGCCAATGTGATACAACAAACCGGCAGGCCAACACTGGTGCTCACGCATAACAAAACGCTGGTGGCGCAGCTGTATGGGGAGTTCCGCCAGTTTTTTCCCGATAATGCGGTGGAATACTTTGTATCGTACTACGATTATTACCAACCCGAGGCATATATACCTACATCGGGTACTTATATAGAAAAGGATCTGTCGATAAACGAGGAGTTGGAGAAACTGAGGCTCAGGGCCACATCCAGCTTGTTGAGCGGGCGCAGGGATATTATTGTGGTGGCATCGGTATCGTGCATTTATGGTATAGGTAACCCTGCTGAGTATGCCAACAGCATCATCCGTTTTAAGAAGGGTGATAGCATAGGGCGCAACAATTTCCTGCACATGCTGGTCAATTCGCTGTATAACCGTAGCCAGGGCGAGTTTGCGCGTGGTACATTCCGCGTGAATGGCGATACGGTGGATATCAACCTGCCGTACATGGACTATGGTTACCGCATCACTTTCTTTGGCGATGAGGTGGAGGATATAGAGACATTTGAGCCAGATACCGGCAAGCGCATACTGGTGATGGAGAATGCGGCCATCTTCCCGGCCAACCTGTATATAGCGCCCAAAGACCAGATGCGCAATATCGTCTTCGAGATACAGGACGAGATGAATGCGCAGATAGAGTATTTCAAAGCGAATGGCAAGCATATAGAAGCGCAACGTATAAAAGAACGCGTAACCTACGACCTGGAGATGATGCAGGAACTGGGTTACTGCAGTGGCATTGAGAACTATTCGCGCTTCCTGGACCGGCGCAGACCGGGTACCAGGCCCTTCTGCCTCATCGATTATTTTCCGCCAGACTTTTTGCTGGTGATAGACGAGAGCCACGTAACTATACCGCAGATCAGTGGCATGTATGGCGGCGACCGCAGCCGTAAGATAACGCTGGTAGATTATGGCTTCCGCCTGCCATCGGCACTGGACAACCGGCCACTGAATTTTTATGAGTTCGAGTCGCTGCTGAACCAGGTGGTGTTTGTAAGTGCCACACCGGGTAAGTATGAGCTGGAGCAATGTGGTGGGGTAGTGGCCGAGCAGGTGGTGCGCCCTACAGGTTTGTTGGATCCGCCAATAGAGATAAGGCCGAGCATTAACCAGGTAGATGACCTGCTGGATGAAATAGAGAAGCGTGTAAGCAGTGGCGACCGCGTGCTGGTAACCACGCTTACCAAGCGCATGGCCGAGGAGTTGGATAAGTATCTTAAGCGCATCAACATAAAATCGAAGTACATACACAGTGAGGTGGATACCCTGGAGCGCGTGGAGATACTGCGCGATCTGCGTCTCGGTGTCATCAATGTGCTGGTAGGTGTTAACCTGTTACGAGAAGGCCTCGACTTGCCCGAAGTATCGCTGATGGCGATACTGGATGCTGACAAGGAGGGCTTTCTGCGGGATGAACGTTCGCTTACCCAGATGGCTGGCCGTGCGGCCAGGAACGTGAATGGCCTTGTTATCTTCTATGCCGATAAGATGACCGAGAGTATGCAGCGCACTATAGATGAGACCAGCAGGCGTCGCGATAAGCAGATAGCGCATAACCTGGCCAATGGTATCACGCCGCAAACGGTGCGTAAATCTGTAGAGCAGATCATGGGGCAGACATCGGTGCTGGAGATAAAGGGCTATGACGAGAACAACAAGTACGCTATACACGATGAGCAGTTGAGCATGGCTGCCGAGCCTGAAGTAGAATACAAAACAGCAGCGCAACTGGATAAGGAAATAGCCAAAACCAAGAAGGAGATGGAGAAGGCAGCAAAGGAACTGGACTTTATGGAAGCCGCCCGCCTGCGCGATATCATGCTAAAACTACAGAAGGATAAGGAGGCGATGAAGTAGTGTTGAGGGTTAAAAGGTTAAAGAGTTAAAAGGTTAAAAGGTTAAGGGTGTCTGGATTATCGGGCAATAAATAATAAGGCGGGTCGTTGAAGCCCGCCTTATTAACTATTTAACCTTTTTACTCTTTAACTTCTTTATCGCATCAGCGTTACGTTGCCGTTGCGGCTCAGCTTTTGTCCGTCTTTAAATACGGCATCTATCTGGTAAATGAATACGCCCTGTGGCTGCATTTCTCCGTTAAAGCGACCATCCCAACCCTGTCCTTCGATGCTGGTAGTAGAGTATATTTTCTGGCCCCAACGGTTGAAGATATCCATCTTAAAGGCTACCAGGCCGCGGCTCAGCAGGTTACGAGGGAAGAAGTAATCGTTAACACCATCGCCGTTTGGCGTAAAGATGTTAGGGAAGCTTACATAACAATCGTTGGCTACCCATACAGTGTCTGTATTGATACAGCCGTTTACAGTAACTGTAGCAGAGTAATAACCAGGCTTATCTACAAGGATGTTGGGGGTAGTTTCGCCGGTATTCCACAACCAGGATGCCAGTGGGTTGCGTACGTTAACAAGATCGTACAGTTCTATAGCGTCACTGCCCGGGCATATTGCCGTATCGGGGCCAAGGTAAAGTGTTGGATTGTCGTATATCTTTATGTTGCGTGTTGTTACTACAGTGCCGCACGCCCTGTAGTTCACGGTCATTGTAACGGGCAGCAAACCGGTAGCATCAAATGAATGCTGGATCGGGTTGGCATTAGTGTAGCCTGTTCCATCGCCGAACGACCATACAACACTGGAAAGGCCAATGTCAGTATATGTTCCGGTGAAGGTCACCAGGCCGCCACGGCAAATAACTGTATCACTTGCCGTCATGCTGATGATAGAAGTAGAATCTACCTGCACCACTTTGGTAATGGTGTCTTTACAAGGTATGTTGTCAGTAGATATCAGTGTTACTACGTAAGTGCCCGTGTTTACAAATGTGTGTGTCGGATCTTTATCTGTAGCTGTACCGCCATCGCCGAACGACCAGTTCCAGGTAAGGCCGGTGCCTACAGAAGTATCCCTGAATGCAACTGCTGCACCCTGGCATATGTAGGTGTCAGGCGAAGAAACGAAGTCTGCCCTTACAGGTTCCTGGAAACTTACAGTGTTAAGCGCGCTATCTATACAATGTCCGTTGCTGAAGTACATTTTGATATTGTAGGTCGCAGCACTACCATGATGGTATATGTGCGTTGGATTTTTAGATGTGTCCGTACCACCATCGCCAAAGTACCAGCGGTAAGTAAGCGGTATGGTACTGGCAGAAGGCGCAGAGGTATTGGTGAAGAAGACGGTATCGCCGCTGCAACCCAGGTGTGTTTCGAATGTAAAGCCGGCAACCAGGCGTACATCCTGCAGTACTACAGGGCCAAGCGGATTTGATGTACATCCTGCGGCATTAGGACATGCGCCAGTGGTATTAACTACAATATTGGCATAAATAGCAGAGTCCAGGTTATTTAAAACAATGGTACTGTCGCTACCTACGTATATGTAATACGGAGGCTGTGCTACGCCATCGCGTGTGTAGTGCACTGTATCTAATTGGCCGGGGTGAACACCACGAATTTTTATGGAACCATCGTTCAGGCCACATGCGGTTGGGTTGGTTATTTCCAGTCTGCTGATGGTGAATGGCGGTGGTGTGAGGACGAACGGGCCTATGGCCGGTGAAGTACATGCACCGAATTCCACATACACATTGGAATAAGTACCTGTACATAAATTATTAAGTGTATAGGTGCCGGTAGACGACGTAAATATCGGTAAGGTGATCGGAGTGCCATTATAGGTGTAATGCAAAGTATCAGCTTCCAGTGAATTTAGCCCCGTTAAAGTAATTGAGCCGTCGTTTATGCCACAATAAGATGGATTGATATGGGTTCCCGAAGGAGTAACGAATACCGGTGGCGCAATGGTCATAGGCACACGTGAGTTACACATTGGCGATGCGGCGTTGTAAATAACCAGGGTGTCGTTACCCGTCCCGAATGTATCGAGGTAGGCCGTAGTTACCGATACGGAGCTATCAAAGGCCACGCCTGCGGCGTCAAGTGTTTTAACGGTCCATGGGGTACCAGCCCCGCCGGGAGAGATTGAAACAACAGCGGCGTGTGCGCAGTTATTGGTGTCAATGATCGTATAGTTTACATTCGGTACAGGATAGATATTAATGGTAAAGGCTTTCGTTTGCTGGCCATTTAACGGGCAGGCATCATCGCGGAAGGTAACAAAGAAAGTGTAAGCACCAGGCACTACACCTGTGGATGTCCAGGATATGGTTGCCGATGGATTAGGTGTGCCGTTATTAATAACAGTAAAAGTGCAGCCTGTTGGAACGCCCGTGGTGGAGACTGTAAGATTATACGTCGGCGAGTCGGAATATACACCCATTGATATATCGAAGGGCCCGTTACCGGCACAAATGTGGAAGTGCGAGCTGTCGTCTACTACCCCTGCCGGATTAGTTACCGAACCCATATAGCCAATGGGCGGATGCACAGGTGTTGATATCACTTTAAAAGACATTTCACGTTGCATGCTGCCAATGAGCGCCCCTGCGCGGTATTCGTTAATGGTATAAACAACTACTGCGCGTTGTATCGCATTAGGATAGAACGATATCTGCCCCGTTGCCGGATCGAAGGAAAGGCTACCCGGCGAGACCTGTAACGGGTTGGTTGCTGAGTATACATACGGTGTGGTAAGATAAAGGACATTACCCACAGTTGCAGGACACCCGGAACCAGTACCATTTGCCGCAGGTGTAAGTGCGAAACTGAGGCTATCTGCGTCAGCATCTACTGCGCCGGGATTGTAGTTGTCAGGATTATTAACGGGGAAAAACGGTACGGGCAGTACTGTAAGGATAGGATTGGAGTTTGTGGCAACTGCGTTATAAATTGCGGCTTCCAGCCGGATAGTGGTAACCGGGCTTACAGAAATATTGGTAAGCGAGGTAGCCCGGCCAGCACTGTAGGAAACACCGGCAACTACACCCAGCTCACCGTTAAAAACAAAGCGCCATGTACCGGTGGTATTAGGCAATGTATATGTGGCTGTATAAATGTACCTGGTAATGCCTGGAATAGTAGAGAAGGGGTCGCTACATTGCGTGCCGCCGATGAGTGATGCACATACGGGGGTGATCTCGGCACCAATAGGCGCCTGAATGCCTAGCGTAAGTGTAGTAATATAAGAAGAGCCGTTAAATACGCATATTTTTGGTGTACATGAGGGCAGGGCTGTGTAAGATGATGCCCCGGAACCGCAGTCGCCATAAAGCACCAGCGTTACTTTGTACTGATTTCCAGAGATCCAGGTGTAATACAAGTCAGCACCCACAAGGTGGTTGGCCCTGGCAGCTATTGTGCACAGAAACAGGCAGGTAACGAATAATAAATAACGTAACACTCTTCTCATGCTATTATGTATAAAACTATGATTGCTAAGTATGCCTTTATAGAAACAGGAGAAATACACCAAAAGGTTTGGTTAAATGTTAAATTTATTTTCCTGTATCCGGAAGCGGAGGTCCTAAATTAATTATTTTCTCTGTATAAGTATAAAACTAAATATTTTTTTGTTTTTGATTGGTGGAGCAAAAAGTAATTCATTACACTTTGTGAATTTTACATTGTTAAATTGTTTATTCGTTTGAACATGTTAAAATGTTAACAACATGTTTTTGTGGTGCTGATTTTTTTGTGGGCAAAAAGTATTAATATAGTTTTGCTATAACTAAGATATTGTTATATCTGGTAATGGCGGTGTAGCGTGTTTTTTTATTGGTGCGAAAATGTTAGTTTTGAAGAGTGTAATGTGCCGGTACTATGTGCAGGTGCACTTGGTTGACAAAATATAAAATACATTCATGGCCACGATACTTATTATTGAGGATGACGACATCATGCTAAAGGCAATTCGCAACATTCTCACTAAGTCTGGGTACGAGGTGCTTACCGCCAAAGATGGTAAAGAAGCCTTCGAACTACTGGATAATAAAGAATACGATGTGGTTATTACCGATCTGATGATGCCCTACGCCAACGGGCTGGAGGTAGTAAGCAGGTTGCGAAGCGATGCTACCAAACGGCATGTAAGTATAATAGTTGTATCGTCGGTAGGTAACGAGGAGACAATAACCGAGGCGTTCAGGTTGGGAGCAGATGATTACCTGAAAAAGCCGATAATGGCCGGTGAATTGCTGATCCGCATTAAGAAATTGCTTGATAACCGTGCGGCAAATTCAGCTAAGCTGGTTACAAAGAAAAAATAGACACAGAGGCGCACAGGCCTTTGATATTAGCTACTAACATAATCTTGAACTGAGTTGTTGTTTTTTAGGAGAAAGAAGAAAAGTAAGGAGGAGCCGGAAAAAGCCGGGGCAAAGGTAGACCAGCAGACTGCTGGCGCTGCCGCTGTTACCGATGCACAACCTAAACAGACACCGGATAGTAAGCAGCCAGAGGCTACATCTACTGCTGTAGCCCCGGCCCCAACATTGGGCAACATCCTTATTATAGAGGATGACAGCATTATGCTGCTGGCAATAAGAAGTATCCTGGCCAAATCGGGTTACAACCTGATAACGGCCAAGGATGGCAAAGAAGCCTTTGAGAAACTGGACACAGAAAACTACGATATTGTAGTAACCGATCTGATGATGCCCTATGCCAACGGGCTGGAGGTAGTGAGCAAAGTGCGTAATGACGTGACCAAAAGACACGTAAGCATTATAGTTTGCTCTTCAGTAGGTAACGAAGAAACCATCACCGAAGCATTCCGACTCGGTGCCGACGACTATCTTAAAAAGCCGATAAAGGCAGAGGAATTGCTGGCCAGGGTAAGGAAGTTATTGGAAAGGCGGACCTCAAATCCGAAATTGGTAACTAAAAAATCGGCGAAGACAAATGTTTAGCAGCCTGACCAATCTTATTTTTTCGGCATACGAACAGTTCATTTATCTTCCGCTCTTTATAGAGATAGCGATCATATTTATTTATGTAGCTGTTTTTGCCACTGTGATCGCTTACAGTGTCATCCTGTATAAGCGTTGGAAGGCATATGTACACGAAAAAAGATTGGCGTTCATCAGCCCTAAGATAGAGCAGATGATAACTGAGCAGGTGCTGCTGAATGAGAACCTGGAGCGATTGCCGGTGGACGAAATAGAATTTGACAGAGCTGCGCTGGAAGATCCTGCTTTTAAGCACAAGTGGGTAAGGCAGGCGATCATAGATATTATTATCCAGTATCGCAGAAATTTCAGGGGAGAGGTAGGTGAACTGTTACGTAAGTTGTATATAGATATGGAACTGACCAAAGAGTCGTTCGATAAACTGAAGAACCTGCGTTGGGAGATACAGATAAAGGCATTGATGGAGCTGACCAAGATGGATATTACCATATCTGACGTAACCATTCTGCCCCTGACGAACAGCCTGAAGCCCGAACTGCGCGCAGCAGCAAGAAATGCGTATGTGCAGTTGAGTAAAAATGAGCCTTTCAAATTCTTCGATATTGCTACGGAGCCGTTGCTGCCATGGGATCAGTTGGAATTGTTTAAAATTATTACTACTACCAAAGAGATATCTATACCCAACTTCTCGCGTTGGGTTAGTTATTCTGATAATAAGAGTATTGTTTCCTTTTGCCTGAAACTGATCGCCCATTACGATCAGCAGTCGGCAATACCGGCGGTAATGGGGTTGCTGAACAATAAAGATCACGTGTTTCGTGCGGATGCCATTAATTGCCTGGGTAAGCTTTCAGCAGAACAGTCTGAAAATAAGCTGATAGAGATCTACAACACCCAACCGCTTATTTGCCAGCTGGAGATATTGAAGGCGATAGGGCGCATTGCATCGGGCAGGCACCTGGAGTTTTTAAAGAACGAATTTCTGTACTCGTACAATTTTGATATCAGGATGAATGCAGCCCGCGCACTGATCAGGCACAATACACCGATGTCTCGGGCGATGGTGCAGGAGATGCTCGATACATCTGAAGAAGAAGCGAAGCTGATCATAAAACATTGCCAGAACCCTCTCATCAAATAACTACGAAAGATCATGATGCAATCGATACGAAACTGGATCATCAACAGTAGCCTTTTGGAGAGCCTTGGTATCTTTTACCAGACTGTTGTGTTCATATACGGTACAACGCTGCTGGGTGTTTATGCACTGCTGGCAGTATTGTCGCTTATATCTATCCGCAGGTACATGAAGAAAAATGCCTCGGTAGATTATGGTATCATCCTGGAATCGCCCCTGGCCCCCGGCATATCAGTAGTGGCCCCGGCTTTCAATGAGGGTGTAACCATTATACAGAATGTCCGTTCGCTCCTCACATTTAACTACCCCAAGTTTGAAGTTATCATCATTAACGATGGTAGTACAGATGATACGCTGGAAAAGTTGATCAATGAGTTTCAGCTGGTGCACGTAGAATATGCTTTCCGCGAGAAGCTGAACTGTATGCCCATACAAAGGGTATTTAAATCTACCAATACGGCATATGAAAAATTGCTGGTGATAGATAAGATCAACGGTAAGAGTAAGGCAGATGGATCGAACGCGGGTATCAACCTGGCCAAGTACGACTACTACCTGTGCACAGACGTGGATTGTATCCTGGATAAAGATACCCTCATCAAACTGATCAAGCCCTTTATGGACCAGCCTACCGAGGTTGATCCTAAAACGGGCGAAGATCGCACCAAGCGTGTTATTGCATCAGGTGCAACCCTCCGTATGGTAAACTCATGCGACGTAGATGAAGGTTTGCTGATCCGTGCACGTCCTCCGCGCCGCTTCCTGCCCCGTTTCCAGGAAATGGAGTATATACGCGCCTACATGCTGGGTAAGATGGGATGGGACCTCATCAACTCGGTGCCCAATGTATCGGGTGGTTTGGGAATGTTCGATACTGAGATATCTGTAAAAGCAGGTGGGTACGACTCTAAGTCTTTTGGTGAAGACATGGACCTCATCACCAGGATGTGTGCCTACATGATATCGAACAACAAGCGTTACGCGGTAAAGTATGTGCCACTTACGCTTTGCTGGACGGAAGGCCCTACAACATTAAAGGTATTCGGCCGCCAGCGTTCGCGCTGGGCGCGTGGTCTGGCGCAGATCATGAGCATACATCGTAAGATATTGTTCAATCCGCGTTTTGGTCGTCTCGGACTCATAGTGTTCACGTACAACTTTTTCTTCGAATTGCTGGCACCATTGGTGGAGTTCGGCGGTATCCTTTTCTACATATACCTCATCATAACCGGGCAGATCAACTGGCCGTATGCTATCATCCTGATCGTGTTCGTTTACACTTTCTCGGTAATGATCACTACTCTGGCGCTCCTTTGGGACCAGTTGAGCTTTAAGTATTACAAAACCTGGGGCGAAGTAATTGGTCTTTGCCTGATGGCCTTCCTGGAGCCGTTTCTGTACCACCCGCTTATATTGTTCTTTGCATTAAAAGGCTACTTCAACTTTATTACTAACCGTAAGCACGTATGGGGCAACATGCAGCGCCAGGGCTTTGGTAATCAGAAAAAGAAGGTTGAGCCTAAGCCGGCGGTGCCTGCGGCATAGTAAGTTGCGGATAAAAAGTTTGTTTAATAGCCTTGCAGTTGCGAGGCTATTTTTCTATCTGTTTCTATCAGGTATTATTTTTAGCTCAATAGCTGGCATCTTAAGCGTATAATTGGCGCCGTCTTTCTGTACTTCGGTGTCTATGTATATGCGGTCGCCGGGTCTTAAACTATGGAAGCTCATCATATTCAGATAAGTTTTCGCCATAGGTATGCTCACAGGTCTCATATCGGTATAGGTATAGTCGGCGCCGGGCGGCAGGTAGCCAAAGGCATATTTTACTACCTTATACTTGCCAAAACGCAGTATGCGCAGCCCCACAAGAAAATTGTCGTAAAATTCCTGCGTTGTTGCTGAGTCCGTGTATAAATAGCCCAGTTTAACAATAAGCCTGGTTACAGTATCCTCGTACAACGGGTTGTAGGCTCTGTGTGCGCGCATGGTATCGCCATGGATCACGGTATCCCGTTTAAACTCCTTAATATGGCCTGCCGCTACTTCCCGGGTACAGATCATAGCAAAGAAAAGGGCCAGGAAATACTGGTAGCAATTTGCTTTCATAGTTAGTTATTGCATCAATCTATCTTTACTTTAACGCTGCCCATTGGTCTTACGGCACGATCATCCTGCTCTATCATTATATCTTCAAAGGTTACTACATCTCCACTTTTCAGGTCGGCCATATGCAGTTGCTCAAAAATGCGCCTGGGTATTTTGCTGCCCATAATTTTTTCACTCTCGCGTATGTCTTGCAGTTTGGGTTGTATCAATATCCTGTAACTCACCAGTTTCAGGTTGGGCGATCCTGTAGCTGTAAGGCCCACTTCCAGGTTGTCCATAAACTCCTGTAAGGATGCATGGTCGACGTCTATGTAGCCGAGGTGCGCGCGCGATACCCTCAGATCTTTGTCGGTATGATGCGAAGATTTCTGTGCACGGGCTACACTACCGTAGGCGGTTTGTGCATCCTGGGCGTTGGCATAGCTACAGCAGCTAATGAATAAAGTGGTGATTATAACTCGGGAGGACAAACTCATCGGGAAGAAATATTTGTGTAAAAACGCTTAAGAAAAAATATTATTTTGATGCTAAAGTTATTTATCTTTAGATTATTAATCAAACACGCTGTCTATGAAATACCTCTACTTATTATCAGTTAACCGTATCGGATGTATGGTAGCTGCTGCATTGCTGCTGTCTTTTGGTGCCGGCAAGGCAAAAGCGCAGGTGGCTTTTACGGAATGGGTGCATCCGCCGGATATTACGTTATATGCCACATCGCCCACAACAGCAGGTATAGGTAGTTCTGCCGCTATTGTGCTGGATGACGCCTATTCGGACACAATAGATCTGGGTTTTACATTCAATTTCTATGGCAATAGCTATACCCAATGCGTTATAGGCGCGAATGGTACTGTGAACTTTGACCTGGCCCTGGCGAATCAATACGATCCCTGGCCCATCAGTGCGGGGTTACTGGGCAATAGTGCCAAGTATAACAGCATTTGTGGCCCTTGGGCAGATATGAATATTGTTTACGGCGGACAGATCACTTACCTCACATCGGGTACTGCGCCTAACCGTAAATTTGTGGTGAGTTACTGCCACGATGCTATGTATAGCTGCACTTCTCAATATACTACCACGCAGATCATACTGTTTGAAGGTTCTAACACCGCAGAAGTACATATAGGTCATAAAGATACTTGTACCGGTTGGAATACTGCTGCCGCTATTATTGGTGTGCAGAATATTGACGGTAGCGCAGCAACAGTAGCGCCAGGCAGGGATTTCCCAACGGTATGGCTGGCTAATAACGAAGCATGGCAATTTGTGCCCGATGCTTCTTACAGCAGCTATACGGTTAACTCAATAACTTATAACCCTGAGCCGTACTACACTATTTACTGGTTCGATACTGTGACACACACTCTTTTGGGCACAGGTGATTCACTGGTTGTATTAGGCGGAACACCGGGCACTTATTTTGCAGCCGCAATGGTATGCAGCGACACCGGCGCAACAGGCCTGGATACTGCGGCTACCGGCTACCTGCGTCTCAGTTCATTAAACGTAAACCAGGTGAGCAACATCAGGAGTCTGAACATATATCCTGATCCGGCACGCACCACGCTGAATGTTGATGCGGACGACCTGATCAATTCCGTTACTGTCTCTAACCTTATGGGGCGTGTGATGATATCTGAACAGCCTAAGGACAAAAAGACCAGGCTTGATGTAAGCCTGTTACCCCCCGGCATATACTTGCTTAACATTAATAATGGCACGGTACGAAGATTTATAAAAGAATAGAATACGAAAAGCGGCATCAACTTGCCGCTTTTTTATTGTGCCTGTGGCGTGATTTTTTTGGCTAATAGAGGTATTTAATTTTTACATTTCACTTTAAAGGCACAGGGTTTTACCTTTGCTGTGTCAAATTCTAAAACAAACTAAAAACAAAACAATTTTTTATGGCTCACACACTTCCTGCATTACCATATGCATTCGATGCACTGGAACCGCACATTGATGCGCAGACAATGCAGATACATCATGACAAACATCACCAGGCTTATGTAGATAACCTGAACAAGGCATTGGAAGGCACCGGCGGCGAAACAAAGACGCTGGAAGAACTGATGGCTAACATCTCTGCATATGCCCCTGCAGTGCGTAACAATGGTGGTGGTCATTTCAACCACACGCTGTTCTGGGATATACTGGGCAACAATGGCAGCCAGCCTTCAGGCGACCTGGCCAAGGCAATAGACGAGGCATTTGGCTCGCTGGACGCAATGAAGGAGAAAATGGCTACGGCAGGCGCTACACGTTTTGGCAGCGGTTGGGCATGGCTGATAGTAAACAACAGCGGCAAGCTGGAAGTTTGCTCTACACCTAACCAGGACAACCCACTGATGGACATAGCCGAAGTAAAAGGCACACCAATACTGGGTATAGATGTATGGGAGCATGCGTACTACCTGAAGTATCAGAACAAGCGCCCTGACTACCTGAAGGCTATCTGGAATGTGATCAACTGGAACAATGTAGAAATGCGCTATAAAGCAGCATTGTAAAATCATATACTAGTAACACGAAAGGCCTTGCAAAATGTTGCAAGGCTTTATCATTTTTATACGTATAAGTTGGTTAAATTTGTACGTAAAGAATTTTATGCAGGCTAAACTGACATTATCCATAGAGAAGAGTGTGATCGAAAAGGCAAAAGATTTCGCCAAGCGTAATCATACATCATTGTCCCAGATGATAGAAGATTATTTTGCGGGGATAACAGAAAAGGATAAGAAAGATGATGATGAAATAGCGCCCGAGGTGAGGGCCTTAATGGGCGTCTTGAAACTTCCTGAAGATTTTGACTTCAAAAAGGACAGAACTGAATATCTGGAGCAGAAATATAAGTAATGAAGAAAGTATTTATAGACTCTGATATTATTCTGGATGTGTTAATGGATAGAGAACCATTCAACATACCCGCGGCGAAGCTCATCAGCATGGGGTTTAGAGGCCTTGTTAAGACATACACGTCTTCTTCATGCCTTCTTAACGTACACTATGTTTTATGTAAACAGAATGGGAGAAAGGCTGCGCGACAGATATTAATGGAATTTCGTAAGATGATCAATGTTTTAGGTGTGGATGATAAAATTATCGATGAAGCCTTACACTCGGATTTTGATGACTTTGAAGATGCGGTACAATATCATACTGCTCTTAAAAACAAGGTAACGGTAGTAATTACCCGCAACATTAAAGATTACAAAAGGGCCACGATTCCGGTAATGACGGCAGAAACTTATCTTAATAGGTAGTTACGAGCACCATTTTGTTAAAACTCCTTTTATCACTTTATTATATATGAGATAATAGAGCGGATGTATTACTTTTGACCCGTCTTAACAACCACTCCGCCAAATGGCATTATTTAAGAAAAACGACCCTGGGGCAGCAGATGCCTCTAAAAATAAAAAGAAGAAAAAGCCGGTTTGGCGCGAATGGCTGGATGCCGGTGTGTTCGCTATCGTTGCCGCTACTATTATCCGTACCCTGGTATTTGAGGCGTATACTATCCCTACAGGATCTATGGAGGGCAGTATGCTGGTAAATGATTACCTGTTTGTAAGTAAGCTGTCTTACGGTCCCCGTATCCCTATGACACCGCTGGCCGTACCATTGGTACACAACTCATTGCCTGTTACAGGTGGCGTATCTTATATCAGCAGTGTACAATGGAAATACCATCGCCTGCCGGGCTTTGGTAAGATAGAGCGCAACGATGTGGTGGTGTTCAACTATCCTGCCGGTGATACGGTAATGGAGGAGCATCCTGCAGATGATTATTATTCTACACTGAGGGATTATTTTGGTGGAGACCGAGAGGCGCTGAAGAGCCGTTTCAAACTGTTGGTAAGGCCTGTAGATAAAAAAGAGAATTACATTAAGCGTTGCGTAGGCTTGCCAGGCGATAAGATAGAAGTAAAGGACGGTGTGCTTTGGGTAAACGATCAGCCTTCTGTGCGCTACCCGCACCAGAAGCTCTGGTACACAATTACTCCTAAAGGTATCGCCGGCATTCCTGATGTGGTGAACGATGTGGAGGTAGAACCTGTGCCGGGTTTGCAAAACGTGTATTTCCTGGAAAATGCGCAATACGATGAGTTACGGAAAGGCAACCTGGTGAACGTTGCGCCTTATATTTATCCAAAGGGTTCCCTGCCCCCGCAGGATGCAGGCGTGTTCCCGCAGGACACGGCCAACTTCAAATTCAACAGGGATAATTTTGGTCCTATAGTGTTGCCGAAAGAAGGGGTTACTGTACAGCTTACGCCACAGAATATATCGTTGTACCGTCGTGTTATCCGTAACTACGAGCTGAATAAGCTGGATGAGCGCGATGGTAAGATATTCATCAATGATAAAGAAGCAACTTCTTACACTTTTAAGATGGACTACTACTGGATGATGGGCGACAATCGCGATAATTCACTGGACTCCCGTTACTGGGGCTATGTGCCGGTAGACCACGTAGTAGGTAAGGCCTGGTTCGTATGGTTCAGCTATCATAAAGAAGGTATCACCAAGGGTATCCGTTGGCGCCGTCTCTTCCATAGTGTTCATTCGCTGGAAAAATAATTTATTTGCATTGATGAAGAAGTACTTAGTGCCTGTAGTGGGTCTGCTCTTTATAGCTGGCTGCGTGAGCTCAGAAGATAACAATAAAAAGCCCGGCTCTAAAGATGCTGTTGTAGTGGTGGAGTCTACCGGCAAGCGCCTGTTTACCGGCAATTGTGTACAGTGCCATGCGCTGAAGCAAGACCGTACCGGCCCTGCGCTGGCCGGCGTTAAAGCACGCTGGGGAGCAGATACTGCAAAGCTGATAGCTTTTGTGCACAATAGCCAGAAAGTAATTGCTGCCGATGGCCCTGATTCTTACTCCGGCAAATTATTTGATAAATGGTATAAGACATCGATGCCTTCCTTTAGCGGACTAAGCGATGACGACATCCGCCAGATACTGGACTACGTAGATAAAGGGGAAGATTAACGTTTTATTTACCGATTTTGAAAGCGCTTTTACAACAAAGAGCCTAATTTCGCCGCATGAATTTTCACTCAACTCATACTACCGCAGCAAAGTGCATGGCATGCAAGTGTCATATGCATGGCTATGCGGCGAGGTAGAGTTATATACATATAAGATATTGCTTCAGCCTCCCGCTTTACCGGGAGGCTTTTTGTTTAACATATAACTACAAGGATAACAATGAAACTGATCAACAAGAAAATATGCATGGGTAAGGATATAGGCATACATGGCAACGTGTTCGGCGGCTATATCATGTCGTGGATAGATGAGGCTGCTGCCGCATTTGCTACAGAATACTGCTGCACACCCAATATGGTAACCCTGCGCGTGGGCGAATTACTCTTTAAAAAGCCGCTGAAAGCAGGCAACCACGTGCGCTTGTATGGAGAAGTTGCTCACCTGGGCAATACTTCTATTGATATTAAAATAGAGGCAAGAAAATTCAACCTGTATAGCGGCGAAGAAACGGTGGTGTGTGTTACCTCTATAACATTTGTACGTATAGATGAGGACGGCCAGCCTACGCCTATAGGCGAGACCGTAAAGCGCAACTACGAAAAGGCTAAACTGGAAGGTACTTTGGCAGAGATATAAAAAAAATGGTCCCGGTTTATGCCGGGACCCAAGACAGGATCTATAACTCTAACGCTTTATGAAAACACCTCCGTAGGCGGCTCATATTATTAAGACGTTGTAGTGTTATAAATCCTTCGGCATGTTGTAATTATTGCCCGTAAACGCGTACACCGCCAATAAAGGTGGTGAACACCATGGTCTTCATCAGGTCGGTTTCCGATGCGGTCATCAGGTCAGTGTTCATGATCACGAAGTCGGCCTGCTTGCCTTTCTCTATGCTACCTACTTCGCGCTCCATACAGTTGGCTTTTGCAGCCCATATGGTCATGCCGCGCAATGCCTGTTCGCGGGTCAGTGCATTATCTGCCTGGAAACCGCCTTGCGGCTGGCCTTTGGCATCTTTCCGTACGACAGCTGCAAAGAAAGTTTTAAACGGGGAAATGTCCTCTACCGGAAAGTCCGTGCCCAGTGCTATCCAGCCGTTCTGCTGTAATAATTGCTTATAAGCATAAGCGCCCCTCATACGTTCTGCGCCTATACGCTCTGCCGCCCAGTACATATCGCTGGTGGCATGGGTAGGTTGTACCGAAGGGATGATCGAATTTTTGCCGAACAACGTAATGTCTGCCGGGTTAACCACCTGTGCATGTTCTATACGCCAGCGCTTGTCGTTTTTACCATTCAGATACTTAGCATAGGTATTCAGCACCATCCTGTTGCCGCTGTCGCCAATAGCATGTGTACACAACTGGAAGTCAGTGCCTGCCAGCATTTTAGCCAGTGAGTCGTAGTGGCTGGCGGGGTTCAGCAGGAAGCCATACCAACCGGGCTTATCGCTGTAGGGTTGCAGCATGCATGCCCCGCGGCTGCCCAGTGCGCCATCAGCATATGCTTTTACTCCTTTCACGTAAAGCCTGTCTGTTTTATACGGGCCTTTGGCCAAGTAGCGTGCGTAGTTACTTGCAGAATCGGTCATCATTACATACAGGCGCATCTGCAGCTTTTTAGCACGTTGCAGTGTGTCTATCATGTCTATATCATAGTACATCAGGCCGCAGTCGGTAATGGTGGTAAGGCCCTGTGCAAAGCAATTTTTTTCTGCCTCGGTCAGCCACTTTGTATAGTCGTTTTTAGATGCGTGAGGTATTACATTGCTTACCAGGTCTACTGCATTATCTATCAGCAATCCGGTAAGCTTGCCATCTTTATGGGTTATCTCGCCTCCTGTTATGGTTGATACGGCGGTAACTCCGGCTACCTTTAGCGCGGCATCGTTGGCAATAGCAGCATGTCCGTCTACGCGGTCCAGTAATACCGGCGTGTTGGGGAATAATTCATTCAGTTTAGCATTGTCGGGGTAAGCTTTGCCGGGAAATTTGTTCTGGTCCCAGCCGCGGCCACGTATCCACTTTTCGTTGGGGTGTTCTTTGGTAAATGCCTGCACCCGTTTGATCACTTCATCCCAGCTTTTAGTATCGTAAAGATTGATTTCGAACAACGAACGGCCATAACCAACAAAATGTGCATGGGCATCTATAAAGCCGGGATATACGGTATAGCCCTTGGCATCTACCATCTCCGTTCCTTTGTAGGCATATAGTATATCGTAGGTCTTGCCTATGGCTACTATCTTGCCATCTTTTACGGCGAATGCTTCCGCAGTGGAAAAGGCACTGTCGCAGGTGTATATTTTAGCATGGTGTACTATCAGGTCTACCTCCTGCCTGTCGCGGCAGCCGGTTAAAAAGGCGGCAGCCAGCAGCAACCCAACCAATGAACGCATAGATGAATGTTTAATGCCGTGTGAAATTATTGGCGGCAAAGATACTGTAAAGCACTGTGCCTGTATTAATGCGTAAATTTGAGATACGGCACCCCCGCAAAAAATATTTGCCCGGCATGGTGATATTGCCCGGAGCGACTGCACATACTAATAAAGCGGCCATTGTTATGAATGCTGAAGAAAGAGAAAAACTATTCACCGATCTGTACCTGGATGCATATCCCGGTGTTGCCCGGTATATAGCCCGGCAGGGTGGTAGTATGGAGGAAGCAAAAGACATCTTCCAGGATGCGGTGGTTATTTACTACGAACGGCTTACGGGTAAGGGGCTGCAACTGAAGCAAACTAAAGAAGCATATGTATTTGGTATTGCCCGCCACCTGTGGAGCAGGTATGCGAACAATAAAGCCAGGACGATAACCCCTACGGGAGAATTGACCACGATTGAGCGCAATACAAAGCAAACGCTGAACATCCTGCAATTCATAGAAAGCACAGGTAAAAAGTGCCTCGATCTGCTGCATGCATTCTACTATGATAAGCAGAACATGAAAGAGGTGGCAGAGACATTCGGTTTTTCGGGCGAGCGCTCAGCAACTGTGCAGAAATATAAGTGCCTGGAGAAAATAAGAGAAGTGGTAAAAGAAAAAGCATTGATGTATGAGGACTTCGCTGGTTGAGATACAGGCTATAGAAGCACACTTGCTCAACGGTATGCCGCTACCAGAGGGCGAAGACATGCACGATAAAGTACATTGGCAGCAACAAACGTATGCAGTGGTGCAGCAGTATGGGCGCAATCAGCTAAAAGCTGAATTGGAAGCAGTACACAACAAGATATTTACAGGGGGCGCATTCTGGCGTTTCCGCAGGCGCATAGCGCGTTATTTCCGGTAATTTTTTTCACGCAATAAAATACATTATTATGAGCGACAGGTATAGCCTGCAGGATCGTATTGGCCATAGGCTGCTGGAGCAGCGTACAGTTTTCTTATGGGGACAGGTAGATGATGATTCTGCCAAACACGTAGTGGAGCGATTGATGTTCCTGGATGCCGTTGATCCCGGCAAAGAGATACGCCTCATCATTAATAGCCCAGGCGGGTATGTAACAGCCGGTTTTTCCATTTACGATACCATGCTATCGCTCAACAGCCCCGTGTCAACGGTTTGTAGTGGACTGGCAGCTTCTAAGGCGGCCATACTGCTATCCGCAGGAGCAAAGGGCAGGCGCTTTGTGCAGAAGAACGCACGGGTAATGATACACCAGCCAAGTGGCGGCACCGGCGGCCGTTGGGCAGATATAGAGATACAGGTAAATGAACTGGTAAAGGCCAAACAGCTGAGTGCAAAAATACTGGCGGAGAACTGTAACCAGCCGCTGGAAAAGATAATGAAGGACTTTGATCGCGACCATTTTATGGATGCGCAGGAGTCTGTAGCCTATGGTATAGCCGATGGGGTTGTAGATACATTTGCACTGCCAGGCAGGGCGGCCACCCAGATAGGGTTTGGCTCCTATTAACCTACAAAGAATCTTTATCGTTTTTAGAGTTTTTGATCTCGTCTTTTATTTCTGCCTTTGTTGCTTCTACTACTTGCTTATTCATTGGGGTTGTTGTTGGCCGTTCGTCGCCCAGTAATACGCCCCATTGTTTAAAGCTGTCAGTTCGGTCAAATACTACTTTCAGCACGGCCATTACCGGCAGGCTCAGGAACATGCCGCCAACACCGGCTACTGCGCCACCTATTACTACACCTACTATGCTTACCAGGGCGTTGATCTTTACCTTCGAGCCCACGATGCGTGGCATCAGTATATTATTATCCAGGAACTGCACTGCGGCTATAGATAACAGTACTGTGATCACATCGCGCAGCTCCGGCGATGACGCCAGGGTGAGGGCAACACCGATAAGGTTGCCCACCAGTGCGCCCACATAAGGTATAAGATTAAGTATGGCGAATATGATGCCGATGAGCAGCGCATGTTTTATACCCAATATCCATAGCAGGCCGCCGAGCAGCACCGTTATATAACCTATTTGTATCAGCAGGCCTACAAGATAGCTTTTGGTAATGACCTGCGTCTCTACAAGTGCGGCCGTAACATTGGCATGATCGGCAGGTTTGAACCACATATAAGCAAACTTCAGCAACAGCTTGCGATAGAACATGATGAGGAAAATATAGATGGGCAATAATCCCAGGAAGATGAAAGCCGATGTAAGTGAGGAGAACACCGTCTGGAAATAGGCACCCACATTATCGGTAAGGTTGCCGGCCTGTGTTTGTATGGCTTCCAGTTGTTCCGACCGGGAATAATGTATTTTACTGCTTATCCATTTACTTAGTGTTTGCCAGTGGGCAGTGCTATTTTTCTTCAGTTGCGGGATGTCTGATACCAGGTCTGACACCTGGAAAGAAAAGAAAGCAACGATGCCACCAATAACAATAGCGGCAATACCTATAGAGCTTACAATGGCCAGTATCTCCGGAAAACGCAACCTGCGGAAGAAACCGAATACCGGCATCAACAGGATGCTGACGAAAAATGCTATAAGCAACGGTGTGATGACATTGGCCGCAACAGACATTACCCAGAATATAGCGCAAAGGCCCAGCAGTTCTATCGATCTCTTTATGGTAAGTGGTGTGGTGTTCATCGGCAGCTTTTAATGGTTATCCCTCATAAAATTATGCCATAAACACCGTAAGTGATTATAAAGCAAATTGATATGCTGTTTCAATTACTTTGAATATGGAGTTGACATAGAATATTATGGTGCGCATCAGCTAGTGTGCCGCAAATTCGTAGGCAACATCTATAACATTGAAAATAGAATTGACATAGAAAATAATTGTCAACAGCAGGAAAGTAACACCGAAGAAGGATACCTGCAACAACGATTTGATGAGCGTTTTAAGCCAGTGCTGCCTGTAAAACTTTTTCATGGCCAGGAAGAGGTACAAAACTGTGGCAAATGGTATCAGCATCATTAACGTAAGTCCTGCAATGCCAGCTATTTCGCTATCAGTTCCATTTGTATAATAGAAAACTGCCAGCAGGGCGAGAAGCGCGGCAAATACCATGCAGAAGAAATGAATCGAAAACACAGCATGAGCTACAAAATAATACTCTTTTCGCCTTATGTATAATAATTGCAGTACCAGCGCAAATAGCGGCAGAGATATCAAAAATACATTAGAGAAAGAGTGAATGAATTTCTCGGTGAGTTGCTCCATAAACTCATTAGGGGCTTTATGGTATATTGTAGCAGCCGCTGCCAGGCGTCGTTCTAAGTAATTTTCAAATCCTTTATTCCTTTTATCGGCCGGTAGCGACGCCTGCGCCGAATCGTATCTGCGGAGACCGTCTACAGCATATAAGCGATTAAAATGTAGTAATACTATGTTGCCCTCGTATCCGGGCTCTGTAGTGAAAATAAAGCCGAAGTTTTTGTCCGTATTTCTTGCCTCCTCTCGTATTCTTACTTTTTCAGTTACCTCATCCTGTCTATGATGCGTGAGTAATGACATCAGCAACAGAAAGATGGCCGAAGCCAGCAAGTATAATCTCACCGGATGCAGGTACGCGACCCTGTGTCCTTTAATATACTCCGATGCCAGGAAGCCCGGCCGCGAGAAAATATACTTCATGCTTTTAAAGAACTTCCCGTCGAAGTGAGTTAGGTCTTCAAAGAAATGGCGCAGCAGGTGACCTACACTTTCGTTAGGCTCATTATTCTCCTGTCCGCATACATGGCAGTAGTGCCCGTAAAGGCTGGCCCCGCAATTGAGGCATAACATTTCCTTTCGCTCGTGATGATGGTGGTGACCGGACATGGATGATTTTCCGATAAAAATAGTACACAACAAATAACGAACAAATACCCCGTAAATGCACTAACAAAGAAAAATAACACAGTTGCAAAAAATATTTTCAGCAATTGTTTGGTAGATGCTTAAGAATCTTATGTATCTTTGTCTTAGGTAAATGAAATAGTATGATCTACTCTTCCGAATTGATAAAAGGAACGCTTAAAACCATAGTGCTGAAAATGCTGGAGGACAACGGGCGTATGTATGGGTACGAAATGACCCAGAAAGTAAAAGAGCTGACCAAAGAGCGCATACAAATAACCGAAGGGGCCTTGTACCCAACCCTGCATGCGCTGGAACAGGAAGGGCTGGTGACCACGGAGATGGAATATAACGGCAAGCGCGCCCGCAAGTATTACAGCCTGAGCCCTGATGGTAAGAGCAAGACCAGGGAAAGAGTAAATGAATTAGCAGACTTTATGAACACGATGAAGTTTTTGCTGGACATCAAAACGCAAACAGCCTAATGTATCATATCAGTGAACAACAGGTGGAGTTCATACTCGATGACATAAGTGCACGTGGCATCGAAACGGAGGACCTGCAGTTAAACCTCCTGGACCACATCTGTTGCATTATTGAGCAGGAGCTCGAAGAGAACGGAGACTTCGGGCAATTCTACCAGGCAACTATAAAACGTTTTTACAAAACGCAGTTGCGTGAAATAGAAGATGAGGCTATCTCCTTATTGATCAACCAAAACTATTATGCAATGAAAAAAATAATGATCTTCAGCGGCCTGCTATCGGCTTCGCTGTTTATAATGGGTATTGTGCTTAAGTTTCTTCATGCCCCCGGCGCCAGTTTAGGTATTGTTACCGGTGTATTGATTATGAGTCTCGTTTTCCTGCCGCTTGTTTTCCTGCTTAAACTGAAGGAGCAAAAGCAACTGAAGGATAAATTTCTTGCTGCCACAGGCACAATAAGTGCTATCCTTATGAGTCTTTCTGTATTGTTCCGCGTTATGCATTGGCCGTATTCTATAGAGTTGGGTTATGCTACCGTCGGTATCCTGGCCTTATTATTCCTGCCTGTTTATGTAACCAATGGCATCCGCCAGCCGGAAACCAAAGTAAATACCGCTGTTACTGCTATACTGTTGGTAGGGGTATGCTGCCTCTGGCTTACTATGGTTGTATCGCCGGTGGGATTGAGAATAAACATGATACAGGAAACCAGTAATGTGGTGCGTAACGAAATGATACTGCGTGCAGAACAGCAAAACACAGCTATCAGCACATCCAGCGAGCTGGCCCGCACTATTAATGTTACATGCGAAGAATTAAAAACCTTCCTGTTGCTGCGTAGCTCCGGGCATAATACCATAGATGCAGACTTCGAAGAAAAAGAGGTACTCATCCATAACACTTGGCTGGCTGGTTGCCTGGACAAGGCACCAGATATGGAAGCTAAATTAAAAGAGCTAAAGACAATGGTGGCAAATTACAATGCTGGTGCCGCTCCCTCACTTCATAAGATACCGGTTACCCACACAATACTGGATATGAGCACGGAAAAAGTAAGCGATGCCCTGAACAGCCTGGTGCAGATACAGATGTACGTGCTGCAAAACGAGCGCAGCCTGGCCGTGAAATAACATAACCGCTTGCCTTTAGCATTATCAGGATCGTAGACCCTGAAAGGGTCGGCTATAACAGCATCGGGTTTCAACCCGATCGCTTAAAGAGGTCAAACTAACTGTCATAAGACGTCTCAGGCTTGTGGGTGTCCACCCTTTGTGCCTGCTTATGATTTTGTTTTAGCCGGGAGGAGGGCAGCAGTGCGGGCCGTAAGGATGCTGCCCTCTTTCTTATATGGCATTGGTTGGTTGTAATACTAGTTGGCTGAACAGCCTGTTCAGTGTGCCTTGCGGATCATCGCAATAGCCGGGGTGTACTTTAGATGCCTGCACAATGGTGCTGCGTGTGGCAGTAAGCCAGCGGAAACGCTCTGCCACAGGCAATTGTGCTATGGTACCTGCATACTTATCCCCGTTACATATCCGTTCAAAAGAGTTCAGATATTCGCCTACTTCTGTTACATCCAGCTGCGGAAACAAGGTAAACAGGCGTTGTTCATCAACCCGGTATATAACATTCAGGTACTTTTTATTGCGGCAGTAGAGTACAATACCTACGTTCACAAACTCTTCCCGTTCTACCTGTGGCACCACGCGCAGCACGGCATACTCATATAAGTGCTTGTCTTGCATCGTCGGCTGCTTTTACAAAGGTTTCAGAATGGGCAATACGGGTGTTCAGGAAAGTGGCATAAGCCTGCCTGTGCTCGGCTACGGTTTCAAACGGGGCATCTATCAGCAGCCACTCAGCCGGTATCTGCGCTACTATGCGCTCTATCACATCTGGTGTCAGGTGGCTTTTAAGTTCTTCATCCACCTGTTGCAGGGCTGTTGCTTCCGGTAGCAGCACATGGTCTTTAGCATAAGCGAAAGGCAGCTTTGCTTTGTTTTCCCAGTCCTGCCAGGCATGATGAAAGAAAAGGGCAGCACCGTGGTCTATCAGCCATAGTTCTTTGTGCCACATCAGCATATTGGTGTTGCGGGCTGTTCTGTCCACGTTCATCAGCAGGCAATCAAGCCATACTATTTTAGAGGCCAGCACAGCATCTGCCTTGGTAACATTAGCATCAAAAGTTATAGAGCCGGAAAGGTAGTGTAAGGCCAGGTTCAGGCCTGTGCTTGCTTTCAGCAGGTCTTGTATCTCTTCATCAGGCTCTGTGCGGCCGAATGCTTCATCAAGGTTGGCAAATACTATTTCAGGCACCTTCAGGCCCAGCCTTCGGGCTATCTCGCCGCCTATCAGCTCAGCAATAAGTGCTTTTGCGCCCTGTCCCGCACCGCGAAACTTAAGCACATACATAAACATATCATCAGCTTCGGCAATCGCTGGCATAGATCCGCCTTCGCGCAGCGGCGTCACATACCGTATTACGTTCACCGTTCGCAACATTGGTTCGGTGTTCATGGTCTCTTCCATTCCAAATGCATTATTGGCACAAGGTAGTTATTATTATTTGCCCCCTAAAAAACACGGTTTACCACACTCTAAAATATTTGTTTTCATACTTGCTAATTTTACGCATGCGTAACGATTTAAAAAATAGTTAATTGTTCCGAATGGCCTGTCAGTACTGCATTGCAGCTGATTTTGATCAGGATTTCAGTAGTTGTTTTTTGAAAAAAAGCGCTCGTACATTTGCTGTAACACTTCCTCTTCTGCCTCGAAAACACGACTGGTAACTGCATAGGTCTTATACCTCCGGCAGCAGCCATCGGCCTCTGGTTTTATTGTTTAAATTTTTTAAAAGAACTTAGATGGAATACAGGTCCTTTGTGTCATTGAATATCGCTATCATCGGTAGCAACAGGTTGTCTGAAGCGTTGACCCTGGCCTATACAGACGCAGGCCATAATGTATATGCGGCAGCTACAGAGCAGGAGCAGATCAATCCTCATTTCGAAATGCTGGATAACGTGCGCGTCTGTGATATAGAAACCGCTGCAGCGAGCGCCGATTTTGTAGTGGTATGTACCCGCGCCAACGACGTGCGTGAAGTGGCTTACTGGCTGGGCGATGTAAGGAGGAAAGTGATCATAGACCTTACGGCCAATGTGCCGGAGGGACTGAAGGATAACATGAACACGGTGAACGCTATCAAGTCTATCACTGGTGCCACGCATATAGTTAAGGGTCTTAGCCTGTATAACCACGAAGATCTGTTCAGCCCGCTGTTTGGAGGTAAAAAAGTGCAGTTGGTAATGGCTGGCGATAGCCTGAAAGCCAAGGAAATGCTCAAGATCATCAGTATGGAACTGGGCGTAGAGCGATTCCACGATTTTGGCGGAAGCGAGAATTTTACACTGTTCGATGAGTTGTGCAAGTGTTGCCGCTCTATGATGAAGATAAGCTACAACCAAACGCAGCTGGCTATACATAAATAGCTGCTGCATGAGTACATAAAGGAAAGAAGGCATGCCATAATGGTATGCCTTCTTTCCTTTTTATCTCGTTTTAGTGGTTGTCGCCGGTGAGGCCTGGTTGGCTGGTGGTAGCGTCAGCGCCGCTTTTATCATCTGGTCGAATTGTGGATTCACTTTTATACCCAGTTGCTTCATCTTATCTATATGTTTCAGCGCAGCTGCATACATGCGCTTGCTGATGTAGCTCAATACAAGGTTGTTATGTGCAGGCTCACTGGTTGGGTTACGGTTGGTGTACGCTTCCAGGTAGGCTATCGTACCCATAGTGTCTCCCTTGGTCATAGCCACCCGTGCCAGGTAAAAGTCGCACTCGTAAAAGTCCGATATCTTTTTCTCCTTCAGCAGGTAAGGCTCAGATTGCAGCACAGAATCCTGCATCTGCAGCATTTGTGCGTAATAGAAGTTAATGTACTTCTGGTTCGGATCAAGACGGTAGGCCTCCCTGAATAGCTGGTAAGAATGCGCCACATTATCCTCGCGTGCCGCCAGCATCATCTTGGCATAGCCAGAGTGGGGCGACGTTTCAACCGCTTGTGTCCAGAAGCTGAGTGCATCTTTAAAGTTGCGCTGATACACAAAATTAGTACCTGCCATTAGCACGCATACTATCAGGCCTGCCATAAACGCACTGCTATCCGTTAACTTCCGGAAAATAATACACTGAGATAGCAGCAGCAGCATGCCTACCATAGGCAGGTACAGTCGGTGCTCAAAGGTTTGTTCGTTCAGGTTGTTGGGCACCAGTAGTGCTGGTACCAAGAACAGGATAAAGATAATGGCACCTCCGGCCACTACGCGCCAGTTTACATTTTTAGATAACACCAATGCGCCAATAATGATAGCTATAGCTACGCAGCCATATATATAAGATGTATCCTGCTGCAAAGGGAACACACTTTGATTTACCGGCAATATGATCTTACCTATATACTGCACGATCAATGGCAGCCGGTGAACAAAATCGTTGATCATAACGCCCGCCTGCGGCGCGCTCGATCGGATATTGGGCGACTGGCCCCGCACAAAATACCATACGGCAAAACACACAGCACTGGCCCCCAGCAACGTTATGCCATTTCTAGTCGTCAGTTTATTCCCATTCACCAATGCCAGCATCACCACCAGTACTACAGGTACAAATACGGCTGTCTCTTTGGTGAAGAATGCCAGCAACAGGAATAGCACAGCTAGCGCCAGGTCTTTTATTTTTCCAAAGTTGAAGTAGTCTATAGCAGTTACAAAAAATGCCAGTGAGAACACCGCCAGTAAAGTATCATTTCTGCCGGGTATCCAGGCTACCGCCTGGCTCAGTACCGGGTGCACCGCAAATACCAGTGCCAGTATAAAGGAGTGTAACTTACGGATGTTCAGCCTGATGAATACCTTATATAATAAGGTTACCGACAGCACATGCAGCAATATGTTTACCAGGTGATACTTAACCAACCCATCGCCGGGCAGGTGATAGTTAAATATCATGCTATCCAGGAACATGGGCCTGTAGTAAGGGTCTTTAACAGCGTCAAAAAGGCCGCGATGGAAAGACGTGGCCAGGTTCGACCAATCTTCATTGTATGGCGCAAACTCTTTAATAAAGATAATGTCATCCAGTTCGGTAAAGTTGAACCGCAGGGTAGGCAGGTATACTATAATGGCCGTTAGTGCCAGCCACAGCAGCGGGTATTTTACAATAACCGTTCCCAGGTTTTGCGGAAATGTCCCTTTTTTCTGAACATCTTTTTTATTTATAGCTTTACCGTTGTGAAGGTTTTCGTTTCGTTTCAACTGGTGTTTGTTTTGTTTTTTAATTGTTGTTTCACGCACACAGTATCACCCAACGCACCTGCTAAAGTACAAAATTGCCGGAACAGTTTTTTCCAGAGCCTATGAACAGCAGTACACACATTATCGCCGCACGTATGCACGCACAGTACCTTGGTCATCCTTTTAATGGCGCGGTCGGGGGGCTGGTACATCATCTTTGCGCGGTGCAGGCACAAGATTACGCAGGCGCCAAATGGGCCCTGTGCCTGCGCATGCCCGGCCTTACAGATGCCGATGTAGATGTGGCGCTCGGCAGCGGTGCCATTTTGCGTACGCATATATTGCGGCCAACATGGCATTTTGTTGCTCCCGAAGATATAGGGTGGATGACAGCCCTAAACGCTAAACGCATAAACGCCGCCTGCGCGACCTACAATAAAAAGGCCGGGCTTGATACCAGGTTGTTCAACAAAGCCAATAAAGTATTAGCCAAAGAGTTAAAAGGTGCACAGCTCATGCGCCAGCAACTGTCTGTCGCCTTGCAAAAGGCGGGCATAGATACCGATGAGCTTCGCCTGGTGCATATACTGATGCGTGCCGAAGTAGATGGTGTGATAACAAGTGGTGGCCGGGAGGGCAAACAGTTTACCTATGCGTTGCTCGATGACAGGCTGGCCGGTATCAGACCTTTTGTACCCTCCGAGCCGCTGGCCGAACTGGCCCTAAGATATTTCATAGGTCACGGGCCGGCTACAATAGCCGACGTTGCGTGGTGGGCCGGCCTGAACTCTGGCGATGCCCGCAAGGCTGTAGCAATGGTACAGCATCGCCTGGCAGAACACGTTATTGATGGCCGTCAGGTGTTTATGTGCAACGATGAATCGGGTTCCAAAGTACCCAAAGTACTGCTGCTGCCTTCTTACGACGAATACACAGTTGCTTATAAAGACCGAACAGATTTCCTTGACCCGGCACATGCGGTTGCAGCTAAAAATGGCATATTCAATCCCGTAGTGCTGGTAGATGGTAGTATAGCCGGCACCTGGCAAAGGAAATTGACAAAGGGCGGGGCAGAGGTATCCGTCAATATGTTTAGCGAACCTTCCGCCACTGTATCTAAAGCGTTAGACAAAGCCATAAAACAATACAGTAATTTTGTAGCTACAGAAAAGGAATAATGCAGGTTGATTGTATCATAGTAGGCCAAGGTATTTGCGGCACTCTGCTGAGTTACGAATTGGTTAAGGCAGGTTGTAAAGTACTGGTAATGGACGATGCGCAGCCATTTGCATCGGGCAGGGTAGCCAGCGGCCTGGTAAACCCGGTTACAGGCATGCGCGTGGCAAAGTCGTGGATGGTAGATGACCTTTACCCCGCAGCCGTAAACACCTATGCTGACCTGGAGAGCATGTTGGGCGTGCGTGTAGTAGAGCGGTTAAACATCCTGGAGTTTCACCCCGATATAAAGCACCGCGATACCTTCAACGATCGCATCTCCCAATATCCCGAACATCTTGCTGCTGATGTTGATGGCTCGTCCTGGGCCGGCACGTTCAACTTTCACTATGGTATAGGCCGTGTTGCTTCTTCCTTCTGGGTCAATATGCGGGCATTGCAATCAGCATGGCGCAGTAAGCTGGAAGCCATGGGCAGCTTTACCCAGGCTCATTTCGATTTGTCAGCACTGGAGGTATTGGCCAATAGTGTGAGATACAATGACGTCTCCGCGTCCCGTATCATTTTTTGCAATGGCGCATCCGGTTTTTCCATTCCCTGGTTCGAACGGCTGCCATTCTCCCTGAACAAGGGTGAAGCACTCATTGCCTCCATTCCCGGACTGTCTCAGGATTACGTATATAAAAATGGTATCAAGATCACTCCCTGGGAAGACGGCTTGTTCTGGGTAGGTGCCTCTTTCGACTGGAAGTACGAAGACGACCGACCTTCGGCATCGTTCCGCGCCCGTACCGAAGCTCAGCTGGCCAACTGGTTAAGGCTACCTTATACCATACATCAACACATGGCATCTATCCGCCCTGCCACTGTCGATCATAAACCTTTTGCAGGATTTCATCCACTGCACCCGGCTGTGGGTATCTTCAATGGCATGGGTGCAAAGGGCTGCCTGCAGGCACCGTTCTTTGCGGCATCGCTTGCCGCTAATATTGCTACCGGAACTCCCGTTTTCCCCGACGTCGATATTGCCCGGTTTACCCGCATCCTCAGCAGGTGAGTAGTAGAATTAAGACAGTCTTAAGATGTGGTATTATTGGTTTAATTTACCTTCATACAAATCCGTTAATTAATGAAGTACGTATTTGCCTGGCTCCTCTGCCTTTGCTCTGTATTTTGCGTTGGCCAGGAAGCTAACCTGTCGGCAGGCGATCGTGTTATACATGTCAATACAGTCGAGGAATTGATGGCCTATTCCGGTACCGGCAAAACACTTGTTGTTACCGATAAAAAGCGGGGCGGCATATTTACTTACATAAAAGCAACGGGTAAGGGTAAGTTTGTGGCCGATAGTGGCATGACCTTCCCCGCTTACGGTAATGGCTACTGGCAGCGCCTGCACGATGATAATACGCCGGTGCACCTCTCCTGGTTCAATGCCTATATGGATAGCGTTACTGACGACTCACGTGCGCTGAAAGCAGCGTTTAAATATCCATCGGTGCTGATAGATGGCCGTATGGCGTTGAAGGGCGGGTTTACCTTCCCCGCCACCAAAACCGTAGAGTGCACCGACAATACAACCATCAATATCCTCGATTCGTTGCCTGTAAAAATGGAAGCAACATTTCACGCTACTGACTATCAGGATATTTTCCGTGGTACGCGCAATATCCTTTTTGGTACACGCGCTGTTCCTTACATATCTGCTTGCTGGTTTGGGGCCCGTGCCGATTGTCCCGGCGATGCTTCAGGAAAGGGTACCGATAACACCCTTTTCATCCAGAAAGCAATAAATGCTGCGGGCAATGTATCCGATGTGTTTTTACCACCTTACTCCGGCCAGCTCTCTTATCGTATCACGTCAACCATTACTATTACTAAAAAGACACACTTCTTTTCTTTTCGTTTCCATGGTAAGGGTACATCACTGGGCTTCACCTCGTCCGACCGGGCCACAACCATTTTTGCCGATATGAAGGAAGGACCGGCAATAAATATTCAGGGCAGCAGGCGGTTATATTTTTACGATATGGCCATACGCGGACTTAATCTGCAGCCATCGTATATGGGCACTTATAGGCTATACACCACGGCACACGATTCTGTGTTGAACCCAGCCAACTTTGTGACTAAAGGAATAAAAAACACCTACACCGCAATAACAACAGATGCCGAGCCCGACAATAAAACCTGGAGCGCAGATATAGTATTTAAAGACCTGCAGATATCAGGCTTTTTTCTCGCCATAGGTATTTCCCAGGCCGGTCATCTGCAGGGCGACCGCATGCGGGTGGAGCGATGTCAGATCAATAATTGCACTTACGGCCTTTCTGTAGGGAATGCTCAAAACCGGGCGGTCCATTTTAAAGATGTAGACCTCAACAGGGTATGGTGCGGCCTCACTAATACGGTGTTCGGCAATCATTCCGGCTCTATGTTCATGGTTACCGGCGGGCAATGGTGCAATGTATACAAGCTATTCCAGATACAACCATGCTTTCTGGGTGAATGCCTCGTAAATGGTTTATATACAGAAGCCGCAGGGTGCATAGGTGTTTTGGGTAGCAATAACATCAATACCGGTTCTGTAGTGTTTAATGGTTGCAGTTTGGGTATGAGAGACGAAGCGCTGCGTACCGGCACTATGTACCTCCCTCCCTTTTATATAGCTACTGTCTGCGGCAATGTAGTGTTCAACGGATGCAATTTTTATGTGCCGCGCCACGAGTTCAATCTGATCACTGAGCCAAAGGACGGCATACTTAACAGTTCGTCTGTAACTTTGCGTGGGTGCACCATTTTAAAAACCCCGCGGATTCACACCCAAGGCAACGTACATATACAAAGCACATACTTTAGCCCCGAAGCTTTATATACTGATTATAATGAGCAGGTGGTAGCTGATATGGACAAAAACACCCGGTACAATACCGGCTTCGATGCCGCATCGCTGGTGTCCCGCAGCGAGCACGTCTCGGGAGATAATGCACTCACTTGTAGTAATTATAAGATCACTCGGGTCATTCCCCGGTTCTATGCCGTACAAAACGCAGAAGGACTTATTTCCGACACAACCTGGCATCTCGATACGCTGTCATTCACCTATGGCTATCAACTTCAGTCAGCATTGTTTCGTTACGTAATGCCGGGCGATATGCTTGGTTCTACCATCAGCGACTTTCCGGCCGCAGGATACGACAACCCGGTTATGCAGGTATTTGAGATCGACTCTGTTGCCCACAGGGTCAGGGCGCTGGCATTCAGTAACCGCATTACATTTCACCAACTGGCGCTATATACAAATTGCTTTGTTGTTACCACGCCAATGTATGGTGTGGTAACTGCTGGTACTAACAGGATAACTGCGCCCGAAAATGCCGGCGCTCTTGCTGCCGGCGATTTTATTACGTTCACAGGGGCAACAAAAGCCTACCGTATTGCCAACATAGATACGCTACTGCATGAGATCCGCCTTATGACCCCTGTCAGTGAATCAATAAACGGTAGAGTGCAGCTATATAACCAGGTTCTGTCTGCCTGCAGCGATACCACAATTGCCGGGCAGGGCATTACCATCACGTCTATAGATAGATTGGTGGTGCCGAAAGATCGGGTTATTATTGCTAATACCGCAGATGCAGATATCCGGCTTATGTTGCCTCATGACGTTAGCAAAGGTCATACCTTCTTTATCAAGAAAAGTGCCGCTGCACACTCCGTTATCATCGCTGCTCAGCAGGGTACGATAGATGGGAAAAAAGCAATAACGCTCAAAGATAACTACCAGGCTGTGCAGCTGTTGTTCGATGGTGAGAACTACATCACTATAAAATAGCGCCCTTAGTCCTCGACCGGCGTACTTTATATTCCATTACCGATGCTATGTTCTTAGCCCGCATAAGTGCCTGCTCTTTCATGGGGCCGGCAAAATGCTCGTCCAGGTTTTGTTCCCATATTTCCAGCCACCTGTTAAAGTGTGTCATATTCAGGGGATAGTGTTTATCCAGCGCTATATGCTTAGCCATCGGGGTCGATTTATAGGTTTGTTCGCCCAGCAGCATCGATCCCCAGAAACTATACATCAGCGGCATATGCGTATCCCAGTTAATGGTTTCCTTAAAAATATAGCCAATGGTCTCATCCGCCAGCACCTTTTTATAGAAGGTGTCCACCATTAGTTGTATATCGCCCGCATTTTCTATATCTCGTTTCATTTCACTCATAATAAGCAAAAGTAACCCCTGCCAAAACCGTCCTGTTTGATTTTCGTCAGCCTTCCATCGTTTTACCCCGCCCTGACAATTGACGTTGCAAACCGTTAGTAATTTAACTGTTACATATCATGATATAAGCATCTGGTTTCAACCCGGCAAACGTAGCGCTAATATCACCTCCCTTTAGGGCCGGGGTTTAATTAGGCAGCTTTACATTGTTGCGAAATCTTATAGGTTTCAACCCGATGGCTTAAGAACCCTTCACCCCCTTCCGCTCCATCTCTTCGGCCAGTTTCGCCGGTATTGGGCGGCAATTGCAGTGCTTTTGGTGTTCCAGGTGCCATTTCACCCGTTGCTCAAAATTGGCATTCTTCGGCATCCTGTTAGCCTCATGCCATTCCCTGTTTATTTTCATATTAGGATAATGTTGGTTTAAAATTTCTATTCTGCAAATTCTAAAATTCTGGTCAATTCTGATTCTTACAACCTATAAATAACATAAAATACCCGTGTGTTGCCGGTAAACTCTCTACCGTAGCTTATATTTGTAGCTTAACATTATGGAATTAAGTAAGAATTTTCAGCACCAGCAGGCTGAAAACCAATGGTACAACCATTGGGAAAAGAAAGGTTATTTTAAAAGTACCCCCGATGAGCGCGAGCCATACACTATAGTGATGCCGCCGCCCAACGTTACGGGTATATTGCATATGGGCCACGCCCTCAACAATACGGTGCAGGATATTCTCATTCGTCGGGCAAAGATGATGGGATACAATACCTGTTGGGTCCCCGGTACCGACCATGCCAGCATAGCTACCGAAGCAAAGGTGGTAGGCATGCTGCGCGAGCGCGGTATCGATAAGAAGACACTGAGTCGCGATGAGTTCCTCGGCTACGCCTGGGAATGGAAAGAAAAATACGGTGGTATCATTCTCGAACAGCTCCGCAAGCTGGGCTGCGCCCTCGATTGGGATCGCACTACGTTCACACTCGATGAAGACTACTATGCATCGGTTATCCGTGTGTTCGTCGATCTCTACAACAAAGGGCTCATCTTCCGCGGTGTAAAGATGATCAACTGGGATCCTAAGGCCAAAACTGCCCTTAGCGATGAGGAGGTGAACCACAAGCAGATGAACTCTAAGCTCACATACGTAAAATACCGCGTAGACAGTGATAAAGAAGAGTACATCACCATAGCTACGGTTCGCCCTGAAACCATACTGGGCGATACTGCTGTGTGTGTACATCCCGATGATGAGCGTTATGCGCACCTTAAGGATATGTATTGTATCATACCTATCGCCAACAGGCGCGTACCTATCATATTCGATGAGTATATTGATAAGGAGTTTGGTACCGGTGCGCTTAAGGTTACGCCTGCGCACGATATCAACGACTACAACCTCGGTATCAAGCACAACCTCGAAGTAATTGATACCATCAACGAAGACGGTACCATGAGCGATGCGGCTGGCCCGTACGCTGGTCTGGATCGCTTTGTTGTGCGTAAAAAAATAGTTGAAGACCTGAAGGAAATGGGTCTTGTGGTGAAGGAAGAAGATTACACCAACCAGGTAGGCTTCAGCGAGCGTACCGATGTGGTGATAGAGCCAAGGCTCAGCATGCAATGGTGGTGTAAGATGGGCGAGCTCGCTAAGCCGGCTATTGATGCCGTGGCCGATGGCGATATCGACTTTCACCCGGGCAAGTTCAAGAACCTCTACCGTCACTGGATGGAGAACATCAAAGACTGGTGCGTAAGCCGCCAGCTGTGGTGGGGGCAGCGTATACCTGCCTGGTACGATGCTGAAGGCACTATCTATGTAGCTAATACTGCCGCAGAGGCACACGCACAGTATAAGGCAAAGAAGCCTGCATTGGCGGCTGAAAAGCCCGAAATGCGCCAGGAAGAAGATGTGCTCGATACATGGTTCAGTAGCTGGCTTTGGCCTATGGAGGTGTTCGGCTGGAACAAAACACCAGACAATAAAGACCTGGCTTACTACTATCCTACCAATACACTGGTTACCGCGCCGGAGATTATATTCTTCTGGGTGGCCCGTATGATAATGGCTGGTTACGAGTTCAAAGGTCAGTTACCATTTAAGGAAGTATACTTCACAGGTATCGTTCGCGACAAGCAGGGCCGTAAAATGAGCAAGTCGCTCGGTAACTCGCCCGACCTGTTGAAGATGATTGACGACTACGGTGCCGATGTAGTGCGCTTTAGCGTTATGATCTGCTCACCTGCCGGCAACGATGTATTGTTCGATGAGGCTGGCCTCGACCAGGGCCGTAACTTCTGCAATAAAATGTGGAATGCCATGAAGCTGGTAAAGGGCTGGGAAGCCCGCGTAGCCGATGGGGTAGAAGACAGTAATGTAAGCTTCGCGCTCGACTGGATGGACGCCCGCCTGGCAGAGGTATCCGGTGAAGTTGCAGAGCTGATGAAGGACTTTAAGTTGAGCGAAGGGTTGAAGACTGTTTACTCACTTATCTGGAACGACTTCTGTTCCTGGTACCTGGAGTGGGCAAAACCTGCTATGGATGCGCCGGTGTCTGCTCATGTATACGAACGTACTATCAGCATATTCGAGCAACTACTGCAATTGCTGCACCCGTTCATGCCGTTTGTTACAGAAGAGATCTACCACATCCTCCGCACCCGTGCCGAAGGTGACGATCTCATCAACAAACAGCTGCCGGCTTATACTGCTCCCGACGTGGAAACATTAAAGCAGGGTACAATGTTGCAGGAAGTTATCTCTGCCGTAAGGGATACGCGCAACAAGAGCCAGCTAAAGCCAAAAGAAGAGATAGAGCTGTGGATAGATACGCAGCACCGCGCTTTCTACGAGCGTACGCTCAGCATCTTGCGCAAGCAGGTAAATGCTGCCCAGGCTGGCTTCACAACCGAAGCTAAACCCGGTAGCCTGTCTATCGTTGTCAATACTGATAAGCTATACATGATTGTTCCTAACGCAACTGCTGTAGATAGCGGTGCGCAGAAGGAAGAGATGCAGAAGGAAATTGAATACCTGAAGGGCTTCCTGGTAAGCGTGGAAAAGAAGCTGAACAACGAAAAGTTCATGGCCAATGCCAAACCCGAAGTTGTCGCCTCCGAACGCAAAAAACAACAGGACGCCCTCAACAAAATAAAAGCCCTGGAAGAAAGTCTGGGCTAGTAAAATATTACTCTAATTAGAGGTAGTGACAGTGTCCCTACAGAGTGTCACCCTGAGCTTGTCGAAGGGCGGCACGGACACGGGCTCTGGCAATGACAGACACGGGACAACAAGCAACGCCGCTGTCCTGTCTTCAGACAGACAGCTATCGAATGGGTTAATCTGGCTGTGTAGAGGAACTGGAAAAAGTAAAAAAGTAACAACCATTATGGCTAAAAATGCAGGACGAATATTAACGGGTATCATCACCATAGCGTGCTGTGCATCGTTGTGGGCGCAGCAGAAGGGTGGTGTAAAGCAGGGCAGCAAAGCTACCCCGGCCAAAGACACTGCGGGCCTGGCTCGTAAAAAAGCTTCCCGTCCGCTCGTATACCTGGGGCATACAGATTTTTCTGGTGGCGTCATTACACCAGAAGAATTTAAAGCAGGTATGAAGCAGGGCATCTCGTCGAAAGATGATGCCGGTAATCCGCTTAAGATCATCGGCTTCACCTTCATGTATGCAGAGCGCCGCCTGTTCGAAGATTCCGCCGGCAACCTCCAGATGATGACCGATTTCTCGCAGGAATACTGCCCTGGTGATACGGTGTCTACAGCCATTAACAACTCAGTGTTCGATGTCGTAAAATCTGGCGATACAGTATTCTGCTCACAGGTACTTATCCAGCGCAGGATCGGCAACGATATAGATACCATAATGGGTAAAGAGCTGAAATGCATTATTCGTAAAAACAAGTCCTGACTGTTATAAGATCAACAGTAGAGAGCGGATATGTTATCATATCCGCTTTTTTTATTGGCTGTCAGTTAGTCGTTAACGGGGCTTTCTGCCGATTTCAATGCTATCTGCTGTAAACACTTATTTTTGAGCTGCTTATTGTATGATACTCAGATTCTTGTCACCATTTTTGCGCCGGATCCTACTGGTATGCTTATTATTTCTTGGCCGGTTAAGCGTCTTTGCTGCCGGTCCGGATACTGCCGAGGTAATGCGGCTGGCTCATATTGCTGCAGATAGTGTGGACACCAGCTTCCACGATCGCCTCGCAGCAGGCAACCGCGCACTCGGGCTGGCCACCTCTATTAAATATCCCAGGGGTATCGCATTCACCAATTTGTCGTTAGGTAAGCTGGTAAGCGGCAACGGAGATAATACTGGTGGGCTCAGGTACTACGGCGCCGGGTTACAGGTAGCTCGCGACAATAGCCTGCCGGATCTGCAGGGTGAAGCCTACATCCGTTACGGTAATCTCTATGCAAACATTTCTCTTTACGATTCGTCCTTCAATGCCTATGCGCGTGCTATAGAAATATTCGACAGGATCCGCGATACTTTTTCTCTTGGTCATGCCTACAATGGTCTCGCCCGCATTTATGCTCAAACAGGCAATATGGCATCCACATATGCCTATCTGCAAAAGGCCCTGGCCATAAACCCCGGCAGGCGTTTCCCGCTACTCTCTGCCGATACATATACCAACCTGGTCATTTACTACTATTTCAATCAGAAAGCAGATTCTGCATTGGCATATGGTGCTATTGCTGTAAGAATATACGATAGCGTTGGAGACAAGTACGGCGTTGGTGAGTTGTATCAGAACGTAGCATCCGTTTACTATGCTATCAAACAGTACGATTCTGCCCTCAGTTGGTACAATAAAGCAGCGCAGCTTTTTAGCCAGCGCAAGAATCGCTATGCCGAAGCCGGTATCCTGATAGACATAGGCCACGTATACTGGGTAAGGCATAACTACCCTGAAGCTGAAAAATATTATAAAGCTAGCCTGCAGATATCGCGCGAAATAAAGTACTATGCTAATATCTACCAGAACAGTAACTGCCTGGCAGACTTGGCTGCAGACCGCAAAGACTGGAGGATGGCGTATCAATACCTGAATGCTGCTCAAAAGGTAAAGGATACTATGATCAGCGAAGAGAAAGTCAAGTCGCTGGCAGAGCTCACTACACGCTACGAGGTAAAGCAGATACAGGACCGCAATACCATTCTCACCAAAGAGAATGATATCCAGAAGCTGAGGTTATGGCAAAAAGATATCCTGGTATATGCAGGCTTTGGTCTTACATTACTGGCTATAGTTATAGGGGTGCTCATCTACAGGCAGAGCAGGCTGAAAGCACAGCAGCAGAAAATGGAAATGGAGCAGAAGCAATTACTCGCCCAGATCAATCCGCATTTCATCTTCAACTGCCTTACCTCTATTCAGCAGTTCATTTATCAGAACGATATTATGAATGCGGGTAAATACCTCACAGACTTTGCAAAGCTTATCCGGCAAACGCTGGATAACTCTATGACTGAGACCATTGCCCTTACAGATGAGATCGCCTACCTGCAGAACTATCTTTCATTTGAGCAATTGCGATTCGGGGATAAGTTTGAGTTCAAGATAACCTGTGAACCAGATGTAGAAACAGAGGTGATCGATATTCCAGGTATGATCATACAGCCCTTTGCAGAGAATGCCATTAAGCACGGCCTGTGTACACTTACCGACAGGAAGGGAATATTATCCGTACACTTCAGCGATGAGAACAATGTGCTCGTTTGCCGGATAGACGATAATGGTATTGGCCGCGAAGAAGCCCGCCGCCGCAAAGCCCTCAGCGAGACAAAGTACAAAAGCCATGGTATGGATATTACGGCCAAACGCCTGGCACTGGTAAGCAAAATGCAGGGCCGCAAGTATGACATCGACATCATAGATAAGAAGGATGCCGCCGGCAATGCCACAGGAACAACGGTTATTATTAAGTTCCCGTAATAAGCGATTACAACCCTTTCTGCCAACAACAGCGAACGTATTGTTTCAGACACGCCTGTAAAAGACCCATTGCCCTGTCTTCTTTCAGTCATGCGAAGGCATACTGGCTGACAGTCCGCATCTGGACGTATAACACTCGCCTGCAGTTAGCATCGGTTACATTACACGTCATTGCTCCTTAGGAGCAAAAGCTTTGTAGCACACACATCATCAAAACACCTGCGCTCCGTAGGTGCGCTGCTACGCAAACACAAACCAACAAAAAAGGGCAGCCCTGGAAAGGACCGCCCCAATACAATACACTTAGCTCTCTTGTAGTGTATATCCTTGATATAAAAACTATTGTTTGGTAAAGCGTGTAGTGGTTATAGTATTGTTGTTCACAGCCTTCAGTATATAAATGCCATCTGCCAGTTTGCTGATGTCTGTTGTGGTTTTATTGCTGTTGATATCCTGCGTCAGCACTACCTGTCCGCTTACGTTAATAATAGAGATACGGCCGCCGTTCAGGTTTTCTATTGTTACCACATCGGCAGCTGGGTTAGGGTATATTTTTATCGGCTCTATCCTGGCCACTGTTGGTACACTTACGCCGCTGCCAATAGTGTTCAGCGCAGTATTGGTGATCACGGCAGGGTTGGTATCAAAGTAAATATAGCCCTTGTTCTTTATCTGCGTACCCACTGGCAATCCTGCATGCGGCTTTACCGTAAAGCGTACAAAACCATGGCTGGCAGGCTCATTGCTGAGGCTGTCCGGCAGATTGATGTAGTTGAAGTTGAACTTTACAACACCCGGTGCCAGCCATTCAGGCGTCATGGCGTGGCTGTTGCCGGTTATCTTCAGGCTGGTTGCATCCACATCGCTGTCCAGTGTATCTACCACGCTTACATTGTAGGCTGCTGCTGTGCCTGTGTTCTGGAAGTGTATAGTATAAGCCAGTTCAGGCGTAGTCGCAGGTATGTAACCCGGTGCTCCCGTGCCTTTAGGTGCTACGTCTTTAATGTTCGGGTCGTAGCTGGCTACTACGGGTATGTCTATAGCATAGCTGTTATTGCTGCTATTAATGTCCATTGCCGGCACGCCCGTATATACACGGAAGTGCAGGGTATCGCCTATCATCACTGTGGCATCCGGTGTCAGGTGTATGTCAGACATAAAGCTGTTCCAGTAGCCCGCGCCGCTCATATTATTCAGGTTCACGTAGTTCCAGGTCAGCGTATCGCCGCTCACGGTTACAGCCGGGTTAGTGCTCATAGAGGCATTATAGCTTACTCGGCTGTCCTTTATCAGCGTCAGCACGCCCGATGCTGAATCACAACCTGTATTGTTTACATAGGGCTGCATGTAAAACGGAGTAGCAGGTCGTGCAAATCCCGGCGAGCCGGCCCAGCACTCCACATCGACATTGTTGGTACACTGCAGCGGGAAGTCCACATTAGTCTGCGGCAGCGCTGTAAATGTATATGCGCCCGCAAAACAAGGTGTAGCCGGGAAGATGAAGTAATAGTAAGACGGCAGTGTTACGTTATAGCTCGTCATCCACGATTCCTGCACATTCATACCATACATGCCGCCTGTACCGCTATAGGTGGTCTTACTCGTAGATGACATGGCCGGGCTGGAAAGGGCAGAGTTGGCTGTAACAGCTATGCTCATCAGGTCTACATCACCGCTGTTATAGGTGCAGTCTCCGTTATTGTCCACATATACATGGCCGGTTACACTGCCGTACTGGCAAGGGTTAGTAACCGTCAGCATGTAGTTGTTAGGGATGAGGGCTATGGTATCCGTTCCTGATATCACCTTTACGTTCGGCCCTGCAAACAGTACCATGCCACCGGTTACCTGGTCGTCGGTTACTACGCTGTTGAATATTGGCAACGGATACATAACATTCCATGTCAGGCTGCCGGCAGTATTGGCTTCAGCATACAATAACATCGATGTGCTCAGGTCTACTATCTTCACCGAGTCTCCCATAAAAGAGTTGCTGATGGTCAGCATCAGCATATTCATACAGGTAGATGAACAGGTGGTGGAGTCGTGGCTGGCATTGTAGGTGTTTACAGCCAGTATGTCCCCGGCCATATAGGTCTGCGCTTTAGCAGCGCCACATGCCAGTAGCATGGTGCCCGCAAGTAGTGTTTTTAAGTAATTGTTTTTCATATACGTTTGTTTGGTTATTCTTGTGTTGTTGCTAATAAAGACCTCCTTTGCGGCTCAATGGTTGAGTAACAGGTATCTACAAATGCATCTACAAGAAATGCCTATAACTACATGTGCATATTTCTATAATTTTGATGGTGTCTTCCGGCCCTGCGCAGGCAATTAATGCGGCCGGCATTTGGCTTTTCAATAGGAACAAATAACTGATAAGTACCATGTCGTTTACCATACTGATAGTTGATGATGAAAAGCTGAGCCGGAGTTATATACACGACATGCTCCGCGAATACGCCCCTGCAGTAGAGGTGATAGAGAGCGCATCAGCCGCAGATGCCTTGCAGGTATTGGCTACTACCAGCCCCGATATAATCTTCCTTGATATCAAAATGCCGGGCATGGATGGCTTCGAAATGCTGGAACATGTACCCCACCGCGACTTTGAACTGGTATTCATCACCGCCTACAACCAATACGCCATCAAGGCGCTCAAAGAAGGCGCTGTAGATTACCTGCTGAAACCTATCAAGAAAGAAGAGTTCAGGCAGATGCTGGACAAGGTATCGGCAAGGCGCCGCCAGGTGCTGGAAAGCCGCGCCCGCACAACAGAGATAGAGACCCGGCTGGATGCCTACCTGGCCGATATACGCCTGAAAAACGCAACTATAGAGCAGCTCCAGGAAGAACTGGAGCAACAGCAGCAAAAGGGCGTCATGACCAGCGAGAAGGCGCGGCTGCTCGATGTATTGCAGAAGAATGTGATCCTGACAGAAGACGACTGGAATAACTTTAAGATCATTTTCGAGAGCATCTACACCAACTTTTTCATCACCCTCCGCCAGCGCTACGCATCTCTTACCCAGGCGGAAGTGCGCCTCATGGCCCTTACCCGCCTCAACATGACCACCAAAGAAATGGCTGCAATGCTCGGCATATCCCCCGAAACCATTCGCCAGACCCGCTGGCGCCTCCGCAAAAAAATGGATCTCCCCGACGAAGTCAGCATTGAAGACATCGTCCAGGAATTATAGCTTAATATAGGTTGAACGGTAATTATTATCCGTTAACGATGCTCCGCAGAGCTGTCATGGTGAGCTTGTCGAATCCACGATCGCGGACACTATCTCCGCCCGCGTTAGACCGAACACACCTACGCCTCCTCCGGCAACTCCTCGTCCTCGAAAGATATGTCTGACGTGCGCGTGGTAACAATAAGGGTAATAAGCGTGCCCGTGGTCTTGCCCTCCGCATCCGCGGTCTCCTCGGCGGTCACACTATATGTCTCGTTCGACAGGCGCTGCAGCAACTTCAGCCGCTGCTCCGTAAGTGTCATACCATAGTGGCCGTCTTTCAGTTGCACCACGCTCTTTTTATTGTTCAGGCCCACGCCGTCATCCTCAATGGTTATCTGCAAACCCCTTTCTCCCTTCCGCCTGAAGCCGATGCGTATCTTGCCCCCATTGGGCTTGGGCATTATGCCATGCCATATGGCGTTCTCTACATAGGGCTGCAGTATCATATTAGGTATGTAGGTGTCCTGTAGCATAATGCCGGGTGCCACGTCTATGCTGTATTGCAGCTTATCGCCAAAGCGTAGTTGCTCTAGTGCCAGGTATAGCTTTATCCTGGTCAGTTCGCTTTCCAGGCTTATGTATGCCTTCTGCGCATCCTCCATGGTCAGCCGTATCAGGTGGGCAAAGTCGGCAAGGTAGTTATTGGCTTTGTCGTTCTCGTTCGCCGCCAGGTAATACTGTATAGAGTTCATGCAGTTAAACATAAAGTGCGGGTTTATCAGCGCGCTCAATGCCTGCTGCTTCAGGTAGGTCATTTTATTATGCAGCAGTAGCTTGTGCCTGCGCTTGCTTTCTGCATAGCGTATGCCATATGCCAGCAATCCTCCGCTGCACAGCAGTGCCAGGGCTATGAACCACCATGTCTTCCAGAAGGGCGTGGCAATGGTTATAGGCAGGGTTACGTCCTGGGTCCATGGCCCGCCGTCTTTACGTGCATTCAGCACCAGCGTATACTGCCCCGATGGCAGCGCAGATAACTCTATGCTGTTGCCGGTGGTAGTGGTCCAGTTGTCGTCTAGCCCCGCTATCTTGTAGCGGTACTCTAAGCTTGTTGTCTTAAAGCTTAGTGCTATAAAGTTGATCACCACTTTCCCTTCATCATACGCCAGCGCCAGCGCTGCCGGTTTGTTTATTGCCTGCTTCGCAGTTTGTGCCGATAGAATATAGAGTGCAGGCGGTAGCACACTCGCATTGCCCCCACCCGTATTTACCGATACCAGCCTGTCTACACTCCCTGCAAGCAGTGCTCCGTTGTCGTAGTACAGAGACAGGATATCATCGTTATACACGCCAGGCTCAAAGCGGGTTATCTTTAGTGTAGTAAGGTCTATGTAACACAGCCCTGTTAGCGTGGCCACCCACATACGGCCTTTCTCATCCGTCAGCAGTTTGTTGCATTTATCGCTGGGCAGGCCATCCGCCTTGCGGTATGTTTTATTGTCGTTATCTGCCAGGCAGCTTAGCCCATTGTTGGTTGCCAGCCATACACGACCCCTGTTATCGCAGGCAATGTCCATCACCTGTGCATCCATCCTGTAGCGCACAGGCGGGGTACGGCCGGTAATATCCACGCAGTAGGCACCTTTGTCGGTGCCATACCACATGCGCCCCTTTTTGTCTTTGGTTATTACGTTATACCTGTTAATGCCTTTAAGGGCCACTGCGGCAGGTTCCAGCCTGTCTCCCTGCAGGCGGTATAGTTTGCTGTAGTCGCCTATCAATATCTGCCCTTGTTCGTCGGCATACATAGATATAGCTGCGTACGCCGAATCATTCTTTACAATGGTTTCTGCACCGGTCTTCAGGTTCTTTATTATCAGCGATAGAGAGGTCCCTACATACAGGTTGTCGCCAATGGTCTTCAGGAAGTAGATGTACAGGTCGTTGCGCAGCGCGCGGCACGGGTAGGGACTTATCACTCCATTGCGCCACAAGTTTATCTTTCCTATCGATCCTATCAGTATGTCCTTATCGCCTATCCCGCACAGCGTCCGGCAAAAGATGTTAGGGTTCTCACCAGCAGGCCGGTAACTCAGTATATCCTGGGAACTTATTTTGAACACCCCGCCACCATACGTAGCTATCCATATATTGCCTTCATTGTCTTCCAGCATATGGTTCACTATCGTTTTGTTCAGCACCAGTTGCCGGGTTATGTCCTCTATTTTATCGTTGCGTATCTGCAACATGCCCTCGCCATCCAGCGCCACCCACAGTTGCTGGCGGCTGTCCAGCAGCATGGTCTTTACATATTGGCCGGGCTTCAGGTCATACTCCCCCGCTATCGCGCCGTTGGCTATCTTCAGCACCCGGTTCCGGCAGCCCACCCAGTAGCAGCCATTGGCAAAGCATACGTCCACTACAGTATCGGTCACCAACTGGCGAAGCATCGGTTTTATGCTCTTGCCCTCACCCATGTACAGGCCATTGCTGGTGCAGAAGTACACCTCATCGCCATTGCGCACCATGCTGTAAAACTGCACCTTCTTGCCCTCATTATTAGTAACAGGCGTTTTAGTGATCACGCCGCGTTCTATCGTATACAGGTTGGGCTTGCCTATTATCCAGGTCACATCCCTGGTGCGCAGTGCCATCAGCGATGAAGAAGGATAGTCGCCACCGGTTACAGGGTAGCGTTTCACGCCGCTGCCGGTTATTGCCATCAGGCCGTTCTTATAGGTATGCGCATACTTTACGCCGGCATCATCCTCGTATATAGATAGTACTGTGCAGTTCAGCAAACCCTCCTTGTCGGGGAAAGAACTGTTGAACGACCGGCCGTTGTACACTGCCAGTCCATAGTCCGTACAGAACCACAAAAAGCCCTCGCCGTCCTGCCATATGCGGAACACGTTGGGGTGTGGCAGCCCGTCCTCCGTACCGTAGTGGTGCGTAAGGTACTGCTGTGCCCCGGCGCCGAAGGCCAGGCAGCAGGCCATTATAAAACAGATCAGGCGTCTCAAAAGCAATGTAGTGTGTAACAAATGTAATATTAAGCTGACAGAAAGAGTAGTGGTTTCATTATATTTGGTACAGTATGTTCGGTACTTTATTGCAATGGTTGATCAATGTGTGGGTAGGCACTACCGGCAGGGTCATTTATTTTAAAGATGCACCCTGGCTGGAAGGGCCTATGGGCGATGCCTCCATCATCGGCGATAAATTCTACGAACGCTACGCCGCCAGCCGCGGACTTACTGTAGACGCACAGCACCAGCAAGGGCTCATCGGCGATTTCAGTGCGCTGATAGCCGACGACGACCCGTTAAAGCCCCGCCTGCACCCGCGCGTAAAACACTTTTATGAGCACACCATACAATACAAGCTGGAAGTATGGAGCGAATGGTATTCACCCATCAAATATTTTTCTCGCATACTCATCAAGAGCGTCAGCAGCAAGATGAACCAGCTCAACATTCCGCTGAATCCTTTAGAGACCAGCCGCGGCATGAGCAACGAAGTGCTGCAGCTGAAAGATCCCGCCACGGGCGCACTGGTATGTGCCTGCTGGCTGCGCAAATCCATAAAGTCGGGTAGCGTAGTGTATGCCGGCTTCTATTCCGGTTGCATGGCCAAAGGTCGGCCCTATGTAAAAGTGGCCTTCCCCTTACCCGATGGAAATGTAACCGTATTGCTGCGTGTAGATGTGCAGGAAGACGGTTCGGTAAAACTCGTATCTCACGGCAAGGGCATTGGCGATGCCGGCTACTACCGCATCAAAAAACGCAATGCCGAAAGCGTACGCGTAAAATACGTACCCCTGCAGGAATCCATCCACGTTTACGAAGACACCGACGGCACCCTCCGCACCGATCACCTCTTCGCCTTCCTCGGCATCAAATTCCTCCACCTCCACTACAAGATCATCCCCGCATCCTAGCGCCAAACAACTGCCACCACCGAGTGTCACCCTGAGCCTGTCGAAGGGCGGCACGGACACGGGAAACGCACTAAGCAACGCCGCTGTCCTGTCTCCTGACTGACAGCCCACAAGCGGACGTACTCGTTTCACCTACTTCCCCATCACCTCATCAAGCTCCTTGCCGGCAGCCCCATCCTTAAACGCCTCCTTCACCACAGCATAATGCTGCTTATCATACACAAAATCATAAGCATACCTGGCAAACTTCAGCCTGTAACTATCCGTGCCAAAAAGCTCCGTCATTGCCTTTATCTGCTCGCTGGTATAGCAGTCCCTCATCACCATGTTCTTAGCCTCAGGCAGCCGGTCGCGGTCGTAGCTGATGACACGGAGCGCCGTTATCATCTGTTTAAAACTACGGTTACTCACCGCGCTCACACACTTGCCCTGCTTACGCGTAGGCGCTTCCCGGTCTTTAAACTGCATCGACAGTGTCTTCGTACTGGCCGACGCGCCGTCTGTATCAACTTCCTGCGCACCCGCCGAAAATGCCCCCAGCATCCCGGCCGTCAAAAGAAAATATCTAAACATAGTTATACTGTTTACATGGTTCACCATCTATAACGCAAGATATGCGAGCGATATTATATTCGCTGAGTATAAGACGCATGTCATTACCAGGTGTTGTTCGGGAACCCCCGCAATCATTCTCCAATGACAAAATTAGAACTTCGAGTAAGGTTTAGTCATTATCTGGTCGGCGATAGCCGTGTCGGCACTGTCAGGGTTATGCGCAGCCTGGCTACTTTGGCGCGCGGAGCGATACGCCAAAGTGCCGCTTTCTTTTGTTACTTTTCTTTGCGGCAGCACAAAGAAAAGTAAAGAAGCGGTGGGCACAACAAAATGAGTATTTGTAAGCGTCTGTAAAAAATTCTATTTGGTAGTCTGTCATTGGCAGCCTGCCTGCCTGTAGGCTGAAAACGAAGCAATCTCACATCAGCCATATTCGTTTTAGGAATCTCTTACCGTACCCACATCCGCAATCATGGATTCGGCCCTTCGGCAAGCTCAGGGTAAACTAAACTCACCATGACAGCTTTATGGCCTACCTCATCGTGGCGCAATGATCCACTTGAGAAAACAAAAAAGGGTCCGGCAACCGCCAGACCCTTCCAAAATATATTATCACAAGACGCTGTACTCTGCGCCCTCTGCATGCTTAAAAATCTTTGCGGCTCTTTGCGATAGACCTTTGCGGCTCTTGCGTGAACCCGCAGCAATTACATGCGTTCAATAACCACCGCGCTTGCACCGCCACCACCATTGCAGATACCGGCAGCGCCATACTTGGCACCCTTCTGCTGCAGCACATTCACCAGCGTGGTGATGATACGCGCACCACTGCAACCCAGCGGGTGACCCAGCGATACCGCACCGCCGTTCACGTTCACCTGCTCAGGCTTAAGGTTCATCTTCTGCATGTTTACGATACCCACAGTGCTGAAGGCTTCATTCAGCTCAAAATAGCTGATGTCTTCCATCTTCAGGCCCGCCTTGGCTACCGCCTTAGGCACCGCCAGCGCCGGACTCGTAGTGAACCACTCAGGAGCCTGCTCAGCATCTGCGTAGCCTATTATCTTAGCCAGTGGCTTCAGGCCCAGGGCTTCCATTTTCTCCTTGCTCATCAGCACTAGCGCAGCTGCGCCGTCGTTCATTGTGCTGCTGTTGGCCGCAGTAGCAGTACCCTCTTTACCAAAGGCGCCGCGTAAGCCAGCTATCTTGTCAAACTTCACGTTGAACGGCTCTTCGTCCTTGCCGAACACTATCGGGTCGCCCTTCTTGTTAGGTATCTCTACCGGAACTATTTCATTTTCAAACAGGCCGCCGTTTACCGCTGCCTGGCTGCGCTTGTAGCTCTCAATAGCAAAAGCGTCCTGGTCTTCGCGACTTATGTTGCACTCCTTGGCACACATATCGGCAGCATTACCCATAGCGTAGTTATGATACACATCCGTCAGGCCGTCCTTGGCCAGGCCGTCTATCATCATAGAGTTGCCGTACTTATTACCCCAGCGCAGGCCTTCACTGTAGAAAGGCACATTGCTCATGCTCTCCATACCACCGGCTACTACTACATCGTTATCGCCCAGCATAATGCTCTGCGCACCATTCATTACCGCCTTCATGCCGCTGGCACACACCTTATTTACAGTAGTGGCAGGCACATTATCAGGCAGGCCGGCAAACTTACTTGCCTGGCGCGCAGGCGCCTGGCCCAGGTTGGCCTGCAATACACAGCCCATTATCACCTCGTTCACATCCTCACCCTTCACACCCGCTTTCTCCAGTGCGCCCTTAATAGCTATGGCACCAAGCTTAGTAGCAGAAAAATCCTTCAGGCTACCACCCCAGCTGCCCAGTGGCGTACGCACCGCAGATACTATATATACTTCTTTCATTATTAAATTTTTTTGTGGCGCAAAGGTAGCAAAAAGAGTGGAACCGCTAACGAGTTAGGTTAATTCTTCACTACTTTTCAAGTTTTCCGCACAATCACTATAACTAAACAAAATTTTACCAAATTTACAGTTGAATAAGCTGGGTAATTCTTTAGGTGTTATATCGAGTAGGGAATCGTTTTTATATATTTTAAGTTTCGCGGTTGGAATTTGATCTAAGCAGGTAATGACTATATTTTTTCGTATGCCTTTTGAATACAGTTCATCACACTTTAATGAATAATTTACGAGGTCAATGTCTAACGGAGAAAGCCTTAAGTGTCCTTGGAAAAGATTAAAAACATTTGTTTCTTTTTCCGAATTCATAAGACGAAAATCAGTGGGTGTTTCTCGAAATTTGCCAGCGCCGTGTCTAGTATGGTAGGCTCTTGTTACATAAAATATTTCTGTAATGATTAAGTTGAAGTCAAAGTTACGAGATATGATTTCTAACGCGTTTTTAGAAGTAGTGTTGCTTTGAGTAATATGTGGTTTCTCTCCCCACTCAATGTCAAGTAGTATGCCTTGAGCACCTTCGAAAATATATGTTTCAAATTTTCTTGTAGTGAACATATCACCTTCGTCAACTAGAATAATCTTTTTATCAAGTAGAAACTTTTTAAGCGTTTTACGATATTCTGATAAGTTATGGTCTTCTTCATCGTGCTCGAAGTCTTCGAAGCAATATTTAGTCTCTACGTCGAATTTACAATGGTAGTATTGCCTTATTTGTTTTAATTTACTATTAAATAGCGCATCGTCAAAAAAGTCGCTAACGCTAAATGTAATTTGCGCCTGGCGGGATATTGTAGCCCCGACTCCCAAACCACAACTTCCATGCTTCAAATCCCCTCTAGTAAATTCAATTGCGCGATTATATAAAACGTCGTAGTGAGTAGTGATGGGGCAATTTTTGTCTAGAAAAAATGATACACTGATATCTAAAGCAGTATATTCTTCAAGAAAATGTAATGGAGAAAACGTGCAGTATTTTGACCAATAAGTGGGTACGTGCCGGAAAGAGCCCGATCCTATGTTCGAAAATACGTGTCTTTTCCCTTCCTGAGTTACAACTGTATGTCCAGCTTGTTGTCCACCGTTAAATCTGATAACAATTGGATTTGGAGAATTTAAACATAGGAAATCTGAAGTAAGGCCTTTGCCTTCGTCTCCATATCCTAAACCTAATACGATATATGCCCGATCTTTCATTTTAGTCTACCAGGATGCCATATAAATGGCCGTAGTTAAATCATGGGTAACAATACAATCTGTACCGATGATCATCGTTAAATCATTTTTGCTTACATTTTCAGCGAGCACGATAACCTTTTTCTTAAGGGATACTGCGTAGCCAATTTCAAACAACGTTCCAGAATCCAAGCCGCTAACAATTGCTAACACTGTATCTGAATTCTTAAGTCCATTGATGTCCGCCGTTGCAATACTATTATGGTCAAGACCAACTTCAACTCCAACATCGTGTAAAGGAGAAAATACATTATTACCGAATTCAAGCAGCAGTCTTTGAACCTCGTTTATAAGCCATCTCTCACTAATAGTAAAAAATGGCCCGGCTATATATATATGCTTTTTTTTCTCTTGAGCCGATAGAGGGTGTGAGGCTGATGGAACTGGAGGTAATGGCAATTGTCTAGATTCACAATATGTGGCAGTATATCGAGAAGCAAAATCAGCTGACTCTTTTGCAGATTTTTTCTCTATCATCCATTGCCAAGCGAAAACCGCTGAAAAAATGTCACCTGAGCCGATTGGCCAAACGTAACCAGTTTTATAAACTGGGACATTATGTATTGTATCATTCTCAAAGACAACTGCACCATGACTACCATTTTTGATAATCACAATGGTAGCGCCCTCCTGCTTCTTGATTTTTTCTCCTACTGTGAATAAATCGTCAGTTACTGACGACTCCGATAACATGTAAGCTTCATTCTTGTTTAGTACTATCGCTAGATGTTGTGCAGAGCAACCTGTATCGCTAAATCTTATGTGATTTTGTGGGTCATACACTAAGTATTCCGCGTTAACACTAATCGAAGCATCAAGCATTCCAAAGTAAAGAATGTTCCGATCTTCAACCGAGGTTAATTTAATTTTATTACCATCCCAATTTCTTATGGCCGGCAAAGAAAGAGGATGGTAATAACAAAACGCCGCAGTTTGTTGTGTTTTCTCTAAACGATGCTTGATTCCATAGCTATCACATATCGCTTTGGCACTTGCTGAGAAATCATCGCCCAATGCACTTACGTATTGAATGTTTTTAACATTTTTAGAAAGTGCTAGAGCCGCACGTAGCCCAGAACCATAGAGTTCACTGTAAAATGGGTCGATTACATCTTCCAAATATGTTCCGCCGATAATAGTTAACATAGAAATGATTATTCAATTGTTATTCTTACTTCACCTAAAATATTTAGAAGTTGAGCCTTATAGGAGTTTCCCTTAATAATACAGTCTATTAGACGAGCGTTGTGTCTTGAGGTAACTAACCCGCATAAAGCTCCAGTTGTATCTACAACTTCAATTGCGGTCCCCTTTAGAATAACGCTCATGAACGCTCCAATTTTTATTTTCGAGAATGTTGGTTGTTGATTGGTTAAAATTGTGTTGAATGCTAGACTTTTACAATCATCCATTTTACCCGATTTCCCATATGGCTTACCTCCCTCGTAAATAGGTTGCGTATATTTTACATAAGATTTAGAACCACTGCCTTTCATAAGAATAAGCTTTAAATGTTAATTAATTGAAACGTTTACGCCGGTTTGTCGCTCGTTTAAACAAGCTTCAAAAAAGGCATCTTCCTTAATATTCTTGAAAACTCTATTTACCCACTTTCTGCCGCCACTATTTCTCCATCTCGCAAAGCCTACCTCAGTTCCTGAATCACTATAAATAAGAATTGCTCCATCGCACTTAAACCTTTTAACAAACTCCTTTAAAACATCTTCGTCAGTCAAGTTTTCAATTGGAAATTTATTCTTAGTGGTAAATTGGTTTTCTTTCATGTTCAATTAGTTTATGCGAACATATACAAACTATAAATAGATTGCAAACAATCTAATCGTATAAAGTATTAGGTTATTATTTGAACGATGCAAATATAAATAATGATTGCTTTTTTATTATACGTGAAAAATACCCCCCCCCGTTCTTTTTGCTTATACCTATTGGCGGGCATGTAACCACATTCCGTCCTGCTTGGCTCATGTCGGCAATCATAGATTCGACAGGCTCACATGACAGATTATCTACAATACTACCAATACTCAAATACTGGCCATACTGATTCAGATAATTTAAAATGACCATCGGGACGCATTCGTTTTCGGATACTCCACAGGCATCACACCCCCCATTTTTCATTCAAAAATCCGTTTTCAGAAATAGCAAAAAAACACAATACCCAGACCGCTAATAACGAAACAACTAACACGGGTTATCCACAAGATGAAAATCTATGATAGAACGCATGCGTTCTATCATAGAACGGAAAGTGTACCACCATGTAAATCCAATTTGTCCGGTTCACAACTATGCAAAAACTTTGTGCTAAAAATACTATCCTATGGCCCCTAATACTACCGCAAGAGAACAAGCCCGCCGCCTGTACTTCCAGTCCAACTTCACCCAGCAACAAATAGCAGACCTGTCAGGCGTCAACGTTCGCACTGTGTTCGACTGGATCAACCAGGGCGACTGGAAGCGCGCAAAAGATATGGTGCTCAATGCACCCACCTTCCTGGCCGAGCAATACTACACCCAGCTGGCAGCCCTCAACAATGTCATCGCTGCCCGCAAAGAAGCACCATACCCTACCAAAGAAGAGTCAGAGATCATGCGCCGCGTTACCGGCACACTAAAAACGGTAAAGGCCAAACAAACCCGCTCCGAACTTGTCGATATGCTGGCCGACTTCTCAGCCTTCGCTGACGATCATTCACCCAACATCACTAAACTGCTCAACATCGTGGTGGGCGAGTACCTCAAGGTGATGTCCGGCGATGGCCCTGCACAGCGCCTCGCCCGGCTCAAAGCACCCAAAGAAGCTGCAAAGCAGCACCACCAGCATATAGAAGAAATGCTGCAGCTCGATGGAGAACTGGTAAAAGAGGAAGAGGCCGCACCGCAGCCCGTGGCAGAAGAGCCGCAGATACAGGAGCAGCGCGCTCAGTTGCAGGAGGCAATTGCAGCGCCACCCGAAGCAGAGGCCGGCCTGGCCCAGGAGCTACTTCCCGGCCAGCCGCAGTTCCTGGGCCTCTACGGGTTAGACTGGATCGACTACCTCGCTGACCGGGGGCTATCACCCAAGCAACTCATCAGGCAGGTAGATGCAGGCGATTGTTACGAAAAAGTACCTGGCTGGCTCAGGTCACTGCTCATCAGCAATTCCGACTCTTTTTATATAGTAGAAAAGCTCCGCAATAATTGGGTAACCCCGCAAGAGATCATGCCCCTCATACACCCAATCTTACTCACCCCGCTCCACCAGGAGGTGCTTGAACAATACCCCGGTTACAAATATGCCTGAGCAACTTCATCACCCGGCTACAACAGCATAACTCTTTAACAATCAACAACAGCAACACCCGGTTTCGTATTTTTTTCTGCTCTGGCCGCTGGTTCAGTAAAAATAATGAGGCAGCAATACGCGATATTTCAAATATATTATACCTACATTTGACCCTCGGAAAACTGGCCACTATGAATTTTGATTTCCTCGAAGTCTATAAAGACCATACTAACATACAGCTACTTCACATACTGGAAAACCCAGATGGTTACCAGCCATCAGCAGTAAATGCCGCAAGAGAGCTGCTGGCAGGCAGGGTAGTTACCGATGCCGACCTGGCCGCAGTAAACCCACCCGTAAGCGAATCCCGCGTGCTGGAAGAAGAATCCCTGGGAGATCTAATAGAAAGGCTGGCCAATCCGCCAACCGTTAATAGTAAATGGGTGATGCCGTTCGTTTGGGTAACCATGGCATGGTTCGGGTATCTGGTGTGCACTTATCTCTACCAGATCTTCGGCATGTACAGGCTGTTTGGCTTTAGCTTCGGTCTCAAAACGCTCATATTGTGCTTCGATGTGGCATACTATACAGCCTTCTGCATCCTCATTTTCAAAAGGAACAGGTGGGGCTGGCTGATGCTTGCGGCGCGTACCGTAGTAGTGCTTACCGTAAACATAGGCATGGCAGCCACCTATCTCAGCGAACGAGGGGCGCACATCTTATATGCGAATGAGATATTCCCTGCTTTGTTCATCAATATCTTTTTTATTGGGCTGTTGTGGAGTGCGCCTATTGCTGCTGCCTACAAAATACCTCCCAAGGTAAAAACGGGCTTCCTGTTAGTGGGCCTTATGCTGGCGTTACGCGCTGTATATATAAGTTACACAACAGCCAACCTCCACATGTAGTGCTGTGACATTGAAATACCACCAGCTTCCTTACTGATCGAAAAACAACGAGCAACCATCACATAGAGTCACCCTGGGTAAGCAATTAGCTGCGCTCAGGAATTTTGTAAATGACACAGAATGTCGCAACAAACGCCGCCGTTGCGTCTCCTGACCAACGGCCACGGGACGTATTCGTTTTCGGATATAAGTAATATGATCTTTGCAAGCTGTTATACGGGAAACCCGCAATCATTCTCCAATGACGGCACAACCGCATAGTGTCACCCTGAGTAAACAATTAGCTGTGCTCAAGAACTTTGCAAATGAAATAGAATGCCGCAACAACGCCGCCGTTGCGTCTCCTGACTAACGGCCACGGGACGTATTCGTTTTCGGATGTAAGTAATATGTCTTTGCGAGGTGTTATACGGGAAACTCGCAATCATTCTCCAATGACGGCACACCCACATAGTGTCACACTGAGGTAAACAATTAGCTTCGCTCAAGAACTTTGCAATTGACGCAGCAACGCCGCTGTCCTGTCTCCTATGTTTGCATTTGAGTAGAGGAGGAATAAAATAGGTATCAATATATTTGAGGAAAGTGAAAAGGAGGAGAGTGTAGCCTGTCTAAGCAACAATGGTATGCTGTTCCGAAGAAATTACCTCCTTCTTTTTATCTCTTAGAGTTTGAACAGAATGTAAGAAATATAGATAGCTATATATTCAGGATATCCAGTTAGGAGACCAAACGTAAGAGAGATTTTCACTTTGATTTTCAATAAAATGTTGACATGAAAAAGGTAGTAAAGCAGGTTGCAGGAGTAGATGTTGCTCAAAAGGAATTGGTTGTTTGTTTAGGCCGGATGCATGATGATTGGACACCACAGTTGTATGCCCACAAGACTTTTCCTAATACCGCAAAGGGGATAGAGAATCTGGTGAACTGGACAAGCAAGCACGCCGACAAGAATATTGCTGTTCATTTCGTTATGGAAGCTACGGGTGTTTATCATGAACGGCTGGCCTATCATCTTGATAGTAATAACAAACGGGTAAGCATTGTTTTGCCTAATAAAATGAGCAACTACATGCGAACTCTGGATACGAATACTATCACAGATAAAACATCGGCACAGGCAATCGCTCAATTTGGCCTTGAGCGTACATTAAGTCTGTGGCACAGACCTAAAGAAACGTATCGTAGAATGCGTCAGCTAAGCCGGGAGCGAGAGCAACTGGTTGCTGAATGTACCGTGCTTAAGAATATTCTTCATGCAGAACAGTCCGAAGCCATTCCTGACCGTCAAAGCATAGCCAGGATCAATAAACGACTGGCACTGGCCAATAAGCAGCAGGTAGAAATAATGAAATCTATTGAGGCGCTTATTAAAGCAGACTCAGAGGTCAAAGAGCAGGTCGAAACTATCACCACGATCCCAGGCGTAGGCACGTTGACGGCAGCAAGAATATTGGCTGAAACAAACGGCTTCGATCTGATCAGCAGTAGACGCCAATTAGCCAGCTATGCAGGCTTCGATGTAAAAGAAAAGCAGTCTGGCACATCGGTAAGGGGTATACCTAAGATATCTAAAAAGGGGAACAAACATCTGCGAAAGGCCATGCACCTGCCCGCATTATCTACGATAAAACAGGATGAACGATATAAAGCGATCTACACGCTCCAGGTGGCTAAACATGGTGTCAAAATGAAAGCTGCTGTATCAATACAGCGTAAAGTGTTGGAACTGGCATTTACATTATGTAAAACCAAGGCTAAATATGACAAAAACTACCTGAAACAACAAAGCGTTACTGATGAAAAACTTACCTCAGAGGAAAAAATCAGGGAAGCAGTATAAAACCACTTCCCTTACCAGGCTGGCTAAAGCCGCCTTAATTGTAAAATTAGAAAAAATGTGCTAAAAAACTTGGTACCTAACACAGAATCTTCAGACTGCCAGCTATCGGATGGGTTAATTAAGTAGTGTGTCATTGGCAGCTAAGTTTACCCTAAGCTTGCCGAAAGGGTCCAAGGGCGACACGGACACGAGCTCTGTCATTGGCAGGAATGAAGCAATCTCGCACTGTAAAGTTCAGCATACATAAATGCCGAAGAGTCTGTAACTAGCTCTAAACAAAACAAAACAGCCTTCCCTGAACTTGTTCAGAAAAGGCTGTGTCAATAATATCATCACGCTTATCGCTTCAGGAATTTGTCTATTTCCTCGCGGTATTCCTTCATGGTCAGCTTTTGTTTTACCTGTTTAAAGTTACCCTTGTCGCTGGTTTTATAGTAAGCCCATTCAGCAAACTCTACCCGCGTGTTCTCAAAGGCAAAGCAGTCCATCACGGCCATTACATCGGTAGTGGTCAGCGTGGTGCTTTTAAAGGATTCCTTAGCTGCCGCCAGCTTATCGGTATCGGTAGCTTTGGCGTTTATCTTCTTCTTTTCCTGCTCTACCTTTTTGCTGCCCTTTGTGGTCTTTATCGCATCAGCCTTTTTGCCGCCCTTCAGCAGTTCTTCCTCGTTATACTCACTCACCGGCGATGCTACAGGCGCACCATCAGGCAGGGGAGCCACACTGTTATCCTGGTTGTTCTGCGTATTATCGGGCTGGTAGTTCTGTTGGTTGTTGGTTGGGTCCTGCTCTACAGGCTTGTTATCGTAGTTGTTCAGGTTGTAGTTGTTGTACTGCTGGCCTTCATCGCGCGGGGCGCTGTACATATCCTGCTCGGTAATATTGGCCTCCCGGTTGCGCGGGTCTACCATGCATAGCGACAGCTGCCCGCGGTAGGTTTTTACGCTGCCTTCCCATATTATGCCATCGGCCTGGCGGCCATCGTTCAGCGTTTCCGATACGTACACCTTTACATAGTGGCGGCCCTTGGGCAGGTCGTTCACCGTTACCGATTCGCCTACGCGCTTAAAATGCCTGCCATCTACCGATACCGATATCGGCCTGCGATCTGTAAGACTCACCTTCAGCATAGACTGCGCCATTGCCGGCACCGCACCCGCAGCCACTATCATTAATGTGCCTAATACCTGTTTCATAACAGAAAAGCTATTTGTGTTTTAATTATCAATGTGTCATTGCGAGGAACGAAGCAATCTCACAAGCGGACGTATTCGTTTCCTGCTCACTAACCACACCTCCCTTTAGGGCCGGGCTTACATCACGTCACACAATTCTCATGCCATTTTTAGCCCTGCATCAGCAACGCGCACAAAATACCGGCCGATACCCCGGCATTCAGCGATTCTGCACCGCCCTTCCTGGGTATCATTACCTTATTGGTAGCATATTTCAATATCTCTTCAGATATCCCTTTAGATTCATTGCCTATAACAAGTACACCCGCCGCAGGTTTAGTTACGGTATATATATTCTCCCCGTCCAGCGTAGCTGCTATTACCGGCAGTTGCGTATGCGCAAGGAAACTCTCCAGGTCGGTTTCGTGCAGCTGCACGCGCAGGTGCCCCCCCATGGCCGCCTGCACTACCTTGGGGTTATATACATCTACACAGCCATTGCCGCAGATAATGTGCTTTATCCCAAACCAGTCTGCTATGCGGATGATGGTACCCATGTTGCCGGGATCCTGTATGTTATCCAGCGCCAGGCACCATTCGGCTATCACCGGCATGGCAGGCATGGGCGTGTGCACCACCAGCAGCACCTGGTTGGGCGTAGCCAGCAGCGATACCGATGCCAGCTCCTGCTCCGTGGCCACATACAGCTCGGCTTCGGTATGTCTGCCCAGCAGGGCGGTGTTGCCATCTACCCACAGTTGGGTGGCTACTATCTTCTGTATCCGCGCATCGCTGCGCAGCCACTCTTCGGCTATTTTGGTGCCCTCGGCTACAAATACTTTATTCTCGTGGCGGTATTTTTGATGACTTAACGACCGGATATATTTACTTTGTGCTTTAGATAACATAGAACAAAAGTATTATTTAGGTAAGGCAAATAATAGTTAAAGATGAGCCTCTTTATGCACAGAACGGCATAAAACTTGATATTTGTTCTGCAAAAACAAATTTTTACCATCCGGGATGACCATTAATAAGAGTACCTGCATTTACCTTTTGCCCCTTGTGCTGCTGCTGGCAGCGGTAATGGGTGCAGGGTGCAGCAGTACCAAACACATACCGGAAGGTAAGTACCTGCTGCGCCGCAGCAACATAAACCTGCGCACCGAAACGGTAATGTATAACCGGGGCGAGATAAAGGACAACCTGGCCCACCTGGTAGTGCAGAAGCGCAATACCTACGCTACCCAGGGGCTCATACCCGCCAGGCTATGGTGGTATAATCTGCACTACAACAAGTACTACAACCGCCCCGATAGCGTACTACCCAAAACCATGGAGCGCCCCGTGCTATTCGATAGCAGCGTTATACCCAAGAGCATACAGAACATGCGGGCCTACCTGTTTAACCAGGGGTATTTTTACGCACGTATAAAAGATACCGTGGTATACAGGCATAAGAAAGCCTACGTTACCTACAATATAAATGCCGGTAGCAACTACCTTATCAATAAGATACATTTTGATGTAGACGACAGCAACATAGTAGCCTTGCTGCGCGAAAGCATGGATGCATCGGGCCTGAAGAAGAACAGGGCGTTTGCCTATAGCCTGCTGGATGAGGAGCGCAGCCGCATGACGGCGGTGGTGCGTAATGGCGGGTACTATCGTTTCTCTCAGGAAAACCTGAGGTTTGAAATAGACACCATGGATAAGGCCTTCTTCCGCGATATAGAGAATCCGCTGGAGAATGCCATCAACTTCATTGCATCGGCGCGCAGCAATAAGAAGCCTACTATAGATATATACGCCATTATCCGCACAAAAGACGATTCAGCCAATGTGCGTTTTACATCGGGTAAGATAACCGTATACCCCGACTATGCAGGTGCCGCAGACAGGCAGAATGCCAATATGTCGGAGCACGTGCAAGATAGCATCCTCTTTAAATTCCATAAGGACTACGTGCATTCCCGTGTACTGGCCGACCGCATTATGCTGACCCCTGGTCAGTTGTACTCCCAGGCCGATTATGACCGCACCATTGTAGGCCTTAACGACCTGGGCATCTTTCAGTATATACGCGTGCAGACCTACGAGGGCAAGGACAGCACCCTGAACTACAACATATACCTGAACAAGAACAAGAAGCACGATATAAGCCTGAATGGCGATGTGACCAGCGGTTCTACTTATCAACTGGGTGCATCGGGTGGGTTGTCTTTCAGGGACAAGAACTTTTTAAAGGGCGCCAACCTGCTGATGGTATCGCTGAATGGCGGCCTGGAGTATAACTATAACGAGAAGGTGGGCGAAACTATCCCGCAGCACTTCTCGCTGCTGACAGAGTATTACGGTATCAACGCCAGCCTTGATTTCCCCAAGTTCCTGGCACCGGTATCAACCAGTTACTTCTCTGCATCTACACTACCGCATACGGTGGTGACGGGCGGTTATAACGTCATCCGCCGTGTGCAGTACTTTACGCTGGTGAACAGCAGCGCCTACTACAAGTATAACTGGAAGGCATCGAAGACCACCAACTGGGAATTTGCCCCGGCGTTCATCAACGTCATCAGGCTGCCGGAGAAGTCGGCGCTGTTCCAGGGCAGGCTGGATAGCAATGCCTATCTGCGAGATAGCTATAAAGAAGTGTTTATTGAAGGTGAGAACCTTACCTATACTTTTAATAATGCTGCACGTAAGAATGGCCGCAACTACTTTCGCCTGAAGGTTGGGCTGGAAGAGGCCGGCGGGCTGCTGGGGGGCATTAACTCGCTTGGTTATGCGCTCAATGATCTGTTCCAGATCAAGTACGCTCAATACTCCCGCCTCGACTTTGATGCACAGCGTTTCTTTACCCTGCCGCACTCGGTATTTGCCTTCCGCTTTTATGGCGGTATAGGCCTGCCATACGGGCAAAGCACAGTATTGCCTTATGTAAAGCAGTTTTACGTAGGCGGTCCGTATAGCTTGCGCGGCTGGCGCATACGCACCCTGGGCCCGGGCAGCTCTTTCGATAGCTCGCTGGTAACGCAGGCCAACACGCTGGACCGTACAGGCGACATCAAACTGGAGCTGAATGGCGAATACCGATTCCCCATACTGCCGCTGTTTGCGGGTACGGTAAAGATGAACGGGGCGCTGTTTGCAGATGCAGGTAATATATGGCTGGCCAAGGCCGATACCACCTTCAGGAACGGGGAGTTCAATATAGGCAGGTTCGGGCACGATATAGCTATGGATGTGGGTGCGGGCAGCCGCTTCGAGATAGCCTCATTCATTACCCTGAGGCTTGATGTGGCCATGCCGGTAAAAAAGCCTTACGTGCCGCAGAACAATGGCTGGGTCTTCAACAAAATAGACTTTGCCGACCCTACCTGGCGTGCTAACAATATAGTCATCAACCTGTCTATAGGTTATCCGTTCTAACTATAGTTGTGGCGCACCTCAAAGGTGTGCACAACTGATCCCAATACATTGAGCCATCATGCCATTGAGCAATTCAGCCATTAAAACATTATCTTTGAGCCCTATGCGTAATATCAAATTCATAGAAGTAAGATCAGAAATAGGCGCAGGAACCCGCGGTGCCAGCCTGGGCATTGATGCCATCAAGATAGCGGCGCTCGACTTTATGAGCAACCTCTTTGTTAACTTTCCATCAGACGTTGTAGATAATGAGAACAGGCTGTTGTATGAGCCTGTAGCATCGCCATATGCCAAGCGTATTGCGGGTATACACACCATGTACGAAAGGGTATCCACCGCAGTGTGCGATACCGTAAAATCAGGCCTTTTCCCTATAGTGCTGGCGGGCGACCACAGTACCGCCGGTGCAACAATAGCAGGCCTTAAGATGGCCAAGCCAAAGCGCCGCCTGGGTGTGGTGTGGATAGATGCTCATGCCGACCTGCACTCGCCGTTTACTACACCATCTGGCAACATGCATGGTATGCCATTGTGCATATCGCTTGCCGATGACAATAAGGAGAACCAGGTACACAACCCCGACCCCACCACGCTGGACCTGTGGAAGAAGCTGAAGAACATAGGCAAGATAGAGCCTAAGATATTGCCGGAAGACATTGTTTTCATAGCCCTGCGCGACTTTGAAAAGGAAGAAGAGGCGATAATAAAGAAAGGTAACATAAAGGTAATCCCCGTGGCGGAGGTGCGCCGTAAGGGTATAGAGAATGTAGTGCGCCAGACGCTGCTGCACCTGAGCAATTGCGATGATATCTATGTGTCATTCGATGTAGATAGCCTGGATAGCTCGATATCGCGCGGAACGGGTACGCCGGTAAGCAATGGCCTGCGCGAGCGCGAGGCGGAGGATCTTATAGCATCTCTGCTGCAGAACCATAAGATATGTGGCTTTGAAATAGCAGAGGTGAACCCAACACTGGATAAAGAGAACCTGATGGCCGAGATAGCCTTCAACATACTGCAGCGCGGCGTGAACCTGCTACTGCTGAACTAGTTTTTAGTGCATCTTTCACGCCTGCCTGTCGGCAGACAGGCAAAGGGCGCAGAGGTCTATCGCAAAGGGCCGCAAAGACTGTTAAGCAGACGGAGCACGCAAAGAGTTTATTGCAAGAATTTGTAGGACTAGAAGTGGCATACCTTGAGGTGTGCCACTTCTGTTTATAGCAGATAGGTGGTCGTTGTGTACCTACGGCACACCGTCCCATGCCGGGACGTGGTGCTACAAAGCTTTTGCACCTACGGCGCAATGACATGTAGTGTTTTTTGCTTGTTAGACATATAAAAGAGGTACACTTTTATTAAGCCTCACCCCGGCCCTCTCCAAGGTGAGAGGGAGATGTCACGCAGCCTGCGCCATGCAGATTTTGATATTAGAAGTGGTACACCTCATACGTGTGTCACTTCTTTTGTTAGATTTAACAGTACTATGCATTGCATGTTACTATGCTTTGCATAATTTAGCGGTGTAATAGAAGTGTATGGCTATAGAGAATACGGAATCGCAGATGCGGAAGGGCTTGCTGGAACTGTGTATACTGGGTATCATCAGGAAGTATAAAGAGGCATACCCCAGCGATATACTGGAGCAACTGAAGGGATCGAAGCTGGTGGTGCTGGAAGGTACGTTGTACCCACTGCTTACCCGGCTGAAGAACGCGGGTATGCTGGGCTACAGGTGGGAAGAGTCTACATCGGGGCCGCCGCGTAAGTACTATACACTTACGCCCGAAGGCGAGGCTTTTTACACACAATTACGCACCACCTGGAATGAGTTGAGCACTGCAGTAAATACATTAACAGACACCATCTAAACACACATACACATGCAACGCATAATACAGATCAATATAGCCGGCCAGGTCATCCCTATAGAAGATGATGCCTATGTAACGCTGAAAGAATATATAGATGCCCTTGGGCGCCAGTTTCCCGGCACAGAGGGGAGGGAGATAATAGAGGATATAGAGTGCCGCGTGGCCGAACTGTTCCAGATACGACTACAGGCGGGGGCACCGGCCATAGACCGCAACGATGTGGGCAAGGTGATAGAAACTCTTGGTGCACCGGCCGACCTGAATGACGAGCCGACAGCTGGTAATTACCAGAAGCAGCCGGGCTATGGAGACAAGCAGTCGACGGGATATACCGGTAGTAAATCATACACCTATAATGCATTCGATCATCGCACCGCTTATACACAGCCGCCACGCCGCGACAGGCTGCTGCGCGATCCGTATAACAAAATGATAGGCGGTGTATGCAGTGGTATGGCGCACTATTTTGATATAGACCCGGTCATCATCCGGCTGATCATGGCGGTGCTGTTCCTGTCGCTGGGTATAGGGCTTGTGGCTTATCTTATAGCATGGGCCATTATACCTGCTGCCCGCACGCCACAGGAGCTGGAATACGGGGCACCGGTAACCATCCACGATATATCGGGCAATGTAGGCGCCGAGCTGGAAGACCTGAAACGCCGAGGCGAAGAGATGAGTCGTGAACTGAGGGATTTCTTCAGCAAGAAAAAATAAATGAGCCTTTTTATAACTGATGCATGCTGCTAACCTATTAGTAGCATGCATTATTATTTTGTTAGAACAAAGGCCAACATATCTTTGTATCATCATGCCTAAGTTATTGATCGTCCTTTTGGTTATTGCAGGTTGGTGTAGTAGTACACTTTATGCACAAAAGCCGGAGGTGAAGTATTATGATGTGCACAAGTTGCTGTGCAATAAGGCTGAGGCGCGTTACGTAGCGGTATTTGTAAAAACGGGTGAGCTATGGACTGTGACCGAGATGACAACTGACAGCACAGTGGTAATGGAGGGCTTTGTAACAGCACCCGAGAATAACAAAGAGCGCCTGCGTAATGGCCAGTTTGTATTTTATACTGACAGCGGACTGAAGACTTGTGAAGGTAGTTACCTGGCGGGTGCCAGGGATGGCCGCTGGCTGTTTTACTACGACAGATCTAATGCTGTAGAAACAGAGGTGGAGTATAGCAGGGGCGCTATGACACGCAGCAGGCGGTACTCTGAAGATGATGGTAAACTGCTTTCGGAACAGTATTTTACAAGGGGGCGCGACTCGTCTATAGCCTATGCTTATTATACTGAGGGGCCGGTGAAACAGACCGTCCTTTCTATAACGGGTATAGACTCGCCAATAGTGCAGTGCTTTGGGTTGAGTGGAGCCGACACGCCTTGTGTGGCATTAAAGGTAGTGACGGCCAATGAGCAACTGCCCGAAGCCCCTTACGACATAACGGCCTACCTGGCAACGCATGTGCATTACCCTGAAAGTGTTGCCAAGTCTCGTGTTGAGGGGACGGTGATGGTGCGGTTCATAGTGAATGAGGACGGGTCGATAGCTGATGTGCAGGTAGCGGAAAGCCTTTTGCCGGAGCTGGATGCCGAGGCGGTGCGTATCGTATTGGCCATGCCGCCCTGGCAACCCGGCCGACAAAAGGGCGTGCCCGTGAAGGCTGCCTATACTCTGCCAGTAATTTTTAAAATACCATAGACACTTACTACATGCACAAAATACTTACTGCTGTGTTGCTGATATTGTGTGGCAACTATATGGCAGCCGCACAGGAAACAGAGAAAAGATATTATGATGAACACCTGCTGCTGTGCAGCAAGGATGAAGCACGTTACATTTTTACATTTACCGGGAAGGGTACTAAGTGGTATGTGGAGGAGCACAACCTTGACGGAGCGCTGCTGATGACGGGTTATGTGAACTCGATGGATAAGAGTTTTGCACTGGCGCGGGATGGCAGATTTGTGTATTACTCCGCATCAGGGCATAAAGTGAAAGAGGGTGCCTATACATCGGGCGTGTATGATGGCAAGTGGCTGTTTTACTACAGCGGCACTGATACGCTGGAAAGAGAGATAGAATACAGGGGTGGTGCTAAGCTGCATGCCAGGGACTTTGACAAACGAAAGGGCTGGGTACGGTCTGAAACAATATACGGCCGGGATAAAGGAGAAGATACCACAACTTACTATAGCCGGTATGATAACGGGCAGATAAAAAGAGTGAGTGGTTATAAAGGTGGCAAGGTTGGTGCTGAGCTTTGTTATACTATGGCCGGCATAGATACTGTTTGCAGCGAAGAGAGGGGTGGAAAGATGTATACTTTTGTAGAGCAAATGCCGTCGCCGCCTTATAACCTGGGGCAGTACCTGTCTCTGAATATTGTGTACCCGAAGGCGGCCAAAAAGGCGAACATACAGGGGCGTGTGGCAATAAGGTTTGTTGTGAACGAGGATGGCAGCATATCGGACGTGATGGTGGAAGAAGGTGTATCTCCTGAACTGGACGAAGAGGCGGTGCGGGTGATATCTACCATGCCCAGGTGGCGCGCCGGCAAGCAGAATGGCAAGCCGGTGAAGGTGCAATATACCCAGCCGATCACGTTTAAGTTGTCGGATTGAGGTGGAACAGGGTCGAAACACCTACGCTATTATAACCCGCCCCTACAGGGCAATACAGCCGATTGGCGTGTACAAAACAAATACGTCCCCATGTGGGCTGTCAGTCTGAAGACAGGCCAGCGGCCTGTTATTAGCGTCCGTTCGCCATGATTTATGGAGCGGTGTTTAATGGCTGGCAATGAAGAATGCTGTGGCTGCGGCGATGCCGTTGTTGAAGAGTTGTTTTTTCTGTTCTTTAGTGATCTTGCGCACCTTGGGACTCATGTTGCTGGTGCTGATGTAGATGGTGTGCCGGCGTTCTTCCTCGTAAGGTACGGATGGGTTGAGGCTTTCTATAGTGAGGTTGTATAATGCGCCCATGTAGCTGCCCAGGGAGTGGATATTGTATGGCGCGATAGTGCCGGTGTTGCGATCTTGGCCTATTTGTTCGGGGCGTTCCAGTTTAAGGCCGAGGGTATGTTCATTAATGATGCCGCGTTCATTGTCTGCAGGTGTGTTGAACATACGCAGGGGATAATTGGCGGTCAGTCCACCATCGGTATATACATCGCAGGTAGTATCGTTATCGCGCTCGCGGCCTGTAGCATCGATCCTTACAGCGGTGTAGTAGAGCGGTATAGAGACACTGGCACGCACAGCAGTGGTTATGCGCATATCGGGCCGGTTTTCCCAACTGAACACTTCTGGCCGCTGGCGGCTAAGGTTGGTGGCGGTTACGTACAGGTCCTTATACCGGTTGTCTTTCAGCGCCAACTGGTGCAGCTGGCCCAGGGTGAGGGTATCGGTACCTGTATGCTTTTTGATAATGGCTGCCAGCCAGTGTTCCAGCTCTTCCCCTTTATACCAGCCGTATTTATGCTTCATGCGCTGGCTGCCGCCTATAAAATACCATTCACCATCGTTGAAGGAGGCCACATCGAGCTCCTGCATGAGCTGCTCCATTTCTGTGGCATTGACGCCCACGCTGAGCATAGCTGCAACCAGGGCCCCAATTGAAGTGCCGCCTACCTTTTCTATGCCTGCCATTACCTGCTGCTCTTCCATTACCTTGATAGCGCCGGTGTAGGCAATGCCACGGATGCCGCCACCCTTGAACACAAGGTTTTTGTACGCAGGCTGTGCTTGCACGCCGGCTGCAAGGCAAATGAGCCAGACCAGTAGTATACGTGTGTGCATAAGGCTAGTTGTTGTGCTGATGATAATACCTGGCGAGTACATGGTTGCTGTTCTTGAGTACGAACATGATGTTGACGCCAAGGCGCAGGCCGATGAATGATGTTTGTGTATTAGTGATATCTATTCCCGGCCCTGTATAGCTATGTGTGGCAGAGCGGATATACTTCTGCTTGTAATAAGGAGCTACATTGATATCGAAGATGCCGATCATCATGCCGAACAGTATGCCTGCTGAGTAGTGACGCTCGTCGTGCGAGACCTCGTTGGTTTTGTAGCCATCATCGTAATGGAGATCGAGATTACCGAAGCGTGCGAATGCACCTATATAGGGGATATAATCTTTATTGAGCAAGGATGAGGTGCGCTTGTAAAAGCCGGAATTGTAGGGTGTGCAGTAGTACTTATAGTTGAGGAATATGCCGCGGGCAACCGTGAATACCCTGGGCCCTGCTTTGCCGGCTGAATCATTGCGGTCGTTAGGGAGACTGTAATCATTATACACAAGATCGATGCCTATGCTGTGGCGGTGGGCAAATCCATATTCGGCACCTATAGTGTAGTTGATGCCTGAGCCGATAAGCAGCCAGGGGACAACCTTGCCGCGGATGGCGATGGTGGTATTAGCATGCCTGAAGGTATCTGTATTTTGCGCATTACAGGCAAAGCTTAGCAGTAAAAAACATATAATGAGGCGTTTTTTCATTTATAGTTATGATAAAGGTTGGCCAATCAAATATAACCGAAACCATTTATTATTTGTTTGTGAGGTGCCGGGTGTTTGGTTTTTGAATGTGGGGCGGGCTTATATTTGCAATAACACAAACTACTCAATGTAATGAACAAGATACTGGTTACGGGCGGCTGCGGCTATATAGGCGGCCATACGATAGTGGACCTGATAGAAAACGGATTTGACGTAATATCGGCAGATGATCTGTCGCGGGGATCTATGAAGATGCTCGCAGGGATAGAAAAGCTGGTGGGTCGGCCTATTAAGAATTACAAAGTAGATCTGTGTAACCTGGATGATACCGAGGCTATATTCTTAGAGAACCCGGACCTGGTGGGCATCATACACTTTGCGGCTTATAAGAGCGTACCTGAGTCGGTAGCAGACCCGCTTATGTACTTCCATAACAACTTCAATTCGCTGGTGAATATTTTGAAGTGTGCTGACGAATTTAATGTGAACAATTTTGTGTTCTCCTCGTCGTGCTCTGTGTACGGTAACAGTACTACGCTGCCGGTGCATGAGGATGTGCCGTTTGCTGAGGCAGAATCGCCATATGCGCGTACGAAGCAGGTGGGTGAGGCGATGTGCCGCGACTTTACCAACGTGAAGGATGATTTTAATACCATACTGCTGCGCTATTTTAACCCTGCAGGTGCGCACCCATCGGGCCTGATAGGCGAGTTTATGGAGAAGCCGGAGAATGTAGTGCCAGTGATAACACAGACAGCGATAGGCAAGCGCGACCAGATGGTGGTAAACGGCGGCGACTACGACACCAAGGATGGCAGCTGTGTACGCGACTATATACACGTATCGGACATTGCCAATGCGCATACACGCGCGCTGCAGTACATAATAGAAGACCGCAACAAGAAGAACTGCGAGGTGTTTAACCTGGGTACCGGTAATGGCGTATCGGTACTGGAACTGATAAAGGCATTTGAAAAAGTGTCTGGCCTGAACCTTAACTACAAGGTGGGTCCGCGCAGGGCTGGTGACGTGATAGAAGTATATGCAGATAATGCCCGTGCCCGCAAGTGCCTTGGCTGGGAAACCAAGTATGACCTGGATGCTATGATGGATACTGCGTGGAAGTGGGAACAGGTGCTGGCAAAAAATGGCTCAGTTTAATGGCTTAATGGCTGAATAGCTCAATGGCTGAATGATGGCCGCTTTATAAAGCAATATAAGTTTAAGCGCTCCGAAAGGAGCGCTTTTTTTGTGCGTTTGTGGTTGGCCTCACCCCGGTACTGGTTCGACAAGCTTGCCATGACAATGCAGCGCGGGAGGTGTTCTGCGTGAGTGATCCAATAGCGATTACTATCGCTTAAAATCAGTGGCTTCAATCGCCTAAACGGCCTTTTATTATTTATTTATATTATGTTTTGTTGTTTGCAAAGCAGACATTTGAGTAGCTGTAGAAATCTATTTATCTATACTGCTGAAAATGAATTGTTTGCGATAGTTTTCACATATAAGTAACTATAAATTTGACTTATCCACTAGTTGCTAACAATTTTGTGTGGATTAAAAAATTTTTCGAAAAAAGTTAAAAGCACTAAACCAGATTTTCAATTGCCGGATACCGGATAATTTTAATTTGTTCAAATGCTTTATGAGAGCGGATTTCAGGCTGTTTTATACTACTGATAGGGTGTGGGATATTAATACGACTTAAAAATAATATTTACTGTTTTTATGGCTAATGAGCTAGAAAAGTTTGTAACAGGATATTAACATTGTGAAATATTGTTTTACCTTGTGTGCTGAATTTTCACTAAAGAGGGACTTTAGTAAGTACAATCTAAACTTAAGGACAGTATGTTAACACGAATTTCGAAGCTAACGCTATCGTTGTTGCTTTTGTGTCTCAGTGCACAAGCGCAATGGCTGAAAAAGTTCGAATCTTCCGATAACTTATACCAGGATGCGAAGAGGGAAATAGAGTTAAAACACTATCAGAAGGCGATAAACATGTGTAACAAGGCACTGGATATATCGCCCAAGAACATGGATATTCACTTGTTGCTGGGCCGTGCGTACTCACTTGCAGGTAAAGTGGACAGTGCCCGACTGGAACTGAACAAGGTAATTGAGAAAAACCCCAAATATCGTGATGCATACATCTACCTGATCAACATGGAGACGGTAGCGTGTAACTATGTGCAGGCGATAGAATATGCGGACATGGGTTTGAAATACTTCCCCAATGACCGTGACATCCTGCTGAAAAAGCTGGACGTGTATAACAAGTCAGGCAACTCAATAGAAGCTAACAAACTGTCTGAGTACCTGTTTGACAAATATTCCGGTGATCCGTTCATCCGTACTGTGTATATCGAGTACAAATTGACGCAGGGCCGCCAGTTCTCTCATAAAGGCTATATAGATATGGCCAAGCGTGCTTACGAGGCTGTGCTGGAGCAGGATCCGCTGAATAATGAAGCGATACAGGCTGTATATAACCTGGACATAAGAAGCGGTAACTACCAGAGTTCGCTGGCGTTTACCAACCGTGCGCTGCAGGCTTCGCCAACATCGTACGAGTTTCTGAAGAAGAAAGTTGGTATCCTTGAAGAGATGTACCGCTACGTGGATGCGATAGAAGTGGTGCAGAAGCTGGAGAAACTTTACCCGAACGACGCCGAGGTGCGAAAAATGGGCCCGTATGTACGTATGGAAGCTGCGAGGTACTATATGAATACCGACCCTTACCTGCAGTTTCAGGGTGTGTTGGAAAAAGACCCGGGCAACAGGGATGCATTGAACTACGTTATTAACATAGCCAATAGCCGAGGCCTGAACCAGGATGCCCTGACCTGGGTAAACGCGGGTCTTAAGAAATATCCGAACGACCGCGACCTGCTGTTGAAGAAGATGTCGATCCTTACCAACCTGAGGAGCTACGGACTAGCCTCTAAGATCGCTGAAAATGTATATAGGAACAATCCTACGCCTGATAACAAAGAAAACTTCCTGGAGCTGAGGACACAGAGCGCCAAGCAATATATAGCTGAAGAAAATTATGACAGCGCGGCTGCAGAACTGAGATCTGTATTGGGATATGACCACAGCAATTCGCTGGCGGTGTCTATGCTGACCAATGCCTATGTGCAGCAGAAGCGCTACGATGATGCATTGCACGTGGTAGACGATGCATTGACCTACTATCCCGGCGATGAGGGCCTGCTATATAAAAAGGCGGCGATACTGGAGACCTACCAGCACTATGCTGAAGCGGCACAGATATCTAAAGACCTGCTGCAGCGCTACCCGAACAGGAGGCAATACCTGCTGAGCTTCGTAGAGCAATCGCTGGCGGCCGGTAAGCAGTCTATGGCTTATGACGACTATTCGAGCTCTAAGCAGATATTGCAGGAAGTGCTGGACAAGCAGCCTGATAACCTGGATGCATTGAACTATATGATCAATATAGAAGCGGCGTTCAAGCAATATGATTCGGCTGCATTCTATATAGACCAGGCATTGCATTACTACCCGGATAACAAGGACCTGATGTTTAAGAAGGCGGGTATTTATGCTGATGATCACAGGTTCCAGGAGGCATACGCCATAAGTGGTGCATTGCACAGCCAGTTTCCATACAATGTGAAATTCAGAGATGCGTATATAGAGCACCTGCTGGGATCGGGCAGGGACTATATGGTGAAAAACCAGCCCGACAGTGCGGTGGCAGAATATTATAAAGCACTGGAGGTATCTCCGCTGGATACCAACGCATTGTTTTACGCCATCAACGTACTGAACGACCAGAAGCAATATGACACTGCGCTTGCACTGATACAACGCGGCCGCAGGGCATACCCTGATAAACCATACTTCCTGCTGAAGCGTGCTGTGGTGTACGAAAATACCCTACGCTGGGAAGATGCATGGCGCACCGCAGATACCCTGAGCAAAATGAGCGGCCTGGAACCAAAGTATATAGACTATATGCACTTCCTGTTCAGCAAGCGCCTGAGGAACCAGTGGGGTATTTCTTACCTGCGCTCCAAGTTTGACTATGTGGAGGGCATCAACCACGTAGCGTCTGCACAGTACACAAGATATATACGCCGCGGTAGTGTGACGGGCAGGATAAACTATGCAGGCCGTATCAATGGCACAGGCTTCCAGGGAGAAGTAGATGCGTATTATAACCACAGGCCTAAATGGTATTCGTTCGGTAATATAGGTGTGGCTAATAACGGTTATATCTTCCCTCAGTTCAAGCTGGGTTACTCATTGTACCACAGCCTGCCGCATGGTTATGATGTAGACCTGGGCTTCCGCTTCCTGAAAGCGGACAGCGGTACTATATTTTCGCTTACCGGTTCTGTGGCCAAGGAGATCAAGGATTTCACCTTTAACCTGCGCGGCTACTATATTATGCTGAACAGCAAGGATGCTACAATAGGTGGTGCATTTACCAACATAGCTGATGCCAAGGCTTACTACTCGGTGATACTGACGGCGAAATACTTCCTGGTGCCGGATACGAGGAGTGACTGGGTGTCTGCGATAGCAGGCTACGGTACGGCTCCGGACGACTTCAGCCGTAACTATCAGCTGGCACAACTTTTATCTTACCCAACGGTAAGCGTAGGTGCAGGTTATGCTAAGAAAATAAAATACCGTACAACATTGGGTTGCTTCTTCAGCTGGTATAACCAGAAGTATAGCGATGCAGTAACAGTAGGCGGTGTGCGCAGGGATGCGGTATATCATAATCAACACGACTTTTACATACAATTGTTGAGAAACTTCTAAAAGACAGTGAAGTATGCCCAAACCAAAGTTGCTGTGGTGCATTGTTGCCCTGATCATGTTAACATCGTGCGGTGGCAGATCGCAGGAGATAACGCTGGTCAGCAACAGGGTAAGCACTTATAAAATTGTAATACCCAAGGAGCCAACGGCCATAGAGCAGAAGAGCGCAAAGGTTTTACAGCGATACGTACAACAGATAACAGGTGTGGAATTGCCGGTAGTTCGCGGAGACGCGGATGCCGGCAAAACTGCTTTATACCTGGGCCATACACGCAGGGGCGATGTTATGCACCCCGGCAAGCTGCCCGCGGAGGGCTGGCTACTGCAAACACAGGGGACCGACCTGGTGATAATGGGGGGCAGTGGTAAAGGGCTGGTGTATGGCGTTTATACCCTGCTGGAAAAACTGGGTTGCAGAAAGCTGGCTAATATACCTGCGTATGTGCCTGAGCTACCAACCCTGAAGATACCGGTGCTGAAAGAAGAGGGCAAGCCGCAGTTTGAATACAGGGAGGTATACTACCCGGCCTGCGCCGATGCGGAATACCTGGAGTGGCACAAGCTGCAGAAGTTTGATGATCTGTGGGGATTGTGGGGACACTCTTATGAAAAGCTGGTGCCATCGAAACAATATTTTGGTACACACCCTGAATACTATGCGCTGGTGAAAGGTAAAAGGCAGCCATCGCAACTGTGCCTGAGCAATGAGGATGTTTATAAGATAGTAGTGGCAGACCTGAAGAGCAGAATGGCCAACAATCCTGATGCTATATACTGGAGCGTGAGCCAGAATGATGATATTGGCTACTGCGAGTGTGACAGGTGTAAGGCAGTAAATGATGAGCAGGGTAGCCCATCGGGCAGTTTGATAAAATTTGTGAATAGGGTAGCAGCTAATTTTCCCGACAAGAAAATAACGACGCTAGCCTATGCCTACACGCATAAAGCGCCAAAAGACCTGAAGCCAGCCGGCAACGTGTACATCTTCCTGAGTAATATAGAGGCCTACAGGGATAAGACTTTGAAAGAAGAGGGTAGCGCAAACCAGTTTCGTACAGACCTGAAGGCCTGGGGCGGGCTGACGCAAAATATTTTTGTGTGGGACTACATAACGCAGTTTACCAATTACCTGGCACCGTTCCCTAACTTCCATACGCTGCAGCCCAACATACAGTACATGCGCGATAATGGCGTGAAGGGCATATTTGCCCAGGGCAGCGGCGAGACCTATGGTGAATGGGCTGAACTGCGCTGCTATGTAGAGGCGAAGCTACTGGAGAATGGCAATGCCGACGCCAGGAAGCTGACCGAAGAGTTTATGACCAGCTACTATGGCCCTAAGGCTGGCAAGTATTTGCTGGATTACCTGAATTTGGTGCAGGACAGGATGCTGGCATTGCACAGGAAGCTGGATATTTATGGTAACCCGATCAATGAATGGAAGAGCTACCTGACTCCTGAATTGCTTGACCAGTACAGCCAGTTGTTTGATAAGGCCGAGGCGGCGGTGGAGGGTAATGCCAAACTGCAGGAACGGGTAATGAAAGCCCGACTGCCGCTGGAATATACCGTATTGCAACAAGCCAGGTTTTATGGCATAGAAAAGCATGGTGTGTTTGTGAAAGACGACGCCGGCGACTGGACGGTAAAACCCAAGCTGGACGAAAAGGTCGCGCGCTTTGTAACTAACTGCAATAAGGCCGGTGTAACAGAAATGAGCGAAGGCGGGCCTAACCCGGACAAATACCTGGCGGAATGGCAGGGTATATTTAAAGGTGGCGTAACGCCATCTAAAGCGGTGGGTGCTGCGGTAAGCCTGCAACAACCATTTGCGGAAGACTATCCGGCAAAGGGGAATAAGACATTGACCGATGGTAACCCGGGCTATACAGACTTTAGCTATAACTGGTTGTGCTTTTATGGTGTGCCAATGGTAGCTACCATTGATATGGCGAAGGCGCAGAGTGTAAGGACTGTGAAGATGCACTTCCTGGACGATCCGCGGCACTGGATATTTATGCCGGTGAAGGTAACTGTAGAAGTGTCTGAAGACGGGAGTAAGTATAAAATGCTACAGGAGATAATGCCGGTGGAAGGGGATGAGCACTTTGAGGTTGGTATAAAAGATATTATCGCCAAAGGCAGTGCTACTGCACGATTTATACGGGTTACGGCAACCCCGCCTGCAACATTGCCGGTGTGGCGTTTCAGCCCGACGAAGAAGCCGATGATAGCGTGTGATGAGGTGTATGTGCAGTAAGGTTGGGTGAATTGGCTGGGGAGCCAGATTTTAGTGCTGAGCTGATTGATTAAACCCCGACCCTAAAGGGAGGTGATTTGAGCGCCCAATTTGCTTGCAAGGTTGCTTCACTGCTTCGTTTCACTACGCAGTTCGCAATGACCAGCGTTGGGGTGTATTTGATTGGCAAGATTTAGAACGTACGTGTTACTTTTTGTATAGTCGTAAATAAATTCATCTTTTAGTTGCTTACCTTGCCTTAAGAAGCTGAATGTGTGGCTAACTTAAATAAGTTAAAGAAGATATTGAAAGTGCTTGGGCCGGGGCTGATCACCGGAGCCAGCGATGATGATCCGTCGGGTATAGCCACTTACTCGCAGGCGGGTGCGCAATCGGGCCTCACTACGCTGTGGACGGCGCTTTTTACCTTCCCGCTGATGGCGGCAGTGCAGGGTATGTGTGCACGTATTGGTATTGTAACCAAAGAAGGGCTTACAGTGACACTGAGGCAGCATTATCCTAAGGCTGTACTCTACCTGATGCTGCTGTTCAGTATACCGGCTATTACGTTAAATATAGGTGCCGACCTGCAGGGGATGGGCGCCGTGGCGCATATGATAGTGCCCCAGGTGCCGGCGGCTGTGTTCAGCATAGTTATCACAGCCGTGCTGATGTTTGTGATCATTAAATTTCCTTACCGGAAAATAGCTGCGGTGCTTAAGTGGCTTTGTGTGTCGCTGCTGCTGTATATACTGGTACCATTTATGGTGCACCAGGATTGGCAGGCCGTTTTATTAAATACAGTATCTCCTACTATCAGTTTTGATAAGAATTCTATGGCTATAATAGTGGCCATATTGGGTACTACTATATCTCCTTATCTTTTCTTCTGGCAGGCAACAATGGAGGCGGAAGATATGAAGCATAGTGAGGAGAAGATGATGGTAGACAAGCGGATATTAGGCGATATGCGCACTGATGTGAACGTGGGTATGCTGCTATCGAACATGGTGATGTTCTTCATCATTCTTACTGCGGGCAGTGTGCTGTATCCTGCAGGGATAAGGCAGATAGACACTATAGACCAGGCTGCGCAGGCGCTGGCACCATTAGCCGGCAGGCTTACCTACCTGATCTTTGCCACTGGCGTAATGGGTACGGGGCTGCTGGCTATACCAGTGCTGGCAGGATCGCAGTCGTATATGCTGGCAGAGACCTTTGGCTGGGAAGAGGGGTTGGACAAGACTTTTACCCAGGCAAAGCCGTTTTATATTTCTATCATCATTTCGCTGGTAGTGGGCGTGTCGTTGGATATGCTGGGTATCAGCCCGGTAAAGGCGTTGTTGTATACCGCCATTCTGTACGGCCTTACCGCGCCGGTGCTGATAGCTATTATACTGCATATTGGCAATAACAAAAAGATAATGGGTGAGTATACTAATTCGGCACTCTCTAATGTGCTGGGGGTGATAACGTTGTTGCTGATGACTGCGGCGGCGGTGGGGTTGTTGTTATTTGTCTGACCCTTGATTTTTTACCAATGACACACTGTGCATCTAGTTGATGTCAATATACAAAAAGAACAAATTCCGATGCGAGATTGCTTCGTTCCTCGCGAAGACCATGTTATTTATATCCGAAAACGAATACGTCCCGTGGCCGTTGGTCAGGAGACGCAACGGCGGCTGCAACGGGATGTTTTTTAGATTTGTATTTTGGGATTTTGTGATGCCTCTGAAGCCGATGGGTTGAAACCCATCGCTGTTATAATACGCCCTTTCAGGGCTTTACCGTGAGATTACATAAATCCGGTTCCCGACCGTTGTCGGTGTCCCCGCCGACAACCAGCGCATGGGGCAAGTAACTGTACTATCCGAAAACGAATACGTCCGTGGCCGTTTGTCAGGAGACGCAACGGCGGCTGTCATGGCGATATTCTGTGTCATTTGCAAAATTCTTGAGCGCAGCTAATTATTCACTCAGGGTGACAACTCGGTGGTAAGTTGTTATTGGTGTTTACGATTGAGCTGGCAACTACGTAGTATCTGCTCTCAGAGTAGACTCGCGTTTTATAAGGGATTCGCACAGTGATCTGTTTTAGCTACTCTTGTTTTATTGCTGGCTTATAGATCGTGCTATCTACCTTCCAGCCTTTAGCGTCGTAGTGATACCATTTGCCGGTTTGGCGTTCGCGGTGGACGATCTTTACCAGTTCTTCGCCGGAGAATGCATCTATTACTGAATTGGTGTCGCAGATGATCTGTAGCTTTCCTTCCATTTTTCCGGTGTAGGCGCTGTCGAAAACAATGGTGGAGGCCAGTTCGTCCACGTGCTGGCATTCGTTCTTCCTGTTGTAGCCAAAGGAGCAGATGTGGTAGCCGCCATCGCCGTAGTACTCTATATTCAGTGAACATGTATCGTTGATGGCAAAGCTTTTGTCCGGTATGCCATTACGCAGTGTGTCAATTTTATGTGCCTCGTGTTTGCCATCAGCATCGTAGGTGAATTCATTCATTATCCATACATCGGTTTTGTCGAGTATTCGCCGGTATTGCAGTCGGCTGTTGATGTACAGGTATTCTACAATGTGGTTGGCATTGTAGCGCTGTTTCAGGTAGCAGGAAGTGTCATTGCAGTCGGGGTAGATGTATACGCGGTTGAGCCTGCCATCTACAAACACCTTTTTCTCGCAAAGGTTGAAACTGCTGCATATAGCGACAAGTGCAATAAAGAAAATATACCTTGACATGGTTATCCCTGAATACGGACGAAAATTAGTACAAATCGCTTATTTTTTCATTCCCGGGAATTTCATCTTCAAGCCGGTGAGCAGTTTTTCAAGCTCTGTTGCTACAAGGTAAGATTTGTACCAGTTCTGGTCGGCAGGGATTATCTGCCAGGGGATATCATTGCAGTGTTTGAAAACGTCTTCGTAATATTCCATGTATCTATCCCACAGTTCGGCTTCTTTGAAGTCTGAGGCATTATATTTCCACATTTTGGTGGGGTCGCTCAGGCGTTCTTCCAGGCGCTTGTGCTGCTCTTCGGGCGATACGTGGAGGTAGAATTTAAGAATGTGCGTATCGTTATGCTCAGTAAGCATGCGTTCGAAGTCGTTGATGGCGTGCATGCGCCTGCGGGCAGTTTTATCGTTGATGTCGCCATGTACCCGGGTAATCAGTACGTCCTCGTAATGGGAGCGGTTGAATATCTGTATCATCCCTCTCGGAGGTGCGTTTCGGTGTACCCGCCACAGGAAATCGTGGGCCAGCTCTTCGTGGGTAGGCTCTTTAAAGGAATATACATTTACCCCTTGCGGATTCATACTGGTGAACACATCGCGGGTAAGGCCGTCCTTTCCGCTGGCGTCCATCCCCTGTATTATTATGAGCACGCTATGCCGGGCTTCGGCATATAAGAGGTTTTGCAGCTCGTCGAGCCGCGATAAGATGCCGGACAATTTGTCTTTAGTCTGCTGTTTGTCAATGTCTTTAGGTGCCCGGGTATCTATGTGTTTAAGCTTTATGGTGGCCATTTGCTGAAGTATGTACCATCAAATTTAGGTTATTGGCGGTAGGGATGTGCCTTAAATTTTATTTGCCTTAAAATGTTAGGGGCCTATTTGAAAGCGGGTATATTTCGATTACTTTTGTTGTATGCGATCGCTTAAGGCCGTTTTTGTGCTTATAGTATTATTGCACCTGCGTGCAGGCGCGCAGGAAGGCAATGTGTGGAGCCTGCAAAGGTGTATCCGTTACGCCATAGATCATAATATATCCATTAAACAAGATTCCCTTAATGCCAGACTGGCGCGTTTTACTGTGCAGCAAAGCCAGCTGTCGCAGCTGCCAGCGGTAAGTGCATCGGGTAGCTACGGGCGTAGTTTCGGTAGGTCTATCAACCCTACCACCAACCAGTTTGTGGAAGGTAGTTACGACTTCCTGAGCGCATCAGGTACGGCCAATGTGAACGTGTTTGCGGGCCTGCAGACGCGCAATAATATAGCCAGGAATAAATACAGCCTGAAGGCAGCCCTGGCCGACCTGGACCAGTTGAAAGATGATGTGGCCCTGAACGTGGCCAACGGCTTTTTGGTGGCGGTGCTGGCCAAAGAGCAGATCAACATCAGCCGGAACCAGGTGGGGGTATCTAAAGCCCAGCTAGACCAGACGAAGGCTTTTGCCGAGTCGGGCAGGGTACCTGAACTGAATGTGGCACAGCTGGAATCGCAACTGGCTACAGATAGTTCTAACCTCATCAACTCTATAGCCAGCTATAATGCTGCTATACTAGACCTGAAGGCATTGCTGAATCTTGACTTTTCGGAACCCTTCGAGATACAAGTTCCAGATGTGGAAGTGGGCGATGAAATGGCCGTTTCAGCTACCCAACCATCTGAAGTGTATGAAACAGCGCGTGGACATTTTGGTGCTATAAAGGCCAGCCAGTACAGGGTGAGCGCAGCTGAAAAGAATTTGTCTGTAGCAAGGGGCGGCATTTACCCGCAATTGTCTCTGGGTTACCAGTTGGGTACCAACTATGCTACCAACTACAATACCTACACTTCTTCGCCAACCGGAACTTATCAGCCAATAGGGCTTACAGACAGCACCGGTAACCTGTTGCCGGTATATCAGCCGGTGGTGCGTACGGTGTCATCGGCCGTTCCATTTAATACCCAGTTTGATAACAACCTGCGCCATTCGGTGTACGTGAATCTGAATGTGCCCATCTTTAACGGGTGGCAAACAAGGTATAACATCAGCCAGGCCAAAATAAACCTGGAGACACAACGGCTGAATGAGTATAATGCCGCACTGACGCTGAAGCAGAACGTGTACAAAGCGCATAATAACGCCATTAACTCTATACAGAAGTATAATGCCGCGAAAAGGGCCAGCGAAGCGGCCACACGGGCGCTGGACTTTGCCAAGAAACGTTACGATCTGGGACTGACCAGTACCATAGATCTGCTGGTGACACAAACAACACAATTCAACGCTGCATCGAATATGGTGATAGCGAAATACGACCTTATCTTCAAACTGAAAGTAATAGACTATTATTTGGGGAAAGAGATAAAACTATAGCACATGTTAACGCGCGAGATGAAAGATGTACTGCTGCAAGCCACAGCCGAAGCAGGAAAGATCATACAGTTTTACTTTAATGGCACCTTCAGGGTGGATAATAAAGAAGGCATCAACAACCTGGTGACAGAAGTGGACCAGATGTCGGAAGCCAAGATAATAGAGATCATCAGGAAGCATTTTCCTGAACACAGCATCATCAGTGAAGAGGTAGGTGAATTGCTGAAGCCATCGGACTACGAATGGATAATAGACCCTATAGACGGGACGGTGAACTTTGCCCATGGCATACCTATCTGCTGTGTGAGCATAGCGCTGAAATATAAAGAAGACCTTTTACTTGGAGCGGTGTTCAACCCTATGATGAACGAGATGTTCTTTGCCGAAAAAGGTAAGGGTGCAACGCTGAACGGGCTGCCTATACATGTATCGACCAAAAAGGATTTTCGTAAAGCCTGCCTGGTAACCGGATTCCCGTATAAGTGGCCGGAATCGGAACAGCACCCTATAAAAGTATTTGAACGTTTTGTGCTGGAAGGCCTGCCTATCCGCAGGCTGGGATCGGCCGCGATAGACCTGTGCTGGGTAGCCTGTGGCCGGTTTGACGGCTTCTGGGAGTATAACCTGAGCAGCTGGGATGTAGCTGCCGGCTACCTGATAGTGCAGGAAGCGGGTGGTGTGGTAACCAACTTTGAAGGCGACCCCTATAATGTGTTTGAGCGCGAGACACTGGCTACCAACGGCCATATACATGCAGCCATGCTGGAGGCTATTAAGAGGAAGGGGTAATCGATCCCAAAGGTATTATTACATAAACCTAATTGTTATGAGAACGATAGTATTGTTGCTACTTTTTGTTGCAACCTGGCAACACGGTAGCGGGCAGGGTAAAGATGAGCAATTTGATGGAAGCCGCTATAAGTTGGATACATTGCGCTACCAGGGTGAGGTGATAGTTGCGCAACGGTATGACCTGGCATATTTGGAGCACTTCAGAGCAACCAACGACAAGAATGCAGGAGAGGTGGGTAAGCTGCATCAATTAGAAAGTGCATTAGACCAGATAAAGGGTTACATACTCAATAACCAGGAAGCGTATTGGAATATCAAAAGGGCCAGGGAAAGTATCATGTTCTTTAACCGGGAGTATCCAACGGTTGATACTACAAGATTTGGCCTGGAATTGACGGCTTATCAAAAAATTGACGACGCGCGCTTTGAAGCTAAAGAAGAACGTAGAAGGAAGTATGAGGTATGGAAGGATGAACAACGAAAAAAGAAAGAGGCTGAAGAGAAACGGGTAGCAGACTCTGCAGAAGCAGTACGCTCTGCTGAACAGGAGCGGGAAAATGCGATACGGGCATTGGCTGACGCTGCTGAACATAAAGCGTATGAAAAAGCGTGTATAAAGAAGTATGGCGCCGTAAATGGTAAAGCAATAGCCAATAACAAAATATTGCTTGGGATGAACCGGAAGCTGTGTATAGAATCGTGGGGCGAACCGGAAACGACCAATAAAACAACCACCAAAGGAGGGATAACCGAAAAGCTGATCTACAGTTTTAAGCGTTATGTGATCCTGAAGAATGATAAGGTGGTAACCATAAATGAATGATTGTCTTGCCTGCACAGGGAATAAGGCACGCAATGCCAGGTGAAAATGTGCAGGTATTTCAGATGGCTTTTAAGGCACTGCAGTAACAACTGGTTTCTTTATTAAGAGAAAGGGTTAACGCGTATAAGTATGCTAAGACGGACATACATCCTATCTATGTTGCTGCTGACGGTAGTGCTTACTGTTTTCTTTTTGTATAAGTACGGAAGGGTGCGGACCACGTTTGGCGGGGATGCGCTGGGCTATTACGTTTATCTGCCATCAACATTTATCCATCATGATGTGACCCGGCCATTTACTGCCAACGACAAGCACATGACCGATGGCATGAAATGGTATTTTGACAGCTGGCGCGGCGCTGTAAATGAACGCGGCAATTACCTGAATCAATATACTTACGGTGTAGCCCTGATGGAGGCGCCTTTCTTTATGATAGCGCACGGGTGGGAACGTATGTGCGGCCTTGATGCCGATGGTTATTCTGAAACCTACGATAACATGATAAAGGCAGGGATAATGCTATATGCATGGCTGGGCCTGCTGGTTGTTTACAAGGTATTGCGCAACTATTTTGACAGTGTTGTATCGCTGACGGCTGTGGTAAGTATTTTGCTTTGCTCTCATTTGTTCTGGTTTGCTGTTATACAGCCAGGCATGGCCCATGTGCCCCTGTTTTTTCTTTATGCCGTGCTGGTGTGGCTAACCATGCGTACGCGGAAACAGCCGACCGCAGCCCATTTTATTACTATTGGGCTTGTTGCCGGTATGATAACCCTGATACGCCCTACGGATATCCTTTGCCTGCTGATACCACTGCTGTATACTGTACACAACCGACAGACAATGCATGAGCAACTACGCTTTCTAAAGACTAACAGGACCAGCATACTACTTATGGCTATTGTTTTTGTTTTGCCTGTTATACCGCAGTTGTTTTACTGGAAGGCGGTAACAGGAAATTACATCTGCTACAGCTATGGCGACCAGTCGTTCGATTTCCGGCATCCGAAAATGGTGGAAGGGCTGTTCTCGTTCTCTAATGGGTGGCTGCCATACGCGCCGATAATGGTTTTTGCGCTGTTGGGCATGCTTTGCTATAAAGCGATCCGTAGCTGGGTGTGGTGCATAAGTGCTTTGTTTGTATTATACACATATGTGATCTACTCATGGTATAGCTACAATTACCTGAATGGGTTGGGATCCAGGCCTATGATCCATTTGTACCCGCTGCTGGCATTGCCATTGGGGGCGTTGTTTCAATATGTATCGCAACGACCATTTACTGTTAAGCTAGGTGTGGCGTTGATTTGTTTATTTTTTTGTTCGGTGAATTTATGTTTCAGTATACAGGAGGCCGATGGTGTACTGGATAGCCCGGAATCGAACATGGCATTTAACCTGCAAATGCTGTACAGGGACAGCCTGCAATATAACGACCTGATGGTGAAAGATATTGGTGAGTGGCAACCGGATGCAAGCCGCCTGAAAAAGATAGAAACGCTTCATGTATCGGCCTTTGAAGATTCGCTGAATGCAGACTATATACGAGATACCGTACATGGCAGCGGGTATTTTTATCACTGGCATGATAACGACCTGCTATTGCTGGCTAAGATACCATATGATGCAGCGCTGTTCAGAAAAGCGAAATGGTTTAAATGCAGCGGGCGGTTCATGAACCCCAACCAGCTCGATTACTTCAGGCATTTGCTGGTGTTGGACATTAATGATCATGAGAAACTATGGCGAGGCCTGAAGATAGAAAATAACATACCTGATGCCTCTACACCAATGACGCTTAAAAGATGTGTGACCGGTAAATGGGGAACTGTCTCTTACTTTGCCAGGGTGCCCGGTAACCTGCATAAAGGCGATACAATAAAGCTCATCATCTGGAGCAGCGATAAAAGAGATATCTATATGGATGATGTGAAGCTGGAGCTGTATGAGTAGTTTGATATTACTCCTGAGTTGTGGGTGATTTACGCAGCCTTACTGACCGGGTAAATTTTTTGAAATTATCCACGGCTGTCTCCATTGCATACGGGCTGACGCCTATGATGCACAGGTTGCGCTCATCTTTTTGGAGTATGGCTATGTACAGGCGTAGCTTTTTGTCGTTCAGGTATGCAGTAGCTATTGTTTCCCCGGCATAATAGCCGCTTATAGTCTTTGCATCCTGCTTACTTACTTTAATGTTTTTAAAGCCGTTTTTTTGTAGTGATGTCATCAGTTTGTCTGTCATCCTAAGGACACTTGCATCTTTTAAGGCCAGCTCCAGGGATACATTGATATTGGCTGTGTCGTTATATTCCTGATCGACCGCCATGAAACTGTACGTTTTAAAAACGCTCCGTACAAAACTGAAGGGTTGGTTTACAGTGTCTGTCAGTTTGAATGGTGCATCTGCCAGTGTTTCGGTCTCGTGCTTTTTAGTATAAGTGAGCGTTAGCAGGTCTTGTTTGATGGTGGTATTAAAAACAGTGTTTGTTGTAGTTACTGTTGCCTTGATTATAACAGCGAAAGAAGAATCTCCGAATACAAGAATATGCATATTGCCGGCATCGGCCAGCTTTATGCATAAATACCTTGCAGGATAACCGTTGACGGATGTCTCTTTATATTCGGTAACAAGATTTCCTTTTTTTACAAAAGAATCCTTCGATGCGTTGGCTTTGGCGTCGAAAAAGTTTCCTCCGGGTATTTCCAGTACGTCAATAACTGCATCCGCGCAAGTAACGCCGATGAAGCTCTTGGCCACAATGGCATTTGCAGGTACATTAATGTTTACGCCGGTATAAGGAATGTCTATCCTGTGCTGCTGGATAGAGATATCGTCTTTGATGCGCTGCGCAGAGCAGATGGTAGTTATGCAGCAGAGGATGTAGAGGAGGAAGAGTTTTTTCATAAAATAGTTTGGTTGTCGGTTCCCGGTTGCGCTAACTGTGTATAGCTGGCGCAACCGGGAGGGTAAATCACTTTAACGCATTAACTGCCAGCCAGCTCATCATGCCCATGCCTATTTTCATGGCATTCTCATCTATATCGAAGTGGGCATTATGTACAGGTGCGGTAAACTTGCCAGCGCCATCGTTGGTGCCTATGCGGAAGAAGCAGCCGGGAGCCTGTAGGGTGTAGAAGCTGAAGTCTTCTGCAGCCATACGGAGGTCGAGTGTTTTTACATTTTCCGCGCCAATATATTCCCTGGCCCAGTTCTCCGCTTTGCCTGTAAGTTCAGGATCGTTGAACAGGGAAGGGTAGCCCACCGGTATCTCTACATCGGCCTTTGCACCGTAGGCAGCACAAGTTTCTTCTGTAAATTCTTTTATCCATTTGTGGGCCTGATAGCGCCACTCCTCGTTCATGGTGCGGAAGGTGCCCAGTATCTCTACTTTGTCCGGTATTACATTGGTAGCAAAACCGCCCTGTATGCTGCCAAAGGTGAGCACAGATGGGATAAGCGGATTGCCCTTGCGGGAGATGACCTGCTGCAAGCCAACTATCACCTGCGCAGCAATGGCTATGGGGTCTATAGTTTGGTGGGGCAGGGCAGCGTGGCCGCCTTTACCATGTATGGTGATGTATATCTCATCGGCGCTGGCCATATATTGCCCGGCCCGGAAGCCAACTGTACCTACAGGCAAATGTGGATAAACATGAAGTGCCAGTATGGCGTCAGGCTTTGGATGCTCCAATGCGCCTGCTTTTATCATCAGGCTGGCGCCGCCAGGGTGCTTTTCCTCGCCCGGTTGTATGATGAATTTGATAGTGCCTTCCCACTCGTGGCGTAGATCGTTGAGTATGCGCACCGCACCCAGCAGGCAGCTGGTGTGTACATCGTGGCCGCAGGCATGCATCACGCCATCGTTTTGCGAACGATAGGTAGTGTCGTTAGCTTCGTGGATGGGTAAAGCGTCCAGTTCACAGCGTATAGCAATGCATTTTTTGCCGGGGTTCCTGCCTTCTATTAAGGCTACGATGCCGGTATCCGCAACGCCAGTAGTATGTTGTATGCCCCATTCTGCCAGTTTACCCGCAACAAATGCAGACGTCTGGTATTCTTTGAACGACAGTTCGGGGTGAGCGTGTATATGGTGGCGTATAGCCTGAACATCGGGGAAATATTGCTGCGCTTTGGCGCGTATCTGTTCTATCATAAATGGCTGTTATTAATAGCGCGAGGTCAGCATCATACTTAAACCCGACCCTAAAGGGAGGTGAAGTTACAAAGTGTTGCAGTATAAAGCGATATCAAAACCGTGCTGGTTTGGATGTATTACCGGCTGCCAATGGCATCAGGTACTATCATGCAGGGCCTGTATGTGTCGCTGGCTTCATTGAATAATCCTTGTGCATCCTCGCGACGGCGGAAATCGCCAACCTTAACGCGATAATGCGGTGATACATACGAGAAGTAAGTGCGGATATTTGGGTATGCCCGCATAAATTCCGCTTTTACGCGCATGGCTTCTTCGCGGCTGGTGCCATTATAAATCTGTACCCTGTAGCCCGATCCTTTGAAGCCCGCACCAACGGTAGTGCCACGCATGGCCACCCTGTGTTGTGCTTTCAGATCTTCGGTAGTGGGTTTTACAGGTTTTGCGGTAGCGTTTTTAACCGGGATGTTCTTTTCGGCCACAAAGCTATTCACGTCCTTCTGTACATCGGCCATGCGCGTAGCCGGTATTTTAGACTCTGTCTTTTTGGCCGGCTCTTTTTTAGGGGCAACTGCAGAAACCAGTTTGGGTTGTTCCGGACGCTCTACAGGGCGGCTTTTATTGATGAGTAATGCAAGGCGAGGATCGGCGTGAACGGACACATTGCCACTTTGGGCCATGGTATGGCTACACACGCCAACACAGAATAATGCGACCAGTAATAATCTAAACATAAAATTTGCGGGACTGCCTGATAAAATTAGAAAAAAAGTGGGAATAACATATTGTAGTTGAAACAGATGTGGGGTAAAACTTTATAACTGTGCGCCGGAAACGATGATTTTGCGCCGGTGCAGAAATGGCTTAAATTTGTAATAGTAAAACTAAGTGTATGACGATAGCGGCAGTAAAGGAGAAATTGCATCATTATATAGATGAGGCTGATGGTAAACGGGCAAAGGCAATGCTGGAACTTATTGAGGGTGAGCTTTCAGGTAAGGAATACGAGGTGAGCGATGAAACCATGAATATGCTTAATGAACGATGGGAGGAATATATAACAGGTAAGGTGCAAACATTTACAGCAGAAGAATCAATGGCGCGCATAAGAAAGCAACGATCTGAGCGGAATGGCATATAACTTAATAGTAACATTAAGGGCAGAAAATGATATAAATGCCGCTGTAGAGTATTACGATGATGTAACAAAAGCTTTAGGTGATCGTTTTCTTGCGGCCGTTGATATTGCTTATGATAAAATTTTGGCAAATCCCGGGTACTATAAGTACATCAATAGAAAAGATAAGGGCTATCGATGTATCAGGTTAAAAGATTTTCCTTTCCTGATAATTTTCAGGATCAACGGAGATAAAGTAGTGGTGGCCTCGGTACTAAACACGTATAAGAAGAATAGATTTCTGTAGTTGGCAGCTCCGGTTAGATAAAAAAATTTCTACATTCTGCGCTTTGTATTTTTTATTTCCCTACATTTGCACTCCAATTCTCATATTGCTCTTTTTATAAGTTTGCATTTGGAAGAGTTGTAACTCCTTCGCGAGAGGGAAAAAATCAATTCGTTAACACCAAAAAAAGTTTAAATGGCTAAAGAAATCAGCGGCTTCGTAAAGCTGCAGGTAAAAGGCGGCCAGGCTAATCCCGCACCGCCAATCGGTCCGGCGCTCGGTTCTAAGGGCGTCAACATTATGGAGTTCTGCAAGCAGTTCAATGCTCGCACCCAGGACAAAATGGGTAAAGTACTTCCTGTTACACTTACAGTTTACACAGACAAATCTTTCGACTTCGTTATCAAAACTCCTCCGGCTGCAATACAGCTGATGGAAGCTGCAAAACAGCAGAAGGGTTCTAAAGAGCCAAACAGGCAGAAAGTTGGTAAGGTTACCTGGGCACAGGTAGAAGAAATTGCCAAGGACAAAATGGCTGATCTGAACTGCTTTACCCTGCACAGCGCTATGAGCATGGTAGCAGGTACAGCACGCAGCATGGGCTTCACCGTAGAAGGTACTGCTCCCTGGGCTTAATTATCCACCTTATTAAATTTTTGATGCAATGGCGATCACAAAGAAAAGAAAAGCTGTAGAGGCTAAACTCGATAAAAATAAAATGTACACACTTACCGAAGCGTCTGCGTTGGTTAAGTCTGTAAATACTACAAAGTTTGACAGCTCTGTAGACGTTCACATCCGCCTGGGTGTTGATCCTAAGAAAGCTGATCAGGCTATCCGCGGTACAGTGAGCCTGCCTCACGGTACAGGTAAAACAAAGCGCGTACTGGTGCTTTGTACTCCTGATAAAGAAGCTGAAGCTAAGGCTGCCGGCGCTGACTTCGTAGGTCTGGACGAATTTGTACAGAAGATAGAAGGTGGCTGGACAGATGTGGACGTAGTAGTTGCTACACCATCTGTAATGCCTAAGATAGGTAAGCTGGGTAAGATACTGGGTCCTCGTAACCTGATGCCAAACCCTAAGACAGGTACGGTTACCAACGATGTAGCTAACGCTGTAAATGAAGTTAAAGGCGGTAAGATCGCGTTCAAGATAGACAAGGCTGGTATCATCCACGCTTCTATAGGTCGTATTTCCTTTACACCGGAAAAAATTGCTGAGAATGCACAGGAGCTGATCAATACGCTGGTGCGTATGAAGCCTTCTACTGCAAAGGGCACTTACCTGAAGGGTATCAGCATGGCTGCTACCATGAGTCCTGCTCTGACAATTGACACTAAGAGCGTAAGCTAATTTTAAAAACTATTGATTAACTAATCCGGACACAGGTCGACGCCGATCTCAGGGTTATCAAATTAAAGAAAATGACACCAGCTCAAAAGAACGAAGCTATAGTTGCACTGAAAGAGAAATTTTCTCAGTACGACAACTTTTACATCACCAATACCGAATCATTGACGGTAGAACAGGTGAGCAAGCTGCGCCGTCTCTGCTTCGAAAAGAATGTAGAAATGAAAGTGGCAAAGAATACCCTCATTAAGAAAGCCCTTGAAAGCTTTAATGATGAGAAATATGCAGACATCTACGCATCACTGCACGGCGTTACTGCGCTGATGTTCTCTGATTCGCCAAAAGAGCCTGCTATGATCCTTACATCTTTCCGTAAGACCAACAAAGAACTGCCTGTGTTGAAGGCTGCCCTGATAGGTACAGATGTATTTACAGGCGACAACGAACTGGCTAACCTGACCAAGATCAAGACGAAGAACGAGCTCATCGGCGAAGTTATCGGCTTGCTCCAGTCTCCTGCAAAACGCGTTCTGGCTGCATTGTTGCACCACCACGAAGGCGCAGCTACTTCAGAAGAAGCAGCTCCTGCAGAAGCATAATTATGGCTTCCAAGTCCAATATATAAGTTACAAGTAAGTACAAAAAAGTAAACAACAATTTTAAAAAACAACAATTAAAAATTTATAAAATGGCAGACGTAAAAGCATTAGCTGAACAATTAGTAGCTCTGACTGTAAAAGACGTACAGGAACTGGCTAACATTCTGAAATCTGATTACGGCATTGAGCCAGCTGCTGCTGCAGTTGTTATGGCTGGTCCTGGCGCTGGTGGTGATGCACCTGCTGCTGCTGAGAAGACTGCATTCAACGTAGTGTTGAAGAACGCAGGTGCTTCTAAGCTGAACGTAGTTAAGGTTGTTAAGGACCTGACTGGCCTTGGTCTGAAAGAAGCTAAGGAACTGGTTGACGGCGCTCCTAAGAACATTAAAGAAGGTGTTAGCAAGGCAGAAGCTGACGATATCGCTAAGAAGCTTGTTGAAGCAGGCGCTGAAGTTGAGATCGCTTAATTTCGAAGTCCTTCGATATAATTTACGCCTCCGCACATGCGGGGGCGTATTTTTTTATCTGAACCTTGAATTGAGGATTTAAAGATATCAGGATTCGTGAGGCAGTTGTCGGGATGAGGCAACTCTTTAATCTGTCGGCCAATTCTCCTTTATCCCTCAACTCCTTTACTATACAACCTTATCCGCGTATACTTTTGAAATGTAGCATAGGCAGATAGCTTGCATATGGTATAACCGGCAAAGCCATCAAGAAAGCCGCGCTTCAGGATGTATTCGTCTATAAAGTGCCATAGTGGCGAAAAGAGAATAATGACGAGTGATGCTTTCTTGCCTTTAGCTGCGCCTTCGCGGGCGGCCAGTTCGGTGTACTTTTCTATTTTGGCCAGGTGCTCTGTTATAGAGGCAAAGCTATAGTGCAGCAGATCTCCCTTCAGCAGGCCTGTTTTGCCTTCTTTCTCCAATGCCCAGTATTCGTGCACTTTGCGCTCTATCCAGCGGCCCTTGGTGCGGTTATACAGGCGGGTCTGCCGGTCGGGGTACCAGCCACAGTGGTGTATCCATTGCCCGCAGTAATTGGTAAGTCGGGGCATTTCGTACACATCAAAATCCTGCTTTTCTTTTACCTGTTTTATGGCGGCTATAAGCTCTGGCGACAGTTCTTCGTCAGCGTCAAGCGATAGCACCCAGTCATACATAGAACTGTCGGTGCCAAAATTCTTTTGTTGGCCGTAGCCTTCAAACGGATGGTCAATTATGCGTGCGTTATATTGGCGGGCTATGGCTACAGTATTATCTTTAGAGGTACTGTCAATAATCAGTATCTCATCGGCTACCTCTTTTACCGAAGCCAGGCATCTGCCAATATTCTTCTCTTCGTTAAAAGTGATGATAACAACGCTTAACCGAACCATGAATGTGTATAGCTTAATTCTGAAAGAGCTGCAAAATAGTGCTTATTGCCGATGGGTGGATGCGTTTTATTGCAAATTTTGGCCGGCTTTTGCAATAAGAATGTCAATCTTTCCAGCGCGTGAACAGGCTGGCAAAACTAACGATGACAAGCACACAGACCGTAATGCCAACAATGCTTTCAGGATGGCGGAGGGTAGAAAGTGTTTTACGACAATTTGTCCCATTTGGGCATTTGGCAGTATTATTGAAGTATAAAATGGCAATATGTTTTTCAAAAAAAAGAGGACTATGACTGATAATACCAACAATATGAATAATAACGGCAGTGACAATATGGCGCAAAACGAAGCTATGGATGAGGCGCTGGGTAATGTTTTGAATGCAGACGACAGCCGCCATGGCAATGAACCGCTGAGCGAAGGTGCTGATGAAGAGGTGGAAAAATGCAAGGCCGAGCTGGAGGAAATGAAAGACAAACACCTGAGGCTGATAGCTGAATTTGACAATTTCCGCCGCAGAACAGCCAAAGAGCGTATTGAACAGACACAAACTGCAGGAAAGGAAATTATAGAATCGCTGTTGGTAGTGCTTGATGACATGAACCGTGCTGAAAAACAGCTGGAAAAATCAGCCGACGTAGCTGCTGTAAAAGAAGGTACAATGTTAGTATTCAATAAATTGCGTTCAATTTTGCAGGGTAGGGGCTTGAAGGCAATGGATGCAACCAATGCAGAATTCAACGCCGACCTGCATGAGGCTATTACCGAAATACCGGCACCAAACCCCGACATGGTAGGTAAAGTAATAGACACCGTGGAGCCTGGCTACTACCTTAACGATAAGTTGATAAGGTTTGCCAAGGTAGTGGTAGGGAAGTAAGAACAACTGATTTATAGAGATTTTAAAGACCCCGGTTTGGCCCGGGATCAGATAATGGCAAAGAGAGATTATTACGAGGTACTAGGTGTAGCCAAAGGGGCAAGCGCCGATGAGATAAAAAAGGCCTATCGCAAGGTAGCTATGCAATACCACCCAGACCGTAACCCTGGCGACAAAGAATCGGAAGAAAAGTTCAAGGAGGCTGCTGAAGCCTATGATGTGCTGAGCAATGCTGATAAGCGTGCGCAGTACGACAGGTTTGGCCATGCAGCAACCGGTGCGGGTGGCCGTGGTGGCTACGGTGGGCCGGGCGGTATGAACATGGAGGATATCTTCTCCAACTTCGGCGATGTGTTTGGCGATGATATGTTTGGCAGCTTCTTTGGTGGTGGCCAGCGCGGCGGCGGCCCAAGGCGCGGTACACGCGGTGCCAACCTGCGCATAAAGCTGAAGATGGACTATGCCGAGATAGCCAATGGTGCCAATAAAAAAATAAAGGTAAAGAAGCACGTGGTGTGCGATACCTGCACAGGTAGCGGTGCCAAAGACAAGTCTTCTATACAAACATGTAATACATGCGGTGGCAGCGGCCAGGTAAGGAGGGTAACACAAACCTTCCTGGGGCAGATGCAGACAGTAACTACATGCCCTACATGTAACGGCGAAGGAACCAGCATTACCCACAAGTGCGGTAATTGCAAGGGAGAAGGCCGCGTGTTTGGGGAAGAAACACTGAGCCTGGACATACCTGCCGGTGTGCAGGAAGGTATGCAGCTGAGCATGAGCGGGCGTGGCAATGCCGGCGAGCGCGGCGGCCCTGCGGGCGACCTGCTGATACTGGTAGAAGAAGAAAAGCATGAACACCTTACCCGTCGCGACCTGGATGTGGTGTATAACCTGCATGTGTCGTTCCCCGACGCAGTGCTGGGCACTAACGTAGAGGTGCCGACCATAGATGGTAAAGCCAAAATAAAGATACCGGCAGGTACCCAGAGCGGTAAGATATTCCGCCTGAAGGGCAAGGGTTTTCCGGCCTTCCAGAGCTATGAGAAAGGTGATGAACTGGTAGAGGTGAACGTATGGTCTCCCACCAACCTGAGCAATGATGAGAAGGACCTGCTGGAAAAACTGAGAAATTCTCCCAACTTTAAACCGGGTCCGGAAGCTAAGGAAGCGAAGGAAGAGCGCGACAGGAGTTTCTTTGATAAGATAAAAGACGCGTTTAGTTCTTAGTCGTAAGTCATAAGTCGATAGTCGTAAGTCCTGAGTAGGGTCAGCGACTGTTATAGTGATATTGTTGTAAAAGGTTCCGGTGTTTCCGGGACCTTTTGCTATTTTTATAGCATCCTGTTAATGGTTGTAGATGAGAATAGCTCAGCTTTTTAAAAGCAGTAAACAAAAGGAACTGGACACCACACTGCTGCATGCTATACATGCCGGTGCCGGTGGTATTGTGATCTAACTGCTGGAGCAGGGTGCCGATGCCAATGCCGCTGACGGAGATATGCCTGCCATTGCGCTGGCGGCCATGACGAAAATGAACAATGCCGTAGCTGCATTGCTCAACGCTGGGGCCAATCCTAATGCTACGGCTTCTGATAAGGACGGAAAGTATAAAAAGGTGCCGGTGCTGGGTGTGGCTGCATCTGTGGGCAGCCTGGAAATAGTGCAGTTGCTGCTGGGGGCTGGCGCAAAAGTAGATATGGCGGACGCGAATGGCTTGACCCCGCTGATGATGGCGAGCGCAGCCGGTCATGCCGAGGTGGGCGGACTACTGATAACCCGGTGTGCCAATATAGACCAGGCCAGCAATACAGGCTATACGCCATTATTGTTTGCTGCGCAAGAGGGACAAAAAGCAACTTTACGCATGCTGCTATCGCGTGGCGCGGTGGTAGACCGTGCAGATAAAGAGGGTAACACGGCGCTGCTGGTAGCTGCAAAGCAGGGCCATGCCGAACTGGTAACGCTGTTGCTGCAGAATAGTGCAGATGCGTTGCACAAGAATCTGCACGGGCATGATGCGCTGTATATTGCCAGGGATAATTCCCAGCTTGAGGTGCTGGATGTTTTTAAGGTAATGCGGTAGCTATTCCATGGGCTGTTTGTGCGTATGATGCACGGAAATGATGAGCACAACACCCGGATTGATTTTATAAATGACTACAAATGGGAAGCGCTTAACTTTAATGTCTCTAATGATGTTTTGTTCGTCTACGAAACTGTATGCCTCCGGGTATTGTGCTAATTTGGCATATACATCATCCAATCGACCAAGAAAAGAAACACCCAGTCCGGGTTTTACATCTTCATAATATAATGCTGCCTCTTCAGTTTCGATAGCAGCTCTGTCAGTGATAGAAATTGTATAACTCATTTTCGGGCTGCTATCTTTTCCCTGATGCGATCATGAACGACAGTAGCGTTTATAGCGTTCATTTGCCCGGATTCATATGCGGACAGGGTAGAATAGAATTTGCTCAACTCTTCTTTTGAATAGCCATCTGACTGATCGGTTTCCAACAGCATATGAATTGCTTGTAGCTTGCGCTCATCTGCCACATCTATCATGTGATGCAACTCCTCTCTAATTGCAGCAATTGTCATAACAAATATTTATTCAAAAATAACGAATTTATTGCTTCAGTCCAGTTAAAAATGCATCATAGCCACCTATCTGCGCATCCTTAATTAGCTTTGCGACATGTTACATTCTCCGGCTGAAATAAATATGAGGTAATGGTATTCAGTAGTCTCTTATTTATTTTCTGTTTCTTACCCATATTCTTTACCATTTACTACCTGGTGCCTGCCAGGCTAAAGAACATGGTAATACTGCCGGGTAGTATTTTCTTTTATGCATGGGGTGCGCCAAGGTTCATATTTGTATTGCTGGGTACAACGGTGATAGACTTTTACGTAGTACGGGCGATGGCCGCTACAGAACAGCAGGCCGCAAGGCGGGCCTTACTATTGCTGTCGTTATCGGTAAACCTGGGCCTGCTTTTTTATTTTAAGTACCTCAATTTCTTTGAGGATAACCTGAATACAGTGCTGGGCTGGCTGCAGGTAAAGCCACTTATGTGGACAAAGCTGGTGTTGCCGATAGGTATATCGTTCTACACGTTTGAGACCATTACTTATGTGGTAGATGTGTACCGCAGGGTGCATAAGCCTTTGCGCAATTTCTGGGACTATCAACTGTACATCATCCTTTTCCCAAAGCTGATAGCCGGCCCTATTATCCGCTACCACGACTTTGCCGGGCAGGTGTATGACCACCTGCTGTATGATACAATGGAATACAGGCTGCGCGGTTTCTATCGTTTTTGCCTGGGCCTGGGTAAGAAGGTGATGATAGCCAACGTAGTGGGTGGTGCGGCAAGTGCCATATTCGATATGGGTGCGGGGCTGGATACAGCCACGGCCTGGATAGGCGCGGTAAGTTATACCTTCCAGATATATTTCGATTTTTCCGGCTATTCCGATATGGCGATCGGGCTGGGCATGATGATGGGTTTCCGGTTCCCGGAGAATTTCAATAACCCGTATACAGCTCTGTCCATTACCGATTTCTGGCGCAGGTGGCATATTACCCTCGGGAGCTGGATGCGTAATTACCTGTACATTCCACTGGGCGGTAACCGGGTAAGCGGTACACGGCTGATGTTCAATCTGTGGCTGGTATTCCTGTTTTCCGGCTTGTGGCATGGCGCGGCGTGGGGCTTTATTATATGGGGAGCCTACCATGGGGCATTCCTTGTGGTGGAGCGCTTTGTTTTGGGAAAATGGTTGGCAAAGCTTGGCACGGCGGCTGTTCTCTATACATTTCCTGTTGTAGTAATAGGGTGGGTGTTCTTCCGTGCGGAGCACCTGGATACAGCACTTGCGTATCTGCATGCCATGTTTACCTGGAAGCCGGAAATCTACCTGTGGCGTGCCGATGCCCAGTTCCTGTTTACCACTGCTCTCGCTGTGCTATTCTCTTTCTTTACCCTTACAGCAGTGGGTAAAAAGATCCAGCACAAAATATTTCAAGAAGATTACACAGCGTGGCGGCACCTGGTTATGGCGCTACTGATGACCATGCTGTTGATACTATGTGCCGGCAAGATCACCATCACCACTTTCAATCCGTTCATTTATTTCAGATTCTGATATGGCTATGAAAAAGGTACGCGGCGGATTATTCATTTTTATAGCACTGGTAGTATGGCTGCCTTTGCTCAACTACTGGTTTGGCTTTATTGAGAGTGGTAAACTGAATGGTGTGTCGCCAGAAAAGAAGCTGGATAAACTGTCGTGGAACAGTTGGTGGACCGGCAAATACCAGGAGCAGCGGAGCGACCTGATGAATGATAGCCTTGGTCTGCGGCCCGACCTGGTGCGTATGACCAACCAGCTGGACTATAGTTTATTTCATAAGATCAACGGTTCGAATACCGTATTGGGAAAAGATGACTACCTGTACGAGGACAACTTTATTGCAGAATATAACGGCCTGGACCTGGTAAAGGATTCCGTGGTCAGGCGTACCTGCTATAAGTTAAAGAGGGTACAAGATACGCTCGAAAAGCTAGGTAAGACATTCATATTTGTCATCTCCCCATCTAAGGCATATTACTACCCCGATAAAATACCACACAACCTGCTGGTACGTAAGCCGCACTCAACCAACTATTACGGTTTTCGTAATGCTGCGCTGGCAGAGCGACTAAACTTGGTGGATTTTAACGGATGGTTCCTGAAAATGAAAGATACATCGCGTCACCCGCTCATAACACGGCAAGGTATCCACTGGAGTTTGTATGGTGCCACACTGGCTGCCGATAGCATATTAAGTTATATGACAGCCCGTGGAGTCGCAATGCCTGATCTGAAAATAACGCGGTTGGAGCAAACAACAGAACCACGATCGGCAGATGCAGATCTGGGCAATGTGCTGAATTTGATATACCCGCTAAAAGGAGACACCTATACGTACCCACAATGTGCGTATGTGCGGAATGATACGTCTAGGAAGGGCAAACTGGTGCTGATAGGCGATAGCTTCTGCTGGCTGTGGCTGGATAACGGCATGTTGCAAAACACAGGTAATGGATGGGAGTTCTGGTATTACTATAGCATAATATGGGGCGATAGGATAGATGCCAAGCCGATGAAAGACTATGACCCCATGGCGGCGATAGGCAAAGCCGATTGTATAGTGGTGATGTACTCGCCGCTTAACCTTAGATTGCTGTGTGCTGCTGATAGTTTTGTTTCGCTGTGGTATCAATATTATTACCTTGGTGAGCGGTAAAGAATAGCCGAGTTGAATGGTTGTTTCTTCTTTTCCCGCTCAATTACTACTTTAGCACCCTTAAATAGTACTGATATATGAAACTTCTTGAAAATAAAGTGGCATTGATCACCGGTGCCAGCCGCGGAATTGGCGAGGCGATCGCGATCAAATTTGCTGAAAATGGAGCCAATATTGCATTTACTTTCCTCTCTTCTGAAGAGAAGGCGCGCCTGCTGGAAGAAAAACTTGCCGCTATGGGTGTAAAAGCAAAGGGCTACAAGAGTGATGCCGGCGACTTTAAGGCTGCCGAGCAACTGGCTGCCGACGTTGCAAAGGAGTTTGGTACAATAGATATTTGTGTAAATAATGCGGGCATCAGCCGCGACAACCTGTTGCTGCGCCTTACGCCGGAGCAGTGGGACGAGGTGATGCAGGCTAACCTGAAGAGCGTGTTCAACCTTACCAAGCAGGTAATGCGCCCTATGATGAAGGCCCGTAGCGGCAGCATTATCAACCTGAGCTCTGTAGTGGGCGTAAAGGGTAATGCCGGCCAGGCTGCCTACGCTGCATCTAAGGCGGGTATAATAGGCTTTACCAAGAGCATGGCGCAGGAAATTGGCAGCCGCAACATACGTTGCAATGCTATTGCCCCGGGCTTTATAGAGACAGATATGACCCACTACCTGCAGGATGGCGGTGCGGAAAAATGGTTCGAGAAAATTCCGCTGGGCCGCTTTGGTAAGACAGAAGATGTGGCTAATGCAGCCCTGTTCCTGGCCAGCGACATGAGCACTTATGTTACCGGCCAGGTGCTGAGCGTGTGCGGTGGCATGTCTATGTAAGTTAAAACTCAAAAGTAAAAATCGAAAAGCGCCCATCATCAGTAACCCCGTGTGCTGAGATGTTAGCGGTTAATGTATTACGTTTTTACTTTTTAGTTTTCACTTTTTACTTTTAATTACCTTTGTGTTACTAAAATATTATAAATGTCGAAAATTCATGCTGCAATAACAGCGGTTGGTGGATATGTTCCCGAATACAGGCTGACGAATGCAGAGCTGGAAACTATGATGGATACTACCGATGAATGGATACAAACCAGGACCGGTATAAAAGAGCGCAGGATACTGAAGGGTGAAGGGAAGGGCAGCAGCGATATGGCGGTTGAAGCCGTGAAAGTGCTTTTGGCAAAAAAAGGATTAGCGCCTACTGATATAGAATTGGTTATTTGTGCCACTACTACGCCGGATATGCAGTTCCCCGCTACAGCCAATGTGATCTGTGACAAAGTGGGTATGACCAATGCCTGGGGATACGACGTAAACGCAGCATGCAGTGGTTTCATTTATGCGCTTACTATAGGTTCCCAGTTCATAGAGACCGGCAGGCATAAAAAAGTGCTGGTGATAGGGGTAGATAAGATGAGCTCTATCATGAACTATGAGGATCGTACTACATCTATAATATTTGGCGATGGGGCCGGCTGTGTATTGCTGGAACCTGATACCGACGGATATGGGCTTATAGATTCTATACTGCGTACCGATGGCAGCGGACGTGTGCACCTGCACCAGAAGGCCGGTGGATCGGTAAAGCCTGCCACCGTGGAGACGGTGATGAATAAAGAGCACTACGTGTACCAGGAAGGTCAGTATGTGTTTAAGTTCGCGGTGAAGAATATGGCCGATGTGGCTGCGGAGATCATGGAAAGGAACAACCTGACTGCTGAAAATGTAGCATGGCTGGTGCCTCACCAGGCCAACAAGCGCATTATCACCGCTACCGCCGACCGTATGAACCTGCCTGCTGAAAAGGTAATGGTAAATATTGAGCGCTTCGGTAACACTACCAACGGCACACTGCCACTTTGCCTGTGGGAGTGGGAAAACCAGCTGCACAAGGGAGACAACATTATTCTTGCCGCATTTGGTGGCGGATTTACCTGGGGTTCTACGTACATAAGGTGGGCTTACGATGGTGCCGGAAATTAACTGAAAGAAATAATCCAACGGCAGATGGCGGCAAGACCGATAAAAAATAATCGTCAATAGCTACGTTTTTGGGTAAGATTTAATATTTTAGAGCCTTCAAATATTGTATATGAAAGTTTTGCGCAGCATAATAATAACTGCAATTGTATCTATAGGCGCTATCGGGGCGGTTACATATACTGCCTGCAATAAGGATAAGTGTAACAATGTTGCCTGCCTGAATGGCGGCGCCTGCGATGATGGTGTGTGTGTATGCGCAGCGGGCTTTGAGGGCAACAGGTGCGAGACCGAGAGCCGTACGAAATTTGTTGCCAACTTTAATGGTGGCGACAGCTGCGGAACTACGGGCGATCACCAGTACAACATTTACTTTCTGAGGACTGTGGGTAACAAAACGCAGGTAACCATGATGAATATGCTGAACAACATGAACGATAGTGCCATTTGCACACTTGTTGGTACAGATACATTCAACTTCAATGGTAGCAATAACAGTATTACTTACCGTGGTACAGGTAAACTACGCAACGATTCTTTGTGGCTTAAATACCACGTTCAGTACGATACGATCAACTACGATTGTAAGTACCTTGGTATCAGATACTAAAAAAGACAGGTTATAGTCCCGCAACTGATGTTGCGGGATTTTTTTTGCCTGCCGGCATGTAAAATAGTATTTGTTAAATGTTATTAACGGGGTAGGTAGGGCGCTTGTCAGTTATCGCTTTAAACACTTACTTTTGTCTGCCTTTTATATTAAAAAATACAATGAAAAAGTTTCTTTTGCCGGTGTTGGCTTTCATAGCCCTATCCCTGCTGCAATCATGCTCTGAAAATTTTAATGTTGCAGCGCCGTATAAATCTATAACTGTTGTTTATGGATTGCTGGATAGGGCAGATACTGCACACTACATCCGCATCCAAAAGGCTTTCCTGGACGAGAATAAGAGTGCGCTGGCCATGGCCAAGGAGGCAGACTCTAACTTTTTCACCAATATCAACGTACGCATACAAAGGCTTACCATGACAGGTAATCCTGTAGATACGATACACCTGACAAGGGTAGATCTGAATAGTGAGGGATATCCAAAGGATACCGGCGTATTCTTCAATAGCCCTAATTACGCGTATAAGTTCAAGAATACACTTGATCCTGATTACATATACCGTATAATTGTTACAAATGCAGCATCAGGTGAAACCGACTCTGCGGATGCTCCTGTCATAGACAACCGGTATCCGGCATTTACGGTGTACTATATCGATAATCCGGCATTGAATCCGCAGTTAGATTTCAGTAGCACCAATCCCAACCAAACACTTCGGTTACCTTTTGGGTATACGGCGTCTTCCAACTTTTCGTTCCAGGGGGCGTCCAGTCCTGTAGCATTGTCGCAGAGTTTCATTCGTTTCAACTGGTGGGATTCCAATATGGTTACCGGCACCAAGACACAGCGGTATTTCGATTTTGATATGGGCTACATAGAATTTTCAGGAGTGTCCGGCACATCGGCCTACGTTGTTAAGAATACGGCTATTTATAATGCCATTAAAGGAGGCATGGGTGCAGCGCCATCCGGTGTAGTACGTCTTATGGATCGTGCGCAATTGATCACCTACCTGGGTACTGCCGATTTTTATACTTACCTGAAGGTACAGGCCATACAAGGTACCGGGCTTACAGGTAATGAGATTCAGCCAACCTACACCAACTTAAAAGGCAAAAACGTGTTAGGATTGTACACATCCAGGAGCATGCGTATCGGTTATGTGACCTTAAACAGCAATACCATTGAATCTTTAAAGCATGTCAGCCTGCTGTCGGAGCTAAAGATAGTTGGTACGATATATTAATAACGAAAATAGCTTTAGTTGGCCCTCCCATTAGCGGAGGGCTTTTTTGTCGTATCTGTGACTAAATGAGCACACTTTTGCCTGTCGATTGTGTTCTTATGTCATTGTTTCTGCCATTATTGCAGTAGCGTTGGTATGGCATATCTATTGATTAAGGAAAGGAGACAAAACAAACGTAAACAATCACAATAAATATACTTATGGGAAAAATTATCGGAATTGACCTTGGAACCACCAACTCCTGCGTTTCTGTAATGGAAGGCAGCGAACCAGTTGTTATCGCTAACGATGAAGGCCGTCGTACTACGCCGTCGGTGATCGCATTTTTGAAGAATGGCGAGCGTAAAGTAGGTGATCCTGCCAAGCGCCAGGCTATTACCAACCCTATCAACACGATCCAGTCCATCAAGCGTTTTATGGGCCGCCGTTTTGACGAGGTAACTAACGAGATCTCTCACTTTACTTATAAAGTAGTTAAGGGCGATAACAATACTCCACGTGTGGATATTGACGGCCGCATGTATACACCGCAGGAAATATCTGCAATGGTGTTGCAGAAAATGAAGAAAACTGCTGAAGATTTCCTGGGCCAGGAAGTAACAGAAGCTGTTATTACCGTTCCTGCTTACTTTAATGATGCTCAGCGCCAGGCTACCAAAGAAGCTGGCGAGATAGCTGGTCTTACAGTAAAGCGTATCATCAACGAACCTACAGCGGCAGCCCTGGCTTATGGCCTGGACAAGCAGCACAAAGACAGCAAGATAGCTGTGTTTGACCTTGGTGGTGGTACTTTCGACGTATCTGTACTGGAACTGGGTGATGGTGTGTTTGAAGTAAAATCTACCAACGGTGATACGCACCTGGGTGGTGATGACTTCGATAAGGTGATCATGGACTGGTTGTCTGAAGAATTCAAGAAAGACGAAGCAGTAGACCTGCGTAAGGATCCAATGGCATGGCAGCGCCTGAAGGAAGCTGCTGAAAAAGCTAAGATCGAGCTTTCTTCTTCTTCTGAAACAGAGATCAACCTGCCATACATAACAGCGGTAGATGGTGCCCCTAAGCACCTGGTGCGCAAGCTGTCTAAAGCTAAGTTTGAACAACTGGCTGACAGCCTGATAGAGCGTACACTGGAGCCTTGCCGTAAAGCGCTGAAAGACGCAGGTATGACTGCCAGTGATATCGACGAAGTGATACTGGTAGGTGGTTCAACACGTATACCTAAGGTACAGGAAGTAGTAGAAAAGTTCTTTGGCAAGAAGCCGCATAAGGGTGTAAACCCTGACGAAGTGGTAGCCGTAGGTGCTGCTATACAGGGTGGTGTATTGACCGGTGATGTGAAAGATGTGTTGTTGCTCGACGTGACTCCGCTTTCACTCGGTATCGAAACAATGGGTGGTGTAATGACCCGCCTGATCGAGTCTAACACTACTATCCCTACCAAGAAGAGCGAAGTGTTCTCTACAGCTGCCGACAGCCAGCCAAGCGTTGAGATCAACGTATTGCAGGGTGAGCGTCCGATGGCTAACCAGAACAAAAATCTGGGTCGCTTTATCCTGGATGGTATACCACCGGCACCACGCGGTGTTCCGCAGATCGAAGTGGTATTCGACATCGATGCCAATGGTATATTGCACGTAACCGCACGCGATAAGGGTACCGGCAAACAGCAGAACATTCGCATAGAAGCTGGTAGCGGCTTGAGCAAGGAAGAGATAGAAAAAATGAAGAACGAGGCCAGGGCCAACGAAGAAGCTGACAAGCAGGTGCGTGAGCGCGTGGAAAAGCTGAACAAGGCCGATAACCTGATCTTCAATACAGAAAAACAGCTGAAAGAGTACGGTGACAAGATACCTGCCGAAAAGAAATCGGTGATCGAAACCGCTGCGGAAAAGCTGAGGGCTGCACACAAAGCTGAAGACCTGGCCGGTATTGACAAGGCTGAAGAAGAGCTGAATGCAGCATGGATGGCCGCAAGCGAAGAAATGTACAAAGCAACACAGGGCGCTGAAGGCGCACAAGGTGGTGCGCAGGGCCAGCCAGCCGGTCATGAAGACGGCGGTGTAAGCGATGCTGAGTACGAAGAAGTGAAGTAAGATTAATTGGTTATAAGGTTAATAATGTGATAGGGTTGTTCGAAAGAACGACCCTATTGCTTTGTTGGGGAAATGATACTTAAATTTGTATAAAGAATGGCACTATGCAATTGGCAGATCTGGATTTGAACAAAACATACACTTACGCGGATTACTATAAATGGAAGTTCGAGGAAAGAGTCGAATTGATCAAAGGCTTTATTTTTAAAATGAGTCCGGCGGCTAACCGTGTGCACCAGGAAATAGTTGGGGGAATATTCAGAGAACTTAGTAACTTTTTATTTAAGAAGCCTTGTAGGGTCTATATTGCTCCTTTCGATGTACGTTTTCCCCGTAAGTCAAAAAGTGATAAGGATATTATTACTGTGTTACAGCCGGATATATGTGTGGTGTGTGACTTAGAAAAGCTGGATGAGCGCGGGTGCCTTGGGGCTCCCGACCTTGTTGTTGAAGTGCTTTCCCCCGGCAACAGTAAAAAGGAAGTAAAGAACAAGTATAATATTTACGAGGAGGCCGGTGTAAAAGAGTATTGGATAGTTGATCCTACTCACCAGACCATTCAAATAAACAAATTAGTTGAAGGTAAGTATCAGCCACAACGCGCCCTGACAGTTGGCGATATTGTGACTACGGATGTTTTGCCAGGGTTCTCTATGGATCTCGCCGATATTTTTCCGGAAGAGGAAGCGATGTAAGCTTTATATAAAATCCATACGCTTAAAGTTCTTGCCTAGCACGCTTTTAGGGTCGGTCTCCAGCCATTTATCCAGTAAAGTGGCATATATATCCCGAAAATCGGTGGTGTATTTCAGATCACCTTCATCAAGGTCGGTAAGGCTGGGTATGCTGTTATATAATCCTGCCTTTTTTAGTCCGCCACCTATTACAAACATATTGCTCGCCGTTCCGTGATCAGTGCCATTACTGCCATTCTGGGCAACCCTGCGGCCAAATTCCGAGAAGGTAACTATCAGCACATCATTAAAAAGGCCGTTCGCCTTCAGCTCGGCAGTTAGTGATGACAGCGCATCGTCTAGTTGGGTCAGCAGTCTTTCCTGGCGGTCTTTCTGGCCCACATGTGTATCGAAGCTGCCATGAGATACATAGTAAACTTTGGTTTGTGCGCGGGAACACACCAGCGACCCGATGGTCTTCATCCGTTTGCCTATAGGTGTGTCGGGGTAAGATTGAGTTCCCTTATAGATTGTGCTTTGTTCAAAAATATATTTGGCAGATGATGTGGTTTGCGCCAGTGTTTTATACAGGTAGCTTGTCAGCTTTTCTTCATGTTCATCGGCATGGCTGGCTATCTTTTTTATGTAGCTGTTGGCAGCAGCTTTGTGGAACTGTTTAATATCGTTTACCGCTATCCCGCTTTTGTCGTTACCCTTCATGGCCAGGCTTAATGTATCATCTACTTCTATCGCCATTGGGTTAGTATGCTGCGGAACTACATCCAGGTAGCGGCCAAGCCATCCCGTAGTAAGCACCGTTTTACTGCTGCTGGCAGAATGCCAGATATCCATACTCCTGAAGTGGGAACGGTTAGGCTCCGGGTAGCCCACTCCGTTAATGATGCTCACATGGCCCTCATCATACAATCCCTTTATGTTTTTTAATGCGGGGTGTACTCCAACTTCGTCGGTTAGCGAAAGAGCGTCTTCCCGCTTTATGCCCAGCAGTGGCCTGCTACTATAGTACACATCATTGCGATAGGGGATAACAGTATTAAGCCCGTCGTTGCCACCGGTAAGCTGTACCACTATAAGTATTTTATTACTTGCCAGTGGTGCGGGCTGGCGTTCAAAAGCTCTGAGAAACTGTGGCACCATTACCGATGCGCTGGCCAGTGAGCTGAGCTGTATGAATTTTCTTCTGTTCATTGTTGTTCTTTTAAAACAATTTGTTTGCTTATGCCAGCTGGTATTCCGGCAGTTCCATTAACAGTATAGTGAGGCTTTTTACGTATTCTTCATCGCTATCTTTATCGGCAAACAAGCATACTTCTTTTAGTTGTGCATCGGTAATAGCCGAAGGGAGCAAGTAGTTGGCCAATGCACGGGGAAGATCATCTTTTGCCACATTCTGCCAGGCTGCCAGGTAGCCCGACCAATCTGCTGCGGCCTTGCCTATCCTGAAATATTTACCCTTTTCTGCGTTTGGCGTTTTGCTCATTTCTTTGGTATCTGCATCCAATTCTTTGGGGGACAGGTCGAGGGCTTTATCCCCCAGTAGGGCTTCCGGCAGGCGCATACGTATCACAAGCGACGAGCTATCTATCCAGTTACGCCCCCCGGGCCATCCGGCTACATTGGGCGGGTTAAAAAGGAATTGCCCTAATATGCGCTGCAATTGCAGCATGGTGCGCTCGTCTGTAAAATTTAACGGCACCATTCGGCGATAACCCACCAACAATTCTACCGGCGATTTGACCTTGCCGGCAACTACCTGCCTGGTATAAAACCAATAGGCAGTGAAGATATCTTTCAGCAGAGCGCCTATATTGTAATCGTTGGCAAAAAACTTTTCAGCGAGGTCTTTTATATGGCTGGGGTCTATCAACTCATCGCTTACAAAATACCGGTAGATCTTCTGTGTAATGAAGACCGCCGTTTGTTTCTGGGCGAGCAATATATCCAGGATGTCGTCTCCATTGAAATTGCCTGTTTTGCCTAAAAACGTTTTTTGTTCATCATCGTGTTGCCGTTGCCTGAAGACAAATGCACCATCTCCATCAATTGCCCAGCCGGTAAATGCCCTGGCCGCTTCTTTTATATCTTCCTCGGTATAGTGACCCCGGCCGAGTGTGAACAGTTCCATTACCTCCCGCGCAAAATTCTCGTTAGGGTGTTGCTTCTTATTCTGCTGGTTATTAAGAAACTGCAGCATTGCGGGACTCTTGGATACCTCCTTCAGCATAGTACGGAAACTGCCAAGCGCATTGGTTCGGATGATGTGCAGCAATTCCTGCTCGTAATAAGGATTCTCTACACGGGTGGCAAAATGTCCATGCCAGAAAAGTGACGTTTTTTCCAGTAAAGGATAAGGCGTGGACACCATTACGTTGGTCCATGCCAGGTTCAGGCTTTTGGTCTTCTCCCGGAATGCCTGGCGCATTTGCTGTATGCTATTCTGATCGCCGGCCAGTTTCTTTTCTTTTACTACAGATGGTTTTTCAGTCTCCCATTCTTCTGCCGTAACAATGCTTATTTTTTCCGGGGCGGTGGCCGGAAAAAGATCGTCCACTAGCCTGGGAATAGGTTTGGGGTTGTGGAAATTTTCTACACTTATACCAAACCCGGCTCTTGCCAGTAATAGCTTATTTTTTTCGCCCAACTCCATAATCAGTAATTATACTGCATTAAGACCTGCGAAAAAGAGATAAGTTTATTCGTCATTGTCAGGTGAGTGCAACGATATAGTGGTGGCACAAATTTTTTAGTCGTCTTTTTGCTAAGGTTGAAAATGAATTACCTCCAGCTTTCCCGGAAATTAATAGCTAAGCCGTTAATAACCAATAAGCGATACAAAGAGGTAGCATAACGGGAAGGCAACTGCTTTCCCGTTATATTTTTGTTTTCTAGTATATCTGACTATTTTTATAATATTAAGTTGATACAAAATACCTTGAGCGGGGAATTTTGCCTGACTATATTTGTTGTCCAGAACACCACACAAGATACATGAAGATTAAGAAACTGCTTATTGCGAACAGGGGAGAGATAGCCATTCGCATATCGCGTGCTGCCACAGAATTGCATATACCCACCGTGGCCATTTTTACTTACGAGGACAGGTATTCGCTGCACAGGTATAAGGCCGATGAGGCTTACCAGGTGGGCGAAGATAAAGACCCGCTGAAGCCATACCTGGATATTGATGCCATAATAGAGGTGGCGCTGGAGTGTGGTGCCAATGCCATACATCCTGGTTACGGATTCCTGTCGGAGAATGCAACTTTTGCGCAGAAATGTAAAGATGCGGGAATCATCTTCGTAGGCCCGAGTCCATCGGCTATGGCTGCGCTTGGCGATAAGGTGACCGCAAAAGAAGTAGCTAAGAAAGCAGGCATACCACTTATAGAAAGTAATAAAGAAGATCTTACAGATGAAACCATTGCCCTGAGCGAAGCAAAACGCATAGGCTACCCGTTGATGCTAAAGGCCGCTGCCGGTGGCGGTGGCAGAGGTATGCGCGTGGTACGCAGCGACGAGGACCTGACCAAGGCTTTCCACGAGGCGCGTAGCGAGGCTAAGAACGCTTTTGGCGATGATACAGTGTTCCTGGAAAAATTTGTAGACAGGCCGAAGCATATAGAGGTACAGATAGCAGCGGATACACATGGCAACATCATGCACCTGTATGAGCGCGACTGTTCGGTTCAGCGTCGTTTTCAGAAAGTGGTGGAAATGGCTCCGTCGGCAACGCTGCAACAAACCACGCTGGATAAGTTGTATGACTATGCAGTAAAGATAGCTGCAGCTGTTAACTACAATAACCTGGGAACGGTAGAATTTCTGGTAGATGCAGATGAGAACATCTACTTTATAGAAGTGAACCCTCGTATACAGGTAGAGCATACCGTTACGGAAATGATAACCGGGGTAGACCTGATCAAGACCCAGATATACATTGCATCGGGTCACAAACTGTCGGACCCTGAAATAGGACTGACAGACCAGAACAAGATACCTAAGATAGGTTTTGCTATACAATGCCGTATTACTACTGAAGATCCTACCAACAACTTTAAGCCCGATTACGGTACACTGGTAACTTACCGTAACGCTACTGGCTTTGGTGTACGCCTTGACGAGGGTAGCTCTTATCCGGGCATGAAGATCAGCCCATTCTTCGATAGTATGCTGGTGAAGGTAAGCACTTCGGGCCGCGACCTGCGTGATGCTGCATTGAAGATGCACAGGGCGCTACGCGAGTTCCGTATACGTGGTGTAAAGAACAATATTCCTTTCCTTGAAAACCTGATCACCAACGAAGACTTCCTCTCTGGTAATGCAACAGTAAACTTTATACAGGAACACCAGGAGCTATTCAATATCTCTGAGCGCCAGGACCGTGGCACCAAGATGCTGAACTTCCTGGCTGATGTAACAGTAAACGGCAACCCTGATGTGAAGGTAAAAGACAACCGCACCTTTGAGAAGCCTGTACTGCCACCGGTAAATACACATGTGCCTTATACACCCGGCACTAAGGATATGCTTACTGCATTAGGTCCGGACAAATTCAGCGAGTGGCTGCGCAACGAAAAGAAGCTGCACTACACGGATACTACCATGCGCGATGCGCACCAGAGCCTGCTGGCTACCCGTATGCGCTCTTACGACATGCTGAAGGTAGCCAAGAGTTTTGCTATAGCGTTCCCGCAAACCTTTAGTATGGAAGTGTGGGGTGGTGCTACATTCGATGTATGTATGCGCTTCCTGAACGAAGATCCATGGAAACGCCTGGAGGCTATACGCGCGGCAGTACCCAACATACTGTTGCAGATGCTGATACGCGGTTGTAATGGTGTAGGCTATGCTGCTTACCCCGATAACCTGATAGAGAAATTTGTAGAAAAGAGCTGGGAGAAGGGTGTGGATATTTTCCGCATATTCGATTCGCTCAACTGGATGCCGAATATTGCCCCATGCATAGAAATGGTGCGTAAGCGTACCGGTGGCCTTGCTGAAGGTTCATTGTGCTATACAGGCGATATCCTGGACACTAAGCGCACCAAGTATACGCTGGAGTACTACCTGCGCATGGCGAAAGACCTGGAGAACGCGGGTGCGCATATACTGGCTATCAAAGACATGTCGGGCCTGTTGAAGCCATATGCCGCCAAAGTACTGGTAGAGGCATTAAGAGATACGGTAAAGCTGCCTATACACCTGCATACGCATGATACTTCCTCTCTGCAGCCAGCTACCTACCTGATGGCAGCCGATGCGGGTGTAAACGTGGTAGATGTTGCGCTGGGCTCACTGTCGGGGCTTACGTCTCAGCCTAACTTCAACGCTATCGTAGAGATGATGAAGTTCAACGAGCGCGAGAATCCTTATGATATTAAACTGTTGAACCAGTTCAGCAACTACTGGGAAACAGTGCGCGAATATTATTATCCTTTTGAGAGTGGCTTGAAAGCCAGTGCGGCAGAGGTGTTCCAGCACGAGATACCCGGCGGGCAGTACAGTAACCTGAAGCCTCAGGCAGTAGCACTGGGCCTGGGCGATAAGTTTGAGCAGATCAAAGACATGTATGCTACTGTCAACGAGATGTTTGGTGATATTGTTAAGGTAACGCCTAGCTCTAAGGTAGTAGGCGATATGGCCCAGTTCATGGTAGCTAATGGCCTTAGTGAAGAAGATGTTTACGAAAAGGGACATAACATTTCGTTCCCCGAATCTGTGCAGCAATTCTTTATGGGCGATATAGGCCAGCCTACGGGAGGCTTCCCAGAGAAATTGCAGCGTATTATATTGAAAGACAGGGTGCCATTTACAGACCGACCAAATAAACACCTGGCGCCAATAGACTTTGATAAAGACCTAGCTGCATTTAAAGAACAGTATGGAGAAGACCTGGGCATTAACGACTTCCTTTCTTACAAATTCTACCCCAAGGTATTTGAAGACTACCTGAAGTTTGTGCGCAAGTTCGGAGATGTATCGGTGGTGCCTACCAAATACTTCTTCTACGGTATGCAGGAGGGACAGGATACAACAATAGAGATAGCTAAGGGTAAGACCTTACTGATCCGTTTGCTGAGCATCGGCAAGATAGATGATAAGGGCAACCGCACGGTGTTCTTTAAGCTCAACGGTCAGACGCGTAACATAGAGGTACGCGACCGCTCAGTGAAAGTAGAGCAGAAAGAAAATAAGAAGATAGATAAGAACAATGATAAGCAGATAGGCGCGCCATTACAAGGTATGCTCTCTAAAGTGCTGGTGAAGAAAGATGAAAAAGTAAAAAAGAACCAACAGTTGTTTGTGATAGAGGCCATGAAGATGGAAACCATCATCACAGCACCTGCTGATGGTGTGGTGAGCCATATAGAGCTGCCTGCAGGTACGTTGGTGAACACCAATGACTTTGTAGTGGAACTGAACTAAGTTAAAACGAGTATAACGGCGAGGCATGCAATTTACATTGTGTGCCTCGTTTATTTATTATTGGTAAATTTGTTTAAAATAAGTGCAATGACTCTTGCAGATCTGGACATTGATAAGGTATATACATACGCTGACTACTTTAAATGGAAATTTGAAGAACGCGTTGAGCTGATTAAGGGCAAGTTATTCCCTATGAGTCCTGCACCTAATCGGTACCATCAATTTATCGCGGGCCAGATACATCTTGCCCTTGGGATATTTTTACGTAGCAGCCCCTGTAGTGTTTACTTTGCCCCGTTCGATGTACGCCTCCCACGCAAGTCGAATAAAGACGAGGATATTATCACAGTATTGCAGCCGGATCTATGTGTTATTTGCGATAAGTCCAAGCTTTCAGATCCTAGGGGATGCCTTGGTGCGCCCGACATTGTAGTGGAGATACTATCACCGTCTAATGGCAAGAAAGAGCTGAAATATAAGTATGAGGTTTACGAAGAGTCGGGAGTGAAGGAATACTGGGTGGTGTTCCCGGTTGAGCGGACCATGCTTATTTATACGCTTGTTGAAGGTAAGTTTGTCTCATCCCGCCCAATGGTTGAAGGCGACATTATTACATCGTCTGTGCTTCCCGGTTTTTCTATGGATCTGAAAGAAATGTTTGGAGAAGAGGAAGATGACAATGTTTGATTTCAACTATTGCGTCTATTTTTTGATGCTGGTGTTCACGTCTTTTTTCAGATGTGATGCCCAGGCTCAATCCACAATCATCTTCACAGTTCCCGAATTCTACCATTATCTTCCCCAATACAGCAGAGATACAGCTTACGTATTCCGCTGTTATGATAAACGGGATAGCATTATTAGTGAAGTGACGGACTATGATAAGGTGATCTACTATTCTTTGTTCAAAGAGTATATCGATTCATTCAACACGTATAAAGATCCGGACGGCACCAAACACCTGTTGCCGGCCAGCTATATAGTACAGCGTTACGATAGGCTCGGTACCAACAGGTGGATGACGGTGCAGTATCCAGCCAATAAATATGGTGAAGTAAAAGAAGACCGCACAACCATAGTGCGATCAGATACTGTAGTCAAAGGTGATACAATAAGAGTATTCCGGTGTTACAGGACGACCGCTATGCAGGACTAGTAGCTAGCCATTCATTAGCCAATTGTGCTGTATCAATGCTGTTGCTTGTCAGTTCTGCAAGCCTCGTTATTACTCGTTCTACCAATGCATCGGGGCAAGATGCGCCTGATGTGATCATTACCCTCAAGGGCCTGTTAGCAGGCAGGTAACCGGTGGTTGTTTCTTCTTTATGCGTGTGCATATTAAAGTGGCTTATCTCGTTGGCCGAAATAAGGCAATGCTCATTCTCTATATAATATGTTGGCAATTTCAGCTCGCATAGCTCTACCAGGTGAGAAGTATTGGAACTATTATACCCGCCAATCACCAATGCAAGGTCTGCTTCTGTTTCCAGCATGCCTGTTACGGCACTCTGGTTGTCGTTGGTTGCGTAGCAAAGTGTATCACGCGCATCAGCGGCACGTTCGGCTACTTTATCTGCGGGTGTATTGTAATGGTCAAGTATTGTTTGGCGGAGATAGTCGGCAATGGCCTGTGTTTCGCTGGCCAGCATAGTGGTCTGGTTTACCACGCCTATCCGCTGCAGGTCTTTGGTGACATCAAAGCCCCCAGAATATTGTCCTTTAAAGTCGCTATGAAATTGTTCTGCAGGCAACTCTCCTGTAATGTATCTCGCCAATACTTCCGATTGTTGCATATCCTTTACAACAACTGTAGGTGTATGCGCCTTACTATGAGAGAAAGTAGCCCGTGTTTCCTCGTGGCCTGGTTTGCCATGTACTACAATGGTATAGCCATCATCGCCTATTTTACCGGCGCGGTTCCATACTTTCTCTACAAAGGGGCAGGTTGTTTCGTATTGGGTAGGGTTGATGCCTTTATCTTTCAGCAGTTGCTCTGTTTCCAGTGTAGTGCCGAAAGCGGGGATAATTACAATGTCATCTTTCGTTATGTCATCCCAGCTCATCAGCATATTGCCCTTAGTATCCATGATGAACTTGATGCCCAATGCCTGCAGATCTGCATTCACTCCCGGATTATGGATCATCTCGCTGAGCAGGAAGATGCGCTTGCCCGGGTTTTCGCTTACTGCCCTGAAGGCTATCTCAATAGCATTCTCCACACCGTAGCAAAAACCGAAATGGCGCGCCAGGATGATCTGCAAAGAGCCTATGTCCAGTTTGGTTGGCGTATAGTCTCTTTTCATTTTATCATCAGCCTTACGCTTTTGCTTAATGGCTGTTACCAGCGGACTGCGGTAATGTACTGGGACGTTGAAAGATTTCATGCAGTGCAAATTTAAGAAACCCGCAGCTAAGGCCCTGTTTCCGCTAACAAATATTAACATGCCCTATCTTTATACCATGAAAAGGATCATACTTGTAGCTGTTATAATATGCATTCACCTGGTGGCTGCGGCGCAGGAGGCCAAAACCTTGCTTTGGCGTGTAAGCGGCAACGGACTGGCAAAACCATCCTATCTGTTTGGCACAATTCACCTCATCTGTCCGTCAGACTATGTGTGGACAGATAAAATGCAGCAAAGCCTGGATGCCTGCAATAAAGTGTGTTTTGAAATGGACCTGGACGATGAGGAAACCATGACCGCGGCCGGTGCGGGTTTTATAGACCCCAGCGGAAAAAAGATGAAAGACTATTTTAAACCGGCCGATTATCAACGCCTGCAGAAATTCATGAAGGACTCTATAGGCATGGATATGTTTATGTTGCAGGCAATGAAGCCTATTGCATTGGAAAGCATCATTACCCTGAAAACCATCAACTGCAAGAATGCGGTGTCGTACGAGGAGACGATCATGAAAAAGGCGCAGAAAGATAAGAAAGAGATACTGGGCCTGGAGCCGGCGTCGGAGCAGATAAATGCCCTGGACAATGCGCCTGCCGATAGTGTGGCTATACAGGTAATGGACTTGGTAGATAGCTTTACCAAAAGCAAGTGGGAATTTGACGAGTTGATAAGGGCTTATAAGGCGCAGGATCTGCCATTGCTTTACCAAAAGATCACTGGGGTAGGTGGTGTAGGTGATGGCATAGGTGTGCTGCTTAACGACCGTAATAAAAGGTGGATATACAGGATGAGTGTAAAAATGAAGGGTAACGCTGTATTCTTTGCCGTTGGCGCCGGTCACCTGGCTGGTGAAGACGGTATAATAGCGTTGCTGAGAAAAGCTGGCTATAAAGTGGAGCCGGTAATGTAGAAGTTAGCGAGTGTTACCCTGTTTGCACACAAGCATTAACAGCGCAAACGGAAATACATACAATGCCGCCATGCTGAAATGGCTGAAGCAGTGGGAAACCGTTGTTTAGTGATGCTAGCGCGGGTGTTGTGCCGGAGCTTTTTATATTTGGGACTATTAAACAGTTTTGTTAAATGAATTTCACTCATATGTCTCGCGGGGTGATAGCAACCATAATTAGTATCTTTGCCGCCTATGGAAGAAAATAAAAGGCAAAAGCAGGTGGGCCAGCTGATAGCGGAAGAGATGAGTGATATCTTTCAGCGCCACGGCATCAATATAATTGACGGGGGGATGGTGTCTATATCTAAAGTAATGGTAACTCCGGACCTGCTGGAAGCGCGTGTATATCTGAGCTTTTTTAAGATAAACGATCAGCGGGCATTGCTGGAGCATATTAAAGAGCGTACAGGCGAATGGCGAAAGCTGCTCGGCCTTAAAGTACGGAACCAGCTGCGCAGGGTGCCTGAGTTAACGTTTTACAATGATGACACATTGGACCACGTAGCCAAGATGGATGAGCTGTTCAAAAAGATAGAAGAAGAACGTAAGCAGCGGGAAAACAATAACTAGTTGAGCGCATCGATGACATGGAAGATAGCCACGAGGTATTTTCGTGGTAAGGGCACTGCAAACGCGGTGCCTTTGTTGTCGCGCATAAGCATGGTGGCCATAGCCGTGTGCAGTGCCGCCATGATCATTGTGTTGTCTGTTTTCAATGGTCTTGACGCTATTGTGAAGCAGCAGTATAAGAGTTTTTGTCCCAATCTTAAAGTAAGCCTGGTTCGCGGTAAGTTCTTCCCGGAATCGGCAATAAATCTGAAGGCTCTGCGGCAGATAAACGGTGTGGTAAACCTTACCCCGGTAATAGAGGATAATGCCCTTGCCGGCGACGATAATGGGCTGACCGGCAGCGGACAGCAGCAGAAAGTGGTTTCTGTAAAGGGGGTAGAGAACAACTACTTCAATGTAACAGATGTAGCGGGTGGTATTATTGAGGGCGTGGATACGGTATCTGCCGGGAAGCCTTATACCTGCATTATGGGGCGCCAGGTAGCCGATGGCCTGAGGTCGGGCACAGAAGGGGCTTTTAACTACATCTCGTTATACTATGCCAACCCTGAACTTACCGACCCTGAAAGTGATCCACTGAACGCCCTTACGGTATTGACCTTGCACCCCGCGGGTATATTTGAGTTGGATGCTGAGTTTGATGATCAGTACGTATTTGCCCCACTGCCATTGGTGCAGGAATTGCTGCATGCTAAAGGCAAATATTCGGCCATAGAGATCCGGACAGATTCAACCCGCATTGGTGAGGTGAAAAAACTGGTGCAGCAGCAGGTAGGCAGCGCTTATAAGGTAGAGGATATTAACGATCAGAATAAGAATCTCTTTGCCATGATGGGTGGAGAGAAATATATAGTATACATGATCCTGCTCTTTGTGCTGGTCATCGCATCCTTCAATATGGTGGGTGCCTTGTCGGTACTGGTTGTAACCAAGCAGAAGGATGTGGCCATACTGCGGGCCATGGGCGCCTCAACCCCGCTGATCAGGAATGTATTTATGATGGAGGGTGTGCTATGGTCGTTGGCGGGAGGCCTAGTTGGCATTACACTCGGCATAGTTATCTGCGTGTTGCAACAGCATTACGGACTGCTGAAAATGCAGGCCTCATTTTCTGTAGATGCATTCCCCGTACGCATCATTTACACCGATGCCCTTTTAGTGATCGTTACCATCATTGTAATAGGCCTTGCTGCCGCAGTATATCCCGCCGTTAAAGCAGCCCGTATTGCCGGGTTGAATCTTAAGAGTGACTAGTATTTCTTTACTTTGCATCCATGTACACAAAGGATGACGAAAGGCGCTTGTACGAACTTGCCAAAAGCTTACTGAATGGTGCTCATGGGAACGAGCGGGAAACAATAGACCAGTTGAAAGAGGTAATCAACTATGCCGACTGGAAATATTACGTTCAGAGTGATCCCGTGCTTGCCGACCAGGAGTATGATAAGCTGTTTAAGCAGCTAAAGCACCTGGAAGAAAAGTTCCCGGAGCTGAAAAGCGCTGATTCTCCTACACAACGCGTGGCTAGTGGCCTTAGTGAGCGTTTTCCTACGGTTAGCCACCTGGTGCCGATGCTGAGTCTTGACAATACCTATAACGCAGATGACCTGAATGACTGGGACCGCAAATGCAGGGAATTTCCCGGTACCGAAGACATAGAATACTGTGTAGAGCCTAAGTACGATGGTGCCAGCGTATCGCTGATATACGAAAATGGGGTACTGGTGCGCGGTGCCACACGTGGCGATGGTGTAATGGGCGAAGACGTCACCATCAACGTACGCCAGATACGCACTATACCGCTATCGGCCAGCCTGCAAAAAGCAGGTGTACAACAGGTGGAGATACGTGGTGAAATAGTGATACATAAAGAAGTGTTTGAAGCCTACAACAAGCAACGCGCTACTGAGGGCCTGGCCCCCCTGGCTAACCCGCGCAATGCGGCTTCCGGCACACTGCGCATACTGGATCCTGCAGAGGTAAGAAAGCGAGGCCTTAGCGCTGTGCTATACCACATCAGCGACTATACGCTGACCGATGGTAAGGAAAGGCCTCATGCGCTGGATACTCATTACGGATCATTGAAGTGGCTGTACGATATGGGCTTCCCTACTCCGGCCAAGGAGATGAAGGTATTTAAGCACATAGATGATGTGATCAGGTACTGCGATGAGTTCGAAGCTCGCCGGGACGATCTGCCTTTTGAGGTGGATGGGTTGGTGATAAAGGTGAACAATATTGCCATGCAGGAGCAGATGGGTATGACATCTCATCACCCCCGCTGGGCAGTGGCCTATAAGTTTAAAGCCAGGCAGGCTACCAGCAAGCTGCGCAGGGTAGAATACCAGGTGGGCAGGACTGGCGCAATCACCCCGGTAGCTAAGATAGATCCTGTGCCTATTGGCGGGGTTACGGTGTCATCTGTTTCGTTGTTCAACGAAGATGTGGTGCGCGAAAAAGACCTGCGTATAGGTGATACTGTGCTGGTAGAGCGTGCGGGTGATGTGATACCGTATATAGTTAAGCCGCTATCGGAACTGCGCGATGGTACAGAAGAAGAGATCGTCTTTCCCAAAGAGTGCCCCGTGTGTAGCTCCGCGCTCGAAAAACAGCCGGAAGAGGCAGCTTGGCGGTGCATTAATATCAATTGCCCGGTACAGGTGGCGGAGCGCATGATACACTATGTAAGTAAGGATGCTATGGACATCCGCAACCTGGGTGGGGCCAATATCCAGAAATTCTTCGAGAAAGGTATACTGACAGATATTCCATCGATATACGAACTGAAGACACGCTGGGATGATGTACGTGCGCTCGGCGGCTTTGGCGATAAGTCGATAACCAATATGGAGCAGGCCATTGAGCAATCGAAAGCACAGCCGCTCAACAGGCTGATATTTGGGTTGGGCATCCGTTTTGTAGGGGAGACAACTGCAAAGACCCTGGCCAATGCGGTAACCAACCTGAAAGATTTTTACGACTGGGATATAGAAAAACTTTCCACCCTTGAAGATATTGGCCCCAAGGTAGCAACGTCTGTGGCCGACTTCTTTGCCCGCAAAGAGAATCGCGAAATGATAGACAAGCTGGAGGCGGAAGGCGTGAATATCGTCAATCATCACAAGGGGCAGGCCGCTGCTTCAGGTGCGCTGACGGGCAAGACATTCTTGTTCACGGGAACCCTCAGCCAGCTGAAGCGGAGTGATGCCGAAGCCATGGCCGAAGCAAAGGGCGGCGCCATACTAAGTGGTGTAAGTGCCAAGTTGAACTACCTGGTGGTAGGCGAAGATGCGGGATCGAAGCTGGAAAAGGCGAAAAAGCTGGGTACGGTGAGCATTCTTACAGAACAGGAATTTATTGATATGGTGAATGCTGAAGGATAATAGCGGTGATCAGGCACTTAAAACAGTAAAACACAACATCTTTTTAAGATTAAAATGCGCTCAGCAAGATGAAACGCATTAATTTTGCAGCCTGATTTTAGATTTTCAAATATATACATGAGCAATTTCAACCCATGGCACTCCATCAGTTACGGCGATAACGTGCCGGAGACCGTAACTGCAGTAATAGAAATACCTCGTAACTCAAGGGCGAAATATGAGTTGGATAAGGAAACAGGCCTGCTGAAGCTGGACAGGGTATTGTACTCTTCTGTTTACTATCCTGCTAACTATGGCTTTGTACCGCAAACATATTGTGACGATAAGGATCCTTTGGACATACTTGTGTTGTCGCAGATAGATATGCAGCCAATGTGCATTGTTGAGGCTAAGATAATAGGTGTTATGCGTATGTTTGACCAGGGTGAGGCTGATGATAAGCTGATAGCCGTGTGTGCGAATGACATGAGCGTAGCCCATATTAATGATATTGATGAGCTGCCGCCATATTTTATTGGTGAGCTGCGCCATTTCTTTGAAGAGTACAAACGCCTGGAGAATAAGGTGGTGAAGATCGAAGACTTCCAGAGCGCCCGCCTGGCCAAGAAGATATTGATGCACAGCATTAACGACTACAAAGCCAAGTTCGGTGTAAAAGAGGAACAACCTGCGTAAGGTTAAACAATATGATATTGAAAATGCCTGTTCCGCAAGAGCAGGCATTTTTGTTTACTCGCATAGGTGTCATGGTGAGTTCAGTTTGCCCTGAGCTTGTCGAAGGGGTGAATCTATGATTGTGGACACGATGCCCGTAAAGCCGCAACTACCCACCATTATTTCGTAAATTGCTAACCATTATGCAAGCCTTGCGACAAGTAGACATACTAAAAAAGCAATTGGACGAATTGCTGCCCATGAAGGAAGAGTACAAACGAGAGCTGGACAAAAAGATCCGGCTGGAGTTTAACTATAACTCTAATCATCTTGAGGGGAACACATTTACTTACGGTGAAACCAAATTGCTGCTATTATTTGGACAGACGAGCGCAGGCAAGACCATACGTGATACCGAAGAAATGAAGGCGCATGATGTGGCCTATAAAATGATTACTGATTGGGCTGCTGATAAAGAATATGTATTAACGGAGCGAGACATAAAAGACCTGAATCGGATAATACTTGTAGAGCCTTTTAAAAAGGCCACTAAAACCCCTGATGGGCAGCCGTCAAGCAGGATAATAAATATTGGTGATTATAAACAACAATCTAACTCTGTAGAGACTGCAACAGGAGAGATATTTGAATTCGCTTCGCCAATAGAAACACCCGCCAAAATGGGCGATTTAATGCAGTGGTACAGGGGTGAAGAAGGAAAGGGGGAATTTGATGCTGTGTCATTAGCCGCACTTTTCCATTACAGGTTTGTTCGTATCCATCCGTTTGATGATGGTAATGGCCGTATATCACGGCTGTTGATGAATTATATCTTGCTAAAGAACGGTTATCCTCCAGTAGTTATTAAATCAGCCGATAAGCACAACTATTTGGCGGCTTTGAGAATGGCTGATGCTGATGATATAGAAGCATTTGTACAGTATATAGCTGAGCAATTACAATGGAGTTTGGAGTTGTACATTAAGGCGGCTAAAGGTGAAAGTGTTGATGAGCCTGGAGATTTGGATAAGAAGTTAGCCGCGTTAAAGAAGAAATTGAATAGTACTAAAGAGGTAACTGTTGAAAAAAATACAGCGATACTTTACACTCGTATAAATGATAGTGTGTACCCATTTTTTAATATTTTACTAAGGCAATTAGGTCAATTTGATAGTCTGTTCAAATCGAAGACTTTAGCTTTTGATTATCATGGATTTAATTACGAAGGTCATCCGCGAACAGAATCAACATCTAGCTTAGAAGATGCAATTCAAGAACTCGCATTTTTTGAGGATATCGTGTTTTTTAGAGCAAATTACATACTGAGTGATTTCAGAGCTACTTCAAAAAAAGAAGTAATAAAAATTAATTTCATTGTTAAATTTTATAATATAATATATGAGTTTAGCTGTGCTGATGCAAGTATAAAATTTGACAAGATGTACGACGAGATAATCGGTGTTGAGGAATCTAATACCATAGCTGAAAAGATAGGTAATGCATTTTATAAACAGTTAGAAGCAATTGTCGATAACAACTAACCCTTGCCACACTCCACCACACATACCACCATCACCAAAGTATCCGCTACCGATACTCAAACGGTCAGTGACATACTGGCTGTAGAAGAGCCTTTAGAGATTAAGATGAAGTATGGTAGCACAGAGAAAAATATCTCCGTTACCATGCGTACACCGGGTAATGATGAAGAGCTGGCTGCGGGCTTTTTGTTTACCGAGGGGGTAATAAAGAGCATAGCCGATGTGGCATCGGTTACGGTGGTAAAGGAGAATACGGTGTTGCTGACAATGGCCGATGGGGTAGAGCCGATACTCAACAATGCCGAACGCAATTTTTACACTACCTCCAGCTGCGGGGTATGCGGTAAGGCATCTATAGATGCAGTGAAGGTGGCTTGCCATGTAGAAGACGTGTATCCTTACGATAACCTGAAATGTACACCGGACCTGGTGTGCAGCTTGCCGGAAATACTGCGCAGGGAACAGGCGGTGTTTGAGCAGACAGGTGGGCTGCATGCGTGTGCGCTGTTCGATATGCAGGGCAAGCTGTTGCTGCTGCGCGAAGACGTGGGGCGGCATAATGCATTAGATAAGCTGATTGGTGCAGCATTAAATAATAAAATGGTTCCGCTATCGGAGCATATACTGATGCTGAGCGGCAGGGCCAGTTTCGAGTTGGTGCAGAAGGCGGCTATTGCAGGCATAAAAATGATCGCCGCCGTAGGTGCACCATCCAGCCTGGCTGTGCAAATGGCCGAAGAATGGAATATGACATTGATAGGTTTCCTGCGCGGGCAGAAATTCAATATTTATTCAGGAGCGCAAAGAATAGTAAATTTGTAGTATGAAGATCCGTATCAGGGGCAATTCAATGCGCATAAGGCTGAGCCGTACAGAAGTAGATAATTTTGGCAAAGATGGGTATGTGGAAGAGCAGACCAACTTTGGCACCAGTGTATTTACTTATGCATTGGAGCGTAAGGCGGGCATTAATGCGCTGGCAGCGGATTTTGCCAATGGAAAAATGACTATGCTGGTGCCCGAAGCCATGGCCATAGAATGGACAACCACCGAAACAGTTGGCTATAACAACAATATGGACCTTGGCAATGGCGAACAGCTATTCCTGCTACTGGAAAAAGATTTTAAGTGTATAGATAGCTCGGTAATGGAAGACCAGAGCGATAACTACGAGAATCCGCTGCATACCTGCTAATTCAAGTCAAAGGTCAAAGCCTGCCTGCCCGGCAAGTTAAGGACATTTTTGGGTAGCCAGATTTGACGACCTTTAAAAAAGTTGTCAAATTTCCTCCTCTTTGCGGGTCTTTGTTCCAATCCATCTTAAGGTTTCGTCCACACAGGCATCTCCGCCCTTTTAAAGCCAATATCCTTAAAGCGCATACACATAGCATAAACTATAGGCGCCATCATTTGTAGCATCAGCCGGTTTTGCGATGTTTCCAGGTGCCATTGCAGATCGTAGCGGGTAACTACATATATCAGCATGTAGGCGGTAAGGCACATGCATACCATGATCATTTGCTTTCCCGGCCATTTACGCTGTAGCAGGCACACTATCAAGTAAGCGTATAATATCTTCTTCATGTAGGGAAAGTTGTCGATAAGGTTATGTCCGAACCATTCTTTTATCAATGTATACCGGAAGGGCGTATTTATCTTCTCCCAAGTGTCACTACCCAGGCCGGCTACAAGATCGTTGGTAGATATAACGCAAGTATGAAATAAGGCATAAGTGAGCATTGGCAATGCTAATCCCGCAAGTGTCATTTTAATGTATCGCGTGCTAAAAAAGATATTGGCATAAAATGTCATACAGATAACGGCCAGGATGATACCCTCATTTTTCGTCCATATACAGCACCCCAACAGTGCAGCAGCAAAGGCTACATACTTTTTGTGCTCCAGCACATGGTCGAGACACACCATGGCCGCCAGGAAGAAAAGTGACACCAATGGATCAGCATATTGCGCAACGCCGATACGAATGAAAAAAGCATTGTACACAAACAGTAAAAGCGCCAGCGATGCTACTACAAAATGCTTCTTATATAACTCTGCAAACAGCAGCACGGGCGTGGCTATTGTAGTGAAAATAGCAATGATAAACGGGATAAGATAAGCCACCTTTTCGGGTGTAAGCCGCCACAGGAAAGCTACTACAGAAGGCAGGCAAAGGGGATAGTCGGGGTGGTCGTTCTCATTGCTCAGGAACAGGTTGCGCCAATGGTCGGGCGATACCAGGAATCTTGCATGGTAGTTCCAGATAGCCCAGGCATCCCATAGTCCGTGCTTCTCTGCCATGCCTATGGCGCTGTTGGTAAGTATGCCCAGGGCCAGCGTAAGTATGGCCAGGGCCAGCCACGATGTTCTTTTTTGTTCGAACGCCTGTGGCGTATTGTCGGGTACTACCTGCCTGTAGAGCAGATAACAGCAGCCTGCGGCAAGCAGCACTGGCACAAACAGTGGCAGACCTGCAAAAAGACACAGGAAGTACAGGCAGCTGATACCACCCAGCGACAGCAATGCATATATGATATATCTGCTTCCTGTTTCCATTAGTGGGTGGTAGTTATAATGTAGTCATGCTTGTCATCCGCATACTGCCATAGCGTTCTGCGGTGCGCATCGGCAAGTGCTTTATGTATACTGTCTTTCAGCGGTAATGGGGTAACGGTTAAAGTGGTATCGAACATCCCGTTATGGAAAGGGATGTGCCTTGGTGCCATTACATACCGGGCACGGAAGTGTAATTCATTGTCTATCGGGTAATTCTGAAAGGTAAGTCTTGTGTCGGTGCTTATCTGTTTCGATGGTTCCCGCAATGCGGCGGCCATCAGGTCTACACCATCGGCCTTATCGCGCCACTTGTTGCGGAAAGCCACGGTAGCAGCCACAATTGCCACCAACATTAATAATGGTATAAACTTGTCTTTCATTCTTTTATGAAGTGGTGAAGTTAACAAAATATTTCCCTGTCCTGTTTGCGCAGGCGGGCACGGATTTTAAATACCTTAGCATACAAACCACAAAAGATGTTCAACAAACCTGTTCCGGTATCTGCCGATGTAGTATTGATAGGTGCCGGAGTAATGAGTGCCACGCTGGGCACACTGCTGAAAGAACTGGATCCGTCATTGAAAATAGAGATAATAGAAGCGCTGGAAGGTGTAGCATTGGAAAGCTCTGATGCATGGAACAATGCCGGAACAGGGCATTCTGCCTTCTGCGAGCTGAACTACACCCCTGAGAACGAGGACGGTAATGTAGACATACATAAAGCATTGGGTATAACTGAACAGTTCGAGGTGTCTAAGCAATTCTGGAGTTACCTGGTAAAAACCGGTAAGCTGAAGAGTGCCAACAGCTTTATTCATGCGGTGCCCCACATGAGCTTTGTATGGGGCGATGAAAATGTAAGCTACCTGCGCAAGCGGTACGAGGCCATGAAGGCGCACCATTTCTATAGCAGGATGGAGTTTTCGGACAAGCCGGAGACGCTCACCAACTGGATGCCGCTGGTAATGAAGGGCCGCAAAGACACTCAGCCGGTAGCCGCATCAAGGATAGAAATAGGTGCCGATGTGAATTTTGGCGCCCTGACAAGAGAGTTGATAAAATACCTGGAGCAGCAACAGGATGTGCGCCTGCACCTGGAACATGAAGTGCGCCACCTGGATAAGCAGGACGATGGAAGCTGGCTGGTAGACATTAAAGATATGCGCACAGGACATCATAAAAGCGTGCTGGCTAAGTTTGTATTTATAGGCGCCGGGGGCGGCGCGTTAACGCTGCTGGAAAAATCGCATATACCGGAAGCTAAGGGTTATGGTGGCTTCCCGGTTAGCGGCCAGTGGCTGAAGTGCAATAACCCTGCGGTGATAGATCAGCATCACGCCAAGGTATATGGCAAGGCATCTGTTGGTGCACCGCCAATGTCTGTGCCCCACCTGGATACACGGGTTATAGACGGCAGGAACGAACTGCTGTTCGGACCCTATGCAGGCTTCTCTACCAAGTTCCTGAAGGAGGGCTCTTATCTTGACCTGCCAAAGTCGCTGCGGTTGAGCAATATATGGCCCATGATAGAGGCGGGGCTGCACAACATTCCCCTTACTAAATATCTTGTTAACCAGGTAGTGCAAAGCTGGGACGACCGGATGCATGAGCTGCGGGAATATTACCCGGAGGCACGAGATGAAGACTGGGAGCTGAAGGTGGCAGGCCAGCGCGTGCAGGTGATAAAGAAAGATGAGCATGAAGGTGGCGTGCTGGAGTTTGGCACTGAAGTAGTATCAGCTGCGGATGGAAGCATCGCCGCATTGCTAGGTGCGTCGCCGGGCGCATCAACCTCGGTAGCTATCATGCTGAAGGTGCTCAATACCTGCTTCAAAGAAAAGATGCAGTCGGCAGAATGGCTGGAGGCGCTTACTGATATGATACCCTCTTATGGCAAGAGCCTGGCCAATGATAAAGAGTTGTGTGAAGCGATAAGGAAAGAAACGCACGGGGTGTTACGGTTAAAGTTGTGAGCATAATTGTGCCGTAGCCAGCTTTGACAACCTTCAAAAAGTTGTCAAAGCTAAATTATGTCGCCATCGACTGCGCGGCTATATAGCCGCTGCTCCAAGCGTTCTGGAAGTTGTAGCCACCAGTTATACCGTCCACGTCTATTGTTTCTCCGGCAAAGTGCAGACCGCTGTGCAGCTTGCTTTGCATGGTCTGAGGGTCGATCTCACTAAGCGTTATACCGCCACAGGTTACAAACTCTTCTTTGAATGTTGTTTTACCTTTTACAGGATAGCTATCGCGTAGCAGGGCTTCTATCAGTTTGTTCTGCCCGGTAGCCGGTAGGTCGCCCCAGCGCACTTCTTCTTTTATCCCGCATTGTATAAGCAGGTATTCCCACAGGCGTTTGGGCAAGTCAAATGGATTTTTGTGCTGTACCAGTTGCTTGCCTTGTTCGCGGCGCAGCTGATGGATGGTCTCTTTCAGTTCTGTATCGGTAACGTCATTCAACCAGTTGATGAGCGCTGTGAAGGTGTAGTTGCGATCGGCAAGCTCACGTGCGCCAACGGCAGATGTTTTGAGCACGGCAGGCCCGCTCATGCCCCAGTGCGTTATCAGCAACGGTCCTGATTGGGTGAGCTTTGTGCCTGCTATTTTAACCGTAGCCATTGGTACTGCAACACCCATCAGTTCTGTAACCGGGTGGTTGGGAATATTAAAAGTGAACAGTGATGGTACAGGTTGCTGTATCGTGTGGCCAAGGTCAGTTAACCATTTGTATTGATCGGCCTTTGGGTAGCCGCCAGTGGCTATCAGTACTTTGTCCGCAGTATAGCTGCTACCATCGGCAAAGGTTATTTGGAAGCCGCTATCAGTTTTGGTCAATGCAGCTACTGATTTATGATATACCACATCCACCTTGTTCTGCATCATCTGCTGCCATATACAGTCGATAATCGTCTGTGAGTCATCGGTTATGGGGAACATGCGGCCATCGGCTTCCACCTTCAGCTGTACGCCGCGTTCCTTGAACCATTGTATAGTATCGGCAGGGGTAAAATGATATAGAGATTTGCGCAGCAGCTGCTTGCCACGTGGGTAGCGGGTAAGCAGTTCCGGCACGTCAAAGCAATCGTGCGTAACATTGCACCTGCCGCCACCAGACACTTTTACCTTCTGCATCACCTTTCCCGTCTTCTCGAACACGGTCACTTCCTGACCCTCCCGGTAAGGTATGTTGGCAGCAGCAAAGCAGCCCGCCGCGCCGGCGCCTATGATGGCTATTTTCATTGGGCAAAAGTACACAATAAAAAAAGCTGCCGGCATTACACCGGCAGCTCTTGTACTTACTAAGTATGTTTTATGCGGTAGCGCCTACCTGGAGGGCTTCGCGGATGCGGCCTTCTATTTCTGCCATCATTTCAGGGTTGTCGAGCAGGAATTGTTTTACTGCATCGCGGCCCTGGCCTACTTTGGCCTCGTTGTAGCTGTACCATGATCCGCTCTTGTTCATGATGCCCAGCTCTACGCCCATATCTATCACTTCGCCTACCTTGCTAATACCTTCGCCGAAGATGATGTCGAACTCTACCTGGCGGAATGGCGGTGCCACCTTGTTCTTTACCACCTTTACACGTGTGCGGTTACCGCTGGCTACGTCGCCATCTTTTATCTGGCTTACGCGGCGGATATCCAAGCGCACAGAAGCGTAGAACTTAAGGGCGTTACCACCTGTAGTAGTTTCAGGGTTGCCGAACATTACACCTATTTTTTCGCGCAGCTGGTTGATGAATATGCAGCAGCAGCCTGTGCGGGAGATAGTAGCTGTGAGCTTACGCAGTGCCTGGCTCATCAGGCGCGCCTGCAGGCCCATCTTGCTTTCGCCCATTTCGCCTTCCAGTTCGCCCTTAGGTACCAGGGCTGCAACTGAATCGACAACTACCACATCCAGCGCACCAGATGAGATAAGACGATCGGCAATTTCCAGCGCCTGCTCACCGTAGTCGGGCTGAGAGATGATGAGGCTATCCACATCTACACCCAGCTTGCGGGCATAGCCTGAATCAAATGCGTGCTCTGCATCTATTATTGCGCAGATACCGCCCTTCTTCTGGGCCTCGGCTATAGTGTGTATGGCTACTGTTGTTTTACCTGAAGATTCAGGGCCGTATATTTCTATGATACGACCGCGTGGGAAACCGCCTACGCCAAGGGCCACATCCAGGCCCAGGGAACCTGTACTAATTACATCAAGCGTGTCTTGTGCTTTCTCACCGAGCATCATTACGGAGCCTTTACCGTAATCTTTCTCGATCTTGTCCATCGCAAGCTTGAGCACTTTTAATTTATCGTCTGCCATATATTGGTTGTTTTTCTTTGCTTATTTGATAAACCAAAATTAGGCGCAAACAGCCTGCTGAAAATCAAAACGGGCAAAAAGATATCCACATTTTGCACAATAGCTCAAACCCTTACTGGTAAAGGGTTTGAGCTAAAAATGGGGTCGATTTATGTGTATATGTTTTCGTGGTGAAACAGGGATTATATTATGAAGTATCTTTATTTTAAGCACTTTTTTTGTCTATCCAATGCTTTTTCTCGATCACGTAAGACATTACGAGTCCTAAACCACCGAAAAGCCCGATCAGCGACAGGTAAACCTGCGGGTAATCTCTTTCGTAAGGATGTCCATCGTAGGATATTGCTTTGTGGTTTACCAGGTGCTGATCAACAAGGAAAGCCAGTAGCAAGCCCAATCCCACGCCTACCAGCAGCAGCCCGAATTTAAGGCTCATAAATGGTTTGGGCGTCATTTTATAATCGCTGTTGCGGGGATTAATGCCTTTGTCTATCAGGGCCATATTCTCTTTGTTGCGCATATAATAAATACCGAAGATCATGCCGAAGAACGACAGGAAAAAAATGGGCGCAATAATTAATTCAGGATGCATCATATATGTATGTTTTAAGTTTACGATTTGGTTATTGTAACGTGTTACATGAATCTAAGACTACAGTGGTTGAGTTGTGGTTACAGTTTTTGAAAAAAAGTTGTTTGAACCTTGATTTATAGGATGGACGGATTGTCCGGGTTCTATTGTCCAGAGATAGTTTTTATCAACTTCCATAAAGTTGATAAATCTTGCTTGAAGGCAAAATAGTGTAACCTTTGTTGCGTATTCAGCGTCTTATACCGGTACATGCACGCGCAGGAGGATGATATAGCCATAATACAAATGGTATTGCAGGGCCAGCAACAGGCTTTTGCCACGCTGGTAGCGCGGTACCAGGGTTATGTGTTTACTATTGTGATGCGCCATGTAAATAACAGGGAACTGGCCGAAGAGCTGGCACAGGATGTGTTTCTGAAGGCGTATAAGGCTTTGGCATCGTTCAAGGGGAACAGTAAGTTCAGCACGTGGCTGTATACTATTACGCATCATACATGTTTGTCTCACCTGAGGAAAAAGGAGGATGAAACGGTGTTTCCCGGCGATGATAAAATGCAGGTATGGGCGGACGGACCCTGGCACACACATGCAGGAACGCTACTGGAACAAAAGACACAGCAACAATTACTGAACGAAGCTGTAAAGCAGTTGCCGGAAAGTGATGGAGAGCTGATCTCGCTGTTTTACACCGCAGAACAATCGGTAGAGGAAATAAGCACGATTACCGGCCTAACGACAAGTAATGTAAAGGTGAAACTACTGCGCGCCCGGCAAAAACTGAAGGATATTTTACAGACGCGGTATAGCAGGGAAATACTTAGATAAAAGCACAATTGATTACTTTTAATGAACAGGCAATGGAAGCTCAAAACAATATAGAGGAGACACTTTGGGAATATATTGATGGCCTATGCGATGAACAGGCGCACAGCCGCATTGCGGGACTAATTGCCAGTGATGCTGCCTGGAAGAGTAAGTATGAAGAGTTGCTGGCTTTTAACAGCAGTATATCGGCAGGGTTGGCATTAGAAGAGCCATCAATAAGATTTACAAAAAATGTGATGGACATTATTAGTCAAACCAGTGCCATTCCATCTGTTCGCAGGTATATCAATCCGGTCATCATCAGGAGCATAGCCGCATTCCTGCTGATCTCTATTGTAGCTACTACGCTCTTTGCATTCTTCTCCGCCGGAACGGGTACCGCTATACCGGCAAAGGAAATAATAATACCTAAGGCCCCTGTGCGTATGCCGGATGTGGCTAACTTTATCAACACAAATACCATTACAGTGCTGCTGTGTGTGAATGTAGTATTAGGATTGCTTTTCCTGGATACTATGCTCAGGCGCAAGGCCGGACAATTACATAAATAACAACCACCATGCAAACAGTTTTTGCCGAATTATTTAACCGGGAGCTACAGACATTAAAGAAGGAGATAAGCAGTTTTACAGATGAAGCCAATATATGGAAAGCCTTGCCGGGCGTGACCAATACAGCGGGTAACCTGGCTCTGCACCTGATGGGCAACCTGAACCATTTTATTGGTGCCACACTTGGCGAAACAGGTTATAAGCGCGACCGCGATTCAGAATTCTCTACAAAAAACGTGAGCCGCGAAACACTCCTGATAGACATAGAACGTACTGCTGTGATGGTAGACAAGGTGCTGACCAGCATATCCCCCGATAAACTACAGGCACCGTTTCCGTTCGAGATGTTTGGCAAGCGCGATACAGCATATTACCTGCTTCATTTCTACGGGCACCTCACCTACCATAACGGGCAGATCAATTACCTGAGGAGGATATTGGAAGCAGCATAAGTAGTTCACGCAAAGCACCGCAAAGGCTTTGAATGCTAAGCAGGCAGAGGGCACAAGCTCTATTTCTCCATAATAGACATACGGTAGCGCAACTACTGCTTGTTATAATTGTGCAGGCAGCGCGTGGCTATTTTGTGGATGTGTTTTTTGTGCGGGTCGATCTTGTGGCCGGCAAAAAGTTCCTGTATCTTATACAGCGCCTTGCGGTTGTAGTCCGTTACTATGGCCTTGTAGGCTACAATATTATCTATACGGTCTTCCACATCTTGTGCTTTGGGGAGTGGAGGATATTGGGATACGATGGTATTTAAAAACTGCTCTAACTCTACAAATTTCTGTTCCATAATCACTGTCGGGGCATAGGAGATACCCACAATTGTTCTCAAAATTTTTTCGCCTATAAGGCAATAAAAACCTTGCCAGCATTGCATCTTAAGCCCATCGGGTTGAACAAATGCTACTATGACCGAACCTTTCAGGGTCAACAGCCAGAGAAACTTTACATCATAAATAAGAAAGCCACCCCAACGGGATGGCTTTCAATATCAGTAAGCAAACAGCTTTTAGCTTTTCACTTTTCGACTTGTATTAGTTGGCATTAACAGCGTCCTGTACCAGCTGTGCAGCTTCGCTCAGCAGGATGGCAGACTGTACCTTAAGGCCAGAATTCACTATCAGTTCTTTCGCTGCTTCGGCGTTAGTACCCTGCAGGCGAACGATGATCGGAATATTGATATTGCCCAGCTTGTTGTACGCCTCGATAACACCGGCAGCAACACGGTCGCAACGAACGATACCACCGAAGATGTTGATGAGGATAGCCTTAACGTTAGGATCCTTCATGATGATGCGGAAACCAGCTTCAACTGTCTGTGCGTTGGCAGTACCGCCTACGTCCAGGAAGTTAGCAGGCTCACCACCCGCCAGCTTGATCATATCCATAGTAGCCATAGCTAGGCCTGCACCATTCACCATGCAGCCTACGTTACCGTCCAGCTTCACATAGTTCAGGTTGTGCTCGCCAGCTTCTACTTCTGTAGGATCTTCTTCGCTCTTGTCGCGCATATCTGCCAGGTCGGCGTGGCGCATCAGGGCATTATCATCGATGTTCATCTTACAGTCAACAGCAATGATCTTGTCGTCTGCAGATTTGAACAGCGGATTGATCTCCAGCATAGCGCAATCAAGACCTACATAAGCATCGTACAGGTTAGTAACGAACTTAACCATGTTTTTGAAGGCAGTGCCGCTGAGACCGAAGTTGAAAGCGATCTTGCGTGCCTGGAAGCCTTGCAGCGGGAAGCCCGGCTGTACCCACTCGCGGTATATTTTCTCAGGAGTGTGGTGTGCCACTTCTTCAATGTCCATACCACCTTCTGTGCTGTACATGATAACGTTCTGCTTCTTTGCACGATCCAGCAATATAGAGATATAGAACTCTTTACGGTCGCTAGGGCCATCATAGTACATATCCTGTGCTACCAGTATCTTGCTTACCTTCTTACCGGCAGGGCCTGTCTGAATAGTAACCAGGGTATTGCCAAGAATGTTCTTTGCAGCAGCTTCAACGCCTTCAGCATTTTTTACTACTACCACACCAGCCTGGTCTGGTACTTCGGTCATACGACCTTTACCACGGCCACCGGCATGTATCTGTGCCTTGATAACAGCGAATTTAGAACCGTTATCAACGGCTATTTTCTTGTAAGCGTTCACTGCATCGTCAGCATTCGATACAGCTACACCTTCCTGGGTAGGCACATTATAGCGCTTCAGCAACTCTTTAGCCTGATATTCGTGCAAATTCATTTTTTAAAAATTTGTCGCGAAGATAATAATTAATGCGACAAAGAAGAAGAATTGTGCCGAATGTAATGCGATAAGGCGGCAATGTGAGTTGCCAAGACGGGCAATAGTTACATTTTATTTAGGTTTATGTGGTGCCGGGCCGCCTGCGGTAAAGCTTTTTGACAACAAGCCCCAGTAATGCCAGGAAAAGCAGGACAGGCAGGAACTCTACCAGCCCTACAAGAAGAGAGCCCAGCATATCAATGCTGGCGGAAAGCGCATGCAACATACGGGCGCCGAACGGAACACGCGCAGCATAATCAGGGTCTACCACTACCTGGGTATATACCTGCTGCGGCTGGCTGAGGGCAATGGTGATAGTGGCATAGCTTACATCGTCAGTCATTTCGGCCTGTTGTATCTTACGTTCTACATACTGCCTTAGGTTGTCGTCTTCGTACTCCTGTACTTTTATCAGATCGTCGGGTTTCTTAGACAGCGCCACTGCTTTTTCTTTAGCATAAGCTTTGGTGTTGGTTTTTATCAATTCCTGGTTGCCGGCATAGCGTGCGGTAACGTCTGTCTGCGCCAACGTGCGGGAGTCTATGAACGTAGTAATGGCTGGGATGCTGCGCACTACGGAGTCGAGCAGGCTGGCAGGTACTTTCAGGGTCAATGATGCAGCAGTGTTGTAGGTATGTACTTCCTTTAATGAATCGGGCTTGTAATAGATGGTCTTTACCTCGCCGGAGGTGTTGTATACTTTGCTTTCCTGCACCATGCCGCCAAGCGATGTAACAGTGCGCTCCAGTGTGCTAACCGTATTCATTACACTACTTACCTTGCAGGTAAGATCGGCTGTGCGGATGTACTTACGATCGGGCGAGTTGAGCGGTAAGGCCTGCGTGGTATCTGTAATAGCTGCGGCAGATACGGCACTATCGGGTGGTGTGCCCTTTACATATTCTGTGTGGTTGGCGCCGTTGTTGCACGCGGCAAGGCATGCCAGTGGCAGCAGCCACCATAGCTGTTTTGTGGTCATTGTCGGTAAGTTTTGTGGTTGAAAAAAGAATACTGTTATGCTCTACCCGCATGCATTCGGGCAGCAACATTTATGAGCTAACAACGGTGAATAGTCCGTTTGAATATTAATACCGGGAATGGGAAAAGGTGACTGTCTGTTGACAGATTTTTTCTGTTAAAAAAAACAGAATACCTGAGGGGGCATTTTTCGCAGGTTATTTGTTCCTGGGAAGAATTTTAGGTGCGGTGGAAACAAGAAGGAAACCCAAATAGAATTCAGGTCAATCCGACCAATCCTCTTTAGTGCCCGCCTTCTTGTCTTTTTTCTTCCGTTTGCCTTCCTGCCATTCTTCAATTGCGGAGAACTCGCGCAGGCCCGCCTTGCTGTTGATCAGTTCCAGTTCGGGGCGGCCCACCATCACGCCCATCCTTATGGTGGAGCGCAGGAAATATACTTTACGCGGAGCCACATCGATATTTACATGCACTTCAGACTCGGTACTTGCCCACAGCTTAGTGTGGCCGGGTTTATAAAGCTTGATCACGTAAGCTACGCCCGGCTTCATATTCCCCACTTCAGAGTCATCAACATGCAGGTTGTAATGGATGAGCGGGCCAACGCCACCTCTCGGGCGATAGGCGAACAGCAGTGCATAGCTGGCTGTGTCGGGTATCAGTGCAGTGGCAATAGAGTCGGCCACATCATCTTTATAGTTGCGTAGCTCGGCAGCATATGGGTAGTAATATACATCGGCCTGCAACCTGTAGCAACTGCTCCAGCCATCGGGCTTTTTAAGTACGGTTATCTTTACCAGGTTGGCACCTTTCTCTCTCGCTTTTTCTTTGGCGGTTTGTATAGTTTGTGTGTAGCCGCAGTTGAGCTTCAGACCACCATCGCCAATTTTTATAGACCCCTTCAATTCTGCATCTTTAGGGATGGCACGGGTATCGTTAGCCGCCAATACCGCTACTATTGTACTGTCGGGTAGTACCTGGGCAGTAGCGGCAACGAACGTAGCTTGTAAAATGCATACTATAAATAGAAGGCGATGTATGGACTTCATAGTTATATTTTCAGGCAAGATAGCGCATTAAATGTATAGAGTGGATATGAAGGACTCGTATAAGTTATGGAATATTGATTAAATTTGTAGTAGTTCAAATTGAGCGTATGACATATATAGAAGCAAAGAAGAAGCTGCACGATTATATTGAGCATGCAAGTGAAGCGGAGGTAATGGAAATGATGTCGTTAGTAGAACCGCGAGGTAATAGTGCCGCTTATGTGTATGATGACGCTACCATTGCGATGCTCAATGAAAGAAGTGCAGATTATTTATCTGGGAAAGAAGCAACTTATCCGTACGAAGAATCTATTAAACGCATGATGGCTCAAAGAAAGGCGAATGGATTATAACCTAGTTGTCAGTGCCAGAGCGGAATTTGAAGCTACCAGTGCATTAAATTACTATGATAATATCAGCGCAGAACTTGGAATGCGGTTTATAAACGAATTACAGGAAACATATCGTAAGATTGTGACTAGTCCTGTATATTATTCATTCATTTCGTCTAAGACGGGAGCGCATAAGTTTAGAGATCTAAAAATGAAGCATTTCCCTTATGTCGTTATTTTCGAGGTGAGTGGTTCTGATGTTTACGTTGCTTCTGTGATGGACACACGCAGAAAACCTGATATCGCCTAGCTTTACTCGACCACCTCCCCAGACCCCTCACTTCCTTCTTCCTCCGGATGAAAATACGAATACACAATACGTGCTTTAGATGCGCCTATAACGCGCGTCATTTCCCGCTCGGTAATGGTTTTAATATTTTTTACAGACCGGAATTCCTTTAGCAGGTCAGTGGCGGTTTTTTCGCCAATGCCGGGTATGCCTTCCAGGTCGTTTTTAATGGTGCCCTTGCTGCGCGTAGCGCGGTGGAAGGTGATGCCAAAGCGGTGCACTTCATCGCGTATGCGGCGGATGAGCAGGTGCGCGGGGTTATCGAAAGGTATCTGCAGCGGGTCGCTATCGCCGGGGAAGAAGATAGACTCCTCGCGCTTGGCCAGGCCCACAATAGCCATACGGTCGGTTATACCCAGGCGCTCAATGCTTTCCATGGCCGCGCCGAGTTGACCTTTACCTCCATCAATTATTACTAACTGGGGTAGTGGCTGGTTCTCAGCTACCAGGCGGCTATAGCGGCGGTAAACGATCTCGCTCATTGAGGCAAAGTCGTTAATGCCTTCTACAGTTTTTATATGGAAATGGCGGTAGTCTTTCTTAGAAGGAACACCATCTTTAAAACATACCATGGCTGCAACCGGGTAGCTGCCCTGGAAGTTGGAGTTATCGAAGCATTCTATATGCAGCGGCAATTCAGTAAGCTGTAATTGTGCCTGCATTTCGGCCAGCACATTCATGGTTTCATTCTTTGTTGCCTCGGTCAGCAGCAGCGCATCCTTCTTGCGCATCTCCTGTTTAAATATCTCTGCATTTTTCAGCGCCATATCTATCAGCTGCTTTTTATCGCCGGCCTTAGGTATGGTCACCTTTATATTTTCATCTGTAACGTTTACGGGTATGGGTACTATCACTTCTGTTGCGTTGCTCTGGTAGGTCTCGCGCAGGTTGGCCAGGGCAAGTGACAATACATCTTCTTCCAGCTCGTCCTCTGCGTCTACCTTCTTTTCTATCTGCAGCGTGCGGGCATGGATAATTGTTCCCTTGCTCACCATCATGTAAGAAACGTAATAGTTGTTGTCGTCGGTAAGTATTACCGCCACATCTGCATTGCCGATGTGCGTGCTCACTATAACCGATTTGCTCTGGTAGCTGAGCAGCGATTCTATTTTATCCTTCAGCACCTGTGCCTTTTCAAAGCGCATGTTCATGGCATGGTCTGCCATCTCTGCCTTCAGCGATCTGATCACATCGCCTATGTTGCCCTTCAGTACATGGCGCACCTGTTGCAGCTTCTCTGTATAATCCTCAGGTGTCTGCAGGCCTTCGCAGGGGCCTTTGCAATTGCCCAGGTGATACTCCAGGCACACCTTATACTTGCCACGGGCAATATTGGCAGGGCTCAGGTTCAGGTTGCATGTACGCAGGGGAATGTTATGTTTTATCAACCCCAGTAATTCTCTTACCCGGGCTACGCCGGTAAAAGGGCCAAGGTATTCAGATCCGTCGCGTATCACCCGACGGGTAAGAAACACCCGCGGAAACGCTTCTTTTTTGATGACGATATAAGGGTATGTTTTATCGTCTTTAAGGTCTATGTTAAAACGTGGCTGGTAGTGCTTGATGAGCGAATTTTCCAGCAGGAAGGCATCGTGCTCGGTATTAGTCACCGTAAACTCTATAGAGTTTATCAGCGATACCAGCTTCCTGGTTTTATAGTTATCAACCGTCTTATTGAAGTAAGAACTTACGCGCTTGCGCAGGTCTTTAGCCTTGCCTACATACAGCAAGGTTTTTTCACTATCATAATATTTGTAGCAGCCCGGTTGGTGGGGTATTGTTTGCATTACCGTGCTGAACTCCTGCCTTGTCATATGCTCTCCTCCTATCTCACCACTTCGTATTGCGTGATCTTTTCCTGCTTACTGCCCAGTAACGGCTTTTTATATTCCTGCACCTGTATGGTACGTGCGGGGGTATAGTATAATTTTTGTGTTGTTGAGCTCCACAGCACCTTCCGGAATGTTTCTATGTATAGTCCTCTTACCTTGTTGGTGGTCAGGTCCATGGTAATCAGCAGTTTTTGTACAAACAATTCCTCCTTATTGGCTTGGTACATAAAATTTTTCGTGTTGTCCAGTTCGTCATCAAATTGCGTGAACGTATACTTGTTCAGGAATTTCTTGTCGCTGATATCTGCATCAATGAACGGCTTTAGCACCTCGGGCCAGTTCATATGCTCTACGTTTACTACCGAAGAGTCTTTCTTGCCGTTTTCTCTAACTATTTTGTTAAACACAAGCGGTTCGCCGGCATGGGTTTGCCACTCGTCTATTATATATTGCTTGGTAGAGAAATAGCTGCCCTTATTTTCTGTAAGCAGGTCTAACGACGTGGTTTCCTTACACGACGATAAGGCCAGGAAGAAGAAGGGTAGCGCCCAGAAATATTTAAATATGAGTTTCACCCGGTAAAAATAATAAAAGCGTAAGATACTACCCGTATTAAAAGCCGCTGAACAGGCCACATGTTGCTTGTCAGCCTAGTTCAACTGAGGGTCTATAGGCATATTGGCCAGGAAAGAATAGTTTTTGCCCAAACTGCTAATGGCTTTTTTCCACAGCAGGTGTGGCTCGGTCTCAAGCAGCAGTTCCTCGGTAGCATCGCCTACCAGCCAGCTGCCTTCCATCATTTCCCGCTCCAGCTGACCCGCCGACCAGCCCGAATAGCCAATGAATAGTTTCAGATCCTGTTCGTTATAGCCGTCTTCCCTGGCAATGTCTTTCAGTATATCGTACCTGCCGCCCCATTGTATGCCGCCGGTTATGTTAATGCCGCCAAGCTCATATGGCATGCGATGCAGCATATGCAGGGTGTCGGCCTCTACCGGCCCTCCCTGGTACACACCTAGTGGCTGCATATAACCCTCTTCATTTAACAGGTCACTGAGGGTAAGTGCCGTCATCTGGTTGAGTATAAAGCCTATGGTGCCATCAGCGTTATGCTCGCACAAAAACACCACCGACCTTGCAAAGGACGGGTCGCTGAGAAAAGGTGCTGCAATAAGCAGCTTACCTTTGGCAGGTGGCACTTTAGTAGCAATATCTGAGGGATCCAGGAAATTCATCAACATAAAAATAGTAAGCCATTTCTTAAAATCAAAACGCCCAAATGCTAAGATTTAGTTAGCGTCCGGGCGTTTGTAATTACGTAGGTGTATTACTAGTTATCCAATTTCAATTCAAATATTTTAGGCCAGTTCTTGCCGGTAATATAGATGCGGTTAGTAGCAGCATCGTAGGCAATGCCGTTCAATACCTCGGGTGCGCCTCTTTCTTCGGTAATCTGTGGTATTCCGCCGCGCTGGCGCAGGGTCGCCAGGTCGGCGCGGGCTACTACCCGGCCGGTACCAGTATCTATTTTTACTATCACGTCCTGTTGCCATATGTTAGCATAGATAAAGCCCTTTATCATTTCCAGTTCGTTCAACGCATTTACAGGGCCGTATTCATCGGTCACCTTTAGCTGTTTCACTTCTTTAAAAGTGCCGGGCTCTATAAAGTGCAGGATGTTACTGCCTTCGTCAAAAATCAGTTGGCTGCCGTTGTTGGTCATGCCCCAACCCTCCGGCGTGCTAAAGGCAAAAGACCCTGTAGGCTTCAGTGTCTTCTGGTTATATATAAAGCCTTTACCTTCTTTATAAGTAAGCTGGTATATGTTGCCATTAATGATTGTCAACCCTTCCCCAAAATACCTGGCGTCCATTTTTTGCTGAGTCAGTACCTTGCCTGTTGCCAGGTCGGTCTTGCGGATGTCAGACCGGCCATACTCACCGGTGCTTTCATACAGAAAACCGTCCTTAAATTCCAGCCCCTCTGTGAACGCTGCCGGATCGTGCGGGTATTCCTTTACTATATCCCACGATATCAGTTTCACTGTTGTTTCCGCGCTGCTTTTATCCTCAGTGGTTGTAGTGGTGGTCTCAGCCGGCTTTTTATCATTGTTACAGGCTGCTGCAAACAGCATTGCTGCCAGCAATATGCTACTGTACTTTTTCTGTGCTCTCATAACGTTTAAACCCAATAGGGGTGGGGCGATATTGTTGTTTTTGCGATTCTTCCAGTTCCTTTTGCTGTAGTGCCACCATCCCGGTAAAGCTGCTGTAATACGCTGCCTCCATAGCCCTGGCTATCAGTTGGTCTATTATATCATTAGTCAGCTGTGCAGGATCATCAACCACTGCTATGTTTTCATACTCAGGCCGCTGGCTGGTGGCTGTGCTGTAGTGTGGTTGCAGCATTACCAGTATCTGCCCGGTAATGGTAGGCGTAAATATAATATAGAAGCCTTCTTCTGTATATTCTTTACGTTCGCCATTGGCGTTCTTAAAGGATATATTCAGCGGCATATCTCCACTGCGGAACGATAACGACGGCATTTTGGCACATGTGCCGTTTATCTCCTCGTTATAAGCATGGTTCACATCTACAAAAAAGCCTGGCTTATAGTCAGCTTTTTCATTAAGCGTTGCCGCTATGGCCGCCAGGTGCTCCCGCACTTCTTTATAGTGGCCCAGCCATCTGGCACGGCGCTCTTCTACCTCTTTCTGCCCCAGCGCATAGCGGTTGGCTACTTCCAGTATCTTTTCCACACTTTTATGTTTTTACTTTTAACTTTTGCCTTATTAATTGATGCCGGCTGTCTGCGCTTCTTTAGCTATCTTCTTTACCAGGCCTTGTAATACGTTACCAGGTCCTACTTCGGTAAACTGTGTAGCGCCATTTTCTACCATCTTCTGTACAGTCTGTGTCCAGCGTACAGGCATGGTCAGTTGGTTGATCAGGTTTTGTTTGATCACATCCGGTAATATATACGGATGTGCATCCACGTTCTGGTATACTGGGCAGGTAGGATTATTGAATGTTGTAGCGGCGATAGCTGCGGCTAACTCTTCGCGTGCGGGTTCCATCAGTGGCGAGTGAAACGCTCCGCCCACAGGCAGTGGCAATGCGCGCTTGGCACCAGCGGCCTTCATTTGTTCGCAGGCTATACGTATGCCTTCGTTGCTGCCGCTGATAACCAGCTGGCCGGGGCAGTTGTAGTTAGCGGCTACTACCACTTCGCCGGTTATACTTTTACACACTTCTTCTACCCTTTCATCTTCAAGGCCCAGGATGGCGGCCATTGTTGATGGTTTCAACTCGCACGCGCGTTGCATAGCTGCTGCACGCTTGGCTACCAGGCGCAGGCCATCTTCGAAAGACAATACCTTGTTGGCTACCAATGCCGAGAACTCACCCAGGCTGTGGCCGGCCACCATATCCGGCTTCAGGTCGGGGGTAGTTTCAAACAGAACAACCGAATGAATGAATACTGCAGGCTGCGTTACGTTAGTTTGTTTCAGATCAGCATCTGTACCGTTGAACATCAGGTCGGTAATGCGGAAGCCGAGGATCTCGTTAGCTTGTTCAAAATATTCTTTGGCCAGGCTGTTGCTCTCGTACAGGTTCTTGCCCATACCTACAAACTGCGACCCCTGTCCCGGAAATATATATGCGTGCTTCATTCGTTATTATGCTTTTTTGCCGCTAAGGTAAAGGCAAATTAGGTAACAGGAAAACAAGTATAGTAAATGTGTAATGCGACTGTATTAAATCCATCTATAGTGATATCGGCGAGGGTAGACTAAAGCGTTGTATTTTTGCGGCATGAATTGGATAGATCTGACGGACGAGAAGCAATTACAGCAGATAAATGAAATGAGCGCCACACAACCTGTGGTAATTTTTAAACATAGTACCCGCTGTTCTATCAGCGCCATGGCGAAAAGTCGCCTGGACCGTGCAGAGGCGCCTGCAAATACTCCATTTTATTACCTCGATCTTATTAAATATCGCAGCATATCTAATAAAATAGCGGAAGACTACAACGTGTATCACGAATCTCCGCAGATATTGGTGATCAAGAACGGTGAGTGCACCTACGACGAATCGCACAACGGTATCGATATGAAGGAGATAGCGGCGGAGCTCTAAATTGTTTTACCTCTCCATTTGCCACTCTTCAGGTATATTGCCGATGCGATGAGCAGGCAGGTCCAGTAGACAAATTCCGATCCCCAGCAAATATAGAGTGCGCTATGTTTCAGGTAAATGAAATAGTAGCAATAAACAAGGTATGCGCCAACGCAGCCTACCTCCATAGATAGGTTCACTAGCGTGTTGCCGGTACCCACCACGGCATTGAAGGCCACTGTAGACAACGACATGATGAGCGTGGACACTAGTATGATCTGCAGGCTGGGGATGGTAAACTCTATAAGCGAGGCATCATTGGAATACAGCGACAGGAACTCGCGCGAGAATACCAGCAGCAAAACGCCCAGTATGATGCAATAGATGAAGCTAAGCTTGCCTATCTTAAGCACCAGCTTTATTACATCCCGGGATCGGCCCTGGCCTATTATATTGCTCACCATAGTGTTGCAGGTAGTGGCCAATGCCCAGGTACCTACGCTCACCAGGCCGAAGATGCTGCGCAACATCTGCGATGCCGCCAGCGACTCTTTGCCCAGGTGCTCGATAAAGAAGAAAAATACCAGCCATCCGCCAATGCTGAAGAGGAACTGCACGATGAGCGGCGCTGCCACCTTAAGCGATTGTACAGAGTGCTCAAAATCGAACCGGCCATATTTAAAAATGCGATATTCTTTATGCAGGCCATGTAAAAAGAACATAGCCACCATAGTAACTGCATAAAATACTTCCGAAACCACAGATGCAATGGCCGCACCTTTAAAGCCCATAACCGGGAAGCCAAACTTCCCGAATATGAATGCATAATCGCACGCAATGTTAACTACTGTAGTTACTACAGAACCATAGATAAGCAACCGCGATCTGCCGATAGAAATGAAAAATGCGCTGAACAGCTGGGCAAGGCCGAGGAAAGGCAAACCCCATACCCGCATGTAAATGAACTTGATACTTAGCGCGAAGTTCTCGTTATCGTTGAGGCTAAAACCGAAGAGTATGGGCGCAAACCACAAGGTAAGCACCATAAGGCCCAGTGAGAACATGAGCGACAGCATGGCGCCATTCATAAAAGTTTCGGAGATACCATCTTTATTTTCCTGGCCGGCTCGCCTGGCCATCTGTATCTGCACACCGCTGCTGAGGCCGTAGCCTATCATAGACAATATCAGGTAAAACACTCCCGTGATACCATTCACCCCCAATTCCCGCTGGCCCAGCATACCTACAAATACATTGTTGGTAAAAAAATTGGCCTGCGGAATAAAAAGGGCAACAGAAATAGGAAGCGCTAATTGTATTATTTCTTTATTGGTGGCCGATACACTTAGTTTCTCCATGGGTTTCTGTCAGTAAAGCCCCGCAAAAGTATATTATTTATTCTTTTTCATTTTTTGCTCCAGCAATTCTATAGTTTTTGCGTCCTTATTCAGGGAATCTTCCAGTCGGCCTATATATAAATTCTGTTGTTGTATCAGCCGTTGTTTATCTTCTTCCCTACGCAGCAGGTGGAATTTTACAGTTTTTGTGCGGGTTTCATAGGCTACCAGCAGGTCGGCCCGCTTGCGGGTATATTCTTTCCGCAGGCTGTCCAGTTTTATGGCTGTACGGTTATTCCTGTAATAGTCCATGTCCATATTGTGCAGGCTGTCGTTTATCTGCTCCTGGTGTACCTTTTGGCGGTCTGCATCTTTGCGGCAGGCGCTTAAAGAGAGGAATGATACTAATATTATTGTTGCCATCTGTCTCATGTGCTCTTCACTTTGCCGTAGTGTAAGACAACACCATGCCCTAAATGATTACCCGTTTGTTGTTTAGCATTTTCTTGGCAAAACATGGGGACTAGCGGTATTACACCCCTCAATCCATAACAATTTTTATATTTGCCGTGTCTATGGCGTTTGAACATCAGAATATTTACAGGCAGGTATATAATGTGCGGGAAGATGAACAGTTACTAACTGGTCTTCATCGTGTTACCTGTGTTTTTGCTCGCAGGGCAGTTTTGGCTATCGGTTACGATGCCAATAACGAATTATTGTCGCTGCACTACGCCGGCTACGGAAAAGAGCGCCCGGTATGGGAGCTCGACTTCTTTGAGCAGCTGTTTCACCAGGAGCCCCTGTTACTGAAGCACGACAAAATAACCAATGTATTCGTGCTTACCTCATCGGAGATGATGGTGCCGGAAGCATTATATAATAAAGAGGCGGCTGAACAATTGTTCAATACCATACACTTTGTTGAGCCTAATGATGTAATAGCCCATTACGAAGTACGTAACCCTGGTGCCCGGTACCTGTACAATATACCCCACGGTATCAATGAACTCATCAGGATAAGCTGCCATAAGGCAAATGTGCGGCCATTGGCTGCCTGCCAGCTGGGCAATGCCGCGCCACTACAGTGTATATTATCTGGCGAACAGGCTTGCGTAACCCTGCAGAACAACGGTAAGTTGCTGTGGCATAAAGTATTTGACTACGCCCAGGCCGAAGATGTAGCGTACGAGATAAAGTTGGTATGCAAAGAACATAATATAAATGCTGATAAGCTTGCTATTGCATGCGGTTGCGCGAGCACTACAGAATATGCTGCGGTAAATGCACTCTCCCAGTATTTTGGCGGCATAAAAGGCAGCGATGGGCAGTACATCAAATCGTTGTGGGGGCCAACCTTATCGCTTGTAAAACAACTGGAGACATGCGCATAATTGGCGGCGAGTTTGGCGGACGGCGCTTTAACCCGCCGGCAAACATACCTGCACGACCTACTACAGAACTGGCTAAGGAAGGTATTTTCAACATCCTGAGCAACAGCATTGATCTTGAGGACATTGAAACGCTTGACCTGTTTAGCGGTACGGGCAGTATTACCTACGAACTGGCATCGCGCGGCGCCGGTAAGCTGACTGTTGTAGAGCGCGATGACAAGAGCTTTGTATTTATAAAGAAAACGGCTGAGGCGCTGGGCATTACCGGCAAGACCACTTTTGTGAAGGCGGATGTATTTAAATTCCTGAAGCAGTGTACGGAGAAATACGACCTCATTTTCGCTGACCCGCCGTATGCACTAATTAATATAGACGAGATACCCCAACTGGTATTCGAAAAGCAGTTGCTGAAGCCAGGAGGTATGTTTATAATGGAACATGCCGCACGCAATAATTACGAGAAACACCCTAATTTTTTCCGGTTAAAAAACTACGGAACATCTTTATTTACCATCTTTACACAACCAACAGAATAATATGGAACGCATCTGCTTATTTCCCGGCACTTTTGATCCTATAACCAAGGGCCATGTTGATGTGATAGAACGGGCGGTGTCGCTTTTTGATAAGCTGGTGATAGGCATAGGTACCAACTCATCGAAGCAGCCCATGTGGAGCGTGGAGCAGCGTGTAGCGTGGATAAAAGAGATCTTCAAGAACGATCCGCGTGTAGAGGTGTCAGGGTATAGCGGTCTTACTGTAGACTATTGTAAGCAGATCAATGCACACTATATTTTACGTGGTATCCGCTACATCAGCGATTTTGAATACGAAAAGGCGATAGCTGATATGAATCGTATGCTGGCACCGCAAATAGAGACCATATTCCTCACCTGCTCTCCTTTATATTCTACCATATCATCTACCCTGGTGCGCGATGTGATCCGTAACGGTGGCGATGCCCGTATGTTCCTGCCCGATGAGGTAAAGCTTAGCTAAGCTGCCCGCATCTGGTTCTCTATTTCTTTCTTTATCAGGGGTATAAGCGCCGAATAATCGGTAGTAGTATTTACCACCCACTTATACTTTTTGGTAAGAGGGTTGGCTACTGCTTCAATTATGAACATCCCCATTCCCTTTACCTCGCAAGTAAAAAATTTTCCCGAAGGCAAAGATTTGCCCATCACTTCTATATCGTATTGTGCATCGTTCAGCCTGATGCTTATAGGTGCTATACGTATCACCTTAGAATGTGTTTCCATTGAGTATGTGGCCGAGTTGACTATTGACCAACTGCGTTTGTTAATCAATTGTTAGTCGAATTTAGGAAGGGCCGGTCATCCGACCAACAACCAAAGCAAAATTTTTCTGTTAAAAAATGTATTTGCTGATAATCAGTCATCTACCACATTTTTTCGAAAAAAGTAAAGTTTTGTAAAACCAATGTCATCTGCACTGCGTATTTACTCCTGTAACAAATGTTAGAGTAAGATGAAAAAGCCTATAGTAAAGAAGATATTGCGCTACGCACTTGCTGTGTTTGTGGCATTGGTAGCTATACTGGCCGTGCATATTTATATGGTTACACGGCCCGGCAAGGCCGATGCCCGCACCGTGGCCATGGCCCGCATCGATTTTAAGCAACAGATAAGCGACGCCGATGCAGCGGTTATAGGTGAATGGCTTACGCACCAGCAGGGGGTAGAGCGCTACCTGTGCAATACAAAAAATAGCATACTGGTTTTCTCCTTCAGGCCCGCTATAATATCTGCCAACGCAGTAGCCGATGACATTCGTAACAAGCTCAATTACAAAGCATCCCGCTACATGCCATCTGCCGATGAGCTGAAAAGCGGTTGCCCGGTGGCTGCCACATCATTTACCTACAAAACGTACAATTTCTTTAGACATATATTATAAACAAAACAACAAAGCCGTTTTATGAGAAAACACATCACGAAAGCAGCGGTAGCGCTGGCAGCTATTGCATTTACATGCTCTATGTCTTTTATGACATCATGCAAGAAAAAAGATTCGGCTCCCGCCATGACCTTGTATGATTCCCTGGGCGGAACAACAATGGTAGACGATCCGTATAACCCCGGCCAGAAGGTAGAAGCAGGCCGCCTGGGTATACATAAGGTAGTAGACAGCACCATATTTGTGATAGCCGGCGATACTGCCATTAATGGTTATTTTACCGTGCTGCTTACGGAAGTGACCAGCGGCAATACATCGGGCTTTACAGCCCTTAGCAAGAACCTTACCGACTTCTTCTGCGTAGCAACAGGCGCTAAGAACTTTACCTATGGTGGTAAGAATATGACCGCGGCACACGACCCGGCACAAAACTCCCGCATGAGTGCCAAGGCTGATAACGGAGACTTCGACGCTTTTGTAACAGACCTTGTAGCAGGTGCACATAAAAATGGCTTATCTGATGTGTTGATAGGAAGAATAGGGACGATAGTGGGTACACTGCGTACTCAGGTAGTGCAGCGATAGTTTTTTGATTGGTTTAAGTAGCAGTGGGAAGCGCCTTGTTCAGGGCGCTTCTTTATTTTCCATCATTTTGCTGCCAATACATACATTTGTTCCACCACTCAATGTAAACAAAGCATGATACGCAACTTTGCCGAGAATATAGATGAAGACTACGAATGGCTTGATGTGCTGGACCCGAAACCTGGCGATATGGCAGAAATGGCGCGTAGCCACGGATTGCACGAAGAGTCGGTAAATGACTGCCTGCAGCCGGGGCACCTGCCCAAATATGAACGCTTTAAGGGGTACACCTTCATTATAGTGCGTGTATATTACCCGCAAAAGGGACACGAGGAAGAGGCGGACACCGTGCAGGAACTCACCAATAAGGTAGCAATCTTTATTTCCGATAAGTTTATTATTACTATCCATCGCAACGAATGGGAACCGCTGAAAACAATTAGTAGTGAATATGTTACATCGGGAGAGTGCAAACAGCCTATGCACGTGCTCACAGAGATAGTGAAAGCTGCTATGCAATCGTATGCTGAGCCGGGCGACAAGATAACGAGGCACATAGAGTATTACGAAGAGCAGGTGTTTTTGCGCGATAGAAATGTATCGTTCCTGAAACGGCTGTATTTCCTGAAGCGTAAGATAGATGTGATCAGGCGTCTGTTGCTCCTGTCGCACGATATAGTAGATAAGATAGACTCTAAAGAAAATGGCAATGCCTATACGCGTGAGTGCCGTGATGTGTACGTGAGGCAGCAAAGTTTATACGACTCTCTGCTGGACCAAGCCACGCACCTGATGAATGTGTACTTCAATATATCGGCACAGCGCACCAACGAGATCATGCGCGTGCTTACCATATTTTCTGTGTTCTTTATGCCGCTTACTTTTATAGTAGGTGTGTACGGTATGAACTTTAAGTATATGCCCGAGCTGGAGGCGCACTGGGGCTATCCCGGAGTGATGGGTTTGATGGCTGTGGTAATTGTGGTTGTTTACGTATGGTTTAAGCGGAAGCACTGGCTATAGCTGCTATGCCAGTAAGTCATTGAGCGCAGGTTGCAGGTTGGGATAGCGAAAGGTAAATCCTTCGCGTTGCAGGCGTGTCGGGCTCACCCAGCGGCTTTTTAGCAATAGTTCGGTTTCTGTCCCTTTTAGCCATGCGGCTATTTCCAATAACCATTTGGGTGCCGGAAGCCCGGGCATTTTATAATGGTCCCTAAGCATTTTCATAAACGCATTGTTAGTAACCGGCACGGGTGCAGATGCATTATAAACACCTGCTTGTTCCTTGTGCGCATACAGCCACTCCACCATTGCTATCACGTCATCAATATGTATCCAGCTAAACATCTGCCTGCCATTGCCCTGGTGGCCACCCAGACCGGTTTTGGCCAGGTTGCTGTAGGGTACTAACACGCCACCCCGACCCAGTACTATCGCCATCCGTAATATTACCTTGCGTGTTTGTGGTAGTGCCAGGCTATTAAAGGCTGCCTCCCATGCTTTGCACACATCTACAGAAAAACCATTGCCAATCTCTCCTGTTTCCTCGTCTTGCGGACGGTCCTCCGCATGTCGGTATATAGTAGCAGATGCCACGTTGATCATTAGTTCAGGCGGCTGCTGCACCATGTTCACCGCTTTCTCCAACACATGCACTGCATCTATCCTGCTGTTCATTATCTCCTTCTTGTTGGCATCGTTATACCGGCAGTTTACAGATCGGCCTGCAAGGTTGATTAGCAGATCGCACCCATCGATTGCTTGCACCCAGTTGCCTGTAGTGTTTCCATCCCATTGCACATACTGCACATTGCCAACAGTGGCGCTATTGCCGAAGGTATTATTAGCTGCCCCTTTTATATTGCGGGTGAGCACAGTTACCCTATTGGTTGTGCACCAGGCGGCTGCCATAGCCTGCCCTATAAAGCCTGTTCCGCCTGCAAGTACTATGTGTTTATTTTGCATGTCCCATCATTTTATACCATCTGCTACTATCAGTTTGAGTAAGCTTAGTTCCTTCGCTGTTATCAGCAGATACCACATTGCCAGGAAAGGACTGAATACCATCATTAATAAAAGTCCGGCAAATCCTGTACAAACTGTTGCCAGCACTGCTACAACTATCAATGTCCATACCGCCCATCTGTATTGTTTCCGGGTATGGTGTTGTATCTGTTGTGGTAATGTAACACTGTTCATGATACTGCTGAATGCCTGCACGGGACCGGCAATGAAGTAAAAGCCCATCAGCGTGGCGGCATTATCTTTTGCAACAGCAATTACTAGTGGGGCGGGGCAGGCTGCCAGCTGTACAAACAGGTCGAAATACTTGTATCTGAGTAACCTTTTCATATAATGAGGTGTTTACTAAAGTGTTTTAGAGCCGGGTGTAATTTATATCCGGGTGAACTGAGGTCGCATAAACACTGCTTTTAGGAATTTAACCTCTTTGTAACTGAACCACATATACCATGTTGCTAAAAATGGGCTGACAACCATAAGGGTATAATAGATGAACATCCGCTGATCGTCTGACTTGCCTGCGAGCACAGCAAATATTACTACGGCTATACTCGCAAGTACATATTGATAAGCTAGTCTGCTTTTGTGTTGGTATTCTGCGGGCAGAGCCAATGCATTAATGATGCAGCTGATGACCTGGACTATGCCAATGAGGACATAGGCATATATCATGCAATAAGCGGCTTGATAATATATTGAGATGGCGATTGGGATGAACAGGCCTGCCAATTGTAATGTGAGGTCGGTTTGTTTCAGATAAAGTGCTGTTCTCATAATTTTTGTGTTTGGGAGAGATGGGTTTACAGGGGCTGGCTGCTATTATTCGTTAGGAATGTTTACTCTATAGTTACCTAAATTTTCAGGATCGTTGCGGTAGTCGTAACGGCCGATGTGTTTGTCGGCAATAGCGCGTTTGCGCAGGCGGAAGAAAATGAACATATTGAGGAAGTGCATGCAGCCCAGTATCAGTATTATTGCGCCTAATTTGATGCTCAGTACTTCAATCACCTCGCGGGGATTACTTACTACGTCGTAAGTTTTCAGTGTATATACTGCATAGCCAATATTCACCAGGTAAAAGCCTACCCAAAGCAGGTTGTTCACGGCCTCTGCCAGTTCTTTATTGCCGTGAAAGATATCTACCAGGAACACCTGCCCGTTTTTAAATAACGTATGTGCTACCCATACCGTAAGTGCAACTGTGGCTACCAGGTAAACCGCGTATAAAACAATAATGTTGTTCATAAAATGTGTGTTTTGAAAGTGAGTAATGTGTTTGATCTAAGTGGCAGTCATTTCTGCGATTGACGGAGTGGTGGAGAATGATTATATTGTTCCATAAAACTATTGAACTGTTTATATTTTCAGAAAATAATGAAAATTAATGTGCTTTAAAAAACCGCGATAAGCGGTTGCGTATTGGTTCTCCGGCTTCCCGCAAGCGCGGGAAACCAGTGAACTCAATTCAAAACAAAACAAACAAAAGAACTAAATGGTGTTGTGCCACCGAAAAATCTATTTAAACAGCTTCAGCAGCGTGCCTGTAAACCAGTGCTCATCCATTTTCACCATACCATCTACTGCTTTAGTTGCCTGGTTGGCAAAGCGCTGTATATCGTTTATGGTAGTTATAAACTGCTTCCCATCCTTATCGCCTTTATCCGCTTCAATATCTTTAAGCTGCTCCAGCACGCCCAGTATTGGTTCTACTTCTCTACGCTTGCGCTCGCGGATGATCTTCATCGCCACTACCCATATGTCTTTTTCGGCCGTGAAAAATTCCTTGCGCTCACCAGGCTTCAGCACCTTATCTACAATGCCCCAGTCCATCAGCTCGCGCACATTCATATTGGTATTACCGCGGCTTATCTGCAGCTCCTTCATTATATCGTCAGCACTCAGCGGATCTGTGCTTACCAGCAGCAAAGCATGTATCTGTGCCATGGTGCGGTTAATGCCCCATTGCGTGCCCAGTACCCCCCAATTGAGAATGAACTGCTGTTTTGCTTCTGATAATTTCATGACACAAAGATAAAGCGAAACTTTGGAACTTTCAAAATTTACTGAAAATAAAATTTCAGAAAAATATTACAGACGTTCAATTTGCACCCGCAGTATTATCTTTAGCCCCATGTTCCGGTTGGTTTTATTGGCTATATTGTTCCTGCTGTCGCTGCTGGCGGTTATCCGTGCGCCGCAGTATCATTTGTGGTTGCTGGCTATTGCGGTTACAGAGTTTCCCTGGTTGTGGCTATTGCTGACAACTGCATTGTTATTGCTTGGTATATGGACGGATAGATACGTATTGGCTGGCACTATAACGGGCGTGGCTGCGCTATTACTTTTTTTATCGCCCGTAGTTAGGATATATGCCGTTTCATCAGTTCTGGATGATCATTTGTCGGCGGCCTTTGGCAAGCTGCAGCACAACTCCGCTACGTCCTTCAGCGCTATAAAAATGCTTACCGGTATCAATGCACCGCAGGATACGCCGCAAACGTTGTTGTACAAGGATAGCCTGGCTATCGATTTCTTTAAGGCAAAACAGCAGGGGCCCAGGCCTTGTGTTGTGGTTGTTCACGGTGGTTCATGGGCAGGGGGAGACAGTAAGCAGTTGCCGGAATTGAATACGGTGTTGGCACATGCTGGTTACCATGTTGCCGCCATCAATTACCGGCTGGCTCCGGCATATAAAAGCCCATCGCAGGTAGATGATCTGAAGGCTGCCATACAATACCTTAAAGCCCATGCTGCAGAATTGGGCATAGACACATCCAGGTTTGTGTTGCTGGGCCGCAGTGCCGGCGCACAAATTACATTGGTGGCATCGTACACTTTTCACGATCCTTCAATAGTAGGAACCATCAGTTATTATGGCCCTGCCGATATGGTGTGGGGGTATAGCCTGCCTGCCAATCCACTGGTTTTTGATTCGCGCAAGATAATGGTTGACTATCTTGGGGGAACTTACGAGCAGGTGCCGCAGCAATACTTCAATAGTTCTGCCATAGAATTTGTTACACCTCAGTCCCCACCTACATTGCTCATTCATGGGCCGCTCGATCCGCTGGTGGCTTATGAACATAGCGTACGGTTAGATAAAAAGCTGATGGCCAACAAGGTGCCTCATTATTTCCTTTCTCTGCCTTGCGGCACACATGGTTGCGATTACACGCTCAATGGTCCATCGGGCCAGGTAGCCACCTATTCCGTATTGTATTTTCTGGCAAGCGTTTGTAATAAATAGCTTATCTTAGAGTACCATGAAACAACTGATCGACAACTTCTCTACAGGGTCGGATGAATACGCTGCATACCGTCCCCAATCGCCCGAAGCGGTATACGATTTCCTGTTCAGGCACGTACGCAATTATAACACAGCATGGGATTGCGGTACAGGTAATGGCCAGGTCGCAGTTAAGTTATCAGATAGATTTACAAAGGTTTACGGAACCGACATCAGCGAGCAGCAATTGGCGCTGGCAACCTCCAAAGACAATATTGTTTACCTAAGGGAAAGAGCAGAACAGACATCGCTTGCAGATAACAGCATAGATCTCATCACAATTGCGCAGGCCATCCATTGGTTCGACTTTGATAGTTTTTATAAAGAAGCAATGCGTGTAGCAACGCAGGATGCGCTGATAGCGGCATGGACGTATAACGTGCTGCGTGTAACACCCGCTGTGGACAAAGTGATAGATCATTTGTACATGGATATTACCCGAGCGTATTGGGATCCCGAGCGCAGGTATGTGGATGAGCAGTATGCAACTATTCCATTTCCGTTTAAAGAAGTGTTTGCACCGCCTATAACAATAACGCTGTACCGCGATGTGCATTGGTTATTAGGCTACCTGGGCACATGGTCTGGCGCTAAGAACTATAAAAAAGCTACCGGTAATGACCCCATTGCTATGGTAAGGCATGATATTTTGACCGCCTGGGGAGAAAGTGAAGTACAGGAGATCAATTTTCCTGTTCATGTAAGGGCAGGTTTTGTTCACCAATAGATTTTTGTATGGATAAAGTTACCGAGATCAAAGTGGAAAGATATATTGAAGAGTTGAAGGAACTGGGCATTGAAGCGAAGCTAGAATTGATCAAGAGGCTATGCGCATCGCTGGATGGTCCCGAAATTGAGGTAGAAGATAAAGAAGAGAGGAAAGCCAAAAAAGCATAACTCAGACATGAATATGAGTTACGATACATGTGTTACCTCCCTTTTTCTTATCTTTACAGCTTTCCATTTTTCAAAATAGAATGCAATTAGCAAAAAGACTGAGCACCATTTCTGAGCCTCAGACAATAAAAATGGCCAAATTAAGCCGCGAGCTTAAGGCCCAGGGAATTAATATCGTAGATCTTAGTTTGGGTGAGCCTGACTTCAGAACGCCCGACCATATTAACGAGGCAGCTATCAAGGCCATCAACGAAGGCTGGTCTAAATATGCGCCAGTAGCGGGGTACCCCGAGCTGCTCGAGGCGATCTGTATCAAGCTGAAAAGAGACAACAACCTCGATTATGCGCCTAACCAGGTGATAGTATCAACCGGTGCCAAGCAATCACTCATCAATGCTGTAACTGCTATTGTAGATGAAGGTGATGAGGTAATCATCCCAACGCCATTCTGGGTTACCTACGCTACCCAGGTAGAAATGGCCGGTGGTATTGTTAAATACATCAACTGCGGTATAGAAAGTGATTTCAAGGTAACACCGGCACAGCTGGAGGCGGCCATAACGCCAAAGACCAAGTTGTTCATGTTTTCGTCTCCCTGCAATCCATCGGGCAGCGTGTACTCGAAAGATGAATTGGCAGCTTTGGTAGAGGTGTTCAAACGTTATCCATATATTGCTATCATCAGCGATGAAATATATGAATACATCAACTTCGCGGGTGGCCACGAAAGCATCGCCCAGTTCGATGCCATTAAAGACAGGGTTATCCTCATCAATGGGCTGGCTAAGGGCTTTGCCATGACAGGCTGGCGCCTGGGCTATATGGCAGCTCCTGTTGAAGTAGCAAGGGCTTGCGAGAAACTGCAGTCTCAGAGCACTTCTGCAGCCAACTCTATTACGCAGCGTGCGGCAATTACTGCACTGCTCAGCGACTTAGAGCCTACACACAAAATGGTAGCTGCTTACAAAGAGCGCCGCGACTATGTGATAGGTGCGCTAAAGAAGATACCCGGCGTTAAGGTAAATTATCCTGATGGCGCGTTCTATGCATTTCCGGATATCAGTTCTTTCTACGGCAAGACAGATGGAGAAACGGTTATTAATAATGATGTAGACCTGAGCATGTATTTGCTGAACAAGGGTCACGTAACTACCGTTTGCGGCAGTGCGTTTGGCGATGTGAATTGTGTGCGCTTATCGTTCGCCACTTCTATGACCAACCTGCAGGTGGCCGTGGAGCGCATGGCAGATGCATTGGGCAAGCTGAAATAGCAGACAATAGCAATAGCAACTGTATAAAAAGTATAAGGTCCTGCCGCGAGGCAGGACCTTATTTTATCTTTGTGGCTTGGCTATCGATTGTGGTAAACGCCTCAACGATGGCCGCTTATGCGTATCTGTTTTCGGAAGCGGAGGCTGGTTGTTAACAGGCGGCACTCCCGGCTGTGGTTGCAGGTTGTCGCGCCGCTTCTTCATTTCATCGTTATTCACCTTATCTGCCCTTGCGGAAAGGTGGGTGTAGATGCTGTCTATTTCGTTAGGCTGCTGCTTATACCATTCCAGGCTTTTCTGAAACTCATCCTTGGTTACATGGTGGTGGTCAAGGATGTCTTTGTAATACCCGGCAAGGCTGTCCATATTTTTTAGTCCGCCAAATGCCATGTTGTCGCTGGTTTTGGTGCTGTAAGCTTCTGCCAGCGAGAGGTCGTACATAATATCTTCCATTTTTTGGCGTGGCAGGTGATCGCCACCACTCATATGGTTACAGGCACTCATGGTGCAGCAGGCTATAGCAACAACAGTCAGGTTACGTAATGTCATTTAAGATTATTGTATTTCGCTGCATTGGCTACGTCCAGCGAATTAAGCAATGTAATGTACTGGCCTCTTTCGTTTTTAGGGGTGGAGCCCAGCAGGTGAATGATCTCTTCACTCTTGGCGGCAAAGATAAACTGCATCAGCATAGAGCTGGGGTTTTCCCTGTTTACGTTATATAGTTTCTTAAGGCCTACCAATATGCGCGTGCGCGATTCATTTGGTTTGGTATACATGCTGTCCAGCCCCTCCCTATGCATGGTATACCAAAAAGCACGTACATCATGGAAGCGTGTATTCAGTAGCTGGTCGGCAAGCCAATAGCGGTTGCGGGTACCTTCTACTGCCTTCCAGCCCGATATTGATTTGCCCTGTTCCGGTGCATTATTCACAACATTCTGTGCTTTTTTAAAGTAGTTGGTACCGCCATCTAAAGAGTAGCTGTCATAGTCCATACCAATAACAATGTAGGCATAATAGCCAAGCAGGGCCGTCAGGTTCGATTGTAGCCCGTCCGTACCGCTCACCCTGTTGTCGTCAAACGTCAGGGCACCATATTGGGTGAACTTAAACACAACATCTCTGTCCACAAAGTTTACCAGGGCGCTGGTATAGCCGCTATTATATACCGGTCTCGACGATTGTATGCTCAACGTTCCGGTATATACATCCGGGTCGCCGTTTATCTTATTGCCGGTGAGGTTTAAGAATATGGTGCAGTCTATTTTTTCTGTCGTCCCAAAGTCATCTGTGGTCCATTTATGCCCGTTCATAAACTCTATGATGGCACGTTCCATTGCTGTGAACGTTTCATTGGCAACACCTGTTATCTTATCGTGTTGCACTGTTACCTTGCAGTTCAGCTCCTGTGCGGTAGCTGCCGTCTGCACCAGGCAAAGTACCAGCAATATACTAAGCAGTTTTCTCCGCATGTCTCAATTTTAAAATACTGTTCACTATGGCCACTGCAGCCTCTTTCTTGCTCAGCAATGGCAGGCTCTCAGCTTCGCCGTCGCGTGTAAGCAAGGTTATTTTATTGGTATCATGCCCAAAGCCTGCACCTTCATCCTTCAGCGAATTAAGCACGATCATATCGGCATTTTTGGTGCCCAGTTTCTTAAATCCGTTCTCCAGTTCGTTGTTGGTTTCCAGTGCAAACCCTATTAACGTTTGGTGCGCCTGTTTTATTTTGCCCAGCGACATTAAAGTGTCTTCGGTCTTGGCCAGTTCCAGTGTCATACCATCGCCGCTCTTCTTTATTTTCTCCGCAGCCATCTCTATTGGCCGGTAGTCGGCAACTGCTGCAGCAAGCACCGCAATATCGCTCAGCGGGAAGATATGGGTACACTCTTTATATAGCTGATTGGCGCTTTCAATTTTTATGGTATGCACCCGGCTGTGGCTGGCTTTTTCATGTGTTGGTCCCAGTACCAAGGTCACATCGGCCCCGGCTGCGCCTAGTGCATCAGCTATGGCTATGCCCATTTTGCCGGTAGAAAAGTTGCCGATAAATCTTACTGGGTCCATCCGCTCATAGGTTGGTCCCGCAGTTACCAGGGCTTTCAATCCTTTCAGGGGCAGGTGTTCATTCAGTGCTGCCGCAAGGTGGCTTACAATGTCTTCCGGCTCCGCCATACGACCTTCACCCACCAGCCCGCTGGCCAGTTCGCCATGCGCCACCGGTATTATATGGTTGCCATAGCTGCGTACTTTGTCCAGGTTGGCGCGGGTGGAGGGATGTTTCCACATGTCCTCATCCATGGCCGGGGCTATAAAAACCGGGCAGCGTGCACTCAGGTATACTGCCGATACAATATTATCGCACAGCCCATGCGCCAGTTTGGCCAGGCTGTTGGCGCTGCAGGGGGCTATCACCATAGCATCTGCCCACAGGCCCAGTTCCACGTGGTTGTTCCAGTTAGCACCATCGCTCACGTCGCTTAGCACGGCATGTTTAGCCACTGTAGACAGTGATAAAGCGCTCACAAAATCCAGTGCAGATTTTGTGGCCAGCACCCTTACTTCCGCACCAGCCTTTACAAGCAGGCGCACAAGCTGTGGTGTTTTATAGGCAGCAATACTGCCGGTTACGGTAAGTATTATCTTTTTTCCTTTTATTGACATGATTTGTGTCTGCAAGGTACTAAAAGCTTAACATGTTAAAAAGTTAAATGGTTAATCTTCATCGCTTACCGCAGGTGAGTGCAGGGTCTCCAGCTTCCTGGAGTAGATGGCGCTTTTCACAAATACGTAGAATACCAGTATGCGCAGCATATTCAGTACAAAATAGGCTGCCTGCTGCCATGGCAGTAAGTGTCCATTTAGCAGGTAGCTGAACATCAGCCGCTCGCTGTATAGTTTGTAGACACCTAATGGAATATAAGCAACAGAAGCAATTACAAACGAAAGGTAGGGTTTCTGCACACTCATCAGCATCAGTGTAAAGTAGAATACTGCCACTGCCGTAGCCACCGTAAGGCGGTAAGAACTTTGCTCATAAAATGGCACGCCCTGCGCCAATGTGACCACACTGAAGAAGGCTACGATGAACATGGCAGTACGGCCCACTTTGATCCGCCGTTCATAGCGTACCGTCATCCTTCGGGTAAAGCTCGTATCTAAATCTTTGAACAGGCTTGCCGGCTCATCATCTCTTTCCTCTTCCGGTGTGTCGTTCATTTCTTGCATAAGGCGGCAATAAAAAACAGCGGTGGAAGACCCACCGCTGTACAAAAATATACAATAAAAGCTGTGTTATTTATGCTGTCACGCTCATCAGGTGCTTAATGTCGGCCATAATATTCTGGGCCACTTTATTAGCACTCTCCTCATCTTTGCTCTCAGAATAAACGCGGATGATCGGCTCGGTGTTAGATGTACGCAGGTGCACCCAGTCCTTGTCAAAGTCTATGCGCAGGCCATCTTCTGTATTAATAGGCTGGTTGGCATATTTCTTCTTTATCTCTTCGAAAATGACCTTCACATTGGTGTCTTCCGGCAGGTCTATCTTATTCTTGGAAATGAAGTAGTTAGGATAGCTGTCGCGCAGTTGGCGTGCGGTCATGCCGGTTTTGGCCAGGTGAGTCAGGAACAAACCAATGCCAATCAGTGCATCACGGCCATAGTGAAGTTCCGGCACTATAATGCCGCCATTGCCTTCGCCGCCTATTACAGCATTTACTTCTTTCATCTTCCTTACCACGTTTACCTCTCCTACCGCACTTGGGTAGTACTGGCCGCCATGTTTCTCGGTAACATCGCGCAGTGCGCGGGTCGATGACAGGTTAGAAACGGTATTGCCTTTCCTGTTGCCCAGTATATAATCAGCCACTGCTACCAGCGTATACTCTTCGCCAAACAGGCTGCCGTCTTCGCACACAAAGCAAAGCCTGTCCACGTCCGGGTCTACAGCTATGCCCAATGTTGCTTTCTTATTCTTTACCGTATCGCAAAGCTCTACCAGGTGCTCTGGCAGTGGCTCAGGGTTGTGTGCAAAATGCCCGGTCACCTCTTCATTGATCACGGTTACATTATTTACGCCCAGCGCTCTAAGCACCGGCGGCACAGAAATAGCGCCTGTAGAGTTCACCGCATCCACCACCACGCTGTAGTTCATCGCCTTTATAGCAGCCACATCTACCAGCGGGTGCGCCAATATAGCGTCAATGTGTTTTTGTATGTAAGTATCATCGCTACGCTGTGTGCCTATGTGGTCTATCTCTGCATATACAGGCTCTTCGTTAGCAGCATAGTCCAGTATCCATTGGCCGGCTGCCGCGTCCAGGAATTCCCCGTCTTTATTCAGCAGTTTCAGCGCGTTCCATTGCTTGGGGTTATGGCTGGCTGTAAGGATGATTCCGCCTGCGGCCTGTTCCATTTTTACCGCCATTTCTACTGTCGGTGTAGTGCTCAGGCCCAGGTCCACCACGTCGCAGCCAATGCCTTGCAGGGTAGCCACCACCAGGTCGCGCACCATTCCGCCCGATATACGGCCATCGCGGCCCACTATTATCTTTTTATTGTTGCCGCCCTGTTGTGCTACCCATGCACCATAAGCAGTGGTAAATTTCACTACATCTATTGGCGTAAGATTTTTTCCCTGCACACCACCTATGGTACCGCGTATCCCCGATATTGATTTGATTAAAGACATATAAAAAGTTTAAACAGTTAAAATGTTAATAAGCTAATACGTTATTCTGTGGACGAAGATAATCGTTTCGGTAAACAGATAAAATAGCTGTGCATTTTATAATGAGGAAATAATAACAATAGGGAAAAACCTCCCCGGGCAACAGTTGTTGACCAACAAACTTTATTTTTGATCCCTATGCAGTTACGACAAGGATCGACCATTGGTATTACCTGCCCTGCAGGCTATGTGTCCAAAGAAAGGGTAGCGTACGCCGTAAAGGTGTTGCAGGACTGGGGGTATAATGTGCGATTGGGCAATACTGTTGGCAACGAATTCCATTACTTCTCCGGCACTGATGCTGAGCGCCTGGCCGATCTACAGCAAATGGTGGACAACCCGGAGATAGATGCTATACTGATGGGGCGCGGCGGTTATGGTGTAAGCCGCATTATAGACGTGCTGGATCTTACCGCCTTCAAGGTAAAGCCCAAATGGATCTGCGGTTTCAGCGATATAACGGTACTGCATAGTCATATACTGGCCCAAACAGGGCTGCCAACGTTGCATAGCCCTATGTGCGGTGCCTTCAAGCCAGAATCCGAATTCAGCGATCATCTCTTGTCGTTTAAGAACGCGCTGGTAGGAGCAAGCGAGGAATATAGACTGCCCCCGGCTCAACACAACAGGGTAGGGCAAGCCAAGGGCATACTCACCGGTGGCAACCTGTCGTTGCTGGTACACCTTACCGGCTCGGTTTCCGAGGTTGATTTTACCGGTAAAATTCTTTTTATAGAAGATCTTGGCGAACATCTTTATCATGTAGACCGTATGCTGCTGCACCTTAAGCGCGCAGGAAAGCTCGACAAACTGGCCGGCCTGTTGATAGGCAGTTTCACCGATATGGAAGACACGGACCGCCCATTCGGACAAACACTCGAAGAGATCATTTTTGACAAGGTAAAAGAATATATCTACCCTGTAGCCTTTAATATGCCCTGCGGCCACCAGGAGCTTAACTATACACTGGCCTTAGGGGTGGAGCATACTTTACAGGTAACACAGCAAAGCAGTGTATTGACGAGGTTGCAACGATAATTGACTGCACATTGGCCAAATTGACCTGCTACAACCGCACGGTAAAGTCCTGAAGGGACGTATTATTATAGCGATGGGTTTTAACCCATCGGCTTAAGAAGCCTGGCTGCCAAACACCTCCTTCCACGCCTTCATCCCGCCCGATAAATTATACAGTTCAAGCCCCGTACTTTCCATTCTCTGGATAGAAATAGTGCTGCGGATGCCCTTTTCGCAATACAGCACCACAGGTTTGTCGGTCGGTAGCTCTGCCATGCGTTTACGGAGATCGTCCATAGGTATGTGCAGGCCGCCAATATTAAATGCTTCCCGCTCATCCGTTTCGCGGATATCCACCAGTAAAAAGTCCCTTCCGGTATCTATCCACTCCTTTAATTGTGTAGCAGTGATTTGCAGCATCAGGCAAATGTACAATAACTAATAGCGTTGTTTCTATGCTATATTGTGTCGTTTTGCACGTTTTGCAGTTATCGTTGCCCCAGCAAACAGCAGGCTAAGCGGCACGTACGAGATCAGCCCGCATATTATGTCATCTGGATCATCTGGCTTACTAAGTATAGGGGATATGGCTACTAAGAAACTGATGCATAAAAATAGAATAGACAATGTCCCGAATACGATTATTGGCCATTTGTGGCTGAGTACAACCAGGCAGATCATTAGGGCAGGAAATAACAAACCAGTTGTTTCGGTACCATAGAAGCCAATAAGGAATGATATATTGATAAAATATAGCAGTAACCGTATCGAAGACAGCCGACGACTATGTAAATTGGTTGGCATTGGTTCGCTCTGATGTACTGTTCCTTAACTGTTAAAAGTTGAATATTATTGTGTAATTGGCAACTACGCGAAGCCTTAGGTGCGCATGTACCCACAGCTCTGTTTCATTTATCCCTACATTTGCTATGCACACCATGGATACGATACACGAAAAAAAGGAGCTCCGAAAAATAATGCTGGACCAGCGCAATGCCATCGAGAATGCTGAAAAAGGTACGCTCGATGAGAATATCTGCACACAGCTGTTGCAACTGATCGCAGACAGGAAGCCTGCAGTGGTGCATTGCTACATTCCTATGGGCAGCGAGATAGACATAAAACCTGTCATCAACCACATGCTGCAACAAGGTATAACCGTATTGGCACCTAAAGCGCTGAAACAGCGACAAATGGAAAATCTTATCCTCAGGTCGCTCGATGAGTTGGAAAGCGGTATCTATGGCACACAACACCCTGCAAACACTACAGTATATAATGACACTATCGACCTCTTTATCATTCCGGGGCTGGCCTTCGATAAAAACAACTACAGGCTGGGTTATGGCTCAGGCTATTACGATACCTTCCTGCACACACAACCCCAGGCGTATAAAGCCGGCATTTGCTATCCTTTCCAGGTCATAGAAAAGGTGCCTACAGAGTCCCACGACGAACGACTGTCAACGGTGATCTTTTAAAGATCCGGGCATTCCTGCATTGCATGTAAAGTCCTGAAAGGACGTATTATTATAGCAATGTGTTTCAATCTATCGGCTTAAGCTGGCACGGTATTTATTTCTATTTCCTAACCAGATGTATATCAGTACGCAATACATCTGGCAGATAGAAAATAAATAATCAAGCAATGGCCGATGAATCTACTTTTCCGTTAAAAGGTGTACTCGAAGAAGCAGGCAACCAGGTGTTGTTCATGGGGCGCTTTTTCCGTAATCTCTTCCGCTTGAATTTCGAGTGGGAAGAGTTCATACGTCAGTGCTACATGATAGGGTATAAGTCGTTCCCGCTGGTTGCCGTTACCGGATTTATTATAGGTTTTGTTATTACGCTCCAGTCCGAGCCTACGATGAAGACATTCGGCGCGGAGAGCTTTATCCCGCAAATGGTCTCTATTTCGCTTATTCGTGAGATATGCCCTGTGGTCATAGCCCTTATCTGTGCAGGTAAAGTATCATCTGGTATAGGCGCGGAATTAGGTAGTATGCAGGTTACGGAGCAGATCGATGCTATGGAAGTATCTGGCTCCAGTCCCATACAGTATCTTGTTGTTACACGTATACTGGCGTGTATCGTTATGATACCGCTGCTTACTATAGTTGCCGACGCGGTTGGGTTTGCAGGCAGCTATGTGGGTCTGAATCTGTCAGAACATGTCAGTGCTGTATTGTTCTTTCATAAGGCATTTAATTCAGTTGAATTTGGTGATCTGCTGCCCGCCTTTTTTAAAACAATATTCTTTGGTTTTGCTATTGGTTTTATCGGCTGCTATAAAGGTTATAATTCCACCCATGGTACCGAAAGTGTTGGTGTAGCTGCCAATTCGGCAGTTGTTAACGCGTCGTTGTGGATTATTGTTATAGATGGCATAGCTGTTCAGTTAACCAACGCCCTGGGCTATTAAATATCAACTATGGAACAAGATATACAACAAGATGTACAGCCGGCTCCACTAGCTACAGATGATATGAAAGATGTCATCCAGATGCGCCACCTCGCCAAATCTTTCGGGGATAAAGAAGTGTTGACGGATATGAACATGGAACTGCACCAGGGTGAGAACCTTGTTGTATTGGGTAAGTCTGGCACAGGTAAGTCTGTTACAATAAAATGTGTTGTCGGACTTTTAGACTACGATAAGGGACAGTTGAAAGTTTTTGGCAAAGAGGTCAACAAATTGAATGATGAAGAGTTGCGCGAGCTACGCACACACGTAGGTTTCCTGTTCCAGAGTGCAGCTCTGTACGATTCCATGACCGTTCGGGAGAATCTGGAGTTTCCTTTGAAACGTGTTTTAAAGATTCGCGATGAGGCTGAGCTGAAGAAGAGGGTAGAAGAGGTGCTGGAGGCGGTCAGCCTGCCCGAAGCCGCTGATAAAATGCCGTCAGAACTGTCGGGCGGTATGCGCAAGCGCATAGGTCTTGCCCGCACCATCATCATGAAGCCGGAGATCATATTGTACGATGAGCCAACTACCGGGCTCGATCCGATCACCTCCCGCGAGATAAGTGAGCTGATACGCACAATGCAACAGAAATATAAAGTCTCCTCCATTATCATCACGCACGACATTGCCTGTGCTAAGATCACTGCCGATCGGATATTAGTGATGGATAAAGGCGAGATAGTTAAAGAAGGCACATTCGAAGAGCTAAGTACCTCTGAAGATGAATTTATTCAATCGTTTTTCAAATTATAACACATGAAAGCTACAACAGGACAAAAAGTACGAACAGGCATTTTTGCACTTATAGGCCTTTTCCTGCTCGTTGGCGCAGTATTCCTTATCGGTAAGAGCAAGAATATGTTTGGGCAAACCTTCCATATATACGGCACCTTCAGGAATGTAGGCGGCCTGCAGGCAGGTAATAATATTCGCTTTGTCGGCGTAAATGTCGGAACAGTAGAGGGCATCCGGATTATATCCGACACAGAGGCCCGCGTAGATATGGTGCTGGAAGATAAGGTACATCCTTACATCAAAAGCAATGCAGTTGCCTCTATTGGCTCAGATGGCCTTATGGGCGATAAGCTGATAGTGATCTCTGCCAACGAAGATGGAGCTGCTCTGATAAAAGATGGCGCACGTATAGGCACGGTCAATCCTACTGATATGGGCGAGATAGTAGCCAAGATGGAACGCGTGGCAGACAATGCACAGGTAATAACTGCAGGCCTTGCCGATATAGCTACTCAGGTAAGCGGTGGTAAAGGTACATTGGGCAGGTTGTTGTATAATGATGATATAGCCGATGATCTGCAGGGTACCGTAAACAACATAAAGAAGGGTACTAAAGGCTTCAGCGAAAATATGGAAGCCCTAAAAGGCAACTTCCTGCTCCGTGGCTATTACAGGCGTAAAGAAAAGAAACGCCGCGAACAGGAAGAAGCCCGCCAGCAACAGGAAGAGCAGGTTCAGCAAACTGATGATGACACAAAACGGAAGAAGAGGAAAAAGTAGGGAATGGGGAGCATAAAAAAAGTCCCGCGGTTGTTGCGGAACATCATTTCGGATTTCGGTATCTGTAACCTGAACCGTGGAATTTGGAAACTGGAATTTGGCTCTTGGATCTTGGAATTTTAAACTAACTTCCACCACATCCACCACATCCACCACATCCACCACATCCACCACATCCACCGCAACCACCACCACCACATCCTCCGCTGCTGCATCCGCCGCCGCAACTGCCACCATACTCCCGCTTGTTATACAGGTCATTCATGTGCGTATATCTTGGCAGGCCTGCTATAGCGGCTATACCATATATCGTTACCAGGTCGCTTGTGCTGGCCATTTCACCTGCTGGCAGCTCTACCTCTGCTTTATATATCTTGATACATATGCTGTGAAATTCGTACACTTTATACACCCCAAGTATTACCAGCGTATAGGCTATGGTCAGCATTATAAGGAATGCTATAGGCTTTTCATTATTTGCGCCCTGCAACATTCTGCAGATTGCCATCACCAGGGTTATTGCCGGTAGTATAAAGTAGCCGCCGCGTGCCCGCTCATATGCCTCTTTCAGTCTCGTTGATTCAAAGTTTATTTGGCCAGCCACCTCCGCTGCCAGCTCTTTCACTACGGTAGATCCTATAGTTGGCTGGTCCTTTTCTATCAGCAGTTTGGCCAGTGGTGTATCTGCATCCTTTAGCTTGTCAATGTTTAGTTCGTATACTCCATTATCTACCATGTTTATCGCACCGCTGTCTGCAAGTTCTACTACCATAAGCAGTGCCACTCGTGGGTAGTCGCCCGTCAGGTAGGCTCGTTCATACTTGTCGTAGTATGGGTGGTCTACCTTTATCAGCTCTGCCAGTAGCTTGCTTTTCTCTGCCAGCAGGTTGGCTGCCAGTACTCCGGATACGATGCAGAACAAGATAAAGAACACCAGGAAGTGTGGCCCCGATAACCCGAACGGGTCTGGTTGATGATACAACCCCGAAATAACCAGCAGTGGTATCAGCAGGGCCAGGTATCTGCTTTTAGATAGTCGTGTGGCAAACACATTTTGTTCTTCCTTCCTGGGCTGTATCATCGTACTGTCCGGCCATATGTCCTCTGGTGGGTAGTAGCCAAATGTTGCTGCATAAAGCCGTAGCGTATCAAAATACCATTTGCGGTGTTTCTGGTATTCATCCGGCCCGCCCATCGATGGGTAGTGATGTAGTTCTTGCTGCAATGTGTCTTTGCAAAAGCGTTGCCAGTAGTCAGTGGTGTAGGTCAGGTGCAGGTGCCAGGCCTCATCTACAATTTGTGATGGTGAAGCGCCCGTTGGCGATATACAGCACAGGTAAACAAATTTCTTGTATTCTTCCAGTACGCGTGCGGTATATCCCGGTCGCCAGCCTTGTTCTTCTGCCAGCTTTGCCGATAGCGGCTTTGCAGCGTTGGGATCATCAATAGGATAGTCTGCTATCCGCCTCCAGAGCGGGTCTGCGAGGTGGTCGTGTTGTTGTGTGTTCATCATAATTGTTTGTTTTTAAGGTTAAATAATTCATTGGTTTTATGTTGTTGTTATTGGTAGTTAGTCATTGTCGTCAAAGAAGCCCAATGCTACCATACGCTCGTAAATAAACACCCAGGTAATGCCCAGTGTACCCAGTCGTAAAAACGCGTTGCGTGTATCAGCGTGCATGTGGTAAGCGTGGCTTGTAGGGGCTACGCCATACAAGGCATCGTAAGTATGCCTGTAATTGTTGGTGTAAAAGATAACCAGGAAGATGAGCGAGAAAAAGATAATAAAGGCAATGTAGTATGGCAGATGGTAGTGCAGGTGTCGGGGTGTGCAGGCCATTTTAATGAGTCCTATGCCGATGCAAATGGCAGGTATAAGGATGGTGTTGGTAGGTTTATTGTAGGCAGTCTGGAGGCCGGGGAAGCGTTGTAAGCCGTTTGGGCTGTTTAGCAGGTCACACAGTGTCCGGCGTTTGACATTTAGCGCCAGGTGGATGACAATAACGCAGCAGAGAAAGAAAACAAAATAGAAATGGAGAAAATTGGTGAGGCTCAGGCCGTGGGGCGAGAACTGCCCGTAATGATACTTGTTGAAGATAAATGGCAGAAGGAGAATGAGCCATCTTATTCGGTTGCCGGGTTCAAAAAAGGAAGGTGGCGATTGTTCGGTTTCAGGATTACTTTGCGGTGGACTTCCGGTTGGTTTGTCTGTGGCCTGGGGCAGCGCTGTCGGCCCGTGCAGCCATCCTTGTTGTTGTCTTAACATGTAGGGCGAGAATGTGATAGGCCCCGTGTCTGTGATCGTTTTGTAATTAACCATAATTACCCAACAAAGTTAATATAGTTTTTACATCAGCAAATGTTATAGCCCGATTTAACGATTTGGTAATGTACAACCACCCGCTCTATCGCCCCGTATAGGACCACAATTCTCAAGTTTTCACCTGCATTTTGCGTTCAGTTATTAGAGGCAATTAACCCCGCGGCAAATGGCAACTTTTAGGTTTTCACTTTTGCCTTTTGACTTCTTACATATGGTCCTAAAAAAGATACACACAAAATTTAGCATGCCTAAAACCCTGTACTGGCAAGCCTTCCAGTCAAATGATACCCCGTTTTTTGTGGATATGTTTATTTTGTTTGTAATGTTTGGCTGCTCATCTTTGTGTCCTGAAACAATAAAAACTCGTCACTATGGATACGCAACATCTTCAAACCATCCACAACAATCTTTGCCTGCAGGTAATTGCAATGCAGGAACAGATCGCCTCCCGTACTGAGCATACAAATCTTCCATCGCAGCAGGAAATAACAACACAGGTGCGTCTTATCAATAGTATCGACAAAGTAGGGAAGCAGATTGCCGGGTTGCAGAAAGAAAAGGCAGCTGAAGCTAAAGCGCAGGCCGTAAAGCGCTCAGCCAGCGATCCCGCGCCTTATCCTGATGTCACCTTTCGCCGATATACCCACCTGCTTAATGAACATAATACTGCCCTGCCCGATGCCCTGGTGCCAATAGAGGGTAAAGATGTCAACCTGCAATGGTTCATCTACAATCTTTTCCAGTTTTATAAGCCAGAGAACCAGCGCGTCTATATTGCCGACCTCAGCACATTCAAGTGTGGTGTGTATATGCCCGATGTCAGCAATGAGATAGCAGCGCTGCTCAGCGCCAGGGCTGCCTAAGCATAGCAGTTTTAACAGTTCATCCGGTGTTGCGATGATATGATGCCTATGGCTTGTGGAGTGTACTCCACACTTAATCCAATACCTCGATGTTGCCTTTTTCGGTAACCCGTTGCAGCTTAGTTCTATACGTTTTCGGGCATTGTTATTGACCCATGCTACGAAAAGAGAGAACTTATGAAAACGATATTAATAGCCGCATTTGCTGTGTTAACAATCCACACAGCCGGCGCACAGACAAACACACAGCAGCAGCCACGTAAAAACATCACCGGTCAGGATTCTACCTCGCGACATCAGCCACGTCGTATGAACACCGGCGATACACCGCGCTCTATCACTCCGGTTCCGCGCAATATGCAGCCCAAGGGCGTAAACCCCGACAGCACCCGCACGCCCGGCACACACCCCATAATGAAATAAGCAAACAACTATTTTAGTCCGATAGTACCGTTAAGAAGCACGCTCAATGTGCTTCTTAACTTTTGCTTTATCCAAGCGTAAAAGGATTTGTTATGCTATCACTCAGGGCCAATACTCAATTGTGCGCTCCAGCACAGTAGTCCCCAGGTCGTGCCAGTGTATGCGCTGCTCTGTCCAGTTACCTTGTTTATCGGGCTTTAGGTATTCTATTGTCTTTTTAGAGCGGAGCACATTGCCTTTTTCATAAGAGGTTTCTTCTAAAGTGTTATTTTCTTTATCAAATATCCTCGTGGTTTTTACAATGCCATTAGTTGTAGACGCATCCATCTGTTCAGAAATACAATTGCCTTCTTCATCATAAGAAAACGTAGTATAGATACCACTGTCCTCTCCATTTATCGATCTTGTTTTAATCTTATTGCCTTTCTTATCGTACCAGTACTGAGTCGTAATAGAATCGAATTCATCATTACCCACTAAATAAAGTATTGTTTGATGGGTTAATTGATGAAGTTTATTATAAGATTTCTTTGTTTTCATAGAGGTGAATTCAGTCGGGTCCTTAGTTTCTATCTTTTGAAGTCCGGTTCCTGCTTTTAATTCCTCTGCAATTATGTTGTTTGAACTATCATAGCTATATGTGGCAGCTACTTGTGCCCGGCCACCATCATTTATAAATCCTGACAACTTGATCTCCGACCTTAAACGTCCGATACTATCATAAACAAACGTTGTTTCAAGTGTAGTATCTCCTTTCTCTCCCAATTCAACTATTCTGCTAAGTTTACCGGATGAATTGAAAACGTAAACTCTCGTCCACCTCAGCTTTTTCCCTTTATCTCTGCCCGTAGTGTCCAAAAAGTAGTCGGCTTCCTTTATCATTTTCACTTTACCATGCAGGTTCATTTTGCCCCAGTCATTGTCGGCCTTCTTTTCCTTGCACGAAAAGAACACAATAGAAACAAATAGGATGGAAAGTAATAGCCTCATAAACAACCTGTAAGGTAAATATACAAAACTCCTATGCTTTGGTGGAGTACACAGTAACGATACTTCGCGCTCTGCCAACTTCAACTTTGCTTTGCAGCTCTTTGCGAAAGACTTCGCGGCTCTCTGCGTGAAACCAGCTCTCTCCATATTAAGCTTTCGCTAATAGCATGTAGCGGTAGTTAATTCCCCCATTAATCTTTACCTTTGCAGCCAATTTTTACAAATATGACAAAAGGACCAATTTCTCAGTTCATACAGCATCATTACCGTCACTTCAACGCGGCGGCCCTGGTAGATGCTGCCAAAGGTTACGAAACGCACCTGCTGGAAGGTGGCAAAATGTTGGTATCGCTGGCTGGTGCTATGAGTACTGCCGAGCTCGGTATCTCTTTCGCCGAAATGATCCGCCAGGATAAAGTGGCTATCATCAGCTGTACAGGTGCCAACCTGGAAGAGGACATTATGAACCTGGTAGCACACACGCACTACAAGCGCGTGCCTAACTACCGCGACCTCACTCCTGAGCAGGAGTATGAATTGCTGGAGAATGGTTTCAACCGCGTTACCGATACATGTATCCCTGAAGAAGAAGCATTCCGCCGCATACAGCAGCACATCCATAAAATATGGAAAGATGCTGAAGAGAAGGGCGAGCGTTACTTCCCGCACGAGTTTATGTACAAGCTGCTGCTGAGCGGAGTGATGAAGGAAAACTACGAGATCGATCCTAAGCATAGCTGGATGCTGGCCGCTGCAGAGAAGAACATTCCGATCATCGTTCCGGGATGGGAAGACAGTACTATGGGCAACATCTTCGCCTCTTACTGCATTAAGGGCGAACTGAAGCCATCTACCATGAAGAGCGGTATCGAATACATGATGTGGTTGACCGATTGGTATCGTGCCAACTCATCTGGTAAGGGCGTAGGCTTCTTCCAGATAGGCGGTGGTATCGCAGGCGACTTCCCGATATGTGTGGTGCCTATGATGTACCAGGACCTGGAGTGGCATGATGTGCCGTTCTGGAGCTACTTCTGCCAGATCAGCGACAGCACAACCTCTTACGGTTCTTACAGCGGCGCTGTACCAAACGAAAAAATCACATGGGGCAAGCTCGATATCCACACGCCTAAGTTCATAGTAGAAAGCGATGCTACCATAGTAGCTCCGCTCATCTTCGCATACCTGCTGGGCTGGTAATTTTTAGTATAAAGTACATAGTAGTATAAAGCTATTGTTGTAATAGCTGGCAAGAGCGGTGGGATTTTCCTGCCGCTCTTGTTGTTTTTAGCGCGATCAGTTGGGAAAGTTGCCATACCCAATAGAGATTATAATAAGCCGCTTTCAATTCAATTCTACTAAATAAGATTTGACAACTTTTAAAAAGTTGTCAAATCTGGCTACAGTTTTAGTACTTATCTGACAATAAATATAGCTAGCAGTTCCATAATGCATTATGCCTTGCGTAGTGCCGGCTGTAGTTTGGTGGTCACACCTATGCGGTTCCATGCGTTGATAGCTACTATAGCCATAATTACATGTGCCAGGTATTCTGCACCGAGTATGGTCAATGCCTTATCGTAAGTGGCATCAGATACATGATTGCTTATCAGCGTTACCTCTTCGGTCAGCGCAAGAATGGCCTGTTCTTCTTCAGTAAAGAAAGTGGTATCTCTCCATGCCGATAGTGTGTAGATACGCTGTTCCGTTTCCCCATTCTTACGTGCATCATGGGTATGCATATCCAGGCAATAGGCGCAGCCGTTTATCTGCGATGCACGTATCTTTATCAGTTCGCGATGTGTTTTGGAAAGGGTAGTAGTGTCGAGGTAGTTTTCAAGGCCCATCATGGCTTTGTACGCTCCGGGATTGGCTTGCAGGATGTTGTTTCTGTTGTTCATGACTTCGTTTTTTTGTCGGAACAAAGGTGGTATAGATACAAAAGCTATTTCTTGAAGTAGTTCAAGAAATGATGATTCCTATTCATTTACACTTTACCCGCACGTATCTTGCTCAGCAACTCGGCAGAGAAGCCAAGGTATGATGCCAGCATATATTGCGGCACCCGCTGCACAAACTCCGGGAACAGTCCGCTAAAGTATTCGTAGCGCTCTTTTGCCGTCATGTTATAAATAAAGTGGACCCGCATCTGCGTGGCCGCATAGGCCCGCTGCAGCACAATGCGAAAGTAACGCTCCATAGCCGGAACCCTTGCCAGCAGCTCTTCCTGTAGGTTGCCGGGCAGCATCATGATGTCGCAATTTTCTACAGCCTGTATAAAGAAGGGTGATGGCTTATGTGTACTTAGGCTGGTATAGTCGGCCATCCACCAATTGTCTATGGCAAACTGTATCATTTGCTCATTGTCGTGCTCCGTTATAGTGTACATGCGCAGGCAGCCTTTGGCTACAAAGTAGTTGGCAGCGCACGGCTCATCCTGTTTCAGCAGGTATTCTTTCTTACGTATATGCTTATGCCTGAAGTAAGACAGAACGATCTCTTCTTCTTCAGCAGTAAGTGATACATGTCTGTTTATATGCTTCAGGAGTGCATCGTGCATGGTGTAGCAATAAGTATCTGGAAACTCGTCAGGTTATCGTTGTATTTGTATTCGTTGTGTATATATCGCATCATTGCTGATGGCTTTTATAGTATACATACCCGCCGGATAGTTGGTGCTGTTGACGAGCGCAGTGCCGTTGATGCTTTTCTGTTCATCAACTTTCCTGCCCATAATATCATACACTTCTAGGCTGTAGGTATTGCCGGGCATAGATACGGTAAAAGAGCCCGTGGCAGGGTTGGGATATACAGATAAGCCCCGCGGTGCAGATATGCTGGTTACGCCTGTATTACAGCCATAGCCAAGGCTGTCTATCTTCCCCCATAGCTCATCATCGAATGGCGAGAAGGCAAGTGCCACGCCATAGGCAGAGCCGCCTACACGTACCACAACCAATTGCTGGCTGGGCACTATGTATATCTTCTGGTCGTTCTTGCCCAGGGCGCATATCATCTCAGCCGGCGCATTTGGTATCAATGAGCCCGGGAATACAAACTGTGATCCCGGCGACATAAAGCTGCTCTTGCCATTTAGCCACCACAGGTAACCGTACGACGGGTTGTAGGGCTGAGAGGTATTGAGCATGTTATGGAAATAGGTAGTATCGTGCAGCAAGGTGTCATTGTTCCATATAGCATGGTTGAGGGCCAGCAACCCAAAGCGGGCCATACTGCGCGGCTTGCTGTAATAAACACCATCGTACCACAGGCCGGTCATGCCGGTGTGGTTGTTCACCCATGTATTGGTGAACGTATTGATAGGGCTGCTGCTCACAGCACTGAGCACTGTCAACAGCTTGCGGTAGGCACCAGTATGGTAGGCCCAGCGCGCGCCGGTATCAGCCAGGTAGCGCAGGCAAGTAGCACTTGTATCTTCATTAGTGCATGGTGCAGATACGGTATCGTTCAGCCCGCTGGTCATGGTCAGCAGGTTGTGTACGGTTATTTTGCTTTCCTGCGCTGTTGTTTCTGTCGTCCAGCCCGGGCCTATCAGCGATGATACTTTGTCGCTGATGGTAAGCATGCCCTGTTCCTGGGCTATACCCACCATAAGCGCAGTAAGGCTTTTACTGGCCGATGCCCAGTAGTGTACAGAGTCGGCAGTGAAGGTGCCGAAGTATTTCTCCAACACTATCTTGCCACTCTTCAGCACTATAAAAGCATCCGTATTATGTGCGCCCAGGTAGCTATACATGCTATCTATGCGGTCGGGACACCAACCCAGCGTTTGTGGCGAAAGTGTATCCCACGTAGTGCCGGTAAGTGGCGGAAAGTACAGCGATTGTGCGCTGGCCTGTAAGGAAGTGACAAGTGCAAGTAAGTATAGTAATCGTTTCATGCGGTAATATTGTATGCTAAAGTTAGTTTATTCTGCAACGACAGGTATGCCGTTTGACGTTAGACTATCAGCAGATAGAAAAGATTAAACAGAGTTCGTCAGAACCGGAGAACATGAAAAGTATTGATGTAGGGGACAAAGATTGTCTACTACCTGTTGAATTGATACAGACCAGTTATTCCGGCTCAGAGCGGGCCTTAAGAACTCCGTTCTTTTTAAGTTCCAACAGTTCTTCAATATAATTGCCATACACTACAATGGCTTTATTACCACTGGACTTAAAATATGGCGCAGGGTACCAACGGCGAACTTTTTCTCCGTCTATTTCCTCAAGTGTATCGTAAGATACCTCCTCTACAAAATCTATCTTTACCGGTTTTATTTTTGTACCCTTGTTATAGTCATGCTCGTAGTCCTCTATCGAATATGCTCCTGCCCATCTTCCGCTTTTTGTCTTGTAAACATCGTTAAACAAGTATTTTTCGTGATAGTAAATGCCACTTTTCGGCCTTACGTATAATAAGGCATAGGTAAACCTGGAAAATCTTGGAGTTCCATAATGATCGAAAACTGCAAATTCTATTGTATCGCCGTTAAAGTTACCCTCAACCCGTTTCAATATTCGATACTTGGCCTTAAATGAATTATCCATAGAGTATTGCCTGCGTGGCAATTTTGTAACAGAAATTTTTTCTCCTACAAACACAAACAGGCTGTCGTCTGCTTTAGTACCATAATTCTTTAAAAAGCACTGGGGGGTATCAATCCTGGTTCTCTTTGCTGCAGCAAATATTCGCGGAATAACATAATTGGCAGGCGGTCGCTCTTCGCAGCTTAGCAGTGAGGTAAGGATAAGAACCAATAAAATATTTATTTTGCCAGCCATTAAGTTAATGACACTAGGGTATTTAGTAGTACTTATGCGCCTTCAGATATTCCTGCACGTACTCGGTAATACCTTCTTCCAGGCTATAGAATTTGTGGGGGTAGCCTGCTGCGAGCAGTTTGCTCATATCGGCTTCGGTAAAGTACTGGTACTTGTCGCGGATATCTTCGGGCGTATCAATGAAGTTGATATGCTCCGGAACATTCAGGGTGTGGAATATAGCCAGCACCAGGTCTTTAAAGGTGCGAGCCTTTCCGGTGCCGGTGTTGTACAGGCCGCTGGCAGGTTGGTTTTCCATCAGCCATACGCATATCTGCACCACGTTTTTTACGTAAATGAAATCGCGTATCTGTTCGCCGTCTTTGTAGTTGGGGTTGTGGCTGCGGAACAATTTTACCTGCCCGTCTTTTTGTATCTGGTTAAAGGCATGCATGATAACAGACGCCATCCTGCCTTTATGGTACTCGTTAGGTCCGTAAACATTAAAGAATTTAAGGCCAGCCCAAAAAGGAGGGGTATGCTTCTGTTCCAGTGCCCAGATGTCAAAATCGTTCTTAGAAGCACCGTACGGATTGAGCGGCTTAAGCTCGGATACGATGCCATGGTCGTCTTTATAGCCCAGTTCGCCACCGCCATAGGTAGCGGCAGATGATGCGTATACCAACGGGATATTGCGCTGTGTACACAACTGCCACATACGGATGGAGTAATCGACATTCCACTTTTTGTGGATGGCGTAATTCATCTCAGTGGTATCGGTACGCGCACCCAGGTGGAACATATAGTTTACCAGGCCGGGGTGAGCGTCCATCCAATCGAAAAAATCCTCGCGATGAACTTTATGCAGGTATTTCTTATGATCGAGGTTGTGCAGTTTAGTTTCTTTACCAAAATCATCAACTAGTACCAGTTTAGTATAACCTAAACTGTTGAGGAAGCCGGTAAGGTAACTGCCTATAAAGCCGGCAGCGCCGGTTACCACGATCACATCATCAAACTGCATGGGGAGAGAGTTCCTTGGATTATTTATGTTCTGCAGGCGCTTCGTGCTTTTCTGTAGCCGCTTTTTCAGCAGCAGCCTTCATTTCACCTTTGGTTGAATCAGCAGTGCCGGTGATGCTTGTAGCATGGCTTTCAGTAGCGTGCGGAGTTTTGTCAGCTTCTTTAGCTTCTTCGCCTTCGCCATGTGCAGCGGCCTCGGTGTTATGACCTTCTTTACCCTCGTGGCCCTCGCCCATAACCTTAATAAAGTTGAGCGCAGCAATAAACAAACCTACAAGAATGATGACCAGCCAGAAAGAAGACTTGAAAGAAACTACAGATTTGCTCTGCTCTGATGGTGCGCCATGATGTGCTTCGTGTGCCATATATATTTTTAAGATGGTGCAAATTTAACCTTTTGACTTAATTATTGTACGTCAGCAAGGAAAAAAAGCAGTTTTTGTAATTACCGGAATAAATGCTCAATTAGAAATGGTGTGGAGTGATCTTCCACTGCAACGTATCTACACGCCAGTTGGAAGTAGCACTGAGCCTGCGCAGGATAACCCGTACGCTGATGAGTGTATCGTTGTTTTGCAATGCGCCAAAGCTACCGGCCTTTATATACACATGCTCGTACCACATGTTGAAGTCGCGTAGCGTATCCAGCGCAAAATTGCGTGTATTAAGCGTATCAATAGTACAAAGCAGATCGTTGTAAGAAGGGTTGCCCAGGAAATTGTCTATAAAGAAAGTAGTTGGTGTAGCGGTTTTCTTCAGGAAAACAGGATAAACAGTGTCTTTACCTACAACGGCAAGCGAATCGCTGCCGATGATGGTTTGGTGTACATCCCAGGTGCCAAAGAAGCGGGCAACAGATGACACAGAGCAATTAGCGCCCTCGTATCCTGTAGGGCATTTGCAAATGCCGGCCTTGCAATAACCGCCATTCTGACATATAACACCATTGCACTTAGGCGCGCTACCTACCTTGGTACAAGAAATATAAACAACTGATAAAAAACCAAATACTGCAGCCATTGCTGCTATGTAAATACTGCCTTTCTTATTTAGCATGGCATAAATTTAGATAAAGTTTTCAATTTTCAGACTGCCCAATGCTTTTTTTGACTGTTTTGCCACGAAAAAACCAATTAAATACAAATAATATTAAATGTAAATCTTCGGGTAACTATACGTTCTTCAGTTCGGCCACCAGGTCTTGCAGTACTTTCTTGGCGTCACCAAAAAGCATAGAGGTTTTGGGCCGGAAGAACAGTTCGTTCTCTATGCCGGCATAACCGGGTTTCATGCTGCGTTTATTAACGATCACGTGGTCTGCCTTTTCCACCTCAAGTATCGGCATGCCGTATATCGGGCTCGATGGATCGTCTTTGGCGGCAGGGTTCACCACATCATTGGCACCAAGGATGAGCACCACATTGGTACCACCCATCTGGTCGTTGGCGTCTTCCATTTCCAGCAGTTTTTCGTATGGTACATCAGCTTCGGCCAGCAGCACGTTCATATGGCCGGGCATACGGCCAGCCACCGGGTGGATGCCGTAGTTCACTTCCACGCCTTTCTCGTTAAGCACTTTTTCCAGTTCGTGGCAGGTATGTTGTGCCTGGGCAACAGCCAACCCGTAACCGGGGATGATCATTACTTTTTGTGCATAAGCCATCAGCACAGCGGTATCGTTGAGAGAGATCTCTTTCGTAGCGCCTTGTTCTTTTGAACCGCTACTACCAGCCGCGCCGGCCTTATTGCCGCCAAACGAACCGATGAGCACGTTCATCAAGGAGCGGTTCATGGCCTTACACATCAGTATAGTAAGTATAGTACCCGCAGAGCCCACCAGTATACCACCCGTAAGCATAACCGGGTTGTTGTACAGGAAGCCGCCAAACGCTGCCGCCACACCTGTGAATGAGTTGAGCAGGGAGATAACCACCGGCATATCTGCACCGCCAATAGGCATAACGAACAGTATGCCGTACAAAGCGGCCAATGCCAGGATACCGTAAAACAGCATTGTATTATCGGGCATAAAACCACCCACGATCATAGTAATGAGCACCACCAGGCCACCCAATAGTATAAAGTTGATCAGCTGGCCACCAGGAATAGTGCGGTCTTTAATGCGGCCATTAAGCTTGCCCCAGGCAATGATACTGCCGGCAAATGATACAGTGCCGATCATCATACCAAGAATGATAACGAACATTTTGCCTGCAGTGGTCTCTACGCCTGCCATGCCCAGCGATATACGGCGGAATTCCATGATAGATATAAGCATGGCACATGCACCACCCATACCATTAAAGAGGCTTACCATCTCCGGCATGGCCGTCATCTGCACCCGTTTTGAAGCCACAGTGCCCAGCACTGTGCCAATAGCCAGCGCTGCGAAGATCCACGGCAGGTTGTGGAGATGCTCGCTCTCACCGTCGGTAGAGGTATAGAGGAATATGGTGCCTAATATGGCTATGGTCATACCCACAGCCGCTACCAGGTTGCCCTTACGGGCGGTATCAGGGTGGGAGAGCATTTTAAGGCCCAAAATAAATGTAACCGAGCCTATTAAATAGCTGAGTTGCAATAGTGCGTTTTCCATATCGTTATTTTAAATTCCAAGAACCAAATTCCCAATTCCAAGCCCCACATACTAGTTTCCCCGGTTTCCAGCTTCAGACGTTAGCTTATTTAGTGTCCTGATTTTCCAGTTTTTTTATAATTGCTGATAATATTTTTCTTAATTCACCAACTTCCTGCTTCAGCATGTCAAGTTCATTTTTATTGCTTATGAAATGCTGTAGCCAATATTGTGTTTCCTTCGCTTCTTTACGGGCTATGCGCAAGTGCATCAACATGTCGGCCTTTCCCAGATTTTCATTAGCTTCAATACAGTTGGCCCCAATAGACGATGACGAACGCACAACCTGCTTAATGTACACATCGTTGATTGCGTGGCGCGGTAATTCAAAACAGAAATCCCGTACAGCAATCGAGAACTTAAAACATCTTTCTTCCAGATCCCGCATTACTTAGTTGTTTGTATTTAATCTCACTATTAGATTTTGGAATTTGGTGCCTGGAATTTGGATGATGTTATTTCTTTTGCTTCTTCTTGCCGAACATTTCCAGCATACGATCGGTGACGACGAAGCCGCCGACCACGTTGAGGGTGCCGAGAATTACAGCCAGGAAGCCTATGGTCAGGGCCAGGTAGTCGGCCGAGGGCGCCTCGCCCATTACTATGATGGCACCTATGATCACCACACCATGTATGGCATTGGCTCCACTCATCAATGGCGTATGCAGCACGGAAGGTACGCGGGAAATGACCTCGATACCGAGAAATATAGACAGGATAACGATCGTCATGAGCCTGTAGGTGGCGGGATCGTTAAATAAACTCATTAATGCATCCATATTAGTTTGATTGTTTTTTTGATTTGTTGCAATAACTCTATTTCTGGTATTAGCCGGCTACCGGTAAAAGCGCACCCACGCGATCGTTGGTTATTTTGCCACCGGTGGCTATACACGTGCCTTTTACAATATCATCTTCGAAGTTGAGGTTGATAGCTCCTTCTTTTGTGATGATCAATTTGGCGAAGTTGAGCACGTTCTTAGCATATAGTTTGCTGGCATCGGCAGGTGTTGTAGCCGCCAGTGCCGAGTTGCCGATGATGGTAACTCCATTATACAGTATAGCTTTATCGTTCTGCGTGAGGTCGGTATTACCACCGGTAACAGATGCGAGGTCTACTATCAATGAACCTGCCCGCATATCCTCTATCATATCCTTTGTTATGAGTATGGGGGCCTTGCGGCCTGGTATCTGCGCAGTGGTTATTATGATGTCAGACTTCTTAGCGTGTTCGTGTATCTTCTCCCGCTGGCGGCGCTGGAAGTCTTCGCTCTGTTCTACTGCGTAGCCACCTGCTTTGGAGGCATCGGCAGCACCTTCTACCTCCACAAATTTGGCTCCAAGGCTCATTACTTCTTCTTTTACGGCTGGGCGGGTATCGAACACCTCTACCACCGCACCCAGCCTGCGTGCTGTGGCTATTGCCTGCAGCCCGGCCACACCTGCGCCCAGTATCAATACCTTGGCAGGCGGTATACTACCCGCAGCCGTCATGAACATAGGGAAGTAGCGGCTGTACTGCATAGCAGCCAGCAGCACTGCCTTGTAACCGGCTATATTGGCCTGCGAGCTGAGCACATCCATAGATTGTGCGCGTGTGGTACGCGGTATGGTATCGAGGCTGAAAACGGTGTATCCTTTTTCTGCCCATGCCAGCATAAGATCTGGCGAGAACAACGGCTGGAATACCCCCATTATAACCGCGCCTGGCTTTACTGTGCCAATATTATTGCTTTGTATGGTGAGCACTATATCTGCTGACGAACGGATATCTTCTGCCGATCGTATCTCTGCACCAACAGCTGTATATAGTTCATCGCTATAAAATGCGGTTTCGCCGGCACCTTTTTCTACCCATACAGAGACATTCATTTTTACAAATGCGGCGGCTACCTCAGGCACAAGCGAGACGCGCGTCTCGGGCGCTTGTTCTTTTAAAACACCAATGATCATAAATATTCTATTGCTTTTAAAGGCATTCAACCAAAGAACTGTTTATGGCATGACGCCATAAAGGACTCCTAAGCTAAAAATTATTTATGAGAAATACAAGGAATGTGAGCGAAAACCCAGGAAACCAAAAATCAAATTCCAGGTTCCAAATTCAAATCCAAAAATCAGGAGCATCAAAATCCAGGAACCAAAATTCAGACTTTGTGTTGAAGAGTTTGTGGAATTAGGTAATTTGGGCGTCTTAGTTACAGCACTACACGTATAGCAGCTTGCCTACAGAGAACAGATATACCAATATGAGCGACGAGGAGTTGCTGCAGGCATACCGCCGGAGCCAGGATAATGAATGGCTGGGGCGGTTGTTGCAGCGCTATACCACCTTGCTGTTGGGTGTGGGTATGAAATACCTTAAAGACAGAGACTATGCTGAAGACGCTGTGCAGCAGGTGTTCCTTAAAGCGCTTACCCACCTGCCGAAGGACGAGATCAACAATTTTAAAGGCTGGCTGTATATACTGATGCGCAACTATTGCCTGCAGGCGCTGCGCGACAAGATCTACAATATAGACGTAGATGCACTGACAAGCGTTGCAGCACCGCCTAGTGACCGCGAAGCTGTGCAGGCACAGGAGTATACACTACAGCAGATGAGCGAGGGACTAGAGCTGCTGAACGAAGAACAGCGCATAAGCATAACTTTGTTTTACCTGCAGAAGATGAGCTATGAGCAGATAATGTTGAAGACCGGTTATACCTTTATGCAGGTAAAAAGTTTTATACAAAACGGCAAGCGCAACCTTAAAACATTTTTATTAAAGAAACAGGGTGCAAGGGATGAGCGATAAGGATGAAATATTGAATGATATGCATGGGCAGGACCCGAAAAGCAAAATATCGCTGGATGCGCAGGGTGCGCGCCCCGGCGATGATGAGCTTATGGACTACCTGGCCGGCGACCTTACGCCTGAAGAGCAACACGAGATAGAGCAATGGCTGAGTGATGATGGCATGGAGAGCGATGCTGTAGAAGGGCTGCAGTTGATGGATGCCGGGGAGGCGCGCCATAGTGTGCATCGCATCAATCACCAATTGCGCAAGAACCTGCATGGTAAGAAGGATAAGCGAAGAAAGGTAAAAAACGACCAGACCACTATTATTGCTATTGGCGTTATTCTGCTGCTGGCTATAGTGGCGTGGCTGGTGATACGGTTGATGAAGTAGTATTCTGAAGCCAATGGGTTTCAATCCTAAATGTTCGTAGTCTCTATGTGCCCGGCAACTTGTAAAATTCCTATCTTAGCCATCGATGCAACGTTTATTATTATCTTTTTTATTAGCTGTTTGCTGCTACTCCACCTATGCACAAACTGATAGTGTATATGTATGGAACAAGTGGTGTGCCAGGGCAGATACTCCGCTGCTGTTTGCCACTGCCAATAATGTGATATGCGTGTATAGCAAGACCCTTAAGCCTGCTATGCTGACCGTAAAGAGCCTGGACAATGCGCTGAAGATAAGCGCAGCGGAGATAAAGGGCGACACTATGTTCTTTATGGCGATGCCTTACCCGAAGCTGGGCAAGCGCATGCGCCTTACTGTTACCAGCAAACAAACCAATAAGGTGTTGCGTACTGTAAGCTTTGGTGCGGAAGAGGCGCCAAAGCCAGTGGCTAAAATAGGTAAGTACAGCGGCCCCGATGTACCTAAGGCCGAGGCAACAACACAGAAGGCACTGAGGGTGGGATTTGGTACTTCTTTGTATTGCTACCCATACATTGTAAAGCAATACACCTTTAAAGCACGTATAGCAGGTACCGACCTGGTGAAGCAAGTGAAAGGTCCGCTGTTTGATAAAGAAGTGCAACGCATAATGGAACTGGCGCCGGTAGGTACTTTTGTTGTGTTTACAGATATAAAAGCTACCTGTCCGGATTGTGGCGATAGAGATCTGCCGGAGCTGAGGATATGGTTGCGATGATTCGTAAGTCGTAAGTCATAAGTAAGTCATTGACGAGTTGTTTAGTCGCTCGGTACAAGTAACAAAAAGCAGATGTCCCCTCGCAAAAGGGGACATCTTGTTATATGTTGAGTTGTTGTAGCTGATGATTACCTGCCGTGTACGGCAAGACCTATGCTGGATACGCCTGTAGACAGATCAAGGAACATGCCCAGCTTGCGGTTAAAGTGATACTCCGAACCTATATGCAGATCGAGGTAAATGGGGCTACCACTCCGATACACGCTCCTGTCACCGGCGTAGCCATCATCCCACACCACACGGGTAATATTAGCCCCGAGTGACCCCGCCAGGTAAAAATCCCAATCGGGGCCCGCACCCAGGAGCCTGTCGAAGTAGTAAGTTCCTTTTATACCTACAGGTATAACTGTTTCGCGATAATAGTAATGGTCGCCATAGTAGCGTGCGCTACGGAACGAGGCGAAGCCTGCAAATGGTGCCAATGTAAACTGGCGGGCCACGTCAAACTCGTAATTGCCCAGGATGAACGGTGTTGACACGCCATCGAGATAGCCATAGTAGCCAAGACCAAGACCTATGTTGAAAGTATTGCCATATTTTTCCTGCGCTGTAGCCTGCTGGCTGAGTGGTGCAATAAGTGCTACTGCTACCAGGGCTGTTTTAAATGCGCTTTGCATTTTTGTGCGTAATTGAGTAAGTGCTTTCATAATAGTTGTTTTTATTGTTGAGGGGAATTAAAAATCCGTGCCAAGGGCAACTGGCTGTAAATCAGTATTTTCTTAATAGTTGGGTATTGAGGTATACAATACGGGATAAGCACGTGCTGAACCGAGACATTTTTTTATTATATTCGGGGTGATACATTAAAGTGTGTGTATGGTAGACTATGAAAAAATAGCCCGGCAACTAGACAAGCTGGTGTGTAAAGAGCACAAGCAGCGGGTGACCACTATTATTACGGATACTGAAGACCCGATCTTTCGCGGGTGCTGTTGCGTACCCTTTGAGGAGCAGTTATATGCCAGGTATAATGAACTGGTGGAAGAGGCAATAGAGCAGGGGGAGTAAGCTGTATTTTCGCACTTTTGTATCCTCAACTATTTGCCACTTTGTGCGGCCCTTTTTTGTTGCTGCTTCATAATCTCCTCCATGTGCGGTGCGGCTTCCTTCTGCAACTGCTCTGCAGTGATGTTCATTGCCTGCGGGTTGTTGGTTAACTGCGTCCACGGTTTGGCCCCGCCAAACGAATAGCTGCCGAAAACTATAACAGGTGTCCCTTGTGCCAATACATTATCCGTGCCTTTTACTATCCATTGATCGGCCCAGTCGTACATATATCTGGCATCGGCCTCCTGCATGCGCAGACATGAATGTGACGCCGGGTAGCCGGGCATTGTATACTGGTGCCAGCCTACGCCTTCTTTATTCTGAATATTGAAATTCCACTTTAGTTCCCACTCATCGTTAAAGGTGCTCTTGGTTTCTTCTGCCTTCCAATTGGCAAAGAACAGCCCGGTAGGTGTGGGATCTTTTTCGCGGCCCATATTGGTGGGGCCGGAGTGAACGAGCACCCCATGCTCGTAAGCAGCGAAGTATTGTGCGGGGTAAGAGAAGAAAACTATCTTGTTGATATCGCGGGCAAATGGCAGGGTTTGCGGGAAGGGGCTGTAAGCGTTCACATCGCCGCCCAGGTTGGCGGGCAAAATGATGGAATCCTGTTTGGCCAGGTTGGCGGCGTCCATGCGGTTTACGGCGCATAATACTTCCAGTTGTGCGGCTGTGTAAGACTTGCTACTATTGCGGATACTGTCTTTTGTGCGTAACCATGTATAGGCAGTGTTTACCGCTTTATAGCGTGCGGTAAGCGGCGTATTGCTGGTGTGCGACGCTTTATCGGCAGGCTGATCTGTACATTGTGACAGCAGTAGCGGTAATAGCGCGATTAAATATATGTAACGTTTCATGCACCTGTTTCTTTAATAACCATGCCATTGTCACGTATAATTAAATTGTATTTTTGTGACAGCCGGGGTTCATCCGGCAGATGATAACAGCTAGTATGAAAGTAATCTGTACCATATGTTTGCTGCTGTGCGTGCAACTGGCGCAAGCGCAAATACAGCATACCGATAAGGAGTATGCGCGAACGCCCTATTGGATAGACATGATAAAAGATACGTCGGTCAACTTTTTTGAGGCGGAGCGGGCGTATAAGATCTACTTTCAGCACCATGAGAGACCAGAGGGCGAACAGGAAGATATAGGTGAACACAAGAAGCGGGAGAAATATCCATCGAAAAGGGAACAAAAGGAGATGCAGCGAGAGAACCGGATGCGTATGGAGGTGAAGCGCTATGAGCATTGGCGCGATATGATACGCCCTTATGTGCAGGCAGACGGCAGTATACCGGGGCCAACTAAGCGCCTGCAGATACACAGGCAGGTTACGGGCCACTAGTGTGCAGGCTAAAGGATATATTTCAAATTCCAAGGCTGGATCTCATGGGCCGAGGTTAGATAATAAGAGTCGATCTCAATTGCAAACAATAATATTCAGAATAGCATGAAACGTTTTTTACTGCTGGCGGTAAGCTGTATAGTTACAGGTAGTGTATTGGCACAGGCCGTGGGTACTTTTACCAATACGGGGCCGGTGCAGTTCCCGGTAAATGTAAGCGGGCAGGTGCATGGCATGGGCAGGGTAAGCCAGCTGAAGTTTCATGCTACCAACCCTGCCAAGATGTATGCTGTAAGTGCATCGGGAGGGTTATTCATTACTACCGATACCGGTAATACATGGGCACCGACCGCAGGTACGGAAGTGTTGCCAACAACAGGGTGTTCTGCTGTATGCGTAGACTATACCAACGATAACATTATATACCTGAGCACCGGCGACCAGAACTACTATAGCGACTGGTACGGTATGTATAAAACAACCGATGGCGGCATTACCTGGAACCCCATAACCACAGGCATAGGTAACCGTATGGCGGTAGATATAGAAATGTCGCCCACCAACCACAATGTGCTGGTAGCAGTAACCAGCAGCGGCATATGGAAGACCACCAATGGCGGAACCAGCTGGACACAGACCTTTAGCGGTGGTGCCTTTAAGAGCATGAAACGCAGACCGGCCAGCAACAATGTATTGTATGCCGCAACGGCCACCAATTTTTATCGCAGTACTGACTTTGGCAGCACGTGGACCAACATCAGCGCAGGTGTATTGGTGCCATCGGGCAACGAGGGTATACGTATAGCGGTGACACCAGCCGATACTAATATTGTGGTGTTGGGTACTACCGGCGGCTATGGCGAAATAATGAAGAGCATCAATGGCGGTACCAGCTTTACCAATATATACAGCAGTACCACGCAGTGCATAGTTTGCTACGATTCTGATATCACATCTGGCTCGCAAGGATATTATAATTTCAATCTTACCATAAACCCGGCCAATGCCAATGAGCTGTTGCTGGTATCGCACTGCGTATGGCGCAGTACCGATGGTGGCCTTACCTGGAGCTGGAGAACGCAATGGTGGAACCAGGTGCACACCGATATGCACGATATACAGTTCAATCCGTATGATCTGAACATGCGCTTTAATGCCAATGATGGTGGTGTATGGCTGAGCCGCGACCCACTGGCCACCAACTGGACAACACGCAGCAATGGCCTTGCCGCAACAGAAATGTATCATGCCGCGCAAAGCCCGGTGATAAGGGAGCTGGTGAGCGCAGGCACACAAGACAATGGTGAACTATACTACGATGGTGTGTGGAAGTGTAACCGGGGAGGCGACTGGGGTGCCAAGTGTGGCATTGGTTATGGCACAAATAATGCGGTGTACTACAATACCGGGGCGCGGAGACAGTTGATACCACTGGGTGGCGATAACTCTTACAGTGCTCCGTTTAGCTCTGCCCCCGATTTTAATATAGAGTTTTTCAGGAAGAAACCTAACTCTGCAATAATAGGTACGGATAGTTTATGGCGCAGTAATGATATAGATAACGGCGCGCCATCGTGGACATTCTTATATAGTAATGGGGAAACAATAAAGGGACTATCGTGGTGTATGGCAGATAGTAATGTATTATATGCTATAACGGATAACGACCACTTGCTGCGCAGTGACAATGTTCTTTCGGGTTCGCCGACTTTTACAACGCTGAGCGCGCCGGCAAGTACGTGGGTAGATGCCAGTGTGGCTACCAATAAGTACAACGCTAATATTGTTTATGCTACTTGTGGCACCAATATATACCGGTCAGCCAATAACGGCGCGACATGGAGTAATATTACCGGCACACTGCCATCGCTGAACATAAAAAAGGTGATATGCGACGAGTATAACGCGAACGAACGCCTGTTTGTGTGCCTGGGTAACTATGTGTACTGGAAGGACAACACCACACCCTGGACACTGATCAATGGATTGCCAACAGTGATGTCGCTTACCGATATGATGATCTACAACGACAGTACGGCGGCCAGCGCATTGCGCGTAAGCAGCTATGGGCGTGGTGCATGGGAAGTGGGTATTAATAATAATATGCCGCCTACGGGCATATTTGCGTCAGATAAGCAATCGATATGCCCCGGCGATACGGTAAGATATCATAAGGGTTTGTATGGCAACTATACCTCGTTTTCCTGGAGGTTCCCGGGTGGTACACCATCTACCTCTACTGCCGACAGCCCGGTGATCGTGTATAATACAGCAGGCACTTTCGATGCATCCCTGCTGGTAACCGGCCCTACAGGTACCGATACGGTGACCATTCCCGGCTATATACATGTTACAGCGGGTAGCAGCGCACCTTTAGCGGAAGGTTTTGAAGGAGCTGTGTTTCCTCCGCTGCAATGGATACAGCAGTCGGCCAGCGGCATACAATGGCAGCAGACAACAGCCGCAGGTGGATTTGGTGCCAGCGGACACTGTATAGTATTTGATAATTTTGCCAACGATGCCGGCGGCAAGCACGACCGCATGCTGCTGCCGAAGACCAATCTTAGCTATGCTACGGAGGCATGGTTAAAGTTTGACGTGGCCTATGCATACTTCCCAGGGTACCACGATACATTGATGATAGAAGTATCGGACGATTGCGGCAAGACCTTTGTGCCGGTATATGCAAGAGACACTACCTGGCTGTCTACCGCGCCCGATAATACGGGTACATTCATCCCGTCTGCTATAGAGTGGCGCACCGATTCGGTATCCCTGGCGGCTTACCTGGGCGACAGGATACAGATAGCCATAACCAATGTGGGCCACTATGGTCAAAAACTATATGTAGATAATATAAACCTGCATACCCTGGCGCCGCCAGATGTAGTTAATACGATAAATGTTGATGACCAGTTGCTGGTATATCCTAACCCTACCAATGATATAGTGACGGTTAAGGCAGGTAATTTGAACAACGAGCTTGTGTATATTACCTGCTACAATACACTGGGCAGCATAGTGGCGCAAAAGCAGGAACAGGCCGTTAATGGCACTATGCAAACAATGCTCGATCTATCTTCCTTGCCACATGGCATATATGAAGTGCGGGTGCAGCAGCAGGGTAGTGCAGCGGTGGTAAAGAAAGTGCTTGTGCAGTAATATTGATGCTTATAGCTATGCAGTGGGCTTATGCTTACAGATGTAGCTGAAGGTAAGTACATCACTGGCATCATGTATCTCTATCGGGCGGCTATTGTTGCTGAATGCTACTGTGGCTGAGAGAAGAGCGATTAGTATGAGGATGAGGAACACAAACTGTATTAACAATGGCTTGCTATCTCCTGGCATTAAAACATTATCTTCCGGCGATACCGGATCATAGTATACCTGCAATTGAGTACCAGGCTTATAGCTATTGATCAAATGATCCAACTGAGCTGAGTTTACAAGTTGGCGTGTGCCTGCGAGTTTGGTAGTATATGACTTGTATAGTTTTCCATTGACCGAATATGTAAACCGGCACAGGTACGAGTAAGTGATACTTCCATCATCACCCTCGTAAGCATAATTTTCCATCGCCTCTACAATGCCAGGTGTAGAAGGCCATGTTGCCGATGCGACCGCACGTTTATATCGCTTTGCCGTCCACCAAATAAACATGGTATTCAGCAAGCTGAGCATGAGTAGTACCGATACAATGCCGGGATGATGCATATCACAAATTAGCTACCCAATCGCTTTTAAGCAATCCGAAACAGAGAGAATCTTCTATGATGCCATTCTTACAATAGTGGCCGCGGAGGACGCCCTCCTGTTGGAAGCCGGCGCCTTTTACCAGGCGTTGGGAAGCCTGGTTTTGTGTGCCGATGAATGCCTCTATACGGTTTAGATCCATATTTTGGAAACCATAAGCTATGATGGGTCGAAAGGCTTCTTTCATATAGCCTTTGCCTTTAAGTTCATCGCTATGCATATGGTAGCCTATCTCTGCCCGGCTGTGCATGGGCATCCACGTATGGAAGCCGCATTTACCTATTACTTCCCCGCTTGCCTTGCTGACGAGCAGGAAATTACAGAACGTGCGGTTGTGCATGGTGAGGCCGGCGTTATATTTAGCCCTTTCAACCTGCAACTCTGCGTCAGTATAGCCCATAAACTGCTTTATCTCATCATCAGCAAGTGTAGTATATACCTGTTCTATTTCTGCCGGTCCGAGCGCTTTTAATAGTAAGCGTTCCGTCTCCAGAATATGTATGGGTGTTATATGGTACATAGAGTAAAGATAAATTGTTGAGTCGTAAGTAATAAGTCGTAAGTATAAGTCTGCCTATTGATATTTACAGAATACTTGGGTTAATAGTAATTACCTTAGATTTGTTGTGACTAAAAAACTTAACCAATGATCTCAAAATTATTACTGGCTATGCTGCTGTTCTTTAACCCGGGCAATAAGGATGTACCTAAGAGCATTTACGATTTTAAGGTAGAGGAACTGAGCGGCGGAAAGATAGATCTTGCAAAATACAAGGGCAAGAAGATACTCATCGTTAATACTGCATCGCAATGTGGTTATACCCCACAGTATGCTGCCCTGGAAAAAGTGTATGAAAAATATAAGGGCAAGCTGGTGATCATTGGTTTTCCTGCCAATAATTTTGGCTCACAAGAGCCGGGCAGCAATAGCGAGATAAAGAGCTTTTGTACCAAGAACTACGGCGTAAGCTTCCCTATGGCAGCTAAAATATCGGTAAAGGGCGATGATATGGCACCTATATACCAGTGGCTGACCCAAAAGCAGTATAACAACTACATGGATAGCGATGTGAAGTGGAATTTCCAGAAGTACCTGATAGATGAAAACGGCAACCTGGTAGGCATGTGGCTATCAAACGTAAAGCCCGACGATGCTAAAATAATTGCTGCAATAGAAAAATAGTTTAGATTACTGCCTATTGAACGCGCCGCCTTATGGGCGGCGTTTTTGTTTTGTATACATCAGGAAGCCAACATTAGTATATTGCCAACTACTCTTTGATCATTGGTTGTAGTGTGTTGATGAACAAACTGAAGCTGATATTATAGCTGCTCAGGTCATCAAGCTGCTTTCGGTTCTAATAAACAAGTTAACCCAGTCTAAGTCAAGCGTCAGGTCACAATAGATTTGAAGTTTTGTATGCGGATCTGATCGATCATACTTTAATGTTTGTCGCTTTAGTGTATGGCTAATTCTAGCTTTTTATTAAACCCCTGCTCTATCAGCTTAAATAACGTTGACAATTGTATATCTGTATGCCCGTTCTCAATACGAGATATGTAACTCTTTTTAGTGCCGGTTTTCTCAGCCAATTCTGCTTGTGTAAGCTGAGCTTTTGCTCGTTCTTCTTTAAGTAACTCTCCTATGATAAACGCCTGGCTTTTCGCCTCAAAATCTGTTCTTGAAGCGGTACCGATCTTACCGTATTTGTTATCTAGATGGTCATCCCAGCTGGAAATTTTATTTTTTGATCTTTTTCCCTGTTCCATTTTGTTCGTCTATTTTTTTATCAATAAAATATTGCTGTTTCAGCTTTTCTGCTAATTTCAATTCCCTTGCAGGTGTCTTTTGTGTTTTCTTCTGAAAGCAGTTGATCAAAATCACCAGATTACCCTCGTCAAAGAAGCTGAATACTCTGTAAATATTACTTTCGAATTCTATCCTTATTTCGAATAAACCGTCAGAACCTTCTATATGCTTGAAAAATTTGGGCGGAATCCGCTCTGCACTTTTAACCAATTCTAACACATAATCTACTTTCTCCTGAAGATCCTGCTTCAAATCATTGTAAAAGTCGAAAAAGTAAGTGCCATAGGTTACAATTTTTCTTTTCATTACAAAGGTAACTAATTAGTGAACACAAGTTAGGTTAATATTATAAAGAAAGCCCACAGTTGCCTGTGAGCTTTCTTTATTGTTTTGTAGTAGTTGATTAGGCTACTGTCTGGTTCTTGGCTATAAATTTCTTCACCCATTCTGTGGTGACAGATTTTGGCCTTTCGAGCGGGAAGCCCAGTACGCGATCCCAGCAGAGGCTGGCCAGTACACCCAGTGCGCGTGATACGCCGAACAGTACTGTGTAGAACTCTTCTTCTACCAGGCCGTAGTGCTTAAGCAATGCACCAGAGTGTGCATCTACGTTTGGCCATGGGTTCTTGATCTTGCCAGTGCTTTCCAGTATTGGCGGTGCTACTTCGTAAACGTTCCACACTGTTTTTACTGTAGGATCTTCAGGGCAATGTGTTTTTGCAAACTCCATCTGCGCAGTGAAGCGAGGATCGGTCTTGCGGAGTACTGCGTGGCCGTAACCAGGCACTACCTTACCGGCAACCAGTGTCTTCTGTATATAGTCTGCTATCTGCTCTTTAGTAGGAGCATCAGAGTTCAGCTCTTTACACATATCTTCTATCCAGCGGATCACTTCCTGGTTAGCCAGGCCGTGCAGCGGACCAGCAAGACCGGTCATGCCTGCAGCGAAAGACAGGTAAGGATCGCTGAGGGCAGAACCTACCAGGTGCGTAGCATGGGCAGATACGTTACCCCCTTCGTGGTCGGCGTGTATCACCATGTACAGGCGCATCAGTTCTTTGAAGCTATCATCATCGTAGCCCATCATATGGGCAAAGTTGGCGCTCCAGTCCATCATGCCATCAGGCTGGATGTGCTCACCATTTTTGTATTTGCGGCGATAGATATATGCAGCGATACGTGGCAGGCGTGCAATAAGCGTCATTGCATCTTCGTATACATAAGACCAATGCTCTTTTTTGCTGATGCCTTCAGCGTAAGCTTTAGCGAATTTAGATTCGGTTTGCAGGGCCATAACAGCAGCGGTGAACTGCGTCATAGGGTGAGCAGAAACCGGGAATGCTTCGATCACATCGAACACGTGATTAGGTACGTGAGAGCGGCGCGCCCAGGTAGCAGAGATGTGCTCTACATTTTCCTGGTTAGGCACTTCGCCTGTCAGCATCAGGTAAAACAGGCCTTCGGGCAATGGTTCGTTACCACCCTCAACTTTTGGCAGTTTTTCACGAAGCTCAGGAATAGAGAAGCCGCGGAAACGGATACCTTCGTTGCTGTCGAGCAGAGAGGTTTCTGTAACCAGGCCGGTAATGCCGCGCATACCCTGGTACACCTGGGCAAGCGTAACATCTTCTACCTTCATGTTACCATGCTGTTCAATAATGCTTTTGATCTCCTTGTTTTGTGCGTCGGCCTTTTCTTTGAAGAGGTCTTTTACGTAGCCCATATAATTACGATGTTGAGTATGTGATGACCTGAAATTAAAAAATCAGGAGCCAAAGGTAATAAAATGTGTATTAAGGATTGGTAAAGAATTCACAAATACGGATAGGGGTGCCTAATTTTTTTCTTATGGTGTCATTAAGTTAATATATAAAAGAAAAAGCCTCATTCTTTGCAGAATGAGGCCCTGATATTTATAAAATACTATTATGCGATTTTTTCTACCTGGCTGTAGTTGAGCTCTACCGGGGTAGCGCGACCGAAGATCTTTACTACTACCTTCAGTTTCTTCTTCTCGTCGTTCACTTCTTCTACCGTACCGTTGAAATCGTTGAAAGGACCGTCGATGATCTTAACAGTTTCGCCAATGATGTAAGGATCTGCGTAAACAATACCCTGCTCACTTACCTCATCCATCTTACCGAACATCTTGTTCACTTCAGACTTACGGAGTGCAGTAGGATTTTCTTTACCCAGGAAGTGAATAACATTTGGAACGTTCTTAATAGCGTGAGCGATATCGTCTGTAAGCTTGCCATCTACTGCTTCCAGCAGGATGTAACCCGGATACAGGGTCTTTTCGCGCAGTACTTTTTTACCGCCAGCTACCTTGAACACTTTTTCTACCGGGCAAAGCACCTGTACCACAGACTTTGACCAGTTGTATATTTTAACCTCGCGGTCGATGTACTCTTTAATCTTTTTTTCTTTGCCACTAACCACGCGTATAACGTACCACTTGGTATCCTGCACTGGTGCAGGAGTTTCCTGTGCAGGTGCGCCCTGGTTAGCTACTGTTTCGTCTGCCATAGCTGAATTACTTGCCTAGTAAGTTATAAATAAATGTAAGAACAGCCTTAATGCCGAGGTCCATACCGTAAACGATAGCGGTAACCAGCAGGAGGGCAACCATAACGATCATGGTTGTTTGCTGGAGTTCATCCCAGGAAGGCCAGCTTACTTTATGGAGCAACTCGTCGTATGCTTCCTGTATATAAGATCCTATTTTGCTCATTTTACTGAATATTAGGTTATTAGCACTACCAGCCTATGGAGCTGGTTAATATAAACACAAATGTTTTACCTGTTAACCATCCAATGGTTTGGCTAACAGGTAAAACCTGGCACGGGCACGCGGATTCGAACCACGATCAAAGGTTTTGGAGACCTCTATTCTACCGTTGAACTATGCCCGTATGTTGTTATCATACCGTCAGTTAAACTAAAAAGTCAAAAAGACCAGCCTTTTGACTTTCGCAACGGAGTGCAAATATAGGAGAAGTTTTTGAAAAAAATGTTTTTTGCTGAGAAATGGTTAGAATTTTAAAAATGCTGGTGTATGTTTGAATCAGTGCGGTCAGTATTTAAGCATAAATAATATGGCTAAGCAGCGCATTCAATGATTCGGAACGAGTATGTTTCTGCCAGGTGGCGGTGAAGTATAATCATGGATAAAATGATCACATAAAAAGGAGCACAGCAACTGTAACGGCCATTACAATAATAGTTACGAACAATGACCCGTAAGCCGAAGTTCTGACGCCGGGTATTAACACAGATGTGGCAGGATCTTCAGGGTCGTAGTATACAGTTACTTTTGTGCCCAGTGAATAGTTGTACAGGATATCGAGAAGCTCCTTTTTACTCTCAACAATAGAATTATCGTTGCCATTGATGCTTTTGCCTGTGTATTGCTGCCCGTTCACCAGATAGCTATAGGCCATCTTATATCTATACATCATACCGTCCTCCTGTTCGTACGAATTATCTTCCATAAGATCGACAACACCGTTGACAGACGGCCATTTGATGGAAGCCGATGCGTTCCGGAATCTTTTTGCGGTGTAGGATACCATAAGGATATTAGATGCAATCAATACTATTACTAACAACTGGATGCCTGCCATGTCCTGAACTTTGGCATGTAATATAGAGAAGAAAATGCTGGTGCAGTAAAGGTGTATTGTTTAAATTTGCCACATGGGTACTTACAGCGCAGGCGAGGCATTGAAGCATTTACTGGAGAAGAGCCAGTGGAAAGCTAAGATAAACGAGTTGCGGCTGCGTAATGAATGGGAGACCATTGTAGGTAAGACCATTGCCAAGTATACAAGAGACATCAACATAACACAAAAGGTGCTGACCATTTATACCGATGTTGGTCCGCTAAAGCAGGAGTTACAGTTGGGTAAAGATCAGCTGAAGCAGCGTATTAACGAGTATTTTGAGGATAGGGTGGTGGAGGAGATCAAGATATCATAATGGCTTAATTGCTAAATGACGCAATGGCTCAATGCGGGTAAAAAATCAATAAAGTTGTTATAAATAGGAATGGCATCCCGTAAGTGCGGGATGTCATTCCTGTTTTATTGCTTTTGTATCTTTATTCGAAGATAGCAAGCGTATAGTCTTTCTTGCCTTTCAGTACTACAAGGTATTTGCCATTGAGCAGGTGCTCTTCTTTTATGGTAAAGTCGGCAGTTACCTTTTCTTTATTTATGGCAATGCCATTGCCCTGCAGCAGTTTCTTGGCTTCGCCCCTGGATGGCAGTATGGCATTATCTGCCAAGAAGGAGATTATGTCCAAGCCAGTGGCCAATGCATCTTTAGAAAGGCTTACCTGGTTTACGCCGGCCATACCGTCCAGTATCTGCTTGTCGCTAAGGGTACGTAAAGCTTCAACGGTAGCCTTGCCAAACAATATCTGCGATGTGTTCTTAGCCGCTTCCAAGTCTTCAGCGCTGTGTACGAGGGTCGTGATCTCATCGGCCAGGGCCTTCTGGGCTACGCGTAGCCCGGGGTCTTTGCGGTGCTCTTCTATAATTGCTTTCAGTTCTTCAACAGGCCTGAAGGAGTATATGAGCAGCATTTTTTCTGTATCAGCATCGGGCAGGTTGAGCCAGAACTGGTAGAACTGGTATGGTGATGTACGCTCCGGATCGAGCCATATATTGCCGCCTTCAGACTTGCCAAATTTAGAGCCATCGCTCTTAGTGATGAGCGGGCTCACCAGCGCAAAAGCATCGCTGCCGCCTTTTTTGCGCACCAGCTCTGTGCCTGTAACAATATTGCCCCACTGGTCTGATCCGCCCATCTGCAGCTTAACATTATGGTTTTTGTTCAGGTGAAAGAAGTCGTAGCCCTGTATCAGCTGGTAAGTAAACTCTGTGAACGACATACCATGCTCCAGCCTTTTTTGTACAGAGTCTTTGGCCAGCATATAATTTACGGTAATGCTCTTACCTACATCTCGTACAAAATCGAGGAAAGAAAAGTCTTTGAACCAGTCGTAATTGTTGACCATTACGGCTGCATTAGGGGCATCGCTGTTAAAATCTATGAATTTTTCCAACTGGCGGCGGATGCCTGCACAATTTTTTTCTATGGTGGCTGCATCCAGCAGGTTACGCTCTGCCGATTTGCCAGTAGGGTCGCCGATCATCCCGGTGGCACCACCTATCAGCGCGTATGGTTTGTGCCCGGCGCGTTGCAGGCGCATCAACAGGGTTATTTGCAGCATACTGCCTATGTGCAGGCTATCGGCGGTAGGATCAAAGCCTATATAGCCCGAGGTCATTTCTTTGTTCAGTTGTTCTTCTGTGCCCGGCATTATGTCGTGCAAAAGTCCCCTTTCCCTCAGGTCAGCTATTAAGTTCATCTTTTATAAAATCTTATTTGAGCGTGCAAAAATAACATACTTATGGGGTAATGATAAGCAATTGTTTATATTAAGCGGTAAGGGTATCTGCCTAATGTTAAATTTTGGTTTTGTAATTATGTTCATTATTCCGAAATTTGTTTTTATCTTTCGGGGGCCTTTTAAAAAAGATCAATGTTGAAACGATTTATACTCTCGCTTTTCTTAATGCTGCCGTTCTGCGTAAACGCGCAGCAGCAGACGCATCATGAGATAGGGATCATGGCAGGGGTGTCCAATTATTATGGCGACCTGCAGCCCAAACTGTTCTCTACAAATGGTCTTCACCCCGTGGGCGGTATTGTATATAAATACTTCATGAACCCGCACTTCGGCCTTAGGTTTGGTGCTTCTTATACCAGCCTTTCTGCTGCCGATAGTGAAAGCAACATACCTGTGAACAGGGCCAGGAACCTGAGTTTTGCCACACACCTGTTTGAAATGCACGGTGCATTGGAAATAAACATGCTGCCGATAGAGATACTGGAAATGAAGGTAACACCTTATGTTTTTGGTGGTATCTCTGCTTTCTACTTTAACCCGTTTGCAGAGGATGATAACGGTAATAAAGTATTCCTGAGGCCGCTGAGCACAGAGGGCCAGGGCCTGCCGATATACCCGGACAGGAAGCCGTATAGTAACATAAACATGGCCTTTCCGTTTGGTGGCGGTATGAAGTTCTTTGTGGGTAAAACGCTGATGTTTACTACCGAGTTGGGCTTCCGCTATACTAATACAGATTACCTGGACGATGTAAGTAAATCTTATGTGGATCTTGATTCGCTCCAGGCATATAAAGGACAGCTGGCGCGCAGCATGTCTTACAGGGGTAACAAGCTGGTTACCTGGGACAGGAATAATCCTTACTATGGTTTCCAGAGGGGCGATAGCAAAGCTAATGACTGGTTTTGGTATGCTAACTTGTCTGTAACTGTTTACTTCCGTGCATTTGGTAATACAAAAGAATACCTGAAGACTCGTTGTCCGGGCTTCTTCCGATAGAGTATACTTCAATAAATTAGAAAGCGCCGGGAGAACCTGGCGCTTTTTTTATGGTTGTTTGTTGCAAAGAATCTCTGCTTAGATATTGAGTGCGAGGTAAAACACTACCGGCAAGTTCACTTTTCCTTCTTTCAGCTTATCGGTGAAATTCTCTTCCTGCCCGGGGCCGGTGTAGTTGGTGTAGCTTGCTTTGGTCTTGCGTTCGCCTTGCATATAGTAGAAGCTCATCTCAGTTCCCAGTGTTATTTTTTTAGAGATATTGAACCTCAGCCATGCCATGGCACCTATCCCATTTTGTTTTGTAGTTATGGTAGAGTCGTAGTTGTAGTAACCATTGCTAACATAGTTAAAGGAAGCTTTTTGGTTATCCTGCCTTACGATATAGTCTATACCTACGCCTGCTGCCCATTTTGGGGCTACCTGGAATTTCTTTTCTGCTCCCACCCGGAAAGCAAGAGTTGATAACGTGTTGGATGTAGTATAGCCGGACTGGTTCAATATATTGCTCTCGTTCTGGTCCAGTTTTTGGTAGTCGTAACCTGCGCCAATCCTCAATCCCAGGCCGGTGCGGCGTTCGGTAATATTGTAGGTAAGCAGGAAGGGATTATCGTTGATAGTATTGTTGTTGTTGAGGCTAAGTATTTGCGCAGTAAGCTTATTGACCTGTACCCCGATACTGTGATCGAGGTGGAAGCCATGCGCCATTGAATCGGCTGGTACCTGGGCCCAGGCACCCAACGGAAGAGCAAGGAACAAGAGAGATTTATTCAGATGCTTTAGCGGCATTTTATGTGGGTTTAGGGTTAGAATTTTACAGTTATATAAAAGGTTACCGGTACGGCGATCTTTCCTTCGGTAGCATCGTTATCTGTATTTGTTTCAGAGATCGTCGTTACCTGGCTATCGTCTGTAAATATGATGGTCTGTTTATTCTTGCCGCTGGTGTAGTAGAAACTGGTTTCTGTGCCCAGGATGACCCTGCTGGTAAGACTGTACCTTAGCCATGCCATCGCTCCACCACCATAGCTTGTTATTTTGGAAGTGGTCTGTGTTGTCTGTTTGAACTGAGTGCCGGCAGTTTGTGTAATGGCTATGGTTTTGTCATCGTTCGACTTCATGATGCCGTCGAGGCCAACGCCACAGGTCCATTTACCGGAAAGGTTGAACATCTTTTCTATACCAAGACGTACCTGGTAATCGTTAATGTCGGATTTGCGGCGGGTGATATTATCGTTGGTGGCAGAAGAACTGATGGTAGCCCCAATCCCCAGACGCAATCCCCAGCCGGTTTTGTGGTGGTTAATATTGTAGGTGAGCAGGTACGGATTGTTGTTTGCCGCAGCTGTGGTATTATTAAAGCTAATGACCTGCCTGAGCAGATCATTGAGTTGAACACCAAAATAATGGTCGAATTTCTTTTCGCTTTTGCCTGTTTCGGGTGCCACATCTGTTGCGGATTGAGCATAACCGAGGCTGGCGCATCCCGTGGCCAGGATGGCAGAAAGCAGCATTTTTTTCATATAACTATTTAGTTTTAAAAGGGTTGGAGAATTTTGGATCAGTGATCATTGTAAAGTCTGTCATTGTATTGAGGAACGCAATGATAGCCTGCTTTTCCTGGTCTGGAATATTCATGGCCATGGGCTTGTTGTTCTCATCGCGCAGTAGCGGCGACAGGTTAGGGCTGTTCTGGATGCCGTGACTGTAATGGTCTAATACATCGTTGAGCGTTTTGAAGCGGCCATCGTGCATGTAAGGCGCAGACAGCGCAACGTTACGCAAGCCCGGAACGGCAAACTTGCCACGATTCTCCGGGATGTTGTTCACGGCTCCGTTGCCCGGATCTGTGCATACTTCATCAAGCCCTATATCTACAAAGCCGCTGGAAGAGTACATATCTGTAATTGTTCTGTGACAGCTTTCGCAATTATACTTTTGTGTGAACAGGCTCATGCCCTGTAGTTCCAGCGCATTGAGTGCAGTTTTATCGCCCAGCTTATATTGATCGAAGCGGGTATTCTGAGACCTGATGGATATAAGGAAAGCGGCGATGCTCTCGGAAATACGGTCGGCTGTGATCTCTTCATCACCAAATGCTTTTTTAAACAGATCAGGATAAAATGGCAACGATGAAAGTTTTGCCGGTAGTTCCGACACGTCCGTTACACCCATCTCTATGTGATTGGTTACAGGGCGTGCCACCAGGTTCTTTACATTGGTCTCGCGGCCATCCCAGAACAATATGCCCGAGGTGCTGTTGATCAGGTCGAACTGGAACATAAGATCTGTGCCGCCCAGGTTGGTAATAGGCTGGGAATTACGGCCGGTAAGGCGGCCTTCGTAACCGGTACTGAAAGCTACATTATCGGCAAAGCCGAGTGCCTGTTTGTGGCAACTGGCGCATGATATTGCATTGTTCAGCGACAGATGCCCGTCGTAAAACAGTACGCGGCCAAGCGTAGCTTTTTCGTTGATGTTGGGATTCTGGTACTGAACGCCTGCAGTAAAGTACTCTGCAGTGGATGATGGGAGCTCGAGGGTAGTAGTGCCTGAAGGACCCTGGATGCTCTTGTGGCATGATACGGCGGTGATAAAGCCGGCAATACCTGCACTAAATAAGAACTTGTTCATAGGGAATATTTTAATGATCCAAAGTAAAAATAGGGTAATTTATGTTGATAAAAAATATTTTTTATTGTTGCTATACGAATTGTAATTGTCGATTAAAGCTTGGGCACGTAGATGACGTACTTTTCGCGGAATGAATCTTCGTTGAAGATGTCATCTACCTGCCAGGCCTGTACAATTTTTTTAAGTCCGGACTCGGCTATTTCTTTTTGCAGGTCGCCACCTTTCAGGCAGATGAGGCCATTGGGCAGCTCGTCACTTTTCTGGCCTTTGTGGATGAGCGGGTTGATCCACTTCCATAGTTCGCCAAGAGGCGCTACAGCGCGCGATACAGCATAGTCGAATGTCCGGCCTTTTATCTCTTCCACCCGCGTGTGAACGGCGGTTACATTCTTAAGTCCTATGGCCGAAGCAACCTCATTGACAACTTTTATCTTTTTGCCTATACTATCAGACAAGAGGAAGTTTACTTCGGGGAAGAATATAGCGAGGGGAATCCCCGGGAAACCCCCACCGGTACCAATGTCCACCACTTCTGTACCCGGATCGAAGTTGCATACTGCCGCAATGCTGAGTGAATGTAGTACATGGCGTTCGTAGAGCGAATCGATATCTTTACGTGATATCACATTGATCTGTTCATTCCATGTTTTATATAGCTCTTCCAGCTGGCTGAACTGCTCCATCTGGGTTTCTGTAAAGTCGGCGAAGTATTTTAAGATTACGTCCAATGTTGGCGGTTTTTTTTGAGTATGAATGGCAAAAATGCAAAATTATAGAGCATCCACGCTATATCGAATAGTGGCATGAAGTAAATTATATTTTTTTCCTTCAGTTTGCGGGCTGTGGCGGCCCATAGCACCCAATACACGAGACAGCGAACCAACAGTAGTAATGCAGCTATACCAGCATACGTGGTAAATGCCAGGTAGGCAAAATACACCCATACTGCAGCCTGCGATATGCCGTAAACAGCCAGCAGCGCCTGTATGTTTCCGCTGTAGTATTTACCATCAGATGTGTGGCGTTCTTTCTGTTTCATCCAGGCCCGCAGCGTTTCTCGGGTGTTGGAATAAGTGTAGGCTTGAGGGTGCACCAGTAGTGCAAAATTGTCTTTAGTCGCGTTGAGCTTTACAAGAAGGTCGTCATCGCCGGTGGGTACAGCGGCCCAGTGTGGATCTGCATAGGTGCGCAGGCAAGCCGCTTTGGTAGTGGCCAGGTTGCGGCCAATTGCCAGGTAAGGCTTACCTACCATAGCGTAGCTGGCCAGTTGCAGGTAAGTATGGGTGGTTTCCCAACGGATAAACTTATTGAGGATGCCCGGCAATTGCACATGAGCAGGGTAGCCGGCCACTATTTCTTTTCCACCGGCAAGCGGGGCTGCCATATGTGCCAACCATAAAGAAGACGCCGGCCGGCAATCGGCATCGGTAAGCAATAGCCAACCGTAACTGGCGGCATTGACCCCTGCGCTCAGCGCGAATTTTTTGCCTGCCACATTTCGTGGTGTTTCCGGTGTTATTACTACTTCGCGTAACTGTGGGAACTCGCGCATCAAATTGGATAAAATTTGATGGCTGGCATCGGAGGAGCAGTCGTTTACCACAATTACCTCATATAAAATGTCGCCCGATTCGCTTTTGTAGTCTTGTTGCAATACATGGCGCAGATTTGCTGCCAGGTTGTCTGCCTCGTCTTTGGCGCAGATAACAATGCTCACAGGGCGGCGTAGCGCCGGTGCCAGCACAGCAGTGTTTGTTGGCAGGGAGAGGAACCTTGCAAACATGAGCGCGGCATATAATAGTTGTATCACTATCCAGCCGGCAAAGGCCCAGAAGACGATGGCGCTAAACACAGAGCAAAGTAATGATTATTAGACCAAACCGGCTAGTTGATGCCAGCCGCTAAAAAAAGGACCCGGAGGTCCTTTATATAAGATTAAGATTGTAAGTATTAATATCTTGTGTCCATTGGTGTCAGGTTACAGTCGCATTCGTCAGCATCCTGGTGGAATTTTTTGAGGGGACCGTCTACCAGGAAATTCTCTGTGCTGTTGTCTTCGTAAACAATACGGCTGATTGCCCAATGGTAACGATTATCTACGCAGATGAACAGGTACCCGATATTCTGTTTATCTATTACATCACCCTCTACCACGGCTTCGCGGGTTACCACTTTGCTGTACAAAGGGGAGTAATATTGATAATAAATGGATTTTATTTTTTTATCTGTATTGTTTTTGATCTTGATCTTGTACATCTCCTTAGAGCAGGATTCGCAGTAGAAACACTCTTTTTGGATCTTGCAAAGCCAGAAGAACTTTTTATGCTGGAAATAATTGTTGTCTCCCGCAAAGGCTGAAGAGCTGAACAGAGAAGCTACGAGCAATAATACTATCGTAAAGTGGCCAAGCATATTGTGTTGTTTAGTTGGTTGTAGCAGAACAAATGTCTGCAATGTTGCAAATATATAAACCTGAGGGATAAAAATAAGTGTTTTGGGCAAATGTTGGTAGTGCGTGCGCGAACAAAAATAAAATTTGGCAGTAAGGGGTCAAAAAATATGATATTGTAAATTATTCCTTATTTTTAACCTTGATTTTTTCCGCCTTCTACGAAGAGTGGGCTACTTGCGTATGGCAAAGCCAAAAGCAGGTGTGCAGATCTGAAGGAGAGAGGAGTGAACACAGCAAAAATTAATAGCTTAAAATAATTTATGATGAAAAACTATTACCCACGTTTGAAGAGTGCTGCAGGGAAATTAGTGATGGCGGTTGCTTCAACTTTCATGGTTTTTAATAGTGAAAGCTCTATCGCTCAGGGACTCACGTCCAGTTCTTATTCGGCTATTCCCGGCACTACTGTTACACTGACCGGAAGCGGATTCAGTACTACGCTGACGAATAATTCTGTGTTTTTCGGGGGCGCAAAGGTTAAGGCTGCGGACATGCTTTCGGGCAGTACGACAACTTTGGCTGTTAAAGTGCCTGTGGGAGCTTCGTATGACCGGATACGCGCGGCAAATAATACAACACCTTATGGCTGGGTAGGTACTTTAGAACCGTTTAACCCGCAATTTAATAATTGTTATGTTGCAGGTTCCAATAGTTTGAAACCCAAGGTTGACTTTACAGCAGGAACTGAGCCATATGTTGCTGCATTTGCCGATCTTGATGGCGATGGCAAATTGGATATGGTTGTTGCGAACCATAGCAGCAGTTCCTTGTCTGTTTACAGAAATACTAGCACTGCCGGAGTTATTAATGCATCATCTTTTGCCGCTGCTCAAACGTTTTCTACTCCTAACGGCCCATCAAGTATTAAATTCGCGGATTTTGACAGGGATGGTAAAATAGATGTAGTAGTGGCATGTAACAAAACCAGTGCCATAATTGTGATGAGGAATACGAGTACAACTGGAGCAATTTCTTTTGCTACAGTGGGGGCGACTAACTATCGAAGTTTGTTGGGCACTTTTGGGTCAGGCAGCCCGGTCGGTGAGTATATGACAGAAATTACCGTAGCAGACTTTGACGGGGATGGAAAGCCTGATATTGCCGCTGCTGCAAGAGAAGTAGTTAATGCCAGTCCATACCCATCTACCGGATATGATTCTGTAAAGATATTCCTGAATAATATCACTACTACCGTTGCCGGTGGTTTTACAAGCACCAACTTCAGTACACCTAAGTCTTTTCCACTTTTTTCGCCTGTATTATTACCGGCCGTTCCTTCTTCATATGCCTGGCCTGTAAGTATAGCTACTGCAGATTTTGACGGTGACGGTAAAATGGATATTGTTACTGCCAACTCTAAGGAGGACGGGGTTGGCTTACCTAGCTCTATATCGGTATTGAGGAATTCATCATCAGCAGGAGTGCTAAACTTTGACGCCCAGGTTGAATTTGGTCTTCCGGATGAAGCGCGACAGGTGATCACCGCCGATCTTGATGATAATGGTAAGGCCGATATTATTGTAACATCTGCACAACTGAACAATCCTGGTTATGTCAGCATTTTCAGAAACACCGCAACACCGGGTATAATCAACGGGTCGTCCTTTGCAGTAAGGCAAGACATCGCTACCACTGGGTCGACGCCCATAGGGTTAGCTGCCGGTGATTTTGATGCAGATGGAAAGGTTGATATAGCAACAGGACTGTTATTTGACAATTCAGTAAGTATCTATAAAAATAATTCGGTAAGCGGGTCAATAACCTTGACATCTTCGGCTTCACTCTCGTTAGCTTCTGGCACTGGTCCAATTGGCGTAACTATGGCGGATGTCGATGGGGATAAGAAGTTAGATATCATTACTGCAAATAGCCAGGTGTTGCCCCTGGGAAGTGTTTCAATATTCAGAAACTACGGCACCCCGCTAATAGGGCCTGTAACCGGCAATATAGCCATTTGCGTTACAAGTACAACGGACACTTTTAAAAATACGGCAGCTGGCGGTACATGGTCGCTCAGCAATACTGTCAGGGCTACTATAGATGCTACAACTGGCAAGGTTTATCCTATATCAGCCGGTAATGATACCGCTATTTATACGGTGGTTTGTAATTACGATACTGCAGTTCAAAAATTGGCATTCCATGTAGATCCGCTGCCTGTTGTGTCGTTAATCACCGGAACAGCTACCACTTTGTGTGCAGGCACTACCATCACATTGAATGACGTGAGCGCCGGTGGTACTTGGAGTAGCACTGCGGGTTCTATAGCAACGGTAACGCTGGTTAGTGGTACTACTGCAACCATTACCGGGCAAAGCGCAGGTAATGCTACTATATCTTATACAATAAGCAATGGTTGTGGCAGTGCAGGGCAGGGATGGCCATTAACCGTCAATCTCACCCCATCGACTATTACCGGTACTGCACTTATCTGTGCCGGTACCAATACCACACTAAGCAGCAGCCCTACAGGCGGCACATGGTCTCCTTCAACAGGGTCTATTGCCACGGTGAACAGCGTGGGTATGGTGCACGGCATCAGCGGCGGTAATGTTACTGTATCGTATACCATTGGCAGCTGTTCGGCAACCAGGGTTGTTACAGTATCTCCCGGCCCGATCATTGCGCCTATTACCGGAGCTTCTACTACATTATGTGTCGGTACAAATCTTACTTTGTCCGATGCCACACCTTCAGGTATCTGGCGTTCGGCATCACCAACAGTTGCCTCTGTTAACTCATCTGGCGTAGTTCGTGGTAATGCTGCAGGCAATACTACTATATCATATATCGTAACCAATAGCTGTGGTACAGACTCGGTTGGTTATGCAGTGTCTGTTAAACCGGTGCCGGGTCCTATTACCGGATCATCTTTTGCAGTGTGTATAGGTCAGAGTGTATCGCTTAGCGATACTGCCACTACTGGTACATGGTCCAGCTCTACATCTGCAGTTTCTGTGCTTAGCGCAGGAGGTACAGTTACCCTTACCGGCGCATCGGCAGGCAACCCAACTATCTCTTACACCATGCCGGGCGGCTGTTTTGTTACACAGCCCTTCACAGTTAATTCATTACCATCTATGCCTACCGGTGGCAATGCAGTGTGCCAGGGTTCAGCCATTACCTTAGCTGACGCTGACGGACCGGGATCGTGGAGCGCTTCAGGCCCCTCTAGTAGTATAGTAACGGTAGGTTCATCAACCGGCGTTATTACCGGCGTTACCCCGGGTACTACCAACATTGTGTTCACTCAAACGTCTACAGGCTGTTCTATTACGCTTACCGGGTTCATAGTTAATGTTACCCCTTCAGGCATCAGCGGATCTACCATTGCATGCGTAGGCGCTACCAATACTTTGGCAAGTACCCCAACGGGTGGTACATGGACAGTTGCACCAACTACTGTAGCTAACATAGATCCTGCTTCCGGTGCTGTTACGGGTATAGTTCCGGGTAGTGCCACAGTTACTTATTCGTTTACTGCAACCGGCTGTTCCGTGAGTACGCCGATAACCGTGGCTCCTTCTCCGGGTGCCATTACAGGTCCTTCTACAGTATGTCTTGGCGGATTTATGACATTAACAGATACTCCGTCTACAGGTACATGGAGCAGCAGCAACCCTGTGGCTGCACCAATCAATGCATTAGGCATAGTATCGGGTGCTACATTAGGAACTACTACTATTTCTTTCACGCTGCCAAGTACAGGTTGCCGTGCTACTAAAACAGTTACCGTTACGCCTCCTCCGGGTGCTATCACAGGTGTTACGCCATTGTGCCCTTATACCAGCATTACTTTATCCGATCCTACAACACCTGGTGTATGGAGCAGTAATAATGTTGGGGTGGCTGTAGTAAATGCCAGTACGGGTGTGGTTACGGGCGTATCGGGCGGCACTGCGCTGATCAGTTACACGCTTACTACTACAGGCTGTAGCGTATTTGTGCCGGTAACGGTGCATGATGCACCAACTATATCGGGGGCGCCTCGGGTTTGTGTTGGGTATACTAATTTGCTGATCACTGACGTTTCCGGAGGTGTATGGGCAAGCACTGATACTACGATTGCAAAGGTAGATACCGCTACTGGTTTAGTACATGGCCGCACCGCAGGATCAATAACCATATCATACACTACGCCTGCTTTTGGCTGCTTTGATACTATGGCGCTCACGTCTTATGATACAGTTGTGCCTACACTGGCAATATCGGCAAGCCCGGTAATTACACTGTCGGGGCGTATTGCTTCTGTTTGCCAGTCGAGCTCTGTTACTTATACGGCAATTGTAACCGGCGGTGGACCTGCACCTGGCTACGAGTGGCGTGTAAATGGCACCTTGGTGAGTACGACGGGGGCTACCTATACTTACACCCCGGGTAACAATGACTCAGTGAGTTGTAAGCTGACCAGCAGTGCCATATGTGCTACCCCAATTGTGCGAACGGACTATATAAAGATGAACGTGATGACGCGGCGAACACCTGTACTAAATCTTGCGCCGAGCGCCGGTGGCGATACTACATGTTTGGGTGTACCGGTTACCCTTAATCCTAACCCGCAATTCGCCGGTTCATCTCCTACTTATAACTGGAAGGTGAATGGTGTGAACGTAGGGCCGGGCAGTACATTTACTTACATACCAGCCAATGGCGACGTGATAACTGTAGTAGTGCACGGTAACTATGTTTGCCCGCTGGTTGATACTGCAACGGACACACTGCACCTGACAGTGAGCCCATACGTAACACCAACTGTTACCTTGCTAGGTTCTGACACTGCGTGTGAATTGTATCCTACAATTTTTGTAGCATCACAAACAGGCGGCGGTACTAACCCTTCTTATCAGTTCTTTATCAATGGCGTAGCTGCTCCGGCAGGTACTGTATCAGGTGCTTCCCTGGCTTACATGGCCAACACCGGCGATGTTGTAACGGTTACCATGACCAGCAACTTCCCTTGTGTTACTGCCACTTCTGTAACCAGTGCTCCGCATACCATAACAGTTGTGCCGGTACCGGTTCCGTCCATCAGCGTAAGTGTTAGTCCGGGTTATATATTGGCCCCAGGTATGACAGCTACGTTTATTGCGACGCCGGTAAATCCGGGATCTAACCCGAGCTACCAGTGGAAGCGTAACGGTGTAAATATTGCCGGCGCTACAGGGTTAACTTACTCTACCAATGTGTTTGCACATGGCGACATATTTACCTGCGTGATGACCACGAATGATATCTGTAATCACATATCAGTATATGGTTATGCACAGGTATTTATTGGAGATAATGTAGGTGTGCAGAACGTTAATTCGCCAAACAGCGTAGTGAACATTGTGCCCAACCCGAACCGTGGTGACTTTACCGTGATAGGCAACACCGGTATAGCGATTAACGAAGAGGTAACCGCCGAGGTGACCAATATGCTGGGCCAGGTAGTTTACACAGCTCATTTTACCACAGTTGATGGGGCTATGGAGAATACTATTAAGCTGAACGAAGGATTAGCAAATGGCATGTACATATTGAACCTGCGTTCTGAGCACCTGGCAAAGGCAATTCATTTTGAACTGGCGAGGTAGAACCTCTTGAGATAATAGTAAAGCGGCTTTGATGCGGGATAGCATCAAAGCCGCTTTTGCTTAGTGAGTATACTGTGGGGTAATTAACCAAATAATTGTAAATAAGGGATAAAAATGCGCATTTTATGCATGTGTATGCCTACCTTAGCTTACGGAAAACATACCTCTCATGCATAAAAGACGAGCCTTATCATGCCTACGTTTTTCTTTATTATTGCTATTGTTTGTATCAAAAGCTTCAACAAACTTGCTTGCGCAAGTGCCCGTAATCACATCAGTAGTTCCTGACATTGCGAAGCAAGGAGATACGGTAATTATTAACGGAGCTAATTTCGATATTGCAACGGCCAACAATATTGTGTACTTCGGCTCAGTAAGAGGCAAGGTAATACATGCATCTTCAACAGTTTTGAAAGTAATAGCAGATACCGGAGCCATATTTGGTCCGATAACGGTTTTGAATGCTACCACCGGACTGACTGGCATACAAGGGAACCGGAAATTTCTGCCGACTTTCAGAAGTGACTATTTTATAACCGACACTATTAATTTTAAAGGTTCGTTCCCAACAGCTTTTTTAGTTGGTGCCGGGTTGGGTATGTCTTTGCCATATATTGCTGTGCTGGGAGACCTGGATTTGGATGGGAAACAAGATGTTGTCGTAGACCTTCGAGGTAGCCCTTCAGTAAATGGTAGTCTAAGGATTTTTGCAAATACAAGTACAAGCCCTGTTATTGATTTTTCCAGTTTGACTAGTATACAAACACTGGTGCCCGGTAATCAACCAACCAATGTAAAACTAGCAGATGTTGACGCGGATGGACGATTAGATATAGTTGTAGCCGTTTTAGGTGCGGCTAAGTTTGTTGTTTACAGGAATATTTCTGTGCCTGGTGCAATAGCTTTTGAAACAGCAGGTCGTAGTTTTTCAACATCTCCGGCAGGTATAGCACCATACGTAGTGGAGATCGCGGATTTTGACAAGGATGGCATGCCAGATGTCGCTTTGTCTTCAAGGGATTCCGCAAAAGTTCTTGTGTTCAGGAACACGTATACAACAGTTGGCGGAATAGATTTTCTGTTAGCGGATACTCCAAGATGCGGCTTGCTGCCTATCTCATTAAGTGCAGGCGACATAAATATGGATGGGTTGCCGGATATATCTGTTGCAGATGATTCATCTGAGACAATATCTGTTATTCAAAATGTATCCGTACCCGGGAATATAAGTTTTCTGCCACGAGTAATATTACCGGCAGCCGGTAAAGTTTCGGATGTGCAAACTGTTGATATTGATGGTGACGGAAAACTTGATATTGTCACTTCTGTAACCAGTTCTAACGTCATTGGCCTATACAGAAACATATGTGATGCAGGTACAACTATCACACTTTCTTCTTTTGAAGCACCACAGGCATATTCTACTTTGTCATCTCCGTCGGGCGTTGCTATCGGAGATATCAACGGAGATGGTAAGCCTGATATTGCTGTTTCAAATGCAGGGACGAATAAGATCTCAATTTTCAGAAATACATCTACAGCGGGTATTGCCTTTACGTCGGGAAGCTTTGCTGCGAAGCAGGATTTTACAGTGGGTACTATACCCTTGGGTGTAAGCATAGGCGATATAAACGGAGACTCTTACCCTGAAGTATTAGTGGCGAATAATTATAACGGTTCACTATCCGTCTGGCGCAATTATCCGCTCCCCCCAATAGATACCATTGTCGGGCCAACAAAGATTTGCGCCTTTGGGGTGCCGGTAACCTATACTGATGCAGTAACGGGTGGGGTATGGAAGGTTACTAACAGCCGGGCAACAATTGATAGCGTCACCGGTGTTCTTACGCCATCCACACCCGGGCTGGATACGATCATTTACTATACAATTGCCGGCGGCGACAGCAACAGCAGAAGATTAATAGTTAGGTTAGATTCTATACCCTCAGTATCATCTGTCAGCGGCACGACAACGGTATGTGCCGGTGCCAGCATAACATTGACCAATGCGGTAAGCGGCGGCACCTGGAGCATAAGCGACCCTGCAATAGCCACGATCGGCAGTGTAATAAGCGGCACAACTGTTACCCTAACCGGTATTGCAATTGGCCCGGACACGGTTTCTTACTCTTTTACCAATACCTGTGGTACGGATACAAAGACAACCGTTGTGTCTGTCAATACGTCGCCATCGCCGGGTGTTATTAGTGGTGCACATTCTATGTGCGGTGCTACAACTACATCACTAAGCGAATATGTGACAGGGGGTACGTGGTCATCTTCAGCCCCTTCTGTGGCAACTGTTGGCACCGATGGCACTGTTTACGGTGTCAGTGCGCCAGGTGTTACCACTATCTCCTATACGGTATCCAATACCTGCGGGCCTAGCTCAGCCACCCTTTCTTTTACGGTAAATGTGGCCGCGGTAGCGGGCTCTATATCAGGTCCATCTACGGTATGCGAGGGGGCAGTGGCTACACTGGCCAATGCAGCGCCGGATGGTGTGTGGACGAGCAGTAACACCACTAAAGCAACTGTAAGCAGTACCGGAATTGTGACCGGGGTATCGGCGGGAGCAGTAACTATCAAGTATAAAGTTACCAATAGTTGCAACAGCGACTCTGCCACATGGCTAATGACGGTGAACGCGTCTCCTGTGGCAGGTGTTATATCCGGGCCTGCATTTGTATGTGCTACAACTACCATTACCCTGGCCACCACCGGGACAGGTGGTACGTGGAGCAGTAGTGCAAGTGGTATAGCGTCTGTAAATAGTGGTGGCAGCGTGCGCGGAAACGGTGTGGGTACTGCTATTATTTCCTACAGCGTAGGCAGTGCTTTCTGCGGTACGGCAGTAGATACCCAGATGGTTACAGTAAACCCTCAACCTGTTCCGGGTACCATAACAGGTACGACATCTGTGTGCGCAGGGCTAACGCTTTCACTGGGTAATACAGTAACCACAGGCACGTGGAGCAGCAGCGCTCCTGCTACAGCAACGGTAGATAATGCAGGGTTGGTAACAGCCTTGTCTGCGGGTGTAGCTATTATTTCTTACTCGGTTACCAACGGCTGCGGCACACTAAGCGATACTCAGGCTGTTCGTGTTAATCCCCAGGCAGATGCAGGTACCATTAACGGCGGACATGTGGTGTGCCAGGGGCAGAACCTTACCCTTAGTAATGCCACTACAGGTGGAACATGGAGTTCTACGGTGCCGGGTGTAGCCACTGTAAGTGCGGTTGGGATAGTGCATGGTGTGGCTGGTGGCAATACTATTATCAGCTACACGGTAACCAACGATTGCAGTACTGCTGTGGATACCCAACTGGTGACGGTAAATCCGCTTCCTGTTGTTAATGTAACAACCGGCCCAACAACAGTATGCGTTGGTGCGGATATTACTTTGACCAATACAACACCTGGCGGTGTATGGGGTACAAGCGCATTTGCGCGGGCTACAGTTACTGCAGGGGTAGTTACAGGCGTTTCGGCGGGTACGGTGATCATATCTTACACGGTGGCCAATGGCTGTGGCCCAACAGCAGATACGATACTTATAACGGTATTGGCGCAACCTCTTTCGGGAACCATTACCGGTGCTAATAGTTTATGTGCCGGCACAAACATTGCGCTGTCGGGGGCAGCTGCAAGTGGTACCTGGAGCAGTAGTAATAATGGAGTGGCGACCGTAGCAGGTGGCACCGTTTATGGGGTGGCTGCGGGTTCCGCAATAATTACTTACAGCGTTACTAATAGCTGTAATACTATAGCAGATACACAGTTGGTAAATGTGCAGCCAGCTCCTGATGCCGGGCATATTAACGGATCAACAACTGTATGTGCAGGTGGCGCTACGATAACATTAATCAATACAGCAACATCGGGTACCTGGAGCAGCAGCAACACAAGCAGGGCAACTGTGAGCGATGGTGTGGTAACAGGCGTAGCTGCCGGCAATGTGATCATATCTTATACAGCCGTAAACAATTGTGGCACGGCAACTGATACGCAGATGGTAGTGGTCAGCCCGTTGCCGGATGCGGGAATAATAAGCGGGCCCTCACTGGTATGTTCGGGCGGGACAGATGTCACACTTACCGCGTCATTACCTGGAGGCGTATGGGGAGCTACGAATAGCAATGCAACAGTAGCAGGCGGTGTTGTGCATGGTGTTACTGCCGGGGCAGATACAATTACCTATAGTAAGACGAATAGCTGTGGCACTGACATAGCAACTAAGGGAATAACAATAGAACTGGCACCGGTAGCCGGTAGTATATCGGGGCCTTCAAGTGTATGCGCAGGTCAGTCTGTTACGCTCACCGAAACGGTAGCCGGTGGCGTTTGGAGCACCAGCAACGCTCGTGCAGCTGTATCCGACAGTGTGGTGACCGGTATAAGCCAGGGTAATGTTACGATCAGTTACACTGTTACCAATAGTTGCAGTACGGTGCATGCTTTGCACCCAATGACCATAGATACATTACCTCCTGCCGGGTTTATAACCGGCCCGCCAAGTGTGTGCACAGGAACAGATATTACCCTCACTGCATCTGTAAGCGGTGGTGTATGGAGTGCTACCAATGCCAACGCCACAGTATCCGGCGGTATAGTGAGTGGTATAACCCTGGGTGCAGATACCATAATATATACCACTACCAACATCTGCGGCACTAACGCCACCTTTAAATCTATTGTTGTTAATAATTCTCCGTATGTAGATACTATTGCCGGGGCAACTGTAGTATGTGAAGCCTCTGTAATAACGCTGACCAATACCATAAGCGGCGGCGTGTGGACAAGTGCAGACACGACCATTGCACGGGTTGATGCCTTTGGCGGAGTAACCGGTATTGCCGGAGGAACTGTTGCTATTGCTTACGCAGTAACAACTGTATGTGGTACTGCAACAGAAACTAAAAATGTCACAGTAAATCCGCTGCCGGGAGCAGGAGTTATAACAGGAGCGGCAAATGTGTGCCTTGGATTTAGTATCACCCTCAGCGATACAGCAACGGGTGGCACCTGGAGCGCAACCAATGCGAATGCAACTGTAGCCGGAGGTATAGTAACCGGCATATCCGCAGGCGTAGATACTATAGTATATTCGGTAACTAATAGTTGTGGCTCAGCCGCAGCAACTTATCCGGTAACTATAGATGCGCTGAGCGATACCGGTGTGATAACCGGGGGGACGATGGTGTGCCAAGGTCGTGCCATCTCACTATCTAATACAGTTGCGGGTGGCACGTGGAACAGTAGTGCACCGCTGGTGGCTACAGTATCTGCAAGTGGGGTAGTTACCGGATTGTCGGAGGGCGATGCCGTTGTTGTGTACACGCCCGGTACAGGTTGCAATACTATTGCCGCGCATCACGCGGTAGCAGTGCATGTGGTGCCAATGCTTATATCTCCGCTTACAGCACCGGCTATATGCGACAGTACAACATTTACATATACTGCAGCCAGCAATGTGCCTGCTGCTGTTAAGTTGTGGCAACGTTCATTCGTGGCTGGGGTAGCTAATAGTGCGAATAGCGGGAGTGACAACATTAGCGAAGTGCTGGATAATACCACGCCTTATCCGGTAACGGTTGTGTATACATACACGGTTTCTGCTGCAGGTTGCGCCGACACAGCAGATGTTTCTGTTGTGGTAAAGCCAACTCCAAAGCTGGCTGGCGATGTAGATATGGCTACCTGTGGTGCAACGTGGTTTAATTATACTCCAACCAGCTTAACACCTGGCACCGCTTTTGCCTGGACAAGGTCGGCTGTTACAGGCATATCACCGGCTACAGCATCGGGTATTGGTGCAGTGCATGATAGTGTGGTGAACACTCTGGGCGGCAGCCTTACGGCTACCTATGTATTTACCTTAACTGCTGTCGGATGTACGGGTGTGGAAGAGGTGCATGTAATACTGAGCGAAGGTGCGCATCAGCCGCATATCACCACTCATCCGCCATCTATATTATGTGCGGCCACACAGTTTCAGAACTTTGGTAGTACAGATACTACCAATGCCGGGGAGGTATTCAACTGGAGCACATCTGGCAGTGCGGCATTATGGGCTACGGGGGCTACCGGCCAATACAGCCTTGTTAACTTTACTACTACCGGCCTTGGTTGGGTATACCTGCAGAATACGCAGACATCATCTGGCTGTGCGCTGCGCGATTCGTTTGCTGTATATGTAAGCGGAGCTGAAAATGATCATCCATCTGTAACACGCTTTGGTAACGATTTTGTTTGTGAGGCAAGTGATGAGGCCAGCTACCAGTGGGGCTATGATGATGCGCTGACGCTTGATTCTGTATTGCTGGCTGGCGAAACCAACCAGAACTATTATAATGCATCTCCTGATTACTCGGGTAAGCACTACTGGGTAATGACGAACCATATGGGTTGCATGCAGAAGAGTTATTATAATGCGCCGGCTATAGTGAGCAACGTTGTGGTGTCGGATATAACCTTAACTATGCAACCAAATCCTAATAGTGGCGTGTTCAGCGTAGCGATATCATCTTCTACCGACAGGCGCGTACAATACACACTTACAGATATAACTGGCAAGATGATAAGAGAATGGGCTGCATGGACGAATACCCAAGAGCGGGTGAATGTAGATGCGGCTGCAGGGCTGTATTTTGTAACAGCAGTAGTTGATGGTCGTAGGTTTACTGAGAAAGTAGTTATTGTGAAATAGGGAAGTCCTTGAAAGAGTTTTTTTAGTGTGGAGTTAAGCTCGAATAAAAAGTAAAGCGCCCTCGGAAGAAGGCGCTTTAATTTTTATAACCAAGTGAAGAGTGCTTACTTTTCACTTTTGAATTTTGATTTAGACTAGTAGTCCATGCCCATGCCGCCTGGCATACCGCCACCCATTGGTGCAGCAGCGCCCTTAGGCTCTGGCTTGTCGGCTATAACACACTCAGTGGTCAGGAGCATGCTGGCTATAGAAGCAGCATTTTCCAGTGCTACACGGCTAACCTTAGTTGGGTCGATAACACCAGCGGCCAGCATGTTTTCGTAAGTTTCTGTGCGGGCGTTGAAACCGAAGTCTGCTTTGCCTTCACGTACTTTCTGAACAATGATAGAACCTTCCAGTCCGGCGTTAGCAACTATCTGGCGCAGTGGCTCTTCCAGTGCACGACGAACGATAGATACACCTGTTTGCTCGTCGTTATTATCTGCTACCACCTTATCCAGGGACTTGATGGCACGGATGTAAGCAACACCACCGCCAGGAACTATACCTTCCTCAACAGCAGCACGTGTAGCGTGCAGTGCATCGTCTACGCGGTCTTTCTTTTCCTTCATTTCTACTTCGCTGGCAGCACCTACGTACAGTACGGCTACACCACCGCTCAGCTTAGCAAGGCGCTCCTGCAGCTTCTCGCGATCGTAATCGCTTGTAGTGCTTTCGATCTGTGTTTTGATCTGCGCAACGCGAGCCTTGATATTCTTCTTGTCACCCTTACCGCCAACAACGGTTGTGTTGTCTTTGTCGATAGTGATGCTTTCGGCCTGGCCGAGGTATGCCATAGAAGCATTCTCCAGCTTGTAGCCCATTTCTTCGCTGATAACAGTACCGCCAGTAAGCACAGCGATATCCTGCAGCATTTCCTTGCGGCGGTCGCCAAAGCCAGGAGCCTTAACAGCAGCTATCTTCAGTGATCCACGCAGCTTGTTCAATACCAGTGTAGATAGTGCTTCACCGTCAACATCTTCAGCAATGATCAGCAATGGACGGCCACTCTGCACCACGCTTTCCAGTATAGGCAGAATGTCTTTCAGTGTGCTTATCTTCTTATCATAGATAAGGATGTACGGGTTCTGCAGTTCTACGTGCATCTTCTCTGTATTAGTTACAAAGTAAGCACTCAGGTAACCGCGGTCAAACTGCATACCTTCTACTACATCAACTGTAGTTTCTGTGCCCTTAGCTTCTTCTACAGTGATAACACCTTCGTTACCAACTTTAGCCATCGCTTCAGCTATCAGGGTGCCGATATTAGTATCGTTGTTGGCAGAGATAGAAGCTACCTGCTCTATCATCTTGTTGTCAGCGCCAACTTTCTTAGACTGCATCCTCAGGTTGTCGACAACAGCAGAAACTGCCTTGTCTATACCGCGCTTGATGTCCATTGGGTTAGCGCCGGCTGCTACGTTTTTCAGACCTTCAGAAATGATAGCCTGTGCCAGTACGGTAGCTGTAGTGGTACCGTCACCTGCAAGATCAGCAGTTTTAGACGCTACTTCTTTTACCATTTGAGCGCCCATGTTCTCGATGCTGTCTTCCAGTTCGATCTCTTTAGCAACGCTAACGCCATCCTTGGTTACAGATGGAGCACCGAATTTCTTTTCGATAACTACGTTACGGCCTTTAGGACCCAGGGTTACCTTTACTGCGTCAGCAAGTACGTCTACACCGCGCTTCATTTTGTTGCGCGCTTCGATGTTAAAGAACAATTGTTTTGCCATAATATTTAATTTAATAATTTGTCAATTCGGCAATTTGCCAATTAATGTTTTAAGTTGGATAATTGAATTATATGAGCAATTGCCGGATTGGCTAATTGTCTCATTGTTTCATTGACTAGATAACCGCCAGGATATCGCTTTCGCGCATGATCAGGTAGTCGTTACCTTCCAGGCTGATCTCTGTGCCTGCATATTTGCCATACAATACAGTGTCTCCTGCTTTAACGGTCATTGGCTCGTCTTTTTTGCCAGGGCCGGCAGCTACAACAGTTCCGCGCTGTGGTTTTTCTTTCGCGGTGTCAGGAATAATGATACCACCGGCAGTTTTTTCTTCAGCTGGTGCAGATTTTACAATAACCCTGTCGTGCAATGGAGTGATGTTAACGGAGTTGTTCTTAGCCATTTTTCTATAGATTTTAATTGTTTAAGACAAATTTGTACCCAACCTTATCATCTTCTGTGCCAGCCGGTTTTTTCGGTCATTTTTGCAGTAATTACAGGTGAATATGTGCCATTCTTATCAATAATTATATTGGCAGAATGCATGTTGTAATAGTTTAATGATATTTTGTCAGTCGGATGATGACACGTCAATATAATTCTACAATAAACTATGGTTAAGTGTTGAAATAAATTTTGACAGGTTGATTTTTTATTGATATGTTTGTGTTTTATTAAACAATTTATTTTTTAAGCAATGCAAGAAGGTACAGTAAAATTCTTCAACGAGACCAAGGGCTTCGGCTTTATTAAGCCAAATGATGGCGGACAGGACATCTTTGTTCACGTTTCAGGTCTTATTGATGAGATCCGTGAGAACAACAGGGTTTCTTACGATGTTCAGAACGGAAAAAAAGGTTTGAATGCAGTTAATGTAAAAGTTATCTAATCATATTCAATAGTCCGTTATTAAAGCTTCCGCAATTGCGGAAGCTTTATTTTTATATAAACATCATGTTGTCCTAATGATACAATTTAATATTAAATTCCTTTGGCTCATTTTGCTTTTCATTGCCAACTCGACCACCGCACAATTCAGCATACAGGAAGGCGAGATATTTGCAGCTCCGGGAAGGGAAAGCTATAATAAGGTGCTTTTGCTGAAAAATGGTAAGACATGCTATGTGCATATAGCTGACGATGACGGCATTAAAATAAAAATATACGACAAGGATAGGAAACTGGTGGTAACATCATCGGTGGCCAGCAAATACTGGGAATTAAAGAAATTATCTGCTATATCAATTAATGCACTTTTCGAGGTCAGTGAGGATATAGTACTGTTTATGAACCACAAAAATGGGGAGGTTTATAGAATGGTAATAGGCTCAACAGACGGCAAAGTGGTGAGTGAACAGATTGTTGGCAAGGTAAAGGGCGAATATACTTTTTATGGAAACTTTTGCCAACAGGGTAATATTAATATTATAAAGGATGAATATTCTGATAACTATGCAGTTATAACGCACGACAGTGAAGAGGACAGTATTAGTGACGGAATTTATGTTGTTCATTTTGATGCGCATCATAACCAGTTATCTTCCTGCTTTATTAAAACACCAGGAAAAAAATCACGCAACTTCCTGATGCTTGATGCAGTTGTAGCCGCTGATAAGGCTGTATATATTGCTACTGCTTTTACAGGAGATAAGCAAGCGAATAGTAATGTGGCTATATATAGTTGTAAACCGGGCAACAAAGTGCAGAGTGAAATAATTGCTGCTATTACGGATGCAGAGAAGGAGGTAACAGGACGGTTGGTATATGAACCTGCATCGCACAATCTGGTGCTGGCCGTAGCTCCCCTATTAGACATACAGCGCCTTAAAATGATATATACCTACCACGTATATCTATGTTATATAAATGCTGAAACGTTAAAACCATCAGTTGTCAACACTATTACTGATGAGAAGATCAACCGTTTTGCCAAAAGTGAAAGCGAGCCAATAGCAGACTTTATAGGTGAACCTGTTGATCTTGTATTGAAAGGGGATAAAGTAATGCTGGTAAAGCAGGTACTTAAATATACTTTCTATACTAATGCAAAAGACAACATTGCTTACATCTCTTACACCCGGTTGGGAGATATTGGTCTTTCAACATTTGACGCTACGGGTAATGAGATAGGTGGTTGCATTGTGCCATATAGTTCTGGTGCGAGCAGGGAGGTGCCTCTTTTTTACAGCAAGAAAATACTGCGCGGCACATGGGATAATCCGCATAAATTGGTTGGTGCTAAGTATAACGGAGAATACCCTTATGTGTTAATTAGCAAGAAGGCAAACGATTATATCATTTTTAACGCACCATCTAAGATCATATTTAATCCCGACCATACCGAACTGACAGAAGAAGATAAGGGCGACGGTAAATGGAGTGCTGCCTGCAATATGCTGCACAATGGCAATTTTGAACGTAAGTTTTTAATTAGCCAGGCAGGCAACGATGGCAGAAATAAAATGATAATGACCGCATCCGCCGACCAGGATGGTGAAGGGCAAATGGCAGCCATTGAATTGATAGGCACAGGCGATGACCGGCAGGCAAGGCTGGTGTGGGTAAAATTTGAATAGTCATTTGTCTGATGCTGTACCGCCAGACGCTCTTTTATACGCAATTAGCATTTAATTTAGTCTAGGAATACACACTCTAATCTTCATGCGCGTTTACAAATTTGGTGGCGCCTCGATTGCCACACCGGAGAGAATGAAAGCCCTGCTGCCCATTGTTACCAGGGAACAAGGGTCGGTGCTGCTCGTTGTTTCCGCCCTGGGTAAAACTACCAATGCCCTTGAGCGGATAGTGGATAGTGCCTGTACCGGTAACCTGGCTGAGGCAACGCGCCTGGCAGAAGCGCTGGAACTGGAGCACCTGGACTATGCCCGCGGGCTGCTGGATAATGCGCAGTACATAAAAGCATCGGAAGTACTGGGCCGCTATTTTGCGGAACTGAACAGGAGCATCAAACAATCGGACAGGAACCGCTATGATATGAGCTACGATCAGGTGGTGTGCCTGGGCGAGCTGTTTTCTACAATCATGTTTGCACATTACCTGGAGCAAACCGGGCTGAACAGCGAATGGGTAGATGCACGGTCGGTTATAAGGACCGATGACACTTACCGGGATGCTGCTGTGGACTGGAACTTCAGCAAACAGCAGGTGCAGGCTGTGATAGGCCGCAAAATGAAGGCCGGCAAAACAATAGTAACGCAGGGTTTTATAGGGTCTACCATACAGGGATTGTCGGTAACGCTTGGCAGAGAGGGGTCGGACTATACTGCCGCTATATTGGCTGCCATGCTGCAACTGGAATCGGTAACGATATGGAAGGATGTGCCTGGCTTCCTGAATGCTGACCCTAAGATGTTCAGCGATACGGTAAAAATCGCTGAGCTGTCTTATAACGAAGTAATAGAAATGGCCTTTTATGGTGCGCAGATCATACACCCCAAGACCATAAAGCCACTGCAGAACAATAATATTCCGCTATACGTAAAGTGCTTCCTGGATCCTTCGCTGCCCGGTACGGTGATAAAAGCCGAGGTGAATGATGCCCAATATCCGCCACTGATAGTACTGAAAGAGAACCAGGTGCTGCTACAGGTAACATCGCGCGATTTTTCGTTTATTACCGAGGACAATCTGAGCAGGCTTTACGCGCTTTTCCATAGGCATAAAGTAAAGGTGAACCTGATACAGAATGCCGCTATCAGTTTTGTAGCCAGTATAGACAACCGCGCCGATAAGATACGCGCCCTTACTGAAGAACTGAGCCACGACTACAAAGTATTGAGCAACGAAAATGTAAGCCTGCTCACCGTGCGCCACTACACACCTGAGATAACCGAAAAGCTTACTGCCGGCAGGCAGATATTGCTGAAGCAGGAAACAAGGAAGACGCTACAGGTGGTGATGAAATAAGCGTGCGCTGACTACTCTTGTCCGCATACTATCTGTAGTGCATTGATAGCCATGACTGCCTATTGCCGTACATTTATAGCCGGCACTCATTATGCATACCGAAGTATTTAAACAATTAAAAGACGAGGGCCTGATCAGCGAAGAACAGCTGGCATGGGTAGAAAAGAAAGGCGGCGCACACAAGGTGTCACTCTTTACCGATCTGCATGCGCTGCTTTATTCCGGTATACTGATGCTGGCCAGTGGCATAGGCATTCTCATCTACAAGAATATTGATACTATAGGTCATTTGACGATAGTTATTCTTGCTGCGCTTGTAAGTGCAGGCTGCCTGGGTTATTGCTGGCGTACGGCGCCGCCGTTCAGCAGGTATAAAACAGAGCCACCCAACCAGTGGTTCGATTATATGTTACTATTGGGCAGCCTACTGATGGTGACCTTTTTTGGTTACCTGCAATACCAGTATCATGTATTTGGCTACCGGTGGGGACTGGCCACTTTCATACCTATGGTATTGCTGTTCCTCATCGCGTATTACTTTGACCATAAGGGTATACTCACTATGGCAATTACTGCCCTGGGTACGTGGATGGGTGTTGCTGTAGAGCCCATGAGCATGATACAGGGCGGCCACCTGGACAATGCCGATTACATTATTAACGGCGCCATGCTGGGTATGATACTGGTGATAAAAAGCCTGACTATAGACAGGATGGAACTAAAGCCACATTTTGCGCCGGTGTTCAAAAACTTTGGTATGCATGTGTTGCTGCTATCTATGGTTATGGGCGTTGTCATATTCAACGGCAGCTATGCAGGATGGTTCCTGGGCCTGGCGTTGATAGCCGGATGGTTCTTTTATACCGCAGTAGGGGCCAGGTCGTTTTACTACCTGTTGTTTTCTGTACTATATGCGTATGCAGGTGCTGCAGTATTTGTGTTCAGAGCGTTATTTTCGATAGGTGACAGTGAAGGTGCTGTGTTTATCGGTTTAATATACCTCATGGGTTCAACCGGGGCTATGATCGTATTATTGCGGTATTACAACAGAAAATTCGACAATGATAGTTTACAATAACAATTGGCTCTATAAGTTGTATGTACGCGAGCAGGCGGACGAAGCTTTACATGAAGGTGCTATTAGCGACGAAGCGCATCGCCGCATATATGAATGGTCCAGTGTCGGTTTTTACACGCCTAATATTTATGCACGCGTTGGGTTGGCCATTGCCACCTTTCTTGCTGTACTGGTTGGGTGGAGTTTCTTTGCTTACTTCTTTTCCTTGACCACAAATTATTCAAAAGTCTTTGGCACGCTTGCCCCTTTGTTGTTGATAGTTACATCAGTTATCTGCTACGTTATCGCAGTATCTTATATAAAGAACAATAATTTTTATAATGCGGGTACCGATAACATGCTGATTTGGTTGGCGGCTGTCCTGATGCCAACGGGAATTTACTGGTTGGCCGAAGCTCACATAACGACACTTGTTCTATGCTTAATGCTGCTCGCTACAACTGTATTTACGGCAATAAGATTTGCTGATAGGCTTATGAGCGTTTTCGCCTTTTTGTCTTTGCTTGCCTGTATATACTTTATATGCACCAAAGGTGGCGAGGTGGGGCAGGGCATAGTTTCTTTCGCTATCATGGGTGTGTCTGGCATAGTGTATTACCTGCTTACACCTGTAGAGCGACTGAAGCCGCTGTTCCGCAACTGCATTTATTATGTGCGGCTGGTAGCGTTGCTTACACTGTACGCTGCTGGTAACTATTATATGGTTTGCAGTGCAGCAACGGGCTTTTCGCGCTACACGCAGGGTAGCATAACTGGTGGGTTGAGCATTTTCTTCTGGGCATGTACATTCGGTATACCGCTGGTATACCTGGCCATTGGCATAAGAAAAAGAGAATTGATGCTGATGCGCACGGGTGCCCTGCTGCTGGTAGCCGGTGTACTGACGTTCCGCCAATATCACTCTGTATTACCGGCTGAGATAGCCTTATCCATGGGCGGAATAGTAGCCATTGCTGTAGCCTATTGGTTACTGGTGACACTGCGGGAGGGGAAGGCTGGTTTTACGGCACAAAAGGGTTTTGCCGGACACGAGAAAAGGGCTATAGAACTTTTACTGGAAGACAGGTTGTTGAAAAATAAGAATGAGAACCGGCATGAAATAAGGTAATATTGATTTTACTAACGTTACCAGTTATTTCTACGTCAATATGTATATTAACTGGCTATTAAACAAAAACTATGAGAAAAATTGTCCTATTCTTATCCCTATTGCTGCCTGTTTTAGGCTATGCCCAAAACTATAACCCATTACAGTTTGGCCCGAAAAACTATTTTACTAATAGCAATGGTTACCTGCGCGGCATGCGCATAGATTCTGTGGGTGTTATTGGAGCTGACAGTGTATACTATCCGTTTCATACAACGCGAATGGCCGGTTATTTACGAGGATATTGTACTATCCCCTTTTCAAAAGACACTGCCGGTGGTAGTTGGTTGGGGAAGAAAGTTATCAAGCAAGCCGATGGTACCTGGTTATTTGATAACATATGGCATGATACTGTCATCATCCGTTCGCAAGCTACAATAGGAGATACCTGGCGCTTTTTCGACGATGCTACAAATATCCGTTACAATGGAACAGTTACGTCAATTGATACTATGACAATTGCAGGAGACCTGGATTCTGTAAAAACAATCCTGATCTCCGCGGATACTGCGGGTTTTCCGCGAACTTGGGACCCGGTAAATGGAGTTAAAATAAAACTCAGCAATAACCATGGCTTTGTGCAGGCAATAGATCTCTATACGTTTCCCTATCATTTGCCAGATTCATTATCTGATATCATATTTTTAGATTTTTATCTGGATTATGTCACCGGTCGGTGTTTCACTTTCGGCGACGTACCGCCGCCCGTGGCCAGGGGAGTAATGCCGGATACCACCAATATGCTTTTCCGGCTAGTGACTTTTCAAAACCCGACGATGAAAAGCATATATAATTTTAGCGATGGAGACGTTTATGAGCGATCCTACAATAGCTATAATACCAATACTTACTTAATGGTTCAGAAGTATAATTTGGATACAGTATATGGCACTACGACCACACCATATGCAGTATCGTACAATACCTATGCGCATTGTACTCAGCTATACAGTTCAGTTTTACCGCCTTCGTTTGATACCTTTCACTATGTTGAGCTGGACGGAGGCGTTTATGATACGACTACGCTGATAGACCAATACATAATGCCGGAGGAAACTAGTAGTAATTACTATTACTTCTATTTTCCTGAAGATTCGATATACGATGCTTCCTGTCCTATAAAGGGAAAATTCGTACGAAGGTTAAAAAATATCAGTTATTTGAACGACACTGCAGATCTTAGCTATTCAATGGGGCCAGATTTTAATTATCACTATTTGATCATTTTGGATAGCATCTATTATCCAGGGTATGGATTGTGGGCTATGAATTATTCTGACGCGAATGAAACGCGAAATTTGGAATATACCTATATATACAAAGGGGGCTTAATTTGCTATGGAGCTTTCAGATGGTTGGTTGGCGTTGATAATGTCAACAGCGGATTTACTGATGTTGAAGTATTGCCGAACCCTGCAACGGCGATTATAAGCGTAAAGACCAATAATTTGATCAGGCACCACGTGATAATATTTAATATGTTAGGGCAATCTTTATTGGAGCTGGAGTCAGATAGCCCAGAAGACAATATTAGTTTGCAGAATATACCAGAGGGTATCTATAATGTTGTCATATCAGATATTCATGGGGTGAGCCGCATCAGCAAAAAGCTGGTAGTCGCTCATTAATAGGCAACCACACAATTTCGTATTTTTACCCCCTCATGCAATTAAAAGATGTAGTAGGGCAGCATGCTGCCAAAGAGGGACTGATGAAGATGTGGCACAACAATGTGTTTCCGCATGCGTTGCTGCTGGTAGGGGCTGAGGGTGTAGGCGGCTTGCCGCTGGCCCTTGCGCTGTCGCAGTTCATCTTTTGTACTGAAAAGACTGGTACCGACTCTTGTGGCAAGTGTGTGAATTGCAGCAAGGCATCGCGCCTGGAGCACGCCGACCTGCACATGACCTATCCCACTATACCGCCCAAGGCTGGTGTAAAGGGCATGAGCAAGCAATATATAACGCAGTTTCGCAAGTTTATAGAAGCTAACCCTTACGGTACTACCTACGAGTGGCTGCAGTTCATTAACGCGGAGAACAAGCAGGGTAATATAACGGCCGATGAGTGCCGTGAGATAATTGACACGCTGAACCTGAAATCGTACGAGGGTGGTAAGAAGATACAGCTGATATGGCGCCCGGAATACCTGGGTAAAGAGGGCAACATATTGCTGAAGCTGATAGAGGAACCACCGAAAGATACGGTGATGATATTTATTGCCGAGAATACGGACGATATACTGCCTACCATCCTTTCCCGTACGCAAATGGTAAGGCTGGCTCCCATACCTCCGGCCGATATAGCACAGGCGCTAACGTATCACTCCGTAACAGACCCGACACGTGCGGCGCAGGTATCGCATATGGCTATGGGCAGCTATACTGAAGCGCTGCGTATTGCTGCGAATACGGAAAACGACCTGTTCCCGGCGGTAAAAGATCTGTTCAACTCATTGTTCACCAACAATGGGTTGCTGCTGATAAAATTTGCCGACGACTGGTCGAAGATGGGGCGTGAGCCGCAGAAAAATTTCCTGCATTACATCATACAATTGATAGAGCAGACCATACGTGCGCGTTATGTGCCGAATGCGCCGCTATCATTGCCCGATGCGGAGGCACAGTTTGTACGCAAGCTGGCCGCTACCAAAATAACACTGGAAGGATTTGGTGACCTGGTGAAAACGCTGACGGATACTATGTACTTCATAGAGCGCAACGCCCATTCCAAATCTCAGCTGATGGCATTGGCTATACGTATGCAGTATATCATATCGGGTAGGGTGTTGCCGGAGGGTGTGTGAGCGAATAGCGATCAATAAGGGGCAATAATTGGCCCCAGCCATTTGAACCATCCGAACCAGCAAATTAGCATGCTGATTGGCAGTGTGGTAACAATGGTTATCCTTTCCTGCCGCGTTGTGAATTTCTTAGCAGACCATATGAAAATGATAACGGGAAAAATAAGAACAGCCGACCATAACAGGTAAACAGACATTGGTATAACAGGCAACCACTGGTGGAAGCCATTTTTGGATACGCTTATTGATGCAATTAGTTTAAGGCTGAGGCTTACAGTGTAGAATAGTGGGCTATTCAACAAAATCAAGACAATGAATTTGTTTAGGACTGAACGCTTATTCCATTGCAGGTTTAATAACATGTATCCGGTAAGTGTAGATATGAAAGTTAAATAGAAAGGACCGCCAAGGAACAGTATTGCCGAAAAACGGCTGTAATGGATAGTTATATTATCGTGTGCATGGCAGGGGTAAGCATACCCATTATAGCCAAAATAAGCATCAGTGCCCGCCAGTTGCAACAACGCCAAACACATCAGTTGTATGAAGAAGAAGGCATAGCAGAAGTAGGCAATACAGATTATAAACGGTTTAAAGTATTTCATAGAAGATATGGTTGCTTAACGCAGGTGAATACAGTATTTTTTTTCATTAACTATTCATCTTTCTCGCCCTCCTTTGTAATTTCTCGGCCAGTTGCACACATTTTTTACACGCTGTTTTCTGTGCTGCTGCAAGGCTTAAGGCAGCCATAGCCATTGCGTCATCATACTTGTCCTGCTTCAGGTAACACCAGCCAATAGCCCAGTAGCACCCGGCCATACCTTGTTGTATCTTCCGGTGTTTAAAAAATGCATTGGCAGTACTATAGGCTTGCCTGGCCTTATCGTAGTCCTTCATTCCATAGTAGCAGGCGCCAATGTCGTAAATAGTTATGGGCAAGTAGGTGCTGCTGTCTTTAATAGCTACAAGCAATTGTTCTGCCCTGGTCAGGGTATCTAACGCCCGTTGGTATTCGCGACGATAGGCATAAATATCGCCCATATTGCAGATCACTCCTCCAAGTCCACGCAGATCTTTTACCTGTTCGAAATAATAGCGCGCCATGTAGTAGTTATCCATCGCCCTATCTGCATGTGCCAGTGAATGTGCATATGTAATGCCGATACTATTATATGCGTCAGCTATACCTTCTTTATAATCCAGTTGCTGCGACAATGCAAGCATAGCCTGTGCATACCTGCGTTTCTCTTTTTGTGTAACTATATAATCGCAGATCAGCGAATGGTACATCTCTACCTTAAACGTATCATCCTTGGCATTGGCCAACTGAACCAGCATTGAGTCTTTCTCGCCCGGCCGGGTGTGTGTTGGGAACTGGGCATGGGTTTGCTGCGATAAAAACAACAAAAGAGCAAATATTATCAGGCGCATAGCGGGAGAATATGGCGTACAAGTTAGTAATATACAAATAAAATCAGGCATTGAGGCTCCTGATATACCGATACATTTTTTATTACCTTTATTACTATACTTCACTATGCTCGACAGAAATTTGTTTTGGAGACTAAGTATAACTATCTTTTTGATGGGTATACCAGGAATATTACTTCATGAAGCCGGTCACTGGTGCGCCCTCGAGTATTATGGAGCTAAGGCAAAAATACATTTTGCCTATACAAGCGTAACACAGCAGAGTAACGAGCGAATAAAACTTGATGAATTAAATCGCATTAAGGCCACCAACAATAAATTTGATCAGCAGGCATATGAATTGCTCATCAAACAAGTGAAAACACAAGATTTTATAGTTTTGGTGGCTGGTCCGCTCGTCACCTGGCTGCTGATCATCCTCGCCTTGATCCTTTTCCGGACTAAGAATAAACGAGAGCGCAATGACCTGACAACATTTCAATGGGCGCTAACATGCATTACCCTATTTTCTCTTCGAGGGGTCTATGACATATTAAAAGGTGCATACAGCCTGCTGAAATATGACTATATAAACGGTGATGAATTTAAGCTCGGTCGCCTGATCGGCATAAACGAATGGGCCATCCCATTATTTTCTCTGGCATTGAGCATTCTTGTTCTTACATACGTAGTATATCAGCTAATACCCGCTTCCAGGCGTGCAACGTTTGTAGCGTCTGCCACAATAAGCGAACTAAGCCTCTTGTTATTTTGGATCATTTTGATAGGCCCAAGACTCATGCCATGACAGTAACTAGGGAGTAATTCAGCCATTGCTGCATTACCTTTACACCATGCCACTACTTAAAGAATGGAACATTGGCGCAACAGGCCGTGGGGCTATATGGAAGATAGAAGAGCCGGAAAGCTTTTTCCTGGAGCGCACGGGTATGCAGTTGCCGGAAATAAAGGCGGAGAAACGCCGTGTTGAGCGGATGGCTGGTCGCTTTCTGCTGATGCATGTGGAGGCTGAGTTTCCGATACATACCATTGCCAAAGACGAGCATGACAAACCACGCATACCGGAAAATGAGTTTCATTTTTCTATATCACACTCCTGGCCGTATGTGGCGGTGGCTGTTGATACCGATAGTGAAGCGGGTATAGACATACAAACCTGGACACCACAAATAGAGCGGATAAAGGACAAATTCCTCTCGCCTGCAGAGCAGGAAGATCTTTGCCATGATCCTAAGTATTACACCGTGGGCTGGTGTGCCAAAGAGGCTGTTTATAAGTGGATGGGCCGCCGGGGTATAGACTTTAAGCAACATATGCCTATAGCGTACTTCAGCACGTCTTTAGATATGAATATTTATATTCAACAAAATAAAATACCACAAATGATATTTACTAAAAACTTTATAACTGCCGATTTTGCCTGTTCTTACGTGGATAATGCAGTTGATTGGGTGATCTATTAATTTATTATTTTATTTTTTAATGTTGTATTTTTAGTGGAAATTATTCAAAAAGTGTTGTTTTTCTGAAAAATATTCTAAATTCGCACAAAATTTAATATTTATGGCGAATTTACGTTTTCAGGCACTGCAGGCATTGCAGAATGATGAAAAGATCGTTTCCGGCTACAGTGAGAAGAAAGTCACTGCGATGTTCGGCAGCAACGTATTTACAGGTCGCACGATGCGCGAACACCTGAGCGATGAGGCTTACAAGAGCCTTATGAACTCTGCTAAGTCGGGCCAGCGAATAGAACGCCGTATTGCAGATCAGGTGGCCGTAGGTATGAAAGCCTGGGCCGAGGAGCGCGGTGTAACCCACTACACGCACTGGTTCCAGCCACTTACCGGCACTACTGCAGAAAAACATGACTCTTTCTTCACTATCAAGAGCGATGGTACAGCTATCGAACTGTTCGATGGTGAAGCCCTGATACAGCAGGAGCCGGATGCATCCAGCTTCCCCAACGGTGGTATCCGTGCCACTTTCGAGGCTCGCGGTTATACCGCATGGGATCCATCATCGCCTGCTTTCATTATGGAAGCGGGTTCCGGCAAAACCCTGTGTATCCCCACTATATTCATTGCCTACAACGGCGAATCGCTGGATCATAAAGCACCATTGCTGAAGTCGATAGCAGCGCTGGATAAGGCTGCGGTAGATGTATGTCACTACTTTGACAAGAACGTGACCAAGGTAACAGCTACGCTTGGCTGGGAGCAGGAATACTTCGTAGTAGACGAAAGCCTGGCCAATGCCCGCCCCGACCTGATGATGTGCGGCCGCACGCTGCTGGGCCACAGCCCGGCAAAAGGCCAGCAGCTGGAAGACCATTACTTTGGTTCTATACCGGAGCGTGTATATGCCTTCATGCAGGACTTTGAACAGGAGTCTTACAAGCTGGGCATTCCATTGCGTACCCGTCACAACGAGGTGGCACCTTCACAGTTCGAGTGTGCACCACAGTTTGAAGAAGTGAACATAGCGGTAGACCACAACACCTTGTTGATGGACGTGATGAATAAGGTTGCCAAGCGCCACAAGCTGAAGGCCCTCCTACACGAAAAGCCATTTGCAGGTGTTAACGGCAGCGGCAAGCACAACAACTGGAGCCTGGCCACAGATACCGGCGTTAACCTGCTGTCTCCCGGTAAAACACCGCGTACCAACCTTATGTTCCTCACGTTCTTCGTGAATACTATTAAGGCCGTGCACGATCATGCCGACCTGCTGCGTGGCGCTATTGCTTCTGCCAATAACGATCACCGCCTGGGAGCTAACGAAGCTCCTCCGGCTATCATATCTGTATACCTGGGTAAGTACCTTACACAGGTGCTGGATGAAGTGGAATCACGCGTAAAAGAAAAATTTACAGAGCAGGACGAAGTGATACTGAAGCTGGATATACATAAACAGCTGCCGGAAGTATTGATGGACAATACCGACCGTAACCGTACTTCTCCATTCGCCTTCACCGGCAACAAGTTCGAGTTCCGCGCCGTGGGTTCATCTGCCAACTGTGGCTCGCCAATGGTAGTGCTCAACACTATCATGACCGATACGCTCCGCAAGTTCAAGAAAGATGTAGATGCGTTGATAGAAAAGGGCGAGAAGAAAGAAATAGCTGTATTGCAGGTATTGCGCACTTACATCACCGAGTCTAAGAAGATCCGTTTTGAAGGTGATAACTACAGCGAAGAGTGGGCTGAAGAAGCTGCACGCCGCGGCCTGAACAACTTTAAGACAACACCGGAAGCGCTGGATGCATACGTTACTGAATCATCTAAGCAGTTGTTCTACGACAATGGCATCTTCAGCAAGCGCGAACTGGAAGCCCGCCACGAGATAATGCTGGAAGACTACGTGAAGAAGGTGCAGATAGAAGCCCGCGTAATAGGCTACCTGGCTACCAACCATATACTGCCAGCTGCTATAGAGTACCAGAACGTAATGATCAGTAATGTGCGTGGTCTTAAAGAACTGGGCCTGGGCAATGAAACATACAAAGCTCAGCTGAACCTGCTGACCGTAATGAGCGGCCATATACAGAAGATCAACGATAGCGTAGAAGCTATGATAGAAGCCCGTAAGAAGGCCAACAACGAGGAAGACATGCACAAGCGCGCGCACATGTACTGCCACGAAGTGAAGCCATTCTTCGATACTATCCGCTACCATGCCGATAAGCTGGAGCTGATAGTAGACGACAAGCTGTGGCCACTGCCAAAGTATCGCGAACTGTTGTTCCTGCGCTAATACTGGAGCTTATTGAATAACATACAAATGCCCACCGGGAGGTGGGCATTTGCCGTTTAAATCCAACTATTGATCACACACTTATCTTACTATCACTGTTGTTCTTGCGTGATCGTGGTGGCGCCAGCCATGATGGTGGTGATAGCCACGATCGCGATAGGCGTAGCCACGTTCGTGTACTACACAAGAGCTAAAGTTGATGGCCATTATAGCGAATGCTGCAAGCATCATTATTTTCCGTTTCATAACATTTGTTTTTAGGTAAGCTTCATCGTTTTCACATCCATACTGTTTAGAAAACTGTGCCATACCACACATGGTGAAACGGCGTTACCATCATTTTAACACAAGCTCTGCCGGCCATGCGGCCACCTTTACACCCGGCGAATAGTGAAACGCTTCTGGCTGAAATACTTGCGATCGTCCATTTACAAGTGCATAGTCTTTCAATAAAGGATAACCTATAGTAAGGTTATTGATTTGTACCTGTTGCATTGGCCATGCTATGTGGTGGATATCGTAGCGGTATAGTTTATCGCGGAAATCGTAGTACAGGCAATAGCGCTCGGTAAGCCACAGGTCGAATTCGCTTTTGCGGGTTATAACCTCGGCAGGTGTGTAATTAAAAGACAGGAATGGGGTTTGGAGATGCTTATCAGTAAATGTCATCGGGGTGTGATAATAGGGTAGACCCGATATGCTCTTAGCCAGGAACACCGATAATTTTTTGGAGCCTTCCATACTGAGGAAATAAACACCTGTCTTCTCTCCAACAGATACGTAGGTGCGGATATTGACCTCGTTAAAGTCTGACATAGCGCTTATAGCCGGTAGGATGCGTGGGCCAATCCGTTCCATGCGGAAGGCTACTATTGATATCCATGCACTACCATCAAAAGTGTCCAGCGTTACATCTTGTGGTATTTGCTGTTCCAGCCACTGTGCATCAACACGCCCGTGCATAAATACTACATTGTTCCACTCCTGGTACCATAGCCACATATGCTGCGGGCGTGGGTATGGGCGATGATCTGTTTGTGAGAGTATATGTTTCATTGTAATTTTCTGGCTTGTATGCTATCTCACGTGTGTGCAAGGTAGCGATAGTAAAAATTAAGACTTATTTTATATCTTTCGGCCCATATCTTCGCTCACCAAAAAACAAGAATCATGAAAAAGGCATTAAAAGTGCTTGGCTACCTGCTGTTAGCAGTTGTTGTAATAGTTGTTGGCCTGCTTACCTACGTTAAGGCTGCCTTACCAAATGTAGGCAAGGCAGAAGAAATGACCATCGATAAGTCTCCGGAAAAAGTAGCAAGGGGTAAATATCTTGCCAATAGTGTAATGGCCTGTATGGATTGCCATGGTACCCGCGATTGGACCAAATTTGCAGGGCCTATGGTGCCCGGCACGGGTGGTAAAGGTGGCGAGATATTCGATCACCGGTATGGTTTCCCTGGTTCCTACTATTCGCGCAATATAACGCCGGCAGGCATCAGCCGCTATACCGATGGCGAATTGTACAGGGTAATTACCACTGGCGTCAACAAAGAAGGCAAAGCTATGTTCCCGGTGATGCCATATCCTTACTACGGTAAAATGGATCCTGAAGATATTAAGTGTGTCATTGCTTACATCCGTACGCTGGAGCCAATAGAAAATAAGGTGCCGGAGTCTACTTCAGATTTTCCGATGAATTTTATCATTAACCTGATACCTAAGAAGGCCGAGCCGACAAAACGTCCGGATACTACTGATAAAAAAGCCTACGGAGCCTACCTGGTAAATGCCAGCGGCTGCATAGAATGCCATACGCGCGAGAACAAGGGGCAGATAATAAAGGAACTGGCATTCAGCGGCGGACGTCGGTTCCCACTGCCATCGGGCGGGGTAGTAGTCTCTCCTAACATAACTCCGGATATGGAAACCGGTATAGGCGCCTGGACAGAAGAGGCATTTGTGAACAGGTTCAAAGCTTACGCAGATTCATCGTACAAGCCACAAACCATTGCCAAAAACAGCTTCAACAGCCTGATGCCATGGAATATGTATTGTAATATGACGCGTAGCGACCTGGCCGCCATCTACACTTACCTGCACAGTTTACCGGCTAAGAAGAACATGGTGGTGAAGTTTGAACCAGGGTCATAGTAAGAACCAACCACAAATCCAGGAACTAAAATCCAAGCACCAAATTCCGAGGATCGCTACTTCTCAATAATAAAACACTTTCTGTGCAGCTTTCCCTGGAAGTCGAATGGAGTGGTTTGGGCAGTGATGTCTTTTACTACTGTGGCTGGTATAGCGTCGCGGTCGAGCACAAAATTGCGGTAATTGTTACTGAAGTAAATGCGGCCGGTTTCGGTGCAACCCTTCAGTAGCTTTTTTATCAGCATTACGTGGTCGCGCTGCACATCAAAGGTGTCTTCCATTCGCTTGCTGTTAGAGAAGGTAGGCGGGTCGCACACAATAATGTCGTAAGTGTCTTTGGGCATGTAATCCAGCCACTCCATCACGTCGGCATGTATAAAGTCGTGCTGTTCATCTTTATATAGCTTGTTGAACTGCATATTGCGTTTTGCCCAGTTGATGTATGTCTTAGACATATCTACCGACGTTACAGTTGCCGCACCGCCATGTGCAGCGTATACACTGAAGGAGCCCGTATAGCAGAACAGGTTGAGCACATGCATGCCTTTTGCCTCGTTGCGCACCATGCCGCGGGTGATGCGATGATCAAGGAACAGGCCGGTATCCAGGTAGTCTGTAAGGTTCAGGATAAAGCTAAGGCCGCCCTCGGGCACTATACGCTCTACCTTCAGTTCTTTCTCTTCGTTAAATTTCTCGTATTGCCCCTGGCGGCCGGCTTTGCGCTGGCGCACCTTTATGAATATGCGTTCGGCATCAATCTCCAGTACCTCGGCAATCGTTTCCTTGCAGGCATTCAGCCATAGCTCATGCTCTTCGTCTTCCATACCATGGCGGCGCTTATATTCTGCGGCATGTACATCGCCGTTCAGCCATTCTATGGCAAAGGGGAATTCGGGCAGATCGTGATCGTAAAAGCGGAAACAGGCAATTTCTTGCTTGCGTGCCTGCTTACTGATGTGTTTCCACACCTTTTGCAGGCGGTTAAAGAACATTTGCTGTTTTTCCGTGTTGATGCTGGACAAGTTGATAACAATTTGAGACTACAAATGTACGCCTGCCAGCCAAAGAATGGAAGTTGAAGGAAAATTTGGTTCTGCTATTGCGTTCACATAAAGCCCCTCAACTATAGTGACGCAATAGCAGAATATCTTTAATTCAGGATAATAGCATCCACCGTTGCTATATCCGAAAGGAAATAAGTATCCGGCATTATGGGATTTGTGTTCACTGTTCGTTCCACATACCCGTTCACCTCCAGCATGCCCGGCTTTAAATTAAGGATGTTTGTCTCTGCTTTAAAGCGGCAATTGCGCAATATTATTTTCACATTGCGCAGGCAATGTATATTCATATCGCCATGGAAAATGCAATCCTCTATGATAATGAGCTTGTTAGCGGCAACTGACGTCAGCGTAAAATTTTTGCAGAACGAAACTTTGCTAAAGATAATTTCTTCAACAGTATTGTCAGTATAAGTATAAGCATAGTTGAGTATACAGTTTTCTACGGCACTCTTTGTACGCATGGGGCGGGTTTGCTTGGGCGATGTGATCAGCTTATTCAGCATGTCGCGCCTTTGTCCCCTGTTGTTAAGATCCGATGACATTTTATAAATTTTATGTTGACGAAAGTAATCGTTAACAATCGAATAACAAAACATTTTCGCTTATTTTTTGAATAAATGTTTTCACAAGCAATTAACAATAAGCGAAGTATAATATATGTAAAGGGATAAATTGGAAGATATAAGTTGTATAAGTGAAATTGCCGAATCTTTTGTAAGCCTGTATAAAAAGAAGTAAGGCACGCCGGTAACAGGCGTGCCTCATTGGATGTTCTATAACATTTATGATCACCTGCTTGCAGAGGCCGGCCAGTTGCTGTTGTCTATGCCCCATTTTTTATTGGGGTTAGCGCCCATAGAAAATTCCAGCACGCCACCTTTCTGCATATCTGCGTGCGTAATGTATGTTTTTGAGTATGGCTTGCCGTTAAGCGTTACACCTTGTACGTATTTATTGGCTTTGCTGTTATTCTTTGCCTTAATGGTCATTGTTTTGCCCGATGGCATTTTGATACTCACTTCATCGAATACTGTGCTGCCAAACGCATACTCGCCGTTAGCAGGGTTGGCAGGGAACATGCCCATCATGCTCCATACTGCCCACGCGCTCATCTGGCCGCAGTCTTCGTTACCAGAATAGCCTTCTGGTTTATCATCGTAAAGTGTTTCAATAATAGTACGCGCTTTTTCCTGTGTTTTCCATGGCTGACCTACAAAGTCATACATATAGATGATATGGTGGCTTGGCTCGTTACCGTGTGCATACTGGCCTATCAGGCCGCTCACATCCGGTGGTGCGCTTTCGCCATTTATTTTGGAACTTACGGTAAACAGAGAGTCCAGCTTATTGATGAAGGCATCGTTACTGCCAAATGCAGCAGCCAGGCCACGCACATCATGCGGCACAAAGAAGGTATACTGCCATGCATTACCTTCTTCATACATTGATTTAGACCAGTCTGTAGAAGCCATATACGGATCGAATGGGGTCATCCAGGTGCCGTCAGCCTTTTTGCCACGGATAAAGCCCGTCTGCTTGTCGAACAGTGCCTTCCACGAGTCTGCACGCTTCATAAACTGTGCATAGTCGTCCATCTTACCCAGCTTCTTGGCTACCTGCGCTATGCACCAGTCGTCATATGCATACTCTACAGTCAGCGTTACGTTATGGCCGCCCTTATCAGCAGGTATGTAGCCATACTTAATGTACTCTGGTGTGCTGCGTTGCTTTTGGTTGGCGCTGGCCAGCATTGCCTGGTACACGTGTTCTGCGTCCAGCCCTTTGGTGTCTTTAAGTACCGCATCGGCCAGTACAGGCACGGCATGATAACCGCTCATACAGTTGGTCTCAAACGTGCTGAGGTCCCATACGGGCAGCAGGCCATTCTCGTCATAGAAAGCAAGCATGCTGTTCAGTATATCAATGTTGCGCTCTGGCTGCGTAATGGTAAGCAAAGGATTAAGACCGCGGAAGGTGTCCCACAAAGAGAATACGGTATAGCGATGGCCTTTCTTCATGCGGTGTACTGCGCCCTTCGAGTTTTTGTAAAAGCCGTCTGCATCTGAATATAACACAGGTGCCATGCATGTGTGGTAAAGTGCTGTATAGAAAATGCGTTTTGCCTTTTCATCGGTTGTCTTTACCTGTATCTTCTCCATTTCCTTCTCCCACTTTGCCTCTGCCTTTTTCTTTACATCTTCAAAGTTCCAGCTCTTTATCTCTTTCATGTTCTCCAGGGCTTTCTCGTAGCTTACAGACGATAAGGCTACCTTCATCATCAGTGGCTTACCATCCATATCGGCAAATTCCAGTTCTCCGTTATATTCTTTCCCTGTTTCTTCTTCAAGGGTGGTTTGCTTATGTGTTACAGCATTGAACAGGTAGAACTTTTTGATAGGCTTGCTGGTGCGTGCGGCAAAATACACCTGCTGCACATTGGCCCAGCCGTAAGAGTAACGATACCCAACAATGGTGGAGTCGTCTATCTTGATAATGCGCGTTTTAACGGTGCTATCCCAGTTAATGGAGTAGTTGAGCTGGAAGCGCAGAAATGGCGTGCTGCCCTTAGGGAATTCATATCGGTGGAAGCCCACACGTTCAGTAGCTGTAAGTGCGACATTTACACCATTATCCAGGCCAACGCTGTAAAAGCCTGCCGATGCATGTTCGTTCTTATGGCTGTATGGTATCTTAAAGAATTGTCCTGTATCAGGTATCAGGCTGGTATGTGGCATAACGGAGATGTCTGTCCAGTCGCCGCAGCCTGTACCACTAAGGTGCATATGGCTGAAGCCTGCTATTGCAGGGCTGCTATAGTTGTAGCCGCTGCACCAGTCCCACCCCTGGTCTCCATTGTCAGGGCTAAGCTGTACCATGCCAAAAGGAACAGTGGCACCCGGATAGGTATGGCCATGTCCGCCGGTACCTATCATAGGGTCTATATATTTTGTCAGATTTTGTGCATTTGTTTGCTGCGCTACAGCTGCGGCCAGTAACAGGCCTGCTGTTTTTAGATACTTCACCATAGACGTTTTATATAAGTGCAAGATATTTCACATTTGTTGTAATCTCGCAGTACAGCATTGAAGTTGTAAATACTTCTACAAGAATAATGCACAATGTATTAATTGTTCAATATTAAAACCGTATCTATTGGTGACATTTTTAAGGAATTCCCTTAGCAAGTTGTTCGCCGAAAGTGAATGCTATGCTTAATCAAATAGCTCTTCCTTGGTCATTGGCCTGCGCTCCGGTATCCATTTAAAGCGACTGAGGCGGGTAGCAGGCAGGTCTGCTTTCTGCAGTGGGGTAAGGGTCTGGTGCACGTCGCGTGTCAATAATATGCGGGTTATTTTCTGGTCGTTAAAGAATATACGCATGCGTTCACTCTTAGCCTGGCTTACGCCTATATAGGCACCGCTATCGTCCTTTGCATAATAAATAGCCTCAGAATTAGGGAATACATTCAGGTCGGTTATCTCGTTGTTCTTAAACAGTCCTTTCAGCGTCTTTCCCTGCACCTGGTCATACATTTCTGACTTTTCGGGACCTGAGAGCGAAACAACAAAGGCATTGTTGGGCACATATATGCTGTTTATCTTATTGCTGTCCAGCGTCATCATGATCGTATCGCCGGTTACCTGGCTTTTGCGCGCCCATACTATAGGGTTGTAGATCATGCGGATGGTAGAGTCTGTTTCGGTATATACTATACTGTCACAAACACCTTGCAGGGAATCGGAAAAAATACGGACATGATGGTATCCGCAGAAGTATAACGGTGCCGTCGAGTCGGCAACTGCGGTGTCATTTGTTACTACAGCTACTACTTCCGGTTCTTTCTTCTTTTTCCGGCTCTTCCGTTCTTCCTTTGCCGGGGATGCTACAGCTTTTACCGGAGCCATAGCGCTGTCTACCATCTCCGAGGGTATCTTCCCGCTTTTCGGTTTTAATATCGGCGCAGAGTAAAAAGTATCGGCGCGTACGTACAGGGTATCTTTACCGTTTGCCGTTTGCAATACCGGCTTTTCCAAGGCCCACATTACCCGCTTTTTGGTGTAGTAAATGGTTTTGCCGCAATACAGGGTAGAGTGGTGTTCTGTGTCTACAGCTATCACATGACCGTAGGCATAGCTGAGTCCCTGCTTTTTGTTGTAATACAGGGTGTCGGCCTCTATGTACTTGCCATCATACCATACAGACGATGGCTTGTCGAACCCAGCTACACCATTCTCATTATCATAGTACCCACGGCTAGTCTGCAGTATGGTACGCCCGCTGTCGCCTACCACCAGCGACGGGGCAAAAAAGCGCGTCATCTTGGTACCGGTGTTATACAGCATATCCTGCGACTTGGTGTGGTACTGCGGATCTTTCACTATCACATTGCCGTAAAAGTGCGCTTCCTTAGTTTTTACGTTGTACACGCCGCGGTTGCTACTCACCATGGTGGAGTCGGATTGCAGTGTACCAGTATTATTGTATTCACCTACTTTGGTGCCCAGGTTATAAGTCAGTTCATCGCACCACAGGCGGCTTTTACCATCAGTCAGCTCTACATTACCCATCATTAGCGCTTCTTTTTTAGCTGATACGTATTGCAGGTACTCACATACTCCCTGGGTCCCATCGGCCTGTGCTATACGCACATTACTGAAAGCCTGCAGTATGTTGGTGGTTTTATTTTGATACAAGCTGTCGCAGTACAGTGTATCGGTGCCCTGCTGCATTACTACATCGCCAATAAAACGGAAATAATCGCCGGTGTCAGTATGGGTGAAGGTAACCACCCTGTTCCTCAGGATGTGAATGGTTATCTTATCAGTAGTATCTTTTTGTCCATAAGCAACTGTGCCGGTCAGCAACAGGCTGCATATGCAGATGAACTGTAAAAAAGTATGATGTATGAAATGCTTCAAGCTGTAGTTCTGTTTCCCCTGTAAGTTTTAGTCTTTCCTCTTTTTACCGCCAAACACGGTAAGATTGATGTAGCGGGAAGGATGCGATTTAAGGTCGCTGAGCAGATTGTTCAGATTGTTGTACAAGTCTTTATTGGTTACCATCTGGCCCAGTGAGCCTTCTCCGTTATTTATTTTGTTCACTATACCGCTAAACTGGGTACTGGCAGTTTCCAGTTGGTCGAAGGTTTTTTTGATAGGGGCCTGTGCCAACTGATCGGAGGTTTTGCTGAAATTGGCCATGATACGGCTGATAGTATCATTGTTCTTGGCCAGCGTGGCAGAGAACGTATTGGCATTGTGCACAATAGATTTTATCTCACCGGCCTCTGCATTCAGGGTGCTGCTCAGTTCTGCTATATTATCGGCAGTTTTGTTGATGGAGGCAATAGCTCCCTGTATGCCTTTACGGTTATTTTCACCTAAAACGATGTTAACGCTTGCTACAATGGTATCCAGTGAGCTTACAGTTGCCCTTAGCGATGTGATCAATGGTTTCACCTGGTTAGAGATGTCGTCTACCATGCCAGGCTCTTCAGCACTGGCCAGGGTAGATTTCGATTCTGCATTAGAGGGACCCTTACCCATATCCAACCGTATTACTTTACCGCCCAGCAGGCCGTCCTGCACAAGGGTAGCAACGGTTCCCTGTGGTATAGCTATTTTCTTGCTCACCACTATGGTTACCTTAACACCACGCTCTTCATCCAGTTCTATAGCGGTAACCCGGCCTACTGCCAGCCCGCGTATCTCTACAGCGGCGGCATTCTGCAGGCCATCTACTTTTGCATAATTACAGTAATACACGTAATCCTGCGAAAAGATGTCGGATCCTTTAAGAAAATAGAAGCCGGCGAACAGTATAACAAGTGATATGGTAACCAGCAAGCCGGTCCTCACTTCTTTAGAAATACTCATAAGTAAGTTTGACTCAGCAAAAATAACGCCAATGAGGAAATAAAGAGGAAATTGATTGAGAATATTGATAATGTAATGCTAAAGTTTGTCCAAAAGCAATAAAGTAGCACTGTGAGCATATTACCACGATGGTACGCTACAACAAAACTGGCACACTTTTAGAACATGTAATGGTAATCAAGCGTAACAATATGAAAAAGCAGATCTTGTTTATCGCATTATTTATCACTACCTGTTTTTGCTTTAACGCAAATGCACAGGTGAGTGTTAATGTAAATATAGGTGCACAGCCATTGTGGGGCCCCGTAGGGTATGATTATGTGGAATATTACTACATACCCGACATTGATGTGTACTATGATGTACCCAGGCGGACATATGTATATTACGATGGCGGAACCTGGGTGACCAGGCGCTACCTGCCGGTAAGGTACAGAAACTACGACCTATATGGTGGATATAAAGTAGTAGTGAATGAGCCCAGGCCATGGATACACCACGACAGGTATGTGCGGGAATATGCACGTTATAGAGGCCGTCATGGTCAGCCCTTTATCCGCGATGCAAGAGACGAAAGATACTATGTTAATCCCCGTCACCCACAGCACAACGTATGGGTACAACATCATGGTGCACCTCCGCCAAGGCAGGTAATGCCTCCACGAGGACCGGCACAACATATACCTCCGGGCCATATCAACAATCCGAGTCACAGGGCGCCTATGCCGGGTGGACCAGGCCCTGAGCACGGTCCAGGCAGAGGCCATGACAATCATGACCGGGGACACGGCGGAGATCGCGGACCTGGTGGTCACGGACATAGATAAATCAATGAAGTTAGTTTGATAGCCTTGCCACAGCGGCAAGGCTATTTTAGTAGTTTGTAGTTCCTATAGCTGAGGTCTATGCCTACCGCTTCAAGCCCGCGCTTCAACTGCTGTTTTATAGAGAACTTATTTGTATGGTTACCTTGCTCAAAGGTCCAGTTAGTTTGCGCTATACGGGGTAGCATCACTTTAGGGTGGGTGCCGGTGAATGGTGTAAGCAGGTGCTGAGAGAAGTCGTACTTGTTGCTGCCGTAAAGATGCTCTGCTATCCATGCATCATTGTACCAATACCGCGAACATTCTATATGTTTCTTTTGCATCAATGATGGGTCTTTCACCTTTGTGTAATGGAATATTCGGGCATTAGTGGAAACCACATTCAGCTTAAGGTTTTTACTCTTTCTGAATCCCTGAGCGTCGCGATAAGAATAAATTTTCTTGTTGTTCCGGATGATCCTGATCTCACTTTTAAAAGAGGACGGATCGGCGGATACATAATTGTATGAGCCATAAAAGTGCAGGTAGTTGAACAATAGCCCATCTACACGCGGATCATCCTTGTACTGCAACATTGAATTGTAGATGGCTTCGTGATCTGCTTCGTGTATCACCTCATCTGCCTGCAGGTATAAGCACCAGTCGGTGTCATCCGGTATCAATGCAAAAGCCTTGTCTGTTTCTGCGGCTAATACAGCTCCACCTTCGCGCAGGCTATCGTCCCATACGCTATGTGCAATTTTTATTTTGTCGGAAGGAATGCGCCTGATAAGGCCTACGGTGTCATCTTCGGAATTGCCGATGGCAACAATAAATTCGTCGCAAAGAGGTAACGCAGAGCAGATGGCTTCAACAATAGGGAAATCGTACGTTACCGCATTGCGGATTATCGTAAATCCTGTAACTTTCATATAGGGTTGTAGGTTTGTGTTACTACTACAACGTATCTACAGCCCGTTTATTATCAGCTATGAGTAAGATCATCATCCCTATATTGCTTCTGCTGGCCTGTAACAAGGTGCCGGCCCAACATAAGCATATTAACCCCGGCGGAAAGACAATACAACAGCGCGTAATAGTGCCTGCAGGCTATACCCGTATGCAGAGCGCTACCGGCTCTTTCAGTGCTTATGTACAGCAACTGCCATTGTTGCCCGATGGCACGCCGGTGCATTACTACAACGGCAGGGAGAAGCCTAATAAGGGTATTTATGTTGCGGTTGTAGATATGAACATAGGTAACAAAGACCTGCAGCAATGTGCCGACGTAGTAATGCATGTACGAGCCGACTACCTGTATAAAAGCAATATGCGGGATAAGATCAAGTTCACGTTTACCAGTGGCTTTGTAGCTGATTATAGCAAATGGAAACAAGGATATAGGATAAGTGTGCAGGGCAATAAATGTACATGGGTAAAAAGCAGACAGCCATCCGACAGCTATAACACCTTTGCCGAATACATGGATATGGTATATAACTATTGCGGATCGCTATCGCTGAGCAGGGAATTGAAAAAGATAAGGTATGAGGAGATACGCCCCGGCGATGTGCTGATAAAGGGTGGTAGCCCGGGGCATGCGGAAATGATAATGGATGTGGCCACTAATAAAGCCGGCCATAAGATATACTTGCTGGCACAAAGCTATATGCCTGCCCAGCAAATGCAATTGCTGGAAAATCCATCGGACGCAGGGTTGAGTCCCTGGTACGAGGTAAAAGGAACCACAATAAACACGCCGGAGTGGGATTTTACAGCCGACCAGGTAATGCGGTTCGCAGATTAAGAAACAGGGAATGCCGCGGGCAAAGATGAACAGGACCACCAGTTACATACTGACATTCATATTATCGTTATCCGCTATTATGGCGCAAGCGCAGGAGCAACTATTTACAGCGCTGAACCAACTGAACACGCAGATAAGAGACCAGTCGATAAATAAAGATGTGGCGCTGCGAAAGATAAAAGAATTGTTGCCGCAAGCCGATGCATGGTACAGATCGCACAGTCATACTTCATGTAGCGGCTGGGTATTCCCATTAAAAGGGCACAACGCAAGTGCTATAGGAGGTAAGAACGGCAACGGGTACATAGCGGGTGGCTACAGTTTTTTCGACGGTAACAAGCATGGCGGTCACCCGGCACACGATATATTCATACACGATGTTGACCAGGATTGCATAGACGATAAAACACATGCGGAAGTACAGGTGCTCTCTTGCACAGGAGGCATTGTTGTGGCTACCGAAACTGCGTGGCAGCCCGGTAGTGTTCAGCGCGGTGGTAACTACATTATGGTTTATGCCCCGGCTGAAAGGCGTTTGCTGTATTATGCACACAACAAAACGGTAATGGTAAAACCAGGTGATATTGTAGCTGCGGGTCAGCCGATAGCCACTGTAGGCCGTAGCGGTGCCAATGCAGCAAAAAAACGATCACCCACTCATTTACACTTTATGGTACTGAAGCTGGACAGAGATGATCACCCGTTGCCTGAGAACAGTTATGAAATGCTGAAAAAGGCAAAAACAATGTAACAATTTATCCCTCTCTCATCTTTTCCGCAACAGCTTCCAAGGTTTCGTAAAACTCTTCGCCATATTTGCGGATGAGCGGCTCTTTCAGAAACTTATATACTGGCACCTTCAGCTTGTTGCCCTGCTTGCATGCCGGGCGGCAAAGTTGTTTGCGCGGTTCGTAATTCAGGAGATCGTAGCCGTCAGTTTCGGTGACCCTTATCGGGAACAGGTGGCACGAGATAGGCTTGCGGAAGCTGATCTTGCCCTCCCGCCAGGCTTTTTCTATGCCACATTTCACTATGCCCAGTTCATCAGTATAGCCATATACGCATATACCACCGTTAACCGTTGGGGTTACCAGGCCATACTCATCATCGGTAGTATGTGTGCCTTGTCGTTCTATCTCAGCTATGTATGCAGGCTCAAGATATGATTTGAATGCCGGGTATAGTTCTGCAATAGTATTTGCTTCCTCCTGTGTTATCGGTGCGCCGCAGTCGCCGTCTACGCAGCATCCGCCTTTACACTTTTCCAGGTCGCAAACAAAATGTGCCTCTACAATGTCATCGGCCAGCAACACGTTCTCTATCGCTATCATACCTTAGTTACATGTTTAAATAATTCATCAGCAACTCATACTTATCCATCACATCTTCCATATTCTTCTGGTCGCCGTATATCTCCTTCACCTTATACTCGTGCCGCTCCAGCGATGAGGTAACCGCGTCGGTAGCAGTACGGTTGGTTTTTATTGTCAGTTCCATAGTGCCATCCTGCAGGGTGTGTATCTGTGAGCTCAGGATGATCACGTCTTCGTTCTCAAACAGGCGCGCTATTTCGTACAGGCTGTAGTTGTGCGGCTTTATTTCCAGCACTATTATTGCCCCTGGCGTGTCCAGGCTACTGGTCTCTGCTATATACTTCAGCAGGCTGTCTTTGGTTATAGCACCCAGGTATTTCTGGTCGAAATCTATTATCGGCAGCACGTCTACATCCAGCTGATTAAACAACCTTACAGCTTCCAGCGGGTGCGCTGTAGCCAGTATTGCCGGCCTGAAAGTTGCCAGATCTGCGCCCGATAGATCTTTGTCGTGGTCCGGCCAGTCTTCAAGATCACGCTCTCTTACCGATCCTATATAATTTTCGTCTTGTACAACAGGCAGGTTGCTCAGCCGGTTATCTTCCATAATGGCCAATGCCTTATCGGCCGTATCGGCTGGCAACAGTGTAGGTACTACAGGTGAAATTAACCGCATCATGCTCATATCCCTTCTTTTCCGTTAATAAGATTGTATACCGCAAAACGCAGGCCATATTGCAGTTGAAGTGCATAATATGGCGCGCGCATTACAATTGCTGTTATTTATGTTTAGATAAAAAGCCTTCCAGTATTTTGTTGAACTCGTCTGGAACTTCCATCATTGGCGCATGGCCGCATTTGTCTATCCAATGCAGTTCAGAGTTAGGCAGCAGCGTTCTGAACTCTTCTGCAACCATAGGTGGAGTAATGGTGTCGTTACGGCCCCATATCAGGCATGTAGGTGCTGTAATATCTTTTAGCTCGTCGCCCAGGTTGTGTTTTATAGCGGAGCGTGCCAGCTGTATTATTTTAAGCGCCTTTATGCGGTTGTTCACTATTTCATATACCTCATCAACCAGCTCTTTGGTGGCCACCTTGGGATCATAGAAGGTAAGTTCGGTCTTCTTGCGCATGTATTCATAATCGCCACGCTTAGGGTAAGTCTCTCCCATGCCGTTTTCAAACAACCCCGAACTACCAGTAAGAATAATGCTCTTTACCTTTTCCGGATGCTTCAGCACATATACCAGTGCTACGTGGCCCCCAAGGGAGTTGCCCAGCAGATGTATATTCTGAAGTTTATGATGATCGATGAATTTGGTAACGAACTTGGCCAGGCCGGAAACCGAGGTTTCGAGAAGGCTGAGGTCGAAAAGTGGCAACAGGGGGATGATAACTCGGTGTGTTTTTTTGAAATGGTCTACCAAGTCTTTAAAATTACTTAAAGCGCCAAACAGGCCATGAAGTAATACCAACGGTTCCCCCTGGCCTTCTTCAAGGTAATTGAATTTGCCGGAGTGTCTTATTTCGTATTCCATCCAGTGTGTACTATTCTGCTAATTTAAGATAATGGGAGTAAAAGACAAAAGTATAAAAAAGAAAATTGCCCACCCCAGACGGCAGTTGTTAAAAGCGGAAATAACGCGCAAATAATACGGATGTAACTGATGATCAGTTCTTTCCTACAAAGAAAATGAATGGTGTATTGGCCGATTCGTTGAGTGCAGCCCGCACTTTATTGGCCTTACGGATGACTTTATACCGCTGCAGATCTATAGCTTCCAGGTGTGCGATATAACTTTTATTCATGTTGGCACGCCTGAGGTACGACGCCAGGAAAACGGCCGACGACAAATCGGCTGCTATAATATTTTTTACGTAATGTATCCAAGTGTTTTGCCCCTGCCACATAAGCATATAATTTTTATCTTCTCCGGCCGCGCCTGTAAGCGTTCATAAGGTCGCTTCCGCAACCGCATTTTTTACTGCTGCTTACACAGCCCTGCGCCAGCTCCATCAACATTAAACTTAAAAAACTATAAATAATTATTCTGCCTGCCTTCTTTTTCATAACTATTACTTTTGTAAAAATAATCAATTTATTGAGCAAAAAAACCGGCCTCCGCATACTGGTGGCCCCGCTGGACTGGGGGCTGGGACATACTACACGTTGTGTACCCATCATAAAGGCGCTGATAGCGCTGGGACACAGCCCTGTGGTGGCCGGAAACCAGGCGCAGCTATCGTTTATAAAGAATATTTATACCTGCATAGAGACGGTTATTTTACCGGGATATGACATCACCTACAGTGCTGCAAGACACCCCGGAACAATAAGTCTCCTGGCGTTACTGCCGCGCATAACAAAGGCCATCCGCAACGAGCATCGCTGGCTGAGCCGGAACGTCGCCGACCTCTCAATAGATGGCATTATATCCGATAATCGCTACGGTTTATATCATAAAGGGATCCCATCAGTTATACTGACTCATCAGTTGGAGGTACAGACGGGTGTGGGCAAGCTGGCCAACAGGGCCACACAGAAAGTACATTACCGCTTCCTGCAACCGTTTGATGAAGTGTGGGTGCCCGACCTGGCCGCAGGTGAAGGATTGGCCGGAGCGTTATCTCACCCCCCGCTATTACCCGACAACACCCGGTATATCGGGTTATTGTCGCAGTTTGAAGGGGGACGAAAGGCAACGGATGACGAATACCTGCTTATATTGTTATCTGGGCCAGAGCCGCAGCGAACCATGCTGGACGATATGTTGTGGACACAGGCTATGAAATACAAGGGGAGGGTAGTATTTGTATCCGGTAGAGATGTTCAGCCACGTACCCATATACCTGACCATATTGAATGGCATGCCAGGGTTGGTGGCGCAGCGCTGGAAGATTTGATAGCTGGGGCAACCGCAGTAGTATGCCGCAGCGGTTATTCTACTATTATGGACCTCGTGCTATTGAAAAAGAAGGCATTGCTGATACCTACACCGGGGCAGACAGAGCAGGAATACCTGGGGAAAGCACTGGCTGCAAGAGGACTTTTCAACGTATGTGAGCAGTATGAGGTAGATATAAACAGGCAAAGGATAACAGCCGGAGCCACTGAGTGTCTTGAAGAGTTTACAGGGCATTATTATGACCATATGCCAGTACTTACCCGCTGGCTGAACGGCATTGCTAAAAAAAGTTGAAAATTTTTCTTCACTATTACTAACATTTCCTATTATACCATCGTCTTAGTATATAGGAACAGTTAAAAAACGATATTTTCAAGTGTTAATATTTTTGGCAGTGTCGTTTTTTTAATGTTTTTTGCATCGGATTTTAAACAAATAAATATCAATCTATAGGGAGAATTCTACTTTAAACAATTTACCGGCAAAGACCAGCGTAGCATTACGTCACGTTTAAAAAGTAGAATTATGCAGATATCCCAGTATTCCGATGCTCAGTTAGCGCAGTCATTTACAGAAGGCAACGAGCGTGCCCTAGAAGTACTTATCACCCGTCATAAGGATAAGGTTTATACATCTATATACATGCTGGTAAAAGATAAATACCTGGCGGAAGATATTTTCCAGGATACTTTTCTTAAGATCATAAAGACCATTAAAGAAGGCCGTTATTCGGAGCAAGGTAAATTTTTGCCCTGGGCTATAAGGGTTGCTCATAACCTTTGTATGGATCACTTTCGCCGCACACGCCAGCAGATATCTGTTTCTTTGCCCGACGGACAAGATATCTCAGTGTTGTTTGGCGCCGGTGATATGGCATCGGATGGGATAGAAACTCGCCAGGTGCATGAAAGTGTACGGAAAATGGTAGAGTTGTTGCCTGAAGAACAGCGCGAGGTGATAGTTTTGCGTATGTATGCTGACCTGAGTTTTAAACAGATATCAGAGCTTACAGGTGTCAGCATTAATACTTCGCTCGGCAGGATGCGCTATGCCCTGTTAAACCTGAGAAAAATGATAACTGACAACCAGATGGTTTTACGTTAGGAAAAATTTTTCTCTATTTTTGTGATATGTCCAACCTTTCGCAATTCTATTTTAACGGACAGTTAATAGAGAACAATAACATCACACTGGATTCCGCTTCAGCCAAGCATATATGGCAGGTACTGCGTATGGAAGCCGGCGATGAATTGCTGGTAACAGACGGCAAGGGGCGTGTGGCCAAAGGTGTAATTGTTATGGCCGAGAAACACCGCTGTGATGTAGCAATACGGTCTGTATCGTTTGCAGAACGCAGTGAGCATAAATTACATCTGTGCGTTGCCTTTACAAAAAACAACAGCCGCAATGAGTGGTTGCTGGAAAAAGCTACGGAGCTGGGTGTATGTACTATAACGCCGATAACCGTTGCAAGATCTGAAAAGGTACACTTCAGGGATGAGCGCTGGGAGAAATTACTGGTAAGCGCATTGCTGCAGTCGCAGCAGGCATACCTGCCGGATTTCGTAGACGTTACAACTTTACACGATGCCATCCGTAAGTTCAGTAATGTACCTCAGAAATACATAGCCCATTGTATACCAGAACAGCCCCGTCAGCCAATTTCGGGATTGTTAAAACCGGGTTTGGAAACTGTTATTCTTATTGGTCCTGAAGGGGATTTTCGCTTCGATGAAGTAAGTTTGTGTACAACCAATGGTTTTGCAGCGGTAACGCTGGGAGAGCAGCGGTTGCGCACAGAAACAGCTGCGATGGCTGCCTGCGCTTACTTCAATATGATCAACGATGGGCATCATTAAACGATACTTTGTTTTACTGGCCTTATTGCTAACGGCTGCAGCGGTACACGGGCAAGGTATGAAGCTGGGACTGCTGGTGTATAATGGTGGTGGCGACTGGTATGCCAACCCCACATCGCTAAAGAACCTGGCTGCTTTTTGCAATGAGCAATTGCACACCAACTTCAGCCTGCAGGAAGCAAGAGTAGAGGTAGGTAGCCCGGAGTTGTTTAATTATCCCTTTGTGCATATGACTGGCCATGGCCGTTGGGCACTTTCTGACGACGAGGCGAAGAATTTGCGTAAATACCTGGAGGGCGGCGGGTTTTTACATATTGACGATAATTACGGCCTAGACCCATATGTAAGACCTGCACTGAAAAAGGTATTCCCGGAACTGGAACTGGTTGAGTTGCCTTTTACTTATGCTATTTACCACCAGAAATTCAATTTCCCGAATGGGTTGCCTAAGGTACATGAGCATGATAATAAGGCACCTAAAGGTTACGGGCTTATTTATAAGGGCCGCCTTGTGTGTTTTTACAGTTACGAGACCGATCTGGGTGATGGCTGGGAAGATACCGAGGTGCACAACGATCCTGTAGAAAAGCATATTGCTGCGTTGCAGATGGGGGCTAACCTTGTTCAGTATGTTTTCAGTAATACCGATAACAAGAACGCACAACCAATATCGCAGTAAATCGTTATTTTGTATCTGCAAATAACCAGCGATGAAAAATATTTCCCGTATTACATTACTGCTGTTGGCAGTTTTTGCTCTCTTTTCTTTCCTTGTTCCAAAGGGTTGGCGGGTTTCCGGTTCTGCCCCTGATAAATATGAGATCGGCCTTTTTAAGATAAACGGACATAATGGTAGTAAAGCATGCGGCGTAATACGCGCCAGCAAGAAGGACTATTTTGAAGAGGAGTACGCCTCATTAATACAAACCATCTCATCGCAGCGTTACCTGGGCAAGCGGATAAGGCTTAATGGCTACATAAAGAGCCGTGGTGTTACAGGGTGGGCAGGCTTTTTTCTGCGTGTAGATAATGATGCATCTAAAGAACGGGAACCGCTTACTTTCGTCAATATGCATGATCAACCGGTAAAAGGTACTACTGATTGGACGAAATATTCTGTGGAACTGGATGTGCCCATGAACGGATCGAAGATCACTTACGGAGCAATACTGCATGGGGCAGGGATGATCTGGTTTGATGATATAAGCCTTGAAGAAATAGGTGAAGCGCCGAAGGAAGCTACTATCGTTCGTTGCGATACATCGTTATCCAGGGAGCCTGTGAATGCCGATTTTGAGCAATAAATTGTAGCAACGGCCTAAAGTAACACCATCTTTACTTTACTTTTTTATCTTTACCGGCACGTATCGCAAAGCCAGGCAGGCCATGTTGGTGCAATCAATTATCTATGTTATCAGTTATTTACTTTTACAGGGAGCCACGGAAGACAGGGGTGTCAATTGAAGGAATATTCAGGTTGGTAAAGGAATGCCTTAGAGGAAGGGTAGAAATAACTGAATTCTATTGTAAAACAGAACTATCGCGGACACAGAACACCAAACTTGCTGGTAAACACACAGGTAAGATCAACCATATAACCGGAGATGTAAACTTCCTTGCTTTGGCCATGAAAGGCAAGAAAGTTATCCTTACAGTACACGATCTTGGGCATTATGACACGCTAAAGAACAGGAATAAACTATACTTTTTCATATACAAAATGCTGTGGTTCCGGTTGCCTTTACGGTATGTGGACATTGTTACCGTTGTGTCGGAATTTACAAAAGCCAAACTGATAGAATATTTCCGTTTCCCTGAAGACAGGATCCGGTTGATATACGACCCTGTTAAGCCAATATTTCAATACGTCCCAAAACCCGAACTGGATGCGGCGCCGCGGGTTTTAATGATAGGTACTGGTGTACATAAGAACCTTACCAACCTTATAAAAGCAGCTAAGGGACGTAATATCCACCTGGATATTATAGGTTGGCCATCGGATGGTGATAACGCGCTGATGGAAGAGTTTGGCATATCTCATACGCTGTACAGCAAGCTGAGCGATGAAGAAGTTTATGAACGATACAAGGCAACAGACATTATGTTCATGGCTTCTTTCTATGAAGGCTTCGGTATGCCTATTATAGAAGCCCAGGCAGTTGGCAGGCCGGTAATAACCAGCGGTATTGGTGCAATGAAGGAAGTGGCTAAAGAATCGGCGCTGATCGTAGATCCGCACAAGCCAGAGGAAATTGGTGATGCGATAGACAAACTGATCAGCGACAGGGCGCTGTACAATAGAATAGTAGAACTGGGCTTGAAGAATATAGTTCCATATCAGCATGAGGTGATAGCAGAGCAATATTACAAGGTATATGAAGAGTTGAATAAAATGAATAGCTAAACAGATCAAACAAAAACACAACGGTGAAGAAAATAGTTTACCTGTATTCTGAAATTATGCCCTATGCCATATCGGTAATGCGGGCTATGGTTGCTGAGTTTGGGGTTGAGGTGCACTGTATAAACTGGGATCAAAATAAACGAACCCCGTTTGTTCCGGAGAGCGAACATGGCATTACGTTTTACAAACGCTCGGAGTTTGATACCGCAGGTATAAACAAGTTCCTCGAAATGCACGACCCAGTGGCTATGTATGTATCTGGCAGGATGGATGCGTTGTATCTCGAGGGTATTATGCACCTTAAGTCTATTGGGCATAAATGTAAGGTCGTAACGGGCAGCGATAATCAGTGGGAGGGTACAAACAGGCAGAAGTTAGCTGCACTGATGAGCCATCGACTATATGGTAAATACTTTGACTATTTTTGGGTGCCCGGTCGCAGGCAATATGAATTCGCGCGCAGGATGGGCTATCCCAATGAGCGGATCATCAACAACCTGCTGACGGCAGATTCCGGTATATTTTCTGCTGCATATGCTGAGAACATGGCAAAGAAGCGTACTCAGTTCCCGCACAATCTGGTATATGCGGGGCGTTTTGCTAAAACAAAAGGCATCGACATACTTATTGATGCGTTTATAGCCGCGCGTAAGGAATTGAATAATGATTGGCAACTGACCTTGGTTGGCTCCGGGGATGAAATAAATGTAAAGGAATCTTTTATCCAGGTGCGAGGCTTTATGAGCGGTGCAGAGCTTGCTGCCAACAGTAAAGAGTGGGCGGCTTATTGCCTGCCCAGTGTAAAGGAGCCCTGGGGTGTAGTCGTGCATGAATTTGCTATGCTGGGCATGCCGGTCATTTGCTCTACAAACGTTGGCGCAGCAGATGATATGATCATCAATAACTACAACGGATTCATATTTGAGAGTGGTGATCGAGATAGCCTTAAACGGGCAATTAAAAAACTGATGTCTGCATCTAATGATGACTTATTGTTGATGGGCGCACGCGGACATGAGTTATCGAAGAAGCAGAGCCCGCTAATTGCGGCTAGTAGCTTCATGAGTATACTGTAGGCGAAGCGTGATTACACGTTTTATATAAGTTAATTTAAAAATATCCCGGGTAAGCTAGCGGGCAGCGTGTTGTGAAACAAAAGCGGTGTACAACTTACATCGGCGAAGTACTTGTAGAGTGGCATAGCTATGATTGTCTCCATAGCTTCCTGCTCTTCTTCTGCGTTCACCACACACCATATCATATCGCGCTTCAGTGATACACTGTACGACAGTAATCTTCCTTCTGCAAATAACTTATTTACGTGCTCCCTGTGCCCGGGAATAGCTTCTGCCATCTCGAGCGTTAGTTCAGGAAGTTCCAGTTGGAAGAAGAAGGCTGACATTGTTATCCCTGTTATCGCAACAGACTTACGTTACCCTGTTTTTTTACGTGTTTATTACTGGCGCAGAATCCATCAGCCTCCCAAACATATACTCCGGTAGGACAAGGGGTACCATTATAGGTACCATCCCACATTTGGGTAGGGCTGCTTGTCTGGAATACCAGTACCCCCCAGCGATCGTAAACGCGCAGGTAGTTCAGCTGTATCATTTCCAGGTTCAGTATGCCAAACCTGTTTGCCCCCGGGCTGGTGCTGGCTGGAGCAAAAGCATTTGGTGCATAAATGTCGCCGCAATTCAAATGTATAGTAACGGTATCCTTATCCTGGCAACCGAGGCCAGACAGGTGTTCAGAAACAGTTACATCGTAACTGATATCAAACGGAGGACGTGCGGTAGGAAATGCCAGTGTTGTATCATCAATATACTGGTAAGAATTCCAGTGATAAGAGAAGCCATCTCCTACAGACATATTTGGTCCGCCAAGTACGCTTACCGCTCCGTCTGCAATAGTGCGGTCAGGGCCGGCATCAGCAGTTACTTTGATCACGTTGACGTGAATCGAAGTGTCGACGATACAACCATCAGGATATTGCAGTGTCAGGTAGTAGGTTGTAGTATAATCTGGCCATGCCAATACAGTATCTGTATGATGGTAAACTGTATCGATATTGTAATTCGTTGTCCACCTGATAGAGTTAGCATAGTTGGAGATAGCGTATAATTTAATGCTGTCGCCTTTACAGATAGTAGGATTTACGTTGATGAAAATATTAGGCGTAGGCATAACAACTATTTGCTTACATTCCACCTGCATATTAGGCTGGCCGTCATTTATTGTATAGTAGATGTTGTAGGTGCCTGGGGTGTTGTAGGAGAATACCGGCGGGGTAACTTCCGTAAACGATGGAATAGACGCATTTGTGCACTGATTGATAGTAAGCTTGGTAAGCGTACTGTCGAATGTATTTACCACGAAGGCATAGAGATCATCCTTATCACGCAGTATACCTGAGATACCTGAAGGGAAATTCATACCACCTACAACGCTGTAGGTAACTGGCGTATAAGCGCCCATTGCAGTAGCCATTTGTATGCAAACCAGCTGGCTTGTGGAGCTATCGGTAATATAGGCGAATATGCCGCCGCAATCTCTTGTAAGGCTGATGGAGGACGGTTCCAATACACGGAATAGGAAGTCGCCAAGATTGGTACCTGCCGGAGTTGTAGTATTGAGCGAAGTACCAAGATTGATGCGAGCTATAGTGTTGCTGCCGCGGTTAGTAACAAAAAAGTAGTATTGGTTGTTGTCTACAATTCCCGCCATATCTGAAGGGAAGTTGAGCACGCCGCCCGGGTTGCCGAGGTCTTGTACGTTTGTTGGGGTATTAGATACGTTGAACGTAAGATCAAAACGAACGAGATGGCTATTGTAACGATTTACCAGGTAGCCATACCAGTTGAGATCCGCATCCTGCATTACGAAAATGCCGCGAGGACCATCAAGTACACCGCCAATATTGCCGAAATTGGCCACGTTAGGCGTAGGGTTGCTAAGGGTAGGGCCAAAATCTACACGGGCTACCGTGGATTCGCCTGCTGTGTAGCCGCCGGCAACAAATATATGCCACCTTGTAGCAACAGTGTCGTAAACGATATGCAGGTTGGTAGGGTGGTGTGGCAGACCGTTGGTAAGGTTGCCGAAGTTAGTGACAGTAGGTACGTTGTTCAGGCTGTTGCCGTAGTTCAGACGGAGCAGTTCATCGGTACCGGCATTCAATACAAAGCCATAATAGAGGCCATTTCTGTCACGGATCGTCTCAATTGCCGATGGTGTATGAAAATCAAAGCCGCTACCCATATTAGTTCCGGTAGGCGCAAAATTGATAGCGCCCGAACAGAACCCCCAATAGTAAGACGCAGCATCGAAAATGGTGCTGTTAGCCTTTACAGGTTGCCCTACACACACCGTGTCTGGCGCAGTAAATAACGTCTGTGCCTGTAGGGAGTTCAGTTGCGATAATAATAATATGACTACTAGTAGCAGAGATTTTTTCATAATCCAGAAAAAGAAATTCCGTAATAAACGGCTAATATAACAATAACTACGGACTTTTGTCGCAAAATTGTACATTTATTTCTGTAATTCAAAGCAAGTCTATGCCATTTATTAAAAGATGTGGAAAAGCGCTGCTGCTGGCAGCAGCATTATTTTCTGCAGTGCCTTTTACGCAGGCAAAAGAGGGTATGTGGATACCTGCAACCCTTAAAAAACAGGAAAACCAGATGAAAGCCATGGGCCTGGAGATTCCTGTAGATATGATCTATAACCAGAACGGTACAGGACTGAACAATGCGGTGGTTTTGTTTGGCCGTGGGTGTACCGGCGAGATCATATCTTCTAAAGGGTTAATATTGACCAACCACCACTGCGGTTATGGTACGGTACAGGGGCTTACCAGCCTGGAGAAGGATTATTTTGCCACCGGATTCTTTGCTAAAAGTATTAACGATGAGATTCCTTGCCCGGGCCTGACGGTAACATTTATCAGGAAAATTGAGAATGTGACTCCGCGCGTATTAGCCAACATACCCGACGTGATGCCCGACAAGCGGCGTGATTCTTTGATAGCGCTTAACATTAAGCAGGTAGAAAAGGAATATTCCGCAGCTACCGGTCTTGACGCTACCATAAAATCTTACTTTGAAGGTAACCAGTATTGGATAGCCATTACAGAAACATTTACCGATATCCGCCTGACAGCCTTTCCGCCCAATGGTATTGGTACGTTTGGTGGCGATGACGAAAACTGGGTGTGGCCCCGCCATACCGGCGACTTCAGCGTTTTCCGTGTATATGCCAATGCACAAAACAAACCGGCGGCATATTCTGCAGATAACCGTCCTTATAACGCTACGCAATTCTTTGCCATCAGCACTGTTGGTTATAACGAAGGTTCCTACAGCATGGTCTATGGTTTTCCCGGCACTACCATGGAGTACATTTCATCGTACGAGCTGGACCAGGTTTATTCAATAATCGACCCGATAAGCGTAAACGCCCGCACAAAAAAGCTGGCTGTATGGAGCGACCATATGGATGCACAGCGCGACGTTTTCCTAAAATATACCTCTAAGCGCGCAGGTGTGGCCAACGGCTGGAAAAAGTGGCAGGGCGAAATGAAGGGTCTTGAAGTGAATGATGCAATAGGCAAGAAGCAAGCCTATGAAAAAGGTTTTATAGAATGGGCAAAGACTCAGGATGCGCTGACACAGTCGCTATTGCCACAATTGGAGAAAGAGGCTGATGAGGTAAACGACCTCCTGTATCACGATATCCATATAAGAGAGGAACTGATGGGCACGGAGTTAATAGCACAAGGACCGGTAATGGAGAAGATGCTGGTGTGTTTCCGTGCGGGTTACAGAGATAAAGGGCTGACAGATACGCTGCAGAAGTTGGCAAAAAGCCTGGACGGCTACTTTAAGAATTACGACATGCCAACAGACCGTGACCTGTTTGCGGCCATGATGCCGATGTATATAAAGAGTTGCCGGAGGGATGCTCCCGCATATTACCGGAAAGAACACCGCCATCACCTGAACAGCTACAAGCGCTGGGCCCGGGATGTGTATAATAGCTCTATAATGGTATCGCAGGAAAGGCTGAATGCCTTTGCAGGGGCGGCTTCTGCTACCGACAGCACGACTTTGAAAAATGATCCTGCGTATCAACTGTATACGGCTATTGCAGCATTACGCAAAGAGAAAATAGCGGCCAAGGTAGATGGTTATAAGGCTACAAAGCACTACCTGAACAGGTTGTATATAAAAGCGCAGATGGCATACGATACCAACAGGAATTTTTACCCCGATGCAAATCTTACGTTACGTGTAGCATATGGGGAGGTAAAGGGCCTTACGCCTGATGGATCTGATAAATACAGCTATCAGACCACATTGGCAGACGTGGTAGCACTGGACGATCCGAATTCTTTATCGTTCAAAGTGCCGGAAAAGCTGAAGCAATTATACAATGCCAAAGACTACGGCCGCTGGGGTGTTAACGGTACTATGCCTGTGGCTTTTATTGCTGCCAATCATACATCTGGCGGTAACTCCGGTAGCCCTGTACTCAATGCCAGGGGAGAATTGATAGGTACTAACTTCGACCGTGCTTATGAAGGGACCATGAGCGACTATTTGTTCGACCCCAATCGTTGCCGCAATATATCTGTAGACATCCGCTATACGCTGTTTATCCTCGATAAATTTGGTGGAGCTGGCTGGCTGATGGATGAGATGAGCTTTAAATAACGGCTCAATAGCTTAATGGCTCAATACCAATTAAAAGGAAGACCGGCAATGGTCTTCCTTTTTTGCGTAGTGCCATACAGTCCATACTTACAACTATTTAAAATAGTCGATAAGTAATCAAGGAGAATCTACTGACTAGTACGAGTTACGCCGAAATAAAATGCCTTCCATTAAGGAAGGCATTTTGAAATTATATAAGTGATCAATTACTGACCGGCAGGTGGTGCTACATCAGCAGGTGGTTCATCGGAACTGCTGCCATTGCCAAGTTTGTCGAATTCGAACAACAATGAGAAACGTACTGTGTTAGACAGTGGGTTGCGGGTAGTACCGCTACCCTGTGGCACAATGTAAGATGCGTTCAGCTGGAATACATTGTACTTAACACCGAGACCTGCAGTTATATACTGGCGGTCGCCATTGTTCTTGTCTTCGTAGAAGTAGCCTGCACGCAGTGCAAACTGGTCCTGGTACCAATATTCAGCGCCCAAAGAAATATCCAGTTTCTGGAACTGGTCGCCACCGCTGAATGATTTAAATACACCGCTAACAACTGACAACTGCGTGTCTGAGTTGTTCAGCGCAGGTACCAGCAGTTTATTGATATCGAGTGCGAAAGTGATCTTATTATACTGGTCGAACTGGCTGGTATAAGCAGCGCCCAGGCCCAGGTTGGTAGGTATGAAATCCTTCCTGACAGAATTGTAAGAAATTTTAGTACCCAGGTTGGTAATGGCAGCCCCAAAGCTAAAAGTGCTGGAACGCAACTCGTCTATTTCTTTCTTTTTGGTGTAATAGATGCCTACGTCAGCTGCCATAGCGTTGCCCGGATGGTAGTTGTTACCTGCAAGATAGCTTACGCCGGATGCAATAGCAGAGTGTATATAACGGAGCGTAAGGCCGGTAGAGAAATATTCTGACAGCTTACGGGAATAGCCCAGGTCGAATGAATATTCACGCGGCATACCTGTACCGTTAGGGTCGCCCTGTATGGTAGTGTAGTTGATATTGCCGAGTGAGAAATAACGCATTGAAGCACTGATAGCCTGGTTATTTTCCTTGCCTATTTTGGCATAACCCGAAATGTAGGCCAGGAAGATATCCGGAACGAGATCCTTAAGCCACGGCGTGTACGTTACTGAAACACCGTAGTTCTTTTCGTTGAAAGGCATTTTGGCAATATTCCAGTACTGTGCATTAGCATCGGCACTGGTAGCTATACCGGCATCGCCCATAGCGCCTGCACGGGAATCTGGTGTGATACGCAGAAACGGAACAGCTGTAGTAACAAAGGTTGCGTTCTGGCCACCTACATTGGTAGCAGTTGTTTGGGTAGTTTTCGCGGCATATTGTCCGTATGCGACCTGGTTTATAAGTCCTGTCATCAAAGTCAAGCCCGCAATTGCAAAAAGTCTTGCCATTCTATATTATGGTTTTATTTAAAGTTTCGCAAAAATATTCCTTTTTGGTCACTATCGCAATAGTTAATTGTAATAGTGCCGGTTCTATTAACGTATAATTACCAACTTTTGGTATGCAGAGGCCTTAAAACCTTTTTCTGTGCTCAGTGTTAGGCGGTATACATACACTCCTGCAGGCAGGGGAGCGCCACCGTCGCTGGTGCCATCCCAGGTAATATCGGCAGTGCGGCTGCCTGTTGGCGTAAAGCTCTGCTTTATGGTCTTGGCCAATGCGCCGCCGGTATTATAAATAGAGATATTTATATCCATTGCCTCGTCCGGATGGTTATGTTCGAATACGAAGTGTGTAGTGCCGGAGAATGGATTAGGGTAGTTGCCCAGGCCCTGTATAGCTACAACCTGCCCTTCAATAACCACAAAATCAACTGTGCCTTCGCCCATATTATTATTTACGTCCCAGGCGCGTACCCTTATGCTGTGCGGGCCGTTTGCAAGGCCGGCAACTGGGAATTTTATGTAGCCCAGCTGATAAGTATTGGGCGCTGTTTCGTAGTAATCGTTAAGTATATAGGGCGTTTCCACGTTGCCGTCCAATATCCCTACAAGGTCGTGCCCGATAGAATAGCCCGATACATTGATGCCTGTTTCTGAATGCAGCACCACATATAAAGATGTAGTAGAGCCGGTGATGCCACCATTGATGAACATACTATCGTTGATGTAAGGCTGTACTATAGGTGGGTTGTCATTAAGCACCGGGTTATCAGAGAAGCCGCCTACCGACACAGACGTGTCCATACCAGCGGCATCGGTAACACCGTTTTCTGCGTAGCTGCTTATTTTGCCATCTCCGAAGAAATAGTTGATGTCTTTAGGCGCAATGAAAGTGAGTGCAAAATGCCCGTTCTGAACAGTAACCTTTCCTTTATATATCAGGTTGTCTTGCAGCAGGAAGTAAGACAGCGGCAAACCGGCAGGGAAGGCCACTTTTCTTGCCTTATCGTAAAAAGACACAGATAGTGTTCCATTGAAATTCGAAAGGATATCAGCGTTTGCATCGCGAACGGTGCCTTTTAGTACGTATTTGCCCAGCGCTTTTACGCTGTCGGCAACGTCCATTGTCGCACCGTCAAGAATACTGTCCAGGTATACCTTGTGCTGTGGGAAATTAGGTACCAGTGCAGGATCGCCCAACAGTGCCCATTTGCGGAAGTTGATGAGCTCAAATTGGTCGTGCGAGGTCAGGTAGGTCATATTCTTGCCCGCCGTAAAAGCATCGCCAAAAGCATTCCTTGAACCATCAGCATTCACCGCGAATTGTGATTCAAGATATTCCCGGTTCATATCTGCATTCTGAGATGCATACACAGCCTGCGTGGTCGTGATCATCGCTATAACGCCGCCTTTTGTATCAAAAAGCAGTGCTTCTGCAGCCGATATATAATCGGGGTGATCGAACTGGCCAAAGTCGCATGTGGCGGTGATCATGAACGGTAATGTATTAATATTACCCCAAGTATTGTAGTCGTCTGATGTTAGTATGCGTTCATGCGCCAGCAGATCGTGACGGCCATGGCCATTATAGTTCATCATGAACGCGCCCTTATATATCTGATCCGAAATGGCAGTGTTGGCATTAGGGCAGCGGTCGCCCGCAGGTGTGGTATTGATAGGTATCACATCGAGATATACCTTTTGCTCGTTATACAGATTGCCGGTGGTGTTGATAACCGTTTTGGCCATTGTTTCTGCATCGCGGCAATGGAAGCCCGCTCCATCGTTGTTGTCGCCAACAAACATGGCGGCCAACCGCCATGGGCCAAGGGTTTCAGCCGACTTGTAATGGATGATCTTATTCACTACATCGTTGGCCGTAGCCAGGTCTCGTGCCGAAATGCGGCCTATGCCGATGTCCAGTGCATTGATCACAGACTGGTCCTCAATATTCTCATTGTCATCCAGGAATCCGTAAAAATCGTCGCTCATAAAGCCACCAATGGCATTGGTATCGTTGGCGGATTCGAAGGTGGGCACCAGGTTGCAATTATTAGCCAGGCGGTGTTTATAATCATAAGATGCACTGCCGAGCAATAGCAGGTAACGAGGCATAGACGCGGTATCGGTGCCGGCCATTTTATACTTATAACGTACAAAATCTCTTATAGCGCTGATGTCTTGTCCACCTGATGAAAACTCGTTGTAAACCTGAGTTGTAGTAACTATTTGCGTAGTAATGTTATCGTGAGCGGCGTGAAAATTGGCCAGTGCTTGAGCAGCAGACAGCAGCTGCGGCGCAGTGACAATGATCATCTTTGCTGGTCCGGATGCATGCAGGTTCTGGTTATCGACAGTGCCTATGTAAGATGGCGCATAAAGCGCATCACTGTTCATAGCTACAAACTCGTGAAGACGTGATGCATCTTGTGAGAACGTATAGTTGGAGCCGCTGAGCGAGCCTTGCATCTGTACCGGCTGCAGTGGGTTGGTTACATCCCATATGCGGGTAAACGAATTGGCGCTGGCCAGGGTATAGCTGGCTATTTTGCCCGCACCCACTGTTTCCCAATCGCGGAAGTTAAGCTGGTTGCCGGTTATATTCAGGCTTCTTCTTCCATTCAATTCTATGTAATTGAGATATCCTTTAGCTGAAGGGTCTCCGCCAGATGCATTAAAAGTGATAGAGAAATTGGCAGTGTTGGCGTTAATGGCAGCTGTGTTCTCCGGATTAAGGTATAACAAAACAGGGCCGTCGGGCGTAGTAACCCCGCCAAACGTGGCAGTGCAAAAAGGCGCTCCGTTAAGAGTTGCCGTCATTGTACTGCCCGGAGCGCCCTGGGTGCATGCAAAAGAAATACGCGCTGTCAGGTTGCCTATATTGTCGCCCAGGCTGTAGCTGAAGTTTTTAGTGTTGATATTAATATCAGGCGAGAATTTTTCCGCCTGCCAGCCTTTACCATAAGTAGTTGGCTGTATCAGGTCTATATCGCTTACGCTATAGAAGTTGAACCCGGATGAAGTGACATTGGCTGTTGGTACAGACGCCTGTGGTTGTACCCTGGCGCCCGCGCCGCTATTGAAGCTGATAAAATAATAAGCGGTATCGCTGTAGAGGTTATTCAGGTGTGTAAATTTATGGTTCAGGCTATCCTTAATAATAGTAGTGGGGCCAACACCATAAAATACAATATAGTCGCCGGTATTAAAGGCATTATCGCCTCCGTCGTTCACCCATATACTATTTTCAGCAAGGTCGTTGATGCGTGGCACAGCATTATTCTCAGGCAATGCATTGCCTCCATTACCTACTATGCGGATACTGGCAGGGTCGATAGATGACAGCGATACACCCATAGAGGTGAGGAAAGACGCATCTATTTTGTGCAGGCCGGTATTGGTAATACCTATTTTATACCACGTACCGCTGGATAACACAGAATTTGAAGCTGTTGTAGTTTTAGCTGCAGTAGTTGGCGTGGAAGTAACTGGTTGCTCTACGATATCTACCGAAAAATCGCTCACCTGCTCTATAGACTGCTTATCTGAGCTTTGCCGATACACAGGTATGCCGATTACGGCAAAGGCACGTTTACGCTCCATGCCTATGCGTATATTAATATCAGACGGGTCGCCGGTTGGTGTACCTGTTACAGGAAGCGATGTGCCGGTATAGGTTGTGTTGATCAGCCTGACATCGGGCCTGGCAAAACTATTGAGCCATACTTTTTTATAGATATAGCCATGATGAACGTCCTGCTCATCAACTTTGTAATTCACCACCGTGGCAAAAGAAGGGGCAATAGCGGCCAGCAGCGGTAACAGGGCTGCTAATTTTATAAATACTTTTTTCATATAGATCGAACTTTCCGGCGAAAGGTTGATAACAACCAAAATTAACGAAATATGGTTTAAACAGCCTTAGAAGGCTTGTTGGTACATACTGATAACGGAGAACATTAACGTATATTTTACCTATCCGAAATATTTATCCACATAAAAATTATTTTTTGTGGTGCCCAATGCTTGAAAATTTCAAAAGAAAGTACTAACATTGTCTCTCAGTAATAAAGTTTGTCAGTCTAATACCGATAAATATTTCAGTATAACATTATGAAGAATAGGAAATTTTTAGGTGTCGCCTTGCTCGGTTTGGGAGTAGCTTCATTCCTTTCTGCATGCTCCTCACATTCACGTAATGTGGGTAGGGGTGATGGCATTTCAAGGACTACCGGCTGGTATCACAATGATAGTCGTTGGGGTGGCTACAGTGTAGCGGAAAATTATCCCGGTCAGCAAACGCCGATAGGTATGGTGCTGGTACAGGGTGGCCGCTTTACAATGGGCTATAAAGACGATGAAATGCCTACCGTTGAAAGCAACGCAAACAGGCGCACTGTTTCTGTTTCTTCGTTCTACATGGATGAGACGGAGCTGGCAAACGTTGACTACCGCGAATATATGTACTGGCTGGGTCGTGCTTACGGCAATGACCTTCCTGAAATAGTAGCTGCGGCATTGCCGGATTCTACTGTTTGGCGTTCTCCGCTGGGTTATAACGAACCTTATGTGAAGAATTACTTCAGGGCCGCTGCTTATAATGATTATCCTGTTGTTGGTGTAAACTGGTACCAGGCTTCTGATTACTGTAAATGGCGTACCGACCGCGTTAACGAATACCTGCTGATACAGATTGGTGCATTGCAGCCAAACGTTAACCAGACCGGTGAAGACGTATTTACTACTGAAACTTACATGAATGGTCAGTACCAGGGCTCGCAGGGCCGTCACCAGGCCAGGGATCTTGATCCGAATGGTGCAGGTAACAGGCCTTACCAGCTTTCTGATGGTGTTTTCATGCCTGACTATCGCCTGCCAACGGAAGCTGAGTGGGAATACGCAGCACTGGGTCTTGTAGGTAATAACCCTGCTCCTGAAACAAAACGCCGTCGTGGTGAGGAAGTTGTTACAGATAACAACGTACTGCCATGGGGTCCAAGGAATACTACCCGCTACGACCTGCACAATATGTACCAGGGCGAGATCATGGGTAACTACATGAGGGGTAAAGGTGACGTAATGGGTGTTGCCGGCGCGCTGAATGACAATGCCGACATCACTGCCAAGGTTAAGAGTTTCCAGCGCAATGCTTGGGGCTTGTACAACATGGCCGGTAACGTAAACGAGTGGGTAATGGATACTTACCGTCCTGATTTTGACGGTTTCGATGATCTGAGAGGAGGACGCGCAAGTCAGTACACTACGCAGCAACTACAGGAAGATGGTACCATCGAAGAAAGGGACAGCACAGGTCATATCCCTTACAAGCCAGTACCTAATAGCGATGCTTCTATACAAGGTCGCAGGATCCGTAGCTCGAACTTGTTGTCTTACCAGAACGGTGACTCTACAGTTGGCGGTGGTAACCTGAATTACTACGGTAGCTATGCATATGGTTCTACATCGTTAATTAACGATTCTACCAAAGTATATAAGGGTGGTTCATGGGCCGACCGTGCTTACTGGTTGTCTCCTGGTACACGCCGCTATATGCAGGGTAATCTTTCTTCAAACACCATCGGTTTCCGTTGCGTAGTTGATCGCCTGGGTAGCCCAAGCGGCAACAACGAAGCTGCAGGTAACCACTTTGGCCAGGAGAAGAACCGCAGGCGCTAATTTTTATAAACTAATATAATTGCAACCCCCTTTATCAAGGGGGTTGTTTATTTTTACAACAAATTACCCGAAGGTGGAAATAGCAGAACTATACAAGATCTATCAGCAATATCCATCGGTACAAACCGATACCCGGAAGATAAAGAAAGGCGATATTTTCTTTGCGCTCAGCGGTCCTAATTTTGATGGTAACGCATTTGCGGAGGAAGCACTGGAAAAGGGCGCTGCATATGCGATAGTTGATAAGGAAGCATATGCCCGTAATGGAAGCTATATACTGGTGCCTGATGTATTAGCTACTTTACAGCAGCTGGCCCGTCATCACAGGGAGCAATTCAACATCCCTTTTATAGCCATAACAGGCTCTAACGGTAAGACAACTACTAAAGAATTACTGGCGGCAGTAATGAGCAAAAAGTTCGTCACTTATGCTACGGAAGGCAACCTGAACAACCACATAGGAGTGCCACTTACCCTGCTTAAAATAAAAAGTGATGCGGAGATGGCCATAATAGAAATGGGCGCCAACCATCAGCGGGAAATTGCCTCTTATTGCGAAATAGCCCGTCCCGATTATGGCATCATTACCAATTGTGGTAAGGCCCATATAGAAGGCTTTGGCGGCCTTGAGGGCGTGCGTAAAGGAAAGGGGGAGTTGTATGATTTTATAAGGGGCACGGGTGGTCTTATCTTCAGGAATGCAGACCTGGACTACCTGGACGAAATGGCTGTAGGTATCACAGAGCAGATCACTTATGGCAGCACGCAGGCTACATATATTGGTGTGCCGAAAATGAATGGCGTTTTCCTTGAAGCAGACATAAATGTAGGCGATGATGTGGTGCAGGTAAAAACGCACCTGGTAGGGGAGTATAACTTCCCTAATGTAATGCTGGCAACAGCTGCAGGTATGCATTTCGGTGTAGATATACAGGACATCAAAGCAGCACTGGAAGCCTATAACCCGGATAACAGCCGGTCGCAATGGATAAAAAAAGGCACTAATAGTATCATACTGGATGCCTACAACGCTAATCCTACAAGTATGAAAGCGGCAATACAGAATTTTGCTGCAGCTGATCTGCCCAATAAGCTTTTGTGGATAGGCGGGATGAAGGAGATGGGCAGCGAAGAACATAATGAACATGCAGCACTGGTAGCGTTGATAGATGAATATCAATGGGCGGGTGTGATATTGGTAGGGAAAGAGTTTCGCGATGTGAAGGGCGATCATATGTGGTATGAGACTTCTGTAGAGGCGGCCGGATATGTAAAGCAGCATTTGCCGGAGCATAGTTCTATATTAATTAAAGGGTCTCGCGGCAGTAAAATGGAAGTACTTGCCGAGGCATTACCAGCCTAGATAAAGTGATAATTTTCATACTTCTCTGAACATTTTGCAGTAGGTTTACAGTCTTAATTATAGCAGTACATGGACAAAGTATCGGTACTTAAACAAAAGATAAAAGAGGCCCACCTTGGTGGTGGTGCCAAACGCATAGAATCGCAACACAAGAAAGGCAAATTAACTGCCCGCGAAAGGCTGCAGTTATTGCTGGACGAAGGTTCTTTCGAGGAAATAGGTATGCTGGTAACTCACCGCAGCCGCGACTTTGATATGGATAAGGAGGTGTACCTGGGCGATGGCGTGGTAACAGGCTATGGCACTGTAAATGGCCGCCTGGTATATGTGTTCTCCCAGGATTTTACAGTTTTTGGCGGTAGCTTGTCTGAAACCCATGCAGAAAAGATCTGCAAGGTGATGGACCTGGCTATGCAGAATGGTGCGCCATTGATAGGCCTTAACGACAGTGGTGGTGCGCGTATACAGGAGGGTGTCGTATCCCTTGGTGGTTACGCTGATATCTTCCACAGGAACGTGAAGTCTTCCGGTGTTATTCCGCAGATATCTGCCATCATGGGCCCGTGTGCCGGTGGCGCTGTTTATTCGCCTGCCATTACAGACTTCATCATGATGGTGGAGAACACCTCTTACATGTTTGTAACAGGGCCTAACGTGGTTAAAACCGTTACGCATGAAACTGTTACCAGCGAAGAATTAGGAGGTGCGCAAACGCATGCCAGCAAATCGGGCGTTACACATTTTGCATGTGCCAATGAGGTAGAGTGCATTGAGAACATCAAGCGCCTCATCAGCTACATACCGCAGAATTGCGAAGAAGATGCACCGGTATATCCATACGAACAGGGCAATGAATCAAGGCCGGGTTTGAACGGCATTATACCTGCTAACCCTAACCAGCCTTACGATATTAAGGATGTTATAGCAGAGGTTACTGACGAAGGATCTTTCCTGGAAGTGCATAAAGACTGGGCTGAGAATATTGTAGTAGGTTTTGCGCGCATCGGTGGGCGTAGCATAGGTATAGTAGCCAACCAGCCAGCTTACCTGGCGGGTGTACTGGACAACAATGCCAGCCGTAAGGGTGCAAGATTCACCCGCTTCTGCGATGCCTTTAACGTGCCCCTGCTGGTATTGGTAGATGTTCCTGGCTTCCTGCCGGGTACGGACCAGGAATGGCATGGTATCATCATTAACGGAGCCAAGTTGTTATATGCCCTCAGCGAGGCTACAGTGCCTAAGGTTACAGTTATTACCCGTAAGGCTTATGGTGGCGCGTATGATGTAATGAACTCTAAGCATATAGGTGCAGATATGAATTTCGCATGGCCGTCTGCCGAGATCGCTGTTATGGGTGCCAAGGGTGCTACAGAGATCATCTTTAAGAAAGAGATATCGGAAGCCGCCGATCAGTATAGCAAAATAGCTGAGAAAGAAGCCGAGTACGTAGAGAAATTCGCTAATCCATACGCAGCAGCTGCACGTGGCTTTATAGACGAAGTGATCATGCCGGAAGATACCAGGATAAAGCTGATAAAAGCTTACAAAATGCTGGAAAATAAAGTGGTAAACACACCTAAGCGCAAGCACGGCAATGTGCCGCTGTAGAGAGTGATATAAATAATAGGAATGCCCTTGCAGTTTTTGCAGGGGCATTTTTTATGACATAGAATACCGACTTTTACAAAGTTGAATCTCCTAAAAAAACTCCTCGACTGGTTCCTGCTCACCAGCGCATTCACGGCCTGTTGTGCACTGGGGCTTTGTATGGCTACAGAGCGGTTAGTGAATGATGCTCACCCCGGATTGTTTACCAAGCTGCACGCATTGGTGTTTGGTTGTTCTCTTTTGGTGTATAATATACATCCTGCGATTAAGAAGCGGGTTTCATCAACGGTTGGTTTGCCCCGGCTAACAAAATACCACCAACCTGTTTATATATTGCTGGCTATAGCCGGTACAGTTATGGCAGCCAGCGCATTGCCGGTAATGACCTGGAATATGTCACTGGTTTGCATAATGCTTGGCTTCATCTCATTCGCCTATACATTACCCCTTCTGCCTTTTAAAAATAAACGAAGGATACGAGATATAGGGTGGTTGAAAATTCTATCGCTTACCGCAGTATGGACAATGGTTACCTCTGTATTGCCTATGCTCTACTGGCATGTAAATATCGAGCGTTTCCCTTTTGAGGTATTGCTACGAGGTACATTCATTTTCGTGTTATGTATAATTTTCGATATACGCGATGTACATGCTGATAAGATCAGTAACATCAATACATTGCCTCATCTGATCGGCCTCCCCAATAGTTACAGGCTGATGAATGCAGCTCTGGTATTGTTTTGTGTGCTGGGCATAGTGCAATATCTGAGGCACCCCATCTGGTACAGGATGGGGGCTGTGGTAATAACGGCAGTGGTCATCAGGATAGTGGCTGAATACCTGAAAACACACAACACAGAGCGGGCCTACCTGGTGTATGCCGATGGGATGATGATGCTATATGCGCTATTGGTATTGCTGTTATAACATTAGTTGAAGTGCAATAAAGTAAGTGCCAGTTGCACAATGCCAATGATGAAGCCGAACACCCCGCAAATTGCCTCTACAAAGCGGAACTCTTTCTTCATTACAACTGACAGGATCTCTTCCAGCTTGTCAGACGAGAAGCTGGCTACCTTATCTGTAACCATCTTTTCTACATCTATTTTAGTGGCCAGGTTATCTACATACTTCCCAATTACTTCCGGTAGCATTATCCTTATTTCTTCCATCAACCCTTCCTTCACCTTATCCAGCATACCCTGGCCCACAAACATGGCTATTACAGGTAACTTCTCTTTCAGCTTTTCGTGTAAAAAGGTGTTCACATGTTTATCTATGTCGGGCATTACTGCTTCCAGCTGTGCAGGATCTTTTATTTGCCTGGCTATGTCATCGAAGTTCAGCAATTCATTGGCTACCACTTTGCCCAGCTTAGCAGCAAAAACATGTTGCCTTTTAGGGAAGATACCTTGTATTTTAAGACCGAAGATATGTATAGGTTTACGGGGATTGAAAAGCATGTAAAAAGCCAGCCACGTAGTGAACCAGCCGATAAAAGCCGCAATAAATGGCTGTATCCAGAGCATCAGATCATTCATAAATATAAGTGTAGCAGGCCGCAGCCCGATGTTATTTTGAGCGTTGGCAAAGGTAATACAACTAGCGCGTATTCATCATTCTTGGGTACAGGTGCAGGTAAACCTCTGCGGCAACGGGCGTATTGCCGTACACGGACTCTAGTTGTGCAGCAGACTTGTAGGCGGTTACCTGGCCGCCAATGGCCGTGGTGATAAACCCGGCGTTGAATAATTCGTAGCTAACACCCAGGGTTAGCGCATTTATATTGTAGTTTTTATCTGTGCCGTAATACCAGGGATCAAGGGCAAGTTCAAGTCCGTTTTTCTGCACCCACTCGTATCGTGCATAGGCTATCTTTCGATTCAGTTTTATAGTCCCTTCCGCTAGCAAAGAGGTGGAATGTTGGTGCTCATTTTTTACTTCGTTTTGCCCCCACAACGCGGTTGCGGTTACGTAGCGCCATTTGCCTAAAGACTTTACATAGGTGGCAGATGCAGTGCTGCGCACTATATCCTCGTCGGGGTGTAAGGCCTCCGGACTTTTGATAAAGCCCTGCGATACCTGTATACTCCAGTTGTAAGAAGGGTTGAAGGATAGTCGGGCGCTACGCGAGTCGAACAGCGGCATATCAAAGCCCAATCGTTCCTCATCAGGCTCACGGCCAGTAAAAGAAGAACCTTCTATCTTAAACTTACCATATCGTACCCCAAGAGTCGCTACCCCAAAAGTAATATGGGTAGCGTCGCTCCAGTGGTGCCCTAAAGGTGCGTCTGGGTTAAACATGCCTGATGCCCGGTGCATGAAGGTTACCGGGCCAAGAGCGGGTTCGCCCGGGTAACCCAGGTATACGTATACATCTGTTTTATTGGCAACGGCCTGTGCATAGCTCACAGATATTTCTGAAAAAAGATCGTGAGGGTGCTGCCTGTCTACAAGCGGCAGGCCCTTCCACGACTCCCCTGTCTGGAAGAGTAGGGGATACCCTTCTCCTCCTGCTATCAGTGCATCTGTAGAAAACATACTATTGAAATGGAACAGGCCATACTTGCCTACTTTGCGTTGTCCCATGAACATCAGCATGTCCGGAGCATCAAATTTTTCTCCTCCCCGCATGCCGACTCCAGAAATGTCCTGTTTATTGTACCGTAGAAAGATATCACCACTGGCCATAAATACCCAGTTGTGGGCGTGTATCATCTTGCCATATATGTAAGATGCATCAGGCTGCCAACTGGTGCCCGACCCATTGCGTGTCATAGGCAGGTAGAGCGAATATGCGCTGGACATGCGTATCATTGTCTGCCGGGTAGCATGGAAGCCCATGTGGTCTCCATCGCTATCGTCATTTTTATTGTCTTTATCCTCATCCTTCTCGTCGTCTTCATCCTGTTGGTGTATAGGATGCTTACTGTCGTTCTGGGCAAACGTGCACACGCTGTTTAGCAGTAGGATACTCAACAATAAATTTCGCATAACGCTTAAAAGAAATAGTGACATAAGAAGCATACCACCATTACTGGCAGCAGCTTTTCCGGAACAATTTTCTCAGCCATTTCAATAGGCTCTTCATCGGTTAAAGATACCACGCTTTCTTATTTTTGCTATGTAATATTTTGGTTCTTTGGTATCGTCCACAGTATCAAGCAGCTATCTTTACAAATAATAATTTTCGAACAAGGCGAAGGAAAGGAAACTGTCTGCCGTCAAATAGATGTGATGAGGAAATTACTGGTAATAGCAATTATGGGTGTTGTGGTCGGATTGCTGTCATTCAGGAATAGCCCGGACGGTTACACGCCCAAGGGATGGCCAAAGCCTGTTTACGATTTCAAACGTCATCCGCTTACTGCGGCAAAGGTGGAGTTGGGAAAAAGACTGTTTGCGGAAACATTATTGTCCAGGAATAACTCAGTATCCTGTGTCAGTTGTCATTTGCAATACAGTGCATTTACACATTCCGATCATACACTTAGCCACGGAATAGATGGCCGCATAGGCACGCGCAACTCTCTGGCATTGATGAATCTTGCATGGAGTAAGAATTTTATGTGGGATGGAACTATTCACCATCTAGATGAACAAGCGCAGGCACCAATTAAAAATGTGCTGGAGATGGATTGTAATATGGACACTGTTGTAGCAAGGCTTAGCTCAAGCGATGAGTACAGGCTGCTGTTTAAGACTGCATTTGGAACTGAACAGATAACAGCGGATCAGGTGATGCAGTCGCTGTCGCAGTTCATGCTTACCATGGTCAGTGCCAACTCGAAATACGATAGGGTAATGAACGGCACAGATACGTTTAATGAACGCGAAACACACGGTTATGCTCTCTTTAGGCAACATTGTGCTGCCTGCCATAAAGAGCCGCTCTTTACCAATGGTGAGTTCGAGAATAACGGTCTCGCACCCGATACCTCGCTTAAAGATTATGGCAGGGCAAAGGTGACGGGTAAATCTTCAGACTCATTCAAGTACAAGGTGCCTACGCTACGCAATGTGGAGGTTAGTTACCCATACATGCACGATGGCCGTTTCCGTAACCTGCAGATGGTGCTGTTTCATTATAGCGAGAAAGTTTATGCAAGCAGTACACTCTCGCGAAAGCTGCCGGGCAAGCTATCGCTAACTGATAAAGAGCGGACAGATATAGTCGTGTTTCTTCGCACACTTACCGATGAAGCATTCCTTAGGGATAAAAAGTTCACTTATATAAAGCAATAACCTGTCTTTTAATTTTAAAAAATAACAAGCATGAAAAAGCTACTTTTCCTGCTTTTGGCCAGCCCTGTCGCTGCCATAGCACAACCTAACATTGATTCCTGGATTCTGAACCTGAACGGCAAGTTGGGTAGTTACTGGGATCAGACTGCTACCAGCGGTCCGCCAAATTATGTTTTTACCGTTTCCCCCGACTCGGCAGATGTACTGAAGATGTGTTACAACACCGATACAATATGGGTGCGTGCACAAGGCCTTACCGATAATATGGGTAAGTACTTCAACCCTGGCAGCTGCCTGGCGCAAAACTATGTGTTCCGCTTTCCCCGTAACCCGGCGCCTGCCACCACGCATGTTATCTCGCCTAAAGTAGGTGCCATAGGCACTTTGTTAAATGGTATACCTATTTATGGTCTAAGCAATTCTTATTCGTGGAATGGCTCAGCCAATATGCCTGGTATGGGCGGCTCAGGCATATGGAACGTAGAAGTAGGTCTGTCAGAGGGCTTTGTATTGGACACTGCGTTCGGCGCTCATCCGCAACAGGCAGGTGCATACCACTCGCATACCACGCCATATCGCTTCTACAGGCATGCGCCTGCCGGCAAGCACTCTCCGCTGGTTGGCTTTGCGTTCGATGGATATCCGGTGTATGGTCCTTACGGTTACGTAAATGCTATGGATTCCACCAGTGGTGTTACTCGTATGAAGTCGGGGTACAGCCTGCGTAGTATAACACAGCGTCATACACTGCCCGATGGTACCGCGCTTACTACAGCACAATATGGTCCGGATGTGAGCACCACTTATCCGATCGGCGAATATTGCGAAGATTACGAATGGCTGGCAGCCAATGGTGGAGACCTTGACCAATATAACGGTCGGTTTTGCGTAACCCCTGAATATCCTGCCGGTACTTATGCTTATTTTGTAAGCACCGATGCATCAGGTAACGCCACTTTTCCATACTATATAGGCATTTATTATTACGGGATACCTGATCAGGGTAATTTTGGTTTAGTAAGCGGTTTATCTATGCCATCAGGCGTTACCAGCTGTCATCTGCCTGTTACCAATGGTGTTGAGAATGTGCTGGCCTCAGGCAACAAATTTGCTATCTATCCTAACCCGGCATCCGATCACATCACGTTAACTACCACATTGGGTATGTTTACCGATGTAGTTATTTATGATCAGCTTGGTGCAGTGAAGTTGGAAACTGCATTAAATAAAGTTGATACTGACCTTGGTATAGGTTTTAGCGCAGGCGTATATTTTGTAAAGTGCTACAACCGCAATACGGGAGTTTCTGAGGTTAAAAGGTTGGCCATACAGTAGGTATAAATTGTTGATTGCTTAAGTGCAGGGCCGGGTAACGTTACCCGGCCTTTTTTCAAAAAATAAGAGCCTCGCAAAAGCGAAGGCTCTCTGGTGTTAGGATTTAAAATGTACTCTACTCTTTCACAAACTTTGTATTGTATGTAATGCTATTTAAAACATAGGTCAGGTAGTAGATACCTGTCGGCAGTTGTGCAACATCAACTTCGTAGTCAGGGCCTGTTTGCTGTATGGGGACATTCATTACTTGCCCCAGGGTATTGCGTATGACGAACTTACCTTCTTTGTTATCGTTCGGTAGACCTATATGAAGTTGGTTATGTGCAGGATTTGGAGATACATTGATGCGGGATCCGTAAGCCGTTTGTAAAAAAGCGGAAGACATTGGTAATGGTGGATTGTACTAGTTCGCCCATGCTGTATCGGTAACTTCCTTAATTGCACTGAAATTTACATCTGGACACCCCCCCCTGGTTAGTGTCCGTTACCACAAGTGCCATAACCATTTTTACAGTTGCTCCGGGATACAAGGTAAAGCTATCGGACGAGAGGACTGTTCGCATATCTCCATAAATACTGTGTGTAGCGCACCCTGAAAAACCGCCCGACATGCTGGGATCATCAGGATACGCATACTTTACAGGTTGAGGAGGACTGACGAAAAAGTTTAGAAATGGAAGCCCGGTACTACTTAGCCCTCTGATATAAAAATTGTATTGCGTATCAGTATGTGGGTTGCCGACGTTTGAATTATCGTTGTAATAGCAAATAAAACTACCTGCAGGCTTATGGTATGTGCTACTGTCGCCCGGAATTACTATCATTGTTGTTCCTTGTAGTGGAGCATTAGTGTGATAGCAGTTCTCGGGATATCCTGAATGCGATCCGTCGTCCGGAATGGCATTGTAGAAAATACCCATTCTGTGCACAGAATCGAACCCTATATAGTCATCCATATGATCGCCTATATCGCCATCAGAGAATTGAGCCAGCCTGACGTTTGAATAAGTATGTGCGGATTTATTGGTGATGGTATATTCATAATACACAACATTGTCCATAAGTGTATTCCTGCTGTACGCATAGCTTAGCGCATGTATCTCTACGCCCAGCGGCAGACCGTTAGTGTTGTCGTGCGTTGGACCATTGTCGCTATATACCCACCACAAAGCCTCATCGCCCTTTACATCAGGGTAGTCCCCTTCCAATGGCTCATAAATACCATTACCATTTATATCCACAAATGGCGCCATTGAGGTTCCTGCGGGAATACTTAGCGAGGCCAGGCCTGCTCCGGTAGCATGCGTATTACCTGCTGCGGGCCATGTCATAATAGATATTGGCGTGTTGAGTGTTGTGTGCTCCGGTAATGATAAAAAGTACTGTATGTCCGTTCGCCGGATCTTCCAGAACCTCGCCCATTCAGAGGATGTAGCTTCACTTAAGTTGCCAGACGCATCAAGCGGCCCCGGCCAGTAGTCGTTGCCATCTTGCCGGTAGGTTTGTGCGGTTACATGCAGTTGATTACTTTCATCATATCCCGACATCCATATGGCTCCCGCATGGCTGATATGCTTTTTACTGTTCTTCGGGAATTCACAACTTGCTTTACCTGTCGCAGGATTGTTCCACATATCTCCGTGTAACAATACCGTAGCATTTATATGGTTGACATTGATAGAGTCTTTCCTGGTGAACGGCGTTTGGGCTAAAGCGTTTATAGTTGTCCACGTTATAACCAGTAATAGTAGTTTTTTCATAATTGCTTATAGTGTTCAAAAATGGAAGCCCCTGTATTCCGGAGCTTCCTGGTGTTCGGATTTAAAATGTACTCTACTGTTTCACAAACTTTGTATTGTATGTAACTCCATTCGCAACATATGCTATGTAATAAATACCGGCAGGTAATTGAGCAATGTCCATTTCATAGCCACTGCCTGTTTGCTGTATCGTTACGTTTACTGGCTGTCCAAGTGTGTTGTGTATGGTGGGGGCGCTTGCCATAGTTGCTCCATAAAGCATGTTGATGTACAGTTTGTTTTGAGCAGGATTAGGGAAGAGCTTTATATACTCGCCATAATTGATGTTGTTTACCCCGGAAGGTAACACAGGCGGAGGTGTTTGGTAATTAGCCCATGCTGTATCTGCTACCGTTCTTATATCATGAAAACCTGCAACGGGACATCCTCCCTGGTTGGTATCTGTTACAACAAGCGCCATCACTATTTTTACCGTCTGACCAGGTGCAAAAGTGAAGTCATTCGATGATAGTACGGTACGTCTGTCGCCCGGCGTATTGTTCATCGCACATTCAGACCATGCTCCTGTATCCGAAGGGTCTCCCGGGTATAGGTAGTTCACTGGTTGTGCGGGTGTCACCGAAGTATTCATATATGGTGCTCCTGCCCGGTCAAGCCCATGGATGTAATTGTCATACTGAATGTAATTACTTGGGTTGCCGATTAATGAATAGTCATTGTTGTAAGCAATAAAACTACCAGCAGGCACGTGGCTCGCCCCGGTATCTCCAGGCAGCGCTATCATGGTTGTTCCTTGCACAGGAGCATGGAGACCATAAGAATTGGAAGGATGCCATCCGCCAGCGCCATCGTCGGCTATCCCATTATAGAAGATGCTCATCCGGCGTGCAGAATCGAAGCCTATATAATCATCAAAATTATAACCCAGGTCGGCATCAGAAAACTGTGCTACGCGGCAGTTTGTGTATGTGTGGGTCGATTTATTGGTTAATGTATATTCGTAGTATACTACATTATCCAGCAGCGTGCCCCGGTTGTAGGCATAAGACATCGCATGCACTTCTACACCTAGTGGTAGCCCGTTGGTCTGGGTATGTGTCGGGCCGTTATCACTGAATGTCCACCATATGGCCTCGTCCCCTTTAATGTCAGGGTATTCACCCAGCAATGGTTCATAAATGCCATTGCTGTTCAGGTCTGCAAATGGGGCCATGTTTGTGCCCGCAGGTATAGATAACGGAGCCAATCCATTACCTGTAGTGTAGGTATTTCCGCTGGCCGGCCATGATAAAATTGCCTCCGGAGTGTTGGCAACGGTGTGTGTGCTCAACCCCTGGAAATACTGCAGATCTGTATAGCGTACCTTCCAGAATCTTGCCCAATTGGCTGACTGTGCATAACTGAGGTTGCCCGATGCGTCCAGCGGACCCGGCCAATAGTCGTTGCTGTCCCGGTACGTCTGCGCTGCCACGTGCGTCTGGCTCGCCTCATCAATACCGCTCATCCATAGTGCACTGGCAAAACCAATATGTTTGCCGGAGCCTTTCGGATATTCACACTTCGCTACTTGGCTAACAGGGTCCCACCACATATCGCCGTGCAGCAATACAGATGCGTTGATGTGGTTAATATTTACGGAGTCCCGTGTCGCGAATGGGGTTTGTGCATTTGCACTCAGAAATGTTCCTGTAGTTACAAGGAGTAGGAGTGATGTCTTCATTTTGTTTAGGTTTAGCGTTAAAGAATAGTGATGTTGGCGATCGTTCATTATAAAAGACGAGTGCCATTCTCCTTTTCTTGGGCTTTATTTAAAAAATAATAAAGGCGATCATAATTATCATGCAAAGAGCCCCGTTTATGCGGGGCTCCGTGATGTTAGGATTCAAAAATATACTCTACTCTTTCACAAACTTTGTATTGTATGTAATGCTATTCAAAACATAAGTCAGGTAATAAACACCGGCAGGTAGTTGTGCAATATCAACTTCATAGTCAGCGCCTGTTTGTGTTATCTGCACATTCATTACCTGGCCCAGTGTGTTGCGAATTGCCAATGCACGTTCCATATGTGCTCCGTACAGCATGGTAATGTGCAGTGTACTTTGTGCGGGATTGGGGTACAGCTTTATATATTCACTGTATTTAGTATTGCTTATGCCTGTAGCCACTGGCGGCGGGTTTCTGTATCCCCACCATGCGGTATCAGCTACTTCTCTTATTGCATGAAAATTCGCATTCGGGCATCCGCCCTGGTTAGTGTCTGTTACAACAAGAGCAGTTACTATTTTCACAGTTTCACCTGGCGCCAATGTAAAGTCGTTCGAGGAGAAAACGGTGCGCCTGTCGCCGGGAGTGTTGCCTTCCGCACATTCAGACCATTGTGCGGTATCTGAAGGATCGCCGGGAAATACATAGGATACTGTATGCGGTGTTGCAGAAAAGCTATCCCAGTAAGGTGCTCCGGCACGGTTCAGTCCTCTCATATATCGGTCGTACTGTACATCGGCTGACGGATTGCCAAAATTCGAATGGTCATTATTAAAGTATACAAAGTTGCCTGCCGGTCTATAAGTTGTACCGGTATCTCCGGGTAAGGCTATCAGCGTAGTTGCTTGTATGGGTGCATGAGTACCGTAAGAATTAGCCGGGTGACCAAATGTTAAACCGCCATCATCAGCAGTTCCGTTGTAAAATATACTCATGCGTCTTGCTGAGTCATAACCTACATAGTCGTCAAAATAATATCCCAGGTCGGCATCAGAAAAATATGCCATCCTGCAGTTGGAGTAGGTATGCGTCGATTTGTTGGTGATCATATACTCATAGTATACTACGTTATCCATCAGCGTACCCCTGTTGTATGCGTAAGACATGGTTTTTATTTCTACACCAAGCGGCAAGCCATTACTGTTATTATGTGTCGGGCCATTATCACTATATACCCACCATATGGCCTCATCTCCTTTAATAGCTGGATATTCACCAAGTAGCGGCTCGTAAATTCCGTTGCTGTTCAGATCCATAAAAGGGGCCATTGATGTGCCAGTGGGTATCGATAGAGAAGCCATAGCATTACCGGCAGCATAAGTGTTGCCGGCACCGGGCCAGGTAAGTATGACACTTGGGGTGTTGGCTATGGTATGCGTGGACAACGACTGGAAGTATTCTATGTCGCTTTGCCGTATTTTCCAGAAGTGGGCCCAATCGGTCGATTGGGCATAACTAAGGCTGCCCGAGGCATCCAGTGGTCCGGGCCAGTAATCGTTGCCGTCCTGCCGGTAGGTTTGTGCGGTCACATGTAGTTGGCTCGACTCATCGTATCCGCTCATCCATATTGCGTTGGTAAATCCAATATGTTTGCCGGAGCCTTTTGGAAATTCGCATTTGGCTACTTCGGCAGCAGGATCCCACCACATATCGCCATGCAACAATACTCTGGCATTAATATGGTTGATGTTGACTGAATCGCAGTAATTGAATGTAGTTTGTGCATTTGCGCTCAGAAATGCACTTGCGGAAAGGAGTAAGAGTAAGTTCTTCATTGTTTGCAGGTTTAGTGTGTGACGAAATAGTGATGTTATTAACCCTCTGTTATATCAGACGAGTGTCATTTCATTTTTCTTGGGCATTGTTAAAAAAATATTCGAAATCCCCGCTTATTCGTTTTGTCGTACCTTTGTAACGTATTAAGGGTTATGAAAAAGACGCATATAACACTGTTGCTGCTGGTGGTAGTTGCCATAGCAGCTATTTCTGCAACTTTCATCAATTTCAGCACTTACGAGACTTTCAACTCTGCGGCTAAAGAGCCAGGTAAGTCTTACCACGTAATGGGCTATTTCGATAAGGCTAAGGGAATTCATTATGACCCTAAGGCCGACCCTAATAAGTTTACCTTCTACGCTACTGACAAATCCGGCACTCAGCACGAGGTCATTTTTATCAATGGTGCACCTCCCCGTGACATAGATAAGTCAGAACAACTGGTTATGAAGGGTTTTATGAAGGATAACACATTCATATGCAGTGGCATCCAGATGAAGTGCCCTTCTAAGTACAAGAAAGATATGGTGGTTGGCGAGGGCGCGTAACATGGCAGTTGGTATTTTACGTAAGTATTGTGCCTTTGCGTACTCTGCCTGCTTTAGTTCTTTGCGGCCCTTTGCGAAACTCTTTGCGTTCTTTGCATGAAGTTTAAGCACACAAACCACCTTTAGGTTTTAACTTTTTGACTTTTGATTTGAATTAATACATGGCTGCAGAATTTATCGGAGAACATCTTTTACCCGGCAAACTGGGATATCTATTTATTATTATCTCATTTGTAGCCGCTTTATTCAGCACGTTCACCTATTTCAAGGCAGCCGCTACAGAAAAGGCCGATCTGTCAGCCAGCAATTCATGGCTAAGGTTGGGCCGTGGAGGTTTTGTATTGCACACCTTATCTATCATTGGTATATTTAGTGCGCTCTACTACGTTATCACTAATCATTTGTTCGAATATCATTATGCCTGGTCGCATTCCTCTTACGATCTTCCCGGTAAATACCTGCTTTCTTGTTTTTGGGAAGGGCAGGAGGGCAGTTTCATGCTCTGGATGTTCTGGCACAGCGTTCTCGGGTTAGTGGTGATGGGTACTGCCGGCAAGCTGGAAAGCCGCACAATGGCTATTATAGCAATGGTGCAGGTTATTCTCGGTTCCATGTTGCTCGGCCTGTACTTTGGCGATAGTGTACAGATAGGCAGCAATCCGTTCAAGCTTTTGCGTCATGCCATGCAGGATGCGCCTATTTTCTCTTCACCCAACTATATGAACTTTATTAAGGACGGTAACGGCCTTAATATTTCCCTGCAAAATTATTGGATGGTCATCCACCCACCGGTGCTGTTCCTGGGTTTTGCCTTGTCGCTCATCCCTTTTGCTTATTGTATAGCTGCTTTGTGGACCGGCGATTACAAAGCGTTCATTAAGCCAACTATTGCATGGTCATTGCTGGGCGGCGCGGTATTGGGTACAGGTATTATGATGGGTGGCGCCTGGGCTTACGAATCCCTGAACTTTGGCGGATATTGGGCGTGGGACCCTGTGGAGAATGCTTCCCTTGTACCGTGGCTGGTGCTTATTGCAGGCCTGCATACATTGCTTATTTACAAGAGTACGGGTAGGGCTTTGCCGGTTACCATTATATTCCTGGTGCTTACCCACCTGCTTATCTGGTACTCTACCTTCCTTACGCGCACAGGCATACTGGGTAAAACTTCGGTACATGCATTCACGGGCGATGGCCAGGCGCTTTATTATCATTTATTGATAGTACTGGGCTGGCTGGCGCTGATAGGCGTAGGCCTGCTTATTATGCGTTGGAAGGGCCTGCCGCGTATCAAAACAGAAGAAACAACACTTTCCCGCGAGTTCTGGATGTTCATTGGCTCTGCAGTATTGTGCATATCTGCAGTAATGATCATTACGATCACCTCCCTGCCGGTATGGGCGCCACTGGCTAAAACAATAACAGGTAAAGACTTTGCCCCGTCCACCCACCTGGTGCGCGATTATAATAATCAGCAGGTATGGATAGCAATTATCATTGGGCTTCTGTCTGGTCTCACCTTGTTCATGAAGTATAAGCAAACCGATGCAGCTACTTTGTGGAAACGCATTGCAGTAGTTTTAGGCATTACCATTGTTATGGCAGCGCTGATAGGCTGGGGACAAAAAATAACGTCTCCGCAGTATGTTATCATGCTGGTTACTTCGTGCTTTGCTATTGTTGCAAGCATAACCTATGCTATACAGGTGCAAAAGCTCAATATCCGTAACCTGGGTCCAAGCGTGTCGCATTTCGGTTTTGGAGCTGTTTTGCTGGGCATACTTTTATCGTCTTATAACAAACATGCTATTTCTTTAAACACCACCGGCGAGCAACTAAACTTTGGTAAGGCCACCGCAGAAGAGGAAGCACAGGAAAGCCGCGAGAATGAGTTGCTGCCGTTTGGCCGCGCTGTAGCCATGGGCGAATATTTTGCCACATATGTGGGAGACAGCAGCGTGCCGGGCAAAGACCGCCGTGTATACTACAAGGTGAGGTTTGAAAAGATGGATGCCGCTGCCAGGAAGGTAGAAGAGCAGTTCATGCTGTATCCTGATGCATTTATCAACCCTAAAGGCAACGAAAGTGGCCTCAGCGCCAACCCATCTACAAAACACTACTGGGATCGCGATGTGTTTACCTACATCAGCATGGCTACCGATAAATCCAAGGCCGACACCAGTACTTACGCTGAGCACCTTGTAAAAAATCCGGGAGATACCATTTACCTGAAGAATGGCTTCCTTATATTCAACGGATTTAAGAAAAATGTGCAGGATCCGCGCTATGCAGCGGGGCCTGAAGATATAACCATAGGTGCTGATATCACAGCTTATGATATGTACGGCGGCAGCCATCATATTTCCCCGTTGTTCGTATTGCAGAACAAGGGCGAAAGCTTGTACAGGCTGGAAGACACTGTAAAGCTGATGGATCTCTATGTCCGCTTCGACAACTTTAACGTCAAGTCGGCCGATGATATTTCTGCAAGCATCAAGACCAAGCAAACCGACCCAATGGACGATTTCATTGTGCTTAAAGCATTGGTCTTCCCATATATCAATGTGTTGTGGCTGGGCGTTATCGTTATGGTGTTTGGTTTCTTCATCAGCATGGGCAAGCTCCTTACTACTGGCGGTAAAACCCGTACAGGTGTACTGAAAGCAGAATAGACAGCCTTCCTGAAGAACAAACTCCGTTAACAGCAAATTTGGGCATGCTATACGGTCATTCCCAAGACGTGGTCGTTCATAAAGAAGCCATCGCCTATATCAATATCTTCGTCGTGTACAACCGTAAACCCCATGCGGGTATAAAACCTTTTCGCACCTTCGTTATACCTGTTCACGTTAAGCTGCAGGTGATCGCTGCCCGCTGTTTTCACTGCCGTTTTTATATACTCCAGTAGCTGCTTGCCTACGCCTGTGCCCTGTGTCTCCGGTAGTACATATAGTTTGTGCAGCTTGTAGGTATCCGGTGCCACCGGGCCAAAAGACGCAAACCCCACCGGTTTGCCGGCATCATAGCAGATAATAAAAGTGTGGCCGCCCTTCATTTGCTCCTGTAGCGCGGTATCGCTGTAAAACCTGTCGAGCATATATTTCACCTGTGCTTCGCCTATTATTGGCACGTAAGTGCCAGGCCACACTTCCATGGCAAGGGTCCTGATAAGGGAAATATGACTGGCATCAGCCTTTTTTATCTCTGGCATGTTCTTGAACTGTCTTTTTGGCCTTGTACCTTTTGAGACTTCGCCTGAAAAACTTATTTTTGGTGCAATGGCGATCGTCGGTAAACTACCTTTGTGGTACAATCGGCATCAAAGTTATCATTATTGCGTAGCATTAAACAGTCACAAAAGCCGGAAATGAAAAGAGATTTACGTGGTATTACGCTATTTATAGCCGCTGCAGGCATGCTGGGATTTGCCTCTTGTAAAAAGAACTATCATTGCCAGTGTTCTTTCAATAACGCCATCCAGATGACTACCGATCTTGGCTCCCAGACCAAAGACGACGCCAAGGCGCAATGTGATGCCTACGACTCTACCGTAACCGGCGAAAAGTGGACTTGTGTTATCTACTAGCACGGTTGCAGGCTTTTTGGCTACACCTGACCAGTTTCATTTCATAGTAACATGCGGAAGGTTATCTTTGCGTCATGAACGATCTCGCAAACTTTGACCCTAACGGAGTAGGGCTTAAGTCTAACAACATATTCGGATTACCATTTACGGAAGAACAGGCAGAACTGGTGTTATTGCCTGTTCCGTGGGAGGTTACTGTATCTTATCGTGTAGGTACTGCCCAGGGACCAGATCATATCTTCGATGCAGCAATGCAGGTAGATCTGTTCGACCCCGATGTAAAGGACGGGTGGAAGAAGGGTTTTTACATGCTGCCGATAGACAAAAATATCCGCAAAAAAAGTGATTACCTGCGCCAGTGTGCCGAATTGATATTATCGCACATGGTAGATGGTGGTGAGGTATCCGAAAACGAGCAACTCACCGGAAAGCTAAACGAGATCAATACCAACGGCGAGGTTTTGCGCGACTGGGTATACGAAATGACCTCGGGCTTGTTGAAAAAAGGCAAAAAAGTAGGCCTTATCGGTGGCGATCACAGCACTCCCCTTGGTTTCATTAAGGCCTTGGGCGATGTGCACAGTGATTTTGGTATCCTGCAGATAGATGCCCATGCCGATCTGCGTATAGCATACGAGGGCTTTACTTATTCCCATGCTTCCATCATGTACAATGTGCTGAAGGAAGTACCGCAGGTAAAAAAGCTGGTGCAGGTAGGCATCCGCGATTATTGCGACGAAGAACTGCAGATCATCAACGAGAGCAACGGCCGCGTACACACGTTCTTCGATAAAGACATTAAGGAACAGCAGTACGAAGGTGCTACCTGGAAGTCGACATGCCAGCAGGTAATAGATGCCCTGCCGCAAAAAGTATATATCAGTTTCGATATAGATGGCCTTGATCCCAAACTGTGTCCTAATACCGGTACTCCGGTACCGGGCGGTTTTGAAGCCGACCAGGTATTCTACCTCTTTAAAATGCTTAAAGCATCGGGACGAGAGTTGATTGGCTTTGATCTTAATGAGGTTTCGAATGGCTATCAGTCCGGCGATAGCATAGACTCAATTGTGGGTGCCCGCATGCTGTTCAAGCTGTGCAATTATATGGTTGCGTAGCGCTTATATACTATTTTGTTAGGTTTATTATATTACTTTTGTCGGTATTATCAAATCATCACATTAGGTTAACTGTTATATATTGCCATGTTTATGAAACAATGGATACTAACCCTTATCTGCCTGTCCACACTGCAATTTGCACATGCACAGACATTCCTGGGGCTTTATGGTAACGAGAATTGCGTAACACAGATAAGGGACAATCCCGCATTTGCCGTTACGGAAGACCGTGCCCAGATCAATTTTGCCACTGCAGGTGTTAATGTAGGCAGCAATGGGCTGTTTTTCCGGAAATCTGTATTCAACTTTCTTACCAATGGCCAGGCCACCATGGATAAAGACTATTATCGGAGCTATGATAAGCACGATAAGTCTATGTGGGGCAACATGGAAATTATTGGTCCCGGAGCGTCGTTCCTGGTAAAGAAAAGATACTTTTTCGCTATTACTACGGGTATGCGGTACATGATGAACATGAACAACCTGGATAATGGTGTGTTCAGGTTGATGGGCCTTAATCCAACCCGTACAGATACACTGGCGGTAGATTCATTTACTGTTAAGAAATTTGCCATCACATCGCAGGTGTTCAGCGAGTTGAACCTTTCTTATGCTGGCTACATCTTCCAGGACGAGGATCATGCGCTTGTTGCCGGTGCCAGCGTTAAAATACTGAATGGCATTGGCGCTGCAGGGTTAGGGGTAGATAATGCCCGCTTTAAAACATACAATAACGATGGCGTAGCCCGCGATGCATACGGAGACGTAAACCTGGCGCTCACACCCTATGCTAACAAATGGGCTATTACCAACAATCCGCTTAATGCACTTGGCTCACCGGCCAACAACATGGGCGTAGGGGCAGATGTAGGCATGGTATATTACATGAACCCCAATGAGACCATGTACAGAAAGGTAGGGTACGTCAACAGGTTGGCCATATCCGTTACCGATATAGGTAGCATTTTTTATACCGCCTCTTCCGTATCCGGTAAGTATAACATTAATAATAAGAATATAGACTACCGGCATATTGAGAACAACACAGATGCATCCTTCGGTACCTATGCGTTCAATAATTTTATTGCCGATACTATTGCCAAGTCGACCGGGAGCGCTAAAAAGGTTAAATTCGGATTGCCAACAGCCTTGCATATTAACGGAGATTTTAAAGTGCAACCACGCATTTATGTTAACGCCAACGTGCTGATCAACTTGCGTAAACCTGATCCGGTAAACCTGTCTACGCATTACATTACTACCTTCACGGTTACACCACGCTACCAAACAAAGAAGTTCGGTGTGTCAGTGCCATTTTCCTTCAACATGGAAAGGCAGGGTTACCTGGGGGTAATATTGTTTGCAGGTCCTGTTTATATTGGTTCGGGTTCTTTGTTCCAGATGACGGTGAGCAATAGTATTAATAATATCAACGCCTTTGCCGGTGCCAGCCTGCGTATAAAGCAGAAGAAGCCGAAGGAAAGGGATTATATGATGATGTAAACCATAATAAATGAGACAGTTTTTCTTTTATATACTTATTAGTTCTTTTTGCTTGGTTGCCGCCTGTAAAAAGACTTCTTCTACTACCACAGGCTTACCCATGAGCGCTGTCATCAACAATAAATCGTGGCACTCAGATAACACGCTGATGACCTTCGAGAAGGGTAGCGGCACCCAACTTGTTATCACGGGCGACTCCGCCACTTCGCGCATGGTGCTCAGTATTGGTAACTATCATGGCGTAGGTACTTACATTATTGCCGATACAGGTAATACTGCCAGCTATACCGATGCCACAGGGCAACTGCACAAAGCCACTTCCGGACAAATAAAGGTAGATACCGCCACCACAAATGGTACCAATATCAACTATTTTAAAGGTACGTTCCAGTTCCTCGCCGATTCTTACCAGGTAACCAATGGCACATACTCCGGTAATCTATACCTTAACTAACTGAGAAATCCTGGTGGGTTTAAACGTAGGTAGCACTGCGGTTCTTTGCGGAAAAATAGAGTCCCTTTGCGCTAACTCCCTGGCAACTATAACATTTTTGTTTTCATTTTTCATTTAGATTTGTCGCATGTCGATAAAGGTCACAGCGCTTAGTAAAGTTTACGATACCCAAAAAGCGGTTGATAACATCTCCTTTGAACTGAAAAAAGGAGAGATTGTAGGTTTTCTTGGTCCTAATGGAGCCGGTAAATCTACTACCATGAAGATCATTACCGGTTATCTGCCTGCCACATCGGGTACGGCAGAGGTGTGTGGCTTCGACGTAGAGGAAAAACCGATGGATGTGCGTAAAAGAGTGGGTTACCTGCCCGAAGCAAATCCCCTCTATTATGAAATGTATGTGCGCGAGTACCTGGAGTTCACAGCCGGTATTCATAAGCTGGGTAAAGACACCAAAAAGCGCATTGATGAGATGATAGAAATGACCGGGCTTACCAAAGAGGCGCACAAGAAGATAGGCATGCTCTCTAAGGGATATAAGCAGCGCGTGGGCCTGGCGCAGGCTATGCTGCATAACCCTGAAGTACTGATACTGGATGAACCTACTACCGGCCTTGACCCCAACCAGATAATAGAGATACGCGACCTGATTAAAAAGATAGGCGAGCAGAAAACAGTACTCCTGTCTACCCACATTATGCAGGAAGTGCAGGCCATGTGTAGCCGCGTTATTATCATCAACAATGGCCAAATAGTGGCCGATGATTCTATCAGCAATCTGCAGGGTGCCAGCACACAGCAGGATGTAACTATAGTGTCGTTCGATAAAGCGGTAGACTTAGCGCACTTTAAGACGCTGAAAAACGTTACCTCTGCCGAAAACCTGGGCGACAACAAATGGAAACTGGTTAGTAAAAATGCAGAAGAGTTACCCCGCGAACTGATGCAGTGGGCGCTCGACCATCACCTGACCATCACCTCTATGCACAATGAAGTACACAGCCTGGAAGACGTGTTCAGGAAACTGACGAAGTAAGGTTGTTATAGTTTTAGGCACACTTAAGTAATGCATACTATATGCCTATTGATTGCCTGCCATGCGGCTTTCCTTCATTATCTGCCAGCTTGATGAGCAGCCCAGCCTGTTGGCGCCGGCTTCTATCAGTTCTTTGGCAAATGCATAAGTTTTTATACCGCCCGATGCCTTGATGCCCATACGGGCGGGGATGTTAGCTTTGATCAGCTTCACCGCATTAACAGTAGCTCCTATATCGGCAAAGCCGGTAGAGGTCTTCATGTAGTCTATTTTAAAGTTGCTGTAAAGCTGGCAGCACTTTATTATTTCGCTATCGGTAAGTATGCCTGTTTCCAGTATCACCTTCAACACCTTGCCTGCATCGTGCACTGGTTTAAGGCATGCTGTTATCTCGTCTTCCAGCAGTTTCCAGTTGCCGTTCTTTAGTGCACAAAGGTCGTGCACCATGTCTACCTCATCCGCACCCATATTCAGGGCATCATCTATTTCCCTCAGTTTTACGTCAGTTACGTTATAGCCCAGCGGAAAACCTATTACGGTAGCTACTTTTACTTTAGAGCCATCGAGCAGTTTTTTGGCATCCTGCACATACCTTGGCGGCACACACACAGCCACAAAATTCTCCATAGAGGCTTCTACACAAATCTTATCTACTTCAGATAGGGTAGTTGTTTGCTTGAGGATAGTATGCTCGATATAAGACGCGATATTTAATGACATTTCTGACCTGGTTGAAATAAATTAATATTACAAGGTAGGGAATTTATAGCAAGTAATACATGATCTACTATAGGCAAACAAAAAAAAGTTGCCGGATTATGTCCGGCAACTTTTTATACATGTATATTATTTATTATTTCTCTTTAATATTCTTAATGATCTCGTCTGCAAACTCGCTGGTTTTCAGCAGGGTAGCATCGTTCATCAGGTTGTAGAAGTCTATGGTTACACGCTTACGCATAATGGTAAGGGCAAGAGCTTCTTCAATGTTCTTTGCAGCTTCGTGCCAGCCCATGTATTCCAGCATCATTACGCCGCTCAGCAGTAATGAAGAAGGATTCATGGTATTGGTATTAGCAAAGCGTGGTGCGGTACCGTGTGTAGCTTCAAACACCGCGTGGCCGGATATGTAGTTGATGTTAGCACCTGGGGCAATACCTATGCCGCCTACTGCAGCAGCAGCAGCATCAGAAATGTAGTCGCCATTCAGGTTCAGCGTAGCAATAACAGAATAATCTTGCGGTGCCAGCAGTATCTGCTGCAGGAAGTTGTCCGCTATTACATCATTTACTATCAGCTTACCATTGGCCTTAGCATTTTTGAGCGCCGTGTTAGCTGCTTCTTCGCCGTCAGCCTTCTTGATGCGTTCCCACTGTTCCCATGTAAACACCTTGTCGCCAAATTCGCGCTCAGCTACTTCGTAGCCCCATATCTTGAAGCCACCCTCGGTGAACTTCATGATATTGCCTTTATGCACTATAGATACGCTAGGCAATTTATGCTCTAATGCATATTTTATTGCCGAACGTACCAGGCGTTCACTGCCATCCTTAGACACCGGCTTAATACCGAAGGCGGAAGATTCCGGGAAACGTACTTTTTTACCGCCACCTATTTCGTTGAGGAATGCCAGGAGCTTTTTGGCCTCTTCGCTACCATTTGCATATTCAATTCCAGCATAAATATCTTCCGTATTTTCCCTGAAGATGACAAAGTTTACCCTGTCAGGGTGCACAACCGGAGAAGGAACGCCCTTGTACCATTTTACCGGGCGCAGACATACATAAAGATCCAGCTCCTGCCTCATAGCTACGTTCAGCGAGCGGATACCGCCACCTACCGGTGTGGTTAGAGGACCTTTTATTGATACCAGGTATTCACGGGCTATATCCAGCGTTTCGGCAGGTAACCACTGGCCAGTCTGGTTAAAGGCTTTTTCGCCTGCCAGCATTTCTTTCCATTCTATCTTTCTTTTGCCATTGTAGGTTATCTCTACAGCGGCATCCAGCACCCTGCGGCTGGCCGTCCATACATCAGGGCCAATACCGTCGCCCTCAATGAATGGAATAATAGGATTGTCTGGAACATTAAGAAGGCCGTTGGCGCCCATTGTGATCTTCTGGGAGTTCATTTTCCGTTTTTTTGTTCACGAAGGTAAAGCTTGTAAACTACGCATGCAACAACAGGTGTACAAATTAAATTGTTTGGTGTATCACTTTAACAACGTCGAATTTATTCATAACAAAATAAATAATATAATATATTTTGGCGCTACATGTTGCTTGGGCGTTAATTGTTTGTAAATTTATTTTAACAATTACCAAACTGTTCAGGATTATTTATGGTCTATTTAGGGGCGAACTAATTCTACAGTGACGTAAAATCGGTTCTTAACACATCATCTTGATAAATAAAACATACTTTCTTATTATGAGAAAAAGTTTAGCTCTAACGTCATTTTTCTGTTTACTACTCGCAGGCTCATCAGCCTTCGCCCAGATGGTGGGCGATAACGTGTTCTTTAAAGGTACATTTGTTGAGGTCGGATGTGCGCCCAATGGTGCATTCGGGTCTACCAGGCCGGCACCGGCGGGTTACCATGCTGCTGTCGGGGCAACAACTACCTTTTGGGATCCTGCGCTGGGTAGCTCCAGCTCGGCTCCTGGTACGTTGGGTTTTATAGCAGACCCGGCAATGGATGGCTGGGCGACAGGTAGTCCGGCAAGATTTGGCGATTTCTTTTTGCCTGGCACACCGCAGGAAGGCTGGAGTATACAGGTGAATGGAGTGCAAAGTAACGCCTGGATGGAGAATTTTCAGTATTTTGGATTTGGTACACCTCCAACAGGATACACCGGTACCCTATCTGGTACAAACGTCAGTTACAGTACTTCAGGGAGCGTTAAAATAGGGGTATGGCAAGGTCAGACAACTAATCCTTTGCAGATTACCCAAACAGTACGTTTGGATACTACAAAGCTATATTTTACTGTAAATGTGAAGATAAAGAATTCGGGTGCTGCACCCGCCAACAATGTTTACTATCTAAGGACATTAGATCCTGATAATGAGGAAGAACAGATAGGTGCGTCTGGTTTTTACACCATTAATAAAATTGAATACCAGCTTCCAAATCCGCAAAATAAAGTGTTAGTATCGGCTACAGGTACAGTGCATGCAGATGCATTTGTTGGCTTGGGTACTAAGGATTGCCGGGCTAAATGTTTCTATCTCAATAGCGGTCTTGAACCATATTCTAATCTTGCAGCTATTTATGCAGGTACTGCATCTGAGTGCGTTTACACTTTAGGATCGTCACTTAATAACGATGCCGGAATGGGGCTTGTCTACAGCTTAGGTAACATAGCATCTGGCGACAGTGTTTTGTTTACTTATGCTTATGTAATGAGAAATGCCGATCTGGATAGTGCACTGGACGCTACTTCTCCTACCGTAATGGCAGGTTCCACACTGCTGATGCCAGGTTCGGACACTATCAATGCATGTTCTGCCACTTCAGATTCTGTTCACCTTAATATTACCAATGGTTCCAGCTACAGCTGGACTTGGGCTCCTGCGTCTGGTCTTACCAGTACTACAGGCTCTTCTACAACCCTCGTGCTGTCCGGTGTAACAGGTACAACCACTTATACGGTTATTGGTACTGCTTTAGGTGGTGTTTGCGGAGCAGATACTTTCTATTTTACTGTAACTCCAGGCATAAGCGTAGGCCCAGGTACAACTAATCTTACTTATTGTCAGTATGCGCCGGCGTCCGCACTTACTGCGGTAGGTACAAACCTGTTATGGTATGATGCCCCAACTGGTGGTACCGGCTCTGCTACAGCACCAACCCCGTCTACCACTATCCCCGGCACTTATACATGGTGGGTAACGCAGCACGTAGGGCTATGTACGGAAAGTATACGTGTACCAATAACGGTTACCGTATATCCTAAGCCTGTTATCAATGCAACCAATAACGGACCGGTATGCCAGTACAGTACTCTTTACCTGTTCTGCGCCGATACTATTGTAATGCCGGCTACGTATTCATGGTCCGGGCCGGGAGGTTTTACTACCGGTATACACAACCCGATGATCACCAACGTGGGTCTTAGCTATACGGGTGTCTTTACTGTAACGGTTACAGAAAATGGCTGTTCAACAACAGATACTACTACAGTATTAATTAAACCTACGCCTACAATTTCCTCTACCTCGATGACCATGCCATCTGCATGTAATGTGTCTGACGGTACAATAACCCTGTATGGATTGACGGCAGATTCGGTGTATACCGTATACTACTTGTTCAATGGTGCAGCTTCGTCTATGGTACTTACGGCCGATGCTGCGGGTGATCTTCTTATGACCGGCCTGCATGCGGGTATTTACAGCAATATATTTGTGGTAGGCTCAAGCGGTTGCCCGTCAAGCCCGGTAACAGTTACTATGCCTGATGGTGCTGCGCCGCCGGCTCCTGTGGTAACCAGCAACGGCCCTATTTGTGCCGATAGTACACTTTACCTGTATGCTACATCCACACTAAGTAGTGTTGTATACAACTGGTCAGGCCCGGGTGGGTTTACATCTACTTCTCAAAACCCTGTAAGGCCAAATATTGGTGTAAGCGGTTCTGGTGTATATAACTGTACTATAACCAATACTATTACCGGCTGTGTTTCGGCCGCGGGCACAATAACCGTAACTATCAAGCCAACCCCATCGGCCCCGGTCATGACGAGCAACAGCCCGGTTTGCGATGGTACAACGCTCACTATTTCCGCAGCATCTACACCGTCGGGTTCTTCGTTCGACTGGACAGGCCCTGCAGGTTTTACAGCAACAGCCAGCGTTGTATCAATAAGCCCGGCTACATTAGCTAATGGTGGTGTATACACTGTGGTAGCTACGCTGAACGGCTGCCCTTCTTCACCGGGCTACTTTACAGCGGTGGTTCACCCGATACCGGCTCCGCCTACACCAACAGATGTAACTTATTGCCAGTACGATCCTGCTTCATCGCTTATTGCTTCAGGTTCGGGTATCCTCTGGTACACATCTGCTATTGGTGGTGTTGGTTCTACTACTGCCCCTGTTCCGTCTACAGAAGTGTATGGTGTAATAACCTACTATGCTACACAAACAGTGCTGGGTTGCGAAAGTCCGCGTGCTCCGCTTGATGTAACAACGAAGATCAAACCGGTTGTTGAGATCGGAACGGGAGCCAGCTCATTGTGTCAGGCTGATACCGGAACGTTTATGTCGATCGGTCCATCTTATCCCGGAGCAACCTATCTGTGGCAATTACCTGAAGGTGCGACCATGGCATCCGGTATCGACACTACTCCCGGACCTATAAGTGTTATTTTCGATTCCACTTATCTGCGATCTGTGATGCTTACAGTAAACTACAATGGTTGCAGTACTACTATAGAACAAGTGGTTTTTGTAGTGCCTACGCCAACACTGGTTTTGTATGTGCCTGAGAATATCTGTGTGGGTGATACAGTAACCGTAGCGCTTACCTCTACAACATACAGCCCTGTGGTAAGCAACTACACCTGGAACTTTAGCGGTGCTTCTATCATTACGGCGGCTTCTGGCGGTGGTGGTCCTTACTCTGTAGCATGGTATACTCCGGGTGTTTATGCGGTTAATGTAACTGGCTATACACTGCAGAGCAATTGTCCTTCGCGTTCTATGTTCGATACAGTGCGTGTACACGCTGCTCCAGTAGCTACATTCAGCGGTCCGGGTGCAGCCTGCAACGGTGATACTGTTCACCTGACAGCAACTGTAAGCGATCCTACTTATACTTATCACTGGAGCCCTGAGCCATTCTTTACCGGACTTGGTGCGGTGAATGCGCCAACAGCAATAGCAGAGGTGATGTTCCCAGGTTATATAAAACTGACCGTTACAGATCCGTTTGGTTGCAGCGCTACAGACAGCCTGTTATACACTCCTGCGCCATGCTGTATAGTAACCTTCCCTACTGCGTTTACGCCTAACGGTGATGGTTCTAACGACAGGTTCAGGCCTATCACAGCTGGTCACCACGTGCTGAGCCTGTTCCGTGTAGTAAACCGCTGGGGTACTACCGTATATGAGACCACAACCACCGATACTGACGGATGGGATGGTACTTACGGTGGTGTGCCGCAAGACATGGACACTTACTACTGGGTTATCCGCTACACATGCGATGGCCACGAAACAGAAGAAAGTGGCAGTGTAACACTCATCAGGTAATAACCATAGTTTATCTAAATAATCAAGAAGGGACGCTTTCGTAGCGTCCTTTCTTGATTGGTATAAGGCAAGACCTTGATGTCTGTTCTGTACTTTGTACCTTGAATTTTAGCACCTGTGCTTTGGAATTTGGAGTGTGGAACCTGGAATTTAGAGTTTGGAATTTGTACCCTGGAATTTGATTCTTGAATTTATACGTGGTGGTAAGGAGAATTATTGAGTATGCTGAAAGCGCGGTATACCTGCTCTGCCGTAATAAGCCTGACAAGCTGATGCGGGAACACAAGGTTGGATAGCGACCAGCATTGGTTGGCCCTGCCACGCACGGCATCGGTAACGCCAAATGCTCCGCCTATTAGAATGACCAGTGTTTTTACGCCCTGGTTCATACATTGCTGGAACTGCTGCGCCCACTGCGGGGAAGAGAGCATCTTGCCACGCTCATCCAGCAGCACCAGGTAATGGCCGGGTTGCAGCCGCTTGAGTATCAGTTCTTCTTCCTGCTGTTTGGTACGGGCTACATCAGTAGTTTGCAGTTTCTTAGGCACTTGTAATACTACAAGCTCTACAGGGTTCCACGGTTTGGTTTTCTGGAAATACACGTTGATCCCCTCATTGATGAAAGAATCGTTTTCTTTTCCCAAAGACCATATCTCAATATTCATGACAAATGAAGTTAAAAAAAATCTCAGGATTTTTGCGAAAATACAAATCTGTTTCCTATATTTGCACTCCCAAACGGGGAAATGGCTGCGTAGCTCAACTGAATAGAGCATTTGACTACGGATCAAAAGGTTTCAGGTTTGAATCCTGACGCGGTCACTAAA
>CAZPOT010000004.1:239849-330885 GCA_964588295.1 uncultured Flavipsychrobacter sp. | reverse complement strand
TGATCGCCCATATGGTGAATAGTGAAGCTCCGTATTGCCCAGGTCAATCATTCACTGTTGATATCACTCAGGAGTTGGTAAGTATGGCTATCCTTGGAGACACTTTACCGTGCGCAAATGCCCACCGAACCTACAGCAGCGTTTATGATCGCGGCGAAGTCTATGAATGGAAAGTATTCCCTGATACGTTGGGAAGTATCACAATGGGTAGCCATTCCCGTGCCATGACGGTGCTATGGAACAATGTGTCTGTAGCTGAAACCGCTTACATAGCACTGGAAGTACGTAAGTGCGATAGCGTGTATTATGATACGATAGCAGTTCAGATTCAACCTTCTCCTGGCCCTGTGGTAACCGCTTCCAATGCAACCACTTGCCCGATGCAGCCTGTGTTGTTCACTGCTACTGCAGGTGGCGATCACTACATCTGGCATTTTGGAGACGGCACCAGCGTAACGACCCCGACAGATACCGTAACGCACGTATTCCATCAAAATACCACTACCCATGTTCAGGATTATGTTGTGTCTGTATCAATACTGCCTGATACTACGGCCATTTGTCCTGTTGCGGGAACGGCTATCATTCATGAGATCGTCTTGCCTGGACCTGTCGCATACGTATCAGCACATACCAACTGGATATGTCCAGGCGAGACAATTCCTGTGTACGTAATGATCACTAATAATATTAGTACGACCACTTACACATGGCAGAACCACCATGTTACTATTGCCAGTGCCACAGATTCGATCTATAATATCACAGACACAGGGCTGTACCGGGTTATTATTACTGCCGCTAATGGATGTTCAGACACTTCATGGCAATGGCGGGTGCAACCAGGATTGTGCGATAGTGTTATTCACGATAGCTCATGCCATAGCCATATGTGGGTAACTGATTACTGTGGTGATGTTCATATATTCGGTGATAGCAGTGTGGTGGTATATGATCCTAAGATCAGCCTTATTTACAATGATATTTTTTATCCTTTAGCAACGGGATATCATGCAGTAGCACAATTCCATCAGCCGGGAATATATATCTACGATTATGAGGGCGCGTTTCTACCGGACACCTGCCACTTTTTGGAGGAGGTTGCAGATACGATACACCTTGTTCCCGACTACTATTACCGGATACGGTGTGGTGAAGGGGGTATGGATACGGTATTCCTGACGGATAACACTCATTATATGCCGTGGGCGAATATCACCAGCATTGTATGGTGGCTGTACCCTTATACAGCTCCGTTAGGAACGGGTGATAATATAACTGCCTTGCTGCCTGCCGATAGCAGTTATAGTGTCTACGAGTATGTATATTATAACGTGAACGGTGTGCCGCATTCGTATTGCGGCGTTTATCATCATATAGTTACTCCTCCACAACATCCGTCGCCAGCATTTACGGTAACAACATCACCGATCTGTGAAGGTGTGGCTATTAATTTTAGTCCTTCGGATACTTCTTTTGTAAGGTATGATTGGGATTTTGGTGATCTCTCTAGTTCTGTGCTGATGCATACGCAGAGAACTTTCACGTATTCCGCGGTTGACGGGACGCCTCAAAATTGGCCCGTAACATTATCTGTAACTGATACAATTGGCTGTACGTCGGACACTTCAGTTATTGTGACTATTTTTAATAACGATTTAAGTGGTGGATTAGGATTTGACCAGATAGTTTGTTCAAATGGATTACCTATTTCCCTGGCTATTGTATCAGGGACTGGTTTCCCAACTCATTTTCTCTGGAACACCGGAGCAATAACCCCTGCAATATCGGTTGAGACATCTGGCACATATTGGCTGACTATTTCAGATGCCCATCAATGTCAGCAAACTATCCCTCTTCCTCCTATACATGTTAAAGTGATCAATACTCCTGAAGCTATAATTCGCGGTCAGGCCAACTATTGCGCAGGAACTCCGATCAGGCTAAACGGTAATGCAGGTACAGGTGTGACTTATCAATGGATGATGGGCGATACACTATTGCCTTATACATCTCCTGTTCTTCAGATGCTGCTTCAACCTGGTTACTACAATGTAAGGCTGGTGGTCACTGTTACAGACTCAGGTACAGTTTGTACAGATACGTCTCAGACCGTTACCGTGCATGTGTATGATTCGGTTGCTGCACCAATAGTAGGCATCAGTAGGCTCGACTGTGATAACTATCAAATACTACTCCAGGCTTATGAGCCGGTTCCGGGAACTTATAACTGGAGTGACGGGATGTTTGGTATGTTTGACACCATTTATTCAGGAGGAACATATAGAGTTTGGTTCACCGACACAAGCGGTTGTACAGCTTCCACAGATACTGAGATACCTGACGCTCCTGAAGTAACGATGCAGTACTTCCCGACAGGATGTTATACCTTGTGCAAAGAGCAAATGCCGATTACGCTATATGGTCCGCCGCATGTGGTATTTAGTTATTGGGAATGGATAAAAGGCGGAGAACTGCCTGTAAATGGGTACGATTCAGAAATGGATCCCTACGACTTAGATGGAAGCGGTACGTATCAATGGCACCAGGATAATGGTTTTTGTGAGCAGTGGTCGGATAAGCTGGATATTAGCGTGGAACCGTGCGAAAAATGTGATGGCAAAGTATTCGATGTTCTTGCTGATTGCAATAGTGCCCCTGCTACATATACTGTTAAGCTGACTATAGATGTGCCGTATGTCAATACCTTTACGGTTGGTTCCAACATTGGCCCAATGTCGCCATTCTCAGGTACATTGCCGGTAGGTCCAACTGTAGTAACATTTACATTTACCACGTTGGAGGTTCCTCCACCGGGAGCTATGTTTGTATACTTAACAACAACGAACCCATATGGTGATAAGTGTTTTCGCGAAATTAAAGTCCCTCTTCCCGAATGTGAATGGATAGAGGAAAAGGGCGCACCAACCGACACTCCTGTTGTTAATGGTAAATTAGAAGTGGCCACCGGTATGATGGTTTACCCTAATCCTGCGTCGGGGCAAGTGAATGTCGGTTATGATTACGGCAACGGTAAATATGCGGAAAGGAGTATCATTGTATATGACAACCTTGGAAGAACAAAAGAGTCTATTTCGCTTAGTGATGGCCACGGAACAACAACTATGGACACCAGAAACTGGACACCAGGCATGTACATTATACGTATGGAAGGAGATGGTAAAACCCTGCATACTCAACGGTTAGTCGTTTCCAACTAAAAATTAATGCTGTTTTCCCTTATCAGGGAAAACAGCATTAAAATAATTTTTATATCTTTAATCAAATATCCCAAATGAGAACAAGTTTATTACGCCTGTTATTGTTTATTCTATTAGTAGGTGCGCATGAGTCTGTGGTAGCACAATATAAATGGGTTCGTGGCGGAGGCTCTACAGCAAGCATATCTAGCCCTGATCTTATAGAGGCAACCTATTTTTCTTGTACTGACGCAAATGGGAATGTTTATTGCCTGAGTGAAGTGGGAAATTCAGGAATAATTGTTGATACATTCCATCACAACGCATATGGTTTAAATCAAAATGGAATGTTTACGAGCTATACCTGTGATGGCAGGTTGAGGTTTGCGAAACTGATCACTAGTTCTTCGTCTGCAATTGTACAAGGAATAGCGGCTGACACTACCGGTCATATATATCTTGCCGTTGATTTACCACACGGGACTGGAGGTAGTCCATATGCTGTTCATATAGGTTATGATACTTCATTTTCAGCATCGGTACCCTCAGGCTTGAGACAATCTATTATACAATATGATACAAGCGGTCATTTTAATTGGATAAGATTTGTTGGCACAAACACCGCAGCTTCATATAACATCGGCGGCAAAACAGTTAAGTTAACGATGGATGGAAATAACAACGCCGATCTTCTATGCCCTATGTATCCAGGAGTCATTCTGTCCCCTTCTGTCACAAGCACGAGTGGATACTATGATTTGAAGTACTCATCAGCTGGAAATTTGCTTTCAGCTAAGCGTCTTCAAATGGACACTACGATGGTATTTAATTCTGTATGCATTGATAAATCAACAGGAAAATTATTTGGTGTTGGTTATAAACCAAGCGTATCGTACTATATGGCTTTCGCCACAGGATTTGATACAAGTAGAAATATGGTTTGGTTTGATACATTTTCTTGTCCAGCTTTTCCAGGCACAGCTGGAGCTGCCTCAATTGTTGCAGATAATGGAGGTAACCTATACATGTGCGGCAAATCTACAGGTACAATTATTTATCAACACGACACTTTCACTAACGAACTGTCAAGTACCCCATATAACGTATCCTTTGTAATTAAGATCGACACAGCGAATCATTTAAAGTGGTTGAGAGGATTTTCTGTATCTGGAAGTAGCGTGAATTGGCTTAATGCTATTGGCCTAATACCCAATAATAAAATCGGTGTAACGGGTACGATGGCTGGTACGCTTGTCGGAGGAGGAGATACGATTGTTACCTACAGCGGTGAAGGACAAAACACGTTCTTTTGTATTTTGGATACTGGAAGCTATGTGCACACCTTACAACAAGTGCATGGCAGCGGCTTCTATGATGGGGGATATTCAGTAACATCTGATAAAAGCGGTAGCCTTTTTGTGTCGGGTTTTTTAGCCAGTAACGTATGGGCAGATACCTTAACTCATTATAATTCGGTAGGTGGTAACTCTGACTTTTTTACTATGAAGTACGGAGCGGAGTGCAATTGTACGTCTCTGCCTTTTGCTTCTTATTCCAGTACGGGTGCACCAACGGTTAACTTTACGTACAACGGCACTGCCACTGGAATTGATAGCGTACATTGGCGATTTGGAGATGGAGCAATAAGCAATTCGATGTCCCCTGTACATACATATGCAGCCCCAGGTCACTATACAGCTTGTGTATCTGTTTACAGTTCCTGTGGTAATGACGAAGTATGTCACGATATCTACATACCATGTATAGTTGCGCCAACGGCTGCATTTACCTCGAGCGCCATTACTGCGACACGGAATTTTACCTATACAGGCACGACAGTGGGTTTAGACAGTGTTGTTTGGAACTATGGTGATGGGGGGCATGGTACAGGCAATACATCCACTCATACCTACACAGCACCCGGCACTTATTCGGCTTGTGTTACTGCCTATTCACCCTGCGGGTCAAATACATCATGCAGTACAATAACAATCACTTGCGTAACAGCACCTGTTGCTGCATTTACTAACAGCGGAGCGCCTACCACATCATTTACTTATACAGGTACAACAACCGGTCTTGATAGCGTATCCTGGAGATATGGCGATGGTACTCAAGGATCGGGATTGACTACAGTTCACACTTATACCCTCGGTGGCACCTATACTGCATGCGCTATTGCCTACAATCATTGTGGCTGGGATTCAGCCTGTACGACAGTGACAGTGCCTTGTGTGCCGCCTGTTGCCAACTTCTCGTATACCGGTACACTTGTGCAAAATTTCAATTACACAGGCACTACACCCGGTATCGATAGTATTGTATGGGATTACGGTGACGGCAACACAGGTCATGGTTCAGTAGCTACACATACCTATACAATTGAAGGAACCTATCACGTATGCGTTACCGCTTATTCTTATTGTGCGTCTGATAGTTTCTGCAGTGATATCGTAATCACTTGCCCTGCTCCGGTAGCGGCGATCACCAACACCAATGATACTTTCCATTATGCCGGAACGACACCAACTATAGATAGCATAGTTTGGGATTTTGGTGATGGCTTTACAGATACAGGTATGGCTCCGGTTCATCCCTATGCCGTAACCGATACTTATCACGTATGTGTAAGAGTATACGGTTATTGTGGAGCTGATACCGTTTGTACCGATGTTATAGTTACGGGTGTAGGTATTAACACAATATCCCTGAGCGATATAACTGTGTATCCGAACCCTTCAACCAACCAGGTGAATATAGAGGGTGTAATTTCTTCTACCAGGTACAAGTTAATAAGTATGACTGGTGCTATAGTCAAAGATGGTATTTTTCAGATGGGGTCAAATAGGATAAGTATGAACAAATATGCTTCCGGCGTTTATATTTTAGAATTATTGGCCGAAGACGGATCCCGAAAGACATTTAGACTTATTAAAGAATAAGACTGAAAATCCATTGCTTTTAAATCCATAGTCACGATTTCATCTATAGATGCATATTGTAGCTAATATCCCTGCATTATTAAATTCTGTTGTTTATAGCATACGATGTCAGATTTAGACAAGGCGTATATATTTCAAAGTAGCTTTTGTGCTAAAAGCTAATGACATTCAAGTGCATAATATGATAGCTGATGACAACGTCAACACTACTTTGGATATGTTTAATTGCAAGCGTGTTGTCACTTACCGTATATTTTAAAATTAGAGGAATGTCAAAAATTGGAAGAAACGACCTGTGTCCATGTGGCAGCGGGAAAAAATACAAAAACTGCTATTTAAAGCACCAGTGCGATGGCGGTAAGCATGTTAATACAGAAGGTGACGATCATCAGAATTCATTTGATAGCTTAATACAGAACTATAATTCCGGTCAAATCTTAGGTTTGTTAGGTGCGTTACAGCTTAATCCCATTAACCATGGAAGGAACTACCGATTTGAACAACTATGCTTAACAACGCTTCAGCATTTCACTCCCAATGACAATAAACCTCTCGCGACCTGGGAGGTCTTGAAAGAAACTATAGAAAATTATACAGATGGAGCGATGATGGAAGACCCTTTATCCAACTCTTTTACGGAGATAGCGATTTTCGAAGAGGGTAACTACATTGTTTTCCCAGGCATGTATGATGGTTTCACGGATATCCTGAATCAACTAACCGAGTGTATTTTTCTTCAAAAGAATACGTTGGACCATGACTTTATAAAAAATGTTCGGGATGCTGTCGGCTTATTGCTTTTTATGAGTAATAGTATCGGTAGGGAAGCCAACCACGAACCATATATTTTTCTGGAAAATGACACAAGCCGGATAATATTTCCGGAATATGATAAAGCCATTTTATACACTGAAGCTATCTATTTTACAAACACATTTTTAAAAGAATTGGCAGAAGCTGCGCGATTTGATATTGATATACTTAACGACTTCATCATTCAACCCGGTGCTAATGAACTTCGAGAAGATAATGAAGATCCTATTGTGAATTTCAAACCGTTGGCTGCCGTTGAAGGCGCGATTGTAGTCTATATGCCTACTGCAATTCCTAACGCGCTGGTCAGTTATATTTACCAAAAGGCCCGGGAGTTTAATTGCTATACAGAGCTAATGGACTTGGTTTATGAGCGGCAATTCCACTTATCCTGTCTTTCCCTGGCAAAAACTGGCTGGCTCGCAACAGACATTAGTTTACCTGTAAGTGAAAAGGATATCCCTGTTATAGAAACTGTTTTTCAATTTGACAATGATAAATTGGCGTATATATGCTATTTAAAAACGGGAGAGCAGAATAAAGCCGATGAATATCCTACTAGAGACTCTTTTGACAAATATGAGATCAGAGTAAAACAGGTTACAGACTATCTCGGAAACATTACTCCTGAACAGCCACACAAGATTTTTTGCTTCTATATTATTGGTGAAACGGCCAATAATTTCTTTTTTTCGTGGAGCATACCCAAAACTGATCATCAATCCTTAGCACTCAAGTACCGTGATCTTTGGACAATTATAAATACGCCCAAAGTTAACAGCCTCACATTATGGAAGTTTGCAAAATGCTATGGGCGGACAAGCCAAATGGTTAGAATAATGGCACCCGGTGGAACAATGGATGCATACGCCGTTTTCCGAAAAAATCACGGGAGCATACTTGACTCCGACGAAGCGAGGCCAATGGGGGGAATGTTAATGATCATGCCAGGCAGTTCTGATGACCTGAAACGTGAAATACAGAAAAACCAAAATGAGCATGTAGTACCTGTATTTTATAACGGCAGACGTGCTAATGCCAAGGTAAGGCGATTCAAAAATTATGCACCAATATACATTCAGACTGAAGCTAACGACTACTTCCGAATAGTAATTGAAAGCTACAAAATGCCGATATGGATCACCAACTCGCAAACTAAACCCAATAAGGAAAGCTGGGGTACTTATGTATGTGAAGCCGTAGCATTTTGGTTGAATAAAATGGTTCCGTTTTTAGCTAAAGACCTAACAGAATTATCTCTTATTCAATTTGAAATTGATGTCACAGTCGATGATAGGTTGCTGCATGCTGAACAGTTTGAACTCAGAGAAATTGAGGCAAGTGCTATTCAGCTCGAGTTCAATATAGTGCCGCCTGTTATACATATAAACATGCCGTTTGAATACATATATGCGGTAATGCTTGCAGATAATACAGCAGATAAGATATTGATGAGAAGTATACTGGCGGGTATTAGCCAATATATACGCGATTCGGGCAGTAGCTCAACATTAGATAGTAAACGAATTGAAGAAATAATAGAGATTGTCCTTCAGCCTATAAGTGCAAAAATGCTATTATTTAGCGATGCATCTGTAAATATCAAAATGGATGCACGGGATTTACTGCCTATGCGCTATCTAAACGAGACAGACATTTCTTACATTTTAGATAATCTCGTTTCCTATCTTCCTAAAGACTATAAAATTTCAAAAAACATAGTTGATAAAAAGGAAAAAATAAAACTTTGCGACGATATTGTTGCGGCAATAATAGATCAAATTACCGTTAGAGCGGTATTGTTTGAGGGCCCAGGCTTACTAAAATGGTTAATAAGATTAAACGAAAGATGTATTCAGTTGAGAGAATTCAGGGAGATCTTGATTCCGGCCAAAATTGCATGCTTTAGCAATTTCGAAGATGAAATAGATAGTTTGATGGATGATGAACAGAATTTGGTCACAACCGCTCATGCCATAAGAACGCTTGTTGAGTTTATTGCGTCAAAAGTTCCTGGAGGTACGAAGTGGCCGAACTATGATGATATAGATGAACTGATGGCTTTAACTAATCAACTTACAAATTGGGGCGCGGTCAGCGAGGCAATGCGTATGGATATCGACAATCCCCAAATGGGTTTGTTAGACTCAGGTCGTATCGGCATTAGCAAGACAATGGAATTAGAAGCATTGAAGCCATACGCGGTAGCAAAAACTGAAAGCACGTTATTTAGGAATATTGAAGACTTTGGCAGCAACTATGTTGCAGTGCGAAAAGACGGCATAGCCGAAGAAACGAAAGAGACCAAATCACTTGATGCTGCATTTAAAGCTGAATTCGGAATTACGCTCACCACTTTATCAAAAATAACCGGCACATTGATAAATGAAGGTTTCAGTAAAGCCACCTCCTGTATTGAAATGACTGAATCCGGATTGAAAGATCTGTTACTACAGATAAAAGATGTTAGCGAAAACGAAGTTAATACCGCTATTGAACTGATGACTTTGTTAGAACGAAAGAGCATAAATCTACCCCCGGTCGGATATAGTTCAGCAGATATTTTTCCGTGGAGATACAACCGCTCAATTTCTTATATGAGAAGACCATTAGTCAAATTTGTACGTGACGGTGAAACATACTTTTTATTTGGCTACAGACACGTAATGCAGTATATGGATAATATTCTCTACCTGTTATATTCAAGCAAACTTCCTGAAGTAAAAACAAAAGAAATGAGAAGTTGGCTGGCCAGCATTTCAGGCGAAAAGGGCAACCCTCTTAGAAATGCAGCAAAAAAATGGTTCGAAGAAAATTCGGACTACGAGGTTGTACCGCACGAAGTGAAAATGAACATAGATGCATCTAAAGGACATATAAAGACCGAAAAACACTACGGAGATATTGATTTGCTTGTTATTGATCATAAAAATCGAATTATATATCCGATCGAATGCAAGAATATACACGGCGGTCGAAATGTCCATGAAATGAAAGTAGAGATGGACGAATATCTTGGAAGAGACGGGAACGATAAAAAGGCAAAAATGCGCAAACACGTTGACCGGGACCTATGGCTAAGACAACATGCAGAGTCTTTAGAAAGTCTTGTCCCTAATGCTAAGGATTATCTTATTAAATCATTTATTCTCACTGCGGATGAAATTCCTCTTGCTTATTTGAAGAAGGGTAAGCTTCCTTTACCTCTTAAATCATTTAGTTTTTTGAGAAAGAGGGGTTTGTCCTACCTTTCGGACCTTTAAGCGTTCTGGTTAACTATTATTTACCCGTAGTCGAGCACACAAAATGGCAACAACAATAAAAATAAATCTCACGATTGAAATACAAACAAACGGAGAAGAAGCGACAAGAGATACCGATGCTGCAAAATTGACAAAACTATCCTTGTTTGTGCAAAGATGCAATGCTCTTGCTGATGCATTGACTTTCTCTAAAGGAAAGCTCAGTTTGTCCGCTGAGGATATAGAAGATGCTTATCCCACTTGTTACTGGTATGGGAAAATGACTTTTCGTCAAAACGGTAACTTTTCTTTTCTGGATGCAAACAGGTTATTAAATATGTTTCAGAATTTTTCATCGTATTATGGATATCACTTGCTTGAGGCGACTGCGAAAATAGTTGAATAGTCGTAAAAGATTATTTAGATCCCGCTAAATCAGGACGATAAAAAACGGCAAGTGTATAGGGTATCCAGTTGAAATGATGGCTACAGCCTATACCACCTTCATAAATCGCAAAGTTCAAGTCCAATTTAATCGCATTTTGATTGGCAACACACCGGTCAATTTGTGAATGTAAATCGGAAGCCAAGTCATAGTAACAATCTTCAAGCGCTTTCTTGGCGATTATATTGCTGTCCATAAATTGCCTTATTGCCTTTTTAGTCGTTTCATAACCCTGTTGACTCATAGCCTGTTTAAGCAGCAGTTTCTTAAACTCCTCAACAATATCCGTTTCACTTTCCAATTTTAAATAGTGATGCAGTCGTCCTTTACCTTTGCCACCAAGTCCAATCCATTTTTCGACTCGGGCAATTGTTGCGTCATTTATCAGGACGAGTTCTGCATTTTGTATAAAGTCATTACTTGGCATTTGTAATATATTTTAAAAGTAAAACTACAGCTATCGGTTTTATTCGTCAACAGAAATAGAAGAAAAAATCAACTATAACTGCGTATTTTAGGCGTAAATTTTAAATATTGAAAATTACATTTTTATGGATGCAATGTTATATGAAATACTAATCAGGCAAGCTAACGAATGCGGTAGACATGGAGTGCATGGCGCTAATGCAGATCTTTACAGACATTTTGAAATGGCTGTTAGTTTGTACGAGGATGCCAAGAAAGAGCTACCAAAACTATCTAGCAAAACAGACGATGAGTTATGTTTTGATGCGGCATTCAATATGGGCATTATTACTGCACATATTAAAAGCGCTATCTATAAGGTTATGAGGGATAAAGAAGGTCTTCTCAGTGAAGAACAATATCAAAAACTAGAAGATAATTTAGTGTATTTGGTTAGGCCAAGCAAACAAAAGATAGATAAAGTTATTGAATCCTCTAGTAATATTTTTAGAGAGGTCGGGTTATTAGCGCAATGACTTTATAAAAATTATCAAGTGAAAATTAGGGTGACAAGTTGTTTCAATAACTTCACCATATAAGTTCATAACTTTAGTTACCGCGAGAGTCTCTTACAGATATTCTTCTGAAAACGCTGGTACAATTCTCTTTGTCAACTTTATGGAGCAAAGGCTAATTTTAGACAAAATTAAAAGCATGCTTGGTCAACAGGCAAAAAAACAAACTATTGGTATTGATTCCTTAGCTCTTGCTCTAAAAATCAATGAAAGTGACTTAAAACTCTTGCTAATGGATATGGAGGCGTTAGGGCTGGTGAGTTTGGAAGAGTCGAAAACGCAAAGCAGGCGTATGACTCGTAGCGGCAGCGTAGGTATTAAAGACGCGGGCCGAACGAATTATTCCGATGGTAGTATTGCTGAAGTGTAATTATCTAGTACCGATTGCTAGCTCGACTTTAAACGAATTACTGCTAAGTAGGGATTGAATTTTTTATGATCCCGTTTCGGCTCTTCAATTTGGCAGTAGCCTTCTGCAGCAAGCCTGTAAACTATTCCGATCACTTCACGCTGTGCGCTTTTAAGCGACAGCGCAAGCGAGTCAATAGATACACAATTGTTTTTTGATAACCCGACCATTAGTCGTATTTTACTCTTTACTTCTTCGTCTGTCATAGTATAAAAATAGCAATTCTTGTGATGCTGATTCTAATCCGTTTTATCTAAAGGTTCAAAATTGAAAGCTAGACTAGTGGCACGATCTTTATTATATTAATACTCTTCATTGTCATAATCGTAACAGAAAAAAGTAATTCAACCCTATGGGAATATCATTTGACGATAATTCAAAAGCATTGAATTTAGGATTTTTGTCCGGTGGTGGCGATATGGGCAAACGGATAAGAGAATATGGCTGGCTCCAATCGCCGCTTGGAAGTCCTGATGTGTGGCCGCAGAGCTTAAGATCATCCGTAAGCATTTGTTTAAATTCTAACTTTCCAATTGCAATATATTGGGGAGAGCAATTGACATTATTATACAATGACGCCTGGAGTCCAATACCCGGTAGTAAACATCCCTGGGCGCTAGGAAAGTCAGCAGAAGAGGTATGGCCGGAAATTTGGGAGTTCATAGAGCCCCAGTTTAAAAAAGCATTTACCGGTACGCCCGGAGGTTCAGACAATGCACTACTCCCTATGAATCGTCATGGGTTCACAGAGGAATGCTATTTCAACTTCACATTTACGCCTATTTACGGCGAGGGAGGAACGGTCGAAGGTATCTTTAATGCTGTAATTGAAACCACCAAGACAGTACTAAATGAACGGCAGTTACAAACACTACATGACCTGGGCAGCCTGGACAGAGCTGCAAGAACAGTGGATGACGTCCTTGTTACAGCCGCAAAAGTGCTGGGACAAAATAACAAAGATTTTCCGTTTGGTATAATTTATAAAACCGATGAAGATGGCCTACAGGCCAGAGCAAACGCGTATATCGGCTTAGGTCCTGATCAAAATGTATTTCCTGCAAGCATAAGCTTAACAGAAACTACTATAAACACCAGTAATTTTTTTAGAGCCTACCACGATAATACCATCGTTGTGTCAGAAAACAACGGTAGGAGGAGAGACCTTCCGCTTGGCCATTGGAATGTCGAAGCCACTCATTTTGTCCATTTACCGATAACCTGTCCTGGCCGGAAAATGCCCGTTGCGATTTTCTCGGCTGCTCTGAATCCTCATAGGCAGTTTGATGACTCTTACCGGCAGTTTGTCCAGCTAATAGCAGACCAGATATCGACTGAAGTTAATAATGTGCTGGCGTACGAGGAAGAGCGTCGACGTGCCGAAGAGCTTGCTGCTATTGATAAAGCGAAAACTGCTTTCTTTACTAACATCTCGCATGAATTTCGTACCCCGTTAACGCTGATGTTGGGGTCTTTGGAAGAACTCCTGAAAAAAGAGGATAAAGCTCTTTCTATAGAAGTAAGCAATGCCGTGGAGACGTCTCACCGTAATGCGTTGAGATTACTCAGGCTTGTAAATAATTTGCTTGATTTTAGTCGTATCGAAGCTGGACGGACAAATGCAGTATTTCAAAAGTCTGACATTTGTCAATACACGGCAGAACTGGTATCGACGTTTCGCTCTGTGGTAGAACAAGCAGGGCTTGCTTTTACTTTTCATTGTGATAAAATAAATCATCCTGTATTCATCGACCGGGAAATGTGGGAGAAAATTGTACTGAACTTATTAAGCAATGCATTTAAATACACGCTACGCGGAAGTATCGATGTCAGGCTTGCAGCAGACAAAGATCAATTTATCTTAACTGTCGCCGATACTGGTACAGGAATACCCCAAAGTGAACTGCCAAAAATGTTTGAACGTTTCCATAGAGTTCAAAACACTACAGGTCGGACTTACGAAGGAACCGGAATAGGATTATCCTTAGTAAAGGAACTGACGTCACTTCATGGCGGTCAAGTGTCAGTAAAAAGCGACGAGGGTATCGGCTCAGAATTCTCCGTAACAATTCCATATGGTTACAAACATCTGCCATCCGAAAGCATCGTTGAAACGGCAACAGAAACCACATCTATAATCCGCGCAGAAACATTTATTGAAGAAGCTCAATCTTTGATTGCGAAAACTCATATCAATATCAACGGGAAGCGCCTAGGCGCGGCGACAATTCTTATTGTTGATGACAATGCTGATATGCGCAGTTACCTTGCAAGCATCTTACAAGCCGATTTTAATATTGTAACCGCCGAGAATGGAAGAGATGCATTGGCACAATTAAGTATCCACCATGTCGATGCTGTAGTAAGTGATGTAATGATGCCTGTTATGGACGGTATCGAATTACTTAAAACGATCAAAAGTAATTCCCAAATGACGACTTTGCCCGTAATACTGGTGTCAGCGAGGGCGGGTGAGGACGCCCGAATAGAAGGATATGACATTGGCGCTGACGATTACCTGGCAAAACCGTTCACATCTAAGGAACTCCTAGCCCGGGTTAGATCCCAGGTAGTACTTGCAAAAAAAAGAAATAATATTTTACAAAATATTTTTAATGTTTTTGATGGTGTCCCGTTTGCAGTTGCCGTACTTACCGGCGAAGATTTGATTGTAGAGTTCGTGAACAAGTATAATTTAGATATTTGGCAGCAGAGCAAGGAGGATGTTTTGGGGAGACCTTTATTTGAGGTGCGTCCTGATATTCGTAAGGACGCCGAAAAAATACATGCTGAGGTATATAGGACAGGTGAACGGTTTACAGCTAACGAACTGCCCGTTCAGCTGCTGACAAATGGCATCGTCGAGCAACGTTACTTTACTACTATTATTGATGTTTTACGAGACGAAACAGGCAACATTATTGGTCAGTTGGCAACGTCAATAGAAACGACGGCAGAAGTTTTGGCACGAAAAACGATAGTGGAGAATGAACAGGAAACAAGGAGGATGAACTACTACCTAACTGAGGAGTTGAAGTCTACAAAGATACTACAGCAGTTCAATAGCAGCTTCTTTAAAGACGATAACACATTCTATCATTCAATTCTTGTTACCGCTTTAAACCTGATGACCGCCGACAATGCAAGTATTCATCTATATGATGAACGAGGACATTCACTTAAACTTATAGCAGCAGAAAACCTTAATTCTGATCGAACGCAACACCGGGAATACATCAAAGAAGATTCTGGTTCAGTGTATAATGATGCTATTCATAGTCGAAAGAGAATTGTCATTTCAGATGTTGAATTAGCGGACTGTGAAGAAGACGAGCTTGAATATTTCAGAAAAACAGGAATTCGTTCTTTACAGTCAACGCCATTAATCGGTAGAAGTGGCAGATTTTTAGGCTTGTTGAGTACATACTGGTCTACCTCTCATAAAGCTGAACTAGAAGATTTTAAATATTTTGATGTTTTAATAAGTCAGATTGGCGACTTGATAGAAAAGAGAGCAGTTGAGCAGAAAATTGAAGAGAGTGAAGAAAGGTATGCGCTAACTGTTAGCGCGGCTAATCTGGGCATTTGGGACTTTGATGTAAAGAATCAGACTGTGGTTGGCAGCGGCAGAATTGATAGCATTTACGGTTTAAATTCAAATGATGAATATGATCTAAACTTTGCCTTTGGAAGTATTCATCCGGATGACAGGGAAGAACAAGCCGCATTTTATGACGCGATTATTGAAGGAAAGATTGATACAAATTTTAGTACGCAATACCGCATTGTTCAACATAATACAAATACGGTACGATGGATCAAGGCTTACGGTAAAGCCTTCTTCGATGAAAACGGAATATTAGTGAGAACAGTTGGTACTGTTGCAGACATTACTGAACAAAAGCTGGCAGAAAACATTTTAAAAGAAAGTGAAAGCCGATTCCGTACGCTAACTCAATCATTACCGCAACTAGTTTGGACTGCAACTAAAGACGGCTTTTGCGACTTTTTCAACCAGAAGTGGTACGATTATACTGGAAGTACCGCGGAACAATCAATTGGGGATGGTTGGGTAAAGTGCGTAAATGCTGACTTCGTGCATCGTCTCGATAATGATTGGAAATTTAGCCTTGAAACAGGTGAGCCACTCGCCATCGAGCTACAATTGCGGAATAACAACGGCAAGTACGAATGGTTTTACGCGCTTGTTAATCCTGTAAAAGATACAGAAGGTGAGATACTAAAATGGGTTGGGGCATTAACGAACATTGAGGAACGCAAAGAAGCAGAGGCGCGCTTGGAGCAATTGGTGGAGGAAAGAACAATGGAATTGCAAAAGGCCAATAGAGAACTACATCGCTCAAACGAAGATCTACAGCAGTTCGCTCATGTCGCTTCTCATGATTTGAAGGAGCCAGTACGAAAAATAGGCATTTTCATTAACCGGCTCAAAGAGGAATTTTATAGCTCGTTACCGGAGAAAGGGGCAGTTTATGTCGATAAAATAGAATCGGCGGCCGAGCGGATGCGCATGATGATTGATGGGGTATTGATCTACTCCTCCCTAGGGGCTTTGGACAGGGAAGTGGAAAATGTTGACTTAAATGTGATAATAGAAAACATAAAGACCGATCTGGAGCTGGCCATAGCCCAAAAAGGCGCTAAAATCTCCCTGAGTGAACCGCTACCCACTATTTGTGGCTCGTCTGTATTACTCCACCAGCTCTTTTACAATTTAATTAACAATGCGTTGAAATTTACCAAGACGTCTGTTGAACCCTTGATTCGGATCGAGCATGAACAATTAGCTGCCGCGGACATCATAAGAAAAGGTTTAAACAGTACAAAACATTATATCGTGATCAAAATTATTGATAACGGTATCGGCTTTAAACAAAAATATGCAGATCAGATTTTTAAGACTTTCACAAGGCTAAACTCCAAAGACAAATATGAAGGAACTGGGCTTGGACTAGCTTTATCTAAGAAGATAGTCGAAACTCATGAGGGGTTGATTGAAGCTATTGCTACGGAAGGCGAAGGGGCAACCTTTAATGTTACTCTTCCTTTCAGTTATTGTTAATCAGAACAATTTAAGATTTTTAATCTTAAAACCAGAACGCTTATTTTTGCTTAAAAATTATATGCAAAAGGTGTTCCTGCTGGCTGACGATGACATCGATGACAAAGCCCTCTTTGCCGAGGCCATTGAGTCCATTGATGCTACAGTCCTGTGTCACTACGCAGAAGACGGTACAGAGGTGCTCTCAATTCTTAATAAAAGTACTCCTTCGGCATATCCTCATATGATATTCCTCGATGTAAATATGCCTATTATGAATGGCTGGGATTGCCTGAAGGAGTTAAAAAAAGACGAACGATATAGAGATATTCCTGTAGTAGTTTACTCGACGTCGTCACATCAAATTGAAGTGAACATTGCCTTTAAACTTGGAGCTATCTGTTTCTTCACCAAGCCCGCTACTTTTAAAGAATTAAAAGCTGCGCTACATATAATTGTTGCGAATTACGGTAACAACCTTTTAAACGCAATTCTTGAGTATAATAGAAACAACGCACAGCAGGTGTTCTTTGTAAATTCCATGATTAATTTATGATTACAGGTTTGAATTTTTTTTGCATAATAGTATTCATCGTTGCACAATCACTATAGTTAAGTATAGAATTCCAATATTGCTTTTAAATCTTCATTCAAAAAGTTCGAAAATTGTCCCCTTCTGCCCGCTGAAAAAGGAACAAAACCCACGCAATATGCGTGGGTTTTGTCGTTTTTGGAAATGGCCTGAACTTAACTGTGGAAAAGCATTTTTTGATATTCCTCATTTTCTATGAGAGTCAATTCTAAAATCGATTTCCAATAATTATTTCCGAATGCTAGTTTGTCTTGTGCAATTTTCGTTTTGGTAGCCCCAATTACGTCATCAATTGAAACCAAATTAACATAGGGCCTGATAGAATGCGTCAAGCTACTGATAACCTCCGCTGCATTTTCAGAAAATCTTTGACATAATCGAAGTCGTTTGTAATGGCTTGCAATAAGTTCATATTTATCCTCAGAAATTTTATTTATATTCTTAGTTGTAAAATTTGTTTCGAAATTTTCTGACGAAACTTTTACGTCTACGAATAGATATTGCTCACTAGGCAATTCATCCAAAAAAAGATTAAGAAATAACCTTTTATTCCCCGACAGCCAACTATTTAGTTTGAAACTGTTGCATTTAGTACAGCTAGGAAACAAATTTTTCGGATGCACGACAAATTCTGCAAAAACTTCTTTGGGTAAAATATGATCAAATGAGTTGACTTCTCCAATCGTGCAATTTTGACAAGTACTCACAACTCGATTATACTGGTTTGTAGTAAGTTTTATTTTTAACTCTTGAATAACTTTAGACTTATATGAATATAAGCTTAACAGATCCATTTTTTCTTTAGTAGATAAGTTGAGTCCAGAAATGGATTCAATACAACCATTATTATAATTCTCATTATACTTTTCAAATTGCTCCTGAATAATTCCATTATAGGACAACAGACGCTGTTTGAATTGCGGATCATCTTTTGTATTGCGTTTACTTTCTATTATTTTATTATGAAACGCAAATGCATCACCATCGTAAACGTTAAGATTGAGCATTGACTATTGCTTTTATGTAGAGTCTTGTATTGAGACTAAGATTAGCTTCCGGATCTTCTAAGATATTAACTATTTCCTCGAAGGATTTACCTTCTCTAGCCAATCCTCGTATGATTGACATGTACTGCTTGCGAACTTCTTTATTACCAAATACTTCTTCTGTTAACACGGACAAATTTTCGCCAAAGCATTCCATTGAAATTTTTCTAATAGAAGGAGTATTCTCGTGTCGTTCAATGACATAAACGTTCTTTGAAAATAGCTCTCGGATTACTAACGGGGAATGTGTGGCAATTACACAATATGATTCAAACTCTTCCACGAGTTCATAAATTGTATTCATAAGCTGAGTAATTGCATTAGGGTGAAGATGAGTCTCTGGCTCGTCATATAATACCAGTGAATCCAATCGAATTTGAGCAACAATTTCCGTTATGATATAAAGCATTATACCTTGCCCGGAACTGAGTTTATTTTTAACACTATTAAATCCCTTGACATCGACAATGTACCTATTGTGCCTAAGTGTATTATCGGTTTCAACTACGAATTCGTCTACAATGTGCTGCTCAAGAAAGTTTAGCAATATATTGCGCCACTTCGTACTTCTTTCTTGTTCAACAATTTTTTTCCAACTTCTATGAAATCGTAAGGCTAACTCTTTCTCGGGAATAAACTCTCCTGACTTATTTCTCAAGCCGCAATAAACGTAGTTGAAGGACGAAGTTTTACTCGGTATTGTAAATCTGTCAAAAGAACTATATGATACTGCGATAATCTTACTAAATAATGGTACGTCAGGGTAGAAGAAACCAGTCTCATTCTTAGCGATAAGGGTAGGTATAGATGTCATCAATTGTGTTTTACCAGCACCATTTTTCCCTATGATGCCGTAAATTCTATTAGGAAGAGCACCCGTATTATTAAACAAGAAGTCAATATTGACGTCTCGGTCTGAATACTGAGGTTTGAATGCAAATCTGAAACTGTAAAGGTTTTTTAAATCACGTCCATTAATCTTATGTTTAATTTCACGTAGTATTCTCTCCGCGTCATCGTACCTTATCAAAGATTTTCTAAAATTTGAATTTTGCTCATACTTGTCATGGATTTCGTGAAAAAAAGCGCAATCTTTAAGAGCATAAAGCACGCTGTAAAAATTATGTTTCAATAGACCTTTTAATTCATAATAGTATTCTTCGGATTGACCTAAGGAAAAAAAATCTTCTCCTAACGATTTGAAAGTTTGGGGAATTACATCGCTTGTATCTAATTCTGTTTTATGAGCAATTTTTACTCGATCAATTCTGTAAGAGACTGTTTTGCTTTCATAAAAATGAAGAGTAAATTCAGTCCATCGGCCGAAATCATTCCATCCATGATTAAATTTTAAAACTAGTGCTGGGTACGTACTAATCTGAGCAAAAGAATTAGATCTACTCGTAACGAAAAAGGGAATATTTAATGGTGCAATATCTGGTGGAAAGTCAACCCTAGTTTCTTTATCTTGAAGTAAATAGACAGGAATTCCATCATCGTTGTAATCTTGAACCGCTAGAATAAAATCCTGCGATTCCAAAAGATCGTTGATTTTTTCAACAAAAAACACAATATCTTCCTCGTTAACTCGTACATCCGGCGATACCACGGCTTCAATATAAGTCCGAAATTTTTCATCGTCTTCCAGTAATCTCAATCTAGAAGTAAATAAATAATTGTAATCCCAATCATCATTATTTATCATATGCTGGTAGATATCACGCTCAGCATTTGTAAATCTGGGATCTTGAGATGGCATATTAGGCAAATCCCATACCCTAATTAAAAAAGCTAGGATATCGTTACGTTCATTCTCGTTGTATGGGTTATGCTGCTTTGAAATTAGATTATAAATTTCCCGCTTAATTTTTGGAGAAAAAGTCATTGGTGAATATTTTGAGATTCCGGGTTCAATTTCGTCCTTAAATAATCCAATAAAGATAATAAAATCATGGGGTGTGAACTTGTCAAATTATGTATCTCCCCCATCACCCCTTCTGCGTATGATACGTAATCGTCCCTTATCAAGCTGTCCATTTCACTGGAAGAGGAGGATGAGGTTGTAGAGGCTTTTGCGGTCGGCGGCGTTTTCGGCTATGTCCTCGTTGAGGAGGTTGACGAGGCCCATGATGCGGGCAAGGGGAGCGCGGATAACGTGCGATTGCTGCCAGGCTATATTCTTTGATATAGGACGACTACTTTGAGGACAGTATCACTAACTATAACTTTTAGTAATAAATCCCCCATTTAATCCACCTGTATAAACGTTAATGTATCGTACCTATGTTGTACATTTGGCACGTTTCAAACAAAAGCATTAATAACGTATGTACATTAAAAGATCGCTTCTTTTAGGTGCGGCCGTAGCCGTAGCTTCAGTAGCTAATGCAAAAGGTCCGAAGGCCAGCCCGAAGGAGAACAACTTCATCGACAAGGCGAATATGGATAATTCTGTGCGCCCCGGCGATAACTTTTTCCAGTACGCTAACGGCGCCTGGCTGAAGTCGAATCCTGTACCGGGCGACCAGACCCGCTGGGGAAGTTTCAACATTCTTGCAGAAAACAACCTGAAAAAGCTGCATGAAATAATGGAAACGGCCGCTAAAACCAAGAATGCACCAAAGGGTAGCGCAGTACAGAAGGTAGGCGATTTTTACCGTACCGGTATGGACAGCGTGGCTATAGAAAAAGCCGGCATCAAGCCAATAAAAGGTATTCTGGACCGTATTGATGCAGTAAAAGACGTTAATGGCCTGCTGGCCGAGATCACTCTTGAGCATACGCAAGGCCTGGGTGGTTTATTCAGCTTCGGCATTTCTCCGGACGATAAGAACGTAGTAAAGCAGATATGCCAGTTTGGCCAGGGCGGACTGGGTATGCCGGGCCGCGAATACTATTTTGATAAAGACGCACGTACTACAGGCGTTCGCGATGCATATAAGGAGTACATTCCTAAAATGCTGACGCTGATGGGCGAAGATGCTGCTACTGCAAAAAAAGATGCAGAAGACATCTACAACCTGGAGCAGGCGCTGGCCGGTGCTTCTCTTACCCGTGTAGAGCTTCGCGACCCGATAGCACTGTACAATAAATACGACATCAAAGGCATCAACGCCGTCACTCCGGGCATTGAATGGCGCAGCCTGCTGGCCGGCCTTAAGGTGAAGGGCGAAGATTCACTGATAGTGGCTACCCCAAAATTCTTTACAGAAGCAGCCAGGCAGCTGAGTGCGACACCACTGGCTACTTGGAAGAAATACCTGAAGTTCCACGTAGTGAGCGGCATGGCTCCTTACCTGAGCAATGACTTTAACCAGGCACGTTTTGCATTCTATGGCACTAAAATGCGTGGCCAGAAGATACAGAGCCCACGCTGGAAGAGGGTGTTGGGTATGGTAGATGGTTCTATAGGCGACTTGCTGGGCCAGCTGTACGTAGAAAAATACTTTAAGCCGGAAGCCAAGAAGCGCATGATGGTATTGCTGGACAACCTGCAGGGCGCATATGCCGAGCGCATCAACAACCTGGACTGGATGAGCGGCGAAACAAAACAGCGCGCACTGGGTAAGCTGAATGCAATTATGAAGAAGATAGGCTATCCTGACAAATGGAAAGACTACAGTGCTGTAACTATTGTGAACAACGATTACGTACAGAACATACTGGTTACCTCTAAATGGGAGTATGACTACGAACTGGCTAAGCTGGGCAAACCGGTAGACCGTATGGAGTGGGGTATGACACCTCCTACAGTTAACGCTTACTACAACCCTGCGTTCAATGAGATCGTATTCCCTGCAGGTATCCTGCAGTTCCCATTCTTCGACCAGGATGCTGATGATGCAGTGAACTACGGTGGCATAGGTGCAGTAATTGGCCACGAGATCACCCACGGTTTTGATGACCAGGGCCGCCTGTATGATGCCAGCGGTAACCTGAACAACTGGTGGACACCTGCTGACTCTGCCAACTTTGTGGCGAAAGCTGATGTAATGGTAGAACAGTTCAATAAGGTGATTGTTATTGACACTATACACGCTAACGGCAGCCTTACAGAAGGTGAGAACCTGGCCGACCTCGGTGGTATCAATATAGCTTACGCAGCATTTAAGAAAACAGCACAGGGTAAGGGTAACGAAAAGATCAATGGCTTTACCCCTGATCAGCGTTTCTTCCTGAGTTGGGCACAGGTATGGCGCGCCAACACCACTCCTGAGGAGCTGGCTAACCGCCTGAAGACCGACCCACACTCTCCGAGCGAACTGCGTTGCAACCTGCCGGTGAGCAATATGGAAGCTTGGTACAAGGCATTTGATATTAAGCCTACAGACAAAATGTACCGCCCGGTAAACGAGCGTGCACGTGTTTGGTAAATAACAGGTCACGCAAAGGGCGCAAAGAAGTGTCGCAGAGAACGCAAAGTTCTGAAGCAGGTAAAGGACGCCAAGAGGTGATATCTGATAAAAGTATGAAGGGCTGCGATTGATTCGCAGCCCTTTTGCTTTTGTTAAATAGTTCGGCGCAATCACTCTGTCTCCATATGCTTAGCAGGCTTTTTGTATATTTATTTCCAATCAATTTCTGTTTGAATGGCTTTGGGTAAGTATGTAGTAGTGTTTGTAATGATGTGTGTGGCCGATATGGCTTGTGCCAAAGACCATAAATTTTATGGCCAGCTGGTAAATAAAGACAACCAGGGCATTCCTAATTCATTTGTATCGGTAAAGGGGTTGAACCAGAGCTTTCCATGTGATGTGGAGGGGCGCTTTTCGTTTACAGCCAACACCACTATTGAAGATAGCCTGGTGTTTTACGCATCGGGGTATGAACGGGCAGCCATTGTGATAGACGTGTTGCCCGATGATTCGATAATTGTAGAGTTGAAAAAGAACAGTACTGTACTACAGGAGTTTACACTCGGGCTAAAATCTGGTAGAGTTAGGGAAAAAGTGGCCGGCAGCACTAAGTCCAATCACCAGGCTGGTTGCTACCTGTTGTTTAAAGATGAGATCGCCCTATTTCTGCCGGCAGACTCATCGCTGCACGGATTGGTGAAAGAGGTGAATGTATACATCACCAAAGATGGGAAGGCCGTCACCAACAGATTCTTTGTTCATTTATACCGGCCCGATTCTACAGGAGCACCCGGAGAAGAGGTAACCGATACCGAACTTATTGTGAATGCCAGGAGAGGCAATGAGTGGGTATCGGCCGATGTGGGCGGCCGGAAGATACAGGCACGCGGTGGGCTATTTATATCGGTTGAATGGGCTTTTGGCATGGGTAATGATGGCTTTCCGTACAACATTGCACCCGGCACCAGCAACTATTACTCCGGCAACGACTCGCTACGAAACTTTTATAACGGGCAAGTGCTTGGTCTCACCTGGCTGAACAACCCCAAGCCAATAGTGTACCGCCGCTATGCCCGCACCACCTACGATAAAACCGCCCCAGACAAATGGTTCTTAACCCCGCCTACCAATGGTGGCCGGAAGAGGAACGAGTGTATCACCCCGATGATGTACTTTACGTATACTTATGTGGAGCATTAAATGACAAGAGCCGCTTTGCAGCGGCCCTTATTCAATATTTATAGTAATCTGTTTCTTATTTCAGCACTCCCGTCAGCATATTCACCAGTGCATCGCCACGCAGGTCGCGGGCTATTACTTTGCCAGTTGGGTCTATAAGGTAGTTGAAGGGGATGGACTGTACACCGTAAGCACGGGCAGCATCAGAGTTCCAGCCTTTCAGGTCGCTCACCTGTGTCCAGGTCAGCTTATCATCGGCAATGGCTTTTATCCAATTCTCGCGCTGGCCCTGGTTATCCAGGGATACGCTGTAGATATCGAAATTCTTGTTCTTAAATTTATTATAGGCAGCCACTACATTGGGATTCTCAGCACGACATGGCTTGCACCAAGATGCCCAGAAGTCTATCAATACATATTTACCCTTCAGCGATGACAGCGCTACCTGCTTGCCATCGGGTGTGTTCATAACTATCTCCGGCGCCATAGCACCTACGTCTATACGGCCCGGTTCTGGTTTAGCCTTCCTGCTCCTGATGTCCAGCTTGGCAAAGTACTCGCCATAGTCTTTGGTCATTTTAGTAGCAGGATATTTGCGTTGCAGGCTGGCGTGGAAATTCTCCAGGAAGTTAGTTTCGGTGTTCACATTCACCATGCGTGCAGCGAATATGGCATTGGGCTCGTGGTGAACCGTATCCGCGTATATCTCTACAAACTCGGTAAAGTTATACTGTACATCTGCCAGTTCTTTCCTGGCTATCTGCAGCAGGCTGTCATTGCCCTTGGCATGCAGCGTATCTACCACCAAAGACATGGTATTGATGTCGCGCAGGTGCTCCCTGATGCCAGTAATGAACTTACGCAGGCTCTCCGATGGTTCAGATCCCGCAATATTGTAGGTTTCTATGGTATTCCAGTCGCCGGTAACCTTCAGATTGCCTTTGTCCAGCGAGAGCAGGATGAACTTATTTTTAGCAAAATGAAGGCGATACAATCCCGGTTCAGGTGCCTCGCCCGATATCTCGAAATTACCTTTATTATCAGAACGCTGGCTGTCTACCACCGTAATGATATCGTTAGCATTCAATTGCTCCAATATCACTGTTTGCTCGGGCATGCCAGTAATAGCACCGTTAATAACAAACTTGTGGCTATTGCTGCTGCAAGCTGTCATCAATCCCGAAACAATAAAAAAGCTTAGTAAATGTTTTAACTTCATCCAGTGATTTTTAGCGTTATTCCTTCGCGTACATACCTCTTCCACCCATCAAAAATAATAAGGCAAACGTCAATAAATGTTTAAAGTTTAACTGCCGCCGGGGAATTAATTTTCATTATTTGGTTAAACAGGCGCAAGCAGAAATAAATGAATTAATATGTTGATGGCATAATTTCGGTGTGCGGACGGGAGGTATAATGTTAAATTATCTGAATAAGAACAATTTCAACCATATAAGCTGCTTATCTTTAGTAAACCATTAAACACAATTGATGACTAAAAAAGTAAAAGACAAAAAGAAGAGCAAAGACAGCTCTAACACTACATCCTACACCGGAAAATTGGAAATTACCCGCGGCGGCCTTGGTTTTGTAATAGTAGAAGGCCTGCAGAAAGATATAATGGTGAAGCCCGACCAGCTGAACAATGCCCTTAACGGCGATACTGTAACTGTAGAGGTAAGAGGCTACAGCGATAACAATAACCGTCGCGAAGGCCGGGTGACCAGCGTAGTAAAACGCAAACAATCGGAATTTAGCGGCACAGTGCAGGTGCATAAGCATTTTGCCTTCCTGGTGCCCGATAATGACAAGATCAACGTAGATATATACATACCATTACACCTGCTGAACAATGCTGTTAATGGCGATAAGGCCATAGCCCGCATTATAGAATGGACGGCCAAGGCCAAGAACCCCGTAGGCGAGATAGTAACTATACTTACCGACGAAACGACCAACGAGATAGCTATGCAGGGCATTCTTACAGAGAACGGCTTTCCGCTGAGCTTCCCTGATGAAGTACTGGAGGAAGCTGCCCGTTATTCGGAGTATATAGATAAGGATGAGGTAAAGAAGCGCCACGACCTGCGAGATGTGCTGACCATGACCATAGACCCTGTTGATGCCAAGGATTTTGATGATGCGCTATCGTTCCGGGCATTGAAGGGCGGCTGGTACGAAGTAGGCGTGCACATTGCCGATGTGGGCCACTTTATACAGGAAGATTCTGCGCTGGATAAAGAAGCCTATGCACGTGCTACCAGTGTGTACCTGCCAGATAGGGTATTGCCGATGCTGCCGGAGCGCCTGTCGAACGAGTTGTGCTCGCTGAGGCCAAATGAAGATAAATACACCTTCTCGGCAGTTTTCAAAGTAAATAAGAAAGGACAGGTAAAAGATCCGTGGATAGGTAAAACACTTATTCATTCAGATCGCCGTTTTGCTTACGAAGAAGTGCAGGAGATGATAGAAGGTGCCGATGGCGACCACAAAGAGGCGATCATGATCCTGAATGAAATGGCCCAAAACCTGCGTAAAGAACGCTTTGCCAAGGGTGCCATCAACTTCTCGTCGCAGGAGGTAAGGTTTAAGCTGGATGAAAATGCCAAGCCCATAGGTATCGTAATAAAGGAAAGTAAAGAAGCGCACCAGCTGATAGAGGAATTCATGCTACTGGCCAACCGCACTGTGGCCGAATATGTATCGGGGCTTACCTATAAAGACAAACCGATACCATTCCCATATCGTGTGCACGATGAGCCGGACCCCGATAAGCTGAAGATGTTTACTGCCTATGCAGGCCGCTTTGGTGTACGGTTTGACCTATCGAACCCCGAAACGGTAGCCAGATCGTTCAACCAGATGCTGAAGGTGGTACAGGGTAAACCGGAACAGCATGTGCTGGAGCAGTTGGGCATACGTACTATGGCAAAAGCCGTGTATACTACCGAGAATGTAGGCCACTACGGACTTGGTTTTGATGACTATTGTCATTTTACCTCTCCTATACGCCGCTACCCTGATGTGCTGGTGCACAGAGTGGTGTACCAATGCCTGGAAGAGCAGATAAAGCCTATCAAAGATATGGAAGCCAAATGCCGCCATTGCTCCGACCAGGAGCGCAGGGCCATGGAGGCTGAACGTGCTGCTAACAAATATAAGCAGGTAGAATACATGCAGGACTATGTGGGTGAGGAGTTTGAAGCGGTGATCAGTGGTATATCGGCGTTCGGCTTCTGGGCAGAGACTGTAGCGCATAAGTGCGAGGGCATGGTATCTATCCACGACCTGGCACAGGTAGATGATTTTACCTTCCTGGAAGCAGAATATGCGTTGGTGGGCCGCCATACAGGTATGCGCTTTGCCATGGGCGATAAAGTGGTGGTACGCGTAGTAGCGGCCAACTTGGAAAAACGCCAGATCGACTATACGCTTGCACAGCTGATAGATATGCCAAAGCTGCCACTGGCTCGCAAAGACCGTAGCAGGCCGAGCAACCAGAAAGGCGGTAAGCAGAAAGATTACGGCAAGCGTAAAGACGACAAAGGCGGTAAGAAAAAGAGGAAATAGGTTAAATAGTTAAAAGGTTAAAACAGGCCGGGGCAGTGAGCTTCGGCCTGTTTTATTGTTGTAAAATACTTTGAGATTATCTTTTCATTCGGCATTCTTTGTTATTACAATGATATTAATTGCGCGATCACTCTACAAAATGGCCACGACACATGGGATGAAGTCTGTCTACCAGTCCTGACTTTTTATAAGTAATGGTAACTATCAGGGAGCCGGAATCTTTGTGTACACTATCGCCAATATCAGCATTTTCAAACAAGTCTGATATCCGCACGCGATATTCTGTTCCGTCATCCAGCTTCAGGATGGGTTCGTTTTTGCCATTGAATGATTGATCGCGCAGTTTTTCTTTTATCCGGCCATTTAGTATAATGGGTCTGTCCACCTCATTTAATACGCGTTCAAAGTTAGTGCACTGGTCTTCACATCCCGATAGAAAGAATAAAGAGATAACAGCAATAAGTGATAAACTTTGTAACATGAATAGTCGATTTAACAACGAATATAAATAACGACCGTTGCAATCGTCTTTTACTTTTGCCTTATTTTTGAGCCATGCATTCATTTACAGCGCTTGTATCTCAGTTTGAAGAACGCTTTGCCACGTCTTTACCATTTCCTGCATCGCCTGCCACTATATACGATCCCTGCCGTTACCTGCTGGGGATAGGCGGCAAAAGGGTACGACCGGTGGTATGCCTGATGGCTAATGAGTTGTTCTCTGACATTAGCGAGGATGCGTGGCATGCAGCAATGGGGGTGGAGCTATTTCACAACTTTACCCTGATACACGATGATATAATGGACAAAGCGCCATTGCGCCGGGGACAGCCAACTGTACATGCCAAATACGGCCTAACCACCGGTATATTGTCGGGCGATATTATGTGTATCTATGCTTATGATGCCATTGGTAAAGTACACACAGCACTGCCGCAGGTGTTGCAACTCTTCAACAAAACAGCCATAGAAGTATGCGAAGGCCAGCAGCTGGATATGGACTTTGAGCAGCGTAGTGATGTAACACTGGACGAGTACATCCACATGATCACTCTTAAAACATCGGTATTGCTGGCAGCCAGCCTGAAAATTGGTGCGCTGGTGGCAGGTGCCCTGGGCGATAGCGCCAATAAGTTGTACGAATTTGGCAAGAACATGGGTATTGCCTTCCAGCTACAGGACGACTACCTAGATGCCTTTGGCGCACCGGAAAAGGTAGGCAAGCAACCGGGCGGCGATATACTGGCCAATAAGAAAACATTCCTGCTGGTAAAGGCATTACAAAACGCAGATGCTACTCAACAAAAACAACTCAACGAACTGCTTGCAGGAAACGATGGAAATAAAGTAGCGGCTATGCTGGCCCTTTTTACTGCGACCAATGCGGAAAAGGAATGCCGCGATGCAGTAGCCCATTACTCCGACCTGGCGTTCCAATGCCTGGAAGAAGTAGCCGTACCATCTAAGCGCAAAGAACCACTGAGGGAACTGGCGGCGTATTTGTTGCAGCGGGACAGGTAGGTCGGGGATCAATCAATGTAAAGTCGGATAGTGCTATCTGATGTAAACACCTTTTTGTCGCAGAAACTCAAACGGATATCCTTAAAAATAAGGCTATCCCCCTACTGTAAGTTTTGTAAAAAATCACGATCAGGGCGATCAATAAGACAACCACCACGCATAAGAGTTGTTAGGGTGGTAACGTGATGGTAAATTGAACTCCCTTGTCTTTTCACTACCATTGTATAGCCCGACATGTAGGTACGTAAATTATCAAAAACAAAATCATCAGCAGATGTTCTCAGACCAATACACGCCTTTGCTTGTGCGCCAGCCATTGTACCATGTGTTTTCCCCAGGAAACTAGCGTTTCTTCTTTCAGGATATATAACGGTAAGTTCCTTTTTCGCTAGAAATTTGAGTTTACCTGATGGCAACTTCTGTTTAACCTCGATGAAAGTTGACTTCATAGAGTCAGGATTGAGATAATATACTGCTCTGTCACCTTGATTGCTGCCACTTATTGTTCCGTTGTTAGTTGTTACAATTAGTTCAGAAAGCTTGATATTTGTTGTTGTAATAATGATATTGTTATCGACACACAAGCACACTTTATCTTTCAATTTGGTATGCTCCCAATCTGTCTCTACTTTAACCTGTTGAGCAAAGCACTTGGCCGTACTGAACAATGCAAACAACAACAGGAATATGTATTTATTCATAGCAACTTCATCGTTTTTATAACTCGACTACGAAATTATATAAAACAAATATCCCCAGCCAGTGCCGGGGATACTTTATACTTAAAAAGACTTACGACTATCTACTTACGACTATAAAAATTAGCAATAAGTTTCAAATGCCTGCATCAGGTTAGCGGCAATCATTTGTGCCGGGCGACCTTCTATCATATGGCGCTCTATCATGTGTACTACCTTGCCATCTTTCAGCAGGGCAATGGCAGGAGATGACGGAGGGTAAGGCAGCAAATACTGGCGTGCCTGTTTCACCGCATCTATATCAAAACCGGCAAAGCTGGTAGTAAGGCGCGTAGGCTTTTTGCCTGCGTTCTGTACTGCCATCAATACACCCGGGCGTGCAGTGCCTGCAGAGCAGCCACATACACTATTGATCATAAGAAGGGTAGTGCCTTCCTGTTTTAAAGTATTATCTACATCAGCAGGTGAAAGAAGCTCAGTAAAACCCTGGCTTGTCAATTCAGCCTTCATCGGTGCCACTATCTGTTCAGGATACATTATTTGTTTAATTTGTTTGTTGACACAAAGTTATAGTATACTGCCGTTTTATAGAAGATTTATGGATAAGAAAATCTTATAGTGGTATAACATTTGGTTGAGATGACCATGATCCTTCTTTTTCTCAAATCCGTTCTGCAAGGTATCGATCGGGGTAAACTATGCTAAGTCACCATCAAAAGCTAACTTGCAACCCTAAATTATGAGCTGGATACAACACCCTGTAATACTGGAAGGCGACCACGTAAAACTGGTGCCGCTTGACTCTGATCATTTCCCTGAACTGTTGGCGGTAGGTAAACAGGAAAAGATATGGGAGTTCATCTCGATAAACGGAACTGATGAACAGGTATTGCTGGCGCACCTGCGCAGTGCGCTGCTGAAACGTGCTACCGGCGAACAATACGCCTTTACCGTAATCGACAAGCTATCTAACAAAATTATAGGCAGCACGCTCTTCCATAATATATACCCCGTACACCGGAAGCTGGAAATAGGGTGGACATGGTACGATCCTGCCTATTGGCGCACCGGCTATAATGTAGAGTGTAAGCTGTTATTGTTTACTTATGCGTTTGAGACCTTAAAAACAGTGCGCGTGCAGTTACAGACCGATGCCAATAACCAACGTAGCCGAACGGCTATAGAAGGCGTAGGCGGAGTTATGGAAGGCTTGATGCGTAAAGAACGTATCCGCGCCAATGGCGAATTCCGCACCACCGTGATGTATAGTATAATAGATGATGAATGGCCAGCCGTAAAGCAAATGCTGCAAGCACGGTTACGCAAGCATATATAAAACAAAAGCGCCCGTATAACAGGCGCTTTGCATATATAGTCTCTACTATAAACTTATTTCTTCAGCTTCATAAAGCCTGCATAAGCTGCCAGCATAGACAACATGATAATTATCCTGATGATGATATTGCGTTGCGCCTGTTTGCGTGCCAGTTGGGCAGCATTGCCATTCAGTAACTCTGCCAAGTTTTCTTTGGCACAGGTATGGTCCGGATCGGCTGCTATAGCTTGCTGATACAGCGCTATAGCGCGCTCTTTATCGTTAAAATGCTGGGATAGCAATACCGCAAAATCGTTGCATATACCCGGGTTCTGCGGCATCAGTTCCAGTGCCATTTCAAAATGCTCCAGTGCAAAATCATGCAGGCCAAACTCATCTGTAAGCAGGTTGGCCAAGTTGTAATGTGCAAACGGCGAACCCGGCTCCAGCCTTATGGCAGTCTCAAAGTATTCACGCGCACCCTTATGGTCTGCAAAATGGTGTGTTTGCAGCAGGCCCAGGTTGTTATAGGCACGTGCATATTCCGGTGCCAGCTCTGTACAGGTAATATATTGTTGTTTAGCACCGGCAATATCGTTCATGGAATACTCCAGGAATATGCCGTAATCGAAACGCAGTTTGCCATTGTTGGGACACAGTTCTATTGCCTTTGCAAAATGCTGGTCGGCCAGTTGCGGCTCATCGAAATGATCATCCAGCAGGTTGGCCAGGCTGTGGTGTGCGCTGTAATCGTTGGGGTTAATGGTCACATTACGTTCTAAAAGCGTACGCGCCTGCCCATAGTCTTTGAAATGAGTGCTCAACAGCAGGCTGAGGTTAGCATTGGCTATAACATAATCCGGGTTGAGGGCAATAGCCTTCTCGTACAAGCCTTTAGCCTTCGGGTAATCCCAATACACCAATCGCTCCAGGTTGGCGTAGTTGAAGTAGGCCATTGCATAGCCGGGGTTGATGGCAATAGCTTTTTCATAGCATTCCCTTGCTTGCTCAGTATCGTTGAAGCGCTCCGTCAGCAGTACGCCCAGGTTGTTATAGGCGCTATCGTCGTTGGGGTTGTTGGCTATCGCTGCCTCCAGGTATTCCCTGGCCCCTTTATGATCTTTAAAATGCTCATCAAGCAGTATAGACAGGTTGTTGTACGCATAGCTGAACATAGGATCTATATCTATCGCCAGCTTGTAATGTTCCCTGGCCAGTTCTGGTTCACCCAGGTGATCGCTCAGCAGGTTGGCCAGGTGGTAATGCCCTAGCTTAAAGAACGGATCGGCTGCTATGGCCTTTTCGAAACACTCACGCGCAGCGGTATAATCGCCTAGTTCTACTTCGTACAGCAATCCCAGGCTTTTGTAGGCCTTCACATAAGTGGGGTCTATTTCTATAGCTTTCTTAAAATAGTAGATAGCTGTGCTGTACTCCTTCAGCCGATAATCGTGCAGCATACCCAGGTAGTAGTATACAGGTGCTGTATCGGGCCTCAGTTCTGTTATATAATACAACTGCTCTTTGGCTGCGGCAAAGTCGTTCAGTTCATCTTCCAGCAAAAATGCCAGGTTAAAACGGTAATCAGCATCTTCCGGCTCCAGTTCTATCGCCTGCTCATACATTTCCCGGGCGCCCTCAGCATCATTCAGGCGTTGCTGCAGCAATATGCCCAGGTCATTATAGTAGTCTGCATCAGTATTATCAATATCTATAGCCAACTGGTAGTGAAACTTTGCCTTTTCGTGGTCGCCAAGCTTGCGTGTAAGCATCTGCGCATAGTGGTAATGGGTAGATGCATCGTAAGGGGTGGCATCTATCGCCTTCTCGAAGCATGCCACCGCCTGGTCGAAGTCCTTAAAATGGCTTACATACAGGTTGGCCAGGTTGTAATATGCCGCCGAATCATCGGGTGCATTCTTTATGGCCAGTTCGTAATAGCTTTTGGCCGCCTCGTAGTTCTTGAAGTGCACTTCCATCAGCACGGCCAGGTTATTATAGGCATGTGCCGCCTGTGCCGGATCTTTGGCCAGCCCTATTTCGTAATGCTGTTTTGACAGTTCGAATTCTTTAAAGTAGGTCCTCAGCAGGAATGCAAGGTCAAAATGCGCCCCTGCATCCTCCGGGTTCGTCATTATCTGCCGCTCATATCGCTCCCTCTCCAATTGGTATTCCCAATCCATCTTCTTGCTCATACGCCCCAATAAAATTAATAGATATAGCTAAGTTAAGCCAATTTAATAAACTGGTATCAATTTGTTTGCCAATGTGCCAATAACAGGGGCTAATATTATTATTTAAAAATATATAATTGATAACTCCTTATTTTTGATTACATTTATTTTGGCACTTATAAGTAGGATAGCTATTTTTGAAACAGACCATAGCCAATGAATACAGACGCTGAAAAGGAATTGCAGAGCCTGCTGAATACCATTAGTGACGGATTTCTGGTACTTGATAGAGACTGGAACATCCTGCTGAGCAATGCGGCTTTCGAGGAAATATCCGGCACGCATAAGGTAAGATCATTGTATGGCAATTTCCGTAACCTCACCCAATCTATAGAAGGGCTCGACATTGGTCATCATATTAAGGCCGCACAATCGTCGCGATCCAGGGAAGCATTTGAGATTTACCTGCCACTGAAAAAGGCATGGTATTCGGTAGTTATATATGCTTCCGAAAGCCATCTTATTCTTTCCTTTCATAATGTAACCGCGCAGAAAAAGCATAGCGAGAATGTATACCTGGATGAGCAGAACCTGCGCATACTGGTAGACATTATTGTGCAGCCCGTATGGCTGGTGGATGCCAGCTGCAACATACTGCTGAGCAACGAGGCATTTAAAACGTGGATATCTTACTTTATAGGCAAGCCGCTGATGAAGGGCGACAATGTGCTGGACAGTGATCTGCCGCGGAGCTACATAGATAAGTTTAAAATGTGCTACGAACTTGCCCTGAATGGCAAGACCTTTACCACGGTAGAGGATATGATGGTGAACGGGGAGTTGAAGTTTTCCACCATCAGCTTTAACCCCGTGTACGACCACGACAACAAACTTACGGGCATCAGCTGCCATGCATCTGACATTACCGACCAGCGCAAGAACCTGAGCCGGCTTGATGCGCAGACCCAGTTGCTGATGGAGATAGCCAACATACAATCGCACAAGGTACGCGGGCCGGTGGCTACATTGCTGGGCCTGGTGCAGATATTTGACTATGAAGACCCTGCCAACCCTGATAATGCCGAACTGGTAAGAGGTATAGCATCGGTTACTAATTCGCTGGATGTAATAGTGCGCGATGTCATCCGCCAGATCAATAAGCTGAACAAGCACACCCGTGCCTTTAGCTAGCAGTATAATTTTCTATTTGTCTGTATTCCGTTTATTTGCGTTTTTTGCACCGCCTCCGGCAACCCGGGGAGTGTCATGGTGAGCTTAGTTTATCCTGAGCTTGTAAGGGTCGAATCCATGATACGGACAGGAGCAGTAAAATAACACAAACAACAATGGATCTAAGCGATAGCGCACTGGTAAAGGTTTCCGTACATTATGTAGGTAATAAAGGCAATGGCGATGAATTAGTATTGTCGCATAAACCCCTGCAACTTACAGACCACGACAGGTTATTGATGCGGGAACCCTTCCTGAGCAAGTTTGAGGACGGGCTGAACAAATATGCCTTCACCCATGCAACCGCGCTGGACTACCATGAGATGTATAACTTTTGCCTGGGCATTTTTGCTGATACGGAGACGTTTCATGCCAATTCAGCCAATATAGCCAAGCACCTGCACGAGAACACCGTGCACCCTAAGATAAAGGCCGGCGAACTGTACATATGCCTGTACGACAATTGCCTGGTAGATGGGGCTTATGTGGAAGCCCTCGGCATTTTTAAAACAGAGACCAAGAGCAATTTTATAGACCTGGACATGCAGGGGCACGAGTTTGCCCTTACCATGCGCGAGGGGGTAGAGGTGTCTAAGTTCGACAAGGGCTGCCTGATATTCCCTACCAATGCAGAGCAAGGGTTTGATGTGTTTATCTACGATAATGCCAACAAGGGCGAGGAAGCCGTTTTCTGGCGTGAGGGCTTTTTGGGCGTAGCACCGCAGGCCAATGAGTATTACCAGACCAACCAGTTCCTTACGCTTACCAAGCAGTTTATAGCCAAGCAGGTGCCGCAGGAGTTCGAGATGTCTCGTACGGAGCAGATAGACCTGTTGAATAAGTCAGTGGAATACTTCCGGGCTAATGAATCTTTTGATAAGGAATCGTTTGAAAAAGAGGTGTTTAACGAGACCGGCCTTGTTAATTCATTCAGGCAATTTGAGGCGAGCTATGCCGAAAGCAATGATGTAGAAATACCAGATAAATTTGATATATCTACCCAGGCCGTAAAGAAGCAGGCCCGTGTATTTAAGAGTGTGCTGAAGCTGGATAAGAACTTCCACGTATACATACATGGCGATAAAGACCTGATAGAAAAAGGCTACGACGAAAAGCTGGGCAAGCACTACTACAAGATATTTTTCGACGAGGAGAGCTAAGTGATGGTAAAATAAACCGGTACATATTACATTTGTAAGCGAACTCACATTTTATGAAAAAAATCCTATTACTACCGTTATTGTTTGTTACTTTTTTCTCCTTTGGACAGATCGTGATTTCGTCTACCGATATGCCGGTACCAACTTGCACCTATACTGTCTGGCCTTTGCACATTACATCGCCTATTAACCCGGCTTTGAATAATAATTGGGTTGTGTATCCTTTTTCGGCAACCTACTATTCTGAAGAGAATTATAGTCTTGAAACGGATACCTTCTTTTCAAACCAAGGGGTAGATGCCACACACATACATACTAAAGGAATGTCTTCAAGCGTATTTACGCTATACTATGAAGTTAAAAGAGAATTGGATTTTACAACAACTGACGTAAAGGAAAAAGGCTCAACTGTAATTCCCAAAGCGATGGATATAGGGTATTTGACCGGTTTTCCCGGCGACTCTATAATAATACCGCAGCAGAAGACCCTTGACGCTGAATATATACAGACCAGGAAATTCCCGTTCACAATGAACTCATCATGGCACTCAACTTCATCGCGGCAGGTAACAAATTTTATCTTAAAGTATAGCCCTACTTTCGATCATGTGCCATGTCAGCACGTTTATTACATCCACAGAAGCGATACAGTAGCAGGCTGGGGTAAGGTCACGTTACATTCCTCAATGGGACCTGAAGTAACGTATGATGTATTGATGGATAAAATGAGTTATTACACCGTTGATAGTTTTTACGTGGGTGGCGTTCCGGCAGACGCTACATTTATGTCTTTTTTGAATAATACACAAGGGCAACGGATAAACGAAAGACACAATTACGAATTCTATCGTGAAGGTCTATACAATTATCTGGTTTCATGTTCCTATGGCCAAGATAGCACATATAATACTTTGTTTATTGCTTTTTATTACGACCCATGGGCATCGGAGGTCAGTTCGAAAAACTATTTGTTTTCGACTGTATTGTTTCCTAATCCTGTAACAGGCGGCGAAATGAACTTTAAAATAATTGGCAGGAGTGTACATATAGCAAAATACATTGTTACAGATATAATGGGCAGAGTAATGTTAAGCGGTAATGGCAATAATCTTTCGGAACTTAACGTAAACACGGCAGAATTAACTTCCGGTAGTTACATTTTGCAGGTATCGGACGACAAAAATGCGCTGCTGGCCACAGAACATTTCTCGGTTGTTAAATAGTTTTTTATCCGATCAGCGCTAATTATATGAATTGACACGTTTGAGACTATTAGTTCTCCACAAGATTTTTTTCGGTAAGAAGCACTGGCGGAGGTGTTGGGTATAATTGTAAGTTATCTTTGCAGGCAAATAAAAACGTTATGAAGAAACTTCTACTTCTTGCTCTGCTGCCTGTTGCTTCCCTCTCTTACGGGCAGATCACCATTTCGGCTACCGATATGCCGGTGCCGACCGGCAGTGTTAACATCCAGGATATGTCCAATCCTGGTATGCCAACATCGCCCATACCTGGCACCAACATCATGTGGTATTACGCAGATTTTAACGGTGCCGATTACACCGAAGACTACGCAACAGAAACTGATACCTTCTTTACCAATGTTGGCGTAGATGTAAACTACTTTACCTACAAGAGTATAGTTGGTGGTGCTGCAAGCTTCTCTTACGACGTATATAGCGAGCTGGACTTTACCACAACCGGTGTGACTGAAAAGGGCCGTTTTATTGGTTACCAGCCAAACGATCTGTCTTTTTTTACAGGCAATACCGGAGACTCGCTGGTAATACCCGAACAGAAATCACTTGCCACACAAACAGTGCAAACCATGAAGTTCCCGCTTACTATAGGCACCGCCTGGCACTCAGTATCGCGCCAGGTAACGGATTTCACTTTAACGCTCAGCCCCCTGTACGATCATACACCATCGCAGCATGTGTATTACATACACAGGGACGACACAGTTGCCGGCTGGGGCAAAATGAGGGTGTACACTGCATCGGGCGCCAGCGCGTGGTACGATGTATTAATGGATAAGATCAGCTATCACACGGTGGACAGCTTCTACATGGGTGGCTCACCTGCTCCTGATGTTATCCTGTCTTCATTTGGTATTAGCCAGGGCCAGCATACCGACTCTACAGACCGCTACGAGTTTTACCGCAAGGGTTCTTACAACTACCTGGCGCAGTTCAACTATTACGATGATAACACCTACACCAACCTTGGCGATGCCTACTATAATACCGACGATCTTACCCCATCGGGCGTAGATGCTATTAATAATGCTGCCTACAGCACTGTATTGTATCCTAACCCGGTTACAGGTGCAGAGATGAACTTTAAGGTAATGGGCGGCAAGGCACACATTGCCAAATACATCATTACCGATGTGGCGGGCATGGTAGTAATGAATGCAGCAGGCGATAACACAGCCGCACTGCACGTAAACACTACCGACCTGGCAACAGGTAGCTACATCCTGAATGTGTTTAACGACAAGAACGAACGCATTGCCGAAGAACAGTTTAACGTAACCAAATAAGGTTCACAAATATGTAGCACAGGGCCCTGGCATATGCCGGGGCTTTGCGTTTTTACAGGGGTAGTTTTTGTATCTTCGCGGCATTCCTTTGGTAATGAAAGTATTAGTACAAATTATTGTTTGTTTGTCGGCATTAACGCTGGTAAGCTGCGAGACCACGAAGCACACCGTTGCTCACCGGTCGAGGCAGCCACAGTTCATAGACGATATTTATATGGACAAACATAACAAGAACTGCACTACCACCGAATGTATAGATAAGAGCACAAAATACCCTGAGAATAAGACAGTTGTAAAAAAACATACCGGCCGGTGGAAGCCCGGGCCGGCCACTGCAAGTGGAGCAACTGTACCGGCCAAAGGCACTGCCGCACCACGTGGTGAGGTGAAGCTGGACATGGACAGCAACCCTGCCGAAAGCATAAGGGAGAAGTACGCCAGCATGATGGGCGTAGGCCGCAGGGAGATAACCAATGCATCGCTATACAAGTTTATAGATACATGGTATGGCGTAGATTACAGGCTGGGCGGCTGCGATATGGATGGTATAGATTGCTCAGGCTTTGTAAAGCGCCTGTACATGGATGTGTTTGGTGTAGACCTGATGCGCACATCGTACGAGATGTATGCCAACTGCGAGCACCTGCGCAAAGCCGATGAGGCCAACCAGGGCGACCTTGTATTCTTTAAGACCCGTGGCCGCCGTATATCTCACGTTGGCGTATACCTGATGAACGGCTACTTTGTACACGCCTCCACCACACAGGGCATCATGATCAGCAGCCTGAACGAAGAGTATTGGCACAAGCACTTTGCCGGTGTAGGCCGGATGGGTAAGTGATGCTCTTTTTACATAGCAACGTAGGATAATACTGGCAATTGTTATTCTTGATAACTGACTTGGGGAAGGCCCTACATAGCTGTCATGGTGAGCTTGTCGAATCTATGATTGCGGTTATGTATTGTACAATAGCCCGTGTCCGTGCCATGGATTCGACAAGCTCACCATGACACTCCGGGGATTTCAGTTTATTCTAAAAAATAGACAAATTCAACAAAAAAGAGGCCTTCCGGCCCCTCATTATTTCTTGGTTGTTGCTTTTACCTTTTTCCAGGTCCTGTCGGTTGGTTTGCCTATCTTATCCATGGCTTCTGCAGTCTCCTTCAGGTATTCGGGGCCCCATTCTGCGCCAAGTATCCGCTTGCTGCTGTCTTTGTAGGTAACGGTATACATAATGCCGGGCAGGTCTTGTATGCGGGCGCGGTATATTTTGCTACAGGTATCTACCTGGTTCTGGTTCAGGCTGTAAAGGATGTTCATGGTAGCAGGGTAGCCAATATTCTTCTTATACACGCCCATTATAGCTGCATTGCGGATGCCGGTATAGGTAACATTGCCCTTATTATCCATGTTGATAATATACTCAGGGCACTTGCCAAAGCAGGCTGTGCGCTGCATAGAAACAGATACTATAGGAGAAGTCTTTACTTTCTTCTTTGCCCTGATGGCCCACGATAAGAGTGGCGCCATGGTGATGGTGACCAGCGCCAGGAAGATGATCTTCTTCATTTTGTTGTGATTATTATTGCAAAGGTGCGATTTAAAAATGATTTTGTGCATCAGTAGCCAATACAAATGCATCTGCCTGGTATAATGCAAACGGCGTACCAGATTTTTACCTCGGCTGTTTTTTATTACATTTGGGTACACAAATAGCAATATAAGTGAATTTACAACCCACGCAACTGGCCAACGAGCTGGTTCGGCTGGTGCCACTGCAACCCACAGACTTCAACAGGCTGTTTGCAGTAGCAGCTGATCCCCTGATATGGGAGCAACACCCCGACAGGTACAGGTACCAGGAAGAGAACTTCCGTAAGTTCTTCGATTCCGGTATCGCATCCGGGGGCGCCTTCCTGGTAATGGATGCGCAAACCGGCGAGTTGGTGGGTAGTAGCCGGTATTACGATTATAATCCTGCAGATAGTTCTGTACTGATAGGGTACACCTTTATAGCCCGCAACCACTGGGGCGGCCCATTTAACCGGGCGTTGAAACAACTGATGATAGACTATGCTTTTGAGCATGTAGATACAATAGGCTTCCAGGTGGGAGAGACGAATATGCGATCGCAGAAGGCCGTGCTGAAGCTGGGCGCAGTAAAAACGGGCGAGGTATGGCTGGATGGCCCGACCGGTAAGCGGCTGAATTTTGTTTTTGAATTGACCAAACAGGCATGGAGGGTAAGCCAGGGTTAGGCATGCCGCTGATCACTTTGCAACATATAGATGGCCTGGCATTTGCTACCGCACCGGCAAGCTACAGGCCGAACAACGAGGTGCACATATGGCACATAGGCATTGAAGCATCTTTACGGATGGTGGTGTTTGCCGGGGAACTGCTATCTGCCGATGAAAAGGCCCGCGCAGTGCGCTACCACCTGGAGCGCGACCGCAACCGTTTTATAGTTAGCAGGATGACGCTGAGGCTGCTGCTGGAGCAATACCTGGATCAGCCTGCCGATGCTATACAGTTTGGTATTGGCGATAATAAAAAACCTTTTATACAAAGCGATGTGCCGCTGTATTACAATGTGGGCCATGCAGCAGATAAGATACTGATAGCCATATCGGACAGCCTGGTAGGGGTAGATGTAGAGTATATGGACCGCGAGCTGGATGTTACGGACATTGCCAAGACGTGCTTCAGCCCTGCAGAGCAGGCATATGTGCGCACATCGGCTGATAGTGTTACTGCCTTTTACCGGTTATGGACGCGCAAGGAAGCCTTGCTAAAAGCAACAGGAAAAGGGATAGATGACGATATAGTACATGTACCGGCACTGGATGGTGTGCATGATACGCCTGCGGCCTATACCGGTGCTGCTGTGGATATGACGGTAAAGGATTTTGCTATTGGTGATGGTTATACTGGTTGTGTGGCCACCCCTGCAGCCGTTAGTATTTCGGCCTTTAGCCGCTAGTATTATTTCCTGTAGAAGGCGCCGCTGTCTCCATTCACAAAGAAGCAGAATACTTCCGCCGGCCCGTGAACGCCCACTACCAGTGTCTTTTCAATATCGGCGGTGCGGCTGGGGCCTGTGTTCAGGTTCATCATAGATGGCAGGTTATCGCCATATTTCTTCTTCATCATGGCAAAGGCCTCATCTATATCGCCCACTACCTGGTCGGCATAGGCTACTATTATGTGCACGGGGTAAAACACCGGCGCAGTACGGCCCAGTGGCTGTGCAGCGCTAAACAATACAGACCCTGTACGGGCTACCAGCATCTCGCAGCCGGTTATGCAGGCATCGGCAGCTTCCTGGTAAGGCTCTGCAGGCTCTGCTATATCCAGCCCTGCCTGTAAAAACCTGTTGCGCAGCCGGCTATCGGCACACAGCATATGCTGCCATTCGCGGTCGGCATGCAGTATATTTATATTGTCCAGCAGTTCTTTCTCGCTATCGCAGAATACAAACTTGCCACCCAGCTTTATAAAAGCCTCGGCAAACACCTCCTCCAGCCCTTCTGTAGGGTTGTACAATGCCTGCTGTTCTTTCTCTATCTCCGGGAAAGGCATGGGTAGCTTAGCTTCGCCCAGCCCCTTGCGGATGCGGCTCAATATATTCTCCCTGGCCTTAGATGTTTTGAATGTCTGCACCCTGCAAATGTATTAAATTTCAGCACCTCTTTACAATATGTACAGCGCCTATGCCATAAGCAACCGACAATGGTACGACTGTATTGCCCATATAAAACTGCCCGTTGTTGAATGACACCATACGCGGGTCTGCAAGCAGAAAGTAGTTATCTCGGTCGGTAAGTATGTGCTGGTTATCTTCGGTCAATGTTATGGGCGATACATACTGAACTAGTCCCAGTTGCTGCAACTCCGGTATAGATATCTTTTGCCCATTTATTTCGCACACATGCTTTTCTCCCAGTCCCGGCATACCAAACCAGGGCATGGCCTGCGCAACGGTCAACGAGATGCGCGATGTGTCGCCGGTGAAAACAAAGTATTTAGACTGGAATGTTTCGAAAACAGGCGGCAAAGACTTTTTGGGGAATGGCTCTTCGGCCTTCCAGAAGAATACTACTTGGTTCTGCCAGGTTTGGTCGTCAGGGTCTGTGCATACCAGCCCATCTACCCAATAATGCATATACAACTGGGTTACCATCAACAGCAATGGCGAGCTTTCCAGGGTATTGCTGAGTTCGGGACTCAGTTCACGCGTTATTTTGTACAGGGTGTTATTATCTGTGCCGATGACTTTATCGCCGGCTGACAGGTGTGTATGCTGCACAGGTTGGTGTTGCTGTTCAGGTTCGTTCTTTTTGCCAAAAAGTTTATCAAATATTCCCACGGTGCGGTTGCTTTTATTGATGTCCGGGTAAACTATAGTGCGCTACATGAATCAGTTCCACAGCAGGTTCTTGCCGGTCAGTATCATGGGGGCTTTGTCTGTTACCACCAATGTATGCTCGTGCTGGGCCATAAAACCGCCGTTGTTGCCTACCATGGTCCAGCCATCCTTCAGCGTTACGGCGTAGTTCGATCTGGTAGATATGAACGTTTCCACGGCTATTACCGAGTTCTTCTTAAAGCGCTGGCGATTATAAAAATCCCTGTAGTTGGCTATATGTGCGGGTGCCTCGTGCAGGCTGCGGCCTATACCATGCCCTGTAAGGTTCCTGATGACCATATAGCCCCGTTTCTTAGCCTCCGACTCCATAATATGCCCCACATGCGACAGGCGTATACCATCGGTAATGGCATCAACAGCCAGCCGTAAAATATCCTTAGAGGCATTCACCAGCTCCTGGTGGCCATGTATATCCCTACCCAGCACAAATGATGCGCCATTGTCCGACCAATAACCATTCAGCTCTGCCGACACGTCTATATTGATCAGGTCGCCCTCCTGCAGTATGCGCCCTGCCGATGGTATGCCATGGCAAAACTCATTACCCACGCTGATGCAGGTATAACCCGGGAATTTATACGTTTTATAAGGTGCCGAATTAGCACCTGCCTCTTCCAGCATACGCGCCCCAAACTGGTCCAGCTGTTGCGTGCTCATGCCCGGCGTTGCGTAGTCTACCATTGCCCGCAGTGTTTCTGCCACTACATCGCTTACGCGTTTCATTCCTTCCAGTTCGTCCTCTCTTGTTATAGACATCCTTCTATTGTTGATCGACAATATTACGGTAAAATGCCAACACGTACCGCTCGTACCAAACGTACTCTGCGTACCACGGTACGTGCGGTACGCGTTGGTACGTGGTAGAGCCGTAAGGGAGAGGCTCTCTGGTAAAGGAGCAATATAAACTTAAAGAATCATGGTGAGCCAGTCGAATCCATAATTGCGGAGGTGGGTACATAAGGCAGAGATTCCTCTTGATGTAAAGCAGCACTTATCGACGTTTAATAATGCTATCTTAGCTACATATTTAACGTACACGCTGATAAGAAAAACCGCCTTTACTAAACAAAAAGTCTATGTTAGAAAAAACACTTAAATTTTTATCACTTGTCTCAATACTTCTCGTAACATTAGGGTATGTGTCAGCTTATTTTTATTACGATGCATTTGATATAGACATACGAAACTATATAGACTTGAAGTTTTTCATCTCATATGTTTTTGATCTAAGCTTCGTTACCATCGCATTATTACTAATATTTGCAATAGCCTCGATATTGATTATGCTATTGAGAAGTATTTTAAAGTCCTACAGGTGGAAGAAAATCATTGTCAAGCATTACATATATTTTATGTTCATTGCCACACTAGGATACTTTGTCATACTTTTAAGTCTTTTTGCAATTTCAAATACCCAAATACAGCACGCATCAGTTATTAAATTCTTGTTTTTAATTTTAGTAATTTCAACTTTAATAAATTCGCTTCTCTTCTATTCAAGTTTCCATGTATTACTACACATCCGTCGCAGAATTTTAGATCCAAACTCATTGAAGAATGGAAGCGAAAGAAAAATAGATATTATGCGAAGGCATCAGCGTGATATAATTCGCACAGATAATGTAATAAGAATTGCAATTCTTTCTTTGAATGTTCTTTTGGTAATTTTTTCGGTTAATATTTATGAGTCAAAACGCCATTACTTAATTATCGAATCCAAAAATTCAATAAATCATGGTATTTGTTTTACGTACAATGGCAAGACTATTCAAACAGGTAAAAATTTGATTGAAATCGGCCATTTACCCAATTGGATATTTTTGTATGATCGTAATGACTCTACAACTAAAGTTTTTAAGATGGATGAAATAGACTCTTTAGTAATCAAAAACCATTTCCATTTTTTTGATTAATATGGCTTTTATTAAATCCTAGATGCCCACCACCGCAATCATGGATTCGACAGGCTCACCACGACAGCTATGTAAACGCAGTTCCTTGCAACCAATTATTTCAATAGCATCACGTACCATCACGTACCGCTCGTACCATGGTACGAGCGGTACGAATGGTACGAGTGGTACGTGAGGTACGTGCGGTACGTGGTGGTACGTGCTGCTGAATAGCACACGCAATGAAAAACAACCATTTACAGTCAGTTTTTATAAAATTCTTCTATTCCGTAATTGACATGTGTTTATAACGTTGGTTGATGCATCTATAAATGATTGATTATCAAAACGAATTACTGTTTTAAATGTATGGCGGTTTTCTAAACAGGCTATGTGGTTTGTCACTATAGTGTTATATTTGCACCGTATTTTTCAATTCCACAACCAAAATTCTACCGGATTCGCATGAGCTGGAAAAATTATTTTAGCACTTCCATCGGGAAAAAGCTGCAAATGTCATTGACGGGAATCTTCCTGATCGTATTTCTTATCGTCCATTGTTACGTAAACGCCCAGATCTTCTACTTCGATGGTGGCGTGCGTTTCCTGGAAGCTGCCCACTTTATGGGTACCAACCTGCTCATCCGTACTACGGAAATAGGGTTGTTCGCGTTCCTTATCCTGCATATGGTACAGGGCCTCAACTTGTATTTTAAGAATAAGAGCCGCCGCAGCCAGCGTTATGCGGTAAGTGCCGGCAGCGCTACCAGCCCATGGTATAGCCGCAGCATGGCCCTGCTGGGTACGCTTATCCTGTTGTTCCTTTGCCTGCATCTGTACAAGTTCTGGGGTCCTAACCGTCTTGCCCAGCTGCAGACCGGCGAAGAGCTGAACCTGTATAATATGATGAAGGAAGAATTCCAGATGGCATGGGTTGTTGCGGTTTACTTCCTGGGTTGTGTATCCCTGGCATGGCACCTGGTGCATGGTTTCTACAGCGCCTTCCAGACGCTGGGCTTCGGTACCAGCAGGTACAAGGGCATGATCAGATCTATAGGTATCGGTTTCTCTATCATAGTGCCGCTTATATTTTTCATGATGCCGCTGGCATTCTTCATGCACTGGCTGTAGTCGCATAGCGGGTACACAGCAAATGAGCAATTTTAGGTTTTAACTTTTGACTTTTGAATTAACAACAATATGCCACTTAATTCCAAAATACCAGCAGGGCCGATAGACGCCAAATGGAAGACGTACAAAGCTACTTGTAAGCTTGTAAACCCTGCCAACAAACGTTCGTTAGAGATAATAGTAGTAGGTACCGGTCTTGCCGGCGCATCTGCAGCCGCTTCTCTGGGCGAAATGGGTTATAAAGTAAAAGCATTCTGCTTCCAGGATAGTCCGCGCCGTGCGCACTCTATTGCTGCGCAGGGTGGTATCAATGCCGCTAAGAACTACCAGAACGATGGTGACAGCACCTACCGTTTGTTTTACGATACCATTAAAGGTGGCGACTACCGTGCCCGCGAAGGCAATGTGCACCGCCTGGCAGAAGTAAGTGCCAATATTATAGACCAGTGTGTGGCAGCTTGTGTGCCTTTTGCCCGCGAATATGGTGGCTTGCTCAGCAACCGCTCTTTCGGTGGTACACAGGTACAGCGTACTTTCTACGCTGCCGGCCAAACGGGCCAGCAGTTGCTGATAGGCGCATACCAGGGCCTGGAGCGCCAGGTATCCCTGGGTACGGTTACTATGTATAGCCGCCACGAGATGCTGGAAGTTGTAATAATAGATGGCAAAGCACGTGGTATAATAGCCCGCAACCTGGTAACAGGCGAGTTGGAGCGCCACTTTGGCCATGCAGTATTGCTGTGTACAGGTGGTTACGGCAACGTGTTCTACCTGTCTACCAACGCTATGGGCAGCAACGTAACAGCAGCCTGGAAGGCGCACAAGAAGGGTGCATTCTTCGGCAACCCATGCTTTACGCAGATACACCCAACATGTATCCCTGTTAGCGGCGATCACCAGAGTAAGCTCACGCTGATGTCTGAATCGCTGCGTAACGATGGCCGTATATGGGTGCCTAAGAAACAGAACGATACCCGCAAGCCGGTAGAGATAGCTGAAGAAGAGCGCGATTACTACCTGGAGCGCCGTTACCCGGCCTTCGGTAACCTGGTACCACGAGATGTGGCTAGCCGCGCCGCCAAAGAGCGTTGTGATGCCGGTTATGGTGTAGGCTCTTCTAAAATGGCCGTGTACCTGGACTTTGGCGCAGCTATAGAGCGCTATGGTAAGATAGAAGCCAACAAACAAGGCAAGCACAACCTGAGCAAACAGGAAATAATAGTATTGGGTAAGGCAGTGGTGAAAGAGAAGTACGGTAACCTCTTCGATATGTATGAGAAGATCACCGGCGAAAATCCTTACGAAACACCAATGCGTATATATCCAGCGGTACACTACACAATGGGTGGCCTGTGGGTAGATTATGAGCTGATGACCACCGTTCCGGGGTTGTATGCACTGGGCGAGGCTAACTTCAGTGATCACGGTGCTAACCGCCTGGGTGCATCTGCGCTCATGCAGGGCCTGGCCGATGGTTACTTCGTTATCCCTTATACACTGGGCAACAACCTGGCCGATGATATCCGCACCAAGGCTATCCCTACAGATCATCCTGCGTTCGTAGCTGCTGAAAAAGAAGTGGCAGACCGCATCAACAAGCTGATGAGCATCAAGGGTACCGAAAGCGTGGAAAGCTTCCACAAGCGCCTCGGCAAGATCATGTGGGACAAGTGCGGTATGGGCCGTAACGCAGAAGGACTGAAGCAGGCTATAGAAGAGATAAAAGCACTGCGCAAAGAATTCTGGAGCAACGTGCGGATACCTGGTGATATAGATGGCTTTAACCCTGAACTGGACAAAGCGGGCAGGGTAGCAGACTTTATGGAACTGGGCGAACTGATGTGTATCGACGCCCTGAACCGTAACGAAAGCTGTGGTGGCCACTTCCGCGAGGAATACCAGACAGAAGACGGCGAAGCACTGCGCGACGATGCTAATTACATGTACGTAGCAGCATGGGAGTACAAGGGCGACAGCCAGTACGACCTGCACAAAGAGCCACTGAACTACGAAGTAGTACACCCAAGTTCAAGGTCTTATAAATAGGTATAGAATTTATCTGCCGGATTTTGCTGGCAGATAAGTAAAATAAAATTATAACTAAGATAATAGCAACAAGCAAGTCGACACGCTCGACGAATTAACAATTACCAACAGGAAAATTGTCGAATTGTCGAATTGCCGAATTGTCAAATTTTTACAGTTATGCAGCATTATAATATGAACCTCAACCTGAAGGTTTGGAGGCAGAAGAACAGCAAAACATCAGGTGCTTTTGAAACATTCAAGGTAAATAACATTTCTTCGGAAATGTCGTTCCTCGAGATGTTTGATGTGCTTAACGAGCAACTGGTGGCAGAAGGTAAAGAACCTATCGCGTTCGATCACGACTGTCGCGAGGGTATATGTGGTATGTGTTCTATGCACATCAACGGCCGTGCACACGGTCCGTGGGCGCAAAACACTACCTGCCAGCTGCACATGCGCGAGTACAAGGATGGCGACACTATTGTTGTAGAGCCATGGCGTGCAGATGCCTTCCCGGTTATTAAAGACCTGGTGGTAGACCGTACCTCTTTCGACCGTATCATACAGGCCGGTGGTTACATATCTGTAAACACTGGTAATGCGCAGGATGCCAACGCCCTGCCAATAGAAAAGCAGCAGGCCGATGAGGCATTTGCAGCAGCAGCCTGTATAGGTTGTGGTGCATGTGTGGCAGCCTGCCCTAATGCTTCTGCTATGTTGTTCGTATCGGCTAAGGTATCTCACCTGGCACTGTTGCCACAGGGCGATCCGGAGCGTAAAACACGTGCATTCAACATGGTGAACCAAATGGATGCTGAAGGTTTCGGCAGCTGCACCAACATAGGTGCCTGCGAGGCTGAATGCCCTAAGGGTATCTCCCTGGAGAACATTGCCCGCCTCAACCGCGAATACGTTGGCAGCATGCTGTCGGGTAGCGCTGTAGAAGGGTTGCAGCAATAATAAAAACAAATCATGTAGAAATAACCACATATTTGCTGTATCTATGGCACGTATGTGGTTTTTTTATTCAATTTTTGCCCCATAAAAAGTGCTTTTGGCGTATCTGGGGTGGGATAGTACCGCAAAAAATTATTTTTCGGTTTATTATTGCAATCCATTGTTAAATCAGGGCACAATAGTGTACATTGTGCTATATTTAAATACTAATTAATTAAGAACAGATCATGAATGCAGTTGATGCTGGTTTGCCCAAAGTAGTGGTGGTAGAGGATGATCCGACGATACAGCTGATCGTAAAAAGATCGCTGGAAAAGCGCTTCGAAGTGCAGGCTTACACCAACGGACTGGATGCTTTGGCATTCCTCCATGAGGGTAATAATGTAGACATCATCATAGCCGATCTTAATACACCTGAAATGGGTGGGCTGGAGCTGATAGAACAACTCAAGTCCAGCGGTTTCTTCAGCGGTATACCTGTTCTGGTACTTTCCGGCGAAGAAAGCACCGAAAGCCGCATCAAATGCCTGGATTCCGGGGCAGATGACTACGTGGTGAAGCCTTTCAATCCCCGCGAACTGGAGGCCCGTATCAATGCGATACTCAGGAGGACCGGAAAAATGTTACTCAACTAAAAGCATCTGTAGGTAGTATTATGCCCGCAAACGAAAATGGTATTATTGCATTAATATGCGTTGATGCAGCAACTTATGATATCATCAGTCAATGTGATCTGGGTGGTGCCGAGTTGATGATGTTCAAATCGGGACTGGAACTGAGCCAGAAATGGGAAAAGAACGGGCTGAACCTGAAAGCGATCGTATCGCAGAGCGAAGCGGTAGCCCCGATGGGTGTATACCTGCTGGAGACATTGAGGAAGATGAATAACTTCCCCGATGTTCCGTTCCTGCTGCTGGTCAACAATATTTCCGAAAACACAATAAGGTTGTGCCTGCAAACAGGTGTGGCCGATATTTTCCGACTGCCGCTAAGGAAGAACCGGTTCGAAAAAAGGATGAAGTTCCTTATAGCCAACTGGGAAACCCTGCGTAAGCGCAAAACTACCGAAGCTATAAAAGAATACCAGATACCACTGGCCAAGCGCCTGTTTGATATCTTCTTCTCCGGCCTGGTATTGCTGTGCCTGTCGCCGTTCCTGCTCATCCTTATTATTATTATGAAGCTGGAGTCTAAGGGGCCTATCTTCTATTATTCGCTAAGGGTAGGTACGGGTTATAAGGTATTCAAGTTTTACAAGATCAGGTCTATGTATGTAAATGCAGACCAGCGACTTAAAGAACTGAAACACCTGAACCAATATGCCGCCAGCGATAAAGCAGCACCGGCACAGGAAATAGAGCTGAACACCCTTTGCGATGAATGTGTAAAGAACGGAACCAAGTGCCAGCAACTGATGTATGCCGACGATAAATCTTGGTGCGAAAGGAATTATATCATTACCCGCAAGGCATTGGCAGAGAACGCGTTCATTAAGCTGAAGAACGATCCGCGTATCACCAAAGTTGGCAAGATCATCCGCAATACCAGTATAGATGAGCTACCGCAGCTATGGAACGTGTTCATAGGCGATATGAGCATTGTTGGCAACAGGCCACTACCGCTGTACGAAGCCGAGAAACTGACCACCGATAAGTATGCACTCCGCTTTATGGCCCCGGCAGGCATAACAGGCCTATGGCAGGTAGAAAAACGCGGCAAGGGCGAAATGTCGTCGGAAGAGCGCATGATGCTGGATAACAACTATGCGCTCAACCATAGCTTCATTTACGATATCAAACTGATATTGAAAACAATACCGGCACTCTTCCAGAAAGAGAACGTGTAACCGATACATACACTGCAAACTGCCATGAGACCTGCAAGCACACCAGCTTACGTAACAGAGATACTCAGCTACACCACTGCCGATAAGATAGCACTGGCAAAGCAGGCATATGCCGCTACAGATCATAGTGCACCACTTGTATCGGTAGTGATACCAGCCTATAACGAAGAGGAGCATATCCTGAACCCTATATTATCCATAAGCCGCAACATTACCTCTTATCCGTTCGAGATCATTGTGGTGAACAACAACTCAACCGATAAAACAGGAGAACTGGCCGCCGCCACGGGCATCAACTGCCTGCTGGAAACAAAAAAGGGTGTTACCGCAGCACGTACTGCCGGGCTTATGGTGGCCAGGGGTAAGTATATCATTAATGCCGATGCAGATTCTATCTATCCTACGGGCTGGATCAATGAACTGATCACCCCGATGGAGGAGGACGATAAAGTGGCGCTGGCCTATGGCCGCTTCGCCTTTATGCCCGATAACATGACTGGCCGTTTCAGCTATTTCCTATACGAGAATCTTGCAGATATCCTGCGCCTGTATAAACGCACGCTGAAGGATGAAGCCATGAACGTATACGGTTGCAGCTCTGCCTTCCGCAAGGCCGATTGCCTGAAGGTAGACCTGTACGAACATCCACCCGGCACCGGCGAAGATGGATGGCTAGCATTAAAGCTGCGCAATAAGGGCTTTGGCCGCCTGCATTATGTCAGCACAATGAAAGCATTGGTATGGACCATAGACCGTCACTTGCAGCAAGACGGCGGCTTATGGAAAGCCCTGGCTATGCGCGTAAAAAGCGTATTCTTCGGCTCCGATCCCGATAAATATCACGCAAAAGGATAGTCTTAGGCTAGTGCGCTACAGGCAGCCGGGTATAGTAGTTTTCTTTTCCAGTGTTCAACACTACAGTATAAATGCCAGCCGGTAACTTATCGGTAGCTATTTCGTAAATATTACTGCCTGCTTTGCCATCTGTTTCTGTCTGCCGCCATAGTGTTTGCCCGGCCATTTCCATTATACTTATTGTACAGGTACCCGCATTTTCTAAGGCAAATGATATGTTTATGTGGTCGCTTGCAGGATTGGGATATATTTTCAATTCTCTTTTCGTGCTTATCGCCGATACCTGCAACTTATCCGGAATGCTTAAGTATGCATCTGGATGCATACTGCCATGACAATCTATCTTTACCAGAGGCCAATGATAGCCTGCAATGTAATAGTCATATAAGGTGTCGTAATATTTTGCAATAGGTGTTTCAAAGGGAGCGGTTGTGCAATGATTTGAAGTTGTATCGATAATTGTTGTTTTTATCCTGGTAACATTAGGGTAAGTTTCACCGGCTAGTAAAAGGGTACCATAGCCATCGTATGTAATCTGCATTATCCGGCTTTCCGTATCACAAAGTTGCCATACCACGGAATCTTTAAATGAATCACCAAGGTGAAACGGATATTTAATAAGATTGTATGCTGTACCGGCAAACATGAGCTGCCCGATTCCTCCAGATTGTCTTAATCCACGTATTGTTACACTATCATCGTTGGTTCGCAAATAGCCAAACACTCCGGGAAAGCCGGTTGTAACCATCAGGTTGCAGTTCGCAAAACTATCTGTTGAACCAGAAAGTTCAGGAGCAAGATACGATGTTGTATTTGTAGAAGGATATATTACGATATTGTTGAAGTCCCATGTTACCCCTGCACCACTATTGCCTGGTTGTATGGTACTACAATTCGAAATAACAAAATTATCTCCTACCTGGGGAGTAAACGTTGCTGCCGTAATTATCGGCTGTGCAACAGCCACAGTAGCGGTCATTGCGCACAAGATGGCGTAGATTATTCTTAGCATATGGTTTATATTGGTACAATCTACAAGACGTAGATTGTTTAATTTGTCCTGGGTAACAACACAATTATTTTAACACCGGGCACCACTATTCGTTCCGATCCCGATAAATATCACGTAAAAGGGTAGTCTTAGGCTAGTGCGCTACCGTTAGCCTAGTATAGTAATTTTCCTTCCCGGTATTCAATACCACAGTATAAATGCCAGCCGGTAACTTATCGGTAGCTATTTCGTAAATATTATTGCCTGCTTTGCCATCTATTTCTGTGTGCCTCCATAAGGTCTGACCCGACATATCAATTACGCTCACAGAGCAATGCGCCGGCTGAATAAGCGAAAACGTGATCCGGGTATTCTTATCCGAAGGATTGGGAACAAGAGCCGATAGGATTGTTGCTCCGGCAAATGGCACACTAAGGGTATTTCTGCGGCTGAAATACGTTGTATTACCATGTATGCTATATCGGATTGTAAGAATAGGGTAATGATAACCTGATGTGTAATAATCATAGATAGTATCGGAATAGCTGAGGACAGGAGTAGTAGAGCCCGGGCCCCAGGAACAATCTCTGGTAGCTGTGTCTATAAGTATAGTTTTTACTCTTGCAACGTTGGCAAATGTCTCACCATTTACAATAAGCGTTCCATATCCGTCGTATACCACATCATGGAAATTTATCGTGGTATCACAAGTAGGTTGAACGACCGAGTCGTGCCATCCGGCAGTATAGGTCAACGGGAAGCGCATCATGCTATACGGATCTCCATGATAAACTGACTGTGCTGATGAGAAGTCTGATCCTCTATAACCTTTAATCGTCACACTGTCCGTATTAGACTTCAGGTAGGTATACAAATAGCCTATAGTTGTCTTTTTTTTAATAAGGTTCCAGTCTGTAAAGCTGTCAGACACACCATAAGGGTCTGCTGCTAAATACCATATTGTATCTGCATGCGAAGTTGGTGTAATCGAGTTATACGTCCACGTTACTCCACTACCGCTGCTGCCAGCTGGTTGTGTATTATCGCATAGGATAGCAATAAAACTTTCGCCTGGGTGAGGAGTAAACGAAGTAGCGTTAATAACAGGTTGAGCTAGAGATAAGGATAGGTTGCTGCAAAGAGCAATAAACAACATACATAGATCGCGCATAAAAGCCGGGTTTACGTATATAGACGTATACGTAGCTGTACGCCTTGGGTAAAGCCCGGATTATTTCAACACCGTTACTTTAGCATAGTATTTACGGGCTCCACTATTCAGCACCACTATATACAATCCATCGGTAAGACTGCTTACGTCAACTGTAGACTGGTTAACAGCAGTACCGTAAACGTCATTGCTTACCATGCGCCCCTGTATATCGTATACGGCAACCTCAACATTATTGCCCCCTATACCGCTCCAGCTCACATATATTGTATTCCCGGCAGGGTTAGGATACACATTCATAGAACCATGTTCGGCAACATTGTCCACGGCTACGCGGTCATCCACCTTGTATTTATAAAAGTTAAGTCCGCCAGATACAGTACCTACTACCATTTCCAGGTTGCCATCTCCTGCTATATCTGCAACAGCTGGAGCGCTGCGCAGATTACCATACACACCCAACGGGCTTGCCGGGTGATTGTAGATGAGGTAGGTAGAATCGATGAAAGAATACTGCGCATCCATTAGCGGGTAGGCAACAGTAGTATCGCCGCAGGCTATACTGTCAAACTTATAGATGTTGCCCGAATTGCTACCCAGCAGCAGATAGTCTTTGCCACTGCTGTCTATCTTGCCAATAAATGGCATACTGTAGCAGCCCAGTATCTGGTTGGGGTCTGCCTTTACATTGCCCAGCTTCATGTTTACCAATTGCAGTTTAATGGTACCGGGCGCTGTGCTGATGTTCTGGTAATACTGCAGTGTGCCATACAGGCTGCCTATCACCAGGTCTTTCTTACCGTCTTTATCTATATCGTATATAAACGGTGCAGCCCTGCCGCCGGGGTTTATTGTAGCGCCGGTGTAGTCGGTCAGTGTTAATTGCTGCAACTGCCAGTTGGGCTGTACCGTGTCGTAAGCAGCCTGGTTTTTGTAATACGTAAGCGTGCCGTTGGTATGGCCTATTATCAGATCGGCCTTACCATCATTGTCTATGTCACCAAAGGCCATAGCCGCCCCCTGGAAGTTAGCCGTATCTATGGTCATAAAATTTTTGGTGCGCAGGGTGAGGGCGGGATTGCCCGTGGTACTGGTATTTTCGTAATAGCTGATCCGGCTCTTTAGCTGTCCTCCAGGCTGCAGGTAGCCTTCAGAACCTACAAAAAGGTCCGGTTTTCCATCCTTATTAAAATCAAAGAAGGTAGGGTAGGCCGCAGTGCCGGCATCTATCATTTTATCTATCAAAAAGGTGTCGGATGTAAATTGCCAGTTGGGCGCGCCTGCTGTTGAATTGTTCTTATAGTGCCATACGCATTTGTAGTTCTCAGATCCGCTGGCATTGGGCGATATCAACAGGTCTTTTTTACCATCCTGGTCTATATCTATATTAAATGCTGCCGGCCAGGTAGGCATGGATATAGTTGTACCTCCGGTTTGCCACATGGTGTCCTGCAATACCATACTATCTACACTACCGTACTCAAGGCGGCCATTCTTCATAAAGGTCATTTCGTTGAACGATACACTGCCATCCAGGTAGTCGTAGTCCCCATCCATATCCCAGTCGAACAGGCAAGGCGTATTGCCCGAGTGTGTTGGTTTGTTGCCATCCCTGTGCAGGCCAGAGTTATTGCAGGTTTGTGCCAGCTGGTGCGTTCTGTAAAATCCCTGGTAGGCTTTACCCCAGCACCTGTCCCACAACGCTACCCGTATAGAATCGCAGGGCAGTCCGTCTTCTACCCGTAGGTTCCGGTACCAGTTAAGATATCCTCCATTTATGTCGTATGATATAAAATCAAGATCCCCGTCATTATCTACATCCACAATGGCCGGAATATCCTGCGGGTTATTGAAGGCATTTACAGGCCCGCCTGAACTTATGTCGTTGGTATAATACAGGTCTTTGTAAAAGTTGAAGCAAAGCCTGTGCGCTCCATTGTAGTAGCCTTTGTACACCGAAAAACCGGTACCGCCTTCATGAAAAAGATCCGGGATATTATCGCAATTGTAATCAGCAAGTACCAGGTAGTTATACACCGGCGGAAAGTTAAGTGCGTATTCGGGTGCATAAGTATATATTGGTGCACCTGCCACGCCCGAATTGATGAAAGTTTTAACTCCCCTGAAGGGCTCATATACTACCAGGTCCTGCTTGCCATCGCCATTCAGGTCGCCCATGGTAAATTGAGGATTATTAAACCCGCCGCACCAAGCCAGGGTAAGCTCCGCCGCACCCGAGAAAACCCTGACAGAAGTATCGGGATAGTACATTTTTTGTTGTGCAAAAGAATGTATGCATATTATTAACGATAAATAAAATAATACTATCTTTCTCATCTTCAGCTTGTTCTGTTTATATAACGTTTAGACAGGTAATTAGTTGTCTGGGATGGACAGCAAAATAGTAAATATTTATGCAATAGGGTGCAATTAGCTGTATATACACGTTTCACCCCGTAAAAACCCTGATATTTCACATTTTCTTGTGCTTCTGTAACTTATTGTTATACCTTCACTTATCAGTTAAAAGAAATTAATTATTATTTTATTTGTTTTTCGTTTGTTATAAATTTCTACCTTTACGCAATGATTGATATGTCAAATATATCCTCTAATGTTACACCTGCAGCTACTCAGCTGATAAAGAATGAGGCTGCGCAGGCAGAGAAGCAGGGAAAACTTACTAATAAACAGGTACAACTTATAACAGAGCAAGGCTGGCTGAAAGCGCTTGTACCTACTGCATATGGCGGCAAGCAAATGCCGCTGCCGGAATTGATAAAGCTGGAAGAATACCTGGCCTACCTCGACGGTAGCCTTGGCTGGGTGGTGACATTATGCTCCGGTGCAGGTTGGTTTGCCGGGTTTGCAGACGAAAATGCGGCCAAAGATTTTTTTAATGCCGACAATGTATGTGCAGCAGGGAGTGGCGCCATTACCGGCACCGCAGCCGAAACTGCTGATGGATACATGCTTAATGGCAAGTGGGGCTACGCCAGTGGCGCAGCTATGGCTACCGCCTTTACCGTAAATTGCAGAATTCTGAACGGAAATGAACCTGTACGAAACGAAGACGGTTCTGAAAAAGTGCTGACATTTATTTTAGACAAAAGCGAAGTAACTGTAAACGACGACTGGAACGCCTTTGGTATGATAGCTACAGGCAGCCATTCTTACGAAGTATCTGATCTTAAGGTAGCGGCAAACCGTGCTTTTGATATGAAAGCCCAGCCGGTTGTGAATGCTGCTTTATATCATTTTCCATTTATGCAATTAGCCGAGTGTACACTGAGCGTTAACATTACCGGCATGACCATGCATTTTATGGAGTTGTGCAAAGAAATGATAGAGGGCAAATCCAATCCTAATGCCGTTACCGACATCCAGGACAGATATGATCAGCTATCGCAGAAACTGCAAACAGCCCGCCAGAAACTATTTTATGCTGTAGACATGGCGTGGCAGGTATGCCAGGCCAATAAGGATATTAGTCCGTCGTTGCTATACAAGGTAACTGCAGCGTCATCAATAGCCGTAAGTGTATGCCGCGACTGTGTCAATATCCTGTATCCATATTGCGGGCTGAAAGCCGCAAATAAGAAAAGCGAGATCAACAGGGTATGGAGAGATATCCAGACCGCCTGCCAACATAGCCTCATAGCTTCTTTCGGCGATTAACACCCCCAACTGGGCTGTATATAAAAAATGAAAGACCCGCCGAAACGGGTCTTTCATTTTTATGTATGTCTTCCGGTTTTTACTCAAACAAATGCACTACGGCATAAATGAGTGCCGCCATAGCACCGCTGATAGGTATGGTGATGATCCACGCCCAGAGCAGGTTGATGGTAACGCCCCAGCGTACAGCCGAAAGGCGCTTGGTAGCACCAACACCAATTATAGAACCGGTGATGGTGTGCGTAGTGCTCACAGGTATTTTAAGGTTTTCCGTAAGAAACAGGGTAATGGCACCTGCAGTTTCTGCAGCCACGCCTTCAAACGGCGTCACTTTAGTGATACGTGTGCCCATGGTTTTGATGATCTTCATACCACCGCTAAGCGTACCTACTGATATAGCGGTATAACAAGCCAGTGGAACCCACACAGGCATCGCTTTAAGATCAGGTATCTGACCAGCACAAACCAGGGCGACCGATATGATACCCATCACCTTCTGAGCATCGTTACCACCGTGGCCTACGCTGAAGATAGCTGAAGAGATCAGCTGGAAACGCTTCAGGTACATGTTGGACCTGGCTGTATTAAGCGATCCCAGAATCATAGTAAAGATACAGATGGATATAAGCACCGCTGACAGCAACAGCCATTTCAGGTTCTTACTTTCCAGTATCACATTGGCGTAGTAACTCTCGTAGTGATTCTTCAGGTTGGCGGGATTAGTGTCGATCACCGTATACAGGAAAAAGAGCACACCAGCCATTACCAGCAAAGAAACTATCTTAGGCCATGGTCCTTTGCGGAACGAATAGATGAACCACAAAGAAATAATGAAGGCCATCAACATGCCTATCATCGGCGCCAGGAAAATGAACGATACTGTTTTTAATATAGGCTCAGAATCAATGGCACCAAACCCGGCATGGGCTACGGCAGCACCGGCAAATCCACCAATAAGTGTGTGGGAAGAACTGGATGGGATACCAAACCACCAGGTAAGCAGGTTCCATACAATAGCCGCAATAAGGCCAGACAAAATAACCGGAAGCGTAATAGATGCTTCGTGCACCGTTTTAGCTATGGTATTGGCTACACCATGATCTTTAAAAATAAAGAATGCTACAAAGTTAAAGAGCGCCGCCCAGGCAACAGCCTGTAACGGAGTAAGCACTTTAGTAGATACAATGGTTGCGATGGAGTTTGCCGCATCGTGAAAACCATTAATATAATCGAATGCTAGTGCAAGTATGATAATAACGATCAGTAATACTGACATGAGGAGAATTATGAGTATTTAATAATGATTGACTCGATAACATTTGCTACATCTTCGCATTTGTCTGTTACCGTTTCAAGCATCTGTACAATGTCTTTATGCTTTATTATCTCAACCGCAGGCGTTTGCGAAGCAAAGAGTTTAAGCATTGTTGCATCAAGAAGGTCATCACCATCGTTCTCAAGGCTGTTTATCGAAACGCATGCTTTAGTTATCGCTTCCAGGTTCTTCATATCCCTTAGGGAGTGAACTGCTACGTCGATAGACTTGATGGAACGGGCGATAATATCGGCAAACTGCACCAGTGCGCCATAGGTATCCTCTACCTGGTAATTAACTATGCGCTTGCTGGCACCCCACATATAGTCAGCAATATCATCAAGAGAGGTGGCCAGGTAGTGTATGTCTTCGCGATCGAGCGGGGTAATGAAGTTTTGCCCCATCTGGATAAATATCTCGTGGGTAACCTCGTCGTTCTTGTGCTCCATCTCCTCCAGTTTCCTGAGAATGTCGTCCCTTTTGGAAAGATCTTTTTCAGTTATTGCACTGGTAAATAAATCACTCATGTGCACCAGGTTGCGTGCCACTTGTTCAAATAAATTGTAAAAAATCTTATCTTTCGGTAGAAAGATCTTAAGGATGGAACCTAATGCCATAATACTTGAATGTGTTATTGTTTACAAAACTATCCTGTTTTATCCGGCTTTACTACCCGCCAGTTCACTCTTAATAATTTGGTAACACAGAGGTAATAATTTGTTTGTACTGAATTAAAATGAATGTAACTTATATATTTATCCTATTAAAAATTGAGTTGAGCCTGCAAGCGTAATAAATTACCTTTCTGCAAATTATCTTGTGTTTTGAAATCTTCGAACCGGCGGCTCGATATAGTATACTGTGCAGTAAACTCAAAGTTTTTGTAGGGCAGCCACTCAATACCAATCTCGGTCTCATTTACAGTATAGCTGCGCGCATCCAGTTCGTTCTTTTTACCACCGTTGTAATACTGATACCTTACAAATGGCTGAATGCGATTTTTCTTGTAATCAATCAGGTAGTTTACCAATACATAACCACCGTGCAAAGAACGGTCTTCAATGGAATCTGTTACTTTATTAAATTCAGGACCTACACCTATATTATATTCTGCCTGTATACCAAACGGCTTAGGGTATAGCACCAGGGTAGCGGCTGCACGCTGGTCCAGGTAGCTACGGTCTGATCTTATCTTAACGCCTGTTGTGGTCATATCCGAAGCGATCACATAATGCCCGGTATAGGCTTGCACTGATGGCTCCAATATCTGATTCCCGATCTTGAAAGGATATGCTGCACGGCCCACAACGTGTAGTTCATTATTCAGCTCAGGCTTATCCATTGTCTGACCATTAAACACCCCGAAGCCAAAAACGCCATAATCTCCCGACCCTTTCATCCGGTCATTGTTCAGATCGGCAAGACGCTTACGGATCCTGTCCGGAGCCCAGTAAACCAAGGCAGCCAGGTCGTGCTCGTTGGGTATACCACTGTTGATGGCGTCTGTACGGTCAAGCGGCAGCCTTAACGCGCTTCCCTGCATATTCTCAAAACCGTAAGGTATCTTACTTTGGCCCATCCTGATACGGAACTCGTTCTTCTTGTCCAGGCCAACATCAACAAATGCATCACGTAACTGGCCAAAATTAACACTGGTGCCAGAGACAGCGCTAGACAGATCTTCATGTATAAGAAAGTACACCCTGGGACTCAACTGGCCATAAAATATTAAACGTGCCCTGCGCAGAAACAAGCCGCCGCCATCGCCCATCGAGCGGTCGCATGCCTCACATTTTAATTTGGGGTTGGTTTCTGCAAACCGATTATACCTGAACTGGATAAAACCTTTCAGCGACACATTATCGTACCAATGGGTATTTTTTTGAACGTCGCCTTTAATAGAATCTGCTACAGCAAGTTGTTGTTGCGCTGAAGACACCAACGGCAGAAAAGAAAGGATTAGTAATAATTTTTTCACAATTACTTAATGTTTACACAAAGTTAGATTGGTAATTAATCATCCAATGTAAACTGACAGTTACGTAATTGTGACGTTTGTGTTATTAAATTATTAACTGTAGCAATGGCTATTGCATTTGTATCCTAAAATACAAGCAATACATTATCAGTATATTATGCAGAGGGATACACGTACCGGAGCATTTCTTCCAGTAGAGTACGATCGTTGCTGAGGCGGGGCACCTTGTGCTGGCCACCCAGTTTGCCCTTGTCTTTAAGCCAACGCTTAAAGCCATCTTTCGGCATCTGGTGCACTATTGGCATACGCAGGGCTATATCCTTATGGCGCTTGGCCTCGTAGTCGGAATTAATAGCCTGCAGAGATTTATCGAGCAGGAAGGTAAAGCGCTCTATAGGCACAGGCAAGTGTTCAAATTCAATGATCCATTCATGCGCACCGTTGCTGTCGCCGGTCATGTAGGATGGTGCAGCAGAGTAGTCTACTACCGTAGCGCCGGTTTCGGCACAAGCTATAGCTATGGCATTGTCGCTATTGTCCACAATCACCTCTTCGCCAAATGCATTAATGAAATGCTTCAGACGACCGCTAACTTTTATGCGGAAAGGCTCCAGGCTGGTAAATTGTACGGTATCGCCTACCAGGTAACGCCACAAGCCGCCGGTTGTACTGATAACTAACGCATAATTCTTATATAGTTCTACCTCTTTAAGCGTAAGCGTGCGCGGATTTTCCTTGCCATACTCATCCATCGGCATGAATTCGTAAAAAATACCATGATTCAGGAACAGCAACATACCCTCCTCATCTTCCTTGTCTTGTGCGGCAAAGAAGCCTTCAGAGGCATTATAAGTTTCCCTGTAGTGCATGCGCGTGCTGGGTATGAACTGCTCAAACTGTCGCCTATAAGGCGTAAAGTTCACGCCGCCATGGCAATACAGCTCCAGGTTAGGCCATATATCCACCAGGTTACTTTTGCCCGTTATTTCGAATATGCGCTTAATGAGCACCGTTGTCCAGGTAGGCACACCGGCTATGTAAGTCACATTTTCGCGTATGGTACTATGGGCCATACGCTCTATCTTCTCCTCCCACTCATTCATCAGGGCTATGGAAAGCTCAGGCAGGCGGAACATCTTACCTGCGAATGGCATATTCTGCAGCATAACGGCAGATATATCGCCAAAGAAGGATGCGGTATTCAGCTGGTTGATCTGGTGGCTACCACCTAAAACCAGGCATTTACCCGAGGTTACATTATTATCGGGGTTATCCTTCAGGTATAATGCCAGCACATCTCTGCCGCCACGGTAATGGTTATCGTCAAGCGATTCCTTACTAACCGGGATGAACTTACTTTTATCGCTGGTAGTGCCGCTCGATTTGGCAAACCAAGTAATAGGGGACGGCCACAGGATATTCTGGTTGCCCTCGAATATGCGCTGTATATATGGTTTTAGTGTTTCGTAATCGTTGATGGGCACATTCTTCTGGAAGTCGGCAATGCTGTTGATCTGCTCGAAATTAAATTTCTTACCATATTCCGTAAACTGCCCTGAACCGATGAGGTAGTTGAATACCTGCAGCTGAGTATCTATCGGGTTATGCATAAAGTTATCTATTGCGCTCTGGCGCAGTTTGATAAAACCTTTAAATGCAGGACTGATAAATATGCTCATGTTATTCTAACTCTTTTATTGGCAGATGTATGCCGATTGTTATTTCTTATCCGGGTTTCCGCCATTGCGACTGATACTGTAGTCTTTACGCTTCAGCTCAAAGTGCTGGCCAAGATACACTTTTCTTACCTGTTCATCGGCAGCCAGCTCTTCAGCAGTACCTGCTTTTAGTATCTTACCTTCAAAAAGCAGGTAAGCACGGTCGGTAATAGATAAAGTTTCCTGCACGTTGTGATCGGTAATAAGGATACCTATATTCTTATACTTAAGCGTAGCCACAATACTCTGAATGTCCTCCACTGCTATCGGGTCTATACCCGCAAACGGCTCATCCAGTAATATGAATTTGGGGCTCACCGCCAGGGCACGGGCTATCTCCGTACGCCTGCGCTCACCGCCACTCAATACATCGCCATTACTTTTGCGCACATGCCCCAGGCGAAATTCTTCCAGCAGTTCCTCCAGTTTCTTTTCCTGTTCGCCCTTGGTCAGTTTGGTCATTTCCAGCACAGCAGAGATATTATCCTCTACAGAGAGCTTCCTGAAAATAGATGCTTCCTGTGGCAGATAGCCTATGCCTTTGTTGGCCCTTTTATACATGGGCAGCTTGGTAATATCCTCATCATCCAGGTATACACTACCGCTATCGGGCTTTACAAGACCAACCACCTGGTAGAAGGAAGTGGTTTTGCCGGCACCATTAGGACCTAGCAGGCCTACTATCTCACCCTGGCTCACCTCGAACGACACGTTGTTGACAACGGTACGCTTACCGTATTGCTTTACCAGGTTTTGTGTGTGAATTCTCAAAAAATGTGCGGTTTTGTGCAAAAATAACAATCCTACGCGCAACTACACTTCGCCAAATTGCTAAATGTGTTGTAAAAAGTGAATGCCCGGCAATACCGAGCATTCACTACAATGTTATAATTATTTCTTACTTTACTACTGAGAACTTGGCAACCGACACACCATTTTCGGCATGCAGGTGCAATATATACATACCAGATTGTAACGATGAGGTAACAAAAGCGATATTGTTGGCACCTGTTGCCAGGTCGGCAGAAGTATATACTACCTTGCCGGTCATATCAGTTATCTCCAGCATTGCACCTGTATTTTGCTGCAGATCGAAGCTGATGTGCAGCACATCGGTAGCAGGGTTAGGAGACAGACTGAGCGCGATATTGCTTTTTGTCGCATTACCAATGCCTGTGGAACTTGAGTTGCCCGTGTAATACCTGGCTTCGTTCACATATGGTGTTCCGCTACCTGCAGTATCGACATTCAACATAACCAGCGGGGAATGGAAGCCCGGCGCATACCATCCATAGGTTTCTGTGGCAGCACTGCTGAACGGCATACCGCTCACCGTAATGGTTTGCGTGGTTTTAGTATGTATCCTTAGCACGTTATTATAAGTACCGGTTGGCAGTATTAGTGTTCCGTAGGCATCGGCAAAGTTGCTATCTATATAACGCATCTGGGCAGGACCAAACAATGGCACTATCGATGTATCAACAAACATATTGTTGTAGGTGAACGGGAATTTCATGAACACTTTAGGATCAATAAAGTGAATGTAATCAGTGTCCGAATGTGCGCCTATAGCAGTGATGGCGGCAGTATTGGCAATTACATAAGTGTAGTCGCTACCGTCGAAGCTGGCCAGGTTAGCGCCTGAAAACGAGTCGCAGAAGGGTGTTGAAGCGCAGCTCATAAAAGTAGCGGTATCTGTACTGGTGGCCGTTACGCTTCCGAAATTCCAGGTGGCGGATGCACCTGAAGCACCCCAGGTGACACCCGCAGTATCAAAATAATGGGCTACAAACTTATCTCCTGCAACAGGAGCATTAGTAGCAGAAGTGAGTGTTGGCTGCGCAAAAGCAGCAAAAGACGTCATGGCAATACATGCAGATAGTAGTGTTCTTTTCATTTTTCTTTTTTTTGAAATTTAGAACTACTTCTACAAGCCGTATGCCGAAAATGATGTATAAAAGTTAAAGAAAAGTAAAAGGTGATTTTATTTCCACCATTCACTGTTATGCGCTCCATTCACATGTGTCACTTCGCCCGGCTTAGGCAGGAACAGTTGTATACCTTTTTCATGGGCCAGTTGTAGGGTAGTTTCTACAGGTTCGCGCCAGGCATGTAGTGCCAGGTTAAAGGTGCCCCAGTGTATAGGCATCATCAGTTTGCCCTTCAGGTCCAGGTGCGCATTGGTAGCATTATCCGGCCCCATATGTATGTCTGGCCACGATGGGTCCGAAGCACCTACCTCAAGCATGGTTAGGTCGAACGGTCCATATTGTTCACCGATAGCTTTAAAGCCCGGAAAGTACCCCGAATCAGCACCAAAGAACACTTTGTGCTCCGGCCCTTTTATAACAAAAGACGACCATAAGGTCTGGTTCCTGTTGTGCAACCCACGACCAGTAAAATGCCTGGCAGGTGTAGCGGTTAATGTATGGCCACCACCGAAGTCTACTGTTTGCGTCCAGTCCATCTCGGTAATGCGACTGCTATTGATGCCCCAGTTCTGCAACAGCTTGCCCACACCCAGCGAGCAGTATATGGGAAAGCTGGTATTAGTGGCAAAGTATTGCATTACCCCTGCATCCAGGTGATCGTAATGGTCGTGCGATAAGATCAGCCCGTCTATATGCGGCAGATCGGCCAATGGCATTGGGTAGGGGAAGAAACGCTTAGGCCCTGCGAATGATACGAATGAGGCACGCCCGACAACCGGGTCTGTAAGGTAGCGCCTGCCATCTACCTCTATCATCAGCGATGAGTGGCCCATCCAGGTTACGCGTATGCCTTTCTCTGGTGTGTAGCTGTAGTGGCTGGCATCAACGGCAAACGGCCCTATAGGTTGTTTGGGTTCACGCTCTTCCTTTGCGGTCATGTATTTCCACATTACCTTGAAAAAACCACCCACTATCTGGCGGGTAGGTATGGGGTTCTGATACTCTTTTCCTATTTTTTTTGACGGCTGTATGGCAGACATTGATTAGTTATTTCTCTTGCAAAAGTAACCGGCAACTTATCGGCCGACCATCAGAAAATCGGCAAATACCTCTTATTTATCGGTGACCGAAGGCAAATAACTGGCAGTGGTAGCACAACATCTACTTACAACTCACGACTTACAACTCACGACCTATGACTCACAACTTACGACTTATGACTTATGACTTATGACTTACGACTTATGACTTACGACTTACGACTAATACCCATACTTTTCCTTCCAGCAGTTCCTTAGGTAATCTCGCAACCTTGCTTCAGTAGCATTATTACCGGGATCATACAACTTAGTGCCCTGTATAGCATCGGGCAAAAACTCCTGGTTCACAAAGTTGCCCTCAAAGTCGTGGGCGTACTGGTACCCCTTACCGTAGTCCAGTTTCTTCATCAGTCCGGTAGGTGCATTGCGTATTTGCAACGGCACAGGCAGATCACCCGTCCTGCTTACCAGCGCCTGGGCGTTGTTGATGGCCATATAAGCCGCATTGCTCTTGGCCGATGATGCCAGGTAAGTAGCGGTTTGCGATAAGATGATGCGACACTCCGGGTAGCCTATCATCTCTACGGCCTGGAAACAACTGGTGGCCAGCAACAGCGCATTGGGGTTGGCATTGCCTATATCTTCACTGGCCAGTATTACCATGCGGCGGGCTATGAATTTAGGGTCTTCACCGCCTTCTATCATCCGCGCCAGGTAATATACAGCCGCATTTGGGTCGCTGCCGCGTACGGATTTAATGAATGCCGATATAATATCATAGTGCATCTCGCCGCTCTTATCGTATACGGCCATCTTCTTCTGCACTATGTCCTGCACCCGGTCATTGGTCACCACCTTGTCGCCATCTGGTAGGGAAGAGGCTATCAGTTCGGTAAGGTTCAGCAACCTGCGGGCATCACCGCCGCTCAGCTGCATCAGTGCCTCCCATTCTTTTATGTCAAGATGCTGGTCAGCCAGCCATTTATCCTTTATCATGGCCTGTTTCACCAGGTCCATCAGGTTATCTTCATTCAGGGCTTTCAGCACATACACCTGGCAGCGGCTCAGCAACGCACCTATCACCTCGAACGACGGATTCTCGGTAGTAGCACCTATCAGCGTAATGATGCCTTTTTCTACAGCGCCCAAGAGGCTGTCCTGTTGCGCTTTATTAAAACGGTGTATCTCGTCTATGAATAATAATGCATGCCCCGCCTTTTTAGCCAGGTCTATCACAGCACGTACATCCTTCACACCACTGTCTATAGCGCTCAGGGTAAAGAAAGGCATGTTCAGCGAATGGGCTATGATCTGCGCCAGCGTGGTTTTACCCACACCCGGCGGGCCCCAGAAAATAATAGAATGTCCTTTGCCATTGTGGATGATCTGCTCCAGCACCTTTCCCTTACCCACCAAATGTTCCTGGCCAATAAAATCATCCAGCGTCTGCGGCCTTACCCGTTCCGCCAGCGGCATGTTACTTCCACTCATAAAATATCTCCGGTATGCAAGTTACCGAAATATAGCGTTGATGTTAACGCTAACAAAAAAAGTCAAAAGCCATCCAACGCTATGGAAAAAATATGCATTTACATCTTTTATATAAACACACGCATATGAGACCATATATCACATTTACTGTAGCACTGCTGTCAGCAATATTCAATGTATCAGCACAAGAGATCACAGGTGTTGTCACCGATAATAAGCAGTTCCCTATTATCTCGGCCTCAGTTCAGGTTAAGCAGGGTAGTGTATTAAAGGGTAGCGCAGTAACAGACATAAACGGTAAGTATACCGTAAAGCCGCTTGATTCCGGAATTTATAATATTACCGTTTCTTGTATTGGTTACCAGGCAAAAACAGTAAAGAAAGTTATTGTGCAGACTGGCAAAAATGTAAAGCATGATTTTGTGCTGGTAGCAGCCCTGGCGCCAAAAAGTCTTACTGTGACCAACTATAATATGGAGCAAGTAGTTTTATCTCAGGCATCTGCAAATTACACCTACAATGGTTCCGCCAGTACCTACACATGGGGTGGGAACACTACCGCGGCAAGGACTGAATACCATAACCACGTGAATGAAAGCTATAAAAAGATACAGCATAACGATTTTATGACTGTAGCGAGTTCGCCGGTATCCACTATGTCTGTAGATGTAGACAGAGCTTCTTATGCCAACGTTCGCCGTTTTATTACCTCCGGCCAGGCGCCGCCTGAAGATGCGGTAAGAGTAGAGGAGATGATCAATTATTTCAATTACGACTACCCGCAGCCCGCCGATAATGACCCTGTTGCATTTACTACACAGGTGGCAACTTGTCCGTGGAACAATGACCACCTGCTGCTGCACGTTGGCCTGCAGGCCAAAAAGATCAATACAGCAGACCTGCCCCCTTCTAACCTTGTATTCCTGGTAGATGTGTCGGGTTCCATGCAGGAACCCGATAAACTGCCATTGGTGCAAAAAGGATTGACTATGCTTGTGGACCAATTGCGCAAGAAAGACAGGATATCGCTGGTGGTATACGCCGGCAACGCGGGACTGGTGCTGCCATCTACAACAGGCGATAAAAAGTCTGTGATAAAAAATGCTATTAACGCACTGGAAGCCGGTGGCTCTACTGCCGGAGGGGAGGGCATTATGCTGGCCTATAAAATAGCAAAGCAAAATTTCGTAAAGGGTGGCAATAACCGTGTGATTCTTTGCACGGACGGCGATTTTAATGTAGGTATCACGGAAAATAATGACCTTGAAAACCTCATTACCCGCGAACGGTCGACCGGTATATTTCTTACCTGCCTGGGCTTTGGTACCGGCAACTACCAGGATGACAGGATGGAGATGCTGGCCGATAAGGGTAATGGTAACTACAACTATATAGATAATGAGCAGGAGGCAGAAAAGACGCTTGTAAAAGAGTTCGGCGGTACTATTTTCACTGTAGCCAAGGATGTAAAGTGTCAGCTGGAGTTTAACCCGGCTATAGTTAAAGGGTATCGGCTTATAGGTTACGAGAACCGACTGCTGAATACCGAAGACTTTAAGGACGACAAGAAGGATGCAGGCGATATGGGGAGTGGTCATACAGTTACTGTGCTGTATGAAATAGTACCGGTAGAGAGCACGGGCAAAGACCTGCGACCTGTAAACAGCCTGAAATATCAGCATACAATACCATATTCGTCTGCCTACGGCAACGAACTGGCCACCATAAAGCTGCGCTACAAGCGGCCTGCTGACAGTGTAAGCAAAGAGCTGAGCCACATAGTGCGTGATGACAGGGTGCTTTTTGCCAATGCCAGTGAGAATGTGCGCTACGCAGCATCTGTGGCAATGTTTGGCCTCCTGTTAAGAAACGACAAGTATGCCGGCAATACCGGCTGCGACAAAATACTGGATATTGCCCGCTCCTGCGATCAGAAGGACGAATACCATAGGGAGTTTATTGCGCTGGTAGAAGCAAGGGCTAACATGAGCGGAAAGAAGAGAAGCAAGTAGTTTGGAGTATTCTCGAATCAAGCGGCTGGTTTTCACGAGCCGCTTTTTTATTTGCCGTAACCAAGAATGGCCAACCTTATTACGTCTACTGTATAGGAACTAAAATTAGAACTATGAAGCCCATCATTCTTACAGTGCTGGCGTTGCTTTTATCACTAATCAACCTGCATGCCCAGTTAATACAAGGTACTGTTACAGACAATAAGAAAGAACCAATAATCAACGCTACCGTAGCAATAAAACAAAACGGGATACTGAAAGGAGGCGCAATAACTGATATTGATGGTAAGTTTTCTACGAGGTTGACTGACAGCGGGCGTTATGATGTTACGGTGAATTATTTGGGATATCAAACGGCTACTATGGTCAATGTCATGGCTTCACAAGCTGATACAACTGGGGTCAACTTTGTACTAAAACAAGAGAAAGAGTATAAAATAACAACATGTTACTATATTCATTGCTGCTGGCCAAGGTTACAACCATACAAAACAAGCTATTACATTACCACTGCACAAATGCGTGGAGTAAATATGATGAAAGACTAAAAATAGTTACACAATAATTTTGCGAGTACAGGCAGTGCGTGTCTACGCGCTGCATTTAAATAACAATATTATGAAGATCATTTATTTTCTACTGGTAATGATATGCATGCATGCGGTAGCATTGGCTCAGGAGATACTGGGCACAATTACCGACAGCACAAGAGAGCCAATTATTTATGCCAGCGTAGCAGTAACGCAAGGTGGCATACTGAAGGGCGGCACAATTACCGACATAGATGGTAAATACAGTGTAAAGCCACTTGAACCCGGCTACTACGATGTTACAGTATCCTACCAGAGTTATAAAACTACTACTATATTAAAGGTTATAGTATCACCCGGAGAGCGCACCAGGCTAAATTTTATCTTAAAACGTGCCGCCAAAGGTGACACCAGTACGTTGATCAGTAAATATAAAAGGCCATTAATAGATCCCTACAATCGCGCCGAAATTCTTCCGGGCTGTGGAGGGGGAGCCCCAAGAGAACGTATAACACAAGGTGTGGATCTGGTAGCGGTCACTCCGGGTATTTACTATGGTCCCGGTCACGGATATGCGGTAGATCGTGATGGAGGACGTACTATAGTTAATATTGTTGATAGCACAGTAGATAAAGCAACAAGGGAAGCGCAAACAGAAAACAAACCCCGTAAAAGACACAAAAAGCATAGTCGCAACGTTTATTTAATTGATGGAGTAGAAGTCAAAGGAGCTCCTCACATTGCGACTTGGGGGGCACATGGAGAGCCACAGTTCCGCAAGATCAGCATTCGGAAACTGCGCTACAAGCACTACATTAAAAAGCTGCAAAAAAGTTTGGCCCACGATAGTGCAAACGGAAAATAAGGAACATGAAGTTCAGAATGATTTTTAGACAGTATTTAAAGTATATTACAGTTTTATGTATTTACGCGTTTTTGTGACGATTACTTTACTGGGTATATTCTCGTCAGTTAACGCTCAAAAATTAACTGGACATGTCTTTGATAACGTCAAAGAACCTATAGTTGGGGCTACCGTAATTGTAAGACAAGGTGACACTATAGAACAAACTACTGCAACAGATATTGATGGGAAATTTGATATTGAACTTTGTGACCCGGGATACTGCGATGTTCAGGTCTCATACCCGGGATACAAGACAATTGCCTTGCAAAAAATTTCTATATCTACAGTTGAAAGAACACACGTTGGCTTTATGCTTCGCCAAATTTATGGCAACAGTGATAATGTGCCAGACATACGGATTTACAAGAGACCTTCAGCAAAATATGATACATCTTCCCTAACTCACTATGAAGAACTAAGACACTTCAACCCCTTGTTTGATTACGGTCACTTGATTGATGTATCAGAGATGTACAACGAAATCAGCTTGCGAAAAATTCGCTTTACTTATTTATATCACAGAGAATGGAGGCGACGACAAAGATTGCAGCGAGATACTAAGTAAGCCTAATTTGGTTACAACATCTACTATTTCCACTCCTCCGGCAGCAACTTCCACTTTGTCCCCAGTTCTTTATACTCTTCAGCGCCCAGGCGGCATTCGCCATTATAAAAGCCCTTGGCCTGCCTCTGGCGGAAAGCTTCGTACAGGGTAATCGCACAGGCTACAGATATATTAAGGCTTTGCACCATGCCCACCTGCGGTATAATAAAATTACCGTCGCAATAGCCCAGGCATTCCTCAGTTACGCCACTGTGCTCGTTGCCAAACACCAGGGCTACACTCTCGGCCAGGTCCAGATCGTAAAGCGAATGGCTTTCTACGCCCAGGTGCGTAGCATATACTTTACCAAATCGCTCTTTCACTGCCTTCATGCACTCAGCCGTATCAGTATACTCGTGCAGGGTAAGCCAGCCCTTTGCACTCGAGCTGCTTTTACTACCAAAGTTTTTATACTTGCTCATTATAGTATTCAGCACATAAATATGCTGCACACCCACCGCCTCACAAGTACGCATTACCGCAAAAATATTATGAGGATCATGTATGTTTTCCATCACTATGCCCAGGTCGGGCTGGCGGCGGTTCAGCACATGCAGTATACGGGCTTCTCTTTCTGGCGTCATATCAAAAACTTGAGTCCGCAAAAATAATCAACCAGTCCAATAACTGATTTATATATCATCAGGTTGTCCACATCAATTGGACATTTTTACTTTTAAATTTTTCCTTTTTAGTTTTTATGGCATGTTTTTGGATAAATCAATACCAATGCGGAAAAAGAATTGTCGTACTTTTCACCCGCAGTTTTTTTACTTTTTACTTTTAAGTTGTCATTTTTAAATGCCGCCAGGTATAGTTTTAGGAAAAGCCCGTCCCGATCTGCTGCAGGAAGAAACCCTTGCAGATATTTTTCGTGCTTCCGCCCGGCAGCATCCCAATAAAACTGCGCTCATCTTCCAGGATAAGTCCGTTACCTATGCCGAACTGGACCGCTGGACCGATGCCATGGCCGCACATCTTGCAGCACAAGGCGTTCGCCCGGGAGATTTTGTAGGCCTGTGGTGGCCGCGTGGCTTAGAACTGCACGTAGCCGTAATAGGCATTGCCAAAAGTGGTGCAGCCTATGTGCCGCTGGATAGGGAAATGCCAGCTGAGCGTGTAGATACTGTGCTAAACGAAGTAGGCGCTAAGGCTTGCATCAGCGATGATCCTGCCGCTTTAACTATCAACTGCCCGGTGTACAGCGTAGTACCCCAACCAGCTGCTGATGCTGATATTAAGGTGGGACAGGCACCTGCTCCGGATAATAACGCTTACGTTTTATACACATCGGGTAGTACGGGCAAGCCCAAGGGCATTCCTATTACTCACCGCATGATCTGCCATTTTGTAAGGGCGGAGCAGAGTATTTTAAATATTAGAGCAGAAGATAAAGTATACCAGGGCTTTTCCGTATCGTTCGATATGTGGTGCGAGGAGTGCTGGATAAGCTATTTTGTGGGTGCTACTATGTGGGTGGCCGATGCCACCACCACCAAGTCGCTCGACGAACTGGACGATGTACTGCGCCAGAACAACATAACAGTGCTGCATACGGTACCCAGCCTGCTGGCCGTTATGGATGACGACCTTCCACAAATAAGGCTGGTAAATGCCGGTGGCGAGGCCTGTACATCGCAGGTAGTGTCGCGCTGGTCGGTACCGCCGCGCGAGTTCTATAATAGTTATGGCCCCACCGAAACCACGGTTACAGCTACCATAACAACACTATTACCCGGCCAGCCCATAACCATCGGTCAGCCATTGCCCAATTACAACCTGGCTGTTGTAGATGAGCAACTAAATATATTGCCCATAGGGGAGCGTGGCGAATTGGTAATAACCGGCCCCGGTGTGTCGCACGGCTACATCAACCGGCCCGATCTGACCAAAGATAAATTCATCCCCAAACCCGCAGCCATGACCGACCTGCCGGGCGATGTGATCTATAAAACCGGTGATGCTGCCATCATCAACCCCGATGGCAGCATAGACTTCCAGGGCCGCCTCGACGACCAGGTAAAGCTGCGCGGCTACCGCATAGAGCTGGGCGAAATAGAGAACCAGCTCAGCAATCTTACAGACATTACCGCTGCTGCAGTAGCAGTAAAAAAAGATGCTAACGGGCAAGACCATCTTGCCGGCTACGTAGTGTGCGACGACCCTGTGAATATGAACCAGCAGAGCATCCGCGAAGCGCTTGCCCGTGTACTGCCTGCCTACATGGTGCCATCAGTCATCATGCAGCTGTCGGAAATGCCCCGCCTGCCCAGTGGCAAGATCAACCGCAAAGCGTTGCCTGTTCCTGCTATGCTGATGGAGGTATCCGTTGCCGCTACAGATGATGTAATAGATATTGATGCACCTATTGGCGAACGGGTGATAGCAGCGTTAAGGAAAAACTTCCCTAACCGCACCATCACGCCAGAGAACGACTTCTTTACCGATCTGGGCGGCCATTCGCTGCTGGCAGCATCGTTTGTTTCGCGTTTGCGTAAAGAGGGTAACATCCCGCAGGCATCATTAAAAGATATCTATCTCAACCGTCCGCTCAGCAAGCTCATAGAGTATTGGGAAAACAAGCCGGTAGAAAAGATAAAAGAGAAGAAAGTATTCAACGCCATCCCGCAAAAGCGCTTCATACTGTGCTGGATAGCGCAAACCTTGTCCCTGCTATTGATATACGGGTTGTTTGCCGTGCAGATATTCTTCCCATACCTGGGTTATTATGGTATAAAAGAATACACTGGCAATATAGGTCTGGGTATTGGCACAGCGTTGGGCGTGTACTTCCTTGTTCCGCCGTTCTTCGCCACGCTCAGCACATTGGTAAAATGGGTGGTTATTGGCCGTATGAAGGAAGGCGATTACCCACTGTGGGGCACCTATTATTTCCGTTGGTGGTTTGTAAAAACCTTCCAGCGCCTGCTGCCATCGCAGTTCCTTAATGGTACACCATTATATTGCGGCTATCTCCGCAGTATGGGTGTTAAGATAGCCGATGATGCCCAGCTGGCCGCCATCACCATTGGCGCAGAAGACCTGTTATCCATAGGTAGCGATGCCAGCCTTAGTTCCCAGGTGGTCATTAATAACGCCTGGGTAGAAGATGGCTTGCTCAAGCTGCGCAAGGTGCACATAGGCGATCATGCTTATATAGGAAGCAGCGCGGTAGTATCGGGTGGGGCAGTAATAGAAAACTGGGGCGAACTGCAGGATCTCAGCCACCTGCAGGAAGGCAAAACAATAAAAGAAGGAGAAGTATGGCAGGGTAGCCCCGCAGTACTGAAGGAAAAGAAAGCCATAGAAGACCTTCCTCAGCCGCTCTTTGCATCTAAAGCTAAGCGCAACCTGTACAAGGTCATCTTCCTGTTCCTGTTGGTATTGTTCCCGTTTGTCATCCTGTTGCCGCTGTTACCTACGGTAATCATCCTTAACGATCTCGATAACTCCACTCCTGATTACGACTTTAGCTACATGATCGTAACACCTTCATTAGCATTAAGTTACATCATTATTTTTGCGCTCGTCACCATCGGCCTTACCCGCCTGTTGCAGTGGGGTATCAAGCCGGGCCGCTATTCAATATATAGCGGTTTCTACCTCCGCAAGTGGTTTGCCGATCAGCTGATGAGCCTGTCGCTCATCGTACTCCATCCCATATATGCTACCGTATTCGTCAGCATGTGGTTCAAAGCGCTGGGGGCTAAAATTGGCAAGAATACCGAGATCTCTACCGCCAGCAGTGTTACCCATCCGCTGCTAGAAATAGGCCGAAACGCCTTTGTGGCCGATGCCGTTACCCTCGGCGAATCCGACGTTCGCGGCCAGCAATTGATACTGGAAAAAACTGTCATTGGTAATAATAGCTTTGTAGGCAACAGTGCATTGATACCGCAAGGGTATGAGTTGCCAGGCCGAATGCTTATAGGCGTACTGTCTACGCCGCCAAGTGCCGAACAACTAGACAGTAATAAAGCCCGCGACTGGTTCGGCTCTCCTGCCATAGCCCTGCCGCGCCGCCAGGAAAGCCGCACTTTCCCTGCCGAGCAAACCCTGAAACCATCGCCCACACGCATACTAGGACGCACTATAATAGAGTTTATCCGCATCCTGCTGCCCGAAACCACCATTATTATTTGCAGTATCCTCTTCATTGCCTACGCTCACGATCTGCTGGTGGAAAAGCATTGGTGGGAAATAGCTTATACATTGCCCGTATATTACCTGTATTATATGGGTTTGCCAGCTTTCCTGGTTACGGTAGTGCTTAAATGGGTACTGGTGGGCAAATACAAACCCGAGCAAAAGCCTATGTGGACGCCCAAGGTATGGGTGAGCGAGGCCATCACCTCTACCTACGAGGCTCTATCCGTGCCATTTGTGCTCGATTTTATGCGCGGCACACCATGGTTACCTATCATTTTGCGCCTCTTAGGCGTAAAAACCGGCAAACGGGTATGGATGAATACGACCGACATCACCGAATTCGATATGGTGAGCATTGGCGATGATACTGCATTGAACGAAGATTGCGGACCGCAAACCCATCTTTTTGAGGACCGCGTAATGAAGGTTGGACCTATTAAAATAGGCAAGCGCTGCAATATCGGCGCTCGTTCCATTATCCTTTACGATAGTGAGGTGGGGGATAATGTAGGTGTAGAATCTCTTTCTCTCGTTATGAAGGGCGAAAATTTACAGCCCGGCACCAACTGGGGCGGTAGCCCGGTAAAACCCGCCTGATTTTGTTAATGATTTTTTTCCTGTCGCGCATCCCCTATTTTTGCATAAATTAAAATATCGTATCTATATCAGCACGTAGCCTGCTAAAAATCAATGCTATTTTTTGATAAATACGGTATAAACAAACGATATTAGGGATTTCCCTGAATTTTGTTTGGCAGGTTGATTGTTAACTAAGTACTCTGTATTTTTATATCGGCTAGTAAATAGTAATGATTTCTATATATAATCTTGAGGATTATAAAATAATCCGCGATGGAATAAAATACCTGATTTCGCAGGAGTCTGGGTTCAGGTGGGTGGGCGATAGCAACGACCCGGAGCACTTATTCCAGACCTTATCAAAAGAAACTGTCGACGTACTCGTGCTCGACATTTATCTTGATGGCATGCAGGAAGTCAAGATCCTGGATGGTTTCGAAATATGCAAATATGTAAAGGGAAATTACCCACATACACGTGTGTTGGCACACTCTATGTATGAAGATAGTGATAAAGTGATGAAGATGCTTGACGCTGGCGCAAGTGGATATATCTCTAAACGGTCGGGCTACGACTACCTGGTAGAAGGAATAAAGGTAGTAGCGGCAAACGGCACCTATATATGTAAGGAAGTTGCCCGTAACTTTAAAAATGCCCAGGAATATATAGCTGGTCGCACGCAGGAACTTAAGCCTAAGCACGAGTTCTTCTCCCGTCGCGAAAAAGAAGTACTCGAGTTGATGGCCAAAGGCTTTTCAAGCAAAGACATCGCTAAACAATTATTCATCACAGAAAAAACTGTGGAATCCCATCGGCGCAATATGGTACAGAAGGCCAAAGCGCGCAATACCATGGAGCTCATCTCTATGGCTATTAATAGGGGGGTAATAAAAATTTAATTCATTACATATGACCGGAGACGTGCATAACGACCTGGAGCTGATCGGCAACAGGTCTAAGGATGGTGTGTTTGTTTACAAGATTGATGAAAAAGCATTTGCCTACGTAAACGAGGCCTTTGCAGGAGTTTTCTCTGCACAAAAAAACGATTTACTGGCCGATCCTCAGCTGGTACTGAAGCATGTACTTACAGAAGACCACCAATATCTGCAGAGCCGGTTCAACGAATTGCTTACCGATGGCAGCATCAGCACAACCGAATTCAGGCTGTCGATGGATAAGGGCGATATCGTGCACCTGTCGTGCGACATGTATATGCTCGACGATAACACCGTGGCCGGCTTTGTAAAAGACATTACCGGTGATAAAGAGCACGAGAATTACCTGGTAGAGATTACCGCACAGAAGGATTCTTTCCTCGATATGATCACCCATAACTTGTCAGGGCCACTTATTCTTTCCCAGAATTTGCTGTCGTGGGTGCAGCGCTCTATAAAGGCGGGTGACACAAAAAATGTGGAATCATTGCTCAATATGTTGCAGGAAAGCACTCAGGAATGCATAGACATTGTTGACGATTTCCTGGTCAACGAGCACAAAGAATCGCAGGGCATTTTCGTCCGCAAAACGCGCTTCAGCGTGGTAGATAAGATCAACACCGTACTGGAAAAACTGCAGGAACTGACACCCGAAAAGCATTTCCACCTTACAGTAAACATTGCCGACAACTACATCAACACCGATAGTGTTAAGTTCTTCCAGATCATCCACAACCTGATATCGAATGCCATCAAGTTCACCGGCCCATCAGGAAATATCGAGATCACCATTGGCGAGGATAAAGACAGTTACATTTTTACCGTTGCCGACGATGGCATAGGCATCCCCGACCAGCTGAAGCCGCACATCTTCGAGAAAAAAAGCATTGCAGGCCGCCAGGGGTTAAAGGGCGAACGCTCACACGGAATAGGGCTGTCTATCATAAAAAAACTTACCGATATCATAGGCGGCCAGCTGTGGTTCGATAGTGCCGAAAACAACGGCACCACGTTCTACCTGAAGGTTCCTAAAGAATAGCGGCAACCCGCTATCCCTCAAAACCCGTTTTCTTATGTGTGCCGTCGCAGTATGGTTTGTTGCCCGACTGCCCGCAGCGGCAAAACGCTGTTACATTGTTGCGCTTGCACTCCGTACCGTCCTTGTCCTTCACGGTAATGTTGCCATAAACCAGTAGCGGGCCATTGGGCATCACCTCTACAATGCTTTCGGCAGTTACTTCGGCCACCTTTTCAGCTTCGCTGTTCATGTAGTACGATAGTGCACCGCTGGGGCACTTCTTCACCTGCGCTATCATATTGGCGGTATTATCTGCCAGCGGATCTATCCATGGGCGTATCTTGGGGTTAAACACTTTAGGCAGCCCTGTTGCTTCTTTCCAGCATATGGTAGAGTGGATGCAGGCCTCTGGTTTCCATACTATGGTTACCTCTCCATTGGTGTATTTCTTGGTTATATCCTTCATTGTATATCAGTTGTAATGGTTATCTGGCTGCTTAGTATTTTGTGCACGGGGCACTTGTTGGCTATCTCCAGCAGGCGGCTGCGCTCCTCATCTGTTATCGGTCCGTGTATAGTTATCTTGCGCGCTATAGCGGTCGTGTTCAGGGTATTATCCCTGCTTACGGTTACATCTACTTCTATACTTTCCACCGCATACTGCTTCCTGTCGGCATACATGCGCAGGGTAATAGATGTGCACGATGCCAGCGATGCCGCCAGCAACTCTTCCGGGGCAAAGCCGGTAGCACCGCCACCATGCGCCACAGGCTCATCGGCCACCAGTGTGTTGGTAGCAGTGGTAATGGTGGTTGCGTAGTGCGCTTTACCTATTGCAGCGTGTACCTGTGCCATACTTGTTTGTTATGTACTGCAATATCGTAACTATTTAGTAAACAACGCATCCCACAACGCTGTAGATAAATTGATATGCGGATCATACAGCTGTATCCGGGCCTGAGCCGCCATAAAATCCTTATAATTTACCCAGTAAAGTTCTTTATAGCCTATCTCCTTACCATTGTCGTCATATATAGTAACCACCGGTGCCACCGCTTTTACCCGGTAATTCATCTGCCCGTTGGCCATATCGGGCTTCCATTCCAGCATCGCTTTGTAGTACGATACCGCTTCGTAAGAAAAATCCCTTGCTACTACCCGCAGCAGGCGCTCGCTGGTTACCGGGTCGGTTATCTCATCGGTATCCACAGTAGGGGCTACCATTTTGTACACCTCTTCTTTAGGCATGGCTTTCAAAGGATTACCGCCGAGTTTGAACGCCGGCAACGTGCCTGCCAGCACTCGCCTGGTCAGTAGCTCCGCCAATGGGGTATCGCAGCATTCCGGCCGCAGGTGAGCATTATACAGGTCAGCTGTATCCTTCAGCCACACCTGCTTGGTATTATATACCAATACCGGCAGCTCCTCGTTAAGGTCCAGCCGGCCACCTGTGGCATCGGCAAGGTATAGCCTGTTTACATCCCACGCCTTGTGGCGGTGGCCAAAGGCATTTATAATATCCTGCACATCCTCCCAGTGATACCAGAACAGCGACCTGTACGCCCGGAAACCGCCGTCATCGTTATACACGGCCACCACCGGCGCTATGCCTACTATCACCACCTTGCCCGCGCCGGTACCTTCGTCATAGGTCCAGCGTTCTATAATGCGCCAGCGGCCGATGCCCGCATATTGTACTTTTCTTGTCTGCACACGTATTGCCCTTTCGCCCGTCACCGGGTCCTCCACCTCTATGCTGTCATGCTGCACCAGTATATGATCTACATCTGCAGTAGAAAGCTGCCGCTTCATCTCCGTTCCGTAAGCCTCATAAACAGGCACTTTACCCGCCGCTGCCAGCTTCAGCAAATACGCCGTTAGCAGCGAATCGGCCGGAATCCCCCCGGGTCTGGCGGCTGAATCAACAACCGGTATCAACCGCGACACCCGGTTCTTCCAGGTGGCCTTGGTTGCAAAAGTTTGAGCAGTGGCGACTGCCGCCCCTGCAATATATAATGTGATCAGTAAAACGATCTTCTTCATATTTTCTGTCAATTTTAAGGTATCCTCATATACCCATCATCCTCGTTTGTTTGTTGCTTTATTATAGCATCCCATACCGCTGCCGATAACGACATATGTGGCTGCGCAACTTCCTGACGCCTAAAATAAGGCAATATATCTTTATACTTCACCCAGTAAATGGGCGTCGGCCCCAGGAAATTTCCATCATTGGTATAGATCTCTTTAACCAGGCCTACGGCTCTTATCTTAAAAAACGTACGCGCGTGTTGCACATCTGTGGTGCGCTCCAGCAGTAAATTATATTTGTACACATACTCCAGGTGAAAAGGTAGTTCTATCACCTTTGTAATCCGCTCACCTGTAATGGGGTCTTCCATCTCCACCGTATCGTATTTTGTTGCCACTATCTGCGCAAGGCTGTCGGGCCTGAACGGCGCCAATTGGTCTTCTGCCAGCCGATAAGCGCTTACCTTACCGGCTATCACATCCTGTGTCAGCGCCTCAGGCATCGTCAAATCATCATATGCTCTGCGCAACTTATCCGTAAGATGCTCATACATAGTATCCATATACTTTATGCTGATGATACAGCGCGACCACGAACTATCGGGATGTCTAATTGGCTGCTGCGCAATATCTGCCGCCCATGTGCTCACATAGTCGGGCAGCCTCCTGTGCCTGGAATAACCGGTAATGCAGGGCTCGGCATCTTCCCAGTAAAACCTGGCAAGTCCAAAGGTAGATCTCCGTTCGCCCGATCTGGTATACCAGCACAGCCGTGGCTTAACCATCTCTATCTCTGCCAGTAATGCACCATTATCTTCGTCAAACGTCCAGTTTTCCTTATCCTCCAGAGGCCATGCGCGCGAAAATCTATTATGGTACACCTTTACCTGGGTGTCCAGCTTTTCGGTTAGGGGATCTTCTGTGATAAAAGTATCGCTGTAGGATAGCTGAGACAACAGATATCCCGGCCCAACAGCGCTATCCTTTGTATGCAGTTTACTATATGCTGTTACCTTATTATTTATTGCCGCCCAGGTAAGTACACCAGCAAGCGTACTGTCTTTGGTGTTAGTAGTATACGGATAGGCAACAATCCTGCTGCAGCCCGTGCGCCAGGTAGTGTGCTTTATCTTCTTGCCCTTACCAAAGGCCGGGCCGCACAACAACAAAAGAAAAAGAAAAGTGATATACCTCATAGCCGGGCATTACATATGATGGTAAGTTAGCCCGTTTTTTCCAAAAACGCATACATCCCGCTCTGTGGCTAGCGAAGCCATCACGTACTAGCTTATAATGCGCCAATCAAACTGTACAAGCCCTAAAGAGCGTATTATAATAGCGTCGGATTTCAACCCGGCGCTTCAGCGGACGTATTCTTTTGATATAAAACCCATGGTCATTGCGAGATGTTATTCGAGAAACCGCAATCACGCCCCAATGACAGAATTAGAAGTACGCGTCAGTTGTAATAATAACAAGGTCGGCGATAGCCGTGTCGGCACTGTCAGGGTTATGCGCAGTATAGCTACTTTGGCGCGCGGAGCCTATTGCCAACTGTCATGGTGAGCCTGCCGAACCACGCTTTCTTTTGTTACTTTTCTTTGCGGCAGCACAAAGAAAAAGTAAAGAAGAGGTGGGCACAACAAAATGAGTATTTGTAAGCGACTGTAAAACATTAAATTTAATAGTCCGTCATTTGGCAGGGAACGAAGCAATCTTACAATATATTGATCACTAATACCACCTCCCTTTAGGGCCGGGGTTCCCCAAGACGTATAGGCTTACAATGTGCCAATCAACTGTACAAGTCCTGTAAGGGCGTATTATAATCGCGCCAGATTTCAATCCAGCGGCTTCAGCGGACGTATTCGTTTTCGGAAATAATGATCACATAAAGACACAACACCAAACAAACCAAACCAACACAGATTTACGTATTTTCACCATATGCCAATTACTTCCTCCTTCATCACCCGCTGGAAGGCCCACGCACCGCTCACCGATGTTTGGGCGCAGATCAAAGATCCGCTCAGCTGGCCGCAGTGGTGGCCCGACTTCGAATCGGTAGAAGAAATTGCGCCCGGCCAGCCCGACGGTACCGGCAACACCATCAGCTGTACAGTAAAAAGCCCGGTTGGCTACCGGCTGCGGTTCTGCATTACTGCAGAAAAAATTATAGAAAAAAAATTTAATATCGGGGCGGGCGAGTGGCGACCTCGAAGGCACTGGCACCTGGTTGCTGCAGCAACACCCGGACCATACCTATGTGGAGATCCGCTGGAACGTATACACTACAATTACCTGGATGAACACACTGGCATTCCTGCTGCGCCCGATATTTATTTACAACCACACCAAAAGTAATGGAGCGGGGAGCCACCGCACTCGCCAGGCGCCTCAACACAACAGTTACCGTAATCTAAGCCCTAAAACAGTAGGGGCTATATTTCCCATAATTTCTACTTAACATAATGTAAATTATAAAACAACTTCATCAAGAATCTAATTGCAACAAAAAGGTTGCTATTTCTGTTCCTGGTACATTTTCAACAGAGAATCTATGGTCTCTTTCGAGGAAGCATCATATTCAAGATGTGCTTTCTCTAAAAGAGATTGTTTCTGCTCTGGAGTGCCAGGATAAGATTGAGCAATCATTGCCATTATAATATCTTGTTTAGTTAGGACTTTACCGAGAAGAGTAAGTAATAGAATGTTAGCTGTTTCCTGCTTTTCCATAAAGTTTTTTGTTACAAGATAGAAATAATATTAGATAATTGATAAAAAATGATTTATGGTTATTATAAAACAACTTCATCAATAATTTTCATAAATATCATTCAAATCAATGTAGAAAATGACAAATGATAAATGATGAAAACGCTACTAACAAAGTTTATGATAATATAATGGCGCAGTTAGAAGGTTTAAAAACCAATGTAGCTATAGCACTTATTGAATCAATACTTAGGAATTTAACTGATCATTCAATTGTTAGTTATTCCCAAAAGTTGCAATAATTCATTCTTACTCATTGAAACCTTTATAGGTTCTCCAGAGACTAGAGTTATTATTGAGGAGTGAAACTCGTCTACAATTGATATAATATACTTAGTAAAGATTGTGACTTTTTTACCCTCACTTGTTATAACGTTAATATATTCGTTCATTTTACATTTTTTACATTAAAGATAATTTATGAGAATTATAAACCAAAAATCAATTAATCTTACTTCTAAACAATGCGACTTTATTAATAAGGCGCATTTTGCTGTCAAGATTAAATATTCAGAGATTGGAAGAAATCCAGTAAGGGTTGGAGTCCATTTACCTCAGAAGTCATAGCAGGTATATAAGTTTCGATAGGTAGATTAACCTTCTTATTATTATAATCTTGTAAAAATCTATTATAAGCATCTTTTATAATATTTACCAAATCATCATATTGAATATACTTTGGATGGAAAGTAAATGCATAAGAATATTCGCAAATGTAACTTACAATAATCTCCGTACGATGTGACACTCTTAGCCTGAATTCTATCACAACAAATCCTTCTAACATGTCTTTAGGGGGGTTTTCATCAGGTGGTAATACATTGCCTTGAATTTTTCCCTCCAGTGACTCTCCAATACTGGATAAATGTTCAAGCGTCATTATACTATCAAAATGTAGTTCTTTGCTATTTAGAAAACCAGCTGTAAAATTCATTCTTAAATTTTTCATACAAGATACTCACCTGCTGCAATAATCCAAATACTGTAAATTGCAGTTATGAATTCGGAGTTTGAGCAAATGAAAGTCATCAGGAAGCAGATATCAGAACTGCATTCCAAAATATCAGAAAGATACAAGATGATGAGTAAGCGCGGTGAAGAATATTACTGGATAGCTATACAGAAACAAATAGATAGCTACTTATCCGAGATAGCGGTATTACGTGAGCAATTAAAGCAGGTTACCCACGATTTTGTTAACTGGGATAAATCTAAAAAAGATGGTAATGATCCTTCAATAGCAGATGCCCCTACTGTTGTTGAACCTTCTTGATATAAGGTATCTTATTAATGTCAATAAAGCTATTTAGCCCTTTATTGCTCCTTGTACTTCTTTTCATCATATCCATATTGAATGGCCCTACTGTAAATACATTATAGGTATATAATGTAATGATACCTGTTTTCTTTGCTTTATACCCTACAGTTATTGATGTGTTGTCGTAGTCATAACACACTGCTCCTGATGTTGGCTGTAAATATTGTTTCATGGTAGTATTGAACGGCATTGTTCAATATTAAGATACACCATTGTTATTACTTTAATCTTATCGCTCCCCTTCCTTTCTGTTATCAAAAAATCAATTTTATATGATGCTCAGTACACCTGATGAACAATTAGTGTTCATAAGATCCCTCATGTGGATCAATGATTTTGAAAAGCTGTTCTTTACCGATAGAAGAACAGATGCTGTTGATAAGGAAGAATATTATTGGTTCTCCTATACTATAGCCACAGATGAAAGAAAACACCATACCTACTATATGAGTAATAAAGGTGTTTACATCACCTATGGAACCAAAATATTCAGGTATAAGCTACTTATGGGCAACCTCCGGGATATCGGCTATACTATTATCCAGATGACCGATATAGAGGATACCCATACGTATGTCAACTATATGGGTGTTGAAATTCCTGAAAAACGAAATTCAACCCGTTATATAATAGATACCAAAACTCCAACGTCTGTATAACCTGTACAGGCATTATTAAGGTCAAGCAAATATTAAATATCAGTACAAACAACTATTCATTTTTTCTAACTAAAAACAAAACGTTATGTTACACACAAATTCAGTTTCTCTACAGCAGTATGTATTAGTAGTAGACCAGACAAAAGTACTGGACAAGGTTATTGACGTTTACCAATGGGTCAACGAAGACCTTAATACTGCAGAAGTTATACTGCTCAGTAATTACCTGATTAACCTCGCTAAAAGGAGAGCTACAGATGTTGAGCTGCATTATCAGCAAACGAGGGTTTACCCTACTCTGCCAACAACCGATGAAACAGAAATACCCCTTGAATAAGAAGGGGTATTTTTCCCGTATTGTAATTACTGGGAAAAGTTTGTATTTTTCGCACAAATAAAATGCCTATGTAAATAATCAACAATCTAACATATCAATACCAGATAAAGAGTTTGGTATTATACCATTTTTGTTCCCGTTCTAAATCTCCAAATTTAACCCGGTATAAGCAATGAAATGGATATAGTACGCTGATAAGGCGTAGCTGTGTCTTTTTGCTTATACGGGCTTTGGAGAGCCTTGAACGGGTAAAAGGAATTACAGTTACGCTGTTTTTATTTTATAACGTTCAAAATCTCCAAAAATGAAAAGATTATTCATCTTAGCAGCAAGTCTGCTAACTATGTACTCCTGTACACCAAGTAGTTCGACTACACCTTCTGTATCATCCACAGATACTACTTTTACCGGTAGTTACATTGATCTAAATTATTCTGGAAAGTATATAAAGCTAAAAGAACTTACTTTTTCCAAACCTTATTATTATCAATCCACTATACAGACTATTCTAGTACCTGGGTATAATTACCAAATTATAGGAGTAAATGATGCACAAATAGGAGGGTTGACGCGAATATCATTGGTATTTCAATATAGTGGCACAGGCGTAGGAACATACCCGACATTTAAAGCTGTTCCAACGACAATAACTACCGGAACATCTACTTATAACGATACTTCAGGAACAGTAACTATTGATCATAATGGTGCTGATTACTTAGGAGGAACATTTTCGGTAAATATGTATGGTTCTGGTCTTACTATTCCTGCTACAGGATCATTTAAAATAATCCGCTAAACCATATATTATGAAGAAGATAATCATAACATTACCATTAACTCTTTTATCTCTCATTGCCTACTGCCAGCGGGATTACAGACCTAGTGGAGGGGCAAGAGCAGCAGGTAATGCATTAGGTACAATTATACTATTTGGAGGCGTAGCATTGGTAATAGGAATCGTAAAATCACTTTCAAATAAAAAATAGCAATATGAGACTGGCAATTTTAATCATTATAGTAATTGCTATAATATTAGCAATACCTAATGTACTTGAAGCAGTAAGTTCTCTATTCTCTATAGTTGCTATAATAATAGCTTCAATTCCTACATTAATCTTTATCAGTTACTTTTTTAATAAAGATGATAAAAACCAAAGAAAGTAAATTTTTAATGAACAATAAATCACAGCCCTGTATATTTATACAACAAAAACCCAGTAGTTAGTAGCTACTGGGTTCAGGTGATTTATTGTTTAATTATAAAAAGAAAAAGAAATGGAAGTTATAGCTTTAATTCCCTTTACGGGGCTAATGAGTAGAGAGCGATTTAAAAAACTTGAAGATGATTTTGGTCTGGAAGTACAAAGAATGGAAAAGAAATTCAATTTAGAAATATCATATTCCACTCATATCAAAACCATCGATAGTAAAATTGAATTAGGTACAATGTCTACATCTTTTGATGTGCGTCAATCCTTAATCGAAATATTATCTAAACTGGTTAGGGAATCTTGAGCATATACTAGTATATTAATCTCGCCTTGTATTTCATCTATGTTAGTTACTGCTAAAGACTTCATTAAAATATCTAGATTATAAGATAGTGTTTTACTATCCACAGTTATTTTAGTGTCCCGATCTTTTGATATGTAAGTTAGTAAGGCCATTTTATTAATTATTAAAAAATACTAATTTATAGATACGAATTTAAGACGAGTACCATCTTTCAGTTTGAAAACCTTTTTGATCCTGAAAATACAGCACAACTTATAATAAAAATCATTGAAGCAGAAATTGCCGATTTTGATATAAAAATGAGGGAAAAAGGAATCGCTGGTCTTTATAATATGAAATTCAAAACTCCTTCCAAAGAAATGCTTACAGAAAAAATACGTCTTAAGTATTTTAGTAACTGGTCCAACTAAAGGACTATCTGCTTTCATACTGTTCCTATAGATATAAAGGGAAACGGTAGTTGATTTATTGTTTCATAATTCACATTTTAGTTAACCATCAATAAGCGATATCATATTGCACCTTTATTAAAATGTGTGCAATATTAATCTTTCAGTAATTTATTTTATGATCCTGATACACTTTTAAATAAAAAGCCCTATATTAAGATTAGGAAGTGTATATCTATACATCTTCACATAAGGAAAAATTTTCGAATGCATAACGCCTGGGTATTTCTATACTCGGGCTTTTTATTTAAAAGTGTATCAAATAATAATTGTATTACTTTACCTTATTGCTTGATTAGACAAAATGTAAGTAAATTATGAAGCACCATATTAATAACTGGCCGCGCTTCCTGACCATCGCGAAAAGTAGTTTTAGTTCTTTGGTAGCGGATAATAAATATTATTGTTAAGCAGGATTGCAGCTAATCTGCCGCTAATCAACCTGCACGTTAACAAGTAATATTTACTATCCGACAATAAATAAAACAACTTTACGCTTCAGGTCTTGACTGAGCAAAGCTCTAATGATTGTTATGGAGAAACTAACAACACAACAAATTGAAGACAACATTAATAAGCCTACCGTGTTAGCAATTTTACAAACTATTTCTTGTTTGAAGAATCTATTAAATCAAGAATAGATTTCAAGGCGCTTAAACGTTCAATATTTGCTTTATTGTCGTTAAAATCGTTGTCGGAGTTTATTTTATCGGTAAATTCTTTTTTGAAATCTTTATACACTTCTGGATTGTGTTTTTCTAAAGTGTTCAGCAAACATTGCAACTGAATATTTAAAGCCCTAACAAGCTGATTTGTGGCCAGTGAAAGGATAGCTTGATTTTCGATGTCTATTTGACTTTCATTCATATAATTACATTTTAAGTTAGCACTACAAATGTAATACATAACCCCGAAAGGGGTTTTGTAGGTGAAAACAGGATTGAAATGTTGTATGGTGTTATTTGTCTTTCGGTCTTAATAGTTGGGCTATTATTATTCCCATTGCCATCCCTGCGAGCAAAAGGAAAAAAGCAGTCAAAGACTGGATATTTATCCCATTCGGAGTATGCTTCAATATTTCAATCAGGTAATAAACGGAAGCGGGAACAACACCAACCGCTAAAATCCATGTCAAAGCATGGGATATTTGGACTCTTCGCCCCTCCAGGTTTTTTTGAATAGATTTTGCATCAAAACCACCATTTTCAATAAACACCTTACCTTTCCAAGTTATACAATACTCTTTATTGTCTAATAGGCTCAAATTCTCGTTTACACGAGATGAAATCATGCTTTTGTCTTCTAAGTATTTAAGAATTAAGTCTAATTCCTTTACTTGTTCATTTTCTACATATTCATCCCAAGTTATATTCTCTTTACCTCTAAATTTAATGACGGTTAGCATTTCAATTCTATTTATATAGGCGTTGCTATGCGATGCTACCAATCTGTCATATTTCATATTCATAGATTGCAGTACGGCATCCATCTTTTCGTTAGCTGTCATATCTCAAACATACAAAATAACTGTTGATCCCGATAAGGCCAGCGCTGCCACCCTGCGGGGCTATGGTAGGTGCTATCATAATCAACGTTATCGTTAAGTATCTTCGGGCGTAGTGAAAAACTTACGCCCTCGCTACTCAAGCCTTCGGTAACATAACGTACAATTATAGAACGATATTGATAACTGGCCGCGCTTCCTGAGCAAAGCTCCTTGGCAAGCCGCCCGATGCGGCTCACAGAAAAACCGCCGGGCGGTTTCATGATTGAAATGTGGTAATGCTATTATTTGTATTTTGGTCTTGATAATTGGGCTACTATTATTCCAATTACCATCCCTGAGAGCAACTGAAAAAGTGAGGTCAAAATTGAATATTCAGTAAGTCTGAGCGATTTTTTAAAAAGTCAAGGTCGCCACGAAGCAACGCGGTTTCAGGATTAAATACGGCTACATAATGTAGCCGTATTTAAAAATATATGGTATTGAAGAACTATGCCTGATCAGAAATTACATCTTCAGGGTTTTTATCAATTAGTTGTTCCCTCGAAAAATCATGTTCTTTTACGTCTGTTCCTACAAACCAATTACAGGTAAGAGTCCCTTTTTGGTTATAAAACTTTACTGTCATTTTAGGGCTGCCTGATTTGAGCCAAACTATATCTCCTGCTTTAACTTTTTCCATAAGGGAAGCAAAAATCCCAAAAAAAATGACTAGTTCATAAAAAACGCAAAAAATATAGCCATTAAGATAGGGACAGAAATAATGCTAACTATTGATACATGAAATATAAGCCATCTTTTTTTATTTAAAGATTTATTGCCGTCAATTTTATGTTGTTGGTTTATAATTTCATTTACGTAAAATCTTACTAATTTTTTATCTGACGCCTCTTTTTTGTCAAGTATTTTTGTATCAATAAGGGACATCGGTTCAGTGCCAAGACAATAATAGTCCTTACTAGTTATGTTATAAGCGAGCAATGCCGATATTAGAGATAAAAAAAACACTCCTATTTTGCAGATAGCATCTACACTTGTATCTAATTGTTTGGCATCTACCCTAGCCTTGATATAGAATGAAACTATTGTTGTAGCAATTGCAACACAAATTGATATTAAAACAGTACATCTAGCAACAATTATTGAACTAGCATCGATCGTTTCTTTAAGTTGCTTCTCAGCTTGGTCATATATGAACCTTAGTTCGTTAATATCTAATTTCTTCTCATTTTTATTAAAAGAATCAACCAATGCTTTTACCTTTGGATTTGATAACATGTTAGTTTATTACATACTTTAAGATTTCATAAAACAAATATACAAAAATAAGAGATAACACTTTATCCGTTTCTTCTCCCCTCATAAAGCAAGCCCTTTCTGCCTTCCTCTTTGGCTGGTAAAATTGAATCCGGCAAACTTATTTGCATAATCCTCCCTAGCCATTGCCGAATGAAATTCCTGCCCCCCCCAATCGGTCTTAAAGGCCGAAAAACAACAGCCAGGGGTGAAACCCCTGGATAACCAATAAAAAATAAGGTCTGGAAAACCGAAAGACACCACACAGCAACCCTGCAGTTACAACACCATTTCCCAACAACAGTATACAACCGCCTAATAACCAAACTCCACGGTATCAGCTATACCCGTGCCTATGTTCTGGGCTATGCGGCGCGTAATACGGCTTTCTTTGATCAGGTAAGAAAAATTAATCCTGTCGGAGGAATACGATACCGAAGTATTATGCATCGAGTTCACCAGGTGGCTGTTCATGCTCAGCGGATACGTCCACCAATAATCATCCCCGTAGCGTAGCTGGCCCATATTCAGTACCACCCATATCGGTAAAGAATTCAGGTTATTGGGCAGCTCGGTAATATCGTAGGCATAGCCATAATCCGCACTTGTCTTCAGCGATATGATGTCACTACCCGCCCTCAACGAGTGAATAGGATCAAAAATATTGGAAGCAATGCCCCCTACAACAACTCCCGAATATGTAAACCCTGCAGCATAATCAGTAAAAACAACATTATTACGCCGCTGGTAAATGAACATGCTGTCTATCCTGTTGTCGCGGTAGGTAAAACTAACCGAATCTAACAGTGCAGTATCCGTAGGCGTCCCCCAATGCATCGTACGCACTGCCGACTGCACATTATTGCCGCTGTAAGTAAAATAGATCGTCCCCACTTGGCCTGCATTGTTGGTAGGCGTAGCCGTAACCAACTTATCATTACTGTAAGCTAGCTGATACGTTATTAGTGTGCCATTCTGCGGTGTCTCAAAATCACTCCGTAACCTCAGCGAAATCGTTTTAACACCTGTATTCTTAGTTATAGGGTTGGTTGTCTCCTTTTTCTTGCAGGAAAAACCAGCCAGCAACATAATAACTGCAAAGAGACCTACTCTTATAACATTCATAGTAACAACGTTTTACAGCTGTAAATATATAAACATCAGCACAATTATAATAGCCCCCTGCAAACATCCCCCTCCGCTGGACCACTCCGGCTCCTTCCGTGCACCAGGAATCACACCAAGCTGGGCATAGTCTCCCTGACTACGTCCTCGCGGAAGGGAGTCTCCGACTCCCGAAACCAGTTCGACGGTATTTGCCCGCCGCTCTTGGGGCGAACAACAATTGGATCCGGCAAAACCTATTCGCAGAAATCCTCCCCAGCCCCTACCGAAAGAACTCCCCCGCCCCCGGGGGGGGGGGGGGAGCCGCGCCGGGGGGGGGGGGGGCCCCCCCCCCAAAGAAAAAAAAAGAAAAAAAAA
>CAZPOT010000004.1:0-239839 GCA_964588295.1 uncultured Flavipsychrobacter sp. | reverse complement strand
CCCCCCCCCCCCCCCCCCCCCCCCCCCCCCCCCGGCCCCCCCCCCCCCCCCCCCGCGCCGCGGGGTGACAGCCCCACAACTGTTCGAAACCTTCTGAAAGCAACTGTCATTGCTCCGTAGGAGCAAAAGCTTTGTAGAATTCCGTACAAAAAAAGGGTCGTGCCCCGTAGGGGCTGTCCAATAAAACATGGGAAATTGAGGTTTCGAACACTTGTGGGTGACAACCCCGGGATGAACAATAGAAAATAAATAAGGTCTGGAAGACCGAAAGACACCCTATAGCATCCATAGCACCTACATTAACCCGCATTGAACCACTGAGCAATTGAGCCATTAAGCCACCTGTCCTCCTCCGGAGGATCAAAAATATATTTGGAAACCGCCCCTCCGGAATCGTATCTTTACACCTCAAATAACCCCTTTCTATACTATGAAAACACACAAAATTCATCAATTCCACCAACCCGAGACCGGAAATTTCTGCCGGTTCCATCGGCAGAAAAATTGCACTTTCTGCCGGTTTGTGCAAAAAGAAAGAAAATCATCATATCTTCATCATATTGGCTATCAACAGCATAAATAGTCATACCTAAAGTAAAATTGCCGATTACCTGCAAATTTAAAAAATCGGCAGAAACTGCAATTTTGCATATCGGCAACGCCCTCTGGCTACGACTTCACCGTCAGTATAGTACCGCTAAGTGTAGCAGTATAACTGCTGAGCGAAGATGGCGGCGGCCCACTGATCACAGAACCATTGGTGCTGGAAAAAGTACCACCATGACAAGGGCACACAATGTTAGAGTTAGCGGCATTATAGCCTACCGTACACCCCTCGTGTGTACATGTGCTGGAAAATGCTACAAAACTGGTACTGTTTTTCCGGATCACGATAATGCCATTGGCTATCACTGCTCCACCAACAGTATTAAGTGCAGTATTGGCCGAGTTGGTGAGATCCAGGCTAAAATCAACATTGGTGGGCCCGGAATAGCTGTTACTTTTCTTACAGCTCTCCACAAAGGCTATCGGTAATGCAGCCAGTCCGCACACTGCCAGGGTATTTTTCAGAAAGTCTCTACGTTCCATTACATTCTATTTGAGTGGTTCATTTTCAATAACTTATGAGACCGGCAAATATTGTATCAGTTAAACCAGTTGACAACATATTATTTAACCAAAAGTGATAAACAACGTCGAAAATCTAATCTAAAACAACCAGTTTAACAATGCATATAGTTGATTTACAGCACTATAAAATACTTGTTCTAAAGTTATGCTATTTTTTCATGTATGCCAGCCATTATGACGCATTTCCCTACAAAACGCCTCTTTTACGAACAGCAAAATGCAGAAAAGAGAGAAATATTCTCCGATAAATCTCATTCTGATAATTTTAAAATATCACTTGAAAAACAACTATTTATGAATTATACCTCAACCAATAAAAGAAATGTAAAATGACGTTTTGGCACACAATTTCACCATATTCTCAAGCGCTCTACAGTCGAGAATTTGCAGTCAATGTTCAATTATTTTCGCCCAGCACAATATTCAGCCCACTAAAAGACAGCTCTGCCGGCTCGTTTATATCTCCCCTGCTAATGAAAAATTTACCATATTTCACTTGCTGCTCCTGCTCAGGTGTCAAGATCAAATTAACAAATTCCTGCAAGTTACTATCATCACTAGCCTGCAGCGCATCCCACAGCACACACTGGCCACCGGCAAACCGCTGCAGCTTACTATCATAAAAACACACCGATCCATGAAAAACGTTCCTGCCCGGCGTCTGCCGGAAAATGATCTGCCAAACCTGTATATCTTCATCCAGGGCAATTATGGAAACGCCTGCTATATTCTGGGTATATGTGCCGGCGAGTTTCGTATCCACCCCATCCCGGAAAAAATGAACAAGCCCATCGGCATCTATGTATATGGTGGCATTCGCCAATTCGCCATTAAGCACATACCTGAAAGCGAACTTGGTGGAAAACGGCGTACTGTTCTCAAAAGTAGTCAGGATATCATCCTTTTTAGCAGCTGCAGGCCGGCCACCAGATCTGCGCCTGGCCATCAACTTGGTTTGCGATTCATCGAGAAATGGGACGTTATCCGGGTCTCCGTTCCAATCTGCTACAGGGATGTTATTGATGTTCAGCAGGTCAAAACCAGCCTCATCAAGGCAGTTTTTAAGGAGTGTATAGAGCTTTATCAGCTGAATTCTGCCGGTAACGGGTATTACGGTCTTATTATCCTCCAGCACAGAAGAGCGTTTAGAAGGCAGCCATTTAGAGATATTAGGATAGGAATAACCAGGTCCAAAACGCATGCTTTTGTTCAGCAATTCGCAGATCTCTTTAAGATCAATAGATGGCTCGTCCTTAATAAAATCTATAAATGCGAGCCGTATTTTAGTGGCTGCCTGCCTGTATAATGTCTCCATTTCTGTCGATTATCAACAAAATCTCATTTTCGAGATTTCTATTCTCAAGCAAATCTACACATTCTCATTTAATTCTCAAATTATTCTTCTTATTTTCTCGTTGATTTCTCAAGAGATCTCGCCGAGATTCTCACTTTCTCAACCACAATAAAATGCTGTTGGCCTTAAAACGAAAATGTCGCAACTGTTTTAGCCGCGACACATATGCCCGAAATCTAAACCATCCCCTACTGTAGAAAGGATCATTTACCGGGATATACCTTCCCGACCAGAAAAGTGATGCAATAGATCATTACATAAAATATAGTAGTATACATTGTGCCGGCAATACAAATATCCTGCAGGTACTCGCTGAAGGAGAACTGCACTACAGGATCCAGGTACAGATCATCCAGCAGGAACAAACCAGCGGTGATGCCCATAGCTACAAACAGTATTGTCTTGTGCTTTTTAGTCATCTGTATCTGCGAGTTACCTGTTGGGGTGAGTTGCAGAAAGATGAGATGCGCCGGATGTTGTAGTAAGCTGGTAGTATATACTTCTGCTACCCGACTGATGGCAGGATGCCACCATAAGAAAGATAACTACCAGGTACACCAATAGTAGCTCTATAAAAACGAACTTCAGTTTTTCTTTGATAACCGGCTTTGAAGGGAGCATAGCTGTAAAAGTTTGATCACATGTCTTAATAACGCACAAGTTGTGATTTTATTTTACAACACAATAGCTATGCCAAAACTATCTCAGCTATATAAATATGTAATAGTAAATACCCAGCCACACCATGATAAAAAGCGTAAAGGCATAAAGATTAGTGAGCTGGCGCTTCATATCTTTTTTGATAGCCAGGTGATAAACAACCCATACCAAATAGACCAGAAAAAAGGCGAAACCTATAAATATTCTCATGATGTTGTTATTTAGGGTGAAAAAGAAAAGCGCAGACCATAGTGGTCTGCGCTCGTTCCATTATTTATATACATCCTGCCAGCGAAGCTCCTGAATGTAGAAGCGGGAAGGACGTTCCCAATCGTTGGCCCTGTAACCGTCAAGATCTTTGTATTCAAAATACCTGTTATCCATGGTTACTACCTTATTCAGGTGGAACTCATTGTCTACATGACGCTCAGCAGCTTCGTTATCTTCTGAGAAAGAGTAAGTAACATAGTTACGGAAACCAATCTCTTTATTGCTGCGGCTCACATATACATTGCAGAAGTTTACCACGTCAGGCTCTGTATTGCGGTCGGTAATATCGAAGTAGATATTAGCAGTAAGATTATAGAACGCCTGGGTAATGTATGAATGCGGCGGGATGAAGGTAACACGCTCCCCTTTCACCAGCGATGCGCGGCTCAGCTTCATATTATCGTTATGATTAGAATAGTATTCGTTGAATACATCTAACCAATCGAGGCCATATTGGGTACCGTAAGATAGGTAATTGCTCGCATACTTATTAGTATAATAGCTCATGCGCTTACCATTATTGATCATGGCGCTCTTCTTCCAGTCGACATAAATAGGCCTGTCGGTCTTGTTATAAAACAGGAAAGACATAACCCCGTGCTCCGCCCAAAACCAATATACCACTTTCACATCTTCGTTCTCGTACTGGTAGAAATGGTTCACACTCTGGATATCACTGCTCGACGGAGCCACATATACCACCTGGGTAAACTTAGAACAGCTACCAAATGTGGTGATAACCAACAGGGCAAGCAACAGCCTTTTGATGCTCATATTTTACTTTATTTGGGGATAAATATAGCAGCTATTTTGCACAATCAGAAACAAAAGCCACCGGCGGTAACAATAATCTTTTCACCGTGTAGGAATAACAAATAAAATGGCCGGGGTCAATGTGACCCCGGCCGGTGGTTAAGGCTAACTCAATACTATATATGTTCATCTGTCACCATCTGCAGCTTGTTCAGGCTACGATATAGTCCGTCTTCTATTTCCAGCAATTGCAGGTGTGTACCCTGCTCCTTTACCATGCCATCTTCCATTACAATTATCTTATCTGCATTGCGTATGGTAGAGAGGCGGTGCGCGATAACGAACGACGTACGGTTGCGCATCAGGTTGTTGAGCGCATCCTGCACCAATGCTTCCGATTCCGAATCGAGCGCAGAAGTAGCTTCATCCAGCAGCAGGATAACAGGATCTTTAAGAATAGCTCTTGCGATGGCTATGCGCTGGCGCTGTCCGCCGGATAGTTTGATGCCGCGCTCACCTACCACTGTTTCAAACCCTTCCGGAAAACTGGAGATAAAATCGTAGGCGTTGGCTTTGCGGGCAGCTTCCAGCACTTCATCGCGGGTAGCGCTCGGTTTGCCATATGCTATATTTTCGTAAATGGTGCCACCAAAGAGCAGGATGTCCTGGGGGACAAGCGCCATCTGGCTGCGGAGCTGGCTAAGGGGTATTTCGGTAGCATCGCGTCCATCAAATAATATCTTTCCACCATCCGTCTCGAAGAACCTGAGCAGTAGTGAAACTATGGTGCTCTTCCCTGCCCCACTCGGGCCCACAATAGCTATCTGCTGACCGGTGCCGGCATCTATACTCACATCGCGTAATATCTGCATATTTTTACGGGATGGGTAGCTGAACGCTACATTTTGGATAGAGACATTACCTTTCAACCTGAACTCTTCATTTATCTCATGTGGTTCAAGTGACACATTTTCAATTGGTTCGCGTAATAATTCGCGCACACGCTGGGTAGCGCCGAGTGTCTTTTGCAACTGGCTGTAGAGGTCGGCAAAGCCAGCCATAGTGCCACCTACAAAGGCTGTATATATTACAAAAGCTGTAAGATCACCAAACTTCAGGTGGCCGGCCTGCATCTGCCCAACGCCATACCACACCACTAAAACTATAGCCCCGAACACGCTGAACATGAGAAACGAAACAAAGAATCCGCGCATTTTACCGCTCTTTATAGCCAGGCGCACCATGTCGCTCATACTGGTATTATACCGTTTTACCTCGTACCACTCATTAGAAAAAGCTTTTACATTACTAATACCCTGCAACGTTTCCTGCACTATAGTGCCTGAGTCGGCCAGCTTATCCTGTGCCTCTTTAGATAGTTTACGTATCCTTTTGCTGAACACGAGCGCCACCACAATGATCACTGGGATCACCGACAACATCAGCAAGGTCATCTTCGGGCTGATGTATAAGATAAGGCTCATACCTATCACCAGCGTAAGTATACCTCGTAGTATCTCGGCAAAAACACTGGTTACCGCATCTTCTATCTGCTGCACATCGGCTGTTATGCGGCTGGAAAGCTCGCCCACACGGCGTTGGCCGAAAAAGTCTATAGGCATCACTATCAGGCGCTGGTATATCTCCTTGCGCATATCGGCAACCGCATGCTCGCCTACATAAGTAAACAAATAGATACGTAGGAACGAAAATACCATCTGCACACTTAGCACAGCCAGCATCGTAAGCGCTATGCGCCCCGGCGATAAGGCAAACGGACCGGTAAGGGTACCATTAGCACTATCTACCAATTGCTTTAATAAATATGGGAACGCCATAGTGGTGCCGCTGGACAGGCCAATGAAGATAAGCCCGGCAATAAACACCCAGCGATAGGGCTTCAGGTATTTAAAAATAACGAATGCCTCTTTTATAGCCTCCCTGCTAAATTTCACCTTCGGGCTTTCTTCTCCCGGTTCACTGTGCCGCCTGCGTGCCATTTAAAAAAGTAAAAATTTTAAATTTAAAAGTAAAAATTCTCATACGATTAGCGCAAAAGTAAGTCGGCATGTGTTTAGGAGATTATCTATTTCGGTAAGTGGGGTTCATTGGTCGGTAAAAAAGAACGGCAACCACGCCGGGCTGCCGTTATATGCTAAAACAATCTTCATTGATCAATGCACCATTACCGATTTCCGGCTGCTGGTGTGGGCGCTGAAATAGCCCAATGCACCACCGCTTATGTTGGTAAGCGGGTTGGCGGGGGTAGCTGAGTTCTGGTTCTTGGTCTGGCGCAGGCTAAAGTAATATTGGTACATAGCAGAGTCTATGCACTGCATATCTATGGTTAAATAATCGCCGGCCTGTTCCTCAAAATCGCCTCCGCCCCTGCGCAGGTTCTGGTCGATCTGCTGACCATTGCGGAAATCATCGTTGCTGATGTATATATTATCTGTTTGGACACCGTTGGCGTACTGCGCAAAATAGTAGTAGTTACCTTTTTCTACAGGGTCGAAGTAAGATATAGCTGTTACGGAATCGAACACACCGATGGTACGATAAATGGTGTCGAGGTTGATATGTTGCGGCATCTTGCCTGATGCAGTGAATGTTTTACCGTCAACCGTTATCGTCATCTGGTACTGGTGGCCGGGAGTTCCGGTTGCCGTTGCATCGTGGTAGAAGCCTGGCCTGAGCTCTGGCAGTGTGTACGTGGTTCCGGCTGTTACATCTTTTATTTCTATCACAGCTCCGCTCACTGCAGGGAACACGTTCGACTCATCAAAGTTCACAGTCTTGCTCAGCTTTACGGTGCAGCCGGTGGTATCATCCACCACATTAGCTTCTACTACATATTTAGGATCGGCATTATTCAGGTCTATCTTGATCACCTTCTGGCAGGACGTGGCCAGGCTGAGCGACATGAGCGCCAATATGATATATTTAATATTCTTCATTGCTGGGCGGATTAAAATTTAAAGTTGTAAGCGATAGAAGGAACAAAACGGAACAGGGCAGTTTGCAGCGCCTGCGTTTTGGAACGGTCGTTGGGGTCATCTTCGAAGGTGATGATATATGCGTTTTGCCTGCCGTAAGCATTATATACACTAAACGATATCTCTGACGAGAAGTGCTTTTTGTGTGCCAGCTGGCGGGTAGCGCCTATATCTAAACGATGGTAGGCAGGCATGCGGTAACCATTGCGCTCGGTATAGTAGAACACCGTCTGGTTATTGATATTATATTTTCCGCTGGGGAACGATACAGCATCGCCGGTGTAGTAAACAAAGGAAGAAGATAGTGTCCACTTTTTGCTGGCCTCAAATACTGCTACTACCGAGAGGTTGTGCGTACGGTCCTGGCGGGCATTGTACCACTTATTGTTATTAATGCCGTTGATCTGCGTTTCTGCTTTAGACAATGTGTAGGATATCCAGCCGGTCAACTTGCCTCTTGACTTGCGTGCCGAGAACTCCAGGCCGTAAGCCCTGCCCTGCCCAAAGAGCAACTTAGGTTCCAGTGCATCGTTGTTCAGCACATCTGCACCGTCTTTATAGTCTATCTGGTTCTGCGCGTATTTAAAGTAGCCTTCCATGCCGAGCTCATACATATTATTCTTCAGGTTATGGAAGTAACCGAGCGTACCAAGGTCGGCAATTTCGGGTTTGATTATATTGTTAGTAGCCACCCATTTATCGGTAGGGTTGCTGCTGGTAGAGTTGGAGATAAGGTGCAGCGACTGAGAGTTGCGAGTGTAGGCCGCCTTAAGCGAAGAGTTCTCGGTAAGGGAATAGCTGGCAGAAATGCGCGGCTCAGGTATTACATAATTGCATACCACCTCGCCCGATCCGTATTTGAGGGTATCTTTAATATTGCCCTTAGCATCGAGATCGTACATATTTACACCGCCGAATACAGTGAACATGTTGAGGCGTAAGCCATAGTCAATGGTCCACCGGCTGGTGGGTTTCCAGGTGTTGGATGCATAAAAGGCATTCTCCCACGTATGGTTGTCGGGCTCCTTGTACTCAATAATGTTGGTACCTGTGATGCTGCCTGGAGTGATGGTGTGGTAGATAGAACTAAGCCCGAACCTGAGGAAATTTTTAGGGTTGGCGTAATAGCCTATCTCTTCCTTCAGGTTCCAGTCTTTGATCTCGGAATGTATCCGGAGCGACAGGTTAGTAACATTGAGGGTGATATTATAATTATAGTCGCTGAAGATGAGCGAAGTATTGGAGAACAGCTTATCGTTAATGATATGGTTCCAGCGGAGTGTACCTGTAGCATTGCCCCAATCTATACCGAAAGTGGTGCCCAGCCCCAGCTTGTCTTTACCGAAGTAGCCCGAGAGAAACAGTCTGTCTTTTTCTGACAGCTTATAGTTGGCCTTAGCGTTAAGATCGTAAAAGTATAGGCGCGATTTATTGATGTTGGTGTCCGGAGACAGCTTGAGGAACATATCGGCATAGGTTCGGCGACCGCTGATGAGGAATGAGCCCTTATCCTTTACGATTGGCCCCTCGACACTCAGCTTTGATGAGATCAACCCGATGCCACCAGCCACATGATACTCTTTCTCGTTACCATCGTTCATCTTTACATCCATGACAGATGACAGCCTGCCACCAAACTGTGCCGGTGCTGTACCTTTATATAAGGTAACATCCTTCAGCGCATCGGAATTGAAGGTAGAGAAGAAGCCCAGCAGGTGAGAAGGATTGTAAACAATAGCTTCGTCCAGCAAAATCAGGTTCTGATCGGCACCGCCACCGCGAACGTAAAAGCTGCTTTTACCGTCGCCGGCTGCCTCTACACCTGGCAGGAACTGTACGATCTTCATTACATCGCGCTCGCCAAACAGCACAGGCAGGGCTTTTATCTCCTGTATGTTCAGCTTGGTCATTCCCATTTGTGCCGACTTGAGCGTGTTAGACTTACCGCTAATGGTTACTTCCTTCAACTCTTTCTGATCAGGCTCTAACAATATGTTCATCTTTACGGCAGAGTCCAACCCTACGGTGATGTGCTTTGTTTGGTAGCTGACGTACCTGAGCGTGAAATTATAATTGCCCTTGGGCAACGTAAGCGAGTAGAATCCGTACTCGTTACTTACTACACCTATGGACGGATCACTATCCAGCACCAGGCTGGCGCCGATAAGCGTTTCGCCGGTCTTGCTGTCTTTAATGGTGCCACTGAGGGTGTACTTCTGCGCTATTGCCGACAGCGTACACAAAAGAATAGCCACGACCATGGTGAGCCGGGGTAACAAACGGGAGGAGGTTGCGGTCATAAAAAAAGAAATGCAGATTTATGTATGTTCCTTTGGTGGGCCGAAAGTAAAAGTCTCAATGTATATGTCATGTTAAATAAAACAGATACAAGAAACATACTCGCCCGATTCAAGACAACATAAAGAAAACATACCCCTATGACGATAACAGATATTTATTAATAGCAAATGACCTGCATCTGTGAGGAAGCAGGTCATTTTAAAGTTGGACAGCCCCTACGGGGCACGAACCATTTTTTTATGGAACACTACAAAGCTTTTGCTCCTACGGAGCAATGACAGTTGCTTTTACAGGTTTCGACAATCATGAGTCTGCGGCTTCTTAAGCCGATGGGTTGAAACCCATCGCTATTATAATACGCCCCTACAGGGCTTTCCCGTGAGGTAATATAAGCCTGTTTTTTGTTAGGTCAATGGTATTCCGCCAGATGTGACGATGGTGTTTTTATGTTTTTAAGATAGATTATTCCTTCACCATTTTTATTGTGGTGTGGCGATCGTGGCTGTCTGTCCACCTGACGAGGTATTGGCCTGCTGTTAGTTGGTTGATATTTATGGCCTGCAGCTGAGCGGTAACAGACTGCCAGAGTACTACCCTGCCGCTCATATCTATTATAGCTACCTGACCATTGCCAGCCGGGAATGCAATGTTTACCACATCGTGTGCCGGAACAGGGAATATGGCCATAGCACTTGTGTTGCTGATTGGACCTGCGACGGTGTTGGGGCCGGTACTGCTGTTCCATTCGTAAGCACCCATATCTATTCTGCTGCCTGTTATGCGCGGGTTGCCTGCATAGTCGGTAGCGTAAGGATAAGCGCCGGCAGTATCACCAGCGTCTATGCACAGCGATGTGGCGGCCAGCCTAAAATCGGCAGTGGTGGCATCCTCGTTATAATCGGCGGCAAGCGTAGGGGCAATGAACAATGGCAGGGTGTCTGCTATATTGCTGGAAGTATCGCCCCAAACCGATGGTGCTACTACAGCATACAGATCTTCGTTGAGGTGACCCTGCGCCCAGTTGTGGCTGTAGCCCAGGTTATAACTATTGAACAGGAACATACTGGGGTAGTGCACCATGCCGAGCATAGGCACCATCTCGTTATTGAACATGATGTTATTCTTTACATTAACCGTTTGCGAATTGTTCATCATATAGATAGCCCCGCCCTTACTGGCACTGTTATTGACAATAGTGTTGTTCATTACTTCGGCATTGGCATAGATAAGGTTGATAGCCCCGCCATTGAACTCTGTACGGTTGTTGGCGATAACATTATTACGGATCAATGCTGCATTATAAGTACCCGTAAAGTTGCTGGATATCTGCATGGCTGCACCACCATCTACCAGGCCACAGGTAGCTACCGAACTATAGTTATTGCAAATCAGGTTACTATTAAGGTCTACAACAGAAGATAGCGCTACTATGGCAGCTGCACGCTCGGCTGTATTGTGGTGTATCTTATTACCTTTTACCGTGAGTATGCAGTTGTACTGTATGGTAAGCGTACCGCCCGACCCTGAACTATGGTTGTGATGGAGATCGTTGCCTTCTATATTGCCATTCAGGTTCACAAACCATACCGGATACGAGGATGTATTATTATATACCTGGTTACCAGTGAAGCTTACCGTCATGGTGCCGCCGTTCTCCTGGTCTATAGTGCTCCATGTAGAAAGGTTATCATGCACCTTGCAATCATTTATTACCAGTTGCCCTTCGTATAACGATACCTTTATTACAGAGCCTGCTGAAACAGCCGACGTAGCCTGGTTATGGAAGATATCGCAATGGCTGAGGCGGAGGTCTTTATAAGCGGTGATAGTACCAGTGCTGGTGCTTATGGCAGTATCGCCACCATACTTACAATCGCTGATGTTGCAATATTCCAGTACGGAGCCTGTGTCGCTGAACATTCTAAAGTACATGCCCTTCCAGCCACCGTTGGGAACATGATCGTTGCTCCAGCCGGTGGTATCAGCTGCATGAAAAGTAATAGGAGCCGATGCCGTGCCTATCGCTTTAAGCGCACCTGAAGCATAAACCTGGTAATGACCCGCAAAGCGAACCTCTACCCCCGGATCTATAGTTAGTGTGCTGCCTCCGGGGATAAATATATCTGTCTCTATAAGATACGGAGAGCCTGCCATGTTCCAGTTGCCGGATACCGATGGCGTGGTAATGTGAGTTTGACCAAAGGCGCTTATGCCAAGGCCGATAAGGGATGATAAGAGTAGCAGTTTCTTCATGGACTATAATAAATGTTTCCTATTAAAGACTGTAACATACGCAGGTGCGTTGGGTAGGAATAACATGCCTGCCGCATATAATTAATGTACATAGGTTTATAATTAGTTTACAGTTGTTAAAATAAATGAACGATGGCAGTGACGTGATGGCCATATTATTTGTCGCGATAGCTACAGTTTGATATAGCAACTATTGCTATTTTTGCGCCCCTTAACAAAGTAAAGACCATGACCGTACAACGTAACGCCGCGCTTAAATTTATACTGATAACCGTACTTATAGACGTTATAGGTTTTGGCATCATTATACCTGTGCTGCCTTCGCTACTGGAAGAGATAACCGGTGCAGGCCTCGCAAAATCAGCATCTTATAACAGCTGGTTGCTGTTTGCGTATGCGGGTATGCAGTTCTTGTTCTCTCCCCTGCTGGGTGCGCTAAGCGATAAGTATGGCCGCCGCCCGGTGCTACTGTTCAGCCTGCTGGGGTTGGGCATAGACTACATCTTCCAGGCTTTTTCCCCTACCCTTGTGCTGCTGTTCATAGGCCGCGTGATAGCGGGTATGGCGGGTGCCAGCTTTACTACGGCATCAGCTTATATAGCCGACATCAGCACCCCGGAAAAGCGGGCACAGAACTTTGGCATGGTGGGTGCGGCCTTCGGCCTGGGCTTTATTGTAGGGCCGGCATTGGGTGCGCTGTTCAGCAACCTGGGCACGCACATGGGCATGGCCGGCGGCATTAACTGGCACTTGCGCCTGCCATTTATAGCAGCAGCGGTCTTCAGCCTGCTGAACGTATTGTACGGTTTCTTTGTATTGCCGGAATCGCTGGACAAGGAAAACAGGCGTAGCATAGACCCCAGGAAGGTGAACCCCATCAGCTCGCTGAGGCACCTGAAGCGCTTCCCGGCCATAACCGGGCTTGTGCTGTGCAACTTCCTGCTATACCTGGCATCGCACGCGGTACAGAGCAACTGGGCGTTTTATACCAAGTATAAATTTAACTGGGATGAAGCGATGATCGGTTACTCGCTATCGGTAGTCGGGCTACTGGTGGGGCTGGTACAGGGCGGCCTTATCCGCTACACCACACCAAAGCTGGGCGAGAAGAATTCTGTATTTATAGGGCTGGCTATGTATGGTATGGCTATGGTGCTGTTTGCGTTTGCCAACCAGGGTTGGATGATGTTTGCCATACTGGTAGTGTATTGCCTGGGCGGGTTGGGCAACCCTGCGCTGCAGGCCATCATATCTAACCAGGTACCGGACAATGAGCAGGGCGAACTGCAGGGCGCGCTGACGAGCCTTGTGAGCCTTACCTCTATTATTGGTCCGCTAGTAATGAACAACCTGTTTGCCATATTTACAGGTAAGAACGCACCGTTCCTGTTCCCGGGTATGCCGTTTATTGCGGGGGCTGTATTGGTAGTGGCCGCTATAATTGCAGCTATACGCCCGCTAATGCATTATCATAAAACGAAGAATGATCCAATGGCTCAATAGCTTAATGGCTCAATGGCTTATGGCTCAATGTTGTTGCTGATCGCGTTTTATTTAAACTACGGCATCCTACTTTGGCGTATTCCTCATCTCATTTATAACCAAGCTGGCGGACTGGAAAAGCGGCACCCATGGGGATGAGCCGCTTTCTATTTTGCTGTAGTCTTCGGTAGCGGTGTACTTGCCTTTGTTGGTGAGGAAGATGAATTTGACTCCGTTATTAGCAGGCAGAGATGTATCGTTGCCTGCCTTCGCCTGGCCCAGGTATTGCTTTGCAGCCTGGGTAAACTGTTGTGCTGCGGTGCTTACATTGAGGTGCTTGCCCGCGCCTATTATTCCACCACCCGACTGTACATACAGGTTGGTCTCACCCGTAACCTGTGCCGATAGTGTGACCACATCGTTACCCATGTCCCAATCCATTATCATAGCATATACCTCTTCCGCACCATCGGGTATAGCTGCCAGCATGGCGCCGGGGTTCACGTTCAGGGCCATACTGCGTATTACCTCGTAAGGGAATTCGCGACTGAGAGCTGCACGTCGCTCTGCTTCGTGGTTTTTCTTCTTGTTGCTGAAAAAGAAATAATACACCAGCAGGCCTACCTGGCTTAGTGCTAATACTATATATAATGCTGTTGTCAATGTACTGTGATTATTGAGCGCAAAATAACATCATTGCAGTTATATAACATCATAGTTCCGTTTTATTGAATAGTTCACGCAAAGCACTGCTTGGTGTTAAGCATTAGCGGAAGATCTATTGATGAACTTATATACTGCGGATACAGCTATAAGTGCAGATAACAATGATGCTATACACACATTTACTACATACAGCCAATCGATATGATCGGGATCGGATACTGAGGTAATAGCGTAGGCACCGATAATAACAGAAGCCAGGATAACATATATCCAGTATAATGCCTTGTTCTTGCGCACATGCCTTACAGGCTTTTTGGGCAACCTGTCTATAAACGCAGCCACGATGTATAAACCCAGCAATGAAAAACCGTATTGCAAAAGTATGTATACCCGCCAATGACCGAACATCAGTTTTGACCTTATGGAATCGGGGTAGGTCATGTTGAGGTGGGTCGTGGCGTCCCAAAGGAAATGCGTAAGGATGCCGAGTAACAGTGAGTACAGGAACACTATGTAATGCTGCCTGACGTAGGCCCACCAATTGAAGCCATGCCACGCTTCGAAGCGGCGGCGGAGATCGGTAGTAAGATGTTCGATGAAGGGATCGCGTACAGTGAGGTGAAAGACAAACGCTATGGCAATGGCCAACGGCATATCGTACCAGAACATACCCAACCACTTGTGGCTATGCACTTTATAATAGCCAAAGTGAATAAACGATTCAAAGTCCGGTGTGATGCTGCCAACTATCAGCCCGGTTGCCGAGAACTTGCCCCTCAGCCGCTTGTGCAGGAAGGGAAATACAGCCGCGGGATGAGAGAAAGTAAATGGCATTGGCCTTTAGTGTGGCGCAAATATAATACTGTGATACTACCATTATACGTACTTAGGAACCGTTTATGTGTAACTTTATTGAAAATTAGCACATCCAGATGGTTTTCCTGCTTTTGGCCCTCATCGTTTCCGTTATAGGTATAGTTCCATTTTTTATTGCTGGTAATTTGCCCAGGCTGCGCAGCAGGGCTTTTGTGGCAGGTATGTTTACGTGTTACTTCCTGGTGTCGTGGTTGTTTATGTATGTGGCTATGCCTTCGCTGGCCTACCCCTTACTGGGCAGGGCTATAATAACGGGCATAGTGCTGTCGCTCATCAGCACGGGGCTTAATAAATCGCCAAAGGGGGCTTTAGTGCCTGTAGTGGTGACGCTGATCGTAGCTGTTTATGCATTCTTTTCTACCTCTGCTATCTTTCATGCAGAGACGTATGCTGCTTTGATAGGCAAGATGAGCGACGACCGGAACATTAAACACTGGTCTAAAGATATTGCACCGATTGACCCGAAGCACATGCGGCTGGTACCTGAAGAAACCGCTATAGCGCTGGCCAAAACTGCACTGAACCAAAACGCTACCAGTGGCAACCAAACAAGCGTGGGCAGCCAATTTGACGTAGATGCAGAACATATAACCTTGCAAAAAGTAAAGGACAGGTTGCTGTATGTGATACCGCTGGATTATCGCAGCCTGGGTGCCTATTACAATACTACTGGCATACCCGGTTTTATTATTGTAGATGCCGAAGACCCGCAGGCCAAGCCACAGTTCATAGAAAAGCAACTGATGAAGTACAGCCCTGAATCGTTCTTTGAGCACAACCTGGAAAGGCACCTGTACACCAACGGCTATTATAATAAAGCACTCACCGACTACTCTTTTGAGCTGGACGATAACATGAAACCGTACTGGGTAATAACAGTATGCGAACCTACTGTAGGCTACTCAGGAGAAAAGGTAAATGGTGTGGTAATAGTGGAGCCTTTGACCGGCGACATAACTTTCAAGAAAGTAAATGAAGTGCCTGATTGGGTAGACAGGGTGTACCCTGCTGAGCTCATCAAAACCTACCTATCGGACTGGGGCGATTATGCGCTGGGCTGGTGGAACAGCGTATGGGCAAACCTAAACCAGAAGAGCACCGAAGACATAACGCTGAACTACGGCGCAGACGGCAGGTGCTACTATGTAACGCCCATGACATCGGCCAATGCCAAGGACGCCTCTATGACCGACCTGATCTACACCGATACCAAAACAGGCATATCTAAGCGGTATATAGTGGCCGGCACTACCGAAGAGCATCTGCTGGCAGCAGTATCGGCCAAGCTGGCTTACCAGCACCTGCAAGGGGTGCGGGTGATCTACGAAAATGTGTATGGACGTATGACGGCTATTATCTCGGTATTGGGCGAAGATGGATCCTACCGTGGTGTGGCGTTTGTAGATGTGACCAACAAATCTATACTGGCCTACGACCCCGTACCACTTAATGCACTACGTGCCTACCAGAGCCTGCTGAGCCAGAGCGGCGGGCAAATAGCAACCGACGATGCGAGCGACCGCAAGACCATAACCGCCATCATCAGCCGCCTGAACTATGAGCAGACACAGAACGGCCTGCAGCTGGATATTTACATTGATACTATCCCGCATGCTTTCTATGTCAATTGTTCGCAGTTCATTACCGCGCCATTTGCCAAGGTGGGCGACACGGTGGTTATGTCTTACTACAACACCCCATCGGCCGGCATATCTGTGAATGATTTTACCGATAAGCAGGTGAAGATCAATCTATCGGATAATCAGCGGGCTGTGGATGAGCAGAATAAGGGTGGGAAGTGATTGTGTATAACCTTTATTGTGATGATTGTACTTCCGGGCATTGCAAGTGTGCGCAATTATTATACTTTTACATAGCAGACAACTACATTATGAAGAATCCTTTGATACAACTGGCTTATATTTTTATTGCATTGTGCTATGGCCATTTATCTTTTGGCCAAACGGCAACTGATCTATATAAAGCCGGTGAAAACAAATTAGAACAAAAGGACTATACCGGAGCTATAGCCGATTTTACGAGGGCCATTACTGTAAAGCCTGAATATGCAGAAGCCTATGGCAGAAGGGGCAATGCAAAATATAAGTTGCCGGATTATAAAGGCGCCATTGCCGACTACAGCAAAGCCATTGAATTAAAGGCCGACTACGCAGAGATGTATAACAACAGGGCTAAAGCCAGGCTGGCACTAAATGATACCATGGAGGCCTTTAAAGACTATTCCAAAGCCATAAAACTTGACAAAAGTTATGTAGATTCTTCATACATGGTGTTATACCTGGGCCATGCGTTGCGACAGCTAAAAAATGCGTTGGACACGATGACAAAAGACTTAAAGACTGATATGGCAGGGCCTGCCTTCGACGACCTGATGGAAGGAGAAAAGCTATATCACAGAAAAGACTACAAGGGAGCCATAAAGAAATTTTCTGAAGCCATAACGATCAATGCTAAATTGCCGGAAGCATATATGGGCCGGGGAAATGCTAAGCTATACTCACGCGACTATGCAGGCGCCATTAAAGACTATAATAAGGTAATAGAACTGAAGCCGGAATTTACAGAAATATATACCAGCCGCGGACAGGCAAAATATTACCTGGGCGATTCGGCAGGTGCATTGAGCGATCTTGACATACCTATAAAAGCAAACCCCGAATATGAAGAAGGATATTTTTACCGCGCGGAATTCAGGAAAAAACTTGGCGATACGGCTGGCGCACTGAGCGATTATAACAAGGTAATAGAACTGAACCCCGAAAATGCAGATGCATATGCCAACCGCGGGAATATAAAAGTAAACAGAGATCAATTTACGCAGGCTTTGGCCGACTATGATAAAGCCATTCAGCTGGATGATAAAAATGTTCTGGCCTATACCAACAGGGCAACCACCAAGGCAAACACTAAGGATTATAAGGGCGCTATTACAGATTATACTAAAGCTATAGCGCTGAACCCAAATGAAGCCTATGCCTATTTTAGCAGGGGCATGGTTAAAATACTCCTTAACGATGATGCCGGCGGAGAAGCCGACATAAAAAAGGCCATACAACTAGACCCTGAATATCAAAAACAATATAACCAGGTAAAAAAAGCCAAAACAAGTAAACGATAGAGGTGCAGAATAAGGATGGGAAGTAAATTTTTTATTTAACAGATAACAAAATTGTATGTTCTTCTTAGACGATAAGGATTTACCTGGAAATTTCAGTTATCCACCAGAGTTCAAACGCATAATAAACCAAGGCTTAACAGACCTTGATCCGTGGGGAATAATGCAACAACCTATGCTTAAAGAAAGGTATCTTGGTATGAAATCAAGGTATCCTGACAGGCATATTATTCCTTTTGCTCGCCGCTGGGATAATGATGATGTAGCTTGTTTTGACCTTGACAAGGGCGGCTTGGTATGTATTGTTCATGATTTTGCCAGTCCGGGTTGGGAAGCGAGAAAGTTTTCAGGCTCGATATGGGATTGGTTCAAAATTGCAGTTGACGATATGATAGAGTATGATTCACCAGAAAATTAGCACACGTACTATCAAATAACGCTGTCAGTACAAACATCCCAAACAAAAAACGCGATAACCCAAGCCACCGCGTTTATATTATTTACATAAGCCACTTAAGACTTACGACTATCTACTTTCTTCTAACTAAAAGCATTGATACCGGTCACATCCATACCAGTGATGAGCAGGTGGATATCGTGAGTACCTTCGTAGGTAACAACAGATTCCATGTTCATCATGTGGCGCATAATGCTGAATTCGCCGGTGATACCCATGCCGCCCAGTATCTGGCGGGCTTCACGGCTTACCTTCAGGGCTATGTCGCAGCTGTTGCGCTTGGCCATAGATATCTGTGCAGGTGTTGCGCGGTCTTCGTTGCGCAGCACACCTACACGCCAGTTCAGCAATTGGCTCTTGGTGATCTCGGTGATCATCTCTGCCAGCTTCTTCTGCGTCAGCTGGAAACCTGCGATAGGCTTGCCGAACTGTATGCGCTGCTTGCTGTAGCGCAGTGCAGTGTCGTAGCAGTCCATAGCCACACCAAGTGCACCCCATGCTATACCAAAGCGCGCGCTCGACAGGCAAGACAATGGACCCTTCAGGCCTTTAATAGATGGGAAGATATTTTCCTTAGGCACCTTTACGTTATCAAATACCAGCTCGCCGGTTGCAGACGCGCGCAGGCTCCATTTGCCGTGTGTTTCAGGCGTTGTAAAGCCTTCCATACCGCGTTCTACCACCATACCGTGTATCTCGCCGGCCTCGTTCTTAGCCCAAACCACAGCTATATCAGCAAATGGAGCGTTAGATATCCACATCTTGGCGCCATTCAATATTACATGGTCGCCGGCATCTTTAAAGTTGGTGGTCATACCTGCAGGGTTAGAACCATGGTCTGGCTCAGTAAGACCGAAGCAGCCCATCAGTTCGCCTGTAGCGAGGCGTGGCAGCCACTTCATCTTTTGCTCTTCGCTGGCATACTTATAAATAGGGAACATTACCAGTGAGCCCTGTACCGATGCTGTAGAGCGGATACCCGAATCGCAGCGCTCCAGTTCCTGCATCATAATACCGTATGATATATAATCCAGCCCTGCACCACCATATTTAGTGGGTACGAACGGACCAAAGCAGCCAACCTCTCCCAGACCTTTGATGAGGTGCTTAGGAAATTCTGCGCGCTGTGCGTAATCTTCTATTATCGGGGATATCTCTTTCTTTACGAACGCCCTTACCGTATCACGGATCAGCTTTTGCTCATCTGTCAAAAGTTCATCCATTAGGTAATAATCGGGGTGTTGATAAACGTCTTTTTCCATATTTTGTTAAAGTTGAAACCAATTTGCGGCGCAAAGGTAGCATTTTTGGCATATTAGATTAAATTTGTGGCAGAATTTGTGACGGTTTAATAATACAATGCCATCCTATAAGGTTATTAATTATATTTATAAGTGGATATTAATCAATACCACATTGCTTTTGAGCCTTTTTACGCCTGGTTTGTCTGTTAAATACGCTATGATATGAAGTTTGTGGAACGTATTTTGTGCGAAATATTGTAGAAAATATTTTGCAGTAAAAACAAACGTTTTTCCAGCTTTCTGCGTTATTTATTAGTGTAATTTAAAAATTTAGAGAAAAATATGAGGCAGCTTAAAATTGCCACCCAGATTACTAACAGGGATTCACAAGCAGTTGAAAAGTATTTACAGGAGATCAGTAAGATCTCTATGATCACCCCCGAGGAAGAGACTACCCTTGCTCAAAAGATACATATGGGCGATCAGCGCGCTTTGGAGAAACTGGTAAAATCGAATCTCCGTTTCGTGGTGTCTGTGGCTAAACAGTATCAGCATCAGGGCCTTTCCCTGAGCGACCTTATCAACGAGGGCAACCTCGGCCTTATCAAAGCCGCCCAGCGTTTCGACGAAACCAAGGGCTTTAAGTTCATTTCATACGCCGTATGGTGGATCCGCCAGAGCATTCTGCAGGCATTGGCCGAGCAGGGCCGCCTGGTGCGCCTGCCACAGAATAAGATTGGCACTTACAACAAAGCTAATAAAGCATTCATCGCTTTTGAGCAGGAGAACGAGCGCGAACCAAGCACAGAAGAGCTGGCCAGCATCCTGGAGATGAGCGAAACAGAAGTAACCAACATCTTTACCAGCAATACCCGCCATACATCGCTTGATGCACCAGTGCATGAAGCTGAAGACGTGGCCATGGGCGACCTGCTGGAAGGCAGCAGTGATACCGATGACGATGTAATGAAGGATTCACTTCGTAACGAGATCAAGCGGATACTGAAGTCGCTGAGCGTACGTGAAGCTGAGATACTGTCGGCTTATTTCGGACTGGAAGGCGATAATGGTCCGAGCATAGAAGAGATAGGCGAAAAGTACGACCTGACCAAGGAGCGCATCCGCCAAATCAAAGAGCGCGCCATAAAGCGCCTGCAAAAGGCCCGCTACAGCAATGCGCTAAAGGTGTACCTTGGATAATACCATCAACAACATTTCATACTTTTAAGGCCTCGTACATCGGGGCCTTAATTCTTTCCACACATGAACAGATTTATATATAGTCTTGTAATACTGCTGTTGTTTGCCAGTAACTGTATTGCATACCATACTGTTACTCGTCCAAGCCCTGCAGGTGCCGTAACTAATATTACCGGAAATGCGTCCGTAACAGGAAATATGATATCTGCTGACCTGCTGTTAAAAGCATTCAACCCAAGCCATCTCCGTATCAGCCTCATCACCTGCGGTCCGGGTTATAACGAGATATATGAAGTATTCGGCCACACAGCGATCCGCATAGTGGATAGCGAGCACCATACCGACCTGGTATATAACTATGGTACATTCAATGGATTTGAGGAGAATTTTGAGTTGAAGTTTATGCGGGGCAAGCTACCCTACTACCTGTCAGTCTACCCCTTCAGCAATTTTATACCGGAATATATAGAAACGCACCGTAGCGTAAGTGAGCAGGTGTTAGATATGACCAATCAACAAAAAAAGTCTTTTGCGGCCTACCTGGACAATAATGCCGAACCAGAAAACCGGTCTTACAAATACGATTTCTTTTACGACAACTGCGCTACCCGCATCCGCGACTTGTTTCCATCAACAATGGGCAGGGATTTCAAATTTGCGCCTATCCTGCCTAAAAACTCAAGGCTTACCTTCCGCGATATCATTAACCAATATTTCTACGCTACCAAGTGGGAGCGCTTCGGTATCAACATTCTGCTTGGCAGCAAGATAGATAAGGTAATGACAGATAAGGATATTATGTTCCTGCCCGATTATTTATCTAAGGGCCTAGATAGTGCAACAGTTAAGGCACAGGTTCTTATTAAGCCTGGCGATATATCTACATTGTCGAGTCAATTACTTACAAGTCTATACAAAACCGTTGATCACCCAATAGCCGGTCACCAACAGCAACTGATAGCCGGCGGGCCGGCCGCGCCAGACAGGTTGAGTGGACCGATGGTCATGACCATGTGCATAGCCTTGTTAACCATACTTGGTCTGTCTGTACCAAAGCTGCGCTGGTTGGGACATTTAATGACAGTAAGCCTGCTGGTGATAACCGCCCTGTTAGGGTGCCTCATCATAGTTATGTGGTTCTTTACAGATCACCAGGGCTGCGCCAATAATTATAATATACTATGGCTGCTGCCTACCAATCTGTTGATGGCTTTTCCGCGTTTCAAGGGCCGCGGCAGGTATGCGCTTATAGCTATTGTGTTCGTTTTTACCACTATTGTGTTACATATAGCGGGCATACAACAGCTCATCCTCAGCGAGTTCGCGCCGTTATTGCTGGCTTTGGTGTACATTTATGGCACGATTTATAAAAACAGTAACACAAAACTCCAAGCATCCTGATGCCCGAGATAAGTACTGCGTTTGCACCGCGTGTTTTTTACCGCAAAATGGGCAACGGCCCTGTAGCCATTCTGTTACATGGTTTCCCCGAAAGTGGCACGCTGTGGCGCAACATATGGGATAAACTGTCGGAAAAGTATACCCTCATTATCCCCGATCTGCCCGGTGCAGGCCAAAGTACCATAAACGGCAATGTGCGCCTGGCACAAATGGCGGATGCTGTAAAAGCTATAGCCGATGCCGAGAAAGTTCCTTCAGCAGTAGTTATTGGCCACTCTATGGGCGGCTATGTGTCATTTGCTTTTGCAGCTGCTTACCCGGCAATGGTTAAGGGGCTTATACTGGTGCATTCCGGCCCCATGGCTGACGATGAAGAGAAAAAGAAGACCCGGCAGAAGGTGATAGACTTCGTGCAAAAGGGGCATAAAAAAGAGTTTTTGGAAACGATGGTGCCGGGGCTTTTTGCGCCGGACTTTGTGCAGCAGGAAGCCGATAAAGTAAATGAACAGGTAACCAGTGCAATAGACCTGGGCAGCGAACAACTGGTAAATTTTTACCAGGCAATGATGGACCGCCCGTTGCATACTGATGTATTGGAACAGGCAACCTTCCCGGTGCAGTGGATAATAGGCGCGAAGGATGCGCTGATAGCACCGACAAAATTGTTGAGCTACGCCCACACATCACCGGTAAATTTTACGTCTTACTACCCGGAAGTGGGTCACATGAGTATGATCGAGGCCCCGGAGAGGCTACAGGCCGATATGGCTGATTTTTTAGATTATTGTTACAGGAATGACCGGTAAGTGGTTAAAAATATTGTTACTGTTGGTGCTGGTGCCTTTTATAAAGGTATCGGCCTCTCATATTGTGGGTGGCGAGGTTACTTACCGTTACCTTGGCGAGGCAAGCGAAAGTTCCAGCCGATACGAAATTACGCTGGTGATATACGAAGACTGTAAGAATGGACAGCCCGACGCCATACAGCAGGACAACCCCGCGTTCCTTTCTGTTTTCAGCCTGGCTCCCGGCATTCCGCGTGTCATCCTGGATACTACAATATTCTTTTCCTCATCGGTAAATGTGCCAGCCAACTTTAGCAACGCCTGCGTATCAAATATCCCTGATGTGTGCCTGCTGAAGAAGACGTTCGTGAGGCAATATGCTCTTCCCCATAACGATAGCGGGTATGTTGTCTCTTACCAGCGATGCTGCCGCAACGGGCAAATAGCCAATATAGTAGACCCTGGCAACCAGGGCGCTACCTACTTCTGTGTTATACCGCCCCGCAGGCTGGCCACTAACAACAGCAGTGCAGTATTCAACAACTTTCCGCCACAGATCATCTGCGTTAATAACCCATTGTATTACGACAACTCTGCCAGCGATATAGACGGAGACTCCCTTACTTACGAGTTCTGTACAGCATCGGAAGGTGTATTTGAAGATGCCGGGGGTGGTACCAATGTAAAGCCCTACCCGGGTCCACCGCCCTACCCCGATGCCCAGTACATTAACCCACCATATTCTGCTGCTACACCATTTACCGGTTTTCCGCCAATACAGATAGACCCAAACACCGGCATCATTACCGGCACGCCTAACCGTATAGGTCGCTACCTGGTTACGGTGTGTTGTCATGAATGGCGTAATGGCGTACTTATCAACACTACCAAACGCGAATTTCAGTTCGTGGTCACCGATTGCTCTAAGGTAGTGGTGGCCAGCATCCCACAATACTCTACTGATGTGAATACCTACATTGTAGAGTGCGATTCCTTCAACGTAAAATTCGTTAACAACAGTAAGGGCGGCTTTGCCTACCATTGGGATTTTGGCGTGCCGGGCATTACCACCGATACATCGAACGAATTTCAACCTTCCTATACGTATAGCGATACCGGCGTATTTACAGTAAAGCTGGTTGTTAATCCCGGCTCTACCTGCCCCGACAGCATCAGCCGCTTCGTAAAGGTATTCCCTAAGTTCCACAGCGATTTTAGCGATAGCGGCCTGCAGTGCCCGGGGTTGCCTATCTATTTTAAAGATCAGTCTCAGGCCACCATCAAGCCTATTATTTCGTGGACATGGAACTTTGGTGATGGCAATTTCTCCAATATACAAGACCCCGTACATACTTTTTCTGCGGGCGGCACGTACAATGTATTGCTTGTCTCCCAGAATATTAAAAACTGTATCGACACAATTGTACACCAGGTAGTAGTAGAAACATTTAAGCCAAGTGCGGGTAAGGACACTGTTATTGTAAAAGGTGAAAGCATTTACTTTAATGCGACAGGCGGCACCAGCTACTTATGGACCCCACCCACTTACCTGTCGAACCCTACCATCTCTAACCCCATTGGCATTTACCCGGATACAGGCGTTGTAAACTACATACTTACAGTAAAAAGTGCCTACGGTTGCCAGGGCAACGATACTATTAAGGTTTGGGTGGTGAACCAGGCCGCCTTCTTTATGCCAACTGCCTTTACACCAAATGGTGACGGACTGAACGATGTCTTCCGGCCGGTGGTAGTAGGATACAGGTCTATCCGTTCGTTCCGTATCTTCAACCGTTGGGGCCAGGTTGTTTATTTCAGCGATAATATTAACGATGGCTGGGATGGCACCTACAACCACAAACTGGCGGATATGGGCACCTATTACTGGCAACTGAACTACACAGACCGATATGGTAAAGAGGCATACCTGAAGGGCGACATGACCCTCATACGGTAATTTTTTTGTTTTATATCACCATTCTCCTTAATTTTAATATACACCACTGCGTTACTCCGTAATATTTTATCCACTCTTCGCGTTAATATTATTATTCATGTTGTAATAAACCAAGAGGATATGTATGCCCTGCGTCGTATTGTGTTGCTGGTGCTGCTGTTTACAGCGGGTAGCGTTTGCTATGCCTCGCACATTATTGGCGGAGAAATTACTTACCGGTATATGGGCGAAGTAGCCGGTGGCAAAAGCCGTTACCTCATCAGCCTTTCCATATACGAAGACTGCCTGCACGGATCGCCCCAAGCCATAGAAGAAGATAACCCTGCTTACTTTGCCGTTTACGATGATGTCAATAATCTCCTCTCGTTCGATTCTGCCCGTTTCGCCACGTCCATTAATGTACCACCTAACTACGATGTAGCCTGCATAACCAATCCGCCGGAAATGTGCATGCTCAAAAAAACCTTCCTCATCAATTTCGACGTTCCCCGCAACGGACACAGCTACACAGTAATATACCAGCGCTGCTGCCGCAACGGCGATATTGTAAATATTGTGAACCCATCCAACACGGGTGCTACCTTTACCTGCACCATACCTGCAGATACCGTTGCCAGCAGCAACAACAGCGCCGTGTACAAAAACTTTCCGCCGCAGATCATCTGTGTTAACAACCCGCTTTTATACGATAACTCCGCTACCGATGCTGACGGAGATTCGCTGAGTTATGAACTGTGCGAATCTTACGATGCTCCCAACGGCCTGCCCAACAATGTTATCCCTTTGCCTCCGCCATTTGCGCTGGTGGCCTATAAGCATCCACCTTACTCTTACTACAATCCACTTAATGCCTACCCTGCCCTGGCTATAGACCCGGTTACTGGCATGATAACCGGCAAACCGCTGATAACAGGCCGATACCTGGTGACCGTGTGCTGCAACGAGTGGCGCCATGGCCGACTGATCAATACTATTCACCGCGAATTCCAGTTTGTTGTTACCGACTGCTCTAAGGCAGTGCTGGCCGATATGCCCTATTTTACTGATGACCCGAACGTATACCAGGTAAACTGTAAAGACTTCATTATAGACTTTGCTAATACCAGCAAGGGAGGTAACTCGTGGTTTTGGGATTTTGGTGTATCCGGTACGGGCGCAGACGCGTCAACAGATTTTCAGCCAACATTTGTGTACCCGGATACCGGCGTATATACAGTAAAGCTGGTGGCCAATCCGCATACGCCCTGTGCCGACAGTATAGAGAAACGAGTAAAAGTATTCCCGGTATTCACAACAGCCTTTACCGATACCGGCGTAATGTGCCCGTCCAGCCCTGTAGGTTTTATAGATCAGTCGGTGGGTACTACGAGTCCTGTTAATGGCTGGCTATGGACCTTCGGCGATGGCACTTCTGCCACCGAAGCTAACCCCGTACATCTGTACAGCTATGGTGGTACTTATAATGTAACCCTCATCTCCCGCAACCAGAAAGATTGTGTAGACACACTCATTCACCAGGTTACAATAGAAACATTTAAGCCTTTTGCCGGCCCCGACACTACTATTGTTAAGGGCGAACAAGTGCAATTATATGCATCCGGCGGCACCAGTTATCAATGGTTACCGGCAGTTTATCTTAAAGGCACAGATGGGAATACGCCTATGGGCTATTTTTCTGATACCGGCCTTTTCACCTACGTAGTGTTTGTGAAAAGCTATGCCGGCTGCATGGGTTCCGATACGGTGAGCGTACATGTAGTGGGACAACCTGCATTCTTTATGCCTTCAGGCTTTACACCAAATGGTGACGGCAGGAACGATCTGTTTCGTCCTATCTGCATTGGGTACAAGGCAATCAGATTCTTTCGCATCTTCAACCGGTATGGCGAACAAGTGTTCCTTAGCGATAATATAGAAGAAGGCTGGGATGGCACTTATAACCATAAGACGGCCGATATGGGCACCTATTACTGGTATGTAGGATATGTAGACCGCTACGGTCACGAAGGCACCATGCAGGGCGACATTACGTTAATAAGATAACAAAGACAGGGTGCATAAAAAAAGTCATGGCAAGAATACCATGACCGTAGGAAAATTTAAAAAAATTTGATTCAGATATTAAGCGTGTGTGAATACGTTGAATTGTTGCGCCATTGCTTCGTAAAAATCCTCAACAGAATAATAAACTGTAGTTTGGTTGGATATCCCGTATAGATTATTCTCTATATCAAAAAAGGCCACTGCCTTTCCTGGGTTGGTTAATATATGCCTGTCGTTTTCGAGTTTATAATCGTCAACTATTATTTTGATGCCTTCCAACTCAAAACGATAACCACCCCTTTCTTCTTCTGTTATCCTGAACTGATACATTATACTTCAGCAATGTTTAGGCATATTAATTGCAAAAACAGTGACAAAAAGTATGTATCTACACCAAACGATATTTTTTTATAAGAATTGGCTTGTTAAATAATTGACAGTCAACAATTTAAGAAAATGCAAACGTTACGTTAATGAAAAATAATCGTAAATTATACTTCGCTAAAACTCTCTGAATTGGGAAAAAATTTCCCCAATTTGTCATTAGTTCCCCTTACGAACCCTCAGGTTTTTATATATTTTTATCGCACTCATCAGCACAATTACCAGTGCTATCAAGCCACCCAGGCCATATACCAGGCTCATACCTTGTTTCACAACTGCCAGCATTACAATAGCTACCAGGAAAATTGTAGCTACTTCATTCCATATCCGAAGCTGGGTAGATGAGTATCTGTACACACCACCAGCCAGCTGCTTATAAATACTGTGCAATGAAAAATGATAGGCATACAACCCTATTACAAAGCACAACTTTATAGCCAGCCACGTATCGGGGTGATGCATGCCATTGTACTTGTACCACATCCATGGGCCGAATACTAATGTAAGCACGGCCGAGGGCCAGGTAATACCCATCCACAAGCGCTTTATCATAATGGCGAACTGTTGCGTAAGTATCCCCTTTTCCGGCTCCGGCTTAGCATTGGCCTCTACCTGGTAAATAAAGAGGCGTACTATGTAGAACATACCACTGAACCAGGTAACAATAAAGATAATGTGCAGTGCCTTTACGTAATTGTAATCCATACTAAATACTGTAGCCGTTATTGAACCAGTCTCTTATTGTTTCTACCCACAATGTTTGGGTATTCATGCAAGGAATGAACTCATAAGACTCACCACCCGCTTCCATAAAATTCTCTTTCTCGCGTATGGCCACTTCTTCCAGTGTCTCCAAACAATCGCTCACAAACGATGGACATACTACCATCAGGTTCTTTATCCCTTCCTTAGGCATTTGCTCCATACGGGCTGTGGTAGCCGGAGTAAGCCAGGCTGAACGGCCGAGCTTAGATTGGAAGGATACGCTGTACTTATCTTTAGGCAACCCCAGCTTTTGCGCGACAAGCATGGTAGTAACATAGCACTGGTGGCGGTAGCAGGTGGCATGAGCAGCAGATGGTGTTTCGCAGCAGTTATTCTTCAGACAGTGGTTGCCGGTAGTATCACTCTTGTGTATATGCCTTTCCGGAATGCTGTGATAGCTAAATAACAGGTGGGCGTCATCTTTCAGATAAGGCTTTATGCTTTCTGTAAGCGCATTAATGTATGCCGGGTTATTATAGAACGCCGGTATAACGCTTATTTTAAACTTATAGTTTCCTTTTTTGTAGGTCTCTTCCGCATGTACTACCGCAGTCTCGTAACTGGACATGGCATAATGCGGATACAATGGCAGCAGCACTACTTCTTCCACATCGGGACAGCGAGCTATTAGGCGGTCGTAGGCGCTTTTCATGTTGGGCGATCCGTAACGCATAGCCACTTCAACCGGGGCATTGATCATCGGCTCCAGCAGATCTTTTACCTGGTAGGTAATGTGTACCAGCGGTGATCCGTCCTTGGTCCAGATAGACTCATAAGCCTCGGCAGATTTCGATGCCCTGAAAGGTGTAATGATTCCCTTTACCAGGATAGAACGCACCAGATAGGGCGAGTCTATCACCCGCTCATCCATCAGGAATTCATCAAGATAGCGCTTTACGTCCTTGGTACTTGTAGAATCGGGTGAGCCCAGATTCATTAATATGATAGCCTTTTTAGCCTTATTAAGCATGTAGTTCTATGATTATCAGGATGCAAAAAAAGAACATACTGTGTTCTTTTTTAATTGTATGATCAACTATGACCTGCGAATGACAATGTTACTGCAGTTCTGCAGGATGCTCCGGTTGTAACTCTGCCAGCACCTGCCGGTGTTGTTTACCCCACTTGCGCAGTTCATTGATCACATTTTCCAGAGAGCGGCCATATTCCGTCATCGAATATTCTACCACAACCGGAATAGTGTTATGCACTTTGCGCCGTACCAGTTTATTCAACTCCAGGTCGCGCAATTCTTTAGAAAGCATTCTATCTGTGATGCCGGGAATTTCATTAGCTATCTGGCTGAACCGCTTGTTGCCAAACGACAGGGCTATGATAATAGGCAGCTTCCATTTACCGCTCAGTATGCTCAACGCATCCCTAACCGGCATAATGGTCTCCGTACAGGCACTCATTCCACAACATTCACCGTTCTTTGCTCTCATTCTTTACTGGTAGTTTACTATTGTAAAGTACCTACTCTGCAGTGGTACTTACTTTTGTATAGCAAATGTACGTAAGTTTGCTGGTTGGCTAAAGGCTTGTGGTATTGACTTTCGTCATACTACTATATTTATAAATGTTTTTACTATACATATCAAACGTTTTTTATGCAGGTTGAGATCTGGAGTGATGTAATGTGTCCGTTTTGCTATATCGGTAAACGCCGTTTTGAAGCAGCGCTTGAGCAATTTGACAATAAGAATGATATTGAGATCGTATGGAAGAGCTTCCAGCTGAACCCTGATATGGTTACCGATGCTGGTAAAAACATTGACCAATACCTGGCAGAAGCCAAAGGCTGGAGCCTGAAACAGGCGCAGGATGCCAATGCCTATGTTACCAATATGGCAAAAGAGGCAGGACTTACCTACCACATGGACAAAGCCGTGGTGGCTAATTCGTTCGATGCCCACCGCCTTTCTCACCTGGCTAAAAAGCATGGTGTACAGGATGCTGTAGAAGAAATGATCTTTGCTGCCTACTTTACAGAAGGTAAGAACACAGCCGACCATGAAACACTTGTAGCAATAGGCACAAAAGCGGGGCTGGATGAAATGGCAATAAGAGCAATGCTGGCAGGTAATGAATATGCAGAGGAGGTAGAACACGATATTTATGAAGCACAGCAAATAGGTGTTCGTGGTGTGCCATTCTTTGTCTTCGACCGTAAATATGCGGTATCCGGCGCACAGGAGAGCAGTGCATTCTTACAGGCGCTCACCCGCTCTTATGCAGAAACAACAAAGCTCACTAATCTGTCGGACGGCGCTGTGTGCGGGCCTGATGGCTGCACGCCTGCGGACAACTAATCCCGGTCAACTACCCGCCTGACTTTTATCAGTTTTTAAAATGACGGAGTAATGACACGTAAAATAGCGTGAAAAAAATTGTAAAACTACCTTTGTGTCCTGATCCATCGACAACTTAAATGCACGTCAGCGACACACACAATATTCATGATTTTTGGGTAGTAGGTATCAACTACAAGAAGACGGATGCCAGTGTGCGCGGCTCTTTTGCTGTGAATAATGAGCAATACGAGCAGATGCTGGCATTGGCCCCGGAATACGGCCTCACAGAATTATTTGTCCTTTCTACCTGCAACCGCACCGAGATATATGGTGTATCCGGTAACTCCCAGAATTTCATCGACCTGTTATTCAGAGTTTGTAACGGAGACAAAGCGAGGTTTTCTGAATTAGCTTATATCAAAAACGATGTTCCGGCTATCGAACACCTGTTCCAGGTGGCAGCCGGCCTGGATTCACAGATCCTTGGCGACTTTGAGATACTGGGCCAGATCAAAATAGCAGTTAAGTTTGCTAAATCTAAAGGCTTCATAGGCTCTTTTACGGAGCGCCTGCTCAACCATGTAATGCAGTCGTCTAAGGCAGTAAGAACACATACGGGCCTTAGTGGTGGTACTGTGTCTGTAGCTTTTGCAGCTATACAGTACATCAGGCAGCATGTTACCGACGTTAAAAAGAAGAAGATAATATTACTGGGTACAGGTAAGATAGGCAGGAATACCTGCCTGAACCTGATACACTACCTGGGCACGCATAATATCACCCTCATTAACCGCACTTACGAAACAGCTGCTACCCTTGCTGCCGACCTTAAGCTGAATGCCGCTCCTATAGAAGCATTACAGCAGCACCTGGACGCAGCCGATGTAGTAATTGTATCTACCAACGCGCCTGCACCCATCATCAACAAAGCGCAGTTGCAGGACAATGGTAAAAAACTTGTGATAGACCTTTCGGTGCCATGCAATGTAGCTGGCGAAGTAGCCGAGCTGGACAATGTGCAACTGGTAGATGTAGATGCGCTGTCTCGTATAAAGGACGAAACACTGGAGAACCGCAAGGCGGAAGTGCCTAAGGCACTGCAACTGATACAGCACCACATTGGCGAGTTCCGCGAATGGCATAAAATGCGCAGGCATGTACCGGTACTTAAAGAGGTGAAAAATAAACTGAAGACCATCAGCGTAGACGAATCGCTGGTGCGTAATGATGCGACAAAGGAAACTTTGGCCCGTGAAAACGCCATACAAAGCGTTATTAATGTAATGGCAATAAAAATGAGGCGCCACAATGCTGCTGGCTGCCACTATATTGAAGCCATAAACGAGTTCATATCCCATCATGGATAAGATAATAAGAATAGGCACCCGCGAAAGCCAGTTGGCTGTGTGGCAGGCCACTAAAGTACAAGGCCTGCTAAAAGACAGCGGCCACCAGGCAGAATTAGTCTACATAAAAAGCGAAGGCGATACAGATCTGCAGACACCACTCTACGAGATAGGCGTACAGGGTATATTTACCAAAGCGCTGGATATTGCGCTGCTGAATAACGAGATCGACATTGCGGTTCATTCCATGAAGGATGTACCTACTATTATGGCAAAGGGCCTGGTACAGGCTGCCGTATTACCCAGGGCATCCTATAAAGACATTCTTGTACCCCGGACCGACGCTTCGTTTCTTAGCGATGACTCCATGGCACAGGTAATAGCTACCAGCAGCGTACGCCGCAAAGCACAATGGCTGAACAAGTACCCCAATACTACCTTGGAAAATCTGCGCGGCAATGTGAATACACGCCTGCGCAAGGTAGCGGAGAGTGATTGGCACGGGGCCATTTTTGCAGCAGCGGGCCTGGAGCGTATAGACCTGCGCCCGGCCAATGCCGTAGATCTGGACTGGATGCTGCCGGCACCTGCACAAGGTGCTATTGTGATTGCCTGCCGCATGGATGACCAGCCAATGCTGAACGCCTGCGGCCCACTCAACGACGAGCCTACAGCTACCTGCACAGCAATAGAGCGCGAATTTCTGCGTGTGCTGATGGGCGGTTGCTCCACGCCTATAAGTGCACGGGCCGTTGTGGAAGACGGAGATGTAGTATTCAAGGGCAACATTCTAAGCCTGGATGGCAGGAAGAAGGTTGAAGTCTCAAAAACAGTTAAGATTGCACAAAGCTCCGGGCTGGGACGCACTGCTGCGGAAGAATTATTGGCCAATGGTGGCAAAGAAATATTAGCGGAAATAAAAAAATGACACCTAAACCTACCATCTTAAGTACCATTCCACTCGATACGTTCCTGCTGAACAGGGCAATGGATAGCGGCGTGCTGCTGGACATAGCCTCTTTTATAAAGGTAGAGGCGTGCAGCCACGAGCCAGCCGTTGAGCGAGATATTGCTGCTGCATGTCAGCACCCGGCAATAGTGGTGTTCACCAGCGCTAATGCGGTTGCCGCTGTATGCGATTCACCGGCTTTTAAAAATCCGGGGTGGAAGATATTCTGTATAGAGCGCGCCACTAAAAAAGCAGTATTGCACTATTTTAAAGAAGAAGATATACTGGGTTTGGCGGACAATTCTGAAGAACTGGCGCTAACTATAAAAAACGCACCTGGTGTACAAGAGGTGATATTCTTCTGCGGCGACAAGCGTATGGATACCCTGCCCTCCACCCTGCTGGCATCCGGCATCATTACCAAAGAAATAATTGTATACAGAACGCTGGAACAGGCGCAGTTTGTGGAGAAAGACTACGATGCTATACTTTTCTACAGCCCTAGCGGCGTAAGTAGCTTCTTCAGCATGAACAGCCCGGGAACCGATACTGTTTTATTTGCTATCGGTAATACGACGGCCGATGCCCTGAAACTGGAAACAGCCAATAAGATAGTTGTCAGCGACACACCATCTAAAGAAATATTGCTGTACAAGGCTATCAGCTATTTTAAAGAGAATAACTAACATTAATATATCTACTAAGTGAGTTTACAGAACGACCTGTTATTAAGGGCTTTAAAAGGTGAGGAACTGAGCCGTCCCCCGGTATGGATGATGCGCCAGGCTGGCCGCTACCTGCCCGACTATATAAAACTGCGCAATAAATACGACTTTTTTACCCGCGTTGAAACGCCTGAACTGGCTTGCGAGATCACCTTGCAACCTGTTGACCAGGTAGGCGTAGACGCGGCTATAATATTTTCCGACATATTGGTGATACCACAGGCTATGGGTATGACGGTGTTAATGCAAGAAGGTAAAGGCCCCCTGTTGCCCGAAGTAATAAAGACCCAGGCCGATGTAGACGCACTGCATACAGACAATGCAGCAGAGCGCCTCGACTATGTAATGAAAGCGCTAACCCTCACTAAAAAAGAACTGAATGGCCGCGTGCCGTTGATAGGTTTTGCAGGTGCTCCGTGGACACTACTTTGCTACATGGTAGAAGGTAAAGGCAGCAAGACATTTGATAAGGCTAAACAATTCTGCCTTACCCAGCCAGACCTGGCACACCAACTGTTGCAGAAAATTACCGATATCACCATAGATTATCTTATTGCACAAATAGCTGCAGGTGCTAATACAGTACAGGTATTCGACAGTTGGAGCGGCATGTTATCACCTGCTGATTTTAAACGCTTTGCCCAGCCTTACCTCATACAGATATCAGATGCTGTTAGCAAGCACGCACCGGTGATCCTGTTCCCGAAAGGTAGCTGGTATGCCATGCAAGACATAAGCAAAAGCAGTGCTTCAGGCATAGGCATAGACTGGACGGTTACCCCGCAGCTGGCAAGAGAACTTACCGGCAACAACATTACGATACAGGGCAACTTCGACCCATCGCACTTGTTGGCACCAATACCACAGATACAAAAGGAAGTAAAAGAGATGATAGATGCCTTTGGCACTACGCGTTATATAGCCAACCTTGGCCATGGCATTATGCCCAATGTACCGGTAGACCATGCCAAAGCATTTGTTGATGCAGTAAAGGAATATTCAAAGTAATGGAATTGAAAGAACAATTTGTCGACTACATTCATACCCTGCAGGATACCATTTGTGCGGGGCTGGAGGTCATGGACGGCAAAGCGAAATTCAAGGAAGATAAATGGGAACGCCCCGAAGGTGGCGGCGGCAGAACGCGTGTAATAGCCGACGGTAATGTGTTTGAAAAAGGTGGTGTGAATACATCCATCGTGTATGGACCATTGCCTGTTGCCATGCAGCAGGCCTTTGGCGTGCCGGAGAGTGATTTCTTTGCATGTGGTTTATCGCTGGTCATTCACCCGCTGAACCCATACGTACCAACTGTGCATGCCAACTGGCGCTATTTTGAACTGTACGACAAAGCCGGCAAGAAACTGGATAGCTGGTTCGGCGGCGGTTCCGATCTTACGCCTTATTATCTTTTTGAAGAGGATGCTGTCCATTTCCACGCTACACTTAAGAATGTAATGGAGCCATTTGGGCCTGACAAGTATCCGAAGTTCAAAAAGCATTGCGATGAGTACTTCGTCAACAAACACCGTGGCGATGAAATGCGTGGCATAGGCGGCGTATTTTACGACTACCTGCGCCCTACGGAACAGGAAAGTGTAGAAACATTGTTCAGCTTTCAGCAAGCCAATGGCAATGCTTTTCTTACAGGGTATCTGCCGATAGTGGAGCGTAGGAAAGACACACCTTATGCCGAACAGGAAATCTTATGGCAGGAAATAAGACGGGGAAGATACGTGGAGTTCAACCTGGTGCATGATCGGGGTACGCTGTTCGGTCTCAAAACCAATGGCCGTACAGAGAGTATACTGATGAGTCTGCCTCCCCGCGCCCGCTGGTACTACGACCACAAGCCCGCACCAGGCAGCAAGGAGGAGCAGATGATGCAATATTACAAGCCAAAGGAATGGGTGTAAATAATCATACAAACACACTTTGAAAGTGTGCCACATCTAAATCAATCAACAATGCACTTAATAAGAAGAAACCGCATACTCCGCCAGTCGCCCGCTATCCGGGCTATGGTGGCTGAAACAATACTCCGCCCTGCCGATTTTATCGCGCCATTGTTTATTACCGAGGGCACCGGTGTTAGAGAAGAGATATCTTCCATGCAGGGTTACTACCGAATGAGTATCGACCTGACACTGCAGGAGGTAAAAGAGTTATGGTCACTGAGCATTAAAAGCGTGCTGCTTTTTATTAAATGTAAAGACGAGCTGAAAGACAATAAGGGCACCGAAGCGCTTAACCCCAATGGGCTGATGCAGCGCAGCATCCGCGCTATAAAAGAAGCCTGCCCCGGCATGGTGGTAATGACCGACGTAGCGCTCGATCCATTCTCTACCTACGGCCACGATGGCATTGTAGAGGGTGAAGAGATAGTGAATGACCCTACCGTTGAAGTGCTGGCACAGATGAGCGTAAGCCACGCTGAAGCAGGCGCTGATATCGTAGCCCCCAGCGATATGATGGATGGACGTATACTGTCCATCCGCGAAGCATTGGAAACATCCGGCTACACTAAAACCGGCATCATGGCTTACAGCGCCAAATATGCCTCCTGCTTTTATGGCCCCTTCCGCGATGCCCTGGATAGTGCTCCCGGCTTTGGCGATAAAAAGACCTACCAGATGGACTATGCCAACCGCCGCGAAGCCATAAAGGAAACACTGATGGACGTGGAAGAAGGTGCTGACATAGTAATGGTGAAACCGGCAATGGCCTATCTCGACATCATCCGTGAGGTAAAAGACAGTGTGGAAGTACCAGTAAGCGCATACCATGTGAGCGGCGAATATGCCATGATAAAAGCTGCAGCAAATATGGGCTGGCTCGATGAGAATAAGGCCATCATAGAATCGCTCACCAGCATTAAACGCTCCGGTGCTGACCTGATAGCTACTTACTTTGCCAAAAAGGCCGCAATGCTGATAAATGGATAAACACCATATCAGGAAAATATCTGAAACTGATGCCCCTGGAGTTATCGCCAGGGGCATCAGTTTTTTAAGTTGCTTGATCCTTTTTATTGAGGCAGTTAAGGACAACCTTACGAAAAAATACCAGGGTACCATTACACAGAGAAGCATACATTTGTATAGCATCAATACCTTATTAATGACATAGTATGTCATACAGGTTCGGGTTAGTTGATGTTTTTCCAGGATTTTCAAATTCGACAAATGACGCCCATAATATCAATAAAAGGCCTGCGTAAGCAATACGGCGATAAAACGGTATTGAACAATATTAACCTTGAGGTAGCTCCGGGGCAGATCATCGGGTACATTGGCCCCAATGGCGCCGGCAAATCGACCACCGTTAAAATATTGACTGGCATAATACAGGACTACGACGGCGACGTGACCGTAATGGGCAAAAACCTGCGGGAAAATGTACTGGAAATAAAAAGCAAGGTGGGTTATATACCCGAACTGGCTGAATTGTATGACCTGCTGACACCGCGGGAATACCTGATGTTTATAGGTAAGCTGTATAAACTGGACGACCATGTGATTGAAGACCGCGCTACGCGTATGCTTACATCTTTCGGGCTGATAGGCAATATAGATCAACGGATGGACAGCTTTTCTAAGGGTATGCGCCAGAAAGTGCTCATTACTTCCGGGCTGTTGCACAACCCGTCTATAGTGTTTATGGATGAGCCACTATCCGGCCTGGATGCCAATGCCGTGATATTGGTAAAAGAACTGTTGCAGGCGCTGAAGCAGGAGGGTAAAACCATCTTCTACTGTTCGCATATGATGGACGTGGTAGAAAAGGTTTCGGACAGGATAATACTCATCAATAACGGCACCATTATAGCCGACGGCACAATAGAAGAGCTGAGGCAGGGCAACAGCGATACGCTGGAACAGATATTCTCCAGGCTAACATCGAACGGGGATTTTGTGCAGCGCGCCGATGACCTGGCAGCAGCTATGAGCGACCGTAACGACCTAAAACAATAGCAGCATGAACAAGTTGTTTTTAAAATTAGCTATGCTGCCTGCGCCCTTCTGGCGTGGTTTGGGTGCCGATACCGACCAGTTGAGTGCAATATTGAATATGCGCCTGATGATTGACAACCGCCGCCCTATGGGGTTTGGCAGAAGGCAATCGCAAAAAAAGGAAATAAAGAACGGTACTATAACCAGTACCATAATCTTTACCCTTATGGGGGCATTTTACAGCTTACCATTGTTTGCCGTACCAGACAGGATACTATCGCTGGCGTTGTACTTTACCATCATCTTCCTGATGCTGACGCTGAGCCTGATAACGGACTTTTCTAATGCACTGTTTGATAATAAGGACAAGTACACTTTATTCCCCCGCCCTATAAACGACCGCACCCTGGTGCTGGGCAAGCTGCTGCACATATTTATTTACCTGTTGCGCATGGTGGTGCCCACATCGCTGGCTGCCTGGTGTTTGCTTATCTACCAGGACGGGTGGACATCGGCGCTGGTTTTCCCGCTGGCCATTACCCTGCTTACGTTCATGTCGCTGTTTGTGGTCAACGGCGTATACCTGGTCATATTGAAACTGACTAGTCCCGAGCGATTCAAGGATATTATCAGCTACTTCCAGGTGATAGCATCAATAGTCTTTTTTGCTATTGTGTACCTGCGTCCCAGGAATGTAAATATTGATATTGACGCGCTGAAACCATCAGACTTTGGCTGGGTAAAATTTGTGCCCAGCTATTGGCTGGCAAGCTTCTGGCATTGGCTGGGCTACCCCGAAGTAATGGGTGGTGGCATTATCGCTACAGCCTGCGGCCTTCTTGCGCCTGTTATATGTATAGTTGCATTGGTGCGTTGGCTGGCTCCGGAGTTTACAAAGAAGATAGCCGGTATAGATGGTGCAGAAGTAAGCATGCCGGTAACGGCAGCAGCCAGGGGTGCAAAGCCCGGCAAATTGTACGTAACGCTGGCCAACATGTTTAACCGGAAAGACGCTGCAAAGGCCGGGTTTATGCTGGCGTGGCTGCAAACATCGCGCAGCCGCACCTTCCGTATGCGCGTATACCCTTCTATGGCGTTCATCCCTATATATTTTATCTACCTGCTCACCCAAAACGGCAGTTCTATACCGGAAGCATTTGCAACATTGTCCGGCTCTAAAAAATACCTTTTATTGTTATACATGTCTTCATACGTACTTATCAACGGGCTCAACTACCTGGTGATGTCTGACCAATATAAGGCGGCGTGGGTATTTTATTCTTCACCTGTCGATCCTCCGGGACAAATTATGATAGGCGCATTTAAAGCATTGTGTGTCAAGCTGTTTCTGCCATTCTTCACTGCTATTACCCTATTCATATTATATATATGGGGTGTATCGGTAGTGCCGGATATATTGCTGGCGATGATGAATGTATTGGTGCTGGCCATATGCATGGCACGGATCAGCTTAAGACAGTTGCCCTTTTCGTCTATGGAACAGATGAAGCAGAGCGGTGGCAGGGTCATCAAGTCATTGTTAACCATGCTAATACCTGCTGTGCTTGGTTTTGCACATTATCTGTCCATCCACATCTGGTGGCTAAAGCTTACGCTGGCGTTCCTCTCCGCTGCTCTTCTATGGTTCGTATGGGAGAGCTATGCAACCACTACCTGGGCCAATGTGCGGAAGGAAGATGTGTAGGCGAAAGAATTATAGGGCTATTGAGGGAATAAAGTTATCTGAATGTACATACTTCGTAATTTCACTACTCCAAAACACACATTTTTCATGAAACGCTTTTTACTTTCTGCGCTGCTGCTTGCAGGCACCTTTTCTTTTTCGCACGGACAGCTTAAGCTGCCTTCTTTGAGCCCTACGGCCAAAGTAAGCCAGGAATTCTCTACTTCCAACATAGACATTACCTACAGCCGCCCATCGATGCGTGGCCGTAAGATATTTGGCGATGTAGTACAGTACGGCAATGTATGGCGCACGGGCGCCAACGGCGCTACTAAAATAAAGTTTGGTGAGGATGTGGAAATAAACGGCACCAAGCTGAAGGCAGGCGAATACGCACTGTATACTGTTCCCGGCAAAGAAAGCTGGGAGGTTATCTTTAATACAGGCGTCGGCAACTGGGGTGCTGGTGGCTACAGCCGCGAAAACGATGTGCTGCGCTTTAATGTGAAGCCCAACAGGATGGAAGGCATGTGCCAGACATTTACTATAGAAGTAACGGACATCAGCTACGCTACCTGTAAAATAGAGCTGATGTGGGAGCGCACCCGCATACAGATACCTGTGAAAGCGCTGAACAACGATGCTATAGAAGCAAGCATAGACAAGGCGATCAATCACCCTACTACACCGTATTTCCAGGTGGCCAATTACTACAACGAAAAGAACATAAAGCTGGAAACAGCCAACCAGTATGTAGACAAGGCACTTGAAGCAGAACCTACCGCGTTCTACATGTGGTGGCTGAAAGCGCGTATAGAAAAGAAACTGGGCCACAACGCCAAGGCCATAGAAGCCGCTAAAAAGTCTATGGAAACAGCTAAGGGCGGTGCATTTGAAGCAGAATATAACCACAATGCTACTTCGCTGATAGAAGAGATCAACCGCGGCAACTTTGCAACCGACAAGAAAACTTACTAATAAGAACCAAGATCCCAATCCAGGGTTCAGATATTGATTTGAGATAAAACCGTATGCCAGTCCACATGGGCTGGCATACGTCAAAAATAACATCTATGTTGAAAAAAGTTTCTTCACTCGTAGTAGCCGCAGCTATCGGGTCGGCAGCCACAGCTCAACAGGTACGCCCCGCCAGCTCCGATAAAATATACCACGAGATAGCACAGCTACGTCATCTTGTAAATGTGCTGTATGTAGCAGCCCATCCCGATGATGAGAACACCCGCCTGCTGGCATGGCTGGTAAACGAAAAGAATATTCGCACCGGCTATTTGTCGCTTACCCGTGGCGATGGCGGTCAGAACATATTGGGCAGCGAACAGGGCGAAGCACTCGGCCTCATCCGCACACATGAACTGATGGAGGCACGCAAGATAGACGGTGCTGAACAGTATTTTTCCCGCGCCATAGATTTTGGGTTCTCTAAAAGCTACCAGGAGACATTTAAACACTGGGATGAAAAACAGTTGGTTGGTGACGCCGTGTGGATCATGCGCCGCTTCAGGCCCGATGTGGTGATATGCCGTTTCCCACCCGATACGCTGGCAGGACATGGCCAGCATGCGGCATCGGCCATTATTGCTGAAGAGGCATTTAAAGCTGCGGGCGACAAAACAAAATACCCCGATCACCTCATCTTCTTTAAGCCATGGCAGCCTAAGCGCATTTTCTGGAATACCTATCGCTTTGGCGACAGGAATACAACTGCGGAGAACCAACTGAAGATAGCAGTTGGCGACTACTCCTCTACCCTGGGTATGAGCACGGGTGAGCTGGCAGGTGCCAGTCGTAGTGTGCACAAAAGCCAGGGTGCAGGCACCCCAAGTGTGCCGGGCATACAGACAGAGTTCTTCAAACTGGTAGACGGTTCCCCTGCCGACAGTTCCCTGTTCGAGGGCATAGATATTACTTGGGGCCGTGTAGGCAGGAAAGACATTGGCGCAGACATAAAGGCCATACAGAAGGCTTTTGATTTCCGCCACCCCGATGCCAGCCTGCCCGCGCTATTGGCAGTACGTAAGAAAATAGCTGCCGTAAAAGACGAATACTGGCGCAAAGAAAAACTGGCCGAGCTGGATAAGGTGATACTTGACTGCTCCGGCTTTATGGCCGAGGTATATGCCAAAACACCACAAACAGTGGCAGGAAGTACATTGCCATTTACCCTGCAGGTTATTGCCCGGTCTACCGATGTACCAGTAATATTAAAGGACATTACCTGGAGCGAAGGCGATAAGGCAGCTATGAACAAAGACATTAGTAATGACTCGCTGATGAAATACGAGCACAGCATTACTATACCGGATAACGCGCCGTTTACTGAGCCTTACTGGCTGCACGAAAAGCCGGAAAGTGCCGGCGCTTTCAGCGTGCAGGATGATCTTACAAAAGGACTACCCGAAACGCCCAACAAACTGAACGCCACGCTCACTGTTAAGATCGGCGATGAGTTGTTCAATGTTGACGTACCACTATCTTATAAAAAGCTGGATCCTGTAAAGGGTGATGTGGTAGAGCAATTGCGCATTGTACCTAAGGCAGAGCTTTCTTTTAGCAATAATGTACTGATATCAGGCCCTGACGGCTCTGTGGATATGACCATTAAAATACATGCAGAGAAAGCCATAGCTAATGGCAAACTATACATATCAGACAATAAAGGCACGGTGGCAACCATCCCTAACCTCAGTGTTGCGGCAGGCACCGATACCCTGGTATTCGTTCACCTTCGCCCTGAGGTGACTAATGCCCGTAAGGAGCATGAGTTCTTCCTGTTTGCTACGCTTGACGAGGGTAATACATCTTACATCAAATCGCAGCACCTGATACAGTACAGCCACATACCAACACTGCAATACTTCACCACTCCGTATGCCAAGGTGTTACGCCGCGATTGGAAGGTGACAGCGAAAAGGATAGGCTATATAGAAGGCGCGGGAGACAACATACCGGCCATACTAAGGGAAGCGGGCGTGCAGGTGGATATGCTGAAAGATGCTGATCTGAAAGATGCTACATCGCTGATGAGGTACGATGCTATTGTAACCGGTATACGCGCCGTAAATGTAGAAAAACGGATGAGCAACTGGCTGCCTGTGCTGATGAAATATGCCGAGAACGGTGGCACGTTGGTGATGCAGTACAACACGCTGCAAGATATGGCCACAACCAGGATAGGCCCGTATCCTATTACATTGTCAACGCTTAGGGTAACGGAAGAAGATGCTGCAGTTACCTATACAGATCCGCAGGCACGCATCCTTAACTACCCCAACAAAATAATGGATATCGACTTTGCTGACTGGGTGCAGGAACGTGGACTTTATTTCCCTGTAAAATGGGATGATAACTACAAAACGCTCTTCAGTATGCACGATGCCAACGAGCAGCCATTACTGGGCGGTACCCTGTATACCAAACTGGGCAAGGGTTATTACATCTATACGCCACTTTCATTTAACAGGCAGTTGCCGGCAGGCAACAAAGGCGCTATACGCCTGTTTATGAACATGCTGAGCATAGGTAAATAGCCTCCGTTATTAAACTTACTGTCTAAAGCGTGCTGCACAGCACGCTTTTTTGTTTTTATTTAGCCGGCAACATTGGCATGCTTCTTATAATGTTTTTGAAAAAAGATAACTAACCATTAAAAACAGAAAAAGATGAAAACAAGGATCATTACACTTTGCCTGATGATTGCCTTCTTCGGAGGAATCAATTTAAGCTATGGCGCATTTGCCATAAAGAAAAATACCCCTGCTGCCACAGAAGAATCGGCTACCGTAAAACCTGCATCGAATGATGAGGCTACCGTAACAACCACAAAAGCATCTGCATTTAAAATGAAACAGATGAATTTTGTACAAAAGATCAAAGCTAAACTGCATCCTGATGTAGTGGTTGGTGACACCGACGGCCGTCCGGGATGGCCTGGTATTCTTGCGCTGGTATTTGGTATTCTTGCGCTGCTGGCCTTTTCTTACGTAGGCTTCGTATTGTTCTCACTCGGCGCATTTATATTTGGTATCATCGGCCTGGGTTCTGGTTATAAATACCATCTCCTAGCAGTTATCGGTTTAGTTATTGGTATAGTCGCCTTGCTGGCACTGCTGTAAAAACAATTTATAAATACTTACTTGATAAGAATGAGCAATGGTTAGCCGCCATTGCTCATTTTATTTTAAACATATATAGAAAGTGGCATAATAATTGCGACATTGCGATAACACGCATACAGTTATGAGACTTTATAAACACCTCTTCTATATTTTATTGGCATTGTTAATGAGCACTTCGCAAAGTTCGTTTGCGGCATTTATACCCTACCCTGCAGGCAACGCCCGGGTAGAGGTTGCAGATAGCCCCGTTTACAAGGGCGAACGTCGATACGACCCCGCCATAATGGACAATAACCCCGCACAACAGAATAAAAACCCTACTACACGGCACTATACCCGCCCATATAAAAATCACGAAAAGGAAGCCAGGCTTGCACTGATACTGGGTATACTGGGTATATACCCGCTCACATTTATGACTTCTATACCGGCCCTTATACTCGGCATTATAGGGGCAGATCGCCGGAATAAGTACTACAGGCAGGCTGTAACAGGCATTATACTAGGTGCCGTACCCATTGCCATTTTACTGATCATTCTTATTGTAGCTTTGCTGTTATTGTAATAACAACATTTTCATCTTGAAGGCCGGGAAAAATATTAACTGGAATTACTGGTACATTGCCTTGCTGGCCGCGCTATTTATACAAATAGGGCTTTATCTTTGGTTTACCCGCGCCTGGCAATGAGCACTACCGACTGGTCTGTACTTTTTATTACTTTATGCTTCATGATCACTTATGGCCTGTATAAAGGCCGTAAGCAAAGCAGCGCTCACTCTTATCTGCTTGCCGACAGGCAAATGCCTTGGTATATAGTGTTACTGGGCATCATGGCCACACAGGCAAGTGCTATAACCTTTCTTTCCGCTCCTGGACAGGCTTATACCGATGGTATGCGGTTTGTGCAATACTATTTCGGCCTGCCAATAGCCATGGTCGTCATCAGCGCCACCTTCATCCCTATCTTCCGGAAGATGAATGTGTTCACCGCCTACGAATACCTGGAGCAACGCTTCGACAGGAAAACAAGGCGGCTTACTGCATTTCTGTTTCTATTGTCCAGGGGTCTGTCTACCGGTATCAGTATTTATGCGCCTGCCATTATCATATCTTCTATCTTGGGCATCAACATCTACCTGGCCAACATTATTACAGGTGGCCTGCTGCTTATCTATACTTATACCGGGGGCGCAAAAGCCGTAGCGCACACTCAAAAACTGCAGTTCCTGGTAATATTAGGCGCTATGGCATTGGCCGCCGGCCTGCTTATCCAGCGCCTGCCCGGCAATATAGGTGATGCGCTGTACGTAGCAGGTAAATCCGGCAAGCTGAATGTGATCACCACATCCTTCTCATGGAAGGATAAATACAATATATGGAGCGGGCTGATAGGCGGTTTCTTTTTAGCGCTCTCCTACTTCGGCACCGACCAGAGCCAGGTAGGTCGCTACATTACCGCCAAAGACGACCGTGACGGCAAGCTGGGCCTGTTGCTGAACGGGCTGGTGAAAATACCCATGCAGTTCCTGATACTGATGATAGGTGTGCTGGTATTTGTGCTCTATACGCTCAACCCTGCACCGTTGTATTGCAACACTACAGCCTATAAAAAATTCCAGTCAGCACAGCCTGTGGTAGCGGCGTCACTGCAACAGCAACATACCAATCTACATAAGCAACTGGAAGATGAGACTAAGGAATTGATGAGTCAGAGATCAGCAGCGGGCAATGAAAATCCCTCTCGGTTAGCAGCTTTCCGTGAAACACAGGATAAGATAAAGGCACTGAGAGATACCACCGCAAAGATAATTTCGGACAACAATTACGGCCCCGACAAAAGCGACACTAACTACATCTTCCTGTATTTCGTGCAACAGACATTGCCTACCGGAGTTATCGGGCTATTGTTCGCTGTCATTATCCTGGCATCGTGGGGCTCTATATCGGCTGCGCTCAATTCTTTGGCCGCCAGTTCACTGGTAGATATCCACATCCGTGGTCGCAAACACCTTAGCGAAAAGCAGGAACTGCAATACGGCCGCTGGCATACACTGGCCTGGGGATTGTTCTGTATAGGTGTAGCCATGTTTGCAGCGCAACTAGGCTCTCTTATCGAAGCCGTTAATGTACTTGGCTCGCTGTTTTATGGTACTATACTTGGTATATTTCTCGTGGCCTTTTACATGAAGAAAGTCAATGGCTCTGCGGTTTTCGTTGCAGCGCTCATCACCGAGGCCATTGTAATTGCTGTCTATATCGTCGATATAGTTTCTTTCCTGTGGCTGAATGTAATTGGGGCGTTGTTGGTAGTGGGGATAGCGTTTGCAACATCGATAGTTATTAAAAAACAATAGCGGCAAGCATTGCTTACCGCTATCTATATCAAATCTATTTTCTCCTTACTTACCCCACATGGCATTAGCCGTTCCTGGGAAAGCAAAAGTCACCTCGTTAATGCCCAGTTCCAGTTTGTTGATAATTTCAACGCCCTGCATCAGTGAATGGTCCTGGTTAGACACTTCATACTTCCAGCCACCAAATCGGCCACGGGAATAGATGTCCAGCTTATCCAGTTCCGGTATCACCTTGTTGATCGCTTTATCGCGGTCCAGTGAAGGTGTTGGGTAACCATAATCAAGGCTCTTATACCATACCGATATCACTTCATCGCGGCTCTGTATCAGTTTAGTATTCAGCATACCCTGTATTGTTTCTTCAACTATTGTATCAGGATTTACCGGCTTCACTTCGCTCTGGCTTACCTCTGCCATCAGCGACCAATGCTGGTTGATATCGGGCACGTTATTAGGGCTGTAGTTAGAGAATACCGTAACCCTATAGAATGGGCAATTATCTTCAGGGAAATACATCCAGCATTTGGTAGCCAGCTCATCTACAGGCTTGCCTTTAAGGCCTATACCTATAACGTGGGTGGTGGAATGCTTCAGCAGTTTTGCTACTTCCTTATGGCTGTCCTCCGCATACTTCAGCTTGTTCACCAGAATGTCCAGCGGCATTGTATTGATGAGCTTGTCGTAAGTATGCGTGCTGCCATCTTCACAATAAACAGTTTTTGTTTGCTCGTCAATAGATGTCACCACACTGCCAAAGCGGAACTTATCGTAACCGATCATTTTGGCAACACTCAACCATATAGATCCGGTACCTCCGTACTTAGGGAACTGGAAAGTACTGTTAGGTCCCCACGATACATCTTCTATATCAAACAGTATATTTTTTGTTGCCCTTTCCAGGTCGGCCACAGCCACGCGCTCGCCTATCCAGGTATAGTTCATGGTTTCTGTAGGGTAAGCCCATACCTTAAAGTTGTAGGGTATCATAAATACATCAGCTATACCCTGGCCCAGCGTCGCCACTATCCATTCGCGGAAGTTGGCAGGCTTCTGGTAAGTGGCGCTTTTGTATTCTTTGATCAGTCCCTGCAGGCACTGCCACATCTCTTCTTTGGGCAGGCAGCGGATATTGTTCTGGAATGGATATGGCACAAAACGGTCGCGTATCCACACCCACGATTCGCGTTGGTGATTCAACCAGCCGTCTTCACCAAGCGCCTTCATCATCAGGTCATCAAAGTACTTGTAGTGAGAGAACTGCACATGGCCACCCAGGTCCCAGGTAAAGCCCATATCGTCTACATAGCTCGAAGAAAGACCGCCGGCATCCGGCTCTCTTTCCAGCACCATGAAATCTTCTACACCCAGCTCTTTAAGCCTGTAAGCAGCACCAAGCCCGGTAGGACCGGCACCTATTATGATATACTTATGATGAGACACTGTAAAAAGTAAAAATTAAAAACTTAAAAATTAAAATATCATTTTCGCCATCAGCCGCCACAAACCTGCACAAAACATACAACCACATGGTAACGCCCTGAAAGGACGTTTTATAATAGCACAGGGTTTCAACCCTGCGGCTTAAGCAACCTTGCGCAGATCGCGCTTTTTAATGCTGAATGCAAAGCCCAGCAACTCCTTAGCTGATCTGAAACATACTTTCAGCAATTTCCATTTAATGATGGACACCTGGCCTGTTTCGCGCTCTTTGTGCGTTACTGGTATAGACATTACATCGTTACCATCTTTCTTAGCCATTACCGACAGGAAGATATTTGGCGCAAACGGCCTGCCCGGCAAGTCATTAAGGAGCATCTTCAGGTAACTGCCTTTGATAAGCCTGTAAGGGATGTTACTGTCTATCAGGAACACGCGATACAGGACAAAAATAATAGCCCGCACAATTCGGGTAATGACCAACCTGTTGAACTCATCGTAACGTTTTTTACGTGCCCCCAGCAAGAAGAAAGATTTATTGCGTTGTTCCCACAATTTCGGAAAATCATCCGGCATAAACTGGTTATCGCTATCCACCTGGAAAACCCAGTCCGGATCAAACTTAAGTGCTATGCTATATCCATTCAGCACGGCCTCTCCATGGCCGCCATTCTGCTGGTGAACGATATGCAGATAAGGGTATTTGGTGGCAATATCGTCTAGTATCTTCGGAGTATTATCACGAGAACCATCGTTAACAACAACTATTTTAAAGGAAACATCCTTCAGGTATCGCGCCAGGAATGTACCCCACGATGTCAATACTTCTTCTATACACTCCTGTTCATTGTACACCGGTATTACTACTATAAGACCGGTCTTCTGATATTGCATGTTTTACTTTGTCTTTTATAGGTATTAAGGCTTTGCCCACAAATGCAGGAAAAATCAATCGGATGGCTAAAATATGAAAATCAGGGTGAATAACCACAAAAATGATATCCACACCTGCCGTTTTTTAATTTTTCATCCAGTTATTCAGTGTTTCGGCATTCAGTTCTTTATATCCTGTATGGGCAACAATGGTCCCGTTTTTCAGCAATACAATGCGCGGAAATACCCCTCCGGTGTTCTTCAGGAAAGCCTCCTTTTCCATACGGGTATAAGGCAGGTCCTCTGCTTCGCTGTGTTTCCAGAAACTGTCCAGCTTGCTTTCCGTACCGCCTATTACCATAAAAAAAGAAGTATTGGGATATTGCAGGTGAATATCATGCATTTTCTTCGCCGCCTTCATACAGTGTGAGCAAGATGGACTTAAAAAAGCCAGCACATGCTTTCCTTTCCTCAGGTCTACCGATGGCACGATGGTAACCGCCTTTCCGGAGTACCAGGAAGTGATATCCGGCTTAGCACCGGCGTCCTGGAAAAGCGGAAAAGCAATGAACGAACAAATAAGCAAACTGAGTGGGACTGATATATATACAATCGGTGTCCATTTAAGGGTAATACCCCTATGGTACTTCACCAATGTGCCCAATGCCGCTAGCAAAAAGGCATTTTTAAGTAAAGACATTGGTGCGTTCATCCATATAGCATCGCCAAAACAACCGCAATTCACCGCTGAGCCATAAACCACCCACAGATATATCAGGTATATATTAAATACCATTAGCAGGGCAATAGTAAACCACAACACCCATTTGCGCCAGCCATATATATTCAGCAGTATAAGCAAGCCCATGGCCGCCTCAAGCGATACAAATATGCGAGACGCTATACCGGCCAATAGCGCCGGAAAGTGGGCGTATTCTACAAGAGTAGCCTCAAAACTATAGATAGGAAAGGCTTTGGTATAGGCTGAATATATAAATACAGCACCCGTTGCTACAGACAATAATACCAGTAAAAACCGAACAAGTGCGCTCATATAATTTCCGCAAAAGTAAGGCAAATAGCCTCTTGTCTGATAGGAAATCAACTCTGTTTGCAGCTACAAACACTACTTTCAGAAAATAAATTTGGAAATGATAAACAGTGTTCAGTAAATTTGCATTGTAAATATTTCAAAATAATGGGGATCAGTGAAAGGAAAGAAAGAGAAAGGCAGGAGATGCGCGCCAGGATAATTGACGCTGCTATTTCCATGTTCCTTACCGAAGGGTATGAAAAAACCTCCATCCGGAATATTGCGGAAAAAATAGAATACAGTCCGGCGACTATTTACCTCTATTATAAAGATAAGGACGAGTTGCTATACGAGGTACAGAAACAGGCATTTGCCAAACTGGAAGAAACATTTGCCAAAGAAGTTACCAGTACAGACCCATGGGAGCGACTGACGCAGCTATGCAGGAGTTATGTACGCTTCGGAAAAGCCAACCCTGAAATGTATGACCTTATGTTCACGATAAAGGCACCGATGAATTGCGTAGCGGCAGAAGACGGATGGGACAACAACTCGGATTCGTTTATGCTATTGCTCACTACCCTGCAGGAATGCATGGAACATGGGCTAATCCGCTTTAAAGACCCTATGGTGGCAGCTCTGTCCGTGTGGTCTATGGGGCATGGTCTTGTTTCTCTAGATGTTAGTTGCCGTTTACAAGCCATGCAGATAGACGAAGCCACGCTGGTTCAATTAACCAATGCAGCTGTAGATCAGTTTCTGGCCCTGATAAAAAGTTAGCATGTAAATTATATTAGCCTGGCTGAGGATGTTGTTGGTGTAGCGGTTGATACAGCAGTTTAAAAAAGAAAAAGAAAGATTTTATATTTTTTTTGCCACATAAATAAACAGTGTTCATAATGTCAACATTATTAAACAAAAGAATAGCATTAATATTAATGCTCGCGCTGGCCCAGATGCGGGGCGTATATGCGCAGTCCGTGTTGGACAATTACATTCACCAAGCCTTCAAAAGCAACGATGGCCTGAAACAACAAAAAATACAGCTCGACAAATCGCTGTATGCACTTAGGGAAGCCAATGCATTATTTCTGCCAAACATTAGTTTGCAGGGCAGTTATGTGCGGTCACAAGGCGGTCGTACGATCGACTTCCCCATCGGAGACCTGCTGAACCCGGTGTATAGCACACTAAATCATCTCACGGCATCAGAGAACTTTCCGCAGGTACAGAATGCATCTATCCAACTAAATCCTGACGATTTTTATGATGCAAAATTCAGGACAGCTCTACCCCTCATCAACGCGGAGATATATTATAACCAAAAGATCAAAAAAGAGCTCATCAACCAGCAACAGGCTGCGGTAAACGTATATAAGCGCGAACTGGTAAAAAGCATCAAAACTGCCTACTACCAATATTACCAGGCCGAGAAAGCTGTGGAGATATATAATAGCGCACTAGCCTTGGTTAACGAGAACATAAGAGTAAACGAAAGCCTGCTGCGCAATGGCGTACGCAACAATACAGCGCTCACCCGCTCGCAAACCGAGAAGGAAAAGATAGAGGCATCTGTAACACAGGCTAAAAACACAGCAAAAAATGCCAAAGCATACTTCAACTTTCTTTTGAACAGGGAGCTGTCAGCCGACATAATAATAGACAGCAGCCTCTTTAACGGGCAGGCTACATCTTCTGATAAGGTTGCCGAGCGCGAAGAACTGGTGCAATTGAAGACTGGTATAGCTGCTTATTCATTGGCTGAAAAAATGCAGCGCTCTTACCTTGTACCCAAACTCAACACCTTCCTTGATCTTGGTTCACAAGGCTTCGATTTCAAATACGATAACAAAACACAATACTTTATGTGGGGCGTAAACCTGCAATGGGATCTGTTTGCCGGTGGCCAGCACAAATACAAAACAATGCAGGCAAAAGCCGATGTGAATGCGCTACAGGCACAATACAGCCAAACCGAAAAGGCCCTGCAATTGCAAATGGAACAGGCACAAAACAATTATAATACAGCCCTTGCCAATTACAACAGCGCACAAAAGCAGGCTATCCTGGCCAATAAATATTACACAGACCAGCTTAAGGTATACAAAGAAGGACAACTACTGTACATAGAGCTGATAGACGCGCTGAATCAGGAAACAGGTGCCCAACTGCAACTCTCATTGGCGCAGGCCGGCGTACTAAGTGCCCTGGCCGATATAGAACGCAACCAGGCAAGCTATCCGATAGATTGAAAAGCTATATTAGAATAGAGTTTACACCCGCCTGCCGGCTGACAAGCAAAGAACGCAAAGGTTTACCGCAAAGAACCGGCTAATACACAGAATCGAACAACACCTCCTTTAGGGCCGGGGTTTATATAAGCAAACAGAAAACAATAAAATTTCAAACACACACAGAACATGAAACTCATACAAATATTATCCATCGCTGCACTGCCTGTTATCATGGCCTCATGCAGTACAAAGCAGGAAACTGCCAAAGAAACAGATACGGATATAATTCCGGTTAAAACAATGGCTTTGGCTACCTCTGCCGAAGGCGGTATTATCAATACTTCGGGGCAGTTCACTACAGATGATGAGGTATACCTGTCATTTAAAACAGGTGGTATCATCAATAAGATACTCGTGAAAGAAGGTGATGCCGTACAGCAGGGACAGCTGTTGGCTACCCTGAACATGGCAGAAATAAACGCGCTTGCCGACCAGGCGCGCATAGGCTATGAAAAAGCTACCCGCGATCTGAGGCGTGTGACCAACCTGTATAAAGATAGCGTGGCTACACTGGAGCAAATGCAGAATGCACAAACAGCGGTGGACTTGGCCCGCCAGCAATTAACAGCAGCCGAGTTCAATAAAACCCATTCAGAGATACGGGCAACAAGAAGCGGCTATGTATTGCACAAAATGATGAATGAAGGCCAGCAGGTAGCATCCGGCAATGCTGTGCTGCAGATAAACGGCGCTAAAACCGGCGCATGGTATCTACGGGCAGGCATAAGCGACAGGCAATGGGCAGCTATTACTATAAACGATAAGGCTACTGTTGTTACAGATGCCGGCACGGTTGAAGGTACTGTTGCTCGCAGATCGGAAGGTGCAGACCCTATTACAGGCTCTTTTAGCATAGACATTAAGCTGAACGGCAAGCCTGCTAACATAGCAGCAGGTATGTTCGGCAAAGCAGCCATCAGCACAAGTGCAGGTAAAGGCACCGCGCACAGCTGGGCCATACCATACGATGCGCTGCTGGATGGCGATGGCACCAGTGGTTACGTATTTGTGACCACAGACAACAAAACCGCTCATAAGGTAAAGGTGACTGTCTCATCAATAGAAAAGGATAAGGTCATCATCAGCGATGGCCTGCAGGATGCCGGTGCGCTCATCATCAGCGGCAGCGCTTACTTAACAGACAACAGCACCATTAAGGTAACCAATAACTCAACTGCAAAACTGTAAGCCATGAAGATATCCGATTATGCAGTAAAAAACTACCAGTTCACGCTGGTCATATTCATCATGATCATTGCGCTGGGCCTTACTACCATCATGGGTATGCCCCGCAGCGAAGACCCTGAAATGCACGCGCCTATTTTTCCCGTAGTGATCGTCTACCCCGGCACCAGTCCTAAAGACATGGAAGAGTTGGTTGTAAAGCCGCTGGAAAAAGAAATATACGGGCTGGATAACATTAAGCGTGTGCGCAGCTCTATAGGCGATGGTGTAGCGGTAATGCGTGTAGAATATAAGTACAGCAGCAACGTAGAAAGCAAGTACCAGGAGTTGACCAGAGTGGTGAACAACAAGCGAAATGAATTACCACCTGAGGTGCTGAGTATAGACGTGCAGAAATTTCAGCCATCCGACGTGAACATCATACAGCTGGCCATGATATCGGAAAATGCCCCGCGTGAAAAGATGAAGTATTATGCCGAAAAACTACAGGATGAGTTGGAAAAACTACCAGCCCTGAAGAAGGTGGAAATACACGGTATTCCCGAGCAGCAGGTGCGCATAGAACTAGACATGGAGAAGATGAGTCGTGTGCACATACCCACGAATGCTGTTATTGGTGCGCTGCAAAGTGAAATAGCCAACATACCCGGCGGCAGCATAGATGCAGGCAATAAGACATTCAACATAAAAACCAGCGGCAACTACAAAGATATTGACGAGATAAAGAATACCATCGTTTACTCAGCCAATGGTAGTAATATCCTATTGAAAGACCTGGCCAAGGTGTACTATGGCTTCGATGATGATAAATATAAGACACGGCTCAACGGCCACCGCTGCCTGTTTGTAGTGGCAGCACAGAAAGAAGGCGAGAACATTACTAAAACAAAACAAGCCTATCAGCCTATCATAGAGCAGTTCAAAAAGTCACTGCCCGCCAATATAGACCTGGTGCAGAACTTTGACCAGGCCGATAATGTGAACCACCGCCTGGCCGGACTGGGCGAAGATTTTATCATAGCCATACTGCTGGTAGCTGTTACCCTGTTGCCGTTAGGCTTTCGCCCTGCATTGATAGTGATGATCTCTATACCGCTGTCGTTATCTATAGGCATTGTATTACTTAATGTATTCGGCTTCAACCTCAATCAGTTGAGTATTGTAGGTCTTGTAGTAGCGCTGGGTTTGTTGGTGGATGATAGTATTGTGGTGGTTGAGAATATAGAACGCTGGATGTTGGAAGGGCATAGCCGCATGGATGCTACGCTTAAGGCTACCGGGCAGATAGGCAAGGCAGTACTGGGTTGCACCATCATGCTCATCATCGCTTTTATGCCGTTGGTGTTCCTGCCCGAGGGCTCTGGCGACTTCATTCGCGGTTTGCCGCTGGCGGTTATCTTCTCTGTATTGGCATCTATGGCGGTATCACTTACCATCATACCGTTCCTTTCCAGCCGCCTGTTAAAGAACCACACCGGCCACCCCGATGGCAACATCTTTATGCGTGCGCTGAAGAAGATGATACATGGCAGCTACTCCCGCCTGTTGGATAAAGCACTGGCTCGCCCATTCCTTACCATAGGTGTAGCGGTGGCTATATTTGCAGGTGCAATGGTACTGTTTAAAGCAGTGGGTTTCAGTCTGTTCCCGTCATCTGAAAAGCCCCAGTTTTTTATCAACATCACTACCCCGCCGCAGAGCAACCTAGCCTATACCAACAGCATTGCCGATAGTATTGAAAAGGAACTGAAGAGAGAACCAGCAGTAAAATACTTTGCTACCAACGTAGGCAAGGGCAACCCACGTATCTATTATAACGAGATACAGGAGAATGAGCGCAGCGACTACAGCCAGATATTTGTGCAGTTGGACGAGCACACAGCGCCCGATAAAAAGCTGGAGCTGATAGAGAAGTTCCGTAAGAAATGGACACCATACCCCGGTGCCAAAATAGAGGTAAAGAACTTTGAGCAAGGCCCGCCTGTTGTGGCACCGGTAGAGGTACGCCTGTTTGGCGACAACCTGGATACAATCCGCGCCCTTGCCGGTCGTGTGGAAGAGATGCTGCAGAAGACACAGGGTACTATCTACGTGAACAACCCTGTAAGCCTGCTAAAAACCGACATTAAGGTAGATATCAACAAAGAGAAAGCCCAGATGCTGGGTGTGCCAACGGTAAACATAGACCGTACCGTGCGCCTGGCGGTAGCAGGCTTCAACCTGGGCAAGTACACCGACAATAACGAGAACGACTATAACATACTGCTTACCCGCAGCCGCGATGAGCGCCCAACGCTGGATGTATTCAACAACCTGTTTGTGAATAATAACCAGGGCACAGCCATCCCGCTCAGCCAGGTAGCCACGCTGAAACTGGAAACATCTCCGCTCAACATCAACCATATGGAAAAGAAGCGCGTGGTGTCTGTAAAGGCCAATGTGCAGAAGGGCTTCCTGGTAGACAGGGTGATAACAGATGTGATAGATAAGATGGACAAGATGCAACTACCTAAAGGCTACAGCTACGAGATGGGCGGCGAAATAGAATCGCGAAAAGATTCGTTTGGTGGTTTTACTACCATCATTATTATCACCGTATTCATGTTCATTGCCATGCTTATATTGCTGTTCCGTACGTTCAAGAGCACGCTTATTGTGCTGTCGGTAATACCATTGGGTATTGTGGGTGCTGCTACAGCATTATGGCTCACGGGTAATTCTTTGTCGTTCGTAGCTATTATAGGGCTGATAGCGCTAGCGGGTATAGAAGTAAAGAATACCATACTGTTGGTAGACTTTACCAACCAGCTGCGTGAACAGGGCAAAGGATTGGATGATGCCATCCGCGAAGCCGGCGAAGTACGCTTCCTGCCTATCGTGCTTACATCGCTTACAGCTATTGGGGGGCTTTTGCCGATCGCCATATCCACTAACCCGCTGATAGCGCCACTGGCTATAGTGCTGATAGGTGGCCTGATAAGCTCTACCCTGCTATCGCGCATAGTAACGCCGGTCATCTACAAACTGATACCGCCTAAAATTGGACAGTAATACCCTTTAGATTTCTTTCAAACACCCGGCCCTCTATTGCCGGGTGTTGTATTTTCGCCTACTTGATAGATTATGTATGCAGACACTTTGCGTGCTTCGCCTACTTACTCTTAATCTTTGCGTACTTTGCGGTAGACCTTTGCGCTCTTTGCGTGAAACTAAAATATCGAATTAATGATAACCGTTCAGGAAGCAGAGCAGATCGTATTATCACAAACAAAGGATTATGGCATCGAGTACGTGCCGTTCCAGCAGGCCCTGGGCCGCGTATTGGCCGAAGACCTGGTATGCGACCGCGATATGCCCGCGTATGACAGGATAAGCATGGATGGCATCGCTGTCCGCTACAGTGCCATAGAGCGGGGCATCACGTCATTTACCATTAAAGCAACACAAGCCGCAGGCGATGTGCCACTGAACATTGACCATGACGAAGAATGCATAGAGATCATGACCGGCGGTGCATTGAGTCCATCGACTGACACAGTGATCCCTTACGAGCATATTGAAATAAAAGACGGTAAAGCACTGATAGTCAACCCCAAAATAAAGCAAGGACAAAACATACATTACAAAGGCGCCGATAAGCGCAAAGGAGATGTAGCAGCTACCGCAGGTAACATGGTAGACGCCGCGATCATCAATGTGGCTGCTACCATTGGCCAAACACTATTACCTGTAAAAAGACAACCCCGTATACTCATCGTATCTACCGGTGATGAACTGGTAGAAGTAGATGAGACGCCCAAGCCTTGGCAGATACGCCGGTCGAACAACTATACCATACAGGCCGTATTGCGGGAGAATGGTTTGGATGCCGATATGATGCACCTGCCAGATGATGCCACCGTCATAGAACAACAATTGAGCGAAGCGCCGGGCCAATATAATGTATTGTTACTTAGCGGCGGAGTGTCTATGGGTAAGTATGATCACCTGCCAATGGTGCTGGATAAGCTGGGCGTACACAAACATTTACATAAAGTGCAGCAGCGCCCCGGCAAGCCTTTTTGGTTTGGCAGCCATGGCAATACGCTCATCTTTGCATTTCCAGGCAACCCTGTATCGGGGTTTATGTGCCTGCACCGGTATTTTTTACCATGGTATTATAAAAGCATGGGCATTGCACTGCGGCCTGCTTATGCAGCGCTGGCTACCGACTTTACCTTTACCCCCCAACTGCAATACTTTCTGCAAGTGGCCACCCATATGAACGAGCAGGCGCAACTGGTGGCTACCCCCATCCCCGGCAATGGGTCGGGCGACCTGGCCAACCTTGTAGAAAGCAATGCTTTTTTAGAGTTACCATTAGACAAGACCGGGTTTAAAGCCGGCGAAGTGTACAGGTTATGGCCCTTTAAGAGATAGCGCCTGAACACATGCGTTTTGTAACTTTGTACCTCATGAGCGATCTGACGCATATAGATAACGAAGGGCGGGCCAATATGGTTGATGTAAGCGGCAAGCAGGTAACCCTGCGTACCGCCACCGCCCGCAGCCTGGTGTACCTGCCCGATGTAGTGCTGGAAAAACTGGCGAATGGCGACATACAAACCAAGAAGGGGGCTGTGTTCCAGACGGCTATAATAGCAGGCATTATGGCCGCTAAGAAGACCAGCGAACTGATCCCCCTCTGCCACCCGCTGCCTATGGATAATTGCAAGGTGCATATACACCTAAACCAGGACAACGAGGTAGAGATAACCTGCACAGCAACTGTTACGGCCAAAACAGGCATAGAGATGGAAGCGCTGACAGGCGCCAGCGTAGCTGCGCTGACGATATACGATATGTGTAAGGCGATGAGTCATGATATAGTGATTAAGGAAACACGATTACTGGAAAAAACGGGAGGCAAGAGTGATCTCAGGAGAGAAGAACAGGATTAAGGGACTGTTATTGGCGGGTGGCAAAAGCACGCGTATGGGCACCGATAAGGGCCTGCTTACCTGGCACGGCAAGCCCCAGCGCTACCATATGGCCGATACACTGGCCACCCTTTGCGATGAGGTGTTTATCTCCTGCCGGGATGATCAGGCCGACGAGATCACCAATGCCGGATACCAGGCGTTGACGGATGTAGACCAGTATGCCGGGCAGGGACCTTCTGCGGCTATCGCATCGGCTTTTACCAGGTACCCGGATGCTACTTGGCTGGTTGTGGCCTGCGATCTGCCGCTGCTCGACATTGCTACACTCCAACATCTGCTGGATCACCGTGATCCGCTGAAAATAGCCACTACATTTGCAAGTCCGTATGACGGGCTGCCCGAACCATTGATAACTATTTGGGAACCTGCTGCTTATACCATACTTTTAAGTAAATTGCAGGAGGGTTACAAGTGTCCGCGCAAGGTGCTCATTAACAATGATGCAGCTATCCTGCAACCGCCATACCCTAATGCGCTCACCAACACCAACACCCCGGAAGAGGCCGGCAAGGTAAGAGCCATCATTCAACAATAACACCATGCGACAAGATCAGTCGAGATATAGCTGCCAGGTGAACCTGCCCGATTTCGGGCTGGAGAAGCAGTTGTTGCTGAAGAGCTCCAAAATGCTGGTGATAGGTGCCGGTGGCCTGGGCTGTCCTGCTGCCCAGTATTTAGCAGCAATGGGTGTAGGCCAGTTGTGCATAGCTGATAACGATATTATCTCCATCAGCAACCTGCACCGGCAGATACTCTTTAGAGAAACTGACGCCGGCCAGAAGAAGGCCGCCATTGCCTGTATGGTATTGCGCGCGCAAAATCCCGATATCAATGTTACCTGGTACGATACCCGTGCCACCGCCGACAACATCATGGACCTGATCTGGCAGTATGATGTGATACTGGACTGCACCGATAATTTTGAAAGCCGGTATATCATTAACGATGCCTGTGTTTTTGCCGGTAAGCCTGTTGTGTATGGTGCCATATACCAGTACGAAGGACAGGTGGCGGTATGGAACATGAAAAATGCCGAAGGCCTGCGCACGCCCAACTACCGCGATGTGTACCCCGATGTGAACACTGCCATGGTGCCCAACTGTGCCGATGGTGGTGTGTTCCCTACCCTTGCGGGTATTATTGGCTGCATGATGGCCAATGAAGCGGTAAAGATAGTGACCAATACGGGTGACCTGCTGACCAGCAGAATGCTGGTATTTGATGCCCGCTACATGGAAAGCCGCACCATAAAGCTGGCCGACGTAACCGATAACGACATAAAGCGCCCGCCGCAAAGCGCCGAAAAAATGCCCACTATCTCTCATGCCGACCTGCGTGAGCACCAAGATGGCTACCTGCTGATAGATGTACGCACACCTGAAGAGCATGCCACCTTTAATATAGGGGGACTGAATATACCGATGGATAAGCTGGACGAGGTGTTTGATCACCTGGACGGCCCCAAGCCATTGGTGTTGTATTGCGCATCAGGGGTACGTAGTACTGAGGTAGTAAAGACCATCAAATCACTCTTCCAGAGCGAAGTGTATAGCCTGGAGGGCGGGATAAAGGGCTGGGCATAATTGCCGGTTTTGCAGTTTCTGCCGATTTTATTTTTTTTGACGCTAATCGGCAATTTTACTTTAGATGCCGGGTGTTAATGTGCTGATCTCTAAGGCGATGATAATATTACGATTTTTTTCTTTTTGCACAATGTGCAAAAAGTGCAATTTTTTCTGCCGGTTTTCTGCCGATCGGGGTGGTAGCAATTGCAGGTTTATTGAAGGTGGAATTTGCTTTTTTCATGGTTGAGGAATTGGGTTTACTGTGGCGTAAAGATACGATGCGGGAGTGGCGGTTTCCAAATAAATGTTACTAATGGCTTAATAACTTTATGGCTCAATGGCTTAATTTCGACCGTTGTTGGCGTCCCCGCCAACAACCAGCACATGAGGCACTAAGCAACGTTCGATCCTAAAACGAATACGTCCCGATAGTCGTTGGCGGGGACGCCAACAACGGTCGGGAGAAAGTAAACGGCGCCACCCGATGTCGGCGAGTCCTCGCCTGGCAAACTAAGCCGCTAAGCGGCGGCCCTGGCTTATGTGTGTTATTGATTATTGGTTTATCCTTCTTGTACTGACGGGCTGTAGAAATTGACCTGTACCGTATACCAAAACCGGGCAGGATCGGCGGAGGGGGAAACGACCACGGGCTGTATATGGAAGTTGCTCATGGTGCCGGCTTCCAGGCCGTTTTTGATGAACCGGTTTACTTCATCGGTTACGATGGCTATATTGCTGTGCAGGCCAAGCATGGAAAATACTACTGTTTGGTTGGTCATAGTTGTATGTTTTGTTTGGATAGTATTAAGTAGTGAGTATAAAGTAGAAAGTAGTAAGTAGTAAGTAGAAAGCTGTTATGTGTTTTAGAGTAACTGAATTTCTCTATTGGATTGTGGGATCGTAATAGTTGATCTGGATGGTGTACAGGTTTTCGTGCCTGATGTCTGGTGTAACTACCACCGGTAATACCTGGAAGTTGAAATATTTATTGACATTGTCGATCATAAAATGATCGGCATAACTTGTAACGTCGGCTATACTACCGCCGGAGAAGCTAAATACGCTGAAGATGATGGTTTGATTGGTCATAGTTGGTGTTTGTTTGTTAAAGTCTCAGTTTATTCTGCCCACCTGCTTCTTTCTTTTCTTTGTGCTGCCGCAAAGAAAAGAAACAAAAGAAAGCGGCACTTTGGCAATAGGCTCCGCGTGCCAAAGGAGCTATACTGCGTGTAACCCTGACGGTGCCGAGACGGCTATCGCCGACCATATACTGATTGAACCAGACATCACATGTATGCTGTGATTTGGGAATGGTTCAATATGACGTAGAACAGGAAGGCCCGCCATCAGGATCGTTTTATCTAGCCGCCACGGCCGAACGGCGGGTAGATGTCTTCATTGTTTGCTGGTAGAGTGCAGCTTTTTTATAAAACTGCACGTATTCTGCTGCCCATGTGGGTACCGGCACGTTTACCCAGCCATCATAGCGGCGGAAGTTGTCTTTTTCGAACTTCCAGGTGTTGCTGTTGTGGCGCACGTATACGAACAGTTCCATGCCATCTATTGCCTGCAATACTACCCCCTGCCGTATTAACCTCCGTAAAAACCAGGCATCCTCACCCAGCGATAAATTTGGATACTGTGCTATGTATTGCCACAAGCTTTTATCGTAGACCAGCGAGCCGCCATGCACCCCACCTACAAAAATATCGTTATGCAGCACGGGGGTAGGCAGCCACGCCTGGCCCGTGGGCGCCTCGTAGAACACAAAATTATCCAGCCCGGTTATATTGGCCTCACCGGCTAATATGGGAGCAGCCTGTATGCTTAACCGGTTGATATTATAAATATCATCATCATCCCATTGGGCTATTATAGCACCCTGTGCAGCGCGGCAGGCCTCATTGCGCTTGGCCCCTATTATTTTGGTGGCCACGCGCACCAACTTTACATTGGGCGGCAGGTAATACTGCGGGTAAGCAGTCCACCCTTGCGGCACATCAGCATCGGTATTGTATACTATTACCAGCTCTTTATTAGGATAGTCTTGCGCCAGGAAATAACCCACTGCCTGGGGCATACAGTATGCGCGGCCAGCTGTGGGCATAATGCAGCTGATGAGCGGATAATTCTGTTCTTGTATAATCTCTTTTGTTTCTTCCATAGTTGTGATTGTATTTGGTCTGTTGAGCCGGATATCGCCACTCCGGCACTCCGGCACTGCCAAGTCAAAAAAGACTTAGCCGAACTGTTTTTGTTATCTAATACTGCGCTGAACTGGGCCGGAGAGCCACAATTATTAACTTCCTTTCCTACTATAGTAATTTTTATTTACGTATATGCTCTTTATCGGCAACATGGTCATTTTGTTTGCGATATATTACCCCGGTGGCGTGCTTATATTTATCTAGTTCCTTTAACTGCTTCTGTAATCTGTTATGCCATTCTTTATTTACTTTTCCTGATTTCTTTGCGACTTCAAGTAAAACTTCTACATTATCCTCTTTAGTCACACATGAATCAAAACTATTATTATACCTGTTTTTCTCCCCTTCGCATATATTAATTATTGAATATATGCTATCTTGAGTTAATTCTTGAAATTTTGTGTTAGCAAACATACTTTTCATTTTGCGAGAATATAACTCACATATATCAAAATGAATTTGTTCATGAAGTAAGATATCAGAAGTCTTAATTACCATATACGAACTATAACCCTCAAAACAAGAATATATATTGTATCTTAAACTATCTTCCTGCAGGTCAAAATCAACCTGAATGCCAATCGTTGACTCAGCTACATTTGCTATTCCCATTTCTGACAATGAATCATAATAACTCTTTTTACCAGATATCTGATATCTAAAATATTTTATAGAATCAACCACACGATAGATGTAATGCCAATAAGTTGTATCAACATTTACTTCCTTTTTGAAATCATAATAACCGAGTCGCCTGTAATTAGTACATTCTGAGGTATTATAGAGTGATTGTGCGTTACAATAGTTACAAATGATAAGTACGCAAATTACAAGCCTATTTCTCACAAATATTATTTTAATTTCTTGAAGGTAAATACTGTAGCTTTTTTATCAGAATCTAGTTTTCCATCTTTTGGGGTCACAATTTTAGTCAGGATTTGTTTAGGATTAACGCCACGTTTAAGCAAATAATTAATAACAGCACGTACTCTTGCCATAACCAACTTAATAGGATCTGCGCCTCTATAGTCACCAGGTATTGGATTTCCAAATTCATCCTTAAAATCACCTCTATCTTTTTCATTTAAAGTTGACGTACCTAGCAACTCAACACCAATGTCAGGATTGTTTTTGAGACTATTCTCGATATAGTCAAGATCCCTTTTATTATTCTCATTACTTTCTAATAATACGCCACTATCTATATCAAAAACTATTGGATATGCGTACGGGATGTCAATAACTGGTCTATGAAGCTTGAGATGTGGCAAATTGTACAAATGATTCGGTTTTATTGTTGGTTTAGGTGGAGGAATAGGCTTTATAATTTCGATCTTTTCAAGATAAGTTGGCTTGCGTGGTTCAGGAGGATACATTCTCGTATCTGTTCCTTGTCGCTCATGTGAATAATCAGCAACTATCATATGGCTATATTCCGCGTCATCTGGGTCAATACTTTTCCATTGTTGTGCGTCTGAATCGTATGCCTCGGCTATTTCTTTCACAATATTATTTTCATCTCTATAAATAAACTTAGCAGTAATACTTTCCCCACTTTTTTTTAAATCATCGAGGTACTTTTTCCACGTAGTATTTTCTGCGTTTTTTATTATCTCGTCGAGTTTTTTTCTTGCCTCAACTTCTGTGTAATTATATGTTTGATTACTATCAGAATTAATTAATGAATTAGGATCGGGGTCTTGTAAATATCTTTTCCGATCGGGTAAACCATTGTAACCGAACCTAACTCCCAGGCCACGATTGTTGGGCACTACAGTTTTTGTCACTACTGCACTGGTATTCCTAACAACATCCTTATTGGTTACCGGGTTCGGTCGTATAGGCACCTTTTGCAATGGCGTTACCTTATCACTTACCGGCATCCTATGCATACCCTGCGTTTCTATCTTAGCCAATTGCTGTGGTTGCCTTCCTGTCACAGCACTGCTATCGGTAACACTGTTACCGGAACCTGAGCCACTGCCGGGTGCATTATCATTGGATGGTGCATAGTCCGGAGCTTCGCCTGGGGCCTTTCCACCTCCCGGCATATCGGCGCCAGAACCACCTCCGCCACCACCGGTACCGCCCGGGCCACCACCAGAGGCGCCGCCTGCACCTCCGGAGCCACCACTACCTCCGCTGCCTCCTGAGCCGCCATTTTCCTGGTTATGGCAGTCGCAATCATTGTGCTGTTGTTCGGGTGCGCCAGATGCGCTACCGCAACTGGAAGTAAAACCGGCCCGCTGGCCGGCACCCTGGCTACCATCGCTATTAAGGCTACCAAAAAAACGCACTGCCGGGCCGTCAGGCGTCAAATCGCCCGCCGCCCTGGCACTACCGGGCACAGGTGGTATCAGCATGGTATCCCGTACTTTTTTACCATTCACACTATAGTCCATATCCAGGGTAACATTTTTACCCTGAGCCCTGGCCAAGGCTACACATGGCAAACTGAGGGCTGTTTTTTTAATGTTTTGCTTAGAGAACTTGCCTATGCCAGCTGTTTGTGGTATATCGTCGTAATCGCCAAAGTCCATTAACGGAGCATGGGGCAGAGTCATCCTGCTTAACGGATCTTTCGCCGTTACTGTACGGCTGCTGACCACGGGCGATCGTGATGACAACTGGGCGTTCAGCTTGTCTAACTGTGCCTGTGCGACATCGGAGCCTGTAAAGTTGGGATCGTATCCGTAATTATTGCTGTTTTTTCCTGTTGCATCATCGTTGGCTCCGCCCGATCTTTTTGGTGTACCATCAGGATTGCGTTTTGCCAGTTGCCCTGCCACATACTGATGCCCCTGTTCATCTTCCCATATGCGGTTGCCGGCATCGTTGCGCCCCATGTAAGTAAGATCGCTATTGCGGATCATCTGCGGATCAACTTCATAATCGTCGACACCTTCAGTACCGCCAGCCTGGTATTCATCGCTGCCAAATGTTTTGCTAAGTGTATATGGGTAATAAGCCATAGCTATTAATTATATAAAGTTAGTGATATATGGTAAAACTTGTGAGCCTCACCCCAACCCTGGTTCGACAAGCTCACCATGATAAAAGAGACGGAGTTATAAATCCGCGCTTTCGCGCGGCAATATCGACAAAGCAAGGTTAAAAACTGCCTGCCATGTAGGTACATGGCAGGCAGGGAAGTCAGAGATTATTCATCTTTACAGTTACCACAACCACAGCCGCCAGTGTATTGCGGTGTAGGGCAGCAATTGCCAAAGATCTTCTTGTAAGCACCCGGCTGTTCGGCAGGGGCAAGGGCAGTCATAATGTCTATCTGCTGTTGCATAGCATCGATCTGCACCTGCAACTTATCTATCTGCTTGGTTCCCATCTCCAGCTGCTGCGTAGCGTAGTCGAGGTTAACCGCGCTCTGCTGCAGGCTATCCTGAAGGCTCTGCATAGCTGTCATGTTATTGATGAGGTCGGCCAGGCTCTGTGCATCCTGGGCCTTCTGGTTAAAGCAATCGAGCGCTTCGCCGCGACCCAGCAATGCATCGGCTATTACGCTTGATGTGAGCAAGGTTTGCTTTTTGGCAGAAAGTATGATACCATCTACAGTAATTGTGTTATCGTTATCGGGGTCGGTCCAGCTATCCTTAAGGTTGGGTATTACCCGCCAGTATTTCTCCGCTTTGACACTATCACATGTAAGCCCCCAAGTGGTGAAACAGGTGCCTTTGTCAATTGTTTTGCGCTCAATAAAGTCCTTTTCTTCATCATTTACATCTATTACCTTACAATAGTTCTGCAACAGGGCGCAGCGCACCTGGTCGCGAAAATACTCTACCGGGTGCGGGTCTACCGGGGCTGTTGGGTCACCATCCTTTATAATATCCAGCAGCATGTTATCCAGGTTGTTCAGGTCTACCACTGTAAAGCTTTCCGGATAGCCATTGCTGTATACAAACTTAAGATTGGTGAGGGCGGTAATAACCGTGTATTCCTGTTTCAGCTGACGGAAGATAAAGTTGATGACGCGGCTCTTGTTATAGTTCACTATCTCGCGCACTGTAGTGTCTTCTTCCCCGCTGCGGGCAGTATCGGAAGTAGATGTGTTGATATTGATCTGGCGGGCGGAGTTGCTGGACTGCACATGCTTATCGAGGGCAGAATTAATGGTATTGGTATTGCTCTGGCGCGCGCCGGTATGTCCATAAGTATTAGCATTGTTCCAGCCATTGGCATTGCTGCTGGCATCGCTACTGCTCTGGCCATAGCCACCACCAATGCCACCAATGCCAAAATCAAGATTGGCGCTCACATTCCACGAGCTTTGCGAATTCTGCGCATCTGTATGTGTGCTGAAGGAACCGCTGGAACCACCAGAAGTATCCGACGATGAACTCATATCGCCCTGCTCGTGCTGCAGCATATTGCTGAACTCCGTGGCGCTGCTGTCAGACATACTATCCAGTACGTTCTGAGACCTGTCATGCGTGCTCACCATATCTTTATAGGTACGCATGCTTATGGTGGTGCGCTCGCCCGGCATCAGGCTCATGGTCTTAACTACCCTACCCGCGCCGTAATTGCCGAGGTAAGATGTGGTGGTATACTCTTCCACAATTGTGATGCGCGGCACCGGCACCGGGGGCTTGGCTATATACCGAACTGCCGGTGCCGTGCTGTTGATGCGCTTGATCATTATAGGCCTTAACCCTTGAGAGGCATACATACCGATAGTAGACGACAAGGGCTTAGACGTATTCGCCGGGATGTAGATGGGGACGTTGCCTGTTTGGTTGGAGTTGCTAGTATTGAGCACCATGCCACCCTGTGCACCTTTACTGGGACCGACAATTGGCGATGCTGCCTGGAAATCACCACTCATAGCATGTACGTTCTGATTGACAGGGATGTAGGCCATCAACGGCGCGGCAGTGCTGGCCATAACATTCTGGTTCATCATCTGGTTCACCTGTTCTGGCGTCATGCCCTCTATTACTTTCCAGTAATTGTAAGACGGTGCGAGCGTACAAAACTGCTTAAAGTAACTCTGATTGACAGGCACAGCTATACGTCCGTAGGTAGTAAACGCGGTAGACTGCGGCATGTTGAAATTGAGCACCGGCGGCACACCGTCATGCTCAAAGGTAATAAGCGGATCTTGCTGGCTGCAGATATCGGGCTTAAAGGTATCCTGTAGATCCTTCATGTTGGCAAGTGTCTGGTCGAACGTGACCGGATCTGGTAAAGGCGGTAGTGGTGCCATAATTTTTACGATTGGTTTTAGTGATAAATGATTTTCTTTTTTGTGGAATAAAAGTAGCGGGCTGTATATTTCTTAGTGTCCCTATTTATGGGGACATTAAGACCAATAAACCCTGATTGACAAATAATTAACACTAGAACCTTTGCAATAATGGGCGCTGTTTCTTAGTTTTAGTATGCACTATAGGCCACATAGTGCATAATCTATTTTACTGACACCTAACACCAACCTAGCACATGACAAATGTGGCATTTGCCGGCAAGCCGGACCTGGTGCGCGAAGCTGTAACGCGCTACCTGGAAGAGAGCAGCGAGATAAAGATGGCCATTGTGGCCACCAGTGAGGATGACCTGCTGCGGCAATTGAAATGTGCCGACACGCTACCTGATGTGTGCATCTTCGGCACTGCCAAAGAAGACTTTAAGGGTTTTGAAACACTACGAAAGATACGGAACGCACATCCCTGCCTTAAGGTATTGATACTAACCGCGTGCATGCATCCTATAGCGCTGATGCTGATGGTACACTATGGGGCCAATGGCTATAGCACCATGTACCAAAAAAGAGACGAACTGGTGGTAACGATAAAGACCATACAACAGGGAGCAAATGTGTATGAAGAGGCTGTGTTGAAAAAGCTGAAACAGATGTTCTGCAACAGAAAGCGGGTGAAAGGTATGTGCTATCTGTCGCCTGCGGAAATAAGGATGATGGAACTGGTAAATAACAACCTGTGCCTGAAGCAGGTGGCGGGGGCCATGAACATCAGCTGCCATTCGGCACAAACGCTGATGAACCGGCTGTATGAGAAGCTAAGCGTAACTAATAAGGAAGGCCTGCTGCATGAGCTGTACGAAATAGGACTATAACGTGAGTGTTGGATACCGATAGGTCCATGTACGGAACGAGACTTCCCCCAGAGGACAAACAGCTGCTTAGTGCCCCATTGCTTGATTGTTGGCGGGGACGCCAACAATGGTAGGGAACTTTGATGTTACACCTCAATAACCTGCATGCCATGGTTCTTTATTTCGGCGATATGCTCGTCCAGTTGTTTATAGGAATTCTCTATTTCGCCGGGTGCAGCACCGATCCAGCGGCTGTGTTGTGCGGAATTAAAAAGCGCAGTGCTGAGGTTAGCATGTCTTCTGCCAACTGACGAAACGTATACGCCTGATATTTTAAGGTTGTGACTGGCCAGCATCGCAGCTACCTGTTGCAGATCGGCCAACGTGTAGCAGGCATTGTACACTAGTACATCACATTCTTTTGTGCTGATTGCATTAACAATACACGCAAGCCGGTCGGCTTTGGTCGAGTTCATGTGATGGAGTCCCGCCACGCTAGTTATTTCGTTGCCACCCATGGGTTCGACACCCGCTATCTTAGCATCAAATATCTCGTCTTTATCCAGCGAAACCGAGAAGAATATATTGGGCATTAAAGTTCGATTTATCAGAAAAAAAGCGCCCTCACCGGGCGCTTTTGTATTAACTAAAGTTCTTCATTATGTCGTAGAGCATGTACACATCTTCGAAGGTGTTGTACAATGGCACCGGGGCTACGCGGATGACGTTGGGCTCGCGCCAGTCGGCTATTACGCCGTTTTCGGTAAGGTGGTCGAACACTTCCCTGCCCCGCTCTGCAAAGAGCATGGATATCTGGGCACCACGCCTGGCAGGGTCTGCCGGTGTGATGATCTGGAATTTAAGGTTGGTGATCTGGCGCAGCAGGAACTCGAGGTAGGCTGTCAGCTTACGGCTCTTGTCCTGCAGGTCTTTCATGCCTGCTTTGTCAAACACATCGAGCGATGCATTATGGGCCACCATATTGAACACCGGGGCATTGCTCATTTGCCAGCTGGCAGCACCTTTTTGCGGTACAAAGCCTTTCTGCATTTTAAAGCGGGTCTTCTCATCATTGCCCCACCAGCCGCCAAGGCGGAAGAAGTAAGGATCGTTGCCGTACTTTTCGTGCACGTACACGCCACCCACGCCACCAGGGCCTGAATTGAGGTATTTATAAGAACACCAGCAGGCAAAGTCTACCTTCCAGTCGTGCAGTTTCAATGGCACATTGCCAACGGCATGCGCCAGGTCGAAACCGGCATAAGCGCCTACCGAGTGTGCAGCGGCCGTTATCCTCTGCATATCGAAGTACTGACCGGTGTAGTAGTTAACCCCACCTATTACCACTACTGCCAGGGCATTGCCTGTTTCTTTGATAGCGGCGATAATATCTTCTTCTTCTATAATGTGCGCACCTTCGCGCGGGGCTATCTCTATAATGGCATCGTGCGGATCGTACCCGTACATGCGCACCTGCGTTTCCATGGCATACTGGTCGGACGGGAACGCACCTGCCTCCATTATTATCTTGTACCTGCCATTCTGCGGGCGGTAGAACGACTGCATGAGCAGGTGCAGGTTAACGGTGAGCGTGTTCATGGCACACACCTCTTCTTTATCGGCCCCAACAATTTTAGCCAGCCTTTCTGAGAAAAAGTGGTGGTAGGAGAACCATGGCAGGGCGGCGTTAAAATGGCCCTCTACGCCATACTTGCCCCAGTCCTCCAGTTCTTTCTGCATCAGGTAGCTCACCATCTTAGGCTGCAGCCCCAGCGAGTTGCCACAGAAATAATGAACGTCCTTGTCGTTGTGCTGCGGAAATATGAAACGCTCCCTGAAGGGGAACAAAATATCTACCTGGTCCTGGCCTTGTGCGTATTCTAAAGATGCTTCGAAAGACATCAGCGATGTGTTTTTGCAAAAGTAGGTCTTGCGCTATATAATAGCAACTGCAAGAGTGTATTTGTTTAGCCAATAAATTGCCGCATTCGGGCTTTACACTTTGGAGGCAGTTCAGGCAGATGAGCCCAGCTGATGCTCCAGTTTCTCGTATTCGTGCAGGCTGCCGGCCATGGCCAGGTCCATGCCTTTTTTATTGATCAGCGGGTCTCCGGATAAATTGTGGGCAAACTTATTGGCAATCAGGAACGATTTTATATTATCGGCATACAGGTTGGTAGGCATGTTGCGTAATTCGTGCATTTCGCTTTCCAGTTTCCTTACGCACTTGTGCACCTGTACCACTTCATTCAGCTGAAAATACGATAATATCTTATCGAGCAGCATGCGCTCGTTCAGGCCAATGTGCGTTTTACCGGGGTCGATCAATATGTTGGCATCAGATATATGCGTATTGTCTTTAAGCGCCCTCACAAATGCCATAGAATCCAGTTGATACTCGTTCAACGGTTTTTCCATATACCCGCAGATCGTATTATTTCTCCAGGCTTTTTCCCTGTCCCTGGTATCTATAGATGAACTGAGTATATACACGTCCAGCTGTTTCCTGATGAGTTCATCCACATCGGCAAACAAATCTAAAAAATCCCAGCCGGTCACTACCGGCATGTTCAGGTCCAGCAATAGGATAGTCGGACGTAGGTTGTTGCCGCTATATTGCTGTTTTATATGTACCAAAGCTTCTGCTGCATCAGTAAAGCTGATCACCTCTGCATTGGGATTATATTTTTTGATGCCTACTGTGCACAAATTATTGTGAATCTCATCATCATCAGCAATAATATAACATAGTGTGTTCTCCATAGCCGGATTATATATTTTAACACAACAAAATTATATTTTAAAAAATTAAAAATCTGAAGATAACTAATATTAACAATAATAGGCCACCCTAAAGAGGTGGCCTATTCACACATTAACCGATCATCACTTATTTTGTTGTGGTCTCAGTTTTAGTTTCTTTTACGTGCTTGGTCTTTTTGCCATTGTAGTGCTTCTTCTTGCTGAAGGTATTATGCACTTTCTGCGGCACAGTAGAGGTTTTCTTTACTGTTTTTTCGTCTTTCACTACTTGTGTGTTGGTAGTTTTGTCTTTGTCTTGCGCTGTAGCTACAGATGCGGTGAGCATAGCTGCTACACATAATACTGCTAAGTTTTTCATTGCGTGTTGTTTTTTTGTGTTTACTTAAAATACCGTGCCACAATACCTTACAAGGTAATTGGTATAACTTTGTATCATTATACTGCCATGCACACTACGGTTTCTTTTCCTTCAGGTATCGTTAACCTTCATACTGCTGCCGCCAGCGAAATGGATACTATTTACAGCGGTAAAAATGTAATACTACTTACCGATGAGCATGTGGCAGCCGCACAGCCTGCCTTGTTTGCCCAAAGGAAGATGATCATCATCCCCGCGGGCGAGCAACACAAACATCTGCAAACTGTTGAGTACATCTGTACGGAGCTATTGCGGTTGGAGGCAACCCGTTCGTCGGTATTGATAGGCGTGGGCGGCGGTGTGGTGACGGATATAGCAGGTTTTGTGGCAGCTACCTATATGCGGGGCATTGCCTTTGGCTTTATCCCCACCTCGGTACTGGCCACGGTAGATGCCGCTATAGGCGGAAAGAATGGCGTGAATATTGGCCTGCACAAAAACATATCGGGTACCATTACCCAGCCGGGCAACATTATACTTGATGCAGATTTATTGAAAACGCTACCGGCGACCGAATGGAGCAATGGCTTTGCGGAGGTAATTAAATACGCCTGCCTGTTCGACAAGGTGCTGTTTGAAGAATTGCGTAGCCGGGATATTGATTTTTACAGGCACGACTCTGCAGCTATGCAGCAAGTCATCAATACATGCGTAGGCTGGAAGAATAAAGTAGTGGCTGCCGATGAACACGAGAAAGGTGAACGCAAGCTGCTGAACTTTGGTCATACTGCTGCCCATGCTATAGAAAACCTGTACGATCTGCCGCATGGACAGGCCGTAGCCATAGGTATGATGGTGGCCATGCGCTTATCGGAAGAAGTGCTGGGTATGGATCAGCAACACACCACGCAGCTAAGGGCTATGCTGCAACAATATGGCTTGCCGGTTACCTACGATATTGACGTAGCCAAAGCCATGGACATCCTGAAGATGGATAAGAAACGTGCAGGCGAAATGATAGATTATATTTTACTTGAAGACATAGGCAAGGCCGTTATCAGGCAATTGCCTTTCCGCACCATAGAAAACGCTTTACAACAATGCAGGTAACTGTATATCCGGGATCCGCCAATGGGTCAATTAGTGCCCCTTCTTCTAAAAGTATGACGCAAAGGGCCTATGCTGCCGCACTGCTGCATCATGGTACTACTCTTATTACTCATGCGGGCGAAAGTAACGACGAGACTACCGCGCTTAGCGCAATAGATGCTTTAGGGGTGACCATAAAAAGCAGGACAACAGATAGTATTGAACTATACAGCAACGGTGTGGTGCCACGGAGCAATACCATCAACGTTGGTGAAAGCGGACTTGCGGCCCGGCTGTTTGTGCCTATTGCCGCGCTTGCGGATGAGCAACTGACCATTGCCGGTAGCGGAACTTTACTGAAGCGGCCATTACACGGTATTGAGCATGTGCTTAAAGCATTGAACGTTAATTTAGTGACTGTCAATAATTTACTCCCGTTAACACTGCAGGGACCTATCATTCCGGCGGACCTGGAGGTTGATGGATCGGGCGGTTCGCAGCTCATCAGCGGGTTATTGTTTGCATTAAGCTATGCTGCAAAAAAGCCAATAAAACTTACTGTAAACAAGCTAACCAGCAAGCCATATATAGATATGACATTGCAGGTATTGGCGCAGTGTGGGCGACCGGTAGCCCATAAAAACTATAGGGAGTTTTTTATAGACCCCGGAAATTTCACCACCTTAACCGACCTGCAACTGAATGTGGAAGGCGACTGGAGCGGAGCGGCGAACCTGCTGGTAGCAGGGGCAATAACCGGCAATGTTACAGTGAGCAATCTTGATATACGGTCTGCGCAGGCCGACAGGGCTATTTATAACATTCTTAAAGAGGCCGGTGCTGACATAACAGCAACTGAACAGAGCGTTACTTTAAAGAGCACTAAGCTCCGCAGTTTTGAATACGATGCAACAGATTCACCCGACCTCTTCCCTATCCTGGCTATACTTGCGGCCAATTGCATAGGTGATAGCAGGATAACGGGTGTGCACAGGCTCTTCAATAAAGAGAGCAACCGTGCCGAAAGCATATCTGAGATGCTGGAAGCATTTAATGTACCATTTTCCATTGAGGATGATGCCCTGTGCATAGAAGGCGTGCAACAACTGCGGGGTACCGTAATAGACAGCTATGCCGACCACCGCATAGTTATGGCGGCAGCCGTAGGTGCGCTCAATGCATCGGGGCCGGTAGATATACGAGGCGCAGATGCGGTAAACAAATCTTACCCCGGCTTTTTTAAGGCGTTATCTTTGCTGGGCGTAAACACAACAGCAGGCTGATGAACACATTCGGTACAATTTTCAGGTTGAGCATATTTGGCGAGTCGCACGGGAAGCTGGTTGGCGTAACGCTGGACGGCGTACCCGCGGGAATAGCGTTATCGCCCGACGACCTTTCGCCCGACCTGGAGCGCCGTAAAGCGGGTGCCACAGGCACTACTCCGCGTAAAGAAGATGATATGCCTACACTGGCTACCGGTGTATTTAACAATATCACTACCGGTGCGCCCCTTACCATATTGTTCGAGAACAATAACACCCGCTCTGCCGACTATGAGGCGTTGCGGGCAACACCCCGCCCCGGCCATGCCGACTTTGTGCTTGATAAAAAGTTTGGAGGTTTTAACGACTATCGTGGCGGCGGACATTCCTCCGGCAGGCTGACGGTGGCACTGGTGGCTGCGGGAGTTGTGGCTAAAAAGGTATTGAGCAGCGTAAGCATACAAGCCAAACTTATAGAAGCGGGAGGGAACCCGGATGTGGAAGCAGCCGTAGCGCACGCCGTACAACAGCAAGACAGCATAGGTGGCATTGTGGAGTGCAGGGTAAATGGACTGCCTATGGGGCTGGGTGAACCGTTCTTTAATTCTATAGAATCAACCATTGCTCACCTGGCATTTTCTATTCCAGCCATCAAGGGAATAGAATTTGGCAGTGGCTTTGGCGCTAGTAAGATGACTGGCAGCCAGCACAACGACGCCATTATAGACAATGCAGGCAATACTGCCACCAACAATGCCGGCGGCATCAACGGCGGCATAACAAATGGCAACGAACTGGTGTTCCGCATAGCCGTAAAACCCACCAGCAGCACCCCCAGAGAGCAGCGCACCTGGAACAATAGTACCCAACAAGTAGAAGAATTTACAGTAAAAGGCCGCCACGATCTTTGCATTGCACTGCGCGTGCCGGTGGTAGCTGAGGCGGTTGCGGCTATTGCCCTGGCCGATGCATGGCTGATGCATAACGCACTAAACACACATCGCTAAACAGTTAAATATAACCAAAAAGCAGCTAATTTTTAGGCGCTTATGCCTGCTGCATGGTCGTTAAAACGTAACTTGCCGGTCAATTTACAGGTATACTACACGTAATAAATGAAACACGCTATACTTTTTATACTATCTGCCTCCCTTAGCACATTTGCATTTGCACAGCGGCATGCTGCGCGTACACAGCACAACATATTACCTGTTGCGGCAAAAACTACGGCCGTTGGCGATACCGTGTGGCTGAGCAACATCAGCTCTGGCGACACCCTGACTATGTATAGCTACCCTGCCGGTGGCTATGTAACCGGGCCTAACAGCTACAGTGACATGGGCTTTGCTGAGCGCTATACAGTAGATAGCGGCAGTGTTGCCGTGGTAGGCGTTATTACCCATTTTGGCGGCACAGTTAATCCCGCATCCACGCATAGCGTAAACCTGAAGGTGTGGTCGCATAGTATACCGGTGCCGGTAACCGGCTCCCTGGCGTACAGGGACTTTCCTTCCGCAGGATTGGATACCGTAACTGTGCCTGTCACTCAGCTGGGCATAGGTCCGGTTACAGACACAGTAAAATCTTTCTTCTTTGCCCGCCCTGCCGATACTCTGCAGGCAGCCTTCTTTGTGGGCTATGATATAGCTTATAACTACCCAACACTAAATGGCGATACCATTGGCCTGTATAGTACGGTCGACGGCAACAGAAGCGGCAATCCGTACGACATTGTGATGAATGTAGGCACCGGCGAGAACAATGACACCACTTACGATACACTGATCAACGTACAGAACGCTACGCTCTGGTCGGACAATGTATGGCACGACAACTTTACGCAGAACGATACCCTTTATAATAACCTGGCCATCTACCCTATTGTGGTTTTAGGCAAGGCTACCGGTATTGGCAGTATTACGCGCAACTCTCTTATATTCTTTGGCAACTTTCCTAATCCGGCCAATGATGTAACCAATATTAAATACAGCCTGAAAAAACAGACCGATGTAACCATCATTGTGACAGACATGCAGGGGCGTACATTGTACAAGCAGTCTCTGGCAGGCCAGGCTTCGGGCGAGCATCTTGTTCCGCTTTCTGTAAGCAGGCTTTCCCCTGGTAATTATGTGTATAGTATTATTACATCGGGCGGCGATGCTGTAGCAGGCAGATTGACAGTAGCACGATAAAATATTTTAAGTATAAACGATGAGCGCTCATTTCTCCAGCAGAAATGAGCGCTCATCGTTTTATTAAAGTGAATAATAACCGCTACCAGTTATTCAGTGCGTCATTGATCTGGAGTACTTTCCAGGTTTCGTAGCATCTGCCGGCAGCAATAAAAGATTCTTCCTGCCCGTCCCACTGTTTAAACTCCTGAGGCGGTGTTTTTTCAGCACTCAATACACCTGTAAATGTAACTAACGGCTGTTGCAGGCTGTCTGCAACAGTAACGTAAAGCCGCTTGGTTTGAAATGATCCACGCCTGGATTCATAATCTACCCGCCACTTCCGCATTACAGTAAAAGGCTCCTGTATATAAAGTGGCTCTGCCAGTGTTTTATCAGCTACATATACTGTGAGTGGTCCTCCATCGTTATTGATACTGATCTGTATACGCCGGGTTTTATATATCGCAAAAGAAATTCCACCAAACAACAGTGTTGCCGCCATGAAGCTGAGCATTACGGGATCTACACTTTCGCTATGGTGGGCATTGTTGGCCATCACTATCCAAAAGATAACTGCTGTTATAGTCAGTGTTATCATTATGTACAGCAACACAGATGTTTTACGCTGCAGCACATAGCACGAGAAATTTATTGAGTTCATGATACCAGGTTATGAGCGGCTAAATTAGAAGAATACCCGCAATCATCCTTTTTTATTCAGCACCACTTTATCGTATGCTACCCCATTATTAAACATTTTAGCCATCTTATTATAGTCGGCAAACAGTGCCGGGGCATACCGGCCACTTTTCTGGGTATACACCGATATGATGCGCAACTCATTGCCCTTGGTGAAGGTGGCTTTTGTGTGATAAGAGCCGAATGGATAATCTACATCTATATCTTTCGCCAGCTTCTCGGCATCGTAAGCAGTGGCAAAGGTGATCACCGTAGTATCTGCCACCTGATAAGTAGTTTGTAAATGGAAAGAGTCTTCGCGTGGCGTCGTATTCTCAGAAACAGCCGCCAACCCCGCAAATACTCTTGGAGAGAAAAATATACGGTTACCGGCTTTAGATACACTACTGTTACCTGTAAAAGGGATGCGCTCACCCAGGTAAGGCACACCATCCTTAGCTACATTGTTGGTCACCTTATATTCGCCAACCGAATAGGTGGCCAACTGCAGTTTTGTATTAAAGTAATCGGATACTTCCTTTTTGGTATCGCGCAGTACATGCATCTCCCTGTCCCACCAGTAGCCGGAATATGTAGCATTCACAGTACCGTGCCAGTCGCCTTTGTCATCCACAGTTACGGTTGCAGTTCTTGTTACCCTGTTTTGTAACTCGTTATAGGCCGGTGTTCTTACTACTACCCCTCCCTTGTCTGTAAGCATCAGCACTTTCCTGTTAGATGTAAAAGATGACATATAGCCGGTAGGATCGTACTTGGAAGTGCAGTCCAGCCATATAGTGTCTTTTTCCATTGGGACACATAATATCATGTGGTTGAACGAATGATAAGGAAAATCCTCCTGCATTACACGGTCCGGAGATACATCACCCTCCACCAGTATCAGGTTCGATGCTATGCCAACTTCCTTCAGCAACGCCTTCATGTAGTTGGACAGGCCCTTACAGTCGCCATATCCTTTTTCGGCTACTTTCTTTGCTTCCATAGCCTGCCAGCCACCAATGCCTATCACAATATTTACATAGCGTGTATTCTGCTGCAGGTATTTGTACAGCGCAGTTATCTTACCCTTTGCTGTGGCACAGGTATCAGCAAGAGAATGGACTATCTTTTTGGTTGTTTCAGGCAGCTGATCGCTGTTGGCATTAACGGCATATACAAAGGCCCCCCAATCCTTCCATGTAGTAAGGCTGCCTGTAAACTCATCCAGTATCACTTTATCGCAGGTTATCTGCATGCAAGGATACAGGCCCTTATCCACGTCCGAAAAATTATCCCATTTCGGGCGCGTTGGCATGTCGTGTATCGCTGCTTTTATTGTCGATCCGTCATCTTCTTTGGTCACAACCGGCGTTACATTCATCCGGCGCACCCTGTAGTTTACTTTCACATCTGCCGGGTAATGCACCTGCACATCAGCCTTCTCTACGCTGCAGTTATACCCCGGTTGCGGATACCAGCCGGAGAGGATGAACGTGGTCTTATAGTTTTTTACTACTTTATAAACTACAGTATACGGGTAATCTTTGCACGCAAAATCGTAAGACAACGTTTTTTCCTCATCAAAAAAAGCGTCACCAGGCAGTCCTGTCTCTACCAGTTGTGTTTTCTTCAGCTTGCCTATATTCCTGTTATCCTTATCGTAGATCCAGCCGTATATAGCATCAATTTTCATGTGCCGGTCTTTGCGCTCACTTAGCACGCCATAAGCACTGCCATGCTCATTAAGTACAGTTACCGCGTACCATTCTGTTACTGTGGCATCGGTTGGCGATACAATATCTATAATAGTGTGCGAATTCCTTATCACTGCATCCGCATCCTTCAGTAGTTCGGGCTTTATTTGGGCTATGGTATAGTCATTATAGTCGTGGTCGTCCTTATCTCGCCTGGCCCATTCGTCGTCCTGCGCTGTAGCCCTGCCACTAAAAAGGGCTAATATGGTCAATAGCAATATCCTTAAGTTCATAGTTATCTCCTCTTTTTAAACACCAGCACCTGGTTATTGTCCTCTATCACCCGCTGAAAAAATTCCCTTATCGTAGCATAGTCGGCCACATTAAAATAGGTATTGTGGACGCCGACATTTGCTGCTACCGTAAGCGTACGTATTTCCGGCATATACGATATAGACCGCTTGTAGGTCATTGCACTGGAATCGAGGCTGATAATGGCAGGTGGCAGTAAAGTGTCCGGCTCCATCCCTTTTGGCAGAACAACCGTAAGGTAGTAGGCTTGTTCCGACTTATAAGGAAACTCTACCGGTAGGCGACGCGTAGCAGCAGGTAACGGATTCTTGTCATACAGTTTCACAAAATTGGTGTTCATATATATGGTAGTGGCCTGCTTGTCCATTTCCATTACGCCGGTAAATTTCATTACCAGGTTGGTATCGGGGTTGCCAACGTTATCTACCTGTTCTTTGGTGAACTCTATACCTTCTGGTAGCTCTCGTTTAAACGCTGCTATTTCGTTTTTCCGTGCATCTTTGCTATTGGCCCATTGCTTTCTCAGCATCATAGAATGTACAAGGCCCAACTTGCGTATCACTTCTATTTTAGCTGTAGAGTCGGTAAAATCGTAGAGCTTTACACTGAAGACGTCTTTATTCTTCAGCAGATCGGGCTGCAGGTCTACGCCTGTACCGCCTTCCGGCTTCAATATCCACGAATAGCCATTGTAGCAATATGGCGGAAAGATACCGGCGCAGCTATTTTTGTCCGATGCATCCAGGAACAGGCTGCCTTCCGGCAGGGCTACCACACAACCCATATAATCTATCCTGTCTATCACAGGCATTACCTGGTTGGGCGATATATCATCTGTAGTGCTCATGATGATAGGCGAAGCGTTCAACCCTGCGCGTATCAGCATTGCTGTGAGCAGGGCGTTCATTTCATCTATATTAGCTTTCCCCTTCCGCCAGATATCTTTCATCCGCAGGTTGCGGTAGCCACTGTAAGAGTAATGCTTTTCCCTGCATTCAAAAGATCCGCGCACATAACTGAATATAGCCAGCGCCTTTTCTTTGTCCTTCATACCCGGCGTCAATACAGAGTCCAGTATGGCATCAAAAAATGGGTTAGGCCCCATAATCTCCCTGCCCAGTCCTTCTTCTTTCCACAATCGCTTATTCAGCTGTGGCCACGAATTATCAAAATGCTCCGGGAAGGCTGTCATCTGTATGCCGGTTATCTGCATCTCCAGCCGTTCTTTATAGTTCTCATTATTCACCACCAGCGGCTCTTCTTTATATGGCTCCACGTTGTGCCTTACCCAATAACTTCTGTGTCCTGCTTCATAAGCAGAACTTACATACGCAAATGCATCAGTACCCAGCTCGGCATCATCCTCATTACGATAATCCTTCTGCTTATTCCTGAGATGTGATATTGAGGTAAACTCAACGAACTTAGGATACATGATGCTGTATGCGCTGGTTAGTTTGGGATATTTACCTTGTATATGCCAGCTGTAAATGGAAGATAGAAAAGCCGCATCTTCCTCGTAAGTATAGTCTATTACAGAGCCTACCTTTACCGATGGCAGCGAGAAACTGAAAGAATTATAGCTTTCGGTAACGTTTTTCTTCAGCAGGTCGCTTTTGGTGGTTTTCATACTCACCACTTTGCCACCTTCCAGGTTGTAAGTAGTGCCATGAACACCGGTAACGCTGTTTTGATAGTTATTTTGCGGATAGTAGACGTGAATATTACCTACATCAACAGCATCATCCTTTAATATCTTTATTACGCGGCGCACAATATGCTTCCTTTCGAACCGGTCAGTTTCCCAATCTATCCGTACGGATTCATTTTCGTACAGTATCACAGCGCTGGCATCGGGGTCGATATCGTAGCTGTTAGTTTTAAGATGCTTCAGTATAAACGCATCATCAATAATATCTTTTGCTGGCGATGAAAAAGCCAGCAATATGCAGAAAAGCAGGCACACATAGCGCAGCGGTTTATAATTCATAATAAGAAGGAGTGGTTTTTAATTGCCGGCTAAAATAATGCAAATGACTGAATAGTAATAATGTAGACTAGCCAAATTTCCCACGCATGTTTTGCTGTTGCAAATTGTATCTTAGCGAGCACAAAACTAGCATTATGAGGTATTTACTGGCAATAGCAACTACATTATCGCTTTTACAGCCTGCATTAGCCGGCGACAGGAAGACCTGCAAACACCACGCGCCGGGCGAAGATATCTATAAGCATTACAAGGGTACTATTGGCGCACATGCCGTGTTGCTCGACCTGCGCTACGGCTATTGCGGCAGCAGCAATTATGGAGGCAGCTATATACATGATCTTACTGACGGCACTACTACCAGGCTAATGATAGGAGAGCCTGCATCTTTTGCACACGATGTAGAACTAACCGCTACCGTAAGCAACATTAGCGATGATTGGTGGAACGCAGTAGAGAACGAACCTGAATGGCATTTCCGGATAAATGGGGACAACCTGAAAGGCACATGGACAAGCGCAGATAAAAAAGTAAGCCTGGATATTGACCTTGCAGAAGATAAAACAGCATCGCCATTTGAAGTCATCACGTTTAGCGATTCTGCTAAAACCATGAAGCCCGGTAAACCAATGCATACTGCCTATTACGATTTTGTAGGTGTAACTGCAATACCAGCGTCTTCGCCTGTCAACAAAAGCATTCTTCAGTTTACACATGGCTCCGCTTTGGGAGCTTTAAACATGGAAGAACTACCATCTGTACTAGCCCAAAAAGACTATATAACTTTTAAAACAGCCTACGAATCGCTACCTTCAGATACCGCTAATCCTGTATGGCACATCTCAGAGAACTACTATGCCACACTTGTTTTCCCGGTTTACAATAACAATAAAATAGTGTCTTTAGAGTGTATTTTCCACAGCAACGAATTTGAGCATACCTGCGTTAACATAGATCTTTCCAGCAATAAGCAATTCACATTGAATACTGTATTTGGCAGCAACATCAGGAAAGCTGATGCTATACTAAAAGAAGAATACAAAAAGCATTATGCTGAAAGATTATCTGTCGATTCAGTAGCAGCCACAGAGAATTTCGCCATCACTAATGGAGGACTCATTTTTTACTACACATATTATCGCGGTTACCAGGCAGAAAAATCGTTGTACATACCTTACAGTAAACTATCTGCCTTACTTTCCAAAGACTTTAAAAAGCGGATGAGCTTATAAAAACAAACGGCACGGATAACACCCGTGCCGTTGTTGCATTAAAAACCTTTGGCCAGCAATTCGTCCAGCCGCTCATGGCCTTCGCGCACGCCGCGCTCCATGCCCGACTGTATCATGCCATCCCTGTCGGCCACCGATTGGAACACAGACTGTATGGTGATGCGTGTACGGCCACCCGGCAATTCCTCGAACCGGGCTGTCTCCAGCGATGTATGTCCTTTTTCAGGCAGGCCTTCAAACTCAAACGTCTGTATGGTCCTTTCTGGAGCTGTCACTTCATGAAACACGCCGTGGAAGCCATAGGCATTGCCGTTGGTATCGGTATGTATATAGCGGTAGTGGCCATTGCTGCGGCAGTCGAACTGGTCTACCGTCATTTCCAGTCCGCGCGGTCCAAGCCACTGTACCATCAGGTCGGGCTCGGAACAGGCCCTGAACACCAGGTGCCTCGGTGCATCAAATTCACGGATGATGAATAACTCCTGTTTGCCTGGCTCGGCAATGATCTTTGTCTGGTTCATTATTGTTGTTTTTATGGTGAATGTGCTTATTTGCCCTCGTATGCCGATTGTAGTGCGGCAATATCCATTTTTTCCATCTTTAGCATGGCCTGCATAGCCCTGTCTGCCTTCTGCCTGTCGGTGCTGCCCAGCAGCGAACCCAATATAGAAGGCACTATCTGCCACGATACGCCAAACTTATCTACCAGCCAGCCGCAGCGCGATGGTGCGCCGCCATCGGCTATAAGCGCATCCCACTTTTCATCTATCTCCTGCTGTGTTTCGCAGTTTACAGACAAAGAAAAAGCAGGCGTTTGCTTATAGTGCGGCCCGCCATTGAACAGTATCAGTACTTGCCCGTCTATATCTACAGTAGCAGACATCGGGTTTGACGATAATATTTTAGTGTTGCTAAATACAGAAGCATACAGCTTTGCTGCCTCTTCTACTCCGCCATTGAACCAGAGGAATGGTGTTACTTTTTGCATGTGTTGGTGTTTTTATTGTGAGTGAATAATTATTTGTTCTTCTTTTTAGCCTTTGTCTTAGGTTCCGTGGCAATGGCATCCTGTGCTTTCATTACCTCCAGCAAAGCATCCAGCCTGCTGAACTTCTCTTCCCATAGCTGCCTGTACTGTTCTACCCACTGGGCCACTTCCTTCAGCGGCTCGGCCTTTACCTGGCAATAGCGCTCCCTGCCCTGCCTGGTTACACCAATAAGACCACACTCTATCAATATCTTAATGTGCTGCGATATGGCAGGACGGCTAACATCAAACTTATCGGCTATAGCATTCAGATTCATCTGCTCATGCGCTATCAGGTTAATGATCTCCCTGCGGGTGGGGTCTGCTATGGCCTGGAATACATCTCGTCTCATTGCTATTATGTAAGTAATTACTTACAAATTTATACGTAAGCATTTACTTACGCAAATTTATTTAAAAAAAATACCGGCAATTACTGCCGGCATAAAAAATGATCTATGAAAATTTAAAACGGACTCTCATAATCCGCCAGCGCAGCAAACGACTTATCCCTGTCTGATACTATGGGTGCTGCCACGCCCCAATCCAGGCCAATGCTGTCGTAGCGGATACCGGCATCGTGTGCTTTATTGTGCTCCGATGTTACCAGGTAATACGTCATGGCATCATCGCTTACCGCTTTAAAGCCATGGGCAAAACCTTCGGGGATGTACAGCGCCTTGTGGTTCTCTGCCGACAACTCGTGGGCAAAGTACTGCCCATAGGTAGGTGATGCTTTACGCAGGTCTACTATTACGTCCAGTATACTACCCTGCGGACAGAACACTATCTTACTGTGCTGGTGCGGTGGTGTCTGGAAGTGCATACCGCGGATCACATCCTTCTTTGAGATAGAAAAATAACTCTCCCGCAGCGTGAACGTAATACCAGCCTCCTTTAAAGTAGTCTCGTGAAATGTTTTGACAAACAACCCTCGGCTATCCTTAGGTGCAGGCAGTGTTATTATAAATGCTCCTTCAAGCGGGGTTGGTTCAAATATCATTCTTTAAAAGGTATTGGCGGTATTGGTATTAACGTTGTGTCTTTTGCTATTTTGTAATAGTTCATCACAGGGCCGGTGGTATCGAAAATAAGCGTGCGCAAAGTTCTGTCTGCCGGTGCTTGTTCTTCTACGCAGTAACCCGATAAACTATTCCATTTCACCAGTCGACCATTCATATTCACCCATATGTCGTAAAGTACAAAATTAGAATGAAAACCTTGGTCGTAAACAAAAGCAAAGTCAGGTTTACCATCCATATTAAAATCGCGGATACATAGCAGGTATTCATCACTTTCATGCGGAAACACCTTTTTTACAAGGTCTTTATCCTTCAGTTCTGCATGATCTATACTCTCCAGTTGATCTATTATTTCAGCAGGTACTCCCTTTGTTTTTGCCCGGTCTATTTTCAGGCTGATGACATTTATCCTATAGGTTTGCCGCCACTGATATATCATCCCATCGGCATCATCGTATATCTCAAACTTTATTTTCCCGCGTATGGGTATAGCGCCGACATTAATGATGATCTGCTGCGTAACAATATCGCCACCCTTAAATGGCTTGCCGATAAACGGGTTAGGGAATCCGGTATCAGGGTCTACTTGCCTGATAGCAGTGTGCTTTTTTACCTTTTTCTGGGCTATTACAAAGTTTGAACAGCACATAAAAAAACACAACCATGCGCACAAACGCAAGCTATTCACCAAAATACTGCTTTATCTGCCCCATACATTTATTGTATGGCGATGTGCCTTTGTCTGCATACCAGGCCGCTGTCCACTCTATGGCGGTACGTGCATCCAGTATAGGTTTCCAGCCTATATCGGCAGTTATTTTGTTGCTGTCCAGCAGCAATAATTTGGCCTCATGCGGTGCGCCTTCTTCTGCAAACGATTTGTAGCTGCCGTGGCCGTACTGCTCTATAAATATCTTGGTCAGTTCTTCCACCGTCAGCATATCACCAGGGTTAGGGCCCATGTTATAGGCTGTGCAGAAGTTGGTAGGCTGTTCGCTCATTTTAGCGGCCAGCATCAGGTAGCCGGCCAGCGGCTCCAACACATGCTGCCATGGCCTTATGGAATGCGGGTTACGCAGACCAACGGTTTCGCCAAAGCTTATGGCACGCACAATATCGGGTATAATACGGTCGACAGAGTAATCGCCACCACCTATTACATTGCCTGCCCTTGCAGCGGCTATGCTTTTCTCATGGTTCGAATGATCTTCCGGGTTGAAGAACGACCGCCTGTAAGAATCTATAATAATCTCGGCCGCAGCCTTACTGGCCGAATACGGATCGTAACCACCCAACTTGTCATCTTCCTTAAAAGGCAATCCGCGCTCGGGGTTATCATACACCTTATCGGTGGTGATCATTACACCCACGCATGGCGGGGGTAAATGACGAATGGCATCCAGTACATGCGCCGTGCCCTGCACATTCATCAGGAAGGTTTCCAAAGGCTGGGAATAACCACGCCTTACTAATGGCTGTGCCGCCAGGTGAAACACAAAATGCGGTTCAAAGCGCACCAGTTCGGTCTTCAGTTTGTTTGCATCATTAATATCTGCAATTACCGATGAGTAGCACAAACTGTCGCCGTCTATAATATTATAAAGGTCGCCCGTTTTTTCAGGCGCCAGCGAATAACCTTTTACCTGGGCACCGGCTGCATGCAGTATCTGCAGCATCCACGATCCCTTGAAGCCGGTATGCCCGGTCAAAAACACACGCTTACCGCGGAATACAGACCGCAGGTACTCCATACTTACCACTTTTTCCATATAGGGTCTGTTTGCCAGAGGTTTTCTAATTCTTCTTTATCTCTCAGGGTGTCCATACACTTCCAGAAGGCATTATGCTTGTAAGCACCTATCTGGCGATCGCGCGCCAGGTCGTCCATTGGCTGGCGCTCCCACATAATATCGTCCGCATCATCGTGCAGGTATTTGGCAATTTCCGGCTCTATAACAAAGAAACCGCCATTTATCCAGGTGCCTGAGTCGGCAGGTTTTTCTTCAAAGCTATCTATAGTACCATCATCTTCCATCTTCAACACACCAAAGCGACTGGTGGCCTGTATGGCCGTCATAGTGCATATCTTGCCGCTCTTCTTGTGGAAGGCCAGCAGCTCGTCTATGTTCACATCGCTCACACCATCGCCATAGGTCAGCAGGAACGGTTCATTGCCCACGTAAGGCAATACCCGCTTCAGGCGGCCTGCCGTCATGGTATCCAGCCCGGTATCTATCAGCGATATTTTGAATGGCTCTGCCGAATTCTTATGCACTTCCAGGCTGTTGTTGGCCAGGTCTACAGTTATATCTGCATTGTGCAGGAAGTAATTGGCAAAATATTCTTTGATCACCCAGCCCTTGTAGCCCAGGCAAATGATGAACTCGGTATGGCCATAGGCGGCATATATCTTCATGATATGCCACAGGATAGGCTTACCGCCTATCTCTATCATTGGTTTTGGCCTTAAAGAGGATTCTTCGGATATGCGGGTACCGCGCCCGCCCGCAAAGATGACAACCTTCATGACAACAAATATATACAAAGGCTCAAAGACTTACGTAATTGAGCAGTTAATTAATGTAAAAAGGGAAAATGTACTCACATGGTATCCACTATTCCGTGCGCGTACCGCACGTACTTCGCGTACCAAGGTATGTGCGGTACGTGAAGTACTTGGGTGATGAGATGGCTTTAGCCACTATTGTTGCGCCGTTGTTGGTCTCCTGACCAACGACCACCGGGACGTATTCGTTTTCGGATATTAATGTCTCCGGGGAGTCTCTCATAGATTAGCCATGTGCGATAGCGAGGACTCGCCGGTAACCACATGGGCACATAAGATGTTCAAGAATAACCCCACCCGATATCGGAGAGTCATCGCCAGGCACTAAGCCAAACACCGAGAATCCCCGAGGACAGGAAAAAGTGGAAAAGTACTCACATGGTATCCACTATTCCGTGCGCGTACCGCACGTACTCCGCGTACCAGGGTACGTGCGGTACGTGGGTGATGAGATGGTTTTATCACTATTGCTTCACAAATCGCTGCACTATACTATTGTTGATACGAACCAGGTAAACGCCGGGAGGGAATTGGGAGATATCTAATTCTGTATTTTGTAATAATATTTGCGCTGATAACATCTTTTGCCCCACCATATTAAATATCTCTACCCCACCAATTGGTTGCGATCCGGATATCGTCAATTTATTAGTGGCAGGGTTAGGGAAAATCTGCAATAGCTGTAGTTTATCCGGGGCATTTATACCTACAGGCCAAACAATACCTCCACAATTACTCCCCCGGTTGTAGTAAATAAGCCTATCATAGTAGTAATCTGGATTTGGAGATGCGCTAAATACAGTGACTAAACTTAGCCCAAGCTTGTAATAGGTGCGTATGCCCCCCCAGGTGCTCGAAAAATAATAGGCCGGTGATTGTACGCACCATTGAGTATCATCAGGGAAATAATATATTGGCATACTAAGGCTATAGTATGTTCGTTCTTCCGGCATATAGTCGCGCGATAACAGCGAATAATTGGTATCATTTACAGAATAAGAATTCGCATAATGCACCTGCGATGGCGGAGAATATTGAAAGGAAGATTCGTTGATAGCATAAGTGGTAGTATGTCCGGTAATAACTTTATTAACAATAGTATCCAGTGTGTAGTATACCATAGTTGGCGGATAAAGGCCGTAAAACGTTCCCTCTTCGTAACTGTATTCATAAATATCTCCTACATTCCAGTTGTACAGTTGCGCATCATTTGGATTAATGAAATTGATAATTTTATAAATAGAGATGTCTCGGCTTGGCGGATTACCACCGGAAGATGCATAATTGTATGGCCACGTAGAAAAATCTAAAAAGAAGTCTAATCCTGACTGATAAACAGAATCAACTTTGTGATATGGAAAAGTGTATAGATCTAATACTTGTACAAAGCCATAGTTCTTACTTAATATGATCTGAAAACTATCCAGAGGGTCAGTCACGACTATGCCCATAGAATCATGGGCAGTTATTAAAATCCTCTTCACGGAATCAACGACACCCAACACCGACATTGTGTCTGTTGTCAGCATTTGTGCCTGGTAATAAACACTACCTGAGTCAGAATATAATACCCAGCTACTTCCTACAGGCACATTTGTTTTGATGGTAACATTATTGCCCCAGTAATTATCAAAAATGAAATCACCCTCAATAGTCTTAACGACACGTTCGCCTAACCAGCTCCCCCTGGCCGAGTCCTGACTGACATTTTGCACTTCGGTGTAGTTATGCGCTCTCGGTGTTTTGAATGGATAGTATATTGTAGTATCACCATTATACCGTACAGAATCTATCCTTATCCCCTCAAATAATTATTCCCATTAATAAAGTAATGCTTTACACCAGGTTGCAGGCATTGGTAGTTTTGTGCGTGGCAGATAGAGGATGTGATGAATAACAGGATGTATAGGAGTTTTTTCATAACGAAGCTTATATAACAAATATACACAAAATACCTCCTGCAGATATTTGCAGGAGGTATTTTACAAATTTTAAATGCTTCAATTAGAAGGTCACCGTAACAGTAATAGTAGTAGACACGCCACCATTACATACTGTGATCACCGCAGTGCCGGGGCTGGTTGGGATGATCTCTCCTGTGCTGTTATCTACATTACATACGGTAATATTATCGCTGCACAGGTGGATGGTTGCGCCTGATACAGGGTTGTTGCCGGCATCAACAGCTACGGCATTCACTGCTACGGGGCCACCCGTGATAGATGCATTCATGGTGTTGCCGCCAGGCAGGTTTATATGATCTACGCCAGTAGTGGTAGTCCCGCAATCGCAGTCGCTTACCATGATCAGCGCTGCACCCGGGTCTATGGTTGGGGAGCTCACATGCGCCATTACTATAGATGAAAGCCCTACAGTTGCCGATGAATTCATGGTAACTACCCCTGTGCTGTTTACGGTAGCAATATCAAACATGGCTATACCTGTTGTTGGCACTTCCCAGGTAAGGCCTGCAGGCATGCTGATGGCAGTAAGTGCCAGGTTGCTGTGGTTCACGCGGTAAGCCTGTGCAGTAAACTGCTTGGTGGCACCGGCTGGTATGCTGGCCATAATAGGCGTAACAATGATCAGCGAGTCTGGCAATACTTCTACCTCGGCCTGACCACCAATACCGCTGGCAGTAGCAGTAATAATAGCTTTACCAATGCTTGTGGCAGTTACCTTACCGGTGCCATCTACAGAGGCTACCGATGCATTGTCTGAAGACCAGGTAAAGGTAGTACCGCTTACTTCCGCATTAGCGCTGTTGAATGCTCTAGCGGTAAAAGTGTAGGTTTCACCACGGAACATTTCTTTACCTGTTGGGTTTACCGCTACGCGAACAATTGGCAGTGACACAGGTGGCATACCTGTAACCAGCACCGGAACATATACCTTATTATTCTCAGACAATCCGTTAGCAGTAACGGTGATGACACACTCACCGGCAGCATGAAAACTCACATTACCGTTGGCATCAACCGAAGCCACAGAACTATTGCTTGATGAATAGCTGTAACCTGTTACCGTACCGGTACCCAGGTAAAACGGCTCCAGCGGAATATTACCGGCATCGGTCGTCCACATAATGGCCGATGGCAGCACCGCAAATACCGCTGGCAGGTACACCCCTATAGCTACCTTGGCAGTAAGCGTTTTACCATTTACCGTAGCTGTGGCAGTTATAGTACCGTTACCGGAATTAGATGGTGTGAATACATTACCCGAAAAACTACCCAGCGAATTAGTAACGCTCCAGCTAACACCGGTTGCCGGTGTTACATTACCTTTCGTGTCTACCACTACAGCCTCGTAGGTAACCGTCGAGCCCGGCTGTATGCTGCGGGCTCCGGTGGTAATAGATAATACCGCATCGCCCGATGAGCTGGTATTGTTATTATTATCTTTTTTCTTACAGCCTTCTCCCAGAAATGCTGCGATGGATGTGAGCACCAATAGTGCTGCGATGACAAGTTTTCTCATTTTCCTGTGTTGTTTAATTTTCTGTTTTTGTGTGAAATAATGCCGGCTAAAAAGAACTTTAAAGTTGTTCTTACTGCTGCAAATTTACCTCCAAACATGGCCAGGAGTTATTAAACTATGTTGCGAAAACTATCAATTTTGTTGCATCACGCCAATAATTCAATCAGTTATAAATTAGAATAAATAAAATTAAATTTTGCGCTTAGATTTGGCTGGGCGGATAGCCAAAATGGTCGGAGAAGCATTTAGTAAAATACGATTGCGATGTGAAGCCTGTAGCATAAGCGATCTCTGTAATATTACCGTCCTTCCGCTGTAGCATTTCCAGGGCTTTTTCCAGCCGTACAGTCTTTATCAATTCACTTGGCGAAAAGCCAGTAAGTGTTTTTATCTTCCGCTGAAAGTGGCTGCGGTTAATGTGCATGGCATTCGCCAGTAGCTCCACAGATAGCTGACTATCGTCTATATGTTCTTTAATAAACTGGTAGCACTGCCTGCTGAACGGGTCAGCTTCGGCAAAGCGTTCATCTAATGTTTTTGCTGCTGCCTCCGGTTCCGGCTGTAATTTGCTCTTCTGTTTCTGTAATAATTGTAGTTGGTTGTTGATCACGGCCACCAGTTCGGCTGGCACAAATGGTTTTTCCAGGTATACTTGGGCGCCCTGTTTTACACCTTCCGTCCGCGTGCTGGTTTTGGCACTGAGCACAATTACCGGTATATGGTCGGTCGCCACATTACCGGTCACCTCTTTCAGCAGCGCCATTCCATCCATTTCCGGCATCATCATATCGGTAACAATAATATCTGGCAGATCGGCGGACAGTAATTCTATTGCCTCCTTACCATTGCGTGCCGTAACTACCTTATAACCGTTAACCTGCAGCAATGTTTTATTGAAATCTAATATATCTGTATCATCCTCTACAAGCAGTATGGTCGGGGCATCGTCACGTACGGTAGTTTCAGCTACTGTTGTTACCTGCTTCAGTGGCAGCACAACAGTAAATGCCGCTCCCCTGCCCGGTTCACTTACCACTTCAACAGTCCCGTTCATCAATTGCACCAGTTCTTTTACCAGCGCTAGTCCTATACCCGTGCCTTTGCTGCCGTCTTTTTTATGTTGCTCGGTGCGGTAAAAACGATCAAATATATGCACCTGCTCATCCTTGGCTATACCAGTGCCGGTATCCCAAACCGTTATTACCCACTTACCGCCTTCCCCTGACACATCTACACCAATACTACCACCAACCGGAGTGTATTTAATTGCATTGCTGATGAGGTTGGCCGTTATCTTTTCCAGCGCATCTTTATCAAACAGGGCATTACCGTTATCCTCCGGCAGGTTCAGGGTCATTGTAAGGCCTTTGTCTTTGGCTTGTTGTTCAAAGCCTTTAGCTATTGTTTCTATAAAAACTACGGGGTTGCCCAGGCTTTCGTTGAGCATGTAGCTGGCAGCATCTATCTTGGAAATGGCCAGCATCTGGTTCATCAGCTCGTTCAGCCTGGCTGTGTTACGGTCGGCTATATCCAGTTGATAAAGTATCCCGGGGTCTGTGGTTTGGCTCTTCAGCAGCTTTACCGGCCCTTGTATCATACTAAGTGGTGTGCGTATCTCGTGAGCCACATTGGCAAAAAAGCGCGATTTAGCTGCTTCTACCTGCTTCTGCACCCGCCTGCCAAACGACAGATAACCCAGTATCACCACGCTGGCGAGTATCACTATCAGCAATGCGGCCACTGTAAGCAAGATACGGTTATGCTGCTGATCCAGCTTAGATTGCTGCTCCCTTATGGTCTGCTGGCTTTTCTCCGCATGGTATTGCTTATCCAGTTTGGCCAGGTTGGTGTTGAAGTCGCTTTGCGTTACAGAATCGTTGATGACCACGTATTGTAACAGGTATTTATAGCCACTGTCGTACTGTCCCATTGCGGCATAGGCTTCGGCCATGGTGCCGTAAACATGGGCTATTTCACGCTGCAGGCCAAATTTTCTTACAGATTGCTCAGTACGCTTGTAGTACTCTATGGCTTTCCGGTGGTCATTCTGCTGATCGGCTATATAGCCCAGGTTGAATGTAGCTTTATATAACTGCGACTCATACCCAATAGAATTCCATGCATTGTAAGCCGCGGTGTAATAGTAGGCGGCACTGTCCAGCTTGTTGAGGTATTGCATCAGCACTCCCCTGTTCAGGTAGTAATAACCATGCTGCCTCATGTTGCTGTTTTTTGCCACTATTGCGCCCACCTGGTTCAGGCATAAAAGAGAACTATCATATTCGCCCAATGCCTCGTGCATTGTTGCCATGTTAATGAGTGGATCGGCAAGGCTATCTATACCGTGCAAAGACCGTAAGATGTCTATCTGGCGGTAGTAGTAGCTTTTAGACTGGGGGAATTGTTTTTGCGCGTAATACAGGTAGCCAATTTCTCCGTATATGTAGGCCACCTGCTTGTTATCGGCCGGTTGCTTACACAGGCGCAGCGCATCGAACAGCAGCGCCAGCGACTCTTTATACTGCACTTTTTGAAACAGGGCCTTGGCCTTGATGTTCATTGCCCGTATGCGCGCGTCGTTGCTGCCGGGTTCTATAACGGTAAGCAGGGAGTCGGCCAGCCGTAAGGCGCTGTCGGGTTGGTTGGCATTCAGCTGGTGCCAGCCCCGCTGGAACAATGGTTCATATTGTTTGTCCTGCGCCCGTAAGCCAGTTGCAGATAGAAAGAATGCGAGTAACAGAAGACAGTAAATATGCTTCTCCATAAAATGTATGTTCGGTGATGTAGGAGCAATAAGCTTGCCAGAAAATTGATAACCAGCAAGATAAAAGAACAAGGCCCTTTAACGATAGTTAAAAGGCCTTGTATACAATATGCTTTTTGAATTACACTAATCCCGGAGGATCGATAGGCGCTTCTTCTGTAGCTATCTGGTCTTCAAAAGTCCTTCTGCCTATCAGGCGTTCGAGGTCGTCTTTAAACAATACCTCTTTCTTCAGCAACTCTTCGGCTATCACCTTCACGTGTTCCATCTTATCAGTAAGCAGGTCTTTTACCTTATCGTAAGCCTTCTGCACCACTACACGTACCTCTTCGTCTATCATCTTACCTGTCTCTTCAGAGTATGGCTTAGAGAAGCTGCCTTCGCTCTGCGGATCGTAAAACGATATGTTACCCACCTTCTCGCTCATACCATAGATAGATACCCATGCGTAAGCTGCGCGGGTAACATGCTGCAGATCGCTGAGGGCACCGGTAGATATTTTACCGAACACCAGCTCCTCTACTGCACGGCCACCAAGCGACATACACATATCGTCCATCAGGTGATCGGTAGTGCGGATGTACATTTCTTTAGGCAGGTATTGTGCATAACCAAGTGCAGCCACACCACGCGGAACGATAGTAACCTTTACCAGCGGATGCGCATGCTCCAGGAACCAGCCAGACACTGCGTGGCCAGCTTCGTGGTAAGCGATGATGCGTTTTTCTTCCGGCAGTATTATCTTGTTTTTCTTTTCCAGGCCACCGATCACACGGTCTATAGCATCGTTAAAGTCGCTCATATCCACCTCACCCTTGCCTTTACGGGCAGCTATCAGGGCGGCTTCGTTACAGATGTTGGCGATATCGGCACCGGCAAAACCAGGAGTTTGTACGGCCAGTTTCTTTATGTTGAGATCTTTTGAGCGTTTGATGGGCTTAAGATGCACATCAAATATCTTTTCGCGGCCCTTAACATCGGGTATATCTATAGATATCTGCCTGTCGAAACGACCCGGGCGCAGCAGCGCTGTATCAAGCACATCGGGGCGGTTTGTAGCTGCGAGAACAATAATACCGCTATCGCCGCTGAAGCCGTCCATTTCTACCAGCAACTGGTTAAGCGTATTCTCGCGCTCGTCGTTACTCATTACTGCATTCTTGCCACGGGCACGACCAATAGCATCGATCTCATCTATAAACACGATACATGGCGACTTTTCCCTTGCCTGCTTGAACAGGTCGCGAACGCGGCTGGCACCTACACCTACGAACAACTCCACGAAATCGGAACCAGACATAGAGAAGAAAGGTACCTGCGCTTCGCCGGCCATAGCCTTAGCCAGCAATGTTTTACCGGTGCCCGGAGGGCCTACCAGCAATGCCCCCTTAGGTATCTTACCACCGAGTGCAGTGTATTTTTTAGGATTCTTCAGGAAATCGACGATCTCCATTACTTCCACCTTAGCTTCGTCGAGGCCGGCAACATCATTGAAGGTGATGTTTACTCTTGTGCCTTTTTCGAACAGCTGTGCTTTAGACTTGCCAATGTTGAAGATACCACCAGCACCACCTGCACCACCGCCGTTGCCCATTTTACGGAATATCATGAACCAAAGGGCCACGATAACCAGTATAGGCAACACGAAGTTGAACAGTATCTTGGTATAATCCTGCTGCGCTTCGTATAAGACAGCGACATGACTTGGCTCCGGTATGTTCTTTTCCGCATCGGCCAGATCTTTGCCAAACTGCTCTACAGAACCAATTTTGAATTCGAAAGCGGCATTTTTCTCGTTGCTAAGGCCGGGAGACACTTTTTTGCCTTGTATGGTTGTCGGCGGCAGTGGCACATCCTTTTTCAGGTATACCTCTACATGATCGCCATTTACCACCTTTACCTTTGCTACCTGCCCCTTGTCGTTGTAAGACTTGAAATCCTGGAAGCTGTATTCGGTGGAGAACGATGCAAGGTTACCGCCAAAAAACTGCACTCCAAAAATGATCATCAGTATGATGCCATAAACCCAATATATATTAAAGCGGGGGCCCTTCTTCTGGTTGGGGTCGTTGCTGCCGGGTTTCAGGCCGCCGTTGGGTATTTGTTTATTATCTTCCATTTATATGCTTAACGCTTATTTAGGTAAATTTATGATGTTTAGTATTCAGTTCTTTCTGCATCGGCCCAAAGACTTTCCAGTCCGTAAAATTCGCGCATATCGTGCTGAAAGACGTGTACCACTACATTCACATAGTCTACCAGCGTCCACTTATCACCATATTCAATATGATAAGGTCTTTCGTCGCACTCTTTTTTTACCAGGTCCTCTACATTATCTGCAATGGCCTTTAGCTGGGTATTTGAGCGTCCTTCGCACAGCACAAAGAAGTCGGCAACTGCTTCGTCAATTTTCCTGAGGTCGAGTACTACAATGTTCTCGCCCTTTTTATCCTTAATGCTGTTGATGATTGTTTTGAATAACTTGCTATTCTTAGCAAGCCGGGTAACCGGCTTTTTCCTTTCCTGCAACGTGCTTAAAATATGCTCCAAACTTTAATGTTCCGGTTTTGTTGATTGATAATTATCTTTATGGTCTCTCAAAATTATAGAACTTTTTGTACTAAACCATATTGAAATGCCCGATGCCCATATTATTGAGCTGGATTTAACAGATAGTACCAATAACTATGCCATGCAACTGATCGATGGCAATAAGGCACACCCCGGCCTGACAATAGTGGCCAACCAGCAGACAGCAGGTAAAGGACAACGCGGCCGCACCTGGGTAGATACGCCGGGACAGAGCCTGCTGATGAGCATGATAATAGCCCCGAAACACAGCCTGGCCGAGCAATCGCTCTTTAACATGGCGGTGGCTACGGCCATTGTCACTGAATTGCAACAATTGAATGAGCAGTGGAAAGTGCAGGTGAAGTGGCCCAATGACATCATCGTCAATGACAAAAAGGCAGGTGGCATACTGATAGAGAACGTACTGCGTGGCAGCAACTGGAGCTACAGCGTGGTGGGCCTGGGCCTTAACATATTGCAGCCGGCATTTCCGGAAGATCTGCCACATGCCACATCATTAAAAATAGCATCGGGGCAGGACTATGACAAGCGTACTATACTGACTGCGCTGCGGGAAGCTATTTTCTATGCCACCAGCTTTCCTAAAGATGCCACTACCCTGCTGAGGGATTACAACAACCTGCTCTTCCGCCGCGGACAGCAGCAGGTGCTTACCGAGGATGGCCAGCCTGTAACCACCACGATCCTGCATGCTAATGCTGATGGCACTTTGGCGGTGCAGTTAGAGAACGGTAGTATCAGCAACTTTGTGCATGGGCAGGCGGTGTGGGCTTATTAAGCTAATGGCTCAATCCTCCTACGGCGGACAGGTGGATGAATTGCTCAATGGCCTAATGCCTGTGCGTTAGTAGAAAAAATGCATTTCTGCCGGTAGATAATTTTTTGATGCAAATTGGCAATTTTACTTTAGATGCAGGGTATTAATGTGTTGTTTTGCAATACAATGAAGATATTAGGATTTTATTTCTTTTTGCACATTGTGCAGAAAGTGCAATTTTTTTTTGCCAATGGCAGTGGCGAAATTGCAGTTTTATTGCCGGGGAATATTGTCGTTTTCATGGTTTAGGAATTGGGTTTATGATATCATAAAGATACGATTTTGGAAGGGCGGTTTCCAAATATATTTTGCTTGAATTATGGCTGAATTGCTTAGTGGGTAGTTCTTATGGAGCAATACATTTTTGGGGTAATGGGTTCTCTACAAAGCTATAGCTCCTACGGGGCATACTGATGGTGGGAATGGCAGGATCATACGCAAGCGAGACGCTTGCATTAGCTGGGGACGAAGCGGGACGCTTCGACCAGTTGTTGGTAGAGTAAGAGAGTTTCAGGAAATTTTATTCAAATAAGTTATACTTTGTTACATTTGAAATAGATTACCCCCGGCTGTAACCAGGGGTAATCTAAGCGGTCTGCACAATTAAGCTTTCGCCGCATTAACAAATCATCAGGACAATTATACGATCCGGCCAAGGAAGTGTATGATGTCCGTAAGTACTACTTCACCAACGTGGACGTAGTAGAGAAACTTGAGTGTTGACTGTACTGCAGTCAGCACTTTTTTTATACCGGCGTTCTCAAACCAGGTTGACACTGAAATGTTCATATCGCCAAATTTCAGCTACAATCCGTAGAAAGGATCAATTAATATTTTAAATAATTATATATGCTTTATCGGAGCAACAAATAAATTACTTTATAATGTATTTTTCATGAGTTTATTTGCTATATCGTATAATATGATATAAAAGTGGGGGTGAAAGTTGACGGAAAAAAACAATTAACTAGCTAAAGTCCTGATAAAATATTATTTGACGCTTGCACGGGCTGAGGTCGAAGCGGGGCGCTTCGACCAGTTGAATATGACTCCTAGTACCCCTTGAGTTGATTGTTGGCGGGGACGCCAACAATGGTCGTGTAGTCTATGTTGCTATCGGCGAGCCCTCGCTTTGTACAAGGCCGGACAATGAGAGACTCGAGGACCGGAACTATATTTCTTCACAAGCGAGACGCTTGCACTTGCAGGGGACGAAGCGGGACGCTTCGACCAGTTAAAATCATGATAAGTTGCGTACCTACGGCACGCGAACGTACGTTTCTATGTTTACTACAAACCTTTTGTCCCTATGGGACAATGTTATTAAGTTAAGCATGTTGTAGGGGTGTCTTTCGCTCTTACAGAGCTTATCTTACTTCTGTTTTATACCCGGGACTGCCATCCCGGGCTATTATCTTTCGGTCTTTCAGACCTTGTTTTTCTTAATTAACGACATTTCCCTACAGGACAATGACATGAAATGACAACCAACTTGTTGTCTAATTGATATAAAACTGTAACTGAACTATAAACACCATCGAATATGATTACCCAACATTTATCTTCCTACCCCCTATCTTCCCTGGCCATTTTCTTTATTTTTTCGGCATCTTTCTGGAGGATGGCTTGCTGGAGGTCGTAGCGTTTGTTTTCGGAACTGACGTCGATGTTGTTCTCGTTAATCCATTTTACCATACGGCCATTGTAAAAATAGAAGCGGTTGGTCTTCAGGACAGTTTTTGTGGGATCGAAGAATTCGTGCTGATTGCTGTCAGCATGTTCGCGGGTCATATAGATGGGTTGGTTGTATACGTACTCGTTCTGCACAACACAGATCAGGTCGCCATTATCAAAATAGTATCGCGCAGAGCTGGTACCGGCAGATGTGTAAGCAGTATCTGTAGTGAGTACCAATTTTTGCTCTTGTGTGAATATAGATACAGAACCGCCTTCGTCCTTACTTTCGGGCAGCACAATCTTCTTCAGCTTATATGCAGTCATTTTTGCATCTATCTCTTTGCATTGCTTTACAGTGCCGGTAATGTCATCTTCGCGGCAAGAAGCCAGGGCCAGTACAAATATGCCGGATAAAGCTACCTTTCTCAGTTTCATATACGGCAATAAAAATAAAACATTTTCCCCGCTTCGGCTGCGGCAATAGAACGAATGGCAAAACGTTGTAATAATGGCCTATTTACAAAAATAAAAAATATAATATAATTTCCGTTTGTACCGGTTTTCTACCGTTCATTAACTTTTTCGACCGTTCGTGAACTTTAAACGGTAATAAACGGCAAGTGGTGTTAGCTTGCACTCAGTTTGATACCTAAACGGAAACGCTAAAGTTACAAGGGTGATTTTATTTAGGTGCCAGATCTTAGATTTCGTTTCGGCCCTTGTAAATACAGATAAGATCTTATTTATGCCTATGACGAAAAAGATACCCACCATGCTCCGGCTCGTTCCGGAGCATTTCTTTTTTGGGGGGACGGTTTATGTGGTATCTTTCTATCGTTCAGACCTATAGTGGATATTCGGCAACACGGCCATAATTGTTGCGTACTACGGCACTCAGTGTTACCTGATTGAACATAGACTACAAAGCTTTTGCTCCTACGGAGCAATGACAGTTACTTTTACAGGCGTCTTGAGCCGATGGGTTGAAACCCATCGCTAAAATAATACGTCCTTTCAGGACTTTACCGTGTGGTTGCTGAACCATGATTTACGTGATTAAAAGATTGTCAGGACTATCATGTAGCGTGGCGTGTCTGAATACGAGTGCGGAAGTTTGTCTGAACCATGAGTTATAGTATCAAAGGATTGTCAGACGATCGTGAGTGGAGACAAATAATTGGTTCTGGCCTTATAACAGTAATTAAAAAAGCTCATCCCTTTTGTAAGAGATGAGCTTTGATTGAAATATTGTGAGCGATTACAGCTTGTTGAAGTCGCGATCGCGGTTGAAACCTCCCTGGGCGTTGGCATTGTTGAAGTTGCCATCGTTGTTGGAGTTGTAACGATCGTTATTATTATTGTTGTTGTAACGGTTATCGTTGTTGTAGTTATTATTGTTGTTGTTGTAACGATTCTCGTTCCTGTTGGCGTTGTTGTAGCCACCGTCGCCATCCTGCCTTGGAGTGCGGGGCCTGTATGGGCGACCGCCAGGGCTGGTGCCGTATTGCTGTGGCCTTTGCTGGCCATAACCGCCACCGCGGTTACCACCGCCACCGCCACGATTGAAACCACCACCGCCGCCACGGTTGAAACCACCACGGTTATTACCGCCACCCGTGTTGTTTTGTTTTGCTTCTTTTACAGAGATGATATTCCCTTCAAAATAGGTCATATCCAGGTTGTCGATCGCGTCCTGCGATGCACCAATGCTACTCATCTCTACAAAACCAAATCCGCGGGAAGTACCCGTTGCGTTATCGAAAATGACCTTGCTGGTTAAGATCTCACCAAATTCGGAGAAAAGCTGACGCAGTCCTTCTGCGTTGGTGTCGGGGTTCAGATTACCTACAAAAATGTTCATATGCGTTTATATAAATAAACCAGAATTACGTAAAAAAGAGTACTAAGTGGCTCTAAGTGAACTCAAATATACCCAATAATATTCAGTTTACATACTACTGGTCTATTCTTTTTTAAAAAGCTTCTGCCAATAGTGGCAAAAGGTGTAAGAATATGTTTTAGCAACACGAAATTAATAAACAATTCATTTCCAAAGGCGTTAATTATGAAGAATGAATGACTACCAACCCAGTATGGTTTTTAATTTGGCCATGCCGCTTTTGCTTACCAGGGCCTTAGCCCCGCAGTGCAGCAGCGCTACATGGCTCTCTTTTTCGTAAGGTTCTATACGCGACAGCTGGCTTACGGGTATTAGGTATGAACGGTGTACCCTTACGAACTGCTGCGGATCGAGCGTTTGCTCTATATGAGATAATGTGCTCTTTTTAAGATATACACCATCTTTGGTCACTATTTTCACATAATCATCGCTGGCTTCTATATAATATATTTCCTGCGCCGGTATTATGCGGATAAAGCCATTGTCTTTAACCACTATGCGATGCTGGTAGCCTTCATTCACGTTATTTTCTATAATAGGTGCTACTGATGGCAGTTTCTTCTCTGCAGCCTGCTGCAGCCACTTTTGCATTGCTTTATCGAAACGATCTCTTGTTACCGGTTTCAGCAAATAGTCTATGGCGTGGGTCTCGAATGCTTTAAGGGCATACTCATCGAACGCGGTGGTGAATATGACCGAAGGCGATGTATCGAGGAGTTCCAGCATTTCGAAGCCGGTCACACGGGGCATCTGCACATCCAGGAATATAAGATCGGGTTTTAGCTCTTGTATGGCCTTAAACCCTTCAAATCCGTCTGCACACTCGGCCACTATCTCTACCTGGTCGTATTTTCCCAGCAGCGACCTGATGAGCTGGCGGGCCAGCTGTTCATCATCAATTAGTATTACTTTGTACATGTGGCTGAGGTATTTTTAATATAGTCGTAAATTGTTGTTCGTCTTTGGTTGTTTCCAGCAGGTCGGCACGGGCATAGAGCAAATACAGCCTGCGCCCTACCCCCGATAGCCCAAACCCAGTGCCCTTTGGCGGCTGCAGGTTAGGATCGTAAGGATTGGTGACGGTAAGCACAAGGTTATTTTCTGCCTCGCGAAGCGATATAGTAATATTTACAGCCCCGGTTTTACCGTATAAACCAAACTTAATGGCGTTTTCCAGTATTGGCTGGAACAGGAATGGTGGTATTTTACACCCGTCGGAGAACTGCTTCTCTATTTCTACATTCAACCTGTCGCCAAATCTTACTGATTCTATGGCCAGGTATGATTCTATATAAACCAATTCTTCATTAACAGGTATTGAATCTTCGGCCTCGCGGCGAACTGACCCGCGTAAAAAATCGGACAGCTTACCTATCATTTCCTGTGCCTTATCGGGCGATATCATTACCAGCGCGTTGATAGAATTGAGGCTGTTATACAAGAAGTGTGGTTGCAACTGCTGCCTCAGCTTGAACAATTCGGCCTCTTTCAGCAGTTCTGCCGCATCGGTGTGTTGCTGGTAGCGGCTATCGAGCGCTGTAATGTTTTTGCGCAAGGCCATATTGGTAGCTATCCAGGTATAAAATATCCACAACAACATAAACCGGAACGGCATTGTGCTATGCAACCAGGTGAGGTATGCAGCACTCCCTTCTTCTTTACGTGTGAGGAGTTGCAGCAACTGCGCTTCTGCCAGACAAGATACAGCAGCCAGACCTATTGCCATGGCCAATGCATAAGTGTACAACGTTACCTTAGTAGGATACGCTTTAATTAGGAGCAACACCAGCCATGTGCTTAAGGCCAGCACCACCATATTGCAGGCGGCATCGTACATGGCAATATTCCAGGAAAAGCCGAACACATCGTGCAGCAGGTAGGCATGCTTAATGCCCCCTGCTGCAATCAATACGCCAAGTATCCAATGAATATTTTTTATAAAGTAACGCAATGAATTGAGCGTTGAAAAGTTAAAGAGATAAAAGGGTAAATGGTTAAAAAGCTAAAAAGAAGTAAAGCAAGTGACTATACGGTTGCCTTTTAAACTCTTTAAACAATTAACCTTTGAGCGATTAAGCTGTCCACAATGGGGCGGGTACCATTTCCGGCTCGCGTACCATAGAAAAGAGTAAGCCGCCGTTTTTAAGTTCTATGGGTTGCAGATCTTTTACCGCCAGCATGCGCCAGCAAATGGTGCGGCCATGTCTGTCTATAAAAGTGGCTTCTTCGCCCATACCCGCCTTACGGGCTTCGTAAAGGGCAGAGTCTTCGTTATCGGCATACACCAGGCGCCATTGCTCTTCGTACTGGTCGGTTGGCATGCCTTCGCATTCTATACGGTAAACGATCTGTGCTGTAAAAGATTTCATGTGTCTGTGCTTTTATGAGTGGAGTGTTATCTGTTAGTAAGATTTTATTTCTATATGGCCGAAGGCACAAGACCCGCGGAGGATAAGTGTTTTCTTAATGTCGCCCTGAACGGTCTGTATGCTGCGTTCATCGTCTACGCCGCCGAAAGAAGGGCTAATCTCATTTTGAATATGCCAGTGTGACGGCACTACGATCTCTACCCCGCCGAAGGAAACCTTAAGATCGAGAATGGCAACATCTTCTATATCGGCCTGCATAAAGTTGAGCTCGCAACCGCCAAACGCCACATTTACACTACCGCCTTTAAAATCTTTTGCGGTTACCATTTCTTTACGGCCACCAAAAGTTACATCTATTGCAAAACTGCTATCTGCTGTAATGGAGTTGTTTACTTTAAAACCCGGTTTGCAGTATTTATTTTTATTGCGGGGACGAAGGGCGATGGCCAAACCACCTATTATAAGCGCTACCGGCCATATATAATCGTTGTACTGCGGGTAGTAATCGTCTATAAGGTTAGCGCCACCTATGAGGCAGAGTATCCACCAGGCCGAATTACGGAAGCCATTTTTGATACCTATCAGCAGGCCAACTACTATCAGGATGAAGGGCCATTCGGTAAGCCAGTCGAAAGGGAGATGGAACAACAGCTTGGCCATCCATATAAGGCCAACCATGGCCAATGCAATGCCGAACAGCGATCCGAATTTTTGCCTGCGTTCTATATGTTCTTTCATTTGCTCTTGCCACTGGGGGTCGTTCCAATCACGCTTACTAAATCTATCTCTACGCATTTTGCTTGTTTTATTAATTACGACCCAAAAGTACATTCATCAAATACCGTGCAAAAGTGTGTTTAGGCGAGAAATTAAGAAAGGTCGGTAAGTGTGGTCTATCTGTCGGTAAGCAAGTAGGTACATTTATTTTAAGTCGCAAGATTACATTTTACTTTCTATTCTATGTTACAAACACATAACATCGTTATAACTTGAATACCAACGAAAATTGTTGCTTGTTTTAGAGGCGGTAGGGTTACATTTGTGTTGATCTCGTCCCTTTATGCTGCTCCCTTTTGCCCAACGCATCCCATCGCTGGATGTACTGCGATCTATAGCTATTATTACCGTATTCGTTTTTCATTATCAGCAATATGGCGCGCCACAATGGGTGGCCACAGTTGGCACATTTGGCTGGTGCGGGGTGGATCTTTTCTTTGTGCTGAGCGGCTACCTGGTAGCAGGCCAACTGATGCGCAGAACAGCACAAGACGGCACTGTGGACTATAAAGACTTTTATCTCCGCCGTTTCTTCCGCATTATCCCCTCGTATGCAGCAGTGCTACTGCTCTACTATACATTTCCGTGGTTCAGAGAAAGAGGTATACTGGCGCCGCTATGGCGTTATGTGACCTTTACGCAGAACTTTGGTCTTGACCTTAGTAAGACAAGTACATTCTCTCACGCGTGGTCACTGTGCATAGAGGAACAATTTTACCTGCTGCTGCCATTGTTTGTTGCTTTGATCGGTATGACGCGTAGGAAGATGACGACCCAAGTATTGTTAGCAGGGCTGCTTATCGCAGGCTTTGTGTGCAGGTACTACAGCTGGCATACTTATGTAGCGCCCCGGCCGGGAGAAGAAACAAATGGCATTGCCTATTTTAAGTACATATACTACCCTACCTATAACCGGCTTGATGGATTGCTGGCGGGTGTGGCTATTGCAGCCACTCAGTTGTATTGCCCGAAAACGTGGCGTAAAATGATGATGCATGCTACCTGGTTTACCATTACAGGGTTGCTGCTAATAGTTGTAGCATACTTCTTTTGCGATGATATGTTCTCTATGCATGCATCGGTATTTGGCTTTCCGCTGGTGGCTATTGCGTGGGCACTGGTAGTTCTTGGAGCTCTTCATCCTGCTTCTGTTATAGCTAAAATAGGTAGATTTAAGTTGTTCCATGTACTGGCTGCATTGTCGTACTGCGTGTACCTGACCCACAAGCAACTGAACCACCTGGTAAGGGTATGGCTGGCCAATTACAACATTGCCGATGACAGCATTACCATGCTATTAGTATGTGCGGCGGTGGCGTTGGCCGGTGGGGCTCTACTCCATTTTGCTATTGAAAAACCGTTTTTACAGCTTAGAAAACGCCTGTAACCGGCTATTTATGAACATTTCCCGGGATAGTTATCCACATTGGGGAGGCGTGGGGATGCCATTCTGAGCATTTGAACAAAAAATTGCTACTTTGCATTCATTCTTTCACACCGCTAACAATTAAAATTTTCAAATTATGGATACTTCAAAAATGATCAAGGCATATTGCCTTAAGACCAAAGAAAAAAATGTACCAATGCATGACGCGGTAATTACCAAAACTGCTAAAGGCGGTTATATGGCTACCGGCCACGATGGCAAAGGCAACAAGATGGCTGCTATTATGAACGAGGCTAAAGCTATGCAGGCGATAAAAGACGGCGTGGCTAAGCAAGATTTCTAAACTACTCATTAAAGTCACATACGATCCCGCTTCGGCCAACGAAGCGGGATTTTGTTTTTACCAGGCTAAACTTTGGGCATATATAGTTGGCTTCAATGGTTTCTAATCATATTCTAATCTGTATGGCGCCCGGCAATAATGCATTTACCTTAATTTCATAGTATGAACTTATTGCTTGTAGAAGACGACCCAGGTATAGCCGGGATGATAAGCAAAGGCCTTGGAGAGGAAGGGTACACAGTAAGTGTAGCACCCGATGGTAATATAGGTCTGGAGATGGCGCTAGACAATAATTACGACCTGCTGATACTGGACATAATGCTGCCCGGCATTAACGGGCTGGAGTTGTGCAAGACAATAAGAAAGGCCAGGATAGATGCCCCTGTGATCATGCTGACCGCGCTGGGGACTACAGACAATGTAATAAAGGGACTGGACACCGGTGCTGATGATTATGTGGTAAAGCCCTTTAAGTTTGCTGAATTACTGGCCAGGGTAAAGGCGCTCATCCGCCGCCGGTCGGGTGCTTATACTGAAAATAACAAGCTGGTGCTGGCCGACCTTATATTGGACCCTGATGCAAAAACAACATCGCGGGCAGGACAGGACATCAACCTTACCTCTACTGAGTACCGCATGCTGGAGTACTTTATGAAGAACCAGAGAAAGGTAGTATCGCGCATAGACCTGCTGGAAAATGTATGGGGTATAGACTTTAACATGGCTACCAACGTAGTAGATGTGTATGTGAACTACCTGCGTAAGAAAATAGATAAAGACTTTGAGCCTAAACTATTGCACACAGTAATTGGCATGGGCTACATTCTGAAAGACCAGCAATGACCATACAAAAGAAAACGGCTTTACTGTTTACCGGTATCACGGCTACCATACTTATTATCTTTAGCCTGGTGGCCTTCTTTTTCATGAACCTGTTTGGCTTTCGTGATTTTTACAAGCGCCTGGAGATACGTGGCATTATTACAGCGAAGGCTGAACTAGGCCAGCACCCGGACATAGCGGGCAACATTTACAAAGACATTCGCCTGCAGCACCTGGAGACCCTGCCAGAGGAAGAAGAGTACATCATTCCCATAGACAGCCTGAACAGTTTCACATCGAGACATCCGCTGCCTATGCCGCCGGTGTTTTACAAAGAAGTGCTGGCGGGCAGGATAGCCACCTATAAAAAAGGCCATGTTTTTTATACCGGCCTTATTTATAACCACGGCAACAATCCTTACGCTGTAATAGTTGGGGCAAGGAACGAAGATAGTGAGCGATATGCCCGCAACCTGCTTTTAATACTGATACTCAGTTGTCTGGCAGGCACTATTATAGCTTATACTACAGGTATCTTTTTTTCGCGAATTACCTTCAAACCCGTGCGCGATATCATTAACCGAGTGAATACTATAAGTGTGAATAACCTGCACCTGAGGCTAGAGGATAACCGGGATGATGATGAGATAACAGAACTGGCCTCAACCTTCAACCAGATGCTGAGCCGGCTGGAGACATCGTTCGAGACGCAAAACAATTTTGTAAGCAATGCATCGCACGAACTGCGTACTCCACTTACTGCTATATATGGAGAGGCTGACCTTGCCCTGTCGCGCCAGCGGAATGCCGACGACTACAGGCGATCGTTGGAGGTAGTGCTGCTACAGGCAGAAAAACTGAGATTGCTTACAGACAGTTTGCTGAGCCTTGCCCAAACAGGCTTTAATGGCAAGAAGCATAACATGGAGCAGATGCGTGTAGACGAACTGCTGCTGCAAGTAAAAGAGACAATAAATAAGATAAACCCCGACAATAAGATACACCTGCATTTTGAAGACCTGCCGGAAGATGAACGATCGCTGAGCATAGTTGGCGAGCCATACCTGCTGCGCCTGGGCTTTAGCAATGTAATGGAGAATGCCTGCAAATACTCCAACAATGCCGATGTGGACGTAAACGTAACCGTAAACAATAACAGGATAAGCATAAAAGTACGCGACCGGGGCATTGGCATACCCCAGGCCGACCTGGTACATATTTACGACCCATTCTTCAGAGCATCGAACACACGGAATTTTGAAGGGTATGGTATTGGCCTGCCGCTTACCCGCAATATCTTCAGGCTGCATCAGGGTAGCATCAACGTTTTTTCCAGCCAGAACGAAGGCACTACAGTATTGCTGACGCTGCCGGTAGCCCATTGACCTGTCCATTTCTTCTCATGTCATTTTAATCTGATTTTTAGCACATTCTAATCGGTGTTTTAAGCCATCTTAATACGGCTGATCCAATTTTACAGTGTAAAACAAAAAAGCGAACACGTAAAATTCAGCTCATGAAGAACGTACTTATTCCTACCGATTTCTCTTATGCATCCCTTGGACTTATAGCCCGTGCAGCGTTAACGCTAAAGGGCAGGTTCAATATAATTCTCTTCCATGCTTTCCAGATGCCCGACAGTCTTATAGATGTGGTAAGCAGGCACAGCATTAACCACCATGGCGACTATATAACCGACGGCTTGCGCATACGCTGTAAAAAACTGAAAGCAGCGTACCCCAACATTGGCAATATATCCTTCAGGATAATGTATGGCAGCACGCTGGCAGCCTTTGAACATTATGCTGAAGCCAATGATATAGATCTGATCATATGGCCGGATGAGCTTGAGCTGGTGCCGGTAAACCGCGACAGTGTAGACCCTACACGCATGTTCAAAAAATCGGGGATAGAAATGCTAAGGAAACTGGAAAGCAAAAAGACCGCGCCGGTCAGCAAAACGCACCCCGCACTTGAGGGATAGCCAGCACAGCAACCTTTGCTATATGTTGCAGCATGCAGCGCACAACAAACCACACTCACCAAAAACAACACCAGATGTTACTAAAAGAAAAGATTCCTTTCCGCTATATAATTAACGAGATAAAGTATGAGGTAATGGCCATGGTGGCGTATGCTATACTGGTTTGGATATTGTATAACAACGTACACTTTGTACGGATATCTATTCCGCTGGCGGTGCCTGCTATATTGGGTACAGTGATATCGCTGTTGCTTGGCTTCCGGTCGAACCAGGCGTATGACAGGTGGTGGGAGGCCCGCCATGTGTGGGGTGCTATAGTTAATGATTCGCGGTCGTGGGCACGGGAGACACTCTGTTTTATGCAACACGACTATGAGGACCATGAACTGGACGCATTAAAAACACGCATGGTAAAACGCCAAATAGGCTGGACCTATGCGCTTGGCCAGGCCTTACGTGGCCAGAATCCACTGGCTGGCCTGGAAAAATACCTGTCGCATGAAGAGGTTACCACCATAAGCCGGTATAGTAATGTACCTGCGGCTATACTTAGTCTGCACGCCAGGGATATTACTACCGCACTGAGCTCCGGCTACATCAACCGTTATCAGCAGGTGGAAATGGACCGCACGATAAGCCGGCTGTGCGATGCGCAAGGCAAGTGCGAACGTATAAAGAATACGGTATTCCCATCTACCTACAGCTTATACATCCACTTTGCCTTGCTATTGTTCATATGCTTGCTGCCGTTTGGCTTTATTGAGATATTCGGTATTCTTGAAGTACTTGTGGTTACGGCTATCTCGGTGTGCTTTATGCTGATAGAGAAGATGGCGATACACCTGCAGGATCCATTTGACAATAAGCCTACTGACACACCTGTTACTGCTATATCGCGCAATATAGAGCGGGACCTGAAACAGATGCTAAGTGACGGGCAGTTGCAAAATGAAGTAATTAGTAATGGAGGCAGTATCTCTACCCCATCCTTTTATATCATGTAGTTTTCTTTTGTGCATTGTAAGATCAGTACTATCAAACTCTATCTATGGCTGCATAATATTCTGCAGCCATTTTGTTTTTTCAATTTTAATACATAGCTTTATAATGCATTGGAATAAAATGCAACAATAATCTTTATGAACTACAAACATGTATTATGGCGTCATCCGCCATAGTTTTTTTTTGAACCATAAAATACATAGCTTTACAATGTATAGTTTCAAAAGGCATCAATGACAAATCATAGCGAATTAATAAAAGGCACTTTGGGCACCATCATCCTGAGGCTACTGGGGCAGAAGGGGCGTATGTATGGATATGAGATCACCCAGCTGGTAAAGGAAATGACCGATGGGAAAGTACTGGTAAAAGAGGGATCGCTATACCCGGCACTGCATAAGCTGGAGGCTGAGGGACTAGTGACCACGGAAGAAGTATTTATAGGCAAGCGTGTGCGCAAATACTACACACTTACCCAACCGGGTAAAAATGCGGCACAGGCATCGGTAGATGAATTGCTGGCATTCCTGAATACGATCCATAACCTGGTGACAGCACAACCAATGGCGACCTATGGTGCAGCTTAGCGATGAACAGGTAGACCTTGTCTGCCAACGGATAACCAGCAATGGTGTAACTACAGCCGCACTGCAGAGCGGCCTGCTGGACCATTATTGCTGCTTTATAGAAGAAGAAATGAACAATGGTACGGACTTCGAGGAGGCATACCACAAAGCGTTTATGGCCATAACGCCAAACGGTATGCACGAAATTGAAGAAGAACTTTTCTTTTTAATGAATTTCAAAAAACAAACGAATATGAAACGCATAATATATGGCATAGGTTTCGTTGCCACCTTTCTTATTTCGATGGGCTTATTATTTAAAGTGCTTCATTGGCCGGGAGCTTCTATGATGCTATTCAGCGGTTTCGGGGCACTTATCGTCACACTGGCGACATTGCTCATACATTCGCTGCAATATTTGAACAAGTACAGTACCGGCTACAAGATCCGTATATATTCGGGCTTCCTGGCAGGTGTGCTTGTATCTTCGGGCAGCATGTTTAAAACACTTTATTTTCCGACCGCCAATATGCAGATAGTACTGGGCATGGGCATACTGAACCTGGTGTTCTTACCACTATTCTTTTACCAGTTGTATAAGCAGTCATTGGCAAAAGTCTGATAATCAAATTGTAATTAAGTTTTAGCTAAGAGTCGCTATATGCGGCTCTTTTTATTTATCCAGAGCTTACCATCGTGATTATCCCTTACATGCTGAACAATTGCTAAAAATGCATCATCTTGTCTTATTGGTGCAAATCCTGGTTCAGTCAATAGCTGTTCTACGTCGCTATAACCAAGCTTAGCTGCTTTGTCTAATGCGGCGATAGTGGCCCTTGCATCTGCCTTACGAGCGGCCAGTACTGCCGCAAAATAGCTACAGTCCGGATTCTTTGGGTCTGCCGTTTTGAATTTTTCAAGGTAGCTTTCGGCATGGACCAGATCTCCGGCGGCCAATGCCCGAGACACGTTCATATAACCAACGAACCCTAAAAAAGCAATTGTTCTGTGCATAGCATTGGCAACCTGCGGATTCTTAGTGCGTGCGATATCCTGCTTCAACCCCGCTATTTTTTGTGACCAAGACTGTGCACTTAAAACTGAGAACTGCCCCGCCAGCTCACGCTCCTGCACTTGTTCAGACTGAACGATCTGCGGCATGGCCGCTACAGCAGCCTTATAGCTGGCATTAGCAACTAAGGTACTTAACTGCTTTTTATATTCTTCAATATCGCTTACTCCGGTAAGCGCCCTGGCAGCTCCATCCAATAACCATCCGGCGTTTACAAGGTCGTTATGAGACTGGGCATATGCAATGCGTTTATCATAATCACTCTTCAATTCGCTTACTATAGCTTCGTTCTTCGGCATTTTGCCGCTTTTCATACTGTTGATCATCAGCCACAGAACCGCTGTCCTATACTCTCCGGCAGGAGGCCACGCATGTATACCCTGCCAGGTAAGCAGTTGATGGATTTTATTAGCGTTCGACAACTGATGGTCAAGTTGCACAATATCTGGCTGGTTAAAGTCGTAATCGCCGGCGATACCAAAATAGGCGAAGTTGATCTGCTGCAATTGGGCCGGATCGGCAAGTCCGCCGGCACAACCGATGACACCAGCTATACCGCCATGCTTAATAGCTGCGATCGTCGCTATTTTAGAGCCACCGGAAAAACCGGATGTATACGTACGGTTCGCATCTATATTGAACCGGGCATGTACATCGTCCCAAAGTGTATTAATGATGTTATTAGAAATATCTGCCGATGTGCCGTTTTTAGAAACATTAGAACCAACCAGTATAAAACCGTATTGCTCAGCAATGCTCTTGTACATTCTCAATGGCAGCGCACCACGGGCATGCGCATCGAACAGAATGATACATGGCCAGGACCTGCTACTGGTATAATATGATGGCAGGTACAATGCATAAGCCTGCAAGGCACTGTTCCTGCACACCATCGTGTCTATAACTACACCTTTTTGCAAAGTGGTATCATATACGACGGGGACAGGAGCCGATTGCGCAGTAGTATCAGTTTTTGCATTGCTATCATTGCCCTGACCGCAAGACAACAATAATATGGTTACCAGCAAAATGAAGATGCGGCTGCAGGAGAACAAAGATGTATACATTTTATATGCACTTGACCTGATAAATGTAGATATTGGCAATTGCCCAACCAAAACTGGGTATGTATAACTGTGATACTGTACTATTATTAACCTATTATAACACGCCTGACACTCAATAAAGTCGTGTATTTTTGCTTAATTCGCACGATAAACAGACCATTCATTGGCAACAGGTAAATTAATAGTTATAGCGGCCCCCTCAGGCTCTGGCAAAACCACCCTTGTGAAAAGGCTGCTGGCTGCATGCCCTAATCTTTCTTTTTCCATATCGGCCTGCACGCGGCAACCACGCCCCGGTGAAGTACATGGCAAAGACTACTACTTCTACACCGAAGAGGAATTTCGTGAGCTGATAGATAAAGATGCGTTCGTAGAATGGGAAATGGTATATACCGGTAAATATTATGGTACCCTGAAAAGTGAATTGCAAAGGATATGGGATACAGGCCACTCACCGCTGATAGATATAGACGTGCAGGGAGCGCTGGCTATAAAAAAGAAATTCCCCGATATTGCCCGTACTATATTTATAGAAGCGCCATCGGTAGAAGAACTGAGACGCAGACTGAAAGCACGCGGTACGGAAACAGATGACACGCTGGAAGAAAGAGTGACCAAGGCAGTACACGAACTACGGTTTGCGCCATATTTTGAGCGGATAGTGATCAACGAAGACCTGGAAAGCGCCACACAAGAACTGATGAAAGTAGTGGAAGAGTTTACCAAGGGTTAACAGCAATAGCATAAATAGTTATTTTTGAGTATCAGATAAGCAGCAATGGCTAAAAAGCAGCAGAACAAACGCCCCGAAGAGATACAGCAAGCTACCACACCCGAGGTTGAAGTGAACCTGGAAAAGCCTGTGCCACCCACACCTAAGATCACCTTGTCGGTATACGATTTTAAGGTGCAGGCTATAATTGTGGCCCTGCTGGCTTTTATATTTTATATAAACACAGCCACTAACGAGTTTGCGCATGACGACGGCATAGTGATAGTTAAAAATGAATATGTACAAGAAGGCTTTGCCGGGCTGAAAGGCATATTTACCGAAGACGCCTATGCCAGCTATTACCGCCAGTTGAATACTGTAAACCAACTCTCCGGTGGCCGTTACAGGCCGTTATCTATTGCCACATTTGCTATAGAGCAACAGTTCTTTGGCGCGGTAGCACCGGAAAAGATAGACAGTTTCCTGCAGCGTAATATATCTTATGGCGTACGTGGCAAAGACGAAATGAAGCTAGTGCGCGATATGCACGTGCGGCACGTTTTCAATGTGCTGTGGTATATGGCGTGTGTTGTGGTATTACTTTATTTCCTCCGGTATATAGTGTTACGCAATCAGCCCATGGTTGCATTTATAGCTGCTATACTGTTTACCATACATCCCATACATACCGAAGTAGTAGCCAACGTAAAGAGCCGAGACGAGATCATGTCGCTGCTTTTTATGTGCCTCACCTTCATTTTTGCTTTCAAATACGAAGAGGACAGGAAGCAATACGGCTTTCTTGCAGGTGCGCTCGGATGTTACTTCCTGGCATTCCTTTCTAAAGAATACGCTATAACACTGGTGGCCTTGTTACCGTTATCATTTTACTTATTCCGTGATTATGATATCTGGAAGAGCATCAAGCGGTCTTTGCCCTACTTTGTAATCGTTGGCGTTTATATCTTCATCCGTATAAAAATGGCCATACATGTAGCCGGGCTAGACACTGCAGATAACCTGAGTCTTCCTGAAATATTGGAAACCATAAAAGCAACCGGTGTAAACGCGGAAAAGGAAGTATTGAACAACCCTTATTACTTTGCTCACGGACACGAAAAACTGGCAACCGAAATCGGTACATCTATCAATTACCTGAAACTACTGTTCTGGCCGCATCCGTTGTCGGCTGACTATTCTTATAACTCTATACCTTATAAAACATTTGCTCACCCACAGGTTTGGCTGTCTATAATTGTGCACCTGGCTATGCTGGCAGGTATCGGTTTTTATTCGTTTATAAAGAAGCAGTATAAATTCATAGGTTTTGCACTGGCATTTTATATGCTCCACCTGTTGCTGGTGAATAATATCATCTTCAATATAGGCGCTACAATGGGCGAGCGTTTGATATTCCATTCATCCGTTGGTTTCTCCATTATCATAGCATGGCTACTGGTAAAGGGCACAGAACGTTTAAAACCAGTTGCCACATCGCAGGCAGTACTCGGGGGCGTTATGCTGGTAATAGTTGTGCTTTGTGGCTTTAAAACAATTACCAGGAACAAAGACTGGACCAATGACAAAACACTCTTCTTCCAGGACATTAAAACAGTGCCTAACAGTGTATTGGTAAACGGCAACGTAGCAGCGGCACTGATAACCATGAGTGACCAGGAGAAGAATGACACCGTAAGGCGCAAGTACATACACGAGGCCATTGGCCACCTGGACAGGGCCATAGCGGTACACCACACCTTTGTTGCCGGCTTCCTGAATAAGGGGATTGGCTACTATAAGCTGGGACAAATGGATAGTGCTAAAATGTGCCTGGACAGTGTGCGCCTGAACTATCCCAACTACCCCACCCTTAAAACCTTGTACAGCCTGCTGGGCGACTACCATATGAAAAAGGGCTGGAACGATTACGGGCAATTTGGCAAATACCCGGAAGCAATTAAGGAATTTCAGACAGGTATAGCTATCGATTCCACCAATGCTGAATTATGGTATAACCTGGGCGGCGCATATTTTTCTAATAAGCAGTATAATGAAGCTGTAAATGCGTGGCAACATACCCTGCAGCTGAACCCGCAGCACAAACAAGCCATGAATGGTATGGGCGCTGCTGTAGGCATTCTGAAAGGACAGGTAACACCGCCTCTACCAGCTAAAAAGCAATGATGGAAGATCAATCCATAACGCGCAGCCGGATAGAGATACTGTTGCTTTTGGCACTGTATATTCTGCTGTTGCCGCGCGTATACATGGAATATGACATGGGCTTCTGGCGCGACTGGGCGGTACAAGTGCACAGGTATGGCATCAGTAATTGCTACGATCACGGGATCAACTATTTTCCTGTATTTGTATATGCGCTGTACTTTTACGATCTGCTGCAAGGGACAGAGGCAAACATCGTAGCCAACATCAACAATATTAAAATACTGTTTGTTTGTTTTGATTTTCTGCCGCTGATAGTGCTTTGTTGTTTCAGGCAGAAATTGCTGCAATTCAAAATACCTTACCTGTTCCTGCTACTGAATATTGCCTATGTATTCAACAGTATGGTATGGGGCCAGATAGATAGTATCTATGCTAACCTCAGCTTTTTGGCCATACTTACAGCACTTTTTTACCCCGTAAGCGGCAGCCTGCTTTACCTGCTGGCGTTAAATACCAAACCACAAGCTATTGAGTTTTTACCGGTGATGGGCATAGTACTACTGTACAGTATAAGACGTTGGTCCACAGCGTTCTATACCATTACTTCTGTAGCTACTTTACAATTTATACTCTTCATACCCTGGCTTGGCAATGGCGGAATAGCTAAGCTATTTTCTTTTGCCACGCATGCGGTAGACCTATATAACAGGTTGTCTATTTGTGCATTCAACATATGGTATCTCATTGTACCGCGCAATCATTATTTCATTAACGACAAGGATACCTTTATCCTAATATCGTACAAAGCAACGGGACTTATCATGTTCTCGGCAGCTGCGGCCTATGTAGTATGGCCTATGCTAAAGGATATGTGGCAGCTAAGGAAAAAGAACCTGGCGCCCGGAACTATCAATTACCAATATATTTTCCTGGGCACTGGTTTGCTGTGCCTGTACTTTTTCTATTTTAATACGCAAATGCATGAGCGGTATGCTAACCCCATCATTATCTTTTTCTTTTTCTACGGCGTAGTATCGCGCAACTACAAATTATATATACTGGCCTCTATACCCTACTTCCTGAGCCTGGATAAATGTTTTCCCAATTATCTGCCTGTTCATCACTACAAGATCATCTGGGCCGATAAGATCATTGCCTTATGGTATACAGCAACCGTTGCCTATGGCAGCTGGTTGTGGTGGCAGCTGGTGCGTAAAAAAGTTGCGCTGACGTAAGTTTAAACTATTTACCCTTAGCTTTTTCGAGACCCTGAATGTACATGATCTGCTGTAGCAGGTTTTTATGTATAGGTCCGTTCGGCAGCTCCATTTCTGCTTTTTTGAGCACTTCTATGCTCGACTTATAATCCCCTTTATTGGCATACGCTATTCCCATGCCGCAATAGGCATTATAATTGAGCACTCCATGAAATTCGTACTTCAGGCATTTATTGGAGAGGGCAATTGCAGAATCGTTTTGGCCCATGGACGACTTTGCCAGGGACATATAAGAAGCAAGCCCCGGATTGCTGTCGTGTGTGGTGCTGATATGGGCGGTAAATAGAGAATCGGCCAGGGCATATTTAGCCAGATCTATAGCATGAATGGCGTGGTAGTCCAGCCGTGCGGTATCTTTAAGTATCGATGTTACCGGCATACCCTCTATGTCAATGGTATGTATGGTGGAGCCCAGGGGGTAACACTCCTCAAGATATCCGGGTTTCATAAATAAGGTATTGAATAAACCATATTTCCAATAGAAGGCGTTTCGGCCGATAACACCCGACGTGACAACCTTAACTTTTGCGCCCGGATACTGTTTCGGGATATAATACCTGAGGAAATAATCCATATTGGTAGCAATAACAACCGTGTCTTTCGACTGCGCGATGTGCTCATGTTTCATTAGCCAGTCGATAGATTCTTTATCGCTGATCATCCAATAATCCGTATCATAATTATAATAAGCTTTCTTAAAGCCTCCGGCAATCTCATTGAAGTAGCAGTACAGGTAAGGATTATTGCGAATAGAAAAGCTTACAGGACCATATAACCCTACCAAACAAACGGCACCTAAAGCCAATTGTAATGCAGGCTTTCTAAGTGAGTTCATTGCCTCGGCAAGACCAATTGCAGCAATAATACATATACCGGGGTAAACAAAAAGAAAATGCCGCCAGCCACCATATGCAGCCACCTCGGTTACGATACCATAAACTATGGGAAAAACCGATGATACAATTACCAGCAGTACAACCTTCCAATCAAAACTTCGCGCCCGGGCAACCAGGAAAAATACCGCCACTACAGTTAACAGCCAAACTAAAACAGGAGTAGTTATAAGCAACAGCTTCGGGATATAGTTGGGCGGTAACTCTAAAGAATTGATGACATCTCTTTCAAAAGTTATAAAGTTCTTTACAGGAAATTTCTTCACCACATCTACGGCCTCAACCAGGTGATGAACAGGATCCATCAACAAAAATGGCCAAGTGAGTATTAATAAGGTGACTCCCCCGGCACAAACGAAGAAGTATTTTAAAGCAACGCTCTTTATGTTGATTAATACTGCATCCCGCACCGATTTATTGACCAGCAAGTAAATACCGGTGAACACCATAAGGTATAACAACAATAACAACCCACCGATCCGCATATTGGTTGTGAAATAGAAAGACAGCATAAGGCAGATCGTGGTCTTCCAGGTTGGCCTTGGCAGCTCGTCTAAAAAACGAATAATAAAATAAACAGATGCTATGTAGCCAGCTGCAAAAGGAATATCTTTTGTGTTGAAATAAGCATGCCCAATAAAAGACGGCGACAAAAAAATAAGCCAACTCGCTAAAATACCAGCCTTCCACCCACGTATTCTTGCTGCGATAAGCCCTGCAAATGCTATGCATAATACCCCGAACAGTTGATTGAGCATATGCCGGGAGTTGATCTCGTAAGGGCCTTTATCAATACCGGTAATTTTATTGATGCCCACCGCAAGCATATCGAATCCCCAACCGTAGTATCTTATCGGTGACATAACACCTGCCGGCGATGTGCCCAGACATGAAGTGTCTTTACAACCACTGGTATAGTAGGCGTAGTTGGCGCGGCCATAATTATTCATGTCCAGCTCATCGTTATGAAACCCGACATTAAAACCTGAACACCAGATAATGATGAGCATGGCAAGAAGAGAAAAGAAAAATGTTTTCTTCAGGTTGGCCTCGGACCAACGACCGATGTTATCACTTGCCGGAACGACCTCGGGAACCGAGTTATTGCTTACTTGTTGAATTTTGTCAACGCCTTGAACGGGCCTGATGGGTGTATTGTTCTTTTTCACAGGGAATAATAGATATGGTGATTACCACTACAAAATACAACATATGCTCATAAAAGAAGCACCCTAAGGCTGTTTATTTTAGAAACAAAACCATTTGCTCTTCGTCAAAGTACTTCCCTTTCCACTTTATGGCTTTTTCCTCTTTGCCAAAGACATTAAAGCCAAATTTTGTGTATAGCTTCTTCGCCCGGTCGTTGGCCGCAATTACCGTTAGATTAACCTGCTCTATATCACCTATCTCTCTTATGCGTTCTAATACCACTGAGATGAGTAAGGAGGACATACCCCAACCCCGATAAGGTGCTGCAACATACATTCTGAATAAAATACCCTTATGCCTGAGCTTTTGCCTGTCGGCACCATCGCGGGTAAAACTGGCCACACCACATAATCCGCCATCCATATTATAGGCGCCCAACGTAAAACTGTCTTCCTTATCTTTTGTAGGAAACAGCGCATTTTTATCATCATCCACAGTTATTCTGAAATGCTCTTCATCTGCAACAAGGCCTTGGTGCAGAAAGTTGAAATATTCGGTTGCAGAGTCGGAGCTAATTTCCCGGATAGTCGTCATGATAGCTTTTATTATCGAAGCTACAACTGTTTACTGCAAACGCTAAGCCATAAAAGGCAGGTTTAATATTAATTAACTGATCCCTCCCCCGTCAACAACGCCCGCAACGCGTCCGTCATTGGTACTTTTTTACGTGTTTCGTAATTAAAGCACACCATGCAGGTTTTGGCATGGGCTATTTCTTTAAGTTCGCCATTGCGGGTGGTAGTTATACGGTAAAGGAGATCGAAGGTCAGGGTTGTCAATTCTTCGGCAAATATCTCTACCTGCAACGTGTCGCCATAAAACGACTCTCCCCGGTAGGCTATCATCACATCGGCCATTATCATGCTGGTGCCAGCGGCGTTCAGTTCGGTATAACCATGGGCGGCCAGCATTAGCATGCGCGCCTCATGTATGATGCTCAATACAGCGTCGTTACCTACATGCCCACCGTAGTTGATGTCTGTTATTCTTACGGGAATATCCGCAATGTGCAGTGGTGCTCTACCGGGAAAAGTGATCTTAACGCGCATTTATCAATATTGTTACGCACAAAACTAACAGCAAAGTGCGTGCAAAATTGTTTTATCAGCTAAATTTGTTTCTCTTAACACTAACTCCACAAAAGCGCTTTTTATGAAAGTCATTTGCATAGGCCGTAATTATGCAGACCACGCCAAAGAACTGAATAACGATGTACCTACGGAACCGGTCATCTTCATGAAGCCGAAAAATGCCCTGCTGTTCCAGGGTAAACCGTTTTTCTATCCTGAGTTTACTGAAGACTTGCACTATGAGTGCGAGGTGGTAGTGAAGATCTGTAAGAACGGCAAGTATATACAGGAAAAGTTTGCCGGCAAATATTACGATGAGGTATCGCTGGGTATTGACTTTACAGCGCGCGACATACAAGCTAACCTGAAGAAGAAAGGGCTACCCTGGGAGATAGCCAAAGCGTTTGATAACTCTGCCGCCATTGGCGATTTTATACCGCTTACACCCGAGACCAGGATAAATGACCTGGATTTTCAACTGCATATGAATGGTGAACTGGTGCAGGACGGGCATACCCGCGATATGATATTTAATGTAAACGCTATTGTGGCCTATGTTTCGCAATACTTTACGCTGAACATAGGTGATCTTATCTATACAGGCACACCGGCTGGCGTAGGCCCTGTGCAGCAGGGAGATAAGCTGGAGGGCTTTTTAATGGGCAAGAAATTGCTGGAAGTGGTCATCAGGTAGTATATACTAACATACATGAAAGTACAAATAGAAGATAGCTGGAAGGAAGAGCTGAAGGAAGAGTTTGAGCAACCTTATTTTGGGCATATAGTGGAGCGCCTGAAAAAAGACAAGCAGGATGGGAAAGTCATTTACCCTCCAGGTAATCTTATTTTTAATGCCTTTGCACATACGCCCTTCAATAAGGTGAAGGTGGTGATCCTTGGTCAAGACCCTTACCATGGCGCTGGACAGGCACACGGGTTATCGTTTTCCGTACCCGATGGAGTGAAGCCGCCACCATCGCTGGTAAATATTTTTAAAGAGATAGAAGATGACCTGGGCATACCTGCATCAAGAAGCGGCAACCTCACCAGCTGGGCCGACCAGGGCGTGCTGCTGCTAAACGCAGCACTCACCGTACTGGCCGGCGAAGCTAACTCTCATGCACAGATTGGCTGGCACCAGTTTACGGATGCTGCCATCCGCCATATATCAGACAACAAAGAAAACGTGGTGTTTATGCTGTGGGGGCGTTTTGCGCAGGACAAGGCGGCACTTATTGATGGCAAAAAGCATCTTATTCTCAAAGCGCCGCACCCATCTCCATTTTCTGCTCATACCGGGTTCCTGGGTTGCGGGCACTTCAGCAAGGCCAATAATTACCTGAGGGAAAATGGCGAAAAGCCTATAAACTGGTCGCTGGCCAAAGAAAATGGCGATCAATAGAAGTTACCTTTGCATTTGTGTAAAAAATGCACGACTTTTAAATGGCGCATAGGGCAACCTATGCAACCAGGCACTTAACAATGAAATTTATACAAAACATACTGGGAAAGATATTTGCCACCTATGCCGCACTGGTATTCGTGGCTACCATGCTGGTAGTGTTTATACCCATACTGATCATTTCTTTTTTGCCTGAGCCAACAAGGGCTAAAGCATTACATCCGGTATTCAGGCTTTGGATGGGTGTGTACATGCCGCTTATCTTTTGTCCGGTGTTCAGGAAAGGGAAGCATCGTTTTAAAAAAGGTGAGAATTATGTGGTGGTTATTAATCATAACTCGCTGATGGATATTCCCATCTCATCGCCATGGATACCCGGCCCAAACAAAACCCTGGCAAAGGCCGAAATGGCTAAGATCCCCCTGTTTGGTGTGATATATAAAGCGGGTTCAATACTGGTAGACCGCAAGAATGAAAGCAGCAGGCGCGGCAGCTTTGGCAAGATGCACGAAGCATTGATGCAGGGCATTAACCTCTGCCTTTATCCTGAGGGGACAAGAAATAAAACCGGCCAGCCTATGCAGCCGTTTTTTGATGGCGCTTTCACCACTGCAGTAAAAGCACAGAAGCCGCTTATGCCGGGTGTTATATTCAACACCAGCAAAGTACTGCCCGCTAAAAAGACATTCTGGATGCGCCCTATGCTGGTTCGTATACATTTTCTAGACCCCATACCCACCGCCGGACTAACAACCGATGATGTACCCGGACTTAAAGCCAAGGTGCACGCCATTATGGAATCCTATTACATACAGCACAACAAGAGTTAAATGACATTCAGCATTATAGGCACTGGTAATATTGCATGGTTTTTCGGCAAGCGGCTTGCTGCGGGCGGACATAGATGTAAAGGTGTGTTTGGCCGTGATGAAACAGCAACACGTGCGCTGGCTGATGCGTTGTTATCTAATAAATGGGGCAACATTGCCGATGTGAGAGACGAGGATGCCGATGTGTGCTTCCTGGCAGTATCTGATACGGCTATAGCTGAAGTAGCATCGCAACTATCTTTCAAAAAAACGGTATTGGTGCATATGTCGGGCGCACAGCCTCTATCCATTATACTTAATGCAGCAAAAGATTGCGCGGTACTATGGCCGGTATATTCCATACTGAAGAACGTTACGCCTGCTCACCGGGACATACCGTGCGCATGGGAAGTATCGACCGACCGGGCAAAAAAATATGTGCTGGAAATGGCACATGCCATAACCGACAATCTGTTTGAGGCCAAAGATGAACAACGCAAATGGCTCCATTTGTCGGCGGTGATGACCAACAATTTCATCAACCACCTGCTATCGCTGAACGAGCAGATATGCAAGGAGAATAACCTGCCTAAATCAGCACTGCAACCCATTATCAACCAGACTTTCGAACGGCTGAAAACTTCATCACCCCAGGCTATACAAACAGGTCCTGCTATACGTCGCGATCAAAGTACAATTGAACAGCACAAACAACTGCTGGCTGGTCATCCTGATTGGCTGAAAGTGTATGAGGCAATGACGGCATCTATACAAACTATGCATAGCAAGTAGTGTTGCCCCCCTCGTCAATAGTGAGCCCTTCAAGTTAAGCTGAATGTAGCCAAGACGACAAACGCCTTATTTTCCTGTTGCAAACTCTATCATCCATTCAATACCATATTTATCTCTGAACATGGCAAAGTAAGTACCCCACGGGCTGTCTTCTAAAGGCATTTCTACTGCTCCGCCTGCTGAGAGACCGGCAAACAGTTTGTCTGCTTCTTCCCTGCTTTCTGCACTTACAGATATTTTGCTCCGGTGCTCATTTTCGTTAACTGTTCCCAGTACCTCGGGTACATCGTTGGCCATAAGCACGCTGTTGCCTATTGGCAGCGCAATATGCATTATCTTATTTTCTTCGTGCGCAGCTACGGGCATATCGGGGCCTGCGATATCTTTAAAGCGGATCACTTTGGTAAATTCGCCGCCGAATACCGACCTGTAAAATGTAAATGCTTCTTCGGCGTTGCCGTTAAAGTTGATGTGTGGATTGATACGAGCCATTGTTATTGCTTTTGGTGCCCAAATGTAGTGCTAAACAAAAAGACCAAAGAGGTAGGAAAACGTCAAAAATGGAACTATCTGCGTCAGGTAGTTAATGTGTCATATCGATAGCTGCCAATGGTTAGAATATCTTCATCAACCCTGCAAACACAACGATAACCCCCAGGGATGTGAGCCCAACCAAGGTAACATTACTCATAGATGCGGTGCCCTGCACAAGGGTAATAACGCAACTAGCCAGGCATATTATCGCCCCGCCGCATACAAAGCTGAGGCCTATGGCTACCCGGCGCATATCGTGAAGCTTCTTTGTCTCGGCTACAAGCGATAGTATATGTCCTTCTTCCAGTCCGTGCTTCTTTAGCTCCAAAACAATATCCTCTCGGCTCTGTTCGCTATTCAGCATACCGAGGATCATGTCTTTGTAAGATTCGTTGCCTTTACCAGCCATATACCAAAAGTTAGATATTCAAGATAGGAAAATTATTTATTACAAAAAATATTTTTCTCTAAAATTATACTTGTCAATATGTTGAAAAAGCCGATGGCCTTACAACAGTAACAAACCACAAGCTAACAACTAATTGGTATTGTACGAATCTGATACCCGAACAAATAATGCTGAGGCGGGTGTAGCGCTGACGGTCAGGCACGCGGGACACCCGCCCCCGAGCATGCCGCTACAAAGACAATCTCCAAATTATCATTTTGTCTATCTTTATCTTGAACAATCACCAATAAAGCTAAACAACAATGAGCAAGAATCCCGTAGTGCACTTCGAAATGGGCTATTTCGATAATGAGCGTGCCAAGAAATTTTACGAAACAGCGTTTGGCTGGAAGATGAATCAGCTGGGACCTGAAATGGGCAACTACGTGGTGGCCCACACCGCTGAGACCGACGAAAAGAATATGGTTAAAACACCGGGCACCATTAACGGAGGTTTTTACCAAAAGGCTGAAAGCCCGATGTCTCACGCGCCATCGGTGGTGATAGCGGTACAGGATATACATGCGGCAATAAAGGATGTGGTAGCTGCTGGTGGTAAGATACTGGGATCTATGGACCAGAACGGCCCTACAATGGAGCCCACAATGATACCGGGTGTAGGTATGTGGGTATCTTTCCTGGACACCGAAGATAACCGTGTGAGCATGCTGCAGCCGCTGAGCATGTAATCTTTACCAATTGACCATATAAATGTCAACAGCCGGGCGATATATAAATCGCCCGGCTGTTTTCTTCTGTTTTAAAAGCTTCTACAAGTCTACGGGGAATGTGAGGATGACGAGTGTACCGGAGCCCTTGCCATCTGCATTTCTTTTATCAATTATCTCCACGCCAAACTTCTTTTTATTTAAAGTGCTGGCTAGTGCCAGGCGCTTTTTCACTAGATCCATACCATGAGAGACATGCACTTTGCCAGAGGTATTCTTTATGCCCTGTGACGCAGCCCTGCCAATGCCGTTGTCTTCTATTTTACAGATCAGTTGTTGCCCCTGCTTTTCGAAGGAGATGCTGAGCAGACCATCTTTTTCCAATGGGCACAAGCCATGTAAGATGGCATTTTCAGCAAATGGCTGGATAATGGTAGGCAATATTTCTATAGCGTACGGATCGACGTTGGGTGCATATTTTATTTCATAAGCAAACTTGTTCTCGAACCGCATCTGCTCCAGTGTAAGATAGCTATCCAGATATTTTATCTCATCGTTGAGCATAATGGCTTGCACCTTATTATTATCGAGCGTAGTGCGCATAAGGGATGCGAACTTAGATAAATACCTGTTGGCCGAAACCACATCGCTATGCACAATGTAGTGCTGAATGGAATTAAGACAGTTGAAGATGAAGTGCGGGTTCATCTGAGACCGGTATTGCTGCTGCTCCAGTTCTGCCCGGTCCAGCTTTGCCTTCAGCCTGCTGTTCCTTACATAGAACAATAATAACGTAACTATCAATATTGCCGAAAAAGCAACGGTGAACAGTATTTTATTCTTCCAGCCAATCCTACGCTCGTTGTCCAGCTTCAATTGCGCTTCTTTTTTATCGTACTGGTATTGATACTCGCGCGACAGTGTGGCCTTCCTTTGCGCTTCACTATGCAGGCTGTCAGACATCTTTACTTCCAGCGCATGCATTTCGTAAGCGCCTTTATAATCGCCTTTCTTCAGATAAATATCTTTTAGCAACTCTGCGATCTTTTCCATTTTTTCTGCTGCATTAGGCCCGGAAGCATGGCTATAAGCTTCCTTGGCATATACCAACGCCTCAGCAACTTTATCCTGATCAAGCAACACCCGGCCAATCTGCAGCTCGGCATAAGATTGCTGGCTGTTTACGTGCAGCTCTTTAGCTATTTTAAGGGCACGGCCATAGTACAACATTGCTGTATCATACTTTTTTAATTTTTCGTACACAGAGCCACACATGCTTAACGTCTGGCTCATATAATAGGGCAACCCTGCCTGCTCGTATAGCTCTTCACTTTTAAGATAATAACCAAGTGCCTCTGGGTAATTGTGCTCATTGCTATACGTTATACCAATATTAGCCAACACCATTGCTGTTCCTCTGTCCAGATGAATCGCTTCAAACAGTCGCCTGCTCCCGGTGAATTTCAGCCTTGCATTATTATTGTCTTTTTGCTTCAGGAAATGATAGCCTATGTTATTTATAGTATAGGCCATACCCATTGTATCTTTTATCTCTTCCTGCACCCTCAGGTTCCTGTAATAATAGGCAAGCCCGGTATTAAAATCGCCCAATGCATCATACATAGAAGCGATATTATTGAGCATCAATGCGATCGACTTCTTGTCGTTCAATTGCTCCCATTGCTTCAGCGATGCGTTATAGTACTCCAATGCTTTAACAAGGTCATCTTTATGGCTGTAGTAGTAGCCAATATTGTTAAGCGCAGTAGCAAGTCCCTTTATATAAGGCGCCTGTGGCTGCCTGCCGGCTGCTATGGCTTTTTCGCACATGGTCTTCGCCAGTTCGTTATAAACAGAAGGCGTATCCAGCGCTTCCTGGTCTGTGATAGCCAATAGCAGTGTGACCTTGGCGGTATCATCTTTAGCTTTTGCCAGTTCACGCTTTAAAGAATCAATATTCTGGGCATTGGTGGTTAGGGGGCACGCTACACATAAAAACAGCAAATAGCAAAATAAACCTGCCGTTTGCAGCATCAACTTTTTAAGAATCATGGTGCAATTTACGTTCTAGTGTTCTGAAAGGCCGGGTACACAACTGCAAAACCGCTGGCAGTTTGTTAATCGTGTCAACCTATTTCATAACTGTGTCAACTAAAAAGCGACCGACAATGGGTAGTGCCGGTCGCTTGGTTATTATCTTATACTGAATCAATAAAATTGAGTGAGGTATGGATACCGTTCTTCGTACAGCGCCTTTACCTTACTAAGTATGGTGGACCTTAACCCATCTATATTCTTACGCTCTGTGGCGGAGATGAAGATAGCATTGTTGCCGGTAAGATGCTGCCAGCGGTCGTTGAGTTGGTTAAGCATATCTTCCTTTACTTCAGGCGGCAGCCATTTATCGAACGTATTTTCCTCATACAGGTCCATCTTATTAAAGATGACGATGATCGGCTTTTCGAAGGCCTTCAGTTCCTGTAGTGTTTTATTAACTACACCCATCTGATCCTCATAGTTTATTGCCGATATATCCACCACATGCAGCAGGCAGTCGGCTTCGCGCACCTCATCGAGCGTGCTTTTAAAACTCTCTACCAGGTGGTGCGGCAGCTTACGGATGAAACCTACCGTATCGCTCAACAGGAACGGTGTTTGTTCGTACACTACTTTACGGGTTGTAGTATCCAGCGTGGCAAACAGTTTGTTCTCGGCAAATACCTCGGCCTTGCTCAGCACGTTCATTATTGTGCTTTTTCCTACGTTGGTATACCCTACCAGGGCCACACGTATATAGGTACCGCGCTCCTGGCGCTGGGTAAAGGCTTGCTTGTCTATCTCGCCCAGGCGTTTGCGCAACAACGATATCTTATCCTTAACTATACGGCGGTCAGTCTCTATTTCGGTTTCACCGGGACCACGGCTACCAATACCGCCACCCTGGCGTTCCAGGTGCTTCCACATACCGCGCAGGCGAGGTAATATGTATTGGTATTGCGCCAGCTCTACCTGCACCTTGGCCTGGGCCGTTTTGGCACGGCTGGCAAATATATCCAGTATCAGGTCACTGCGGTCTATTACGCGCACCTCCAGGGCATCTGCAATATTGCCCAACTGAGAGCCCGTCAGCTCATCATCGAATATAACGATGGTGATGCCCTTAGCCTTTACGAAAGTGCGTATCTCTTCCAGCTTACCCTTACCCACGAAAGTCTTACTGTCGGGGCGTGGCAGTTTCTGTATAAACGTCTTTACAGTTTCCGCGCCTGCGGTCTCGGCAAGAAAAGCCAGCTCGTCAAGGTATTCCTTCACCATTGGTTCGGTTTGTTCTTTATAAACAAGCCCAACCAGCACTGCTTTCTCTTCCTGTATTTTATTCCTTGCCTCTATCAAAAAAGTAAAAAATTAAAAGTAAAAATTAAAATGCTCAGTCGGCAGATCATACCAATCGCTCCTGCTCGCGGAACCAGCGCTCCGGTATGTCGTTGTTGCTGGCAATCAGGTAATCGTTGTAAGAGCATGGCACATATACGTTACCCGGCAGGCTCATCCACCAACGATTGGTGCGTTTGCTCTTCAGGAACACGGTGTCATTATCTGTAAAGGTAACGTTGAAGGTTACAAACTCTTCCTTCTCGCTTAGTTGAGCTTCCGCCTTGCGCACCAACAGACCATCTATAAAATACCACATCATCTGGGTAACCAGCTTAGCCGTCATTTCGTGGTTGTCGTTGGCCGCGTTATAGCCATAAATACCAAAGGAAGTGAGATTACTAGCCATACCTGCATAGCGGGTAAGAGAGCATATCTCTTCACCACTCAGCCCATTAGGCGAACCATTGATATTGGCAGGTGCATCGCCAAAACGCACTACCGACATATCGACACTGAACATATTGCTGTTGCGGAGCACCGGTTCCATTTCCATGATATTCTCGCGCACCTTGCCCAGGCGGTAGAAATCGAAACGGAGTTTATCCAGTGTTTCCAGCATACGCGGCTGCGTGTAATAGCTCTGGAATGCAATGTGATTATAATGGCTGATGTAGTTAGGAGCACTCGTCAGCATCTCCAGCAGAAAGCTGCGGTCGTCCAGCTCTTCGGCATCGTCCATGTCTATCAGCATATCGGCCACGGTGGCTATAGCTGTGGTCTCTGTTTTCTTAAATACCTCGTACTGCTGCATGGTCAGGTCGTGGCGGTCGCCCAGTATGATTGCGATCTTACCGGCAGCATGTATCTCTTCCAGCACGGTAAGCAGGGCGGCACGCGTATCATTAAAAGTAGCGCCGCGACGAATATTACCTGCATCTATGATGCGAATGCCCTCGTGCCAATGATACATTTCGTACAGGTGGCGACGAATGATATCGGCAGTGGCGGAGAAATTATTACGCTCATCGGCACCGCACCCTACTAATATGATATCGGCATCTTCTACATAAAAAGTACCGTCGAAAGCATGCTTTATCTTACTGCCCCACTGCAAGGGGTGATACCGCTTGCTGTATAATGGCGCTTCAAAATCTGTTGTCTCAAAAAAAGGTTGTAAATCCTGCATTGTATATAAATAGTGCTTAAAAGTAAGGAAATCCTGCGGGTTAATAACGGTAAAAGCTACAAGAATAGCTATCTACAAGGGTGGAAAAATATTTATTGTTAAAAAAGGTTAGAACCCCGATATTTAGCCGCTGATTAGCAGGTAATTTTTATATTTTTGAGCATTAACCACTTCTATGGCCGCTGGCAAAAAATCGAAACCAACATACTTTAACGCAATACTGGGCGTAGCGCTGGTACTCTTTATACTTGGGGTGCTGGGCTGGCTGGTGATAAACGGCAGGGCGCTTTCGCGGGCTTTTAAAGAAGACCTGGAGATAAGCGTAGACTTCCACGATAATACTACAGACGAGAATGTTGCCAAAATGAAGGCAATATTGGATAAGCAAGGCTTTGTACGCTCTACCAGGGTGATAACCAAGGAAGAAGCTGTAAAAATGGAGAACCAGGTAGAGGGTACCAATGTGGTAGACTTCCTGGGCTACAATCCTTTATATACATCGGTAGCGGTAAAGCTGCACGAAGAGTATGTAAATAAAGACAGCCTGGCCAAAATAAAGGCGTTTGTGATGCAGAGTAATATTGTGCGCGATGTGACCTGGCCGAACGTGGTTGTGGAGCAGATGAACAACAACTTCCGCAAAATAGGCATTATACTGGGGGCCATCTCTATAGTACTGCTTATTGTAGTAGTGTTCCTGATAGACAATACGGTGCGCCTGGCAATGTTCAGCAACCGGTTCATCATCAAAACCATGCAGATGGTGGGTGCTACGCAAGAGTTCATCACCCGTCCGTTCGACCTGCGTGCTCTGGCTAATGGACTGATCAGCGGTTTGATAGCGGTGGTAGCACTGTGGCTGGTGATGTCGTTCGCCACCAAGCAGTTACCGGTGCTGAGCCTGCTAAACGACCCGCTGCTGGTGGGCTGCCTGATGGGTGGAATGATACTGCTGGGTATCCTGATATCGTGGATCAGCACACACCGCTCTGTGGTTAAATACCTGAAATTACATCTTGACGATCTATATTAATCTGAATTTTATATTTTTGCTTTTATGTCAACAATACCAAAAACATCACAGCCTATACAACCGGCAATGCCTAATATAAGGACAACAAAGGCTGCCGCAACAACTAACCAAACGTTTTTGTTTGACAAGGAAAACTACATGTGGATGATAGGCGGTGTAGCGCTGATACTGATTGGCTTTATGCTGATGGCCGGCGGTAAGAGCCCCGATCCGCACCAGTTCAACTACGACGAGATCTACAGCTTCCGCAGGATCACACTGGCACCAATAGTAATACTGCTGGGCTTTGCTATAGAAGTATATGCTATTATGAAGAAACCAAAGACCACTGCTACAGCTTAATCAGCTGACCGGTTTATGTAAATGAGAAAAGGGGCTTTAAGCCCCTTTTCTCATTTACAGTATTGTTCGTTTTTAAGCGTCATCGTCGTTGATCACTACGTCAGTGATCACATAATCCCTGTCGTAGCGGATCTTCACCTTTGCCCATATATTGGCATGAGCAATGTGGCTTTTCTTTGTTTCTTTGGTCAGGTCTATGGTATCGTAGATCCGGTTGCTGGCATCATAGATCACTAGTTTGGTCCATTTGCTGGTAGGATCGGCACCTTCATGCTGCATTTCTTTGTTATGAAAACGATCGAAACCATACTTTTCTTTGAAGAGGCTAAGTACCTTATAGTCGTTCTGGTAAAAATCGTACAGCACACCCGAGGTAATAACGTGGCCGTCTTTATCAGTACCTTCTGCCACTATGTGCAGATTCTCCAGGCTGTTGCTCCTGATCCTGAGGGTTTGCGCTTTAGCACCTGTGATACAAGCCAGTGCAAAGCCGAGAGTAAGTATACGTTTCATCATTATATGAAATGTTTTTTAAGGCTCACCGGAAGCCTGTAGCAACAAAAATAACTAAAGAACTTACAAAAAAGAATAGCCATTGCAGTTTTTGTTCCAAATAAAATTGCTGAGTGTTCGCACTTTGTAATTTGAAGCCGGATATTTGGTGCTTGCAGGGAGGTTGCTTAATTTTAGTGTATAACGTAGTGTGTGATGCTGTATGCTGTAGTAGATATTGAGACAACGGGAAGTTATGCCGCCGCCAATGGCATAACGGAGATAGCTATTGTGATACATGATGGAGAAAAGGTGCTGAACTACTATGAAAGCTTCGTTAATCCGCATGTGCCTATCCCCTACTTTATACAGAAACTTACCGGTATTACTGATGAAATGGTGGCCAATGCGCCCTCATTCGATGAAATAGCCGGGCAGGTATACGAGCTGCTGCAGGACAAGGTGTTTGTAGCACATAACGTAAATTTCGACTACTCTTTTGTAAAATACCACCTGGATAAAGCCGGGTATGAGCTGAGCACTAAAAAGCTGTGCACGGTGCGGCTTTCGCGCAAGGTATTACCGGGCTTACCTGGGTATGCGCTGGGCAAGCTTACGCACCAACTGGGCATTACACATACCATGCGCCACCGTGCCGGGGGCGATGCGCTGGCTACGGCTGATCTGCTGGCCATAATAGTAGCCAAAGACACGAACGGAGCCATAAAAGCAGCCCTGAAAGGACGCACCGGTGAGAGCTACCTGCCGCCGCACCTGCCACTGGAAAATATTGCCGAACTGCCGGGCACACCGGGCGTTTACTACTTCTATAATGCCGAGGGCAAGGTGATATATGTAGGCAAGGCCGTGAACATACGCAAGCGGGTAAAGAGCCATTTTTCCAACAACAAGATAAACCGGCAAAAGCAGGATTTTTTAAAGGAAACGCAGAAGATAAGCTATAAGCAGTGCGGCACCGAACTAATGGCCCATATATTGGAAAGCGCCGAGATACGCCGCCTGTGGCCCATACACAACCGCAGCCAGCGGGGCTACCTGCCACTGTTTGGTTTGTTTGTATATGAGGACAGGCAGGGTTTTAAGCGACTGGCTATTGAAAAGAACAGGCAGGCTACCAAGCCTCTCTATACCTTTAATACGATAATTGAAGGGCAACAGCGGCTGAGAGAGCTGATAAGAGAGTTTGACCTTTGTAACAGGATGTGCAATATCTCTACCGATTGTGAATGCCCGAAGCATGACAATGCAATGGAGTATAACCGACGTATTGATGATTCGATTGCATGGCTGCAAAAACAGCTGCCCACCTTTGCCCTGCTGGACAAAGGCATAGACGAAGATGAATATAGCTGTATACTGATACAGAATGGCAATTTTGTAGGCATGGGCTACTTGACCAACCGCAAAGAACAAATGCAGAACATAGAAACGCTGAAAAAACATATAGAACCGCTTCAGGACAATGATTTCATCCGCAACCTGGTGTACAGGCATGCCACGGCTAACCCGGAGAAGTGTGTGATGCTATCTTAGGTTATATTCAGAATACTTTTGCTCAAAACATATTTTTTCCTACCTTTGCACACTCTAATAATAACCGCATGGCAAAATCCATGCACTAAACTAAAATAAAATGAAAAAAGGCATTCATCCGGAAGCTTACCGCTTAGTAGTATTCAAGGATACATCTAACGACACAATGTTCATGACCCGTTCTGCGGCTCCTTCAAGGGAAACTATTCTTTGGGAAGACGGCAAAGAATACCCGGTTATCAAGGTGGAAATCTCTAACACTTCTCACCCTTTTTACACTGGTAAATCTATGTTCGTGGATACTGCTGGTCGTATCGAAAAATTCAAACAGCGTTACGCAAAGAAGGCTTAATAACCTTTTATATAAGTACTTGCATAAAGCACAGAAAATCCCGACTTTTGTCGGGATTTTTATTTTATCCCAGGTGCAGATCCCGGCCCCGGCCGGTACTAAGACGAGCCTCATACCAGTGATTTTTTCTTATGAATTATATCCTTTTCGATGATGGCCGTGAGCGCCTTTTGCCTTTTACACACACACGCCCTATAGCGCATATACGCTGTGGTATCCTGACCATGCGCGAGCGCTGGGAGATGAACCTGCAGGCCCAATGCGGTATACTGACAGAAGGTTACCTGCAGCCATTGAGCGGCGACAGCCAGGAAGAAGATAATATATTCATCAATGCCTCGGTTGCGGGTGATTGCCCGCTGGCCACGGCGGTGAAGAAGCTGGAGCAGGGTCAGAAACTGATGATGGGTAGCATTATTGTGGCAGCCCGCACCGGCAAAGTATCATCGCTTGCCGAACTGATACAAACCATAGCCCCTTTGCCCCCGGTAGAATATACCGGCGATGCTTTTGTGTTGCGCAATGTGTGGGACATCTTCTCGCTGAACGACAGAGCGATACGCGAAGATTTTAAGCTCATCACCTTCAACCGTAGCAGCGCTCCCCTGCCCGACTATATCACAGCAGTAGGCAAAGAAAATATATTTATAGAAGAAGGTGCCAAGGTAAACCCGGGCGTCATCCTGAACGCCACAACCGGCCCAATATACCTGGCAAAGGATACGGAGATAATGGAGGGCTGTATGTTGCGCGGTCCGCTGGCGCTGTGCGAGCATGGTGTAATAAAGATGGGCGCCAAAATATACGGCGCAACAACCATAGGCCCCGGCAGCAAGGTGGGAGGAGAGATAAGCAATGTGGTATTCTTCTCTAATAGCAATAAAGGCCACGATGGTTTTGTAGGCAATGGCGTAATAGGCGAATGGTGCAACCTGGGTGCAGATACCAATGCATCGAACCTGAAGAACAATTACGACGAGGTGAAGATATGGAGCGAGCATGAGAACAAGCTGGTAAAGACCGGGCTTACGTTCTGCGGCCTGCTGATGGGCGATCATTCCAAGTGCGGCATCAATACTATGTTCAATACGGGTACTGTAGTGGGTGTATCCAGCAATATATATGGTGGCGATTTCCCTGAAAAATATATACCCTCGTTCAGCTGGGGCGGTAGTGGCAGCATGGTCACTTACAAGTTCCAGCAGGCAATGGACACGGCCAACCGTATGATGGCGCGCCGCGGCACCAAGCTAAGCGATGCCGAGCTGAAGATGTATGAATACCTGTTTGCAAAGGCAACTGAGGGCCGGGAGAATTAAAGTTTTCATGTAATAGCAGCGTAGGTCAAGCGCTGAATGTATATTACAACCCACACGGTAAAGTCCTGAAAGGACGTATTATAGCGATGGGTTTCAACCCATCGGCTTAAGAAGAAAGAACAAAACACAATTACGAAACATAAAAACTGAGACATATGCGCAAAATGATAGTTGCAGCGAACTGGAAAATGAACCTGACACTGGCGGAAGGTAAACAACTGGTAGAGGGTATTCTTGCCGGCTTGCCTGAACTGAGCAACGATAAGGAAGTGGTAATCGCTTCACCCTTTGTACACATAGCCCAGACCATGGGTCAGCTGAAGGGTAAGAGCCACATATACACAGGCGCACAGAACTGTGCTGCCGAAGCATCTGGAGCCTATACCGGCGAAGTATCTGCAGCTATGCTGAAAGATGCAGGTGTAGAATATGTGATCATTGGCCACTCTGAGCGGAGGGAATATTATAAAGAAGATAACGCTACCATTACCAAAAAGGTAAACCTGGCGCTGGCCAATGGCCTGCATGTGCTGTTTTGCTGCGGCGAAGCGCTGGAAGTGCGCGATGCCAACACGCAGAATGCATACGTGGAAGGACAGATACAGGACAGCCTGTTCCACCTGGATACCGCTGCGCTGAAGAATATAACTATAGCCTACGAACCGATATGGGCCATAGGTACAGGCCGCACAGCATCATCTGCCCAGGCACAGGAAATGCATGCGCACATACGCAGTGTAATAGCCGGTAAATTTGGTAACGAAGCAGCTAATGATATGTCTATCCTTTATGGCGGCAGCTGTAAGCCATCGAACGCGGCAGAACTGTTTGCCTGCGCCGATGTAGACGGCGGCCTGATAGGCGGTGCAGCACTGAAAACAGATGAGTTCCTGGGCATCATTACTGCGATGAAGAATGCACAGAAATAATTTTTACAGAGTTTTGGAAGTGTGAAATACTTACGTATCTTTGCACTCCCAAAACGGAATGGCGCGTTGGTCAATCGGCTAAGACGCCTCCCTTTCACGGAGGAATGACGGGTTCGACTCCCGTACGTGCTACAAAAGGAAATGATCTTAATCAATCATTTCCTTTTTTTATTGCAACAGCCTGATTTAAACATTATTCATGATTGTTTAAAGCTGTAATAGAGGCACGTAGTTCCTCCTCCGTTTCTGGTAACTGAATTTTTAAACTGACAGTAACGCGTGCCTGAACGCTCTCGACAAAGGGCCTGAACTTTTCGTTATAATTTACAAACGCAGTTTTATGATCTTGATTAGCGTGCAATTCTTTAGCTAATAAGGTTGCCCCCTGCATAGCCAGACTGGTGCCCATACCTGTAAAAAAGCTTGGCGCATAGGCCGCATCGCCTATCAAACCTACACGACCTTTTGTCCATGATGGCATTTTGATCTGGCAGGCTTCGTCAAAGTAGAGATCGTTAGCAACATACATGGCAGCCAATATTTGCGGCACTCTCCAATTAGTGTTATCACCAAAATATTCCTTTAAAATTCGTTTGGGCTGTTCATGGTCTCGGTAGTTCCACGCCAGTTTCGGGGCTCTGAATAAAAGAATAGCATTCGCTGCGTCTTTAAACTGATAAATCACCGCTTGCTTACCTAATTCACGATACACGATACCTGTAGACTTTGGTCTCCCTGTATAAATCTGGTCTGCTTTTGAAAATGCAAAGTAAACACCCAGAAATTTTTTAAAGTTTTCCTCCGGACCGAAAGCAAGTCTTCTTGTAATAGAATGCGTACCGTCGCCGCCGAACACTAAATCATAAAAACCATGTTCGCCTTTTTCAAATGACACTTCTACCCGATCATCGTGCTGAATCAATGAAGATATACTATTGCCAAAAACAATCTTCACTTCGTCCTTAGGTATGACTTCATAAATGATCTTTACCAGGTCGCCCCGATGGATCTCAATATCGCCAAGGTATTGCGGCAATGTATTAATGGCAAATGTAGCCAATGTCTTATCCTCCGCATCCACTACCTCATCGGTATGCAGAAATTCATGGGCTTTGATCTGATCATAGATACCCATTTCCCTGGCTATGTTCAATGCCTCACCACGCACGTCAATTGGTGAGCCGCCTGTTCTCAAATCCTCGCCCAATTCCACTACCGTTACGTCGTAACCAAATTTATTTAACCAGTATGCTAAAGTTAATCCAGCAAAGCTGGCACCAGATATCAACACTTGTTTTTTCATCACTGTTTTAATTTTTGTTGTCCTGTAATATATTTTCCAAAAGCAAAACTAATTGTAGCTTTACAACTAAAATAGTCGTCAAACAATTATTAATAGTCCAAAAAAGTGATTAAAGACGATCGCAATTACATCAATAGCAATATTCATCAGTTCACCAACAAAATGGGGGTGATCTTAGAAGATGTAATGCAACATCTGCAGGTAATTTCCTTTAAAGGTTTTACTTTTTTGCCTGAGATGGCCATGCACTTTGGCTTATTCAACGTGAAGGACGATTTTACCCGTATTACGGGTCAGTCTGATATAAACGATGGTATCGGTTTTGTGTTTTATAACATCTTTGAAGGAAACGTGGCTGGCGGAAAAGAACAGCGTAAAACCGATGGGCCTACGGAGCAACCCTATGTGCGCATCTTTCCATACACAATCAGCCAAACCCTGCATTTTAAGAGAGGTGCTCGCGTGTCTCATGTATCTATCAGCATCAGCGCTGCTTATTTGAAAAGCTTCCTGAAGGAGGAGACTGAACACTTCCTGTTTCTTTTCGACAGTGCCAATAACTTTTGGATAGAGGAGTTGATGACCGATGATATGCTGCGCACAATAAACGACATTGTAAAGAATGAAGAACCACGTGCTATGACAAGTTTTTATTACAAATTGAAAACTCTGGAATTACTCTTCTACCTTTTTGAAAGTTTAAAAAAGCGAGAGAGTGTTACTGTGCATAAACTAAATAAGAAAGAAATTGAAGCCATCTATGCTGTAAGAGACAAAATCGTCTCATCGCTGAGCCGCCCGAGTACTATTGCAGAGTTAAAACAAATAGCCGGTATGAATGAACTAAAACTGCGCAAAATCTTTACGCAGGTATTTGGCATGGGCATCTACGATTATTATCAGCATCTCCGCATGAAAGAGGCCGCACGGCTGTTGCGGGAAGAAAACATGTCGGTATCGGAAGCAGGCTATCAAATGGGCTTTGAGAACCTGGGGCACTTTACAAAAGTTTTTGAAAAGTATATTGGTAAGAAGCCCAAAAAATATGCGCAAAGTTTTAACAATATACCTGATCCGACCAATCAAAAATGACAACCATTGAAAGCCTGCACTGTTATCCCTTTCTTAAATGACTTTCCTTTGTCTTGATTTCGATCTGGATATTTTTGGTTGAGTAAAATTCGGGCCGCTTTAATAGCAGCAAAAACATCAATCAATTGTTCACAGCATAGAATGTCAATCCCTACATACCTTATCTTAAAAACGGCCTGCCATTCAGTGCCTGTATCAGCGTAGCCAAAGCCAGTAGCAGGTAGGCTATTGCCAGTATGTGTACTGCAAGATTGTTCTTGAAAAAGTACCACGCTACAATGGGCAGCAGCTGTAGTGCATGCATACCAATAAAATGCGCTACCCTGGGGTCTCCGAACTTCCGGCTCCAGTTGAGTATGGGTATGCCATGGTTGCCATCTGGTCCGCCTATTGTGTGAGATAGTCTGCCGCCCATTAGTGCACCTTCGAAAGAGAACATGACGAAAATGAATATAGCCCAGCGGATGGCCAGTATATAATGCTCCGGCAACCCGGGGAACGTATTGCTAAAGAACAGCACCCCAACATATGCAGTGTATAAGGTAACCGCAGACGCCGCAATGCCCATCATGGCAAACAAGGCCGCATAGGCAGGTGTGCTGACATTGAAATGGGATCGCTCTCCCCTGCCCGCCTGCAGGGCTATATACACGATCTCGAAACCAAGCGCAATAACAGTGAACCAACTGAACAACCGGGTATTGAATTGCGGTAAGTAATTGCAATACCACGCCATCGTCCAGCAATAAATACCAATAGACATCGCAAACTTAAACGGCTTGTACCAGACATTTACTTCATCAAGTAACACTCCAGACAGACGGGTAAGCGCCAGGAACACAAGTCCCGATAACAAACAAGTGAGCCCGAAATAAAACAGCAGCTCATTTCTTGTTTTTAATTCAGATAAAAAGGATGTAAGGACCATGTGCTTGAGTAAACTTAATGCAAAATAGTGACAAGCGCCTCTATTACCTCATTCTGCCGCTGAGGAAAGCAATAACACCGCCCAGCACACCTACAGATACAGCAGCACCCAGCACATCGGCAACTGCTACCCATACGGTGCTGTAAAGGTTGCTCGATGCCAGCCAGTAAGCATCGGCCATAATAGCCACCAGCACGCCAACAATTGCACCGGTAGTAGCTCCCTGCCTGGCGCTTCTTGTATTGGTGAGCACAGCTATAATGGAAGTGATCAACGCTGCATAAGCAGCGCAGGACAACACCAGGTAGGGCATGCTGAACTCAGCTTCCGTCTTTTTAAAACCGGGCAGTTGCGTGGTATGATGCTCAGTGTAAGCACCAAGTATAAGATCGAAGACAAACCAACCGAAAGCGAAATACACCACCGTACCCACGGCAGTGAGGACCAGGAACTTCTTCAGCGATATTGTGTTGGCTTTCATTGCCAGATAAAAATAAGCATTGAAACGTACTAAATCAATCCTTTCAGGATAGTGAAATGATAAATAAACCTTACCCCATCAATGAGCAATGATCAGCTTGGTTGTTACCCGCGTAGCATCCCGCTCTGCACTCACCATATAGGCTCCCGCAGCAAGCTTGCGCACATCTATAGTCACCTGTGTAGTACCCGGTGCAACTTTTATGGCCAATACTTGCCTGCCACTAATGTCGTAAATACCAATCCTCACATCCTCAGACAATGTCGGCAATTCAACATTCAGCAGATCGTTAGCGGGATTAGGATATACATGTATGTTAGCTGCTGATATTTCATCAACAACCGCTGGCGCATATGGTTTGTAGTGATAAAGTACAACATCTGTTGCGCTATCCGCGCCCCCGGCCGTAACCGTGTATCCGGTAACTCTTACAGGATTATTGTGCGCATTATATTCATATACCGACTTGAATAATCCGGGATCGGGATAAAACGCATAAGTGCGGTATGTAATTGCCGTATCGGGCAATTGTGTCACTTCTGAAATGTGCCTGCGCACAATCGTCGAGTCAGACTCGCCCGATAACGAGTACCAGGAATTTCGTGAATACACGTAATAATCTAAATCAGGTTGCCAGCCAAAAGAGTCCACCATATAAAGATGCCCGTTTGTCATGTCCGTCATCTTACGTGTCTCCACCCGTCCCAGGCTGTTGTAGGTAAAATCGTATCTGGTAGCGTAAGGACCAAATTGTTGGATGGATGATATATTACCCGCGCTGTTATAATTATATCTGCACACAGGGCCTACATGCCAGCTTCCAAATACTTTAGATAAGGTACTGTCGGAAGAAAGAGTACCATCGGCATTGTAAGAGTAATAACGAACGAAATACGTATCAAGATTGTATAAAGCGGTAAACTCGCAATTAAAGCCAATTTTAAAGGATAATCTTCCGTCGAGGTCATATTGCCGTAGTTCTCTGTAACTAGTAATAGGCGTTCCAAAAAAAGTGTCAGATAGTGCTTCTACCCTATCCAACAGGTCATAATCTGCGTGAGATGTATCAATAGATGAACCATAAACGTATTTTACTTTTTTGCTAAACCAGACGCTTATGTTATCACCTTGGAATACCGGATCAGAAACGCCCATAGGTAGCACATCGAATGGTATCTGTCCAACGTACGATGTACCATCCAAACAATAGTCCATCGTATTAAAATTAAAATGGCACCCGCGGACTCCATCATACTTAAACAGAGTACTGTCCAGGTTGCTCCAAAAGGTGGGGTAAATACTGTATCTGCCTATAGATGTCAGCCGTTCAGCATACGTTTGGGCAAAGCCCGTAATAAAAGCAAATAATGCGATAATGATAAGTAAGGCTTTTTTCATATTGACTTATAGTTAGTTAACGCTACCTGTAAGACGAGTGATTTTATACTATCCTTGGGTACCGGCAATAAAAAAGGTCTGTGGATATTTAGACCACAGACCTTCGAAAAAAACAATTATCTCAAATTATCGCACGATCAGCTTATCGCGGAACGTCAGCGCTCCCGATGTGATACGCACCAGGTAGCTGCCTGGCACTAATCGGCCCAGGTCTGCTTGTGTATGCTGCACACCGGCGTTTATCATAATATTCATTACCACTTTGCCGGTCACATCAGTTATTGTTGCTACTGCATCGCCATGCTGCTTCGGCATTTCTATAGTGATCATACCATCAGCAGGATTAGGATACAGGCTGATACCATCTGCACCCTGCACATTATGTACACCCAATGCCAGGCACTGTGCCGGTGTCAGTACATTTATAGCCAATGTTGCTGTAGCAGTACCACAGGTATTTACCACTGTGTAGGTAATGGTATCTGCACCTGCTGTTACGCCTACCAGCGTGCCAGTAGCAGTATCTATGGTTGCATTTGCGTTAGATAATGTCCAGGTGCCGGTAGTAATTGGCGAACCGTAGCTCAATGTATCACCCAGACACACGATGGCAGAGCCAATAATACCCGGTACCGATGTAGGTAATACTGTTATTTCATGGCTGCCCACCAACGTACCGCACACGGTGGTCGATGTATAGTAAACGGTATCTGTACCAAAGCCCGCGCCCATAACAACGCCGCTGCCTGTTATAGATGCAGCCGCGTTCGATACGCTCCACGTACCACCGGTAGCAGAAGAGGTCATAATGGCTGTATTACCCTGGCATACCGTATCTGCGCCTGTTATCACAGCCAATACAGGCAGCGGGTTCACCAGCATAGTGTGCAATGCAGTGGCAGTCCCACACAGATTGGTTACACCATATACTATAATGGTAGTGCCTGCGTTTACCCCTGTAACATTGCCTGTTGCATCAACAGTGGCAATACCAGGCGCTGTGCTGCTCCACGCACCACCCGGCACAGTTGAAGTAAGCGATACTGTAGTACCCGCACAGATGGTAGACTCTCCGCTGATGACACCTGGAGATGGCAGGTCTATCACCGTGATATTTGCTGTCGTGCTGGCCGTTCCGCAAGATGTAGTAACAAAATAAGTAATGATCGCGTTGCCCGCACTTACACCGGTCACCTTACCTGTCGATGGGTTTACCGTAGCAATGCCGGTGGCAGAACTGCTCCACGTACCGCCGCTCACAAGGTCTGTCAATGTTACCGATGCGCCAACACAAACAGATGATGCGCCGGTAATAGTACCTGCAAAAGCCGACAAGCCTGAAGACATTGGGTAAACAGCAGTTGCTGTACCGCAAGAGTTGGTGGCTGTATAGGTAATATCTGCCGTTCCAATGCCCACACCTGTAGCCACACCAGTAGGGCTGACAGTGATGATTGCCGTGTTACTGCTGCTCCATGTACCGCCGGTAACCGTAGAGGTAAGCGATGAAGAAGTGCCGATACATACAAAAGCCGATCCCGATATAGTACCCGCGCTCGCAGCTGGGTTTACCGTTATCGGGTGGGTAGAGGTTGCCGTGCCACAAGAGTTGGTAACACTGTAAGATATTGTTACCGGGCCTGCGGTTACAGCAAATATGTTGCCGATGCCATCCACAGTGGCCAGTGCGGTATTGCTGCTGCTCCACGAACCTCCGCTACCTGTTGTGCTCAGCGATATGGTTGTACCCGGACAAAGCGAAGATCCACCGGAAATAGTACCGGCCACAGGCAGCGGGTTCACTGTCATAGCCTTTACTACGTTGTTGCTGCCGCAGGTATTAGAAACTGTATAAGTAATGTTCACATTTCCCGCAGCTACGCCGGTAACACCGCCCGATGTATTAATGGTAGCGGTTCCGGTAGCGCCCGATGTCCATGTACCGCCGCTCACTGTTGGCGTTAGTGTAGTTACAGAGCCCACACACACCGTGCTGCTGCCCGATAGCGTACCTGCCAATGGTGTAGTGATCACCGTTATAGGAAGGGTGGCATACGCCGTACCACAAGAGTTGCTTACCGCATAAGATATAGTAGCATTACCTGCCGTTACACCGCCTACCTGGCCGCTGCTGTTTACGGTAGCCAGGCCCGTTGCACCGCTGCTCCACGTACCGCCGCCTACAGATGGGGTCAGTATAGTATTAGTACCTGCGCATATGGTAGCTATCCCTGAGAGAGAGCCGGCGTCAGGTGCCGGCAAAAGCGTAACAGTAATTGCTTCCGTGTCGTAATTACAGGCATTTTCAAGCGCAAGGCTGATCACAGTCGAACCCGAAGCGCCGGCAACACTACCGCCTATGCCCGTACTGAACCCTATAGTTGCCACTGCAGGGTTACTCGAGTACCAGCGCATCGTTGCGCCCGATCCCATACTGCCGCCGTAAGTGTAGGTAAGTGGCACACCCGGGCAAGGAGTAATAGGGCCGGTAATATCGCCTGCTCCTATCGGCGCATCTATCAGCACCGTTCTCAATACGTTTGATGTACCGCACGCGTTAGATGCTGAGTAATTCAGAAAAACCGAGCCTGCTGTAATACCGGTTATCGTGACTGAATCTCCCGCAGAGGCTGAGATAGTTGATCCGCAGATCCGCTCACAGACCAGGTGCCACCTGATGCAGACTCATGAAAAACCGATGTACCACCTATACAAACGCCCGCCGGCCCTGTAATTGGCTCAAGCACCGGACCTGCAAGACTGGTAATAGTAAAATTAGCTGTGTCGGTCCCGCAGGCACCAACAACAGTGTACACAATAGTTGATGTACCGGAAGACAAAGCCGTAGCCAAACCGGTAGTTGGCGAAACCGTAACTACAGCAGTATTGGTGCTCGACCAGGTGCCCCCGGCAACGCTGGCTACGAGAAGTTCATTAGCGGCAACACATAAGTTGGATGAACCTGTAATAATTCCTGCATCTGTTAGTGCTTTCACACGCACGTTGCGCGTTGCCGTTGCACTGCCGCAACTTGGTGTGGACACTGTATAGCTGATAGTTGCTGTGCCCGGCGACACACCAAAAACCATACCGGCGGTATTAACCGTAGCAATGCCCGTGGCACCGCTGCTCCATGTGCCGCCGGCAGTGCCGGTAGCAGTAAGTGCCGTAGTGCCGCTGATACAAACACTATCTGTGCCCAGCAAAGAACCTGCATCAGGCAATGCATTTACGGTAAACGATGTACCTACGGAAGAAGTACCACAAGTGCCTGTTACCGCATAAGAAACAATGGCAGTACCGGCAGAAAGACCAGTTACTACGCCCGATGAATTGACAGTAATAATACCCGGTGTTGTAGTACTCCACGTACCGCCCGGCGCCGTAGGGTTGGTAAGCGTATTGCCGGCACCAACACATATGTTGGCAGCGCCTGCTATTGCACCTGCAGATGGTAGCCCTGTCACTGTTACGGCATATGTGGCTATACCCGAGGTGCCTGCATCATATGAAATAGTAACGGTGCCAGCCGATACCCCATGTACAACGCCACCCGCCGTTACGGTAGCAATGCCGGTAGCACCACTGCTCCACGTACCACCTGTGGTCAGGTCACTAAGCGTAATATTGGCACCAACACACACTGTGGTAGCCCCGGTAATAGCCGCCACGCGCTCGGGAATTGTAAGATTAGCTGTATTACACTTATCTCCGGAAGTGCCGCCATCTGCATTCACGGCATTCAGCGCTCCATAAAATTTGGCTGAGCCAACTCCGGCAGTTGCCGGCGCCGTCCATTGAATGGAAGATACGTAAGTAGTACCCGACCCACCGCTACCGCTGGTAGGAAGTAACGCCGCTCCATGCTCAAAAATACGTATCGCCCCTGTACCCAGCACCGTAGTGTGCGTGCTTGTCGAAGGGGTTCCTGTAGTAGCCGTTGTACCAATTTGCACTGCCGACGAAGTTCCGGCACCGGTAAGTTTAACAGCACACAACTGAAAACCATATTTGGTAAGCGATGTTGATGAAGTATTAGTACCCGTCATCTTAATGGTGTAAACACCACCAGGCACATAAGTGGTTACCGGACCGCCACCAAGGGTATCTAACTCTATCGAGATTGTTGTAGTGGTAGCACCGGTATGGCAACCCGTCTGGTTGCAGCCTAATGTACCTGTTGCCCCGGTGTAATTCTGGCTCACCCATGTGGCCGGCCCCTCTGAGTAGCTGCTTAACGTAACGTAAAGCGCCACCAATGCTAATGGTAATAGTAGAAGTTTCTTCTTCATTTGGTAGAAAGATTAAGATGTAGATACATACAGTAAGGCGTTAAATTTATAGAGATTTCAACACTTAACAAAAATTATTATCCTTACCGCTTATGTTTCCAATATTTCACAGCTTTTATTGGTTAAATAAGTCATTAACACAATGTGTTCATATCCTGTGCATTTCACGTTTTATTAATATTCGAAATAATTTATGAGACTCAATTACCATGTAACTTTAGGTAATGACCTAAATTAAATGCACATGATCTGGAGAAAATTTAGCGGGGAGTTACTTAAACACTCCGTAAAGCAAGAGGTAGAAGAGACAATTATAAGAGAGCGCGAGGCGGGTTACAAGCTAAAGGTTTGCATAGGAACCGATTCCCAGGTACGTTTCGGAGAAACAGAATTTGCCACGGTTATCGTATTCCTGCGCGAAAAGCGCGGCGGCTTTATGTTCATGAGCCACGAGAAAACAGCGCAACCTTATACCGTAAAAGAGCGCATGCTGGTAGAAGTGGCCCATAGCATAGAAATAGCCTACGAATTGTGCGACCTCTTCAACAAGTACGATGTTGATATGGAGGTACATGCCGACATCAACACCAATCCGCAATTCAAAAGCAACGAAGCCCTGCGTGAAGCCATGGGCTACATCTTAGGTATGGGCTATGCCTTCAAAGCCAAACCCGACGCCTTCGCCAGCAGCTGCTGCGCCGATAAACTGGTGAACTAAGTTCGCCGATCAATATCCTCTCCCAATTCCGGGGTATCCCTCCGGCAGGGAATTTATCCCCCGACATATCCCGGATCGCCCCTGATGATCACCCCTCCAATTGTCAATCCAGGAAGCAGTGAACAACCAGTAAATAGCCCCAACACGACCGTAGTTGGCGTCCCCACCACTACCAACTCAACATACTAAGCAACCATCACTTTTGTGCATATCTTTATTTGGAAACCGCCCTCATGCGGGTGTATCTTTACACAACCAAAAACAATATTTTGGACAATAAACCCTCTTTATATTATGAAAAGTTCATCGGCAGAAAACCGGCAAAAATGCCACCACAAAATTGCCGCATCGGCAGAAATGGCAATATTAAAGGTATTTATACCTGTATTACATACCAGCCATTTACAAAACTTACCTCAACAGAAATTGCCGGTTTGCATCAAAAAATTAATTTCTGCCACATCGGCAATTATCCGGCAGATAACACCAACAAGGGAACTTAGGTTCAACGTGGGCGCGATCTGGCACATTACCTACAGACGGTCCATTATCAACCTGCAGATTAATTTTTCTACCCCATTCCTTTCCTTTCGGCTGTTTAAACCGTCTATACTTAAAGAAATTTCTTAAATTTACTTCATTATACACCTTTACTCTAAATGAAGTCGCGATATCATCTGCTCCATTTTTTGCTGTTCATCGTAACGGCCCTCCCTGTCTGTGCCCAAACCAATGTCGATTTTATAGAAAACCAGGGCCAATGGGCCGATTGGTTTGCCTATAAGGCAGAGACCCGCGGCGGTGATGTATTCCTGGAAAATGACGGTTTCCGCTTTGTGCTTGCCGACCGAATGAACAATGTGCGGCTCGATTCTTTTCATCACGGCCTTATCAAACAAAATCCAACCCTCAGGTTCCATTGTTATAAGGTAACGCTCGATGGTGCCAAAAAGCCGACCTTAAACGGACTAAAACCGCAAAAAACATACAATAACTATTTCCTCAGCAACGACCCCGCCCGCTGGAAGACAGGTATACACCCCAATGCAGCTGTAGATTACCACGGCATTTACGATGGTGTAGACATGCACGTGGCTTCCGAGAATGGCAACGTAGTATACGAGTTCATCGTTAGCCCTAATGCCGACGAAAGCAAAGTAAGCTTGTCCTTTACTGGCCAGGACGATATTAAGATAAGGAAAGGCGAACTCTACATCACCACATCTGTAGGCGATGTAAAGGAAATGAAACCTTATGCCTATCAATATATAAACGATAAAAAAACAGAAGTTGCCTGCAATTACATACTCAGCAAAAACAGGTTAAGTTTTGAGTTCCCGGATGGGTACGATCATAGCAAGCCACTAATTATTGACCCTACTGTTGTATTCAGCACACTCACAGGGTCCGCGTCCGATAACTGGGGCTTTACCGCTACTTACGATAACGCAGGCAACTTTTATGCCGGGGGACTTGTCAACTGCCTTGTTAATATAGGCGGCGGCGGCTTCCCCGTTTCTCCCGGCGCCTTCCAGACAACCTGGGGCGGTGGCTATTCCAACTCTTCATTTACTGCGTACGCAGCCGATATTTCTATCATCAAATACAATTCAACCGGCACCAGCAGGCTCTTCGGCACCTACCTTGGCGGCTCCGGAAACGAGCATCCACACAGCATGATCGTAGATCATAACGGCAACCTGGTAATAGCAGGTCGCACTATTTCGCAAGACTACCCCATCACCTCTGGTGCCTATCAAAGCACTAACCACGGCGGATGGGATATGATCGTCACCTCTATGAACAGTACCGGGACCGCCTTGATAGGCTCTACCTATATAGGCGGCAGCAACGATGATTGCGTGAACTTCGACTCCACAGAATTTTTATACGGTGAATTGAAGCATAATTACGGCGATGAATCGCGCAGCGAGGTGCAGGTAGATAATGCTAATAACATTTATGTAGCAGGCTGTACCTACTCCACTAATTTCCCTACTACCTCTTCAGCCATATCTACTACGCTTTCAGGCGCACAAGATGGTATTGTATTCAAGATGAACAGTAGCTGCAGCGCACTTACCTGGAGCACCTACCTCGGCGGCAACGGCTCTGATGCCGCTTATGTGCTCGGCTTTGATTCGTTGTACCAATATGTATATGTGGCAGGCGGCACTAATAGCAGTAACTTCCCTACTACTGCCGGCTGCTGGCAAACCACCTACCAGGGCGGCGGTGCCGATGGTTTTGTTACAAAATTCCTGAATAGCGGCAGCTACGGTGTACAAAAAAGTACGTACATCGGCACATCGGGTTACGACCAGGTGTATGGTATACAGCTATACCCTACCAATGATGTGTACATCATGGGCCAGGCCATTGGTGGCCTGTTCCCGGTAACACCTGGCGTTTACTCCAACCCCAACTCATCGCAGTTCATCATGAAGATGGACCGCAACCTCACCAGCGATCTTATATCCACAGTTTACGGCTCGGGCAATCCTTCGGTATCTAATATATCACCGGTAGCATTCCTGGTCGATACCTGTTCCAATGTATACGTTTCGGGCTGGGGCGGTAACCTGGGTATAGCGGGCATTACCGGCGGCACATGCGTGGGCATGCCTACCACTACAGGCAACGCTACCGATGGTGCCGACTTTTACTTTATTGTACTAGGCCCGGGTATGACCACCCTGCGCTATGCAGATTTTTATGGGCGTAGCTGCACCAACGCAGGCTATGGCGAACATGTAGATGGCGGTACGAGCCGGTTTGATAAGAATGGGGTAATTTACCAGGCTATCTGTGCCAATTGTGGTGGTGCCGATGTACCAATGGATTGTTCTGGCCCGTTCCCTACTCAACCCGCCGGCGTATGGGGGCCGGTTGACGGCAGCCCTAACTGTAACGAAGCCGCCCTTAAAATAGCCTTCGAGATCGGCCCTGTTGCTGCCAATGTTACAGCTGGCCCAAGCACATCGGGCTGCGCCCCTCTAACTGTCAACTTCAGTAACACATCTAATAACGGCCTTGCCTTTGTATGGAATTTTGGCGACGGATCGCCCGTGGTAACCAGTTTCGATGCCACACATACCTTTACCGCTGCGGGCACTTACACAGTTACGCTGTCGGCCTCTAACAGCAATGCATGCTTCGTAACCAACGATACTGCACGCCTGCTGATAGTAGTAGATACCAATAGCATTAAACCCGGCTTCAACTACACGCTTATCGATAGCTGTGGCCCTTACAATGCGTCATTTACCAACATCTCTCAGCTAGGCACAACACCCGGCGCGTCCGGCTGGACCACCTACAACTGGTACTTCAGCGATGGCGGATCCTTTACTGGCAATACGCCGCCTAACCACAGTTTCCCGGGCACAGGCACCTATACTGTAACGCTGGTAATGACGGATACCACAGCCTGTAACTCTCCCGATACGGTACAAAAAGTGCTCAGCATTACATCATTCAATGTGTCGGCACAGTTCACCATCCCCGATACGATATGCATAGGCACATCGGTAAATCCCGTGGTTACGTCTGCTAATGGCCAAACCTATTCCTGGACTTTTGGCGACGGGCAGTCGGCCAATGTACCTGCACCGGGCATTACCTATACATCAACCGGCACATATGTGGTCACGTTTATCGTTACCAACACACAGTCGTGCAATGTAGCAGATACATTTAGCCATTCTATTACAGTAATTGATGCGCCAACCGCCGACTTTACTTTTGCGCCAGTTATACCAGTGGCTAATGAACCAACAACCTATGCCAATCTTTCGGTGAACGCCACCAAATATCTGTGGGAGTTTGGTGATGGCAACACAGCGGCCGATGTAAACCCTGTACACCAGTTCAACAATACCGGCACATACAATACTTGCCTTACCGCATATAATGCCAGCAACTGCCCCGCTAAAGTATGCAAAAAGGTATCGGCTGAAGTGGTGCCGCTTATAGGCTTACCTACCGGCTTCAGTCCCAACGGCGATGGTGAGAACGATATACTCTATGTACGTGGCGCCGCTATTAAAACACTCGATCTGAAGATCTACAACCGCTGGGGGCAGCTTATTTTCGAAACAACAAGTAAAGACAAAGGATGGGATGGCAAATATAACGGCGAACCCCAACCTGTAGAAGCGTATGGATACGTGCTGGTAGCATCATTCATAGACGGCAGTACAAAAACATTGAAGGGCAACATAACCTTATTGAGATGATGAAAAAACTTATCCTTACTACGATAACCGGGATGCTTGCTTATAATGCTGTACACGCGCAAAGCATGCATTTCTCGCAATATTATAACGCGCCATTATTACTAAACCCGGCCAATACTGCGCTCAGCCCCGATTTTGATTACCGGCTGGGGGCCAACTACCGCAATCAATGGTCGGCGTTGCCTGTACCATTCAATACGCTTTGCGCTTTCGGCGATCTAAAAATAGGCGGTGGCGAGGAGGGTAAGAACTGGCTAGGGCTGGGTGGCGCTATCTTCAACGATAAGGCCGGCAGCGGTGATTTGTCTTTGCTACAGATGCAGCTTTCTGTGGCTTACCACCTGCACGTCAGCAGCAATTCCATGATATCGCTTGGGTTGCAGGGTGGCTATTCGCAGCGCAGCGTAAACTATGACAAACTGACATTCGACAACCAGTGGGATGGTATCGAATTCAATACCCACCTGCCCACAGGCGAACAAAAGGGCGTAATGAAAACCAACTTTTATAACGTTGGCGCCGGTATCAACTATGCTTACATGCCCAACGAAGCCGTATATATAAAGCTGGGCGCCGGCGTGGCCAATATAAACCAGCCAACCGAGACCTTCTATGGTAAAAACAGCCAGTTGGGTATGCGCCCCACGCTTAACCTGGATATGTTATTCCGCACTGGCGAACGGGCCATTTTCAATCCATCAATATACTACACTACCCAAACCGGCGCATCGGAACTGGTATTTGGCAGCCTCACGAGATTGAACATGACCAGCCCTAACGAAGCCCGCGCATCGCAACTAATACTTGGCGCCTATTATAGGATGGCCGACGCCGTGATCGGCGTGGTAGGCTATCAATATAGTAGCCTTCAGATAACGGCTAACTATGACTTTACTGCCTCTACTCTGTCACCTTACAACAGGTCTTACGGAGCAATGGAGATCTCATTACTGTGGGGAGGAAATTATTACAGGAACCGTGGTGCTACTAAAAAGTATGCATGCCCCCGTTTCTAATTAACAAAAGTTTCTGTAGTAAATGTGATGCAGCGGCACTATTTTTGACGTACTAAACTACAATATGGAAAAATACAAGATCCTTTTAGTAGAAGACGATACGAACTTCGGGCAGGTTCTGAAGAACTACCTTGAACTTCATGATTTTGTTGTGGAACTGGCCCGAGATGGTATCCTGGGCCTGGCAGCTTTCCGCCGGGAAAAATTCGACATCTGCCTGCTGGATGTGATGATGCCTAACATGGACGGCTTCACACTGGCTGAGGAGATTCGCAACAACGACCCTGATGTACCGCTGTTCTTCCTCTCTGCCAAGAGCATGAAGGAAGACATTCTCTCCGGCTACAAACTGGGTGCCGATGACTACATAACTAAACCTTTTGACAGCGATGTATTGCTGCATAAAATAAAAGCCGTACTGAAACGCAACCAGGAACTGCAGGAAAAGCAGCACGCCACAGTTGAGTTTAACATCGGGTCTTACCACTTCAACAGCAAACTGCGCACGCTGAAACATGGCGACAATGTGCATACGCTTTCTCCGAAAGAGAATGAACTGCTGCTGATGCTATGCGAATACAAAAACGACCTGCTGCCTCGCGAACTGGCGCTGAAGCGCATATGGGGCAGCGATACCTACTTCAATGGCCGCAGTATGGACGTTTACATAGCCAAGCTACGTAAATACCTGAAAGAAGACAGCAGCGTGGAAATAGTAAACATCCACGGCAACGGCTTCAGGCTGGTAGCTGAATAAGCATTATCAATACTCTACAATAAGAAACGCCCCGGCTGTCGTCGGGGCGTTTTCTGTTAGTTGTTACTGCAATACTTCCTTATCCACTTACAGGCAGGCATTATGCTACCGGCCTTTTATGTTTCCACCGGCGGTGAGACCAGAGCCATATTTCCGGCCTGGCAATAATGTCTCTTTCCAACTGGCGGGTATGCATTTCAGATATTTCTCCTTCTGCCGTGCCGGCAGGCTGCTCACACAGCATACGGGCGTTCATCTCGTAATAACCCCTCTTTACCTTGTTTATAGAAAGGTATACCACAGGCCTGTTCAGTTTTTTGGCTATGATCTCAGTACCCCAGAACACGGGGGTATCCTGGTGCATAAAGGTGGTCCAGTAGGCATTCTGGTTGCTCGGTGTCTGGTCTGCAATAAAAGCTGTAGCATTCAGCTCAGCTTTATGTGCCAGCATCTCTTTGAATGTATGCTTCATAGCTATCAGCTTATTGCCAAAGCGGGTACGCATCTTATACATCAGGGCATCAAAATGCTTATTGGCCAAAGGATGATAGATAACATACAACTGTTGCTGGCATAACAGGCCAAAAGTATTACCACCCCACTCCCAGTTGCCATAGTGGCCCAGCACCAATATTATGCTCCTGTTCTCTGCCGCCAACCTATCGAAAAGTTCTTTAGCCCCGGGAGCAAAATAACAGTGCCTGAGCATGGCTTCTTTACTAATGGTAAGGGTTTTAAAGGTCTCCAAAAACAGATCGCAAAGGTGACGGTAAAAATCTTTGGCTATTTTATTGATCTCGGCATCACTCTTTCCCGGAAATGAGTTGCGCAGGTTTTGCAGTACCACCTTCTTACGGTAGCCAATAATGCGATACAGCAACACGTAAACGCAGTAAGAGAAGCCATACAGTAACGGAAATGGTAACAGGGAAATGAGATAAATGAACGGTAGCGCTATGTAAAACACAGGTTGGTAAGTTTTGGCAAAATTAGGCAATACCTGCCATAGTGTAACAAAGAGCGTTACAGCGTCATGGTAACGGAAGCAACAGTCCAGTTGCCGGCGTCATCTTTTACTTCCTTCAGCGAGAAATGGATCTGCTTACCTAATATCATGCTCAGCTGCTCTGTACGCACCTGTATATTGTTCAGGCCAAAGGACTCGTGCTTGCTATCGGCTTTTTTGCGGGCATGCGCGAGTCCCACACCATTATCACGCACCTCTATATACAATACATCGCGTTGCTCGTAAATATTTACATCTATGCGGCTATTTTCCGATTGTTTAGGGAATATACCATGCTTAATAGAATTCTCTACCAATGGTTGTATAAACAGCGGAGGAACCATTATCTCGGTAGTATCAACCTCGTCATCTACATTAATGCTATAGTTCAGCATTTCCTTAAAGCGCAGTTTTTCCAGTGCCAGGTAGTTAGCCACCAGATCTATCTCCTTTTGCAAGGGTATCAACTCTTTAGAAACGTTATGCATATTCTGGCGGATAAGATCAGCAAATATGCGCAGGTATTCATTGGCGGCCAGTTTATCGTTCCTGTTCACCAACCCCTGCACATTGTTGAGCGTGTTGAATATAAAGTGCGGGTTCATAAGTGCGTTCAGCGCTTTATATTCCGACTTAAGGAAGCGGATCTTTGTCTCATTCTCAGCCTTTGTTTTACGGAACGCTACGAGGACGCGATAACGCACATACAGCACCACTATACTTACACCAGCAACTATGCAGATAAGAATGAACCACCATGTAGCCCAATAAGGAGGCGCGATCTCCAATGTAAATTCAATTGGCGTGCAATAGGCACTTGATACACTTTTGGCTTTGATCTTTATGTTGTACCTGCCATACTTAGGGGCTATAAGGTCTATGTGATCACCTGTAAGTTCCAGCCAGTTGTCATCATCGTTATTAGATACCGAATATTTATAGAAAACACTTTTACCGGTAAAAGACAGTGTAGAAAAGCCGATAGAAATATTCTGCTTCCCCTGGTATGGCACCTTAAGATAGTCGTGCATCACGTAGCGATACTTACCGTAGGTGATCAGGTCGAAAAACAAAGCCGGCGGTTTTGTAGCCTGCATCAGGTTGTAAACGCCCATCTTGGTGATGTTGCCATTATTGAAAAAGAAACAATTGCGTCCATCGCTACAGAAGAACTCTGCACCCAGCGGCAATATAGGATTTTCAATACCGGTCACCGTATATCTCGGGTTAAGTTCAGGTGGGTTAAGTGTCAGTAGCCTGTACACATCGTTGGTACTGATGAGCAAGTGAGATTCGTCTATCTTATAAAACTTGTCCCAGATGCAATCCTGGCCAAAAACCGTGTCGATCTTAATTTGTCCATCAACCTGGCTGCATACAATAAGCCTGTTGTTGGCAGTATATCCAACGAGCAGATCGCCTATGAACTCGCATTTTTTAAAAGTTACATCTTTAAACTGCTGCTGTTTGCTGAAAACGGTATCGTCTATTTTATACACCCCGTTCACCGTAGAAAACCATACGCTTTTGTTCGCTGCTTTTGCAAAGCCAAATATCCTGTCGGTAGCGGCTACCTCTTTGGCGTTTTTACCACCCATCAATCCGGGGTATAGAAAATCCGACAGGTTTTGCGCGTACACTTTGTTGATAGTACGGATGTACATTTTATCCTTGCCGTCAACTATAGACTTAACACTTTCTATGTCGTTGAATGGCTTATCAACGCTCTGTACAACCCGGCTGTGTAGAATGTCGCGGATGTAGAGAATATAATTCTTATAGTAGTTATAATAATCGTAAGTATCATTATCTCTGTTATGCGTAACCAGGAAGCCGTGATTGATCGCAAATTCGGGCTTGCCTGCCGAGAAGCCCACATAATTGAATAACATATGCTGCAACCCGCCTGACAGGCTATACAGGTTGTTATCAGAATTGGTGTAGAACAACTGGTCATTATCGGCATATGCATACCTTATACTGCCCACATATGCGGCGTTGTAAAGGTGGAAATTGACGTAGTTATTATTGACCACATAAACACCATTGTAGAAGGTACTTATCCAATAGTCATTTTCTATATCCTGTGTTACCGATGTTACCTTAAAGTCGGGCAGGATGTGTATAGAGTCATCTATGAACAAGCCATTATCTGTGCCCATGAAGAACTTACCATCCCTGTCGAAATACACCGGATTAGCCTGAAGGCCGCTTTTATTTCGATCATCAATCACCTTTATGCGCTTCATATCGGTGGTAAAAACGTCGTTGCCACTTACCAGGTATTTCTGATCCTGCGCTATTGAATAAACGAAATTGCGTGACTCCAGATGCTGGCTGAAATTGTAACGCATGGCACCACGGCTAACAATACGATGATTTTTATCGGCCACCTTAAAACTATCGATGTAAAAGAACTTAAATAAACCACCCGGAAGCTTATACATGGAAATAAATCCTGAAAGCCCTGAGGCGACACTCCTGTCTATAATATCTATGTGATCCCTTACAATATTGATGAACTTCTCCTGGTTATCGAACATTATGGTGATAGAGCTGTCGGCCTCAACAGTGATCTTATTAATAAAGGTGTTCTTGAAAGGAAGCTTTAAAAAAGGCGTATTCGCTGCTGTGTGAAAACGGCTGTCCTGGTAATAACATAGCTCGCCATTGTAGGTAGCCAGCCACAGCCGGCCCTGTTTATCCTGGCGGAAGAAGAACACTTCGTTATCGGGGATACCATCGGATGTAGTAAACTTCTCGAACCGGATACCATTGTACCGGGCGACACCTTTATCCGTAGCCACCCACAGAAAACCCTTATCATCGCGATAGACGCTGTATACCGTATTGCTGGGCAACCCATCATCAACAGTATAGTGTATTGTAGGAAAATCTTGTCCGAAAGAGACAATATGCGCACAGGCAACCAATAAGCATATGATGAGGAATACCCTCTTAAACATTGGTAACCGGTTTTGTCTGCATAAACTCTACCATGGCTGCAAACCTGCGCCTGCTGACAGGTATAGTTTGACCGGACTGTAACGATACCGAAGGTGACTCATCCTTATGTATCTTCTTTACCTGGTCGCAATTGATGAGGTATGACTTATGAACCCGGTAGAAAGAATCCTGCGGCAACATCTCTTCATACTCAGAGATAGCATAGCTGGTAAACATATCGGCTACTACATTATCTCGGTAAAAGAAAACTTTAGAATACCCACCAAACGCCTCTACATAGAGTATGTCTTTAAAAGCTACTATCTCTACATTATTATTGCCCTTTAATGCTATCTTATTCAGCTTCTGGCGGGAATTGATCTGTTTGGATATCTCGCCAAACTCATTGTTACCCGCGTTGAAGTGGGTTTTCAGCATGATCTTTTCCTTAAGGCGGGCTACGGCGTTACTCAATTCTGATATGCTGATGGGCTTCAGCACATAGTCGACAGCATTAAGTTTAAATGCCTTTACGGCATACTCATCATAAGCGGTAACAAAAACCACTTCGAAGTGGATGGGAGCTATACGTTCCAAGAAAGCAAATGCATTTTCTCCCGGCATTTCAATATCCAGGAATACTGCATCGGGGTTATATAATTCCAGTTGCTTTTCGGCTTCGGCAGTACTGTTGGCAATACCCATAATGTTGATATCGGGGTCGATATACTCCAACAGGATGGATCTGAGATTTTGGCACGCATCTACCTCATCGTCTATAAGCAGCACATTAAGCTTTACATCTGTATTAGCCATAAAAATATACGGGTGTACTTTTCGATGCTACAAGTTAAGCAAATGTGCACAACTGAACAAAAGAAAGAAAGAAACACCTTTATATACACTGAGAACCTTGTCACGCAGGCAAGGCCATCCTTCCAAATCGCTTAAAGTACACCTCTTCCAGTGCGTCGCGATGATCAGGATGGGCAATGCTGATCAATAAAGCACCTCTTTGCTCCATATTTTTGCCATACAGATCTACAATACCGTATTCGGTAGCCACATAATGGATATGCCCCCTGGTAGTAACCACGCCGGCACCTTCTTTAAGACTGCCAACTATCCTGGAAAGACCGTCTTTTGTAGCTGACGGCAATGCAATTATAGACTTGCCCCCCTTAGAGAGCGAGGCCCCGCGCATGAAGTCCATCTGGCCACCAATACCGGAAAATTGATAGGAACCAATAGAATCGGCACAAACCTGGCCGGTAAGATCAATTTCTATAGCACTATTTATTGCGCAAACCTTAGGGTTCTGTTTAATAATGCCCGGATCATTAACATACGCAGCATTCAGGCAGTTTACCGACAGATTGTTATTGATATGATCGTAAACCTTTTTAGTACCCAGTACAAAGGCACAGACCGTGCGCCCCGGCAATATAACCTTGCGCGAATTGTCTATTGCACCACTTTTTATCAGGTCAACAACTCCATCTGAAAACATTTCCGTATGTACACCAAGGTGCTTACGATCGGCCAAGAATTTCAATACAGCATCAGGTATTGCACCAATGCCCATCTGCAGGGTGGCTCCGTCCTCTATTACTGATGCTACATGTTGCCCTATCTGCTGCGTAACTGTATTGGCACGACCAGAATAATTCACTTCGGGCAGCGGACATTCTTCCCAAACAGCAGTTGTGAACCGGCTTACATGTATCAGACCCTCGCCTGCCACCCTAGGCATTGCAGGATTAATGTGAGCAATTATCTTCCTCGCATTGGCACATGCACTTATCGCTACATCAGCAGAAGTACCAAGGGTACAATAACCATGTTCATCGGGTGCTGATACTTGTATTATAGCTACATCAAGTGGTAATACCTTATTATCGAACAATTGTGGTATTTCACTTAAAAATACCGGCACATAAGCCCCGCGACCAGAATTGACCCAACCACGCACATTTTCTGATACAAATAAAGAGTTCCAGAAAAAGTTATCCAGCACTGTTTGCCTGTTCCAGTTGATATTGCCATATGTGCTGATGGCTGTAAGCTCTACATTTGTTATCTCCCCGCCCCTGTCCAGTAATGTATTTAAGAGCTTAACCGGTGTGGCAGCTCCGCCGTGGATAAAAACACGGTTATTACTTTCTACTATCTTAACTGCTTCCTGGGCTGTTGTATATTTAAAGGTACTGTTGGTATTCATTATGTCAAAAGTATTACAGTGCGGGCTGATGCAACATGATCAGCAATTTATGCACAAATGACGAAGGTCAGCCAGGTTACCGCCATACCTGCAGACTTTTGTTATATAGCAGAAAAATAATGAACAGACCATATATATTATTAATAACCGCCCTGCTGGCTTTAGTCTTGCCAATGCCATTAAAGGCCCAAAGTGCGGCTAAAAAAATACGTACGTATGCCTATGTAATGCGGATACCCCAAAGCATGAACCGGGTAAAAGACACCCTTAATAACAGCTATATATATTACGACGGTGAGCAAGACATACTGCTGGCTACCACGGCAACCAAAAGCCCTTTCAAAAGCGTAGACGATTACCTGAACTGCTCCTGGCCGGACCTGGATAAGAACCTGCGCAAGCTAAGCGAAGACACTACTTTCAACCTGTTGAGTTGTAATAAGACCGACAGAGGCACGATATTAAGCTACTCTATAAGCTCCGCCGTAAACAGCTATCCTGTTTGCATTCTCTATTTTATTCATCATCACCAGGTAGAGCTGCAATTTTCATTTTACTTCAGGAAGAATGACCCTGTTACCAACGGGCAATACGCTGCAGACATTATGCGCACTATGCGGGTGAGGAGAGTGAGGAAAACAGTGTATAGCAAATAGCAGCATGGCTGATTCTTGACTACAATAGCTAAACAAAGCGTAATTTAACAGCTGAAATACGCCCCCCGATGTCCTTAGAGCAAAAGTTGCAACAGATAGATGACCTGCAAAATAAAATAACCAGTTACGGCCCGTTGCCTGATGATGTACTGAAGAAGATCAACTATAAATTCAGGCTAGAGTGGAATTATACCAGCAACAGCATGGAGGGCAACTCCCTGACAAAATCGGAAACCCGGAGCGTAATGATTGGCAATATAACAGTAAATGCCAAACCGATAAAAGATATACTGGAGGTTAAAGGGCATGATGAAGTGATATCTGCTATTATGAAGATGGGCAAAGGAGAACTGAACATCACTGAAAAGCGTATAAAAGACATTCACGTTGGCATCATGCACGAGGAAGACCCCGACAAAAAGAAAATGATAGGCCAATGGAAAAAAGACACTAACTACCTCTATAACTATAAAAACGAACGATTTGATTTTGTTGCCCCGGCTGATGTACCCGAACGCATGCATCTACTGGTGAATTGGATCAACAGCGAAAAAGATAAGATAGCGCGTATGGTTCCCAATGCCTTGCATCCGATAGTGCTTGCACTTCGCTTTAACCTGGAATATGTGACCATACATCCGTTTTATGATGGGAATGGCAGAACTAGCCGAATATTGACCAACCTGATCCTTATATCTTATGGCTACCCTCCGCTGTATATAAAAGAAAATGAGCGTGCAACCTACTATCAATATCTCGCCGACATACAAGGGTATGGCGGTGAACCCGATGTTTTTTACGAATACATGGCTGGGTTAATAATAAGATCTCAGGGAATTATTATTGATGCGATAGAAGGGAAGGCAATAGCGGAATAGATCAGCAGAAAACCAATGCCACAAATTTATTTTAACTTCCCACATTGGGAAGAAAAGGCTATTTTTGTAACAGATGAGAATAATTGCCAAAAGCACTTTAGTTACTTTCTGGACCAGGTTAGAATACAGGGATTCGGAACAGCAATTAAAAGCATGGTACAAAGTGATCACCGAACGAGACTGGAATAATCCGAACGAAATTATAAGCTATTTCAACGGAGCGGACCAGGTTGGCAATGGTCGCATTGTTTTTAATATCTGCCGTAACAAATACCGGCTGATCGTAGCCTTCCGTCTTGATAAGCAAATTGGATTTATACGATTTATAGGTACGCATAAACAATACGACAAGATCACTGACATCAAGAACATTTAAAATAAACAGGATGAGCACCGCAATAAAGATAAAGCCGATAAGAACAAAAAAAGACTACGAGCTGGCTCTTAAAACCATAGAAAAACTATGGGACAGTCCTGCTAAATCAGAAGATGCTGATACTTTGGAAGTACTTTCCATACTTGTAGATGAATACGAGAACAAGCATTTCCCCATTGAAGCGCCGGACCCGATAGAGGCAATAAAATATAGGATGGAACAAATGAACCTTACACAAAAAGATGTTTCTAAATATTTTGGCGGAGAGAACCGGGTATCTGAAGTACTGAACAGGAAAAGACCTCTTACATTAAAAATGATACGGGCATTATATCAGAATTTGCATGTGCCTGCCGAAACATTATTGTCGCTGTAAACTACACGAACAGAGGATAAAAAAAGGTTCATTACCCAAAACAGTAATGAACCTTTTCTATTTTAATTTTTCCGTAAAATTTATCCTTTCAAACTCTTAGCTATAATACCTACACACTCGTCTACCTGCTCGCGGGTAATGATGAGCGGCGGTGCAAAACGTATCTTATCGGCGTGGGTTGGCTTGGCCAGTAAACCGTTGTCCTTCATGCGCATGCACATCTCCCAGGCCGCGTCCTTATCCGGATGATTGATGACAATTGCATTCAGCAAGCCTTTACCACGCACCAGTGATATCAGTTCGCTGTTGAGCGCCATCAGTTCGCGGCGCAGGTGAGCACCTTGTATTGCGGCATTCTCGGTCATTTTCTCATCCTGTAATACCTGCAATGATGCGATAGCTACTTTACAGGCGAGCGGGTTACCACCATAAGTAGAGCCGTGCTCGCCGGGCTTGATCGTCAGCATGATCTCATTATCGGCCAATACTGCAGATACCGGCATAGTACCACCAGAAAGCGCTTTGCCCAGCAACAATATGTCGGGGCGTACCTCTTCGTGGTCGCACGCCAGCATTCTGCCTGTACGTGCCAGGCCGGTCTGTATCTCGTCTGCAATAAGCAGCACATTGGCTTCTTTACACAATGCGGCCACCTGTGCCAGGTAACCCTCATCGGGCACTACTACGCCAGCCTCGCCCTGTATAGGCTCTACAAGGAACGCTGCTACATTAGGATCCTGCAGGGCAACCTTCAGCGCCTGTGCATCATTGTATGGTATAGTCTCAAAGCCCGGTGTGAACGGACCGAAATCGCGGCGGGAATCGCCATCGGTACTGAACGACACAACGCTGATAGTACGGCCATGGAAGTTTTGCTGACAAGTGATGATCTTTGCCTTGCCCGGCTCTATACCTTTTACGTCATATCCCCAGCGGCGCGCCAGCTTGATGCCCGTTTCCACGGCTTCTACGCCTGTGTTCATAGGCAATACCTTATCGTAACCGAAAAAGCGGGTAATGAACTCTTCATATTCACCCAGCACATCGTTGTAAAACGCGCGCGAGGTAAGTGTAAGTTGCTGCGCCTGCTCCAGGAACACCTCTATGATACGCGGGTGGCAATGGCCCTGGTTGATGGCTGAATAGCCTGAAAGGAAATCGTAATAACGCTTATCATCTACATCCCATACGTATACACCACGGCCTTTCTTAAGCACAACAGGCAGCGGATGGTAGTTATGCGCTCCATACTGCTCCTCCTTCTCCAAATAATACTGGGTCTTCGATGTTATATTACTAGTTACTTGCATGTTGCGAAAATACTGAATTTAAGGGAATTAGCCATGTCAGCAAACGCCTGGTCAAGGTTTCACGCAAAGAACCGCAAAGGTTTTTCGCAAAGAGCCGCAAAGAATTTGAGTTAACTAAGTACGCAAAGGCCCGGCCGCATTGCTAACCCCTCTGAAAATGAATGCTCTTACCTCTGCTATTAGATTGATCAGGAATGCAACAGTGGCGTTTATAGAAGCTACTGTGTGCGCTCCCAGACCGTGGTTCTGCCGATGAGGGAAATACCTACATACCCGCGTACATCAAGCTTATCGCCTTTGTAGGTGATCTTACAACTATAGGTCTTGCCATTTTTGGGATCGTATATATCGCCATCCTCATAGGTATTCTTGCCAGCTACAGAAAAATGCCTTAACAGTGTAAGCCCCATTACGGGCCTTTTCTTTAATGATTCATCAGGGTTCTTCTCATCTACCTTTGGGGCACCATTACGCATAGGCTCTTTCAACCACACTATCTTACCCCAGAATTTGCCATCGGTAGCTTTGTAAATCTCTACCTTGGCAGTCTTTTCTTCGTTATACCAAACCCCTTCTATCTTATCTTTCTGTGCATAAGCCGACAATCTGAAAATAGCAGACAGCACCAGTGTCATCACCACGAATATTGAAAACCGTTTTAGCATACAATAATCATTTACATTTTATACAACAATATAAATTTACAAACTACCGTTCAGCAAATCAAGGCCTGGCAGCAGGTATTTCCAACTGATAATCAGCACTATGGGGTGCTGCTGCAAACATACCTGCCATGTTATCGGGCAGGGCTGTGAGCTTGCGGGCATTCATATCTATCCATGCCCCATCTACATTTATTATTGCTGCCTTTACATCATCGCTACGGTATATTTCGTGCCTTATAGACCAACGGGAACCATCGGGCCTGCTTTTGGTCACCTCGCAGGTTACGCGTATTGTTTCGTCGGCGCCAATTTCCCGCTGGTAGATCAGTTCTTCGCGGAATAATATCGGCCCTATCCCCTTTATCAACAGATCGGCCGGTTTAATGCCCACTTTGTATAACATATTCAGCCTGGCCTGTGCGGCAAAATCGGCGTAGGCAGAATGGCGAACATGCATGTTGGCATCTATGTGCGACCACATTACCTGCCCTTCGTAAAATACATTTTCCATGGTATAATGCTTGTGTGATAATGGAAAATTAAGCAAAACAGCGTAGACTTGCCATACAACGATGAAAACTATAACATTACTTATTGCCGGTTTGCTGACAACCTGTATTGCCCAAGCGCAATACAGCGACTCTGTACACTACTATGCCAGTATTGCATCATCGGGCACTGTAAACCAAACCAACAATACCCGCAACTACCTGCTGAACAATGGCTTGAAACTGGGTATACGCAAGAAAAAGATATCGCTTAACTCAACCAACACATGGGTATATGGTGAGCAACAAAAATTGCTGACAAATAACGACTACAACAGTACGCTGGACTTTAATATTTATACCAGGCCCCACTTCTTTTACTGGGGATTGGGCACTTATACGGCCAGTTATTCACTGAAGGTAAACAGCCAGTACCAGGCAGGTGCCGGAGCGGCTTATAATGTGGTAGACAAGAAAGATGTGCACCTGAACATAAGTGACGGGATACTATACGAGAGTAGCGATATTACGCTAACAGACAGCAGCAGGGATAAGTACCAGACCTTCCGTAACTCCTTCCGCCTGGTATTCAGGCTGAACATTAAGGATATGATCGCCTTCAACACTACTAATTTTCTGCAAAGCTCGCTGAAGGATGAGAATGACTATATCATCAAATCCAATATAACGCTGGGCTTTAAACTGCGTAAATGGCTAACGCTAAATACTGCATATACCTACAACAGGTATAACCGTACTGCACGGGAAAATACGCTGATCAGCTATGGGCTGACCATAGAGCAATACTTTTAAAAACGAAAGGACCGCACACGGCGGCCCTTTCAAAGAATATCTATTTAACAGACTATTGCTTTACTATAGCTATAGCTTTGCTGATACCATCTTTTTCGATAACTACCTGGTATATACCTTTCGCCAGGCTTGCAGTATTGATGGTGGAAGTTGTAGCACCGGTAACAGTTACCTTTTCCGTAGCTACTACTTTGCCGGTCATATCGAACAGCTTAACGCCGTAAACGCCATCTTTGCCGCTGAACTGCAGGCTGAGTGTATTAACTACCGGGTTAGGGAATGCGCTTACACCGATGGTGTTGTTAACATCGCCTACAGCAGTGCGATCTCTGAGTTCGGTAAGTGCAGTATTCGCTGAATTCCATTTATCGGCAGATGAAGCAGCATTATCTCCGTTTACGGCGTTGATAACACCGAAGAACTCTACGGAACCAGTACCCACTGTTGTTGGCGCTGTCCAGTTTACCTGCAATGCATAAGCCGAGCCGAGCATGGTAACAGAGTCATCTTTAGGCGTATTATGACGGACCATGTCGAAACCTCCTATAGGAGAGATAGACGCCTGGGCAGGTAATGTTGCTGCTACAAACTGGCCCGCCTGTGTGCCGCCGGTAACTTTTGCTGCTGCCAGCTGGAAACCGAATTTATGCAGATTAGCAGAAGATGGCGCCAGACCATAGAAATTTACCCTGTAAGTGGCACCCGCAACGTAGTGAGTAACAGGAATGCCAGCGGAGTCGACAGTAATACCGATAGCTGTAAATGTAGATGGACTTGCTGAAGTACCATGACAGCCGGGATCTCCACAGCCGATTGTGCTACCACCAGCCCCGGTACGGTTTGAAGTGATGTAACCATTGATGTTACTTGATAGCGTAAAGTAAGCACCTACTGCAATAAGAGGAAGAAGTAAAAAACTTTTTTTCATGTTTTTTAATTGATTAAGGTTATGAAATTGATATAATGCAATATTATGTGTTTTTATGATTACAAACATTTCCATGACAATTATTTTTTACTATGGCGCGTATGGCGCCTTTCGTCCGGCAGCATATAATAGCTACATTAGCTACCTTTGCCGCCTGATATTATTATGGGGCACAAGAAACTGATCAAATTCCAGGCGATAGATACGTTTAAAAATGTATTACAGTATCCCGAGGGAATGCCAAACAAGTGGAAAGAATTTTTTAAGAATGACAACCCGATAACGCTGGAACTGGCCTGCGGTAAAGGCGAATATAGCGTAGGGCTGGGCCGGGAACACCGCGACCGTAACTTTATAGGCGTAGACATAAAGGGCAACCGCATACATAACGGCGCCAAAATAGCCCTGACCGAAGGGTTGGATAACGTAGCTTTCCTGCGCACCCATATAGGCCAGATAACCAGCTATTTTGGCAAGGATGAAGTATCGGAGATATGGATAGTATTTTCTGATCCGTTTCTTAAGAAAGGAAAAGAGAAGAACAGGCTGACCCATTTCCGCTTCCTGCACCAGTATCAGCAGATAATGAAGGCAGGCGGTATCATACACCTGAAAACCGATTCGCCGGTGTTGTATGAATTTACGCTGGAGACAATTGCGGAGACAGGCTGTACTATAATTGAAAATATAGCAGATATATATGGTAAGGGTATGGCAACAGGCCCGCTGGCTATACAGACATTCTATGAAAAAATGCACCTGGAAGATAAGCGTACTATTTATTATGTATCGTTCAGGTTGCCTGAAACAGAGATAGAGCTGAAGGGCAGATTTAACCCCAACAAAGACGAGGCAGACGATGAGCCGGCAGCTGGAGGAGCATAAAGACTACTACATTTTGCCCGATGGCAGGCTGGTGTTTACAGCCAGCTACCTGGCTGATCGTGGCTTTTGCTGCGGCAATGGTTGCCTGAACTGCCCGTACGAATATATAAGAGTGCCTGAACCTAAGCGCAGCGCATTGCTGGCCAACCGCAAAGCCAATGAAACAGGAAGCCAAAACTAAGGAGAGCATTTATGATGCCATTTACGATGTGGTGAGGGCGGTGCCTAAAGGACGCGTAACCAGCTATGGCGCAGTTGCGGCAGCCATCGGCGCCGCATCCGGCGCCCGCGTCGTGGGTTATGCCATGAATAACTGCACTGGCGTGAAACCCAAGGTACCTGCCCACCGGGTGGTGAACCGCAATGGCCTGCTTACCGGCAAGCACCACTTCTCCCCTCCTGAGAAAATGCAGCAGTTGTTGGAAAAAGAAGGCATTAAAGTGGTTGATGATAAGGTGCAGAATTTTTATGAGAAATTCTGGGATCCGGTGAAGGAGTTGGGGATGTAGCACCTGCGTATCCCGGCAAAGCTCATCCAATCAGTATCATACTCCAGTAAGACAAGCGAACAGACAATAAATGTGCTCTATTGATATACAAGTGTACAGCCAGTATATGGAATGACCGTAAAAAAACTAACAAGCTTAAACCTATAAGTTGGTATACTTTTTGCAATATTTACACAAAATATAAGCAGCATAGCTGCATTTTATGAGCGACATACACCCCGTACTGAAAAAAGGACTTGCCCTTCTCCTGTTAGTATCTTTTACCTGTTTCACCTATTCCTGCAAGCATAAACAGAAAAGGAAGAAGAATATCATTGAAACAGGCTTTTCTTATGATGAGTTTAGCGAGACACTTGATAAATTGATCCCACTTGCAGATACCAGTGCACCTAAAAAAATAGGCACAGCAGCCAGCGATATGCGCTATGCCTACCTGCAAAACGATTACCTGCCTATCTGGCTGTCTCACGGGTATAAACCTGATGCTGCCGCGGAAAAGTTCATAGGTGAACTGGCCGAAATAAAATGGGACGGCATCAACCCGGATGTTTATGGGTTAGCTGCCATCAACAAATTAAAAGATAAACTGGGCCGTAAGGAAACCTCGTTATCGGATGCTATTGCTTTCGATACTACACTTACACGTGCATACCTGATGGCGGCCAAAGACCTGCTTGTAGGTCGCATAGTACCTAAGGCAGCAGACTCCCTGTGGTATCATGCCAACGATTCTGCCTGGACGGCACCACAGTTACTAACCGATATGCAGGTGAAGTATACATCTCTTGACGAATTTCGCAGCAATGTGCCTACTTATAAACTGCTGAGAGAAGAGTATAAGCGATTGAATGCCCTGAACAGCGACAGCAACTTTGTACTGGCCAATAATTATGTGAGGGAAATATCTGCCATTAATGATAGTGAGGCTAAAGCCAACGTAACTACAGTTATGATGGCTGAGGCGCCCTGGATAACCACTGAACCCAATGACACCGTGAGTGAATGGAAACAGATGGTAATGGCCTACCAGGACTTTATTGGCGTAAAGCCCACCGGTAAAACCGACAGCCTGACCATGGGCTACCTGGGTACCAACCCCGACAGCCTGTTGCCTAAACTTGCCGCTAACATGGAGCGTATCCGCTGGATGCAGAAAGATTTTGGCAACATGTACATATTGGTAAATGTGCCGCTGGCCCAGTTGTTCTTCCGTATCAACGATTCCAATGCCATGCATATGCGCGTGGTGGTAGGTAAGCCGGTAAGGCAAACACCCTCATTGTATGCTAAAATGTCGAACGTGGTACTGAACCCACAATGGGGCGTACCATCTACTATACTGAAACAGGATGTATTGCCAGGCATACAAAAAAGTGGTGCCGAATACATGAGAAAGAAAGGATTGAAAGCATACGACCGGGAGGGCAACGTAGTGAACGTAAAGAACATCAACGCAAGCAACTACAAGCGCTACAGCTACCGCCAGCCACCGGGCGATGACAACGCTTTGGGCTATGTAAAATTTAACCTGCCTAACCCATGGGATATATACCTACACGATACACCCCACCGCGATGATTTTGTGAAGCGCGACCGCGCGCTGAGCTCGGGTTGCATCAGGCTGCAATACCCGCAGGAGATGGCAGTGTTTATCTTATCGCAGGTGGAAAAGAAGAAATTCACACAGGGACAGCTGGACAGTATCATTGAAACGCATAAAACGCAATGGAGAGTACTGAACAATAAGATACCGGTGCATATAGCCTATCTCACGGCATTTGAGGATACTACAGGGAAGCACATCAACTTTGTACGCGATGTATATCACCGCGATGGCAAATTGATAGCTAAACTGTCGGGTAATTAATTGGCATAAGTATTAGAGGTATCTACCTTGCCGTTTGCCATAAAGTGTACTACCTGGCGCTTCAGTACTTTTTTCTGAAGCTGCGCCTGCGCCAGTTCTTCAAAAGAACGCATTTCCGGCAATTGCTCGGTTGGCTTGTTGAGCCAATAAGCTTTCTTGGAATACCTGGCATCGTTGTGATAGATGAACAGGCAGGTACCGCCCTCAATAGCATTGATAATTGGTATCTTCAATTCATCGGGCACTGCAGGGCAACCCCAGCTGCGGCCGAGGCGTACATTGCCGGCTATGTATCCTTCGCTTACATAATTGGCACCGTGTACTACTATACCACGCTGCATAGCAGCATCGTTAAAGCCACGATCCATACCCTGCAACCTGAGGGAAAGACCATGCTCACCCTGGTAGGTATCGCCTGTTACGTAGAACCCAAGGCTGCTCTGGTGAGAATTATTGCTGTTAGAAAAAGAATAAGCATAATCATCACCCGAGCCCTGTCCGTGTGCCACATAGGTATTAAATAACACCTTACCGGTAGCAAGGTCTATTATCCACAATCTTTTGGCCGTAGAGGCCAGGTTGAAATCGCAAACGGAGAGTACCTGCTTATCTGGGCTCAGCATACCTTCTTCCTTCAGATTAAGATAACCTTTGTATGCGCTGGCAAATGCATCATAAGAAAGTACTTCGCTGCCGGAAAAGTCTATACCTTCATAAACGGAGTGAACACAATCGGCCAGGCGCAATTGCCGGCTGATATCAGGTCGCTCGCCCGCCCTCGACGGTTTGAACGAAAAGGCAAAAATGGTAGTCAGATACACAGTCAGGCACACGATCAATTTTCTCATTACTGATTTACTTCTTTTTACGGTAAACGATGTTGGTATTAAAGCGAAGATAAAAATACTGTAGCAAAACACCACATATTATCCTTTTCTTTAACCATTATTTAACCCCTTGAATTACAATAGAATGACATTTTATAAGCGGCTTTCGCCAACAAATTTGCCTTCCGGCAATAAAAAATGTAGATTTGTCTTACACACCATTACTATATTGTATTGAACTGGGCTAAAATATACATATTATTAATATTATTTATTTTACCCTCATCCAGGTTATATGCACAGTTATCGGCTTACTATAAACTGGACATCTACTCGGACCTGCCATCCAATAATGTTTATAATCTTACAGTAGACCATAATAACTACCTGTGGATAGCCACCGACAGAGGTGTTGTTAAATACAACGGATACAAGCTGACCTTCTTCGATCTGAATAAGGGTTTTATCAACAAGGATATCTGGAATGTATACGAAGACCGCACAGGTAAAATGTGGCTGTACAACCTTAGCGACAACTTCTCTTATATATACAACGACGATGTACACTACATAAAAACAAGGTATGCGCCGGGGGCAATATACCCGCAGCAGATGTTTGACTTTGATAATGGCCTGGGTGTGGTAACCAGCTTCAGCAGCAGTAGCAGCAAGCTGAAATTCTGTTTCCTCCGCGATGATTCGCTGGTATATGATGTAGACATTGACCGATATGGCAAATTCATATACCCTACCCCAAAGGGGAAGTTGGTTATGTTTGGCCCCGACAACAATTTTTATGAACTGGAGGTAAGGGGTGGCAAGCTAAAAGCAGACAAAATGCCGCCCACCCTGCCCTACACCGACACAACAGCAGAAGTATATGATAAAATAAATGAGATAGGCGGGAGCAGTATGGGCTATTGCCTGACAGCCTTTACCCCTAATGATCGTATCATTTATGTTGCAGACGGAGCAACAAGAACCTGCAAGAAAATAGTACTTGCAGCCGGCGACAACCTGAAGCTACTGTATAGCGCCAAAGGCCAGATAACCGCAGTAACCAACAGCAGGGTACTGTTTTTTGACGGGCACATGAACCTTACTGACAGCATGGCAATACCCGAGGGAATGGGCGCGCACGCTGCGCAGAAAATAACTTTTGTGCTGCGCGATAATTTCTGGAAGGATGTTGCAGCAACAAACAGCGGAGGTGTGTATTTCTTGAGCAGGCAGGAAACATATGATATGGTCGCCGATCAGCAGAGTGAGGATCTGAAATACCTGGGCAAAAGCGGCGACACACTGGCTTACTGGTACAACACGGTAACCAACGAATTGCTTAAAACCAATAAAAACGCAGTAACACGGAAAAAGGTGGTAGACATACCCGGCCTTAACCGGTGGACTGCCTACAAGCCGGACCATTCGCTGTTATTTTCGGATAAACGCACCTACAAGCTGGACAACAGAACGCTTGAAGTGACCGACCTAGGACCAACGGGCGGCGCAAAAGCAGCTATACCTTATAACGATAGCGAAGTACTATATATTTCATTTACAAAAGGGCTGGCGGCGGGCAGGGAATCGCAAGGCAAATTTGTAGCAAGGGCTATAGACCAGTATAAATATAATGGCATTACCTACGATTCATTAACGCAACGCCACATTGCCTATAACAGCCGGCGGGTGGTGATGCTGAAAAATGGCAAAAACATAGCAACCATAGAGCGTAGAGATCTTGAAGCCAGGAATATAAATAGTATAGTAAAAATAATGCCTGATAATGCCTATGGCAATATTGTAATACAGGAAGGAGAACGGATCATTTCCTCATCAGACGGGATGAGCACATATAAAACGCTGTTCAATAACTATATATTTACAGACGCTAAAGCCATTCTCTATAAAAAGATCCTGATCGTTGCCGGCTCGTTCGGAACTCTCTTTAGCCGTATAACCGGGCCCGGCATTTTTTCTGAGCCATTCCTCTACCCTAACACACGATCGCTGAAGTATAAAGTTGTGTATGACCTGTATGCCGTGGACAATAAGCTGTTTATTGCTACGGATAAAGGATATTTACAACTACAGGTACCCGACACTGCCACACTGGACTATCCGCCACACAGCAAGTTCAATGATTATAAACTGGCGGTTGTGTGTAACGGCAAGCCAATGGTGGTGAAACAAGAAGACACCTTGATGGTGCGGCGCCCCAGGAAACTGCAATTCGATATTATTAAACCAACAGGCAACGGGGATGTTACCTACTTGTACAAAATAGAAGATGAACAGACAACCTGGAATGAACTGGAAGGCAGCAATGAATTAATACTGCCTAAACTAACCCCTGGCAAGAGCTATGTATTAACCATTATTGCCCAGGACAAGCAATGGCGTAGCTCACCGGTGCAGATAAACCTGTATATAGTGCCGGAATGGTGGGAAAACGAAATAGTTAACCGGCTGATGTGGATCGGAGCCTTCCTGGCGCTGCTGGCTATTATTTATGTAATAGTTATTATTACCAAACGCATAGTAAGCAGGAACGCGCAACAGCGCAATGCCCGGCTGGAACTGGAATTACGTTCTGTCTACTCGCAGATCAACCCTCACTTTATTTTCAACTCTCTTACTGCGGCCATGTACCTTATAAAAACAGGCAGGCTGCAGGATGCGTACGACCACGTACATAAATTCTCTCACCTGTTGCGTTCATATATCAAATCATCACGAAACAGGCTGATAAGCCTGGGCGATGAAGTGAAGAACCTGACCGTTTATATAGAGCTGCAGCAGGCACGCTTTAAAGATAAATTCGACTATAAAATAACTGTTGCCCCAGACGTGAGTAACAACACCAGCATTCCGTCGCTGCTGCTGCAGCCCATTGTTGAAAATGCTATTACACACGGTCTTCTGCATAAGAGCAGCAAGGGAACACTGACGATAGAATTCAGAAAAAAAGAAGAACATGTACTGGAATGTATAATTGATGACGATGGGATAGGTAGAGAACGCGCAAAAGATATTAGATTTGAGAGTTCTGTAAAGGAAGAGTCGTACGGTAGCGAGTTGATCAAAGACCTGATACACGTATTTAATAAGTATGAATCTTTAAAAATAGAGATAGAATATATAGACAAAGCTGCCCCGGCTATGGGCACAACGGTTTTGTTGCGCATAAAATACCTGAAAAATGAGTAACACTTATTCCTGTATAATAGTTGACGACGAAGAATATGCTATAGGCCTGCTTGCAGAAAGTATATCGGGATTATACAACAATATAGAGATCGCCGGCAAATACACCTCGTGGGATGATGGTCTTGAGGCCATCAGATCGTCTAAGGCAGACATCCTGTTCCTGGATGTATCTATAAATGGCAAGAATGGTATGGATATATTGAAGCAGGTGCCGAATGTGGAAATGGAGATCATCTTTGTTACTGCTTATTCTGAGTACGCACTGGAAGCCTTTAAATACTCGGCTACGGGCTACCTGGTGAAGCCGGTAGGCGATAAAGACCTGAGCATAGCCATAGATAAGGCCATAGAGCGCATAAAAAATAAACGTAACGCCAAGGCCAATTCCGGAGGCTCATTAGGTAGTAACAAGGTAGCCATACCTAGCGGTAAAGGTGTTAACTATTTCGACGTTAATGAGATCATATACTTTGAAGCTGTGGCCAACTACACTAAAGTGGTAACCCGCACAGGAGATGTATTGAGCAATGCTAATATTGGCAAGTATGCTTACCTGTCCGACACATTTCCATTCTTTGCTGCCCACAGATCATACATCATTAACCTGAACTGCGTAGTGCGCTATGAGAGCCCCGGTATAGTTATTATGACCAACAAAGTGGAGATACCGCTTTCGCGCAGCGTAAGAGAGGACTTCCTGAACAGGTTCAATAATATTCACGGCAAAATGGAATAAAAGGCAATCATGCACTACAAAACGCTGTTTTTATTGCTGATAGCGGGCTTATCAGCAAGCGCACAAAAAAAGACGCCGGTAACTAATTACCCTACCGACTACTTCCGCAATCCATTGGACATACCTATTTTCCTGGCGGGGAACTTCGGTGAATGCCGGCCCGGCCACTTTCACAGCGGGATTGATATAAAAACCCTCGGCAAAGAAAATCAGCCCGTACATGCGGCAGCTGATGGCTATATATCGCGCATAAAAATGGAGAAGGGCGGGTTCGGTCATGGTTTGTACATTACCCACCCCAATGGCTACACAACGCTATATGCACACCTCAACGATTTTGCGCCAGCCATACAGGCTTACGTACGCAAACAGCAATATGCCAAACAACGCTGGGACGTGGACCTGCAACTGTCGCCAGACCAGTTTAAGGTAAAGAAGGGCGACCAGGTAGCATGGTCGGGCAATACAGGAGCATCCACCGCTCCGCACCTGCACTTTGAGATCCGCAATACCAAAACAGAACATCCGCTGAACCCGGAACTTTTCGGGTTGCCCATAGTAGATGCGGTAGAACCGGTAATGCGCGAGATAGCGCTATATACAACAAACATATATCAATCAGATCCTGTTTTTGTACCGGTAAAAAAAGTGGGCAGTATATACAAGCCTGTTAAAACCGAAAAGAATAATGTAAATAAAGATACTATCACAATAGATGGTGTGGATATAGGTATAGCAATAAATGCCGATGACTATATGGATGGTAGCGATAATAGCCTGACCTTTTATACTGCGCAGCTGTACATGGATGATAAAATACAAGCTATGATAACGCTGGATAACATAGGTTATGATGAAACGCGCTACATAAATGCATACGCAGATTACAAAACCCATGAGCTGACCAAACGGTGGTTGCAATGCCTGTTCCAGTTACCCGGCAATAATCTCAATGTTATCTTCTCCAACCTTAGTGGGGGTAGAGGAAAACTTGAGTTAACCGACAATGCCCCACATAAAATAGACATTGTGCTGACTGATGACAAGGGCAACCAATGCAAAGCCGGCTTCTACTTGCGAGCGTCGGATCAACCCGCTCCTCCACCAGCAATATCAGTCACGCACTTTACCGCAGGCAAAGTAAATAGCTTCAACGATGCAGGGCTAATGTTTACACTGGATGAGCGCCAGCTGTATGATGACATCGGTTTTGTTTTCCATCACTTTTCCGGTAACGACATCTATTCCGAAAAGTACACAGTACATTATCCTTACGTGCCGCTGCACCATTACTTCGATCTGTCTATAAAGCCAAACCGCCCGATCCCTTTTGATCTGCGGAGCAAGGTGGTGCTTATGTATTCCGATGACAAATCAACCGACGGCAGCGCAGCCAAAGCAGATGATAATGGCTGGTATAAAGCTTCAGTACGCGATTTTGGCACCTACTGGCTGAATATCGATACTATTCCGCCGGTAATTAAAACGGCTGCTAAGAATGGCGCTAACCTGGCCAATGCCAAACAGGTATTGTTTACTGTAAAAGATGCCACCACATCAGTAAGATCTTTCAATGGGTATATTGATGATAAGTGGGTATGCTTTGAGCAGCACGGCAATTCTTTCTTTTATAAATTTGACGAACATTGCCCTAAAGGCAAGCATAAGCTGGTGTTTACAGCACTGGATGAAAATGGCAACAGTAGTTCGTATACATTAAATTTTACAAGGTAGCTATGTTATTACAACCCGGCGATAAAGCCCCGGCTTTTACAGTAACCGACCAGGACGGCAATAAAGTATCATTAAAGGATTTTAAAGGAACAAAGGTCGCATTGTACTTTTACCCGCAGGATAGCACGCCTACCTGCACGGTAGAAGCCTGCAACCTGCGCGACAATTTTGCAGAGTTGAAAGCTAAGGGTGTTGTGATACTCGGCGTAAGCCCTGACGATCAGAAAAGCCATAAAAAGTTTGAGACCAAGCACGCGCTCCCCTTCCCGCTGCTGTCTGATACCGACCTGAAAATGCACAAAGCCTACGATGTATGGCACGAAAAAACCATGTTCGGGCATAAATACATGGGTACGCTACGCACCACATTCCTGATCAACGAGCAAGGGAAAATTGAGCATATTATAGAAAAAGTGAAGAGTAAAGAGCACGCTAAACAGATCATTGACATATGGCAATTGTAACAAAATAACGCTATTGACGCACTTTTAAGCTTTCATGTTTAACTTTTGACTTATTCATTTAGTACTTTTGCAGCGCTAAAAACACATCATGGGGTTATTTGATAAACTCTTTAAACGCAATAAGGAGCAGGAAGAAGAAAAGGTGGCACTCGACGAAGGGCTGAAAAAGACCAAAGAGGGCTTCTTTGCCAAACTGACCAAGGCTATTGCCGGCAAAGACACAGTTGATGCCGAGGTACTGGATCAGCTGGAAGATGCCCTTGTAAGCGCCGATGTAGGTGTGGAAACAACGGTAGCCATCATCAACCGCATTGAAGCCCGCGTAGGCAGGGATAAATATGTAGGCACATCGGAACTGAACCGCATACTGCAGGAGGAGATAATGGGCATGCTGACAGATGCTCAGTCCAACGAATTTACCACCTTCGATACCCCGCCAGGCAAAAAGCCGTACGTAATACTGGTAGTAGGCGTAAATGGTGTGGGTAAGACCACCACAATAGGCAAGCTGTCTTATAATTTTAAAAAGAACGGCAAAGAAGTATTGCTGGGTGCCGCCGATACATTCCGCGCGGCAGCAGTAGACCAGCTGACCATATGGAGCGACCGCGTGGGCGTGCCGATAGTAAAGAAAGACATGGGCAGCGACCCGAGTTCGGTAGCTTATGATACTGTAGAAAGTGGTGTGGCACGTAATAGTGATGTGGTAATAATAGACACCGCAGGCCGCCTGCACAACAAGGCACACCTAATGGAGGAGTTGAGCAAGATACGCCGCGTGATAGGCAAAAAAATACCGGATGCACCGCACGAAGTATTGCTGGTACTGGATGGCAGCACAGGGCAAAACGCACTGGAGCAGGCCAAGCACTTTACCGCAGCCACGCAGGTTACCGCTATTGCCATCACCAAGCTGGATGGTACTGCCAAGGGTGGCGTGGTACTGGCCATTGCCAACCAGTTCAAGATACCGGTAAAATACATAGGCGTTGGTGAACGAATGGAAGACCTGCAGATATTCCGCAAGGAAGAGTTTGTAGACAGTTTGTTTAGCCTGGAGAAATAAGAGTTACAGTTATCATGATATTGGAGCCGGACTTGTTGTCCGGCTTTTTATTCACCCCATTCGTGATATTCGACCAATTGCCGGTTATCTTTACTGATCAATAGAAAGCCATTATTTTCGGTCTTTGTCGAATTGAGCACCTTCATCCAGCCTGTTGAAAATATATAGATCACCGAAGGCTGCTTCACCCTCCCCAAAAATTGCTGAGAGGCAAGATATCCACTAAACAATTCATCGATAGCAGTATCCTTAAACGAAATGACTTGATTATGTCCTTCGCCCCATGCACCAACTAAGTCAACACTGTCAACTAATTGCCAGCCGTTACGTTTAGCAAACAATAACACATTGGCTCGGTTGATTGGCTCTTGAAGTCGCCATTCAACAGTACTATAGCCACCCCATGGTCCCTGATCGGTGTCTTTAAAGACTATTTCCTTTTGATGATAAGTACGCCAAAATCCCGCAGGCAATAATTTGCTGCAGCCAGAAATAACGAGCAACAAACATATTATTACACCCCGCTGAAACTTGTTACCCGTGCTATTTAAGGCCATCCTTCTTTTTGCGTTCAGCAATAGCCTCCACAAACCACAGGTAGTCGGCAACAAACTTATTCAAGCGTTTGGCTAATTGCTCGTCCAGCACCTTACCATCCTCATCTATTGTTTTTGGCACTTCGGGAACCAATAGTTTGGTAGGCATAGCAAACCCATCTATAGCCAGCACCAGCAGTTGCAGCAGGTTAGATGCGTTGATACCACCTTGTTTACCATCAGACGCACACACAATGCCTATGGGCTTGTGATGCCACTCTTTGGTAAAGTAGTCTATACCATTCTTCAGCGCGCCGCTGTAGCTGTTGTTATACTCCGGTGTAATGAACAATATACCATCTGCCCCCATCAACTGTTCGCTTATCTCCAGCAGGTTTTGCGATGGATTTTCCATATCCTTCAATCGCTGCTCCATTACCTGCAGGGGATGATGCTTAAGATCTATGAAGGTCACCTCCGCCCGGCCTGTGGCCTGTAAGGCCTGCTCTACCGCTTTGGCGGCACGGATGCTTTGCCTGCCCACACGCACGCAGCCATAGAATATGGTTATCTTCAACATAATGTGTAGCTTTAAAGCATATAACTGCTATATGCTTAGTAAATATACCACTTTGGCTATCAAAATTGTACCTGCAGCCTTATTACTGACCGTATGTTTCGCCTCCTGTAAATCGTGGGATGAGCCCGATCAGCAGGCATGGAAACAAGCCTGTATGGAAAATGCCACAAAGTGGGCAGCAGATGAAGCCAGTGCAAAGACCTATTGCGACTGCGTATTGGATAAAATGATGAAGAAATACCCTAACGTAAACGATGCACTGGAGCATGTGCAGGAACTAAGCACAGATACCGCCTTCTACTTTTGCAGGCAAGGTGTGAAAATGAAATAACTACGCCGGCAGAAACAGGGTAACCTGTGTACCATGTCCCCGCTTGCTTTTAATAACAAACTTTGCGTTCACCAGCTTCAGCATGTCTTTTATAATAAGGTAGCCCAGGCCATTGCCTTTACGGTTATCTACATTGGCCGATGACACAATGTATAATTCACCCATTACATTGTCTATCTGCTCCTGGGTCATGCCCTTGCCTTCGTCCTTCACCTTTATTAATATTCCCTTCTTGGTCTTTCCCCCGCTAATGGTAATAGACCCTTGTTCAGTGAAATTCAGCGCATTGAGTATCAGGTTATACAATACTATCTTTACAGGCTCCATATACTGGTATAGCACCACACCGGTATTCACCTCGTTATGAAAAGTGATATTCTTTTGCCTGGCCAACCCCTGGAATATAGAGAATATCTGCCCGGCCATCTGGTTCAGGTCAAACTCCTCCTTCATCATCCTGCGGTTCTCATTCTGATATTTTATCCAGTTGGTCATGTTGGTTGAGAGCAACTCCAGTTCCTTGGCAGTATGCGATATCTCCTCCAGTATTTCCTCCCGCATTTCAGGCGGCGTGTTATCTCCGTCTTTCAATAAGTTATTACTGGCAATGTAGATAAACCTGAGCGGGCTGATAATATCGTGGCTGATGATCGAGATCAACCTGGTCTGGATCATATTGTTTTTCTCCAGGATCACATTTTTCTGATGTATCTCTAACGCTCTACGCTCCAGCAACACCTTAAATATCTTTTGCCTTATGAAAATACGCTTTATGATAAAACGGACAGCGAAGTAGAAAATAACGATGAACGCAGCCAGTAGAGCGGTTATAAATACTATGTCTGTAAGCGACATTTGTTCAGATAACTTGAACATTAATTACGTAGGTATATTTAATTGCCTGTTACAAATTTTCAGAAACTGATATTATATAACAAAGCTAATTCCAGCAGCTGTGTGATATTATCAGTTTCGGTTTTCTCGAATATGCGCTTTTTTACTGTCGATATTGTACTGGTGCTTAAGTTAAGCGTTTGCGCAATGCTATTGGTCTGGTATCCGTTCAATAGATAATGCAGTATCTCTAACTCCCTGGGTGCGAGAGAGGTAAAAGGATTTTTCTGATGCAATTCTTCATTTTCCCTTACCGGCGGAATATCATTAATGAACCTGTTCAGTATCTCCAGGGACACATCCTCATCCTGCGACTTATTTAAATAATAATAGATATCGTATTGCCTGAAGGCATCAGCATACACCTCCTTAAGCTGCATACTGAAAATCATTATATGAATAGCAGGATAAAGTTTCCGGATAACGGGAACGATCTCAAGAGCAGTACCATCGGAAAAAATAACGTCCAGTATAAGGTGCGTACACTTATTATTTTTTAATTCATTCATCAACCCGCTACAACTGCTGGCCTCAGAAATATGCTTACACTGAAGCTGGGACATTAATAATAGCTTCAATCCTTTTCTGATCATACTATGATCATCAGCTATTACAATGTAGGGCTGCATATCTTGTTCATAGATAGACCGCTTTTTTCCAAAAGGCCTGAAACAGACCCTTTTACATGCTAATCTGGCGCAAAGGTGTAACAATTTTTTATTTGTTAAGTCGAAAATTTTCTACAAGGGTTAGGTAATATGAATTGTAAGATTGCATACCGTTAACCATGTAATAACTTCCGCTTAGCATTATGCCTCACAATAAAACAGCCGATCAGGACGACCTTATGGAGCGCCGGCAGAATTCGACAGACAGTTCTCTGTCATCCATCCAGGTAATGCACGGCTATGACCTCATATGCATGTTCAACCAATCGGGCAATATACTTTATGCATACGGCGGCGGATGGCACACCATAGGCGTAAGTATAAGAAGCCTGATGTTAATGAACATTTCAGAGATATTCTCGTTTGAAACCAATGATTTTGATCCTATGCAAGAGCGGCCTTTCCGGATAGAATCATTGAAGATGATAGATGGCCGGCAGCATTTTTTTGAGCATATCATTATGCCATCGGTTGCCAACGGAGAATATTATTGTATGTCCAAGAACATAACCAAAGACAAACTCATAGTTGCAGAGCTAAAAGATAAAGTGGAGGCATTAACCGAACGGATAAGCCAGCTGGAAGCACGTGACCTAAATAAAAATAAGATCCTGTCTGTTCTTGCTCATGATCTGCGCAATCCCATAACCTCTATTTCATCGCTTGCAGAACTGATTGAGAGCGGAGATATTGAAAGCGATCTCAAGCAATCTATTCATGAAATGCGTGATAAGCTTTCGGCGGCCAGCGACATCATTTCCGGCATGCTGGAATGGGCATCACGGTCTTTCACAAAACCATCTACTGAACCAGCTAGAGTGGACCTCGCAGATGTATCTGCCCGGTGCATAGCCGCATTGGAATACATTGCCCGCGACAAGAGCATCACTATAAACAACAATATCACAACTCCGCTAACAGCCATTGCCGACACAGACCAGGCGAGTATTGTATTACGTAACATAGTTCAGAATGCCATAAAATTTACACCGGCAGGTGGCACCATTACTATTGACGGTCAGGCGCTCAACCGCTCTGTAATACTTACTGTTGCAGACACCGGTATAGGCATGACAAAAAAGCAAATGGAGGATGTATTTACTAACCCGGTAACCTCCCAGGGTACCAATGGCGAAAAGGGATTTGGTATGGGCCTGATCATGTGCAAAGAATATATCGAGTCTAATAACGGGGCATTATTTATTGACAGCGAACCCGGACAGGGAACCACCATCACTATTACACTGGCACGCTAACGTTTTGTAGCCGATCTACGTCTATTAACATGTTCGGGGATGAACATACATAACCGGATCATAGTCTGCTATTGCATGCCCATAGCAGACAAAATAATATTTTGTATTGTTGTATAGCTTAGTATCTTTACGAATTAAATTCTTTTTATGAAAAAGATTCTTTTCTCTATCATTTTTGTTGTTACTGCAACTACTTTTTTTGCATGTAACAACGGAGATTACAATGCCAATGCCACATCTGCAGCCAACGGGAGTGTAAATCCGCTTGATGTGTTGGATTCCACCGGTTTTAACTGGACCGGAACCGACGCTGTAAGCGCATATGTAAATGGCAACTTTGTACATGTGGATTCTACCAACGCCTTTTTTGCCTTTACCGGTGGGGCTAATGTAATTACAGCATTTTATGGTATTTCAAGAGGTTTTCAATTGCATTTAGAAGATGTTTACAGCAACAATATTTATCCTATGGGTTATAGCGTAACCAACAGGTATGTAAGCTTCAGCGACAGCATTGCGAGCGGCCCTATTACCTATTTCAGCTATTATGGTAATGTAGGCCAGGTACAGATCCTCCGTAATGATCCCACCAGGATCGTAGGCCGTTTCCATTTCCAGGGACTGGACAAGATCAACGGAACAGTGATCAACGTGTCTAAGGGTTGGTTCAGCCTGCATAAATAAAATTCATATACAATCAACAACAAACCCCGCTTTGCGGGGTTTGTTGTTTTATAAAAGACTTGTTTCTTTTGCTGATGTGTTTTAAGCATACAGTTTATCTTATTTTTATAAGCTAATGAGCCTGTTCAGAAAAAAATCTGTTGATGTAATTATAGACGAAGCAGCCCGTGGCCTTGGCGACGGACACGAAGGCGGCGGAGACATGAAACGCGTGCTTACCACCCGAGATCTTACCTTTATGGGTATTGCGGCCATTGTGGGTGCAGGTATATTCTCTACTATCGGCGGTGCCAGCTATTCAGGTGGTCCGGGTATTATCTTGTTGTTCCTTTTTGTGTCGGTGGCTTGTGGCTTCTCGGCCCTTTGTTATGCCGAATTTGCCAGTATGGTGCCGGTATCGGGCAGTGCCTACACCTATTCCTATGTAGCTTTCGGCGAACTGATTGCCTGGATAATAGGCTGGGACCTGCTGATGGAATACGCCATTGGTAATATTGCCGTGGCCATATCATGGAGCGACTACTTTACCTCGCTCATCAATCATTTACAAATTGGTTCTTTCCGGCCACATATACCGGAATATCTGTGCACCGATTACTGGACAGCCAAGGCTCAGGGAAGCGAGGAAGCAATAGCCGCTTGGCAAACCGCACCGTCGTTAGGCAGCTTTAAACTCATCTGCGATCTGCCTGCTTTCCTGATAACCATACTGATCACTTATATCATTTATATCGGCATCAAAGAATCCAAACGTTCAACCAATGCTATGGTCATCCTTAAAATAGGCATCATCATCCTGGTGATGGTGGCCGGTGCTTTTTATGTAGATACCAGCAACTGGAGTCCCTTTCTGCCCAATGGTATAGGCGGCGTACTAAAGGGCACTGCAGCTGTTTTCTTCTCTTACATTGGCTTCGATGCCATATCTACAACAGCCGAAGAATGTAAGAACCCGCAGCGGGATCTGCCGCGCGCCATGTTCCTGTCCCTCATCATCTGCACAGTAATATTCGTAGCTATTGCATTGGTGCTTACCGGCATGGTAAGTTATGACAAACTGAATGTAGGCGACCCACTGGCATTTGTGTTCGGCAATATCAATACCCCGTTTGCACATTCTTTGGCTACCATCATATCTGTAGGTGCGGTAATTGCTACGGCAAGCGTATTATTAGTGTTCCAGCTCGGCCAGCCGAGGATATGGATGAGTATGAGCCGCGATGGGCTGTTGCCGCCGGTATTCGCCAAAATGCACCCTAAATATAAGACACCATCTTTCTCCACCATTCTTACAGGCGTGGTAGTAGGTATCCCCGCAATGTTCCTTAACCTGAACGAAGTGGTAAACCTTACGAGCGTGGGCACCTTGTTTGCATTTGTATTGGTTTGCGGGGGTATTGTTAAGTTCCACAACGATCCTAACCGTCCGCAGTCCAAATTCAAGACTCCGTATATCAGCGGCAGTATTGTTGTACCTTTGCTGTTCGTAACAGCGGGCATCCTGCTATGGACATTTAATATCGATGCCCTGCGGAGTTTCTTCGTGATGCATGAGCATATTGGCCCGGTTGAACGCATTACCGTGGCAGAAAAAGTACCCTACCTGGGTTTCGGGCTGGTATTTTTTGCTACTGCGGTACTTTCTGCCGTCAACAAATATTCGCTCATCCCCATCCTCGGCTTTTTATGCTGCACCTACCTGCTTTGCGAGTCAGGTACTACTAACTGGGAGCGTTTCATGTTATGGTTATTTGTAGGGCTTTGCATCTATTTTGTTTACGGATACAGGAACAGTAAACTGGCTAAGGCACGGGCATAAACAGCAGTAAAGGAAAATAGAATTTTAATACATACAGGTAATATACGATGCATAATGTTACCCGATAAAAACAAGTTAAGCATATGAAGACAAAACAAGAGATAGTAGAGAACTGGCTCCCCCGTTACACCGGACAGAAACTGGAAGATTTCGGTAAGTACATCCTTTTATGCAATTTCAGCAATTACATAAACATATTTGCCAGCATGCACGGCGTACCGGTTGTAGGCCTGGATAAACCTATGCAGTGCGCTACCGCCGATAATATTACCATCATCAACTTTGGCATGGGCAGCCCTACCGCTGCTACTATGATGGACCTGCTATCGGCCATACAACCCAATGCTGCGCTGTTCCTGGGCAAATGCGGCGGCCTTAAGAAGAAGAATAACGTGGGCGACCTGATACTGCCTATTGCAGCTATAAGGGGCGATGGTACCAGTAACGACTATTTTCCGCCTGAAGTACCCGCGCTGCCATCGTTTGCACTGCAGAAAGCGATATCTACTACCATCCGCGACCATGGCATGGATTACTGGACCGGCACCGTATATACCACCAACCGCCGCGTATGGGAGCACGATGAAGAGTTTAAAGCCTACCTGCGCCGCATACGCGCCATGGCCATAGATATGGAAACGGCCACCATATTCAGTACCGGCTTTTACAACGAGATACCTGTGGGTGCCTTGTTGCTGGTATCGGACCAACCAATGATACCAGACGGCGTAAAGACGGCAGAGAAAGACAGCCTGGTAACCAAAAACTTTGTAGACAATCATATCAAGATCGGTATAGATTCTTTGAAACAGCTGATCAATAACGGGCGCACCGTTAAACACCTGAAGTTTTAATTCCGAAACCGGGTGGATAAAAATCAGCAAATATTATCGGTAGAAGGGCTGCACATCAGGTTCAATGGGCAGCCTTTTTCAACTGTAAAAGACCTGTCTTTCTCGCTAGGGAAAGGAGAAACTTTGGCTATTGTCGGGGAAAGCGGCTCAGGGAAATCGCTGACCGCATTAGCGCTTATGGGCCTTTTACCCAAGGCTGCCACCACTACTGGCAGCATATTGCTGCGATCAGCAGAAGAAACAACTGATCTTTCGAAACTAACCCTTGACAACGGTACCACCCTGAGAGGCAGGCAGGTAAGCATGGTGTTCCAGGAGCCGATGAGTGCGCTGAACCCGGTAATGAAGGTAGGCAGGCAGTTGCAGGAGTCGATACTGGTACACAACAACATTACAAAGCCGGAGGCAAAACTCCGGGCCATTAGCTGGCTGCAGAAGGTACAACTACCGAACCCTGAACAGTTATACGACCGCTACCCGCACCAACTGTCGGGCGGACAGAAGCAACGGGTAATGATAGCTATGGCTATGTGCAACCACCCTGCCCTGCTGATAGCCGATGAACCAACCACCGCGCTTGACGTTACGGTGCAACAAGAGATCATCCGCCTGATGAGCTATTTGCAACAGGAGTTTAATACCGCAATGATCTTTATTACGCACGACCTGGCGCTGGCTGCCACCATATCTGATCAAATACTGGTAATGTACAAGGGAGAAGTGCAGGAGTATGGCGAAACAAACCTGGTGGTTAACACCCCCGAAAGTGCCTATACCAGGGCGCTCCTGGCCTGCAAACCATCGGCCGGTCACAAAGGCTACACTTTGCCTACAGTACAGGAAGTGCTCACCGGTAACTACACAGGACCAACGCTTACGCCAGGGATCGTTCCGGGCGATATACTACTGCAGGTAGATGAACTGGATGTAAGTTTCGGCTCGTTTAAAGCCGTAAATAATGTATCATTCCAAATAAAAGAGGGAGAGATCCTTGGCCTTGTAGGCGAAAGCGGCTGCGGTAAAAGCACACTCAGCAAAGCTGTAATGGGCATATTACCTGCTACCGGCGGCGCCATTCTGTTTCAAGACAACGATCTTACCAGACTATCGTTGCAGGATTGGAAAGCGATGCGCACAAGGATACAAATGATATTCCAGGACCCGTATTCATCGCTTAATCCACGCATGACCATTGGCGACGCACTAAAGGAACCACTAATGGTGCACCACATTGTACCGAAAGCTCAACTGGATATTGAAGTATCCCGACTGCTTGGTATGGTACAATTACCCGCTGATGCTGCAAAAAAATATCCCCATCAATTCTCAGGCGGACAACGACAACGAATAGGCATAGCCCGTGCGCTATCGCTAAGGCCGGAATTGCTCATCTGCGATGAAAGTGTATCCGCACTTGATGTCTCTGTTCAGGCACAAATACTGAACCTGTTAAAACAACTGCAACAAGAATTAGGACTGACTTATCTCTTCATTTCTCACGACCTTAATGTTGTACACTATATCAGCGACCGCGTAATGGTAATGCAGGCGGGAAAAATAGTAGAAACCGGCACAGCTGAACAAGTATTGGTGCATCCGCAGCACGATTATACGAGGAAGTTGATCGGCTCTATACCACAATAATGCTCCGTCTTCAATAGTGTACTTCCTGTTCGTCGGGCGGTGTATCCATCAGGCGAACAGAGCCCGAATATTGAGGTTCTCCAGACGTATTCATAGTGCTGATATCCAGCTTTATTTCGTCTCTATGCTCCAGCTCAGTAAGAACAGATATCAGGGCGGGCACTGCGATGCCAACGCAATCGGCTAAAACCTTAATGTCGACTGCAGCTAAACTATCATTAGCTGTAATAAGCCTCAACTTTTCAAGTACGGTGGTTGAATTAACAGTTATCATGCACAGTATCGGCATAAAAACCTTGCCGCTATATCATTGTACCTTATCGTAGAACTTTAAGCCTTTTGCCAGCTTATCTATTGCCATGGCCAGCCTGTTGGCTCTGGTATCGTCTTTCTTTGCGCCATAGATCCATTGCACATAAAACTTCTGTTCCCCTTCCGATAGTTTGTAAAAAAATGAGTGCGCCACAGGCTCATCTTTCAGGCATAGCTGCATCTCTCCCGGTATTTCCAATACCCCTGTTTCCGGGTAAAGTATAATGTGCACCCTATCACCCGCCTCCTTTCTTATCTTCTTGCGGATATCAGCCTTTACCGGTAACATTAAAGTGCCGTCGCCCATGGGCATCAGGTGAAAATGCCTTATCTCTACCCCATCTATACTACCCATCACCTTCACCCAGCCAAACGGGTTAGTATCAGACTTCAGCACTTCAGGTACACGCGCATAGGTCCAGCCACCCTTGCCAGGGAATTTTTCTAATAGATATGAATTATTGACTAATGCTTTCAATTGCTGAAAATCAAACTATACGTCTTGCGATGTCGGTTACTAAGGATTATTTAAAACAAATAGCCTTTCAATATTTATCTTAAAAATACTCAAAACATCGAATGCACAGCCAGAAATTTGCCTGTATAATTGGGAAACCGGAAATTGTAGAGACGAGCTATGACATTGCAACAACTACCGTTCGCACCTATACTTAGTTTCTCAATTCATTCGGCATCAATTCAATTATAAGTTGAATACCACGAATTAAAACGAAATAGGGGCACATTATGCGCCCCTATTCAATATTCAAATACCACTTCTACTTCGCTACAACGAACTTTACATACGATTCCTTAGAACCATTGTAAATCGTAAGAAGGTACATACCTGCTTCCAGGTTCATACTCATATTTTTAGTGGTATTAGGCTCTAACATAAAGTCGTCCATTTTGCGACCTGAGATATCTGTTATAACAGCGTGACCCTGAGACGGATCTTTTGACGTGTATTGTATAGTAAATACGCCGTTGTTGGGGTTAGGTGTCATACTGATACTGATCTCATCATTGGCATTTGGCAATCCAGTGCTCTGACGGGCCTGCTTGAACTGCGACGGCGAACCGGCTTTCCTGATACGGTTATTACCAAGATCTGATATAACAACAGCGGTGCGATAGGTTGCTACATCCACAGGACTGGATATCCTGGCGGCCGTGGCAGGGCCACCATCACCGCTAAAGCCCGCCGTTCCGGTAGCTACTACAGTCGTTATTGTACCGCCGGCAACTCTGCGAATACGGTTATTCACATTGTCAGCTATATATGTTCCACTCTGGTCAGTAGATGTGCCACCAGGATATTGCAGCGTAGCCGCTGTTGCCGGGCCGCCATCGCCACTAAAGCCTGCGGCACCCGTGCCGGCAAACGCAGTGATAACGTTTGTAGAAAGGTTTATAGCCCTTATGCAATGGTTACCATTATCGGTAATCAGCAGGTTGTTCGAAAAATCTACACTAAGAAAGTTAGGGTAGCTGAACGTAGCTGCAGTTGCCGGACCACCGTCGCCTGTATGGCCAATAGTACCCGTGCCTGCAAATGTAGATATGATACCTGCCGGGGTTATCTTTCTTATACGATGATTGTATTGATCGGCAATATAAAGATTCCCGCTGCCATCTTGTGCAATACCTGTAGGTTTTCTGAATGTAGCGGCGCTAGCCTGGCCACCATCGCCGGAAAAACCGGATATGCCGGTGCCTGCAATAGTATTGATAACACCTGCTGCGCTCACGGTCCTTACCCTGTTATTGTTCTGGTCGGTGAAAGTAATATTGTTGCTACCGTCTACGATCAGGTCAAACACCTGGTTCACCTGTGCTGCGGTTGCCGGACCGCCGTCTCCGCTGAACCCCGCAGTACCATTGCCCGCAACGGTTGTTATAGTGCCCGATAAAGTGCTGGTAGTACTCTTTCTTATCCTGTAATTATTGATATCGGAAAAGTAAACCTCCCCGCTTGGCGACACAAAAATGCCATGAGGTGTGTGAATATCAGCAGTGGTTGCCGGGCCGCCATCGCCGGAAAAACCAGAGACACCGCTGCCTATTATGGTGTTAATAATAAATTGCGCATGCAAGCTTTGCGAGCCAAGCGCAGTAAGGCAAAATGTAATTGCCTTGATCATAGTTTTTGTTTTCATAATCAATTGGTTTTAAAAAAATGAATAAACCGAACTCATGGATTCCTGTCTGCAGACTGTAGGAGTGCCAAAAATTTAAATGTATGGAAATGCCTATGGCAGGTGATATGCCGATAATGCAAAGAAAGTTGTAGTAAAAAACGGAGGCGTAACGAGAACTTTATTTTTGCTGTTGTCAGGAGTTAAACAGCGGTGTGTAATTTGTTTCATAGCAATAACAGTTTTAGAATTCAAATATAGTAAACCTTTCTTGCTATTGTAGTGAATTTTAACAAAAAATATCCAATATTTTTTATCCAAACACGCAAAAAATTACCAATCAATAAACTATCAATTAATAATATTGTACGCAATCAACAGTATTCAGCTAAATTTATTATTTAATCCTTTAACGAATATAACATTCGGGATTCAAAATATAGAGCTGCTCATAGACTAGCCACTTTAAAGACCAGCAGTCATGTGCATATCCCACTTTTGCAGGCTAATACCTATTTCTTATACTGCTTTGTTATTTCCTTCAGTTCGTTTAGTTTGAGCAATGCCTCTACCGGTGTCAGCGTGTTGATATCTGTCTCATCCAATGTCTGCTGTATGCGGCGGATATCATCGGTGACACCATCAAATATATTCAGCTGGAACTGTGGCGCTGCTTTGATGTTCTTTACCTTCTGCATGGTATCTCCTCCGGTGGCTGCATGCTTTTCCTCAAGGGTAGCCAGTATCTCATTAGCGCGATCCAGCAGCTTGTTGGGCATACCGGCCATGCGGGCCACCTGTATACCAAAGCTATGGCGGCTGCCACCCGGGGCCATCTTGCGCAGGAAAATGACCTTATTGGCGGTCTCTTTATGGGTAATGTGGTAGTTCTTTACCCTCGGCAACTGGTTCTCCAGTTCATTCAGTTCGTGGTAGTGGGTAGCAAACAGGGTCTTGGGTTTGGCCGCACTGTTGTGCAGGTGCTCCACTATAGACCACGCTATTGATATACCATCGTAGGTGCTGGTGCCACGACCTATCTCATCCAGCAGTATCAGGCTACGCTCTGTAATGTTGTTGATGATGCTGGCGGTCTCATTCATCTCTACCATAAAGGTACTCTCACCACCGCTCAGGTTGTCTGATGCGCCTACGCGTGTAAATATCTTATCAGTAAGCCCTATGGTGGCGGCTGTTGCCGGCACAAAGCTACCCATATGCGCCATCAGCGTGATGATGGCCGTTTGGCGCAGCAATGCACTCTTACCACTCATGTTGGGGCCAGTAAGAATGATCACCTGCTGATCGTCTTTATCCAGCACTATATCATTGGCCACATAAGCTTCGCCCGGCGGCAGTCGTTGCTCTATTACGGGGTGGCGGCCATCTTTTATGTTTAGCACGGGTTCTTTGCTTAGCTGTGGCCGGTGGTAGTTATAGGTCCTTGCATTATGCGCAAAACACAGCAGGCAGTCCAGCTGGGCTATTATGTTGGCATTGGTTTGTATGGGCGCTATAAATGGCTCTATGGCAGCCAGTAACTGCTGGTATATTTCTGTTTCTATAGAAAGTATCTTCTCCTCCGCCCCCAGTATCTTCTCCTCATATTCCTTCAGCTCGGGGGTTATATAGCGCTCGGCATTGGCCAGTGTCTGCTTGCGTATCCATTCTGTCGGCACTTTGTCTTTGTGCGTATGCGTTACTTCCAGGTAGTAGCCAAACACATTGTTGTACGACACTTTGAGCGACGATATGCCAGTCTTGGCAGCTTCCTCCTGCTGTATCTGCAACAGGTAATCCTTACCGCTGCGCGATATTTTGCGCAGGTGATCCAGCTCCGCATGTACGCCCTCTTTTATTGCTCCACCCTTGCTGATTAGCACAGGCGCTTCTTCAGTTATCGTATCTAGTATCCGCTGGCGCAGATCTGTAAGCGGCTGCATGGGTTGCACCAATCTGCCCAGGCTTTCTTCCTTATCGCCAATGCATAGTTCACGGATGTCCTCCATAAACTTCAGCCCCTTGGCCAGTTGCAGCACCTCGCGCGGATTGGCTTTCTTCAGCGGTATCTTGCCTATTAATCGCTCCACATCACCTATCTGCTTTACCAGGGTCATAAGGCTATGGTTCAGGTCCTGCTCCAGTATAAAATGACTCACCAGGTTCAGGCGCTGCTCTATGCGGTGCAGGTCGAAGAGCGGGAAGATCATCCAGCGCTTCATCAGGCGTGCACCCATGGGTGTATGCGTATGGTCTATGGCTGTAAGCAGCGATGCGCCCTGCTCATAGCTGCTGCCCAACAGTTCCAGGTTGCGGATGGTAAAGCGGTCCATCCATACAAACTCATCGGCCACTATGCGCTGTATACTGCTCAGGTGTTGCAGGTTGGCATGCTCGGTATCCTTCAGGTAATGGATGGCCACGCCGCAGGCCACAATGGCGCTGCGCATATCTTCTATACCAAAGCCCTTCAGCGATACCGTCTGGAACTGTTGCAACAACTGGTCGTAAGCATACTGCTCTTTAAATATCCAGTCTTCCATATGGAAGGTATACACCTTGGTATCGAACTGCTCTTTAAAGCGCCTTACCTGCGCTTTCGAAAGGATGACCTCCGATGGTTGGAAGCTCTGTAAGAGCTTATCCATATATTCCATATTACCTTCGGCAGCATAAAACTCGCCGGTGGTAATATCCAGGAAAGCCACACCGCACATATGGTCGGTAAGGTGCAGAGCGGCAAGGAAGTTGTTGGTGCGGTTCTCCAGCAGTTTATCGCTGGTGGCCACACCGGGCGTTACCAGTTCGGTAACACCACGCTTCACAATACCCTTTACGGTCTTGGGATCTTCCAGCTGGTCGCAGATGGCTACACGGTGACCGGCCTTCACCAGCTTGTGCAGATAGGTATCCAGGGAATGATGCGGAAAACCCGCCAGCTCCTGCGAATTGGCAGCGCCGTTATTGCGCTTGGTTAGGGTAATGCCCAGCACGCGCGATGCCACGATAGCATCCTCGCCGAATGTCTCGTAAAAATCACCTACCCTGAACAGCAGTACCGCATCAGGATATTTTGCTTTGATCTCGCCGTGTTGCTTCATTAACGGCGTTTCCGCCGACTTAACCTTTGCCATTTACGCAAAAATAATTTTTTATAAGGCGATGGTAAGAGGTATTTGTTTAGCTGTGAGCGTGGTGTGGAAAACTATATTTAGATGTGGCACACGTTTGAAGTGTGCCACATCTAAATAATATTAAAACAAAAAATATTTAAAAATGCTGTAACAAAAACTGCATGTGCCGCGACATATATACGTAACAGTTAAAAACGTACACACATGAAACAGTTAATGACCACCGGATTACTCGTATTATCAGTATTTGCAGCAACTGCGCGCAACAACTCCGGCAAAAGCACATCTATTGCTGCCAAGGTGCGCACTACGCTCGACAATGCCCGTATGGAGGTTAAAGGCGACCATGTACAGTTCAGTAATCTGCCTAAACAGGCCACAGAAATGTACATTATGGACGACCAGGGCATAGTAGAACAAAGTGGCGTGGTAAACCGCAAAGACAACAAGGTAAACATTGCCGACCTCCCCAAAGGCAACCACCTGATAGCCCTGAAGATTGGCCTGAAAGTAAAGGTATTCGGCTACATGGCGGAAGTGGTGATAAAACCATAAGACTAAATTCCAAGAACCAAGTACCAAATTCCAAGGTCCAAGTACCGAAGTTCAAGGCACAAAATTCCAGGAACCAAAGCCCAAAATCCAATCTCTTTTGTTCTGAATATCAAACCCTAAAGTTCCCGGCCGGGACTATTCAGTACACAACCCTCAATAGCCAGCGCTTTGCGCCCTCTGCCTGCTTAAAATTCCCTTTGCGTACTTTGCGCCGTCCTTAGCGTGCTTTGCGTGAAATCTTCAGTGACATCACCCCTGTAGTGCTTTGCGAGAGCCGGCAATACCACTATTAATTCAAACAATCTCCACCCTTACGACTTAAGACTTACTACTTACGACTAATACGTACCTTTGCACCCTTATGAGTAAAATGGGTAAAGTATTGGTGGCAATGAGCGGTGGCATAGATAGCACCGTGAGCGCACTGATGCTGCACGAGCAGGGGTATGAAGTAGTGGGCATTACCATGAAGACATGGGACTACGCCTCATCGGGCGGTAGCAAGAAAGAAACAGGTTGCTGTAATCTCGATTCTTTCAACGATGCCCGCCAGGCCGCTGTAGAACATGGCTTTCCGCATTATATCCTCGATATACGCGAGGAATTCGGCGATCATGTCATCAATAATTTTGTAGATGAATACATAGCAGGCCGCACCCCCAATCCGTGCGTGTTGTGCAACACACATATAAAATGGAGCGCCCTGCTGAAACGGGCCAATGCTTTGGGCTGTGATTTCATCGCCACCGGCCATTATGTAAAGGTGCGCGAAGAGAATAACCGCCATATCCTTTCAAAAGCCCGCGATCTGACCAAAGACCAGAGCTACGTGCTGTGGGGGCTGGGCCAGGACTGCCTGAGCCGCAGCATATACCCGCTGGGCGATATGCTGAAGACCGAAGTGCGCCAACTGGCGGCCGACATGGGCTACACTGAATTGTCTAAGAAGGCCGAGAGTTACGAAATATGCTTTGTTCCGGATAACGACTATCGCGGCTTCCTGAAGCGCAACGTAGCAGGACTAGAAGCCCGTGTGGATGGCGGCGACTTTGTACTGACCAACGGCCAAAAAGTAGGCAAGCACAAAGGCTATCCTTTCTATACCATAGGTCAGCGCAAGGGACTGGATATTGCCTTAGGCAAACCCATGTTTGTTACGAACATACTCCCCGAAACCAATACCGTAGTACTGGGCGAACTGCATGAACTGGAAGCTACGGAAGCAGTTGTAAAAGGCATCAACTGGGTAAAATACGATGGATTGACCGGCCCTGCAGAAGCTATTACTAAGATCCGCTACAAAGACCCCGGCAGCCAGAGCATGCTCACCCCGGTTGATGGCGGTGTACATGTAGCCTTCGATCATGCTGTTACCAGCATAGCCCCCGGCCAGAGCGCCGTATTCTACGACGGCGACGACGTAATAGGTGGCGGTATCCTGCAGAAGGCTCCGTTCAGTTTATAGTTTATAGATCATAAATAAAGTAGCCAGCGGAAACTGGCTACTTTATTATTTATCAGGCAAAGGCGCACTGAGCATATATATACATAGCACCTGTTTATTTAGCCTTACTCTCCCTTATTCTCTTCCTGGTTTTCGTGGTTATCCCCGCCCAGGCTGTAGTAATTATTTTCTTCGTCTTCTTCACCAAGGGCTTCATCGCGGTCATCGTCTTCACTACCGGGCACATCAAGGTCTGCCCCCGATATATCTCCCGGTGCAGCTTCGTTCAGCGGATCGCCGTCATCGTCTACTGCATCCAGTATGCTCTGTTGCAGGTTGGCTGCATCAGTGGTGGGCATATTGCTTTCGGTGGCATCCAGTATCTGCAGATCTTCTGCTGTTACATCAGCCTCGTTATCGCTGGCCAGTGGTGTATTGGCGGAGGTTCCGTCACCGGCATCTTCCTTTAGTGTTACTTTATCTGCATGTTGAGTTATGTCCTGGTTAGCAGGATAATGTGGGTAACCGGGATATTGATTTTTATCGCTCATGGTTGTTGTTTTAGCCTAAGCGTATAAAAGGTGTGCCGTCATTATAATGGCTCAATGCTGATCTGCTCGATGGGCAAATGCGGAGTAGCTACACGATGCGGCAAATGCAATGTTTAAAGGCCGTGTAAGATCCCTACTCATTCATATCCCTTTTCCCCGATAGCAGGTAGATGACCGCCATACGGATAGCCACCCCATTCTCTACCTGGTTCAGGATGATGGACTGGCTGCTGTCTGCCGCATCGCTGCTTATTTCCACGCCACGGTTTATAGGGCCGGGGTGCATTACCACAATACGCTTCTCCAGGCTGTCGAGCATCGATTTGTTTACGCCGTAGTACAACGCATATTCGCGCAAGGTGGAGAATAATGGCTTATGCTGGCGCTCCAGCTGTATGCGCAGCACATTGGCTACATCGCACCACTCCAGTGCTTTCTTTACATTGTATTCCACCTTCACACCCAGCGCCTCTATATGCTTGGGTATCAGCGTTGGCGGACCCGATACTACTACTTCTGCTCCAAGCTTGTTCAGGCAGTAAATATTGCTCAGCGCCACGCGGGAGTGCATGATGTCGCCCAATATAGCTATGCGTTTACCCTTCAGGTCGCCCAGTTGCTCGCGCATAGAAAAGGCATCCAGCAGGGCCTGCGTAGGGTGCTCATTGGTACCATCGCCGGCATTTACAATGCTGGCGTCTATATGGTTGGCCAAAAACCATGGCGCACCGCTGGCCGAATGGCGCATTACCACCATATCTACCTTCATGGCCAATATGTTATTCACCGTGTCTATCAGCGTCTCCCCCTTAGATACCGATGAGCCTGAAGCCGAGAAATTCACCACATCGGCACCCAGCCTTTTCTCCGCCAGTTCAAACGATAGGCGCGTACGGGTAGAGTTTTCGAAGAATATATTGGCTACAGTAGTATCGCGCAGCGTAGGCACCTTCTTAATAGGGCGTTGCAACACCTGTTTAAAATTATCAGCCGTTAGAAATATCTGTTCAATATCCTGCCTGTTCAAATCTTTAATACCTAACAGATGTTTTACGGAAAGCGCCATGTTTATATCTACAGTTTTCTTTTTAAATATGATCCCGGCAGCGCCGGCTACTCTTTATAATAAAAAAACAGGAATACATCCTGTTTTAAAATCATTTATCCTTATCCATCAATACTACTTCGTCCTTGTCGTCCTTCTCCTTCCAGTAAACCTTTACTTTCTGGGTCAGGATGGTGTCAACGGCAAAGCCTACATAGTCGGGCTGCACAGGCAACTCGCGGCTAAAACGCCTGTCTATCAGCGTCAGCAGCTCCACCTTCTTGGGGCGGCCAAAGTCTATCAGCGCATCCATTGCCGACCTGATGGTGCGGCCGGTATACAGCACATCATCCACCAGTATCACGTTCCTGTCTTCTATGCTGAAGTTGATATTGGTGTGCCGGGGTACCTGTATATTAGAGGTATGCACATCGTCTCGGTAAAAGGTAATATCCAGGTGGCCGTAGTCTATCTGTTTATTACCGCTTATTTGCTTCACCACGGCCGCTATACGTTCCGACAGATAGATACCGCGGGGCTGAATGCCAATGATGGCCGTATCTGCAAACGACAAGTGGTTTTCCACCAGCTGGTGCGCCAGCCGCTGCAACGTTATGTTCATTCTGGTACTGTCGAGCAGGGTCTTCAATTGTGCTGATTTTGAAGCTCAAAATTATCATTCCCCTGCTTATTATCAGCATAATTTTTTGAAAAAATGTTTTTATGCCTGTAAACCAAACAGGATAAAGCAGTACTTTCGCGAACGTGAAAAGTGAGGTTATGAATAGTACCACGGCCGCCGTTCAGAATGTAAACGACTTCTTCGAAACATATGCCAGCACCCTTGTGCAGCACAATACAAAGGGCATGGCCTACCTGCATCATGTGCCCTGCACCATGCTGTCTGACGATACGACAACCGTTTTCAGCGACTTCAGCAAACTGGAAGGCTTTTTTAACCAGGGCATGAGCTTCTACAGGCAGTTTGGCATAGCACACGCGCAGGCCGATGTATGGAGCCGCCAGATACTTACCCCGCGCATATGCAAGGTAAAAGTACATTGGCGCTATACCGATGCCTTTAAGCAACCCATATACGACTGCGATTACCATTACATACTGAAGCTGGATAAATACAACCAGTGGAAGGTAATGCTCTCCGTATCGGTGAACGAGAAAGAGCGCATGGAAGAATGGAAGAATAAAGACGCACAATAGTAATGGATAACAGCAGCACAAACAGCTATCAGAAATGGGTTTACCTGGCCTACGGGTTTTACCTGCTGCTGGGTGTAACATGGTTCACCATAGCCATGCTGAACGGTCATTTTAATGTTACCGCGTTGGTGATCACCATTATGTTTGGGGCACAGTTCTACTACAAGCACCTTATTACCAACCTTATATTGGGAGCTATTATATTGTTCGGTTCGGTTTTCTTCCTGCTGCAATCCATCAACAATGCTGTTGGCGCTGCAAAGGCCCACCAGCTTATGTTTTTCGATAAACTGCTGGTAGGCCTCTCCATCACAAGCCTCCTTATGTCAGGCATACTAGTGTTCAGTTATTTGAAGATGGGTTTTAAAGATTAATGCTACCCTACATCCCTGAATGTTAACAAACCCTGAATAACATTTATCGGGCCGAAAAAACAAATAATTTTTTACCTTTTCCACTCCTGCTTTTTAGCATAGCTTTGTACAGTTCCCCAACAACATAAAACAGGGTAAAAATAGCGTATGTCCAGTGCGGCTAATTCGCGTCAATATGTAATCAGGTTTATATTTATAGGTGTGGCGTCGGTCATACTCCTCCGTTTGTTCTTTCTCCAGAATTTTGAGTCTAAGTACAAGATAATGGCCAATGATATTGCCATTTATAAGAAGGTAGTATACCCTCCGCGTGGTGTTATCTACGACCGTAAAGGCAAAGTAATGCTATCCAACACCACCGTATACGATCTGATGGTTACGCCAAGAAATATTAAAGGTATAGATACTGCTGCCTTCTGCAATGCTATGGGCCTCGATCTGCCGGGCTTCCTTAAGATAATGAAGGGAGTGCTTACGCGCAATATAGAGGTACGCCAGAGCGTGTTCATGGAGCAGCTAAGCCCGGAGCAGACTGCCCGCTTTCAGGAAAACCAGTTCTCCTTTCCCGGTTTCGAACTCGTGGAGCGTAACATCCGCGAGTATAAATACCCCTCAGGCGGTATCATGCTCGGCTACATCGGCGAAGTATCGCCCGAGATGCTGAAGAAAGAGCGCTACCAGTCTTACCGCCAGGGTGACTATACCGGCCTCAGCGGGCTGGAACTGCAGTACGAGGAAGTATTGCGTGGCCAGCGTGGTGTGCACTTCCTGGAACGCGACAAGTTCAACCGGCCCCGCGACCCCTACCGCAACGGCGAACTGGATACCATGGAGGTATCGGGCAAATCGCTGGAACTGTATGTAGATGCTGAGCTGCAGGCCTATGCCGAAAAGCTGATGCAGAACAAGGTGGGCAGTGTGGTGGCTATAGATCCTAAAACCGGCGGCATCCTGGCCATGGTCAGCAGCCCTACTTACGACCCCAACCTGCTGCGCGGCAAAGAAAGAGCAAAGAACTATGCTGCGTTGTATCGCGAGGCTACCCGTCCGTTGTTCAATAGGGCAACGCAGGCGGCCTACCCTCCCGGTTCTACCATCAAACCTATGACGGGCCTTGTGGCACTGGCCGTTGGCGCTATCACCCCATCGTTCGGGCTGGGCTGCTTCGGTTCTTACAACTATTGTGGCCGGCCTATTGCCTGCGAGCACCACGATGCAGGCCATGCCGCTAACTTCAGGCTGGCACTTGCGCACTCCTGTAACTCTTATTTCTGTCACATCTTCAGGATGACGATAGACTATCGCGGCTTTTCCAGTGTAAAGCAGGGCCTGCAAAAGTGGCACGACTACTACTCCTCTTTCGGGTATGGCCGCCAGTCGGGCATAGATATTCCGTTCGAGGGTAAAGGCTTACTGCCCGATACTAACACCTACAATAAAATGTATCGTGGTGTATGGAACTCATGCACAGTAGTGTTTGTGGGCATGGGCCAGGGCGAGTTGGCGCTTACACCATTACAGATGGCCAACAGTATGTGCATCATAGCCAACAAAGGTTACTACTATGTGCCGCACTTCGTAAAGTCTATAGGCGGCAACACCAAAGACCCTATATTGAAGAGATTCCTGGAAAAGAAGGTAGTGGTCAATATCCCCGATTCTTCCTTCAATGTAGTACAGCAAGCCATGCAGGATGTGGTGGAGAGCGGTACCGCTGTGGGTGCCAAGATAGATGGCATTAACGTATGCGCTAAAACAGGTACTGCCGAAAACAAGGCCGTGGTAAATGGCGCAGCTATGAAGATGGCCAACCACTCTATGTTCGTTGCCTTTGCCCCAAGGGAAAACCCGAGAATAGCCATTGCAGTTGCGGTAGAGAATTCAGGTTTCGGCGCTACATGGGCCGCCCCTATTGCCAGCTTGCTGATGGAGAAATACCTGAAGGATAGTGTAACAGTGAAGCGCAAGGCAGTTGAAGAAAAAATGTTCAACGCGAAGCTGATCAACAAGTATACCTACACCATCGACTCAGCAATAAGGGCACGCGATGCCAATGCCTACCGGATGAGGATGGAAAGGAAGCACTATACCGACAGCATGAAACATGCAACAGATTCAACCGCCTTTAAGCGTTGGATGGAACGCAGAATGATGAGCAAAAAAAAGTAATTTAATAAAGGCGTATGAGCCAAACAAGGAAATCATTTTTCTCGAACATAGACGGCGTTATGGTGCTGCTGTACCTGTGTCTCGTTACTATAGGGCTGGCTGCAGTGTTCTCTGTAGAGCACCGCCATACCGACCCTACCATATTTATAATGAACAAAAACTACTCCAAGCAGGTAATATTCTTCGGGTATTCGTTGATCATAGGGTTCATCATATTACTTACCGATAGTAAGTTTTTTGCGTCCACTGCATTCCTGGGGTATACCATTGGGGTTGTGGTGCTCGTCCTCACCATATTTATCGGTGTCGATGTTAAGGGTTCGCACTCGTGGCTGGGTATCGGTAGCTTCCGCTTCCAGCCGGGCGAGGTTACCAAAATATTCACATCCCTTGCATTGGCCAAATTCCTCTCCCTGCCGGAGACCAATTTCAAAACACTTAAACACAGGTTGATAGGCGTAGCATTATCTCTGCTCCCTGCCGTCATCATCCTGCTGCAAAACGAAACGGGCCTTGCCCTCGTTTACTTCTGTTTTCTTCTGGTAATGTACAGGGAGGGCCTGCCCAATGCCGTACTGGTAGTAGGCTTTTCGCTCATAGCGCTTGGCTTGGGTACGCTGCTTATCGATCGCAAGATCTTCTTTGTTATCCTTACCCTGCTGGCTGTAATAGCTGGTTACTTTATGCGCACAGCCCTGCGCCGCCGTATGGATGCGCGCATCTTCCTGGTAAGTGTGTGGCTGGTATGTATCCTGTTCTCGCAGGTGGCAGTGCCTATGGCGTTCAAACACGTGCTGCAGCAACACCAGATAGACAGGATATACTCTATGCTGGGCAAAGAAGTGCCGCTGGAATACAATAAGAAAGCCGCCGAAGAGGGGGATGAAAAGAAGACCAACGCATCAGAATACAACGTACTGCAATCTAAAATTGCTATCGGCTCCGGTGGTTTGATGGGCAAGGGCTTTCTTAACGGCACCTCTACCAAAAATCAGTTTGTGCCCGAGCAGAATACCGACTTCATCTTTACGGCAGTGGCCGAGCAGTTTGGCTTTTTAGGCAGCTTTGTGCTCATAGGGCTATATGTGTCTATGATGCTCCGCATCATATTTGTAGCAGAGCGGCAGCGGTCGGCTTTCACACGCATCTATGCCTATTGTGTGGCCAGTATACTGTTCTTCCACTTTGCCATCAATATTTCTATGACCATCGGCCTGGCTCCGGTTATTGGTATCACGCTGCCATTCATCAGCTATGGTGGTTCATCGCTTATCTCCTTCAGTATTTTAATATTCATACTCATGCGCCTGGATGCAGATCGCCAGGCTATGATACGCTAATCAACAGACCATCATGGCAAAAATATTCCCGTTATCAGAAGGGCAATTCACAATAGGGCACGATAAAGTGTTTATCCCTTTCGACCTGGAAAAAGATATCCTGAACGACCGTTCAAAGGGTTCTTTGTTGGTGGAGGTGCAGCCCTTCCTGGTAATAACTGACAGAGATGTGATTGTACTGGATACCGGCCTTGGCTTCCGCAACAGTAATGGCAGGCTCATGATCCACGAAAACATCTTTGCTCATGGCTATGGCCCGGGCGATGTAACAAAAGTGTTGCTCTCTCACCTGCACAAAGACCACGCAGGCTGCCTTACCTATAAAGGCGAACAGGGCAACGATGAGCCAACATTCCCTAATGCAGACTACTACATATATGGCCCCGAAGCCGAATTTGCGTTAAAAACCGGAAAACCCTCCTACTACCCTCACGACCTGGAACCCATCCTTACTACTGATCGCGTGAAATGGCTAAATGGTGAAACCGGCATTATAGATGATTACATCACTTATCGCCATTCCGGTGGGCATAGTCCGCAACATATAGTATATCTTATCGACGACGGTACAGATAAAGTATTCTTTGGTGGAGATGAAGCCCCCCAGCTCAAACAAATGAAAATGAAATACGTGGCCAAGTACGATTTCGACGGTAAGAAGGCTATGGAGCTACGCGAACAATACGGAGAAGAAGGCCGCAAAGAAGGCTGGCAATTCCTGTTCTATCACGACATCAAAACACCGGTATCAAGGTTATAGAGGAGTGGCAGAGCTACAACAGGCCCTGTAAGGGCCGGCTATAATAGCATCATGTTTCAACCCGATGGCTTAAGAGTCCATCTATACATTACATGTTACCTCCCGAAGATGCGGCTACCGCCAAAGCGATAACAACTCTGTAAAGCAATGTTTTCAATTTAAGAAACAAAGCTCTGAAAGAGCGAAAGATAATAGCCCGGGATGTAGTCCCGGGAATTCCAACACTAAACCGGACAAGCTCTGAAAGAGCGAAAGATGTCTTTTATGTAACTTTCATTAAAGCTATTGTCCCAAACTGTCATTGCTCCGTAGGGGCTATCCGCCCGAAACATGAATATCTACAACAACTAAATGCCGCAATAAACAATAAAGGACCAGCTTAGCCGGTCCTTTATCAATATAATTTCAAAACTAATTATCCTATAGACACCAGTTCAATTTCAAAAGTCAGGTCTTTACCAGCCAGTGGATGGTTGGCATCCAGCACTACTACCTCATCACCAACCTCTACTATTACTACAGGGAAAACGTTACCTGCGTCATCGCCCATCTGCAGTTCCATACCTACTTCAGGAGCCATTTCAGCCGGGAAGTCAGACTTTGGATATTCCATCATCATATCATCCCTGCGCTCACCATATGCTTCATGAACCGGGATATTTACTGTTTTCTTATCGCCTGGTTTCATATCCATTACCGCATCGTCAAATCCCTTGATCACCTGTCCGCTGCCGGCGGTAAATTTCAAAGGCTCACGGCCTTCAGAGCTATCGAAAGTAGTACCGTCGTTAAGCCTGCCATGATAATGAACATTGACCGTATCGCCTTTTTGTACTTGTTGCATAAGTAGTGTTTTAAATTTATTCGCCCGCAAGGTACGGCAATATGCCCAAACAGAGGTTATCTTTATGAAAATTACTGCAATTATGAGATGTGTGCCCGCTCTCGGGGTTTGTGCCTTACTGATACTCAATAGTATACCTGCTGTAGCCCGTTCTTTCTTCGACACCACCATAAAACCAGCCGCGGCCTGCCCTGCCGAGTATGTGCCTGAACTTCAGGGAAAACGGGTGGCCCTCGTCATTAACCAGACATCGTACGTAGGCGACTCTTCACTGCTGGACATATTGCTGGCCCGGAAAGTGAACGTGGCCCGCATACTGGTACCGGAGCATGGCTTTAGGGGTAGTGCCGATGCAGGAGCCCATGTGGATAACGGCATGGATGAAGCAACTCACCTGCCTATAATATCGCTGTACGGCAAGCATAAGAAACCAACTACGGAAGACCTGCAGGATATAGACGTATTGGTGTACGACCTACAGGATGTGGGAGTACGGTTCTATACTTATATATCGACCCTGGAATATTGCATGGAGGCCTGTGCGGAACAGCATAAGCAACTGGTAGTGCTGGACAGGCCAAACCCCAACGGACATTATGTTGATGGGCCGGTATTACAGAAAGAAAACAGATCGTTTGTTGGCATGCAGGCAATACCGGTTGTATATGGTATGACAGCGGGTGAATATGCGGGCATGCTGAAGGGCGAACAATGGTTTACTGCTGCCGCCACACTGGACCTGAAAGTGTACAAATGCCATAACTACACGCACAGTAGTAAATACCAGCTACCTATCCCCCCATCACCTAACCTGAAGAATATGGCGGCTATATATGCTTACCCATCGCTGTGCTTTTTCGAGGGCACTAAAATAAGTGTAGGCCGTGGCACTGCATTCCCCTTCCAGCAGTTTGGCGCGCCTGAACTGGCCGGGAAATATACCTACAGCTTTACGCCGCAGAGCATGCCCGGCGCCAAAAACCCACCGCACGAAGGCAAACAATGCTATGGCCAGTTGGTAGGGGAAACGCCCGAAGCAGTATATAAGGATATACACGGCAAACTGGAACTGAAATGGCTGATAGCAGCCTACCAAGCATACACCGACAAGGCCGGCTTCTTTACCGATTTCTTTGTAAAACTGGCGGGCACTGACAAGTTAAAACAACAGGTAATTGCCGGAACAAGCAATGCACAAATACGAAAAAGCTGGGCTCCGGAACTGGCCAGGTTCAAAGCCATACGAAAGAAATACCTGCTGTATAAAGACTTCTGAACAACGTATAATAGATAGAAAGTACATCTTGCATACCTACCCAACCAATTAAAATGCCCGCTGTCAGTACGGCTTTCAGGGCAAAACAAAGGTTAAAACAGCCGTATACGACACGCGTATGCATTTTTTTACAAGTAATTGACTAATTTGCTTAAAAATCATTCAAAAAAAAATAAGATTATGAAAAAGCTCATCATCACATCTGCACTCTTTGCGTTTGCTGTTGCACCTGTATTTGCCCAGTCTGCCCGCACGGCAACTACTGCACCTGCACAACAGAATAACCAAAACGTGCCATCTGCAGAGAGAATGGCAGAAAGAGAAGCTAAGATGTTGCAACAGCAATATAAATTGTCGCCAGCACAAACCGATGGCGTACAGAAAGTATGCACTGAATACGCACAATCTATGCTGGCCATGCGCGCAGAACACAGGCAGGCGACACCGGCAGAGTCCAGGGCGCTGTATGAAAAGAAAGTAGCTGGCATTAAAACCATAATGAATGCAGAGCAGTACAAGGCTTACGAAAGCACACTGAACCTGCCTAAACAACAAGCCGCACCGGCAACCGATAAAGCCAGGAACTAATTGTGATTGATATATCATTCCAGCAGCCCTGCTTATGCGGGGCTGTTTTTGTATTATGGCCTGCGTTGATTTTAGTTTAACGGAGAACCTGCAAGAATATCGCGATAAACGTGGCCAGGCAGCAGGCGATATACAGGTATCTTTATACCAAACGTCCGTATCATCTGCCTTAGTTTATCATCTATTTGCTCACTGGAATACCTCGATGAAAAATGGCCGAGTATCAGGGTTTCAATGTTCATGTATGCTATGCGCTCCATTACCTCTTCTAGATTACTGTGCAGGTTGCCGCGGGTATTATGCCTTAGTTTTTCTTCCTTATCCAAAAATGTAGCTTCATGTATAAGAACGGATGAGTTATCCCATTTGCTCATATCATCTACAGGAGTGTCGCCGGAATAGGTAAGCACCGTATCAACAACCTCGGTCGTCATGTTACTCCTGCCTTCAGTTTTCATCAGCTCGGCAATACGGTCTTTTGGCAAGTGCAGGAATTCCGGCTTCAGCTTGTTTTTAACCTTACAAACTCTGTACCCGAAACTTTTTTGAACGCCTGGTGCGGCTTGTACATGTCCATTAAGAATCGCCTGTACAAAAAGATCGTCACTTACATACACCTTTTCACCGCTTTCCATCGGCGTCCACAATGTACCGCTTACATGAGGATCGAATTTGCCCGAAAAAGCCGCCAGTGCTGGAAAAGAACCACAGTCGCGTGGGTAGAAGATACGCGGATAGCCTTCTCGTGCGTTAAGTTGATTGAACTGAAGCAAACCGGCAAGATGGTCACGATCTGCATGGGAAATAAATACATTGTCTATCTTCCTGGCTTTCTGTAATAAAGCAGCTGTAATCCCATCACCGGCATCCAGCAACAATCCCAACTCCTCAATAAAATACCACGAAGAAAATAACGCCGTGGAATAACCGGATATGTTTAGTTTCATAGAAATTAAAAACTCTGGTGATAAAGTTAAAGACTGTAGCAACAACCGGAACAGGGCTATATATAAAAGATACGAAACAAAAAATTTTTGTTGCTGCTGTATTCTGTAGCATGCGTTTAGACATTTATATAATTTCGCACTTGCGCTATTTTTGTTAGCTACTAAAATAATTTCCATGATCGACGTATTGTTGGGGTTACAATGGGGGGACGAAGGCAAGGGTAAGATTGTAGATTATCTTGCCGGCAAGTATGATATCATTGCCCGTTTCCAGGGAGGCCCTAATGCCGGCCACACATTATATGTGAACGGCGAAAAAGTGGTACTGCACACCATACCTTCCGGTGTCTTTCATCCGCACTGCCTTAACCTTATAGGCAATGGTGTGGTAATAGATCCGGTAACGCTGAGTGCCGAGATCAAAAAGATAGTACCGCTTTGCGCCGACTTGCTGCAGCGCTTATATGTATCGCAGAAAGCCCACCTGATACTGCCAACGCACAGAGCGCTGGATGCCGCATCAGAAGCCGCAAAGGGTAAAGACAAGATAGGCTCTACGCTTAAAGGTATTGGCCCTGCATACATGGATAAGACCGGCCGCAATGGCCTGCGTGTAGGCGATATCCTTTCTAAGAACTTTAAAGAGAAGTACAACAAGCTGGTGCAGAAGCATAAAGACATGCTGAAGCAATATGACAACGTGATAGACTGGCAGCAATGGGAAGCACCTTTCTTTGAAGCAGTAGAAGAGCTGCGCAAGCTACAGATAGTGAACGGCGAATACTGGCTGGACATGCACCTGAAAGCAGGCAAGAAGATACTGGCAGAAGGCGCGCAGGGCAGCATGCTGGATGTAGACTTCGGCACTTATCCGTTTGTTACATCTTCTAATACAATTGCATCGGGCGTGTGCAATGGCCTTGGTGTTGCACCATCGCGCATTGGCGAAGTGATAGGTATTACGAAAGCTTATTGCACCCGCGTAGGCGGCGGTCCGTTCCCTACAGAGCTGCACGATGAGACCGGCGAAGCATTGCGTAAAGCAGGTGCTGAGTTTGGCGCTACTACAGGACGTCCGCGCCGCTGTGGCTGGATAGACCTGGTAGCACTGCGCTACACAGTGATGCTGAGTGGTGTTACCCAACTCATCATGACCAAGACAGACGTGCTGGATAGCTTTAACCCGATACAGGCTGCGATAGCATACAAGGTAGATGGTGTGGAGACCAAAGAATTCCCTTACGACATTAATGAAGATGTAGAAGTAATTCCGGTATACAAAGAGTTTGCAGGCTGGGATACGCCTATATCTGAAGTGAATACTTACGAGGCTTTGCCTCAGGTATTTAAAGACTATTGCAGGTTTGTGGAACAGTACCTGGGCACACGTATTGCCTACGTTTCTAACGGCACCGGCCGCGACCAGTTGATAGTTATTTCTTAGAAAAAAAATTATGTAATTTTCTGTCAAAAAAATTTGGCAATATCATCAAACTATTAAAATTTTACGTCAACAAGTTATGAGCGCGATGAAAAACACCGGCAAGAAAACCGCAAGCAAAAAGAGTGCTGACGAAAGTGCGGAAGTAACATCGAAGAAGGTAGCCGCTAAGTCTAAAAAAGCGATGGATGAAGACGACGACCTGGAAGATCTTGACGATGATGATACCCCTAAAAAATCTGTAAAGAAAGCTACTGCTTCCAAGAAGAGTAAGGGTGATGATGACGATGATGATGACGACGATATAGATGATGCGCCTAAGAAGAAAACAGCATCAAAAAAATCTGCATCAAAAAAGTCTAAAGACGATGACGACGATGATGATGACGACATAGACGAAGACGATGATATGGAAGATGACGACTTTAGCGCAAGCGACGAAGACGACTACGACCTGGACAAAGACTTTGAAGAGTTTGAATTACCAAAGTCTAAGACCAAAAGCACTGGCGGCAAGAAGAAGAAAGACGATGACTTTGATGTAGATGATGACTTCAAAGACCTCGGCTTCTTCAGCGAAGGCAGCGGTGGTTTCGATGATGACGATGATGATTTTTAATTGAAGCACGCATTGCAACATCGCACAGTACGATATACTATAACGCAGCAACAGGCTGCAGAATTAAAGATGAAAATGCTGAACTGGACCTCCCGGTTCAGCATTCATCTTTTTCTGGATAGCAATAACTATGCATCGCCCCTGGGCAGGTACGAATGTATGCTGGCAACCGGTGTGGCAGAACAGGCTATAGCCACCACCCTACCCGATGTGGCAAGGCTGCACCAACAGCATAAAAGCTGGTTGTTCGGGCACATAGCCTACGACTATAAGAACACCCTGTTCCGCAGGTTGACCACCGCACACAGCAGCGATAACAATCTGGCCGCACTTTACTTCTTTATACCCGAGACTATTTGCCTTATATCCCCCGACCGAACAGAACTGAGCATATCCTCTATCCACGATCCTGAAGAGATATACCGGGAGATAGTGGCACAGCCGGCTGTTATACAACAGGAACTACCCATGCTGGTATTCACCCGCTTGTTTGACCGTGATGACTACATAGAGACCGTAGAGCAACTGCGCAAGCATATTAAAGATGGTGATTGCTACGAGATCAACTTTTGCAATAAGGGCTATTGCGATAATGCCGAGGTAGATCCGCTGGCTGCATATAATGCGCTGCGCCAGCTATCGCCCGCACCGTTTGCAGCTTATTACCGCCTACACGACCAATATATGATGTGTGCCAGCCCAGAGCGCTACCTGCGGAAAGACGGTAGCCAGGTACTGTCTCAACCCATAAAGGGAACGGCCAGGCGAAGCAGCAACCCAACAGAAGACCAATATATCAAAGAGCAACTGCGCAACAGCATAAAGGAGCAGGCCGAAAATGTGATGATAGTGGACCTGGTGCGTAACGACCTTGCCCTATCGTGCGAGGTGGGCAGCGTGCAGGTAGATGAGCTGTTTGGCATATACAGCTACCCGCAGGTGCACCAGATGATATCTACCGTAAGCGGCACACTTAAGCAAGGCACATCCTTTACCGACGCTATTGCCCACTCCTTCCCTATGGGTAGTATGACGGGTGCGCCCAAGTACAAGGTGATGCAACTGATAGACCAGTATGAGCGCTCGGCAAGGGGGCTGTTTTCCGGCTCTGTGGGCTATATAACACCCGACGGCGACTTTGACCTGAATGTAGTGATCCGCAGCCTGTTTTACAATGCCAATACCCTGCAACTGCACTACCAGGCGGGCGGTGCCATTACCTACGACAGTGTAGCCGAACAGGAATGGGAAGAGATGAGCCTGAAGGCTTGGGCCATGGAGCGCATATTCAGCTAAAAAAAATCTGAAAAAACTGAGTGCAATTTTTTGTAAAACCGGGAAAGATAGCTACTATTGCACTCCCAAATTAAAACGAACAGTGCGATGGTGTAACGGTAGCATCACAGACTCTGACTCTGTTCGTCTAGGTTCGAATCCTAGTCGCACTACTAAAAAAGCCTCGCAATTGCGGGGCTTTTGCTTTTGTGGTCATGCCCTCAGTATCTTTTCCATTGCCCTGCCCTTGGCCAGCTCATCAACCAGTTTATCCATGTAGCGGATCTTGCGCATCAGCTCGTCCTCTATTTCTTCAATACGGTAGCCGCAGATAGTGCCGGTGATCTTTGGCGCGTTGGGGTTCATCTGCGGGGCCTGAGCAAAGAAGGTCTCGAAGTCCACCTTGTCCTCTACCTGCTGCTCCAGCGACTCTGTATTGTAGCCTGTAAGCCAGCAAATGACCGTATCTACCTCTTCTTTGGTGCGGCCTTTCTTTTCTACCTTCTGGATATACAGCCGGTAGACACTGGCAAACGAGGTTTTGAAGATGCGTGTGTAGTTGGTGTTGTTCATGATGATGATCTGCAAATAAGGTGAATTGATTATGAACTTACTAGGGCGGTAAGCAGAAATTCATGGTGCTAAAATAGAAAATTGCCTATTCTGCCGATTTTTTATTTTTTGATGCTAACCGGCAATTCTTGTTGAGGTAAAGTTTATAACTGATTGAATGTATGGCACGTATAAAAAAGCGATATATGGCCATTTCTGCCGATCCGGCAATTTTCCGGCAGTTTTTCTGCCGATTTTCTGCTGAAATTTCCTGCCGATTTTTTTGCGAGTGATAGTGACATTTCTGATAAGGTTTTAGCACCCCGGAAACTGCTCCGGTGCAACACAAATATACGCTTTGGAAGGGGCGGTTTCCAAATAAAGATATACACAAAAGGATGACAATAAGTACCCAATAGGAGCCGGTTTCAGAAAGGACATTGACGCGTTCGTAGCCAGTTAAAAGGAGAGTTAAGTATATGGAAACGGCTACTATTTATTAATGGTAATTATTTGACGAAAAGCTAATTTTGCTGAAATTACTTTACTCATCAGTGATTCGCTTCCCTCAAATATTACCGGAAACAAAAGACGATACGGTTCTTTCTATTGAGGCTGTTCCGTATGCCAAGCACAACATTATCAGCAAGCCGGGCGGCAAACAAACAGGATTTCTTACCGAACATACTTTATTCTTTGTAAGACAAGGCAAGAAGAACTTCCATTTTAAAGATGAGGTAATAACGGCGGGCACTGACGAAATAATACTTATAAAAAGAGGCATTTACACTATTTCGGAACAAATGTCGGCAAACGGTGTTTTTGAAGCGTTGATGTTATTTATCCCGGAACATTTGCTACCAAAGCGGTTACCCTGCGAATCGGTAACAACAGGCCATACGAGAGATTTTACAGTAGTCACCAAAAACAACCTGATCGATCATTTTGAACAGGGGTACGTTCAATTGTTTGGCAACCGTCAATTGTGCGAAGAAAATCTGTTGGCACTAAAGCTGCAGGAATTATTCCTTTTGATGAGTGCAACGCCACAGGCTGCAGGCGTGGCCGACCTGATGAACAGATGGAGTAATAAAGATGTGCACGACATTGAGTTTATTGTAACTGAACACATTTTTCAACCACTGGATATTCCTGACTATGCCAGCTTGTGTTGCCGCAGTGTGGCATCTTTTAAGCGGGATTTTAAAAAACAGTTCAAAACATCGCCTCGCAAATGGATAAATGAACGGCGCATACAACATGCCCATCGTTTGCTGCAAACCACCACACAATGTGTAGCTGAGGTGGCGTTTACGTGCGGGTTTGAAAGTACATCTCATTTTATCAGGCTCTACAAAGCGCACTACAAAATGACTCCCGGCAAACATAGAGCCGAATAAGCAATTTTATGAGCTTTTTGAGCTACTTGCCATAGCGGAAACGCACCTTTATTTGCGTTATGAAATTTTCTTTAAACATAGCAGCACCAGCGGAGCATGTTTATGCTGCAATTACAACCACCAATGGCTACAAAGGATGGTGGGCCAAACTCTGCAACATCGACTGCTCAATCGGCGGCGTATCATTGGTGCAATTTATTAAGCCAGACATTGCAGAAGAAATGGTGTTTAAAACTATTGATGCCATACCCGGAAAAAAACTAAAGTGGCTTTGTATAGCCAACAATGTTTTTGAAACATGGGTAGGCACTACCCTGCTCTTCGAAATTGAAGAAAATGCCCCTTTTGTAACACTCACTTTTGTACATGAAAGTACGAACGGTGCATGGGCGCAGTCTCCAGAATACGATGACACAAAAACCGGATGGGATTTTTTTATGCAAAGCCTTAAAGAATACTGCGAAACAGGTGTAGGCAATGCCTGGGGTTAAACGAGAACTATATTATATGGACAATAAACATGAACAGGCAATGGCAATTGCATTAGCCTACTTTAATGCATGGACCACCGGGGATATTGCTAAAGCCGGTGAGTACCTTACAAATGATATTACGTTCGAGATGCCGATCAATGAGTATCATACCAAAGAAGCATTTATGCATGCGGTAGCTTTTACCGCACAGCATGCATCCGGCATCAAAATGCTAGCCAGTTTGGGCAACGAACACGAAGCCATACTGCTGTATGAATTTGTATTTGCCCCGGTTGGCCAACTTATAATAGCCGAACATTTTAAGGTGAAGGATAATAAGATTAATTTTATCAGGCATGTGCATGATACACATGCATTAAGAGCAATAATGCAAAAATAACATAGCGCACTATGGCATATGACACGCAACTAGCCGACAGAATAAGAGATTATTTGAGCAGCCTGACTGACCTGCAGATTGAGGAGAAGGAAATGTTCAGGGGCTTAACGTTTATGGTGAATGGCAAAATGTGTGTTTCCGTAAGCGGAGACGAGCTGATGGTGCGTTTTGACCCAGCCCTGCAAGATCAACTTTCGGATGAGCCGGGATTCAGAAGTATGATAATGAAAAACAGGGCATACAAAGGATACGGGTACGTGGATCAGTCAGTGATCAAAACCAACAAAAAGTTTGCATACTGGATGAATTTGTGCCTGGATTATAACCCAAGAGCGAAAGCAAGTAAAAAGCGATAGCGAATACCCCAGGAAGAAGTAACTACACAACAAAAATGCATGCATAGTAATACAATAAGGCCAACTACCTATACATTTGTATCATGCAGAAAACGACGCCACCAACACCAGCTAACGAGATGGAGCGCCTGATAGCGCTTTCGGACTTCAATATGGATCCCAGCCTTGATGAGAGCTTTAAAGATCTTTTAAAGCTAGCTGCCAAGATAGCGGGAACAGACATATCGCTCGTTAACTTGATTGACTCTTATACGCAGTGGTCGGTGGCTGCACATGGCATAGAACTTGAGCAGATGCCACGCGAAGATTCTGTATGCCAGTATACCATTATAGGCGATACCCCGTTTGAAGTAAAGGAACTGCATAACGATGAGCGGTTTAAAGATAAGTTTTACGTAACGGGCGATCCGCACCTGCGTTATTACTTCGGCATTCCGCTTAAATACCAGCAATATAACCTGGGTGCGTTATGCGTGCTTGATAAAGATGCCAAAGCGCTTACCCCGGAAAAGGTAGAGATGCTGCAGATAATAGCCGAAGAAGTAGTAAACAGGCTGAAGGTGCATAAGTATATAGAACAGCTGCGCAGTAATATAACCGACGTAACGCATACGCAGAACAAGGTAATGCACGATATACGCGGACCTATTGCCGGAATAATAGGGCTTGCGGAGATCATATCTCAGCAAGGCCAGGCGAATGATATGGATGAGGTGCTGGACTTCATCAGCATGATGTATAAGGGCGGAAAATCGGTGCTGGACCTTGCAGATGATATATTGGGCGGCGAGAAGAAGAAAAGCCAGATGAAAGGCAACGAGCTGAACCTGGCCACCTTTAAAGAACGGCTGGAACGATTGTACATTCCACAGTCGCGCAGTAAAAATATAGAACTGGAGATACGGGTGGCAGATGATGGCAAATCGCTGGCATTTCCGCAGAACAAGCTGATACAGATAGCGGGCAACCTGATATCGAACGCCATAAAGTTTACCCCCGCCATGGGCAGGGTACTGGTGTTACTGGAGCTGAAAGGCATAGAAAAAGTGGAGTTGCAGATAACAGTAAAAGACACGGGCGAAGGCATAAGCCAGGCGCGCATTGCCGAACTGCTGGCAGATAATACCACATCAACCGACGGCACAGCCGGTGAAACAGGCTATGGCTTTGGCCTGCAATTGGTAAAACACCTGATCAAGAGCTCGAACGGTGCACTGAACATTACTTCAGCACCGGGTGATGGTACTGCATTTATTGTGAGCCTGCCGGCGGCGGTGAGGGAGCTGAAGTAGAAATTTTAAAAAAAAGACAGCTATTGGGTTATTCCCGACTTGTCAGTAAAATACAAAAGTCCTTGCTGAGCAAGGACTTTTTTGTAGCACCAGATCATTCAACACCATCATTCTTTGGTGAACGGAGACAGTTCTCCATCTATGCTTCCCGGTTGCTCAGTATCAGATCTACAGACGTTTAAATTCCATAGCCAGTGTTTGCTGGGTAATGATCTGAACTTTGTGCATGTCGTGTCCAGGTTGAGACTGGTGTGCGTCGGCGTCCTGGTAAGCCTGATCCAGGTTGGCACGCCATGGGCCGTTATAGTCGCCTTCGTCGCAAACTGCGCGGTGCCTGATAGTGAATTCGGCAGAATTGTTCTTCAATGTGTGCTTGGTTGCCATGACTATTTAGTTTTAAAGGATAAAGGAAATGCAAACCGTATACCGATATTGTTACGTTGAAAAAGCTTGAGATCAGTGTCGGTAACTTTGAAAATATCATTGAACTGGTAGTAAAACTCCATATTAACTATTGCCTTGTCATCTTTGCTGTTTTTTAAGGCCAGGAACAACCCGGCACCAGCATCAGCAACAGGAAACTCCGATTTTTTTACTGTCCACGCTGGAAACAAGTGAACGGCGAAGGTGTTGTCCTTCAGAAAAAAGTGATAATAGTCGCCGGAGAACCTCACCGATACCAGGTCTTTAGTATAAGCGCCGGTATAAGCGGAATAGGTTTTGGTAACTGATCTTTCCCCCGGAGCAGCACCATATTCTTTCTTTTCAGAAATATCAGTTTTTGTCAGATCATTAAAATTATCTGTGTATGCAAATGCAGCCTGTAAGGAAAGAAACCAAGACACATTTTTCTGCCGTGTCCAATAATAGTAAGAATATTGCACTGAAGCCTGGTGGGAGACATATTGCATTTTGCGGATTTGCTCGCCAAAAGGAAGAGTATTATCGAAGGTTTTAAAGTTATTTTTTGCAACTTTATATCCGAAGCTAAACCAACCAAACCTGGAACTAAAGAACTGGATATCGGATTTGACAGCAGCCAATGCATCTATCCTTTTATTGCGTGCCATTACCCTGGCGCGCTCGGCACTATAATGGGAAATGCTGTCTCCTATATTGGTGAGTTGGTGTTGTGTTAATTGCTGCTCAAAAGTAAGACTATCTTTGAGCAAACCCGGCGCTGCCGCATTTGCAGCAGTTTGCAATGCAGCAACTTTTCCAGTAAGTACGGCTTCCGTTTTTTGATATTTATGCAATTGCATTGCATGTACAATTGACAAAGTGTCCATAAAATATTGCTCTGCAATTGCGTCCTCCGCCTTTCTTCTTTCATCAAGCGAACTGGCATAGAAAGAAATTGTATCATTAGCTGAACAGAGCAAATGGTAATGAAGATCAAGCGAGACCTTAGTATTCAATTCGGAATTTGTGAAGATGGGAAACAAGCCATCGGTAACAGAGCCGCTGCCGGACACCTGCAAAACACTGCGGCTAAAAATTGCCGTACCGCCAAAAGACACCGCAGCATCCTTAAGATCTACGGAAGCGAAATTGCCAATGCTGGTTCCGGGATTACCGGTAACTATGCCTGCAAATTGCTGATTTAACACCTGTTTAAATTCTTTTGTGGTCAGTGAATCAGCCCTGCGTAGTGAGTCTGTCTGAGCGAGCGACAAGTATGGTGACAGATTAAGAAATAAAAAGGATAAGCTGAGTGCGTACGGGATGACAATGCGCTTGTAATTGTTTCTCTTTTTCATATGCATATATTTAGTTTCGTATAACTGAAACAAAAGTAGTATGCGATAATGCCAACCGAAACGGGAAAAATACGGTTTTTCTGATCGTCGCCATGGACGATCATGTCTCAGTATGCATAAATAACTGGAGTGAACAGTTGACTAGACATGTGGATACGCAAAGATATTATTGGGCAGATGAGCCTTTGATAGTATATGTTGACATAAATGACAAGCAGGCACTTTTAGCACCAGTTATACTCTGCAAAATATGCACTTAGTGCAGGGCAGTTACTGACCAACTTATTTCTATGCATTGAGCCTTGTGAGAATAGCACAAAAAAACGGAGAAGCTGCTTTCGCTTACTTCTCCATTTTTACTTCTGTAGACTCAACGAACAATTTGTCGAACCAACTTTTACTATTTTTCGAAAATATATATACCTTAATAAGTTCGACCGGTGCTGGTTGAATAGTGCTATTTTTTCATTTCATCATCAAGTTTGCCTAAGTCTTTATACTTAAAATTGTATGACAAATTTGTATGCCGGGCATATACCATGCCTTGTACAGTATGGTAAACATTCACGAATTTATCAGTTGCACTTCGGACGTAAAGAAGGTAGTAGAATGGCTTTGTTTCATTGAGAATTTTATTGTTCAACTCCTCTGCACTCAAAAACTTGATCGGATGATGATATACTTCTTTAACCGAACCTTCGTCAGCGTCATTGTCGTTTCCTTCGGCTGTAAAAGGGTTGCCACTAACGCGCTTGTTAATGTAGTCGGGAACATAAAGGGTGTCTCGGCGAAGTGCGAACAACGCTTTATCATTTTCATCTGAGGTATATCTACCTCTCATTTCGCCTTTCATTAGCCCATCATTGATAACCTGAAGATAGTTCTTCAGGTATCCAGCGCCCCAATTATCAATATGTGCTTCGCCATACATATATTGCAGGAATTTCTCGTTATCGAATACGCTGAAGCGATCCCGAATGGCAAGTATATTTTCCGAATTGTTCGATAGCATAATACGTGCGTAGTAGTATCTTCCTTTTACCTTTCCTTTTTTATTGAGATTAGCGTACCATAAATCATAGGTCATGTGCACTGTTCCCACCGCTGTTCCTCCATTTTTTGTTGGTCTATCGTGCTCTGCCGTGCCAAACGAAAAGAAGGTATAGCCCGGCATTGCTGCGTATGTCTCAATTTCATCGCTTTTGATGATCTTGAATTTAGATACTTTCCACACAGAGGATATTACTTTCTCAAATTCTGCCGAATGACTATAATCAGACTTTTGCAGTACAAAGAGTGTTGTTGACTTCTTAAGATCTGATATCTCTTCATCTGATAAACGTCCCGGGCTATTTCCCTGCGATGATATGCTTGAGCCTATATTGATCTGGCCATAAGTATGTAGTGTAAGTGAGGTAAATACAATCAAGATAGTTAATAGTCTGGTCATACTTTATTTTTGAGATAAATGTACGTTTTTGTATCTACTCATAAAGTATTAGTGCTATGATAAAGTAGTATCGCCCAGGTCTGCCGGTCGAACCATATTGCATTGCCTACCTGATCATACTTTTTGACAATAAAATTCCTTGAGTTAATAAGAGATTTAACATCAAGGTAAGTGAAACAATTATCAGGACATTTGAAACCAACTACTCATCTAAAGCAAACAAGGGAGGAAACCAACTTTCTTCGCCCATTTTCTTAGTCTGTGGTTAGCCAGCTTTTGACACCATTTATACACTGAAGGCTGTAATGAGATAATACGCTGTATGTTCTACCTGATGCTGCTATCATCCCCCAAAAGAAGAGGCTATATCAATTTTGATATAGCCTCTTGCTTTTGTAGACCCTTTGAACAAAATGTCGAACCAACTGATAAATTATTTCACTGCCATATACAGTTTGAGAACCTTTTTTATTTCAAATATTAGGTGATCCTTTTAACTACAAACATAATAGGCCAATAAACTTAGTGCATTATCACAAGATAATCTGCATATACTGTGTTTCCATACCCCTCCATACTGACGATGTAGCTCTGCGATTAGCTAAATATCGGACGAAATAGTAGAAGTGCCTGACACCGCCAAGCCGTTATGTGTGCGATGTGGTAAGATCATGCAAGATAGGGAAAGCTACTCCATTAATAACCAGGACACTTCCATCAGCCGTTCCAAACAGCTGGAAGCGGCAGTAAAACCTTCTACGATCTCCGCGCTTGGCTCCGGTGAATTTGTAAAATATCATATTCAAGTAGGTAGCGCGCTGTTTTTATTCTCATTAATAAGACTACTTTTATTTAATATCCATATTTTTAAATACCGAATCACAATATCTTCATGAGAATAAAGAATATTCAAGACTATCGTAGTTTCTATAAAAATGATGTACGTCGATTAAGATTAGATGATCGCAATGAAAATTTCATTGGTAATTTTTTAATTGCTCCTGATACGGATGATGTAGAATTTGGCTGGTTTGAGATTTATCACGGTGACAAAGAAGGATATGGAAAAGCAGAAGCAGGAATAGAAAACTTTCTCCAGAGTTTTCTTGATATGGCAAAGGACGGTCAGGCAGTATATGAATTCTTACAAAATGCTGTTGACGCTGGAAGCACGCATTATGCAATGGTTTGGGGTAAAGATGAGTTAGACGGCAATCACTATTTGCTTGTTGCTAACAATGGTAAAATGTTCAATTTAGATAGCGTACGTTCGATTCTAAACGTTGGTTCATCAACAAAAAGTAACGACAGTCAAACGATAGGCAAATTCGGCATTGGTTTCAAGCTTGCTCATCGATTAGTAGGTAAGGACAATGGGTTAAATGAACTTATTAATGAGCATTCTGGCCCTATTCTTTTCAGTTGGAAAAATTATGAAATAGAACAATTGGCAAATGGAGAAGCTATAGAACCAGAAAAGTTCAGCTATCATTCAAAAGCTAATCGAAGTTTCGAAATGGCCGACGACTGTCCATGGCTGTTTAAAATCTTAATCACCTGTTTTCCCTGCCTGCCTGAAAATAATGCCGTCAAAGAATTGCCTAAGATGGCAAATGGTATGATCGCCGAAGCAAATCCGTTCAGCGAAGAAGAATATCATGTCTTATCTCGGTGGACAAAGCGATATCAGCACATCCTTGATAAACAAACTTATAATGAGGGAGCTTTATTCTTTATAAAATTGGGTAAGGGTAAAGAAGAAGAACTGGCCGAAGTGAATTTGAAGGAAGGAGTTAAATTCGCCATTGCGATTTTAAAAGAAACTGCAAATGAAACAGAACGCCATGAGAAATTATTACATACCGTTCAATTAAACGAGGGTGAAACAATAACTTATCCTGATCTCGAGTATATAAAATTCAGCATTACAAAAGAAAAGGACATAGATACTTATGCGTATATAAGATTTGGGGCTGATCATTACAGTGAATTAATAGAAGAACAGAAGCGTAAGATGGAAAATGAAGCCGACATTGAAGTGCTGTTTGGCTTTAGAAAATATGACGAAATAGGCAGCTATTTTAAAGGAGCGCCTAATCTGTATTTGTACTTTCCGCTTTCTGAAGAGGTCCATAACTTCAATTATATACTACATTCTAATGCTTTTTATAAGGGTAGTTCAAGAACATTTTTACATAAAGGGAATGGCAAAGAGGATGGTATCAATGAACGCCTGTTAAAGGTAATTGTCGATAGGATAAGGGAGAAACTGATCGAACTGTCAAATTCAAATAAACCAGATTGCAGATTACAATTTTTACACTTTTACGCTTCATTGCTGACTTCTGGTAAAAGCACTAATCAAGCTAGGCTATGGATCGAAACCCCGTATATTAACCCAGTTGATGACGAGCTACGTAAAATCATCCCTGTACGTAATAACCCTCAAGCCAATGACTTCACAACAGTAGAAGACAAGACTTCGGTTTTTATTAAGGAAACTGCAATAGATATTGACCCCGAGATTTGGCAACTCAAAAATGTAAATTGGTTTTATTGGGACAGCCGAAATTCTGAAATAATATCGAAAGGAGGCGAAAAGTTACAGATTCGGCCATATACAATATTTGATCTACTAGAAAATGCCGGCATCGAAAACAACATAAATAGCTGGTTAGCTGGAGAAGAAGACAGGATAAAAATAGTTTTTCAAGAGTTGTGTTCTATTTCACCGGATAAGGCTACCGTTGATCGTATTCGACAGCAGCTGCTGCAATTAAAACTGTTTCGTTTTTCAAACGGGGAGCTGCTTTCTTTATCAGAATTTTTAAAAAAGGAAAGTGAAGGGTTTGTTTTACTGCACAATACGCTTGGGGATATCAAAGAATTGTTGATTAAAGTCGGCCTTATAACCACAGTAATCGACCTTAATGACTTCGAGTTTGTAGATAAATATAGAAGCTTTCTATTGCAATCTTCAAAACACAGTGGATATACCGAACTTACAAAGTTGTTTAGTGCCGCAGTTAGTGATGAGAAATTGTCGACTCTTGGCAAAAATGACAAACTGAAAATATTTAATGCTTTTAGAACATTTAACTCCGATGCAGTTAATGAGCGTATAAAAGAGCTTAAGTTATTTGCCAACAATTTAGGTAGGCCAACTGCTTTCAAATCCTTGCTTGGTCAGCAAGACAGTTCCGGCTGGAAAAGCATTTTTAGCATTGCCAAAAGCGAATATGATGATCAGCTAAAGGCCTATTTACTAGAAGATCGGAAGGTTTATTATCAACAAATCATTTATCCTTACTGGAGCGATATACTTAAATTGATAGCAATAAGCCCCACCCGGGTGCAAAAGATTGTTGAGGACATAACGTTGATTTATAACGAAAGCAATTGGACTGATAAACAACAGCACTTTTTATCAAACAAAAATTTAATCCTATTTAAAAGAGAAGTTTTAAGTACCGAAAATATTTTCATAAAAAGCACGCTCTCAAACTTGTCCGAAGAGGAGTTCAACACTTGCCAGGATATGGCTTATAAATTTTATAAACTTCATATTCCAGATAGACTACTCATAAAATGTTTGATTGAGCATCCATTCTCATATTCAAGTGTCGTTCCTGAAACTGCACTCGATGCCGATGGGATTTTTATAGATGAAGTAAATAATCTGCTGCTTTTTTGTTCCGTATGCGACATCTCCTTCTTTGATTATAATACAATCTACAGGACCGATAGCGCTTATCAGATAAAGAATGATCTGGTTCGAAAGCAGTATTTTTCTTCTAAAAGACAGGTGATAAATTATGTTGAAAAATACCACAATCAAACGTTTGCGTTATTGCCCGAAAATATCCGAATCGAAAACGGGACGCTTGATATGTCAGAATCAGCGCTAATTGTGCGACTAATCGAATTGTTCAAAGAGGAGACAATGGAGCAAGAACTTGATCTGGTTGAGTTACTACTTCAGGAAAGGCAAGAAGACAAAAAGAAGCTTCTGGCGTCTTTGACATATATACGATTAGATGCATCGTGGCAAGAGCTGCATCAGAATGAACTGTACTTGAAGCTAATCCATTCTGTCGTAGATGATTATATGGGCGATCAATCGATAAATGCATTACAAGACAAAATAATTATTTATCGAGAAGAGGAAGAGGTCAATATTGGTAAGATAGAAAGTGCACAGGATAATATCGAAATAAAAAAAGGGGATAAATTTATACACCTATCACAGTCGCTTATCCTTGAACTTGACACAGCAGGAATAATCAGCTTTATCCAAGATTTTCATGACGAAGCTATTAAAAGAGATCTCATTAGTTCTTCGAAGGCCGAAAAAATATTTAAAATTGCAACTATTGGTGTCACAGACGAACTGATCGCAAGGTTTGAAAAGGCTTCAAAGGCTACAAATTTGCTTACAGATGCCTTGCCAATTACTAATGCACACCAGTTAGCTTTTGTTCTATTTTCTGGCAAATATGATTCCGCCAAATTGAAAAAGTTTGCAGTACAGTGTCAGAACGACACATGGTATTTTTTGAAAAAGCAAAAATTTCTTCCTTCAGACCAAAACAAAATACACATAGACGAGAGTTACTTATTGAATGAGCGATATGCCGATTTTCAATCTATAGTTTCTTTAAATGACTTTGAAGTCGTAAGCTTTGGTGAAGATGAAGAAGATGTAATTGCACCGAGATTCTTATTCATCAAAGGCTTGGATCCAGACCTTCTACTGTCAAGTGATGACACTGAAGATAAACTGAACTATTTGTATAATGGCTGGAGGGGTGTTCCGCCAACTGCAAGAGATTATAAAAAAAATGAAGATTGGGAAAGCTTTTTTGACATTACGCCCTCGTCATATGTGTTAAGTGGCAAGCACATTGAAAGCGAAGTATTACCAATAACATTTTTGAATTGGAGTGGAGAAGATAAATCAAAACATGAGTTCCTCCGGGCAATTGGAGTATTCGTAAATGATAAATTCTTAGAGCCTGTTCGGCAGTATCTATTAAAAGAGGTAGAACAACTACCTCAGGAAATTGATCCGCTAAAATTTAATGATAGTATTTTACTTAATACATTATTAGGCCTATCAGGAGGTTTTTCGGAACTGGGAGGTTTGCCCGTGATATATACGGTTGAAAAGGACAATTTAAGAATACAGATAATCGAACGGATAATATCCCATCTGTTCGACTCTAATGAAAATTGCCCTGTGTTGATTCACGCTGACCATAATTCATTTTTGCTGACGCAAAAGCCTATCGGCGACATTAGACGAATAAATGAACTACTTCATCTTAAAATGAAGAATTGTGGGGATAATGATTTGAATCACATCTATTCAACTTACGCTATAATAAAATCCGACTTACTTACAATACAGGACATTCATGATCAAACGGATGAACTGGAATTATTTAAAGAGTTTCGTCCGATGATTTCTGAACAGCATGATGAACCCTTTTATCATAGTTGGAGTAAGCTTAATAACATTATCCTGTTTAAAGAAGATCAATTGTGGTTTCAAGTTCTAGATCCACAGTATGATAACAGACATATCGCAACCATTACTGGGGATAGCTTACACGAAAAGAAAGAAGGAGAAATCACGCTTTTATATTATCCAAAAGCAATTCATTTGGAGGGATTGAAACTTGCGCTTGACCACCAGCAAAATCCTATGGCAGATGCGATTGGGGACTTGCTTGCAAGAAGGGATCAAATGCTTGCAAGAATCTATAATGCATACAATTCCGCGAATAAGGACGACGTAAGTAATGAGCACTTAAGTGCTTTGCAAGAGGCGTTTAGAGAGGAAACAGCGAGACAGGAACGCAAAGATTTAATTGATAGCATAAAGCAAAGTAATCGGTATTCATTCGACTGGTTCATATCATATCTGGACTACCTGCTCACATTCACAAGAAATAAATCCGATAACAGTAAACAAAAAACCATTCGATTTCAATCCGTCAAGCGCCAAATTGTAAACGATCTTATCTCGGAGAAATACTATTTACTATGTGGATCAAGCTCTTACATTAATGACTCAATTGAGGAAGCCAGTGATTTTTCACTGTCAATAACACTGAATACCCATAAGCGGATTGAAATTAAAGTTGAGGGAGCCCAAAAACAAGGACAAGATCTTTTGATCTTCTGTCCTAATGGCATGCATAAAGATGTAACAAAAAGTTTAGATCAGATATTCCTGGTAGAAATAGCATTCGTTCCTCAAATTGACCTGTTGAAGGAGCTGAGAAATGCATTTAATAACCCTAACAATTTAGAAAGATGGACAGATATAAATCAAAGCTTACCACCGGTGAAGTTTATTTATGGACCTCCAGGCACCGGAAAAACAACGAACCTTGGTGAAAAGATACTGAAATTTAAAGTGAAGGATCCAAATGTCAAAATCTTATTTCTGACTCCGACAAATAAAGCAGCAGATGTTCTGACTAAAAAACTTGTAATAAAACCGGAGATCGCAGATGACGCAGGTGATAAACAGTTAGAAGGAATAGTTGAAGACGAAGATTATCTATCGATTTATCGCATTGGCAAACCAACCGACCCAGAGTTGGAAGCTTACGACTCTGAGATATATCAATCATCGATTGACGAGAGGATTCTAAACACAGCAGACGTAATTGCAATGACAATTCATAGACTTCCCTATACGTCAGTGTTCACTGAGGAACGGGGAAATGAAATAATGCTTTTTAAGTTGATTGATCATTGGGATTATATTGTGTTTGACGAAGCATCCATGATAAATTTACCTTACGTAGTTTTCGCAATGATGGCAATTGCTAAATTCAGTCCGAAATCAAAATTTATTATTGCAGGCGACCCTAAGCAAATTCCGCCTGTAATAGATGTAGATGACAAAGATTTAGAAGAACTGGATATTCAAGATGAGAATGTCTATTCGATGATGAACATAAGTAGTTTTAACGAGAGCGAGCAATTTTTAAGACAACAGGATTCAATTGAAAATTTGACGATCCAATATCGCAGTGTTTTTAAGATTGGAAAATTATTCAGCCAGCTCTCATACGACGATCTGTTGGAGCACTACAGAGAAAATGCTGGCGATAATCCCAAAGTCTTGCCAGCCAAACTACAAGATCTTCTGACTAATAACGTATTGTTTATTGATGTGCCATTAAATAATGAAGATTCAGTTTTTAAAATCAGGCAGCTATTCTACAGCTCTTATCATGTTTATAGTGCGATATTGGTAAGCGAATTGATAAAGTGGTTAGATAATAAACTACCAGACGATGAACTGTGGAAGATTGGGCTTATTGCACCTTACAAAGCCCAGGCTTTAATGATGAACAAACTAATTGCGTCCTACGGTATTTCCGACAAGATAAAAATCTATGCGGATACTGTTCATGGGTTCCAAGGTGATGAATGCGATCTTGTCTTTTTCGTTTGTAATCCAAACAATTATTACTTCACCGGCCATCCTAAGAGCTTATTGTCAAAAGAATATATCTACAATGTTGCTATTAGTCGAGCTAAGGATTACTTAATCGTACTACATCCTTTTTCAAACATTCCGGGAAATTCTTTTATCAATGCAATTAAGGGCAGCTACCAAAGCAATTTCGGAATACCGGCAGTAAAGAGAGCATCAGACATTGAGTCCTTATTGTTTGGAAGTCCGACCTTCATCTATGATAATAGCTATATGACTGGTCATGATACAGTTAACGTATTTGGGCAGTTAGAAAAAAAATACTTTATAAAAGCAAATTCTACAGCGGTCGATATTCAACTAAGAAATATTGTATGATTTACTTATGGTCATACAGGCATTAATTATGCAAAAGAATTCGATAAGGAACTTTGTTTACACATTCTTTGGTTTATATGGGGAAGCATAATGGATAATCAGAAAAATTACCTATCGAAATTTACCATAAGTTTGAACAATTAGAAAAGGTATTTCAAATCGTTTTCTAATTGAAATTTGTGTTACAGTTGTTCAAGGTGCTAAACATCTGGACTTTAGTAATAAAACAATTATTAAATTGCACTTATTTAATAACTCTAATCTCTTTTCATGGCTGAAATTAAATTAGTAAATGATGTGTCAGAATCTATCGGCGCTATTATTTACCAGTTCTACATCGCTTTAGATAAATGCTTCGAGCTCGACGCCGGGGAAAGTGTTTTCATTGAGAAATTTGGCGATGTATCAAATCCAACATATCAAATAGAAGTAAAGCAGTACTCAGAAACCTCACGGACTCTCACTTGAATTTTTGGAATACGGTTAAAAATTGGCCTAATCCAAAATTTAATCATACAAAATTTAAACATCTGATTCTCCTAACTACCCAGAATTATGGCGCTAGAACCAAATTTGCTAAATGGAATAGCGCGACACATGATGAGCGAATTAAAATATTAAAAGAGATTAAACAAACAGCCGATACAAGACATCAAACTGCACAATCAAAATCCGATGGACAAGAAATTGCAAAAAATGCAACATCCTCATTGGTAGAAAAGGAAAGAAAGTGAGTCTTATCCCTACCAATACCCACCTTGACAATCATCACTATTTGTTTTCCTTATTTATAATTTCAATTAACGCCATTTTTGATTCTTGCAGAAGAGCTAAATGAGCTTAGAGTCGTTGAGATGCTTCCATTTTGTCCACTGCTTTTGTTCACCAGGTACGTTGTGAAACAACGACGGCGTAAAATATAGCTGGTCAATAATATTAAGGTAGTAATTTGATTTATTAAGCCCCCCACAGAATTCAGGTTCTGTAGCTATGCTAAGACCTGCTATGCGTTCGAATAACCACTGCATCATAATGTTATCAGCAGAAAGCAAATTGATAACCTCCGATTTTTTCATGTATGTGAACGTTTTGCTAGGAAACGGATTCTTAACTGATAGTGGGTTGCTATACGTAAAATAATCAAGGTCTATATCCAGGTATATTTTATTGTCATGAATTTTCGGAAGATAATTGATGAATGCTTCAACATCTTTAAAAATGTGGATGTGATGCTCACGACCTTCAAAATCTTTCAGTATGTCGTGTTGTTTCCTATTTACATCCTGTCTGCATACTACATAAACGTCCTTTAGCATGTTATGTTTAACTGCTGCGTGTATTTGAACGTCGTTGAAATGAGACAATTTCCCCCATGTATATAAAGCAACTTGTACTCGGTTGTCTATTTTCAGCCTTTTAAGCTCCGGTACTTGATCTTTATACGGGACACTAAGGTCTTGGTGCCAATCGAACGTCACTAGCGATGGAACCGTTTGGTTTAAATCCTGCGTCCATTTAAGCCAATAATAAAAGGCAAATCGATGCTCTTGCATCAGAACAAACGGAATTGATGTTCTGTTGCCGCTTGGGTGGGCTAAGTGACCTTCTAAGCAACCTGGAGGATTAATGAAATGATGAATATTGTCAGTTTTCATACAGAGGCAAATTTATTAGTTGAGATAAGCGAAATAGTTATTGAAATATCATTCCGGATTTTTCCAACATAATAATTAAATCGTTGGATTCTTCAATAATCCATTTATTGCTTAGAATAAGTTCTTCGATCAATGCCAATTCAGAAATGGAGTATAGGCGTCCATCGAGTCCCGACAGCTGATGTGGATTTTCTCGGTTTTTCCATAAGCTATGATGATCCGTCTCGACTATGTCCCTTGGAACGCTATTTGGGGTCGCCAATATAATTTCGGGAAGAAAGCTCTTGACCATTTGATATATCTGAAGGCCGTCATAGTCCCAATCACAGGAATAGTATATTGGTAACCCTCGAGTATTTGCAAACTCTAGTTTATTGATGTTCTTACCACCTGCATACCAAAGTTCGATGCCGTATTTTCTTGGTTTTGCAGGTTTTGTAAGAAAATCCAAATTTTCACATAACACGATTACCCGAGGGGTGAGACATTCCAGCTTATAAATGTATTGCTGATCTTTCTCGATAGAGAAATGATCAATCTGTAATATCTTCTTCAAAGCGTCCACCAAAGACGGCTTGTTTAATAGATACTTTTCATTTTTGAAAAACATCTGAGATACGCCCCTAAGCGATTCGTCCGCCGAGATAATTTGAGTTCTCAAATCCAATAGGTCACCGCTTTCTATACCGTCCTTTATTCTTATCAAAATATCGATATCGGAATCTTCAAATCTGGTTTGAGCCTTTAATAACTCATTGTTTTGCAGGAAACTTTGGTAACGTTCAAATTGACCGGCGTATAGTTTTTCGTATACAGTAGCAAAGCCATTTAAACTTGTAATTTTTTTCGAAGAGAAATCAATTACTTCTAAAGATTCAGAGAGGTATTTGAAAACATAGCTGTCAATAAGGGTTTGATTCACCCCAACAAAGCCGTGTTCTTTCAGTCGATGAAGGGCGTTAAGTTCGATCCAGTTCACGTTTTGTTAGCTTTATATACTCCTCTAGTTTCTGACTGCTGTTCTTCGTTTTGAAATAGCTGGCAGAGGGGTGATAATTAATATTCTTGTCTTCTGTCCCTTTTAAAAGGTGGTGGGCATACCATTCATCATCTAAGTCCGACCTAAATGGTGTGGGTGCCATTGTAATGATCTGGTAATTGTATTCTTTGGCAATTGCTGGAAATGTCTTAAAATTCACGTTATCCAAACTGCCTAATTCTTCGAGAATGATAAAACGCAGCCCATTTCGCTTTTCTCTTTGTACCAAAGACAACCGGGCTACGCCCAGCAATGCTATAGCTGAATAGGTTTCACCGGTACTTCCCGGTATTTCTACGCCAAACTCGTCTGTCAAACTAACAGATAGATCGAAAAAGGTTTGGGGGTCTAAGAGCTTATCAACTGTTACCGGAGTTTTTAACTGTGCCGCCCTTTTGAAAAACTCTTGTATAAAATCGGTAACGGGCCTGTCAAATGGAAGCTCGCCCTTTTTAGCAGCGTTACGGACCTGTGATCCGATCTCTTCCAAAATATCAATCCTTATTGTCTCATTCTTTGTAAAGTTGACACTAAAAAAGAATCGGTCGCTAATCTTTACTCCTTGAAAAAATCCGTTGAGGGTGTACACGAGGTCCTTGTAGCGTTTATAAGCTTGCACTGTTCGGTCAAATATTCGCACCATCGAGTTTTTAATGTTATCAGCCATGTTCATTCTGTTACGATTGGCTTCATCCAACTCTTGAGCAATGCAATCGGTGTGATTGATTTTTCCAAGGAGAACAGACTCTAGCACAGAAAAATCAAAGGTTTTTTCGTTGACTTCTTTATTGATGGACGGGTGTTTTTCGTTGCGTGTTTCATCAAATTGTTTGACTAGATCGAGAAACGTTACTCTATATTCTTGAGAAGTATCCTGGAACTGTCGAGACAGAATATCCAAGTTGGCCTCGGGTTCATAGGATGACTGCAACTCGGGGTTTTCATTATAAAAGTCGAAATAGCTTTTTTGCAAGTCTGCAAGCTTACTCTGACTATCCAAAAGCATTCTGGTTGATGAAATCAGATTATCAGAGTATTCTTGGCTCAGCTTTTGTGCAATTTCTTTTTCTCTGATAGCCACGCGCTCTTCCGCGCAACAATCGCTATAAGCTTTCATTTTAACCTTAAAAATTCGAGTTAACTCACGTTCTATCATCTCCGGTTCTTCGAAAACAATCTCCGACGGCATATCGGCACGTACCTCAGCAATAAACTCAACAATTGACTGTAACTTTCTTTCCATTGTGGCTATCCGCTCGCCAAGGTGAGTTATATAATAGGCTGTCTTCTTTACCTTGTTTATGTTGTCGTAGCTAGTCAAAAATGGGTCGAACTCCTTTACGATTGGGTCGAGTTCGGTGCCCCCCTTGCGAAAACGATTGATTGCGTTAAATTGTTGCTCGACAACTTCTATCCTTTTTTTAATTAGGCTTTTGACCTCTGAATACGATACGCCCTGCTGGGAAACTGACGAAGATAGTGTGTCATTCAGCGGCAAATATTGGTGGTAGGCACCAAAGTGTACCCAGCACCCATCTGCGTTTTCCGTAAATTCAATTGAATTTAGAAGCTCCGGAACCTCGATAAATGTATCCCCAATCTTTGCTTGACTCGGGCGGTGAATATTCTGTGTGGCAAAATGCAGAATGACAGACTTTTCTGCAGTACTAAATTCCCTGGCTTGTGTGACAGCCCATCCGATCACACTGTCATTGCTACTTTGGTCCAATATCTGAATTACAGTACTCAGCTTTTTTAATTCACTTTCAATTTGTTGGGAAAGATGAGCAAGGCTACTCCCTTGTTTATCGAAACTCTCATCTAGTGACTCAGGGCTGCCATGAGATTTCAAATACGGAACGCATTCCTTGATCAGGAGTTTTAATTCTTCTGCTTGGATATCAGGCAACGGACTTTCGTAGTCAATGACCTGCCAATCCGGGCTAATTTCAGGGGCTATTATTATGCGATATTCAGAAATTTCCCCTTGCAGCTCTTCCCTTTGCTGCATAAGGGAGGTATATCTTGAATGCAATTGACTGTATTGTCGCCCCTTTTCAACCTCCGTCTGCAAACTTGCCTGCATTCCTGGAAAATCCAGCAAAAGTGTCGCAAGTTCAGCTTCCTTATTTTTCGCAAATTCTATTTGATTTCTTAATAGCTCACCCTCTGAAATTTTGGATAGTACGACATTTTGGAGGATCGTTATCTCAGCAGTTTTCATTGCCTTGAACGCTTGTTGTTGGGCGTCATTCTGCACTTTAAGCTTTAAAAGGCCGGATTGTTTGAGCCGAAGCTGTTTGACATAGGTGTCAAGATTAGAAAACTCCCGTAATAAGCGCTCTAGCTCACCTTGTTGCTTACGATACTCTCCCTCGAAATCATTTTCGGAATCATCAAAAAGAAATTTCTTCAAACTTCTCGATGCCCTGGCGGGGCTTAAATCTAATGACTTGGCCTTCGAGAACGATTGGATTACTTTTGCAAATGCGTTCAGATGTTCATCGGAGCTCAAATTAATAGATAGAATTTGCCTATCGTAAAGGAACTGATAATAGCGTTTACTATCTTCTTTTGTCCGAAAAAAATTGATGTATAGTCCATGCTTATTCAAAAGCATATCAGCTAACTCTTTTAGGTCAGGTACCTTCCCATCAGCAACAAAGTCTTTCGCAAATATTCTTTGCTCTGACATGAGGGAAAGAGAACCTAGTTCACTGGATATGTCGGCATTCCGGCTGATCACGAATGGAGTAATTCTACCTGATATTTGACTGCTTATAGCTATTCCAATAGTGAGAAATTTATCCCGTTCTACCTCAATATTTAAGAAACTATATGCAAGTGAAAGACCATACGGAAGTTTGTATATACTGCGTTCGTCTGTTTTTACGCCATCAGTGCCAAATTTGATCAGCGAGGTGTCGTAGACGAACATCAATTGCAGCAAATCAGCTATGATCGATTTTCCAACACCATTAGCGCCAATAAAGTCGGTTCGCAATGGATGGAACAAATAGTCATGAACATAGTGCTTTAAAATGCCAACCGTGGAGAGTGAAAAGATTTTAGGATATGTCATCTGCTGTTATCCGCTTTAAATAGTGTGACAAAATGATCAATTTGCTCCAACTCCTTTGCATACAAAGTTGCTAGGCGATGGATTGCCGGTTTTATCTCGAACTTGAGTTCACTTCCTTGTTTAGATTTTCTATTAACCCAGCCTAATTCATCGAAACTGACAATCGCATTTTTCCATTTCTTTTCTACCTCGCCCCATTCTGCAGTCGTAAAGCCCTCGCGAACGTCCCCAAAGAAAAGTTGTTGCAGCATTTCCTTTTTATCTCCTGCCTCAATTTCTTGCTTGATTTTGCCCCAACTAATCTCTTTAGGTTCTTCAAAATAGTGAGTATAGTACAAATCCAGTAGTAGAAGACCGACAACTGTTTGCCACTCTGAAAGCACTTTATACCTTGACGGGTCTGAAAGTTTTCCATGGGTTCCATCGAAGAAATCTAAATAAAAATATACTTGGCTATCGAAAACTTCTCTAACTAATTTTAATTGATATAGGTTTAAATAAAAGTTGGACAACTCCTCATAACAGTCAGAGACAAAACTATGAAGCTCAAACTCTTCAGTTTGAATATGTCGGCCATTTAACAACTTAGTATTTAGGTCGGCAAAGTGCTTTTTCGCTTTTTCTTCTTCAAGAAATGGATAGCCTATTGCTTGCGAATTTTCATTGTCCATGTTGATAATTTTTCTTTTGTGAAGGAATAAATTTCCTTTTCGATTTCCACGGTCCGCTCATCAATTGTCCCCGCGAAGTTTAAGAGATCCAAAGCTACATTTTGAATAATGAATGCATCCTTTTGCTCGTCTGAAATTTCCTGAAGAAATTTCGAAAGATGAAAAAGGTCGTTGCTAATCATTTTATCCTTTCCTATGCCGATGAGCTGAGTAATGAATTCCTGTCGTCTGATTTCCCTTTCTATTTCAATTCTTTGCATTGCCTCATATTCCGGTTGTGGAACAACCTGTTTCAAGTGATTGTTTTTTATACTTGCGAAATCGTAATAAACCGGGTGAAATAATTGTAAACGCCCTGCTACAATGGTCTTCAATGGAAAATTACGGTCAAAGCGTATTTCTTGTCGTTTTCCCGTAGCTTGTTCCAGGCACGCGTGAAATAACTTTTTTATTGACAAACGGAAAGTTGAACTTCTCGAAAAGCTTTCCTGGAGCTCGCTTAATTTGGTACTCGCTTTAAATATCTGCCTTCTTATCCTTTCAATCTTGCTGTCAGCTTTTTTGAAGAATGTCTCCAAATCATTTTGGATAGTCAAAGCCTGTTGCCAATCCTGTTGATGTTTTCGGAGTTGTTGGATTTCTTCGTCAGATTGAGCTTGTCTGAAGATATCCGTCTCTTGGTAAAACTCGTCTACTCGATTTCTAAGCCTTTTCAAGAAGCCGTCTTTCGACGAGATTGCATAGGTAATATCCTCTGCTCGTTCACCAAACTTCCTAAAAACATCGGTGAATTTTTTCACTAAAATAGTAGCGCTCTCTTCGTCAGTTTCAAGAATATTATTTAATTGTTCGTAGGCTTGTTGTAATTCATCTTCGAGTGCAAAAAGATGGTCGTTTATGATGCGCTTGTGCCCGGCTGTGAAGTCTTTTCCGAACTTTACGTCAAGATCAGTAACTGTCTTAATTTCTCCGGTTTTCAAGAAAAAGTACTTCTCAAATGTCTCCTTTAACGGATAGTTCCTGTAGGGATTGTCAAGCTTATATCTCATCAACTCAACCAGTCGTATCGCGTGATCAGAAAGTTCAAATTTCCCGTATTGTTCTGGTACGTTTCTGAGCAGGTAGTGAAGCAGCTGTCGAATGACTCGTTCAGACTGAGGAACCTGTGTTTTATATTTCTGAGCAATTTCTTCAAGAATGAGCCTAATATCATCGGTGCCAAACTGTTCAGGCAGGCTTTTGGATTCTATCCGTTGGTAAAGAGTAAGAATGAGATAACCCCCGTCAAACTTGTCGGGAAGCAGCAATTCATAATTTTCAAACAGTTCATTATCCCACATATTACTCCACAGCAGAATGCCAATCAATTATTTAAGTCGCAATTTAATCTCCATAAATCTACAATATGAAGAGGGTGTTATTAGATTAAATAAATAGATTTTATTAAATATTTCGGCTTAGTTTTTCGCAAGTATGACAACGATTACAGACGTTTTGAGGGTCGACTGATTAATATTCAGCGGTAGTGCCCAAAGATCTTTACAAGTATTGCATAGAGAACAGCGTCATTCCTTGATAACTCTAAACGTTCTTCTTGATCCCTCTCCGCCTAACAGCTCAATCATGTACACTCCAGGTGGATACTTGCTCATATCCAGCCGGTTTGTTCCAACTTTTAACGGTCCAACTTGTTGAACAGATCCTGTTACAGTCATTACGCGATAGCTCATTAACGCAGTCACACCTTCAATATTTACCTGGTTAGTTGCCGGGTTAGGATAAACACTAATGTCATATAATGTTATCGTGCTGATACCAACGCCGGTAACAATAAAATCGGAACATATAGTGTCAGCTCCACAATAACCATATACACGTACGCAAACATGATAAGTATCTGTCACTGCATATGGATGAACCGGAGCCATACCTGTATCTGTAAAGCCATCGCCAAAATCCCAAACTATGCTATCTATAGTTGGTGTCGTTCCGGTATAATGGAAAGTATCATTGGTGTTAGTGATCGCCGCTACAGGAGCAGGGCAAGTGATCACGATGTCACTGCAGAAACTATCAGACGCACAATAAGAATAAGCGGTAACGCATACATGATAGGTTCCTTCAATCGTATAGGTATGTGTGGCTACTGAACCATGACCTGTGTTGCCGTCACCGTAGTCCCAGACAATGCTGTCGATACCGGGTGTAGTGCCTGTATAATTGAAATTTTGCACAAGCGTACCAGTGTGTGAAAAATTAGCGACAGGTGGCACACAAGGCACTGTCACTGTCGTACAGGCTGAATCCCAGCCACAATGATTGTAGGCAATAGCGCATGCAGTATAGGTGCCACCGAGGGTATAAGTGTGAACTGTAGTCAATCCCGATCCTTGAGTACCATCGCCATATCTCCAGGATACGCTATCAAGACCGGTTGTTGTACCTGTATAAGTAAATGATGTGGTAGGCGCTCCGCTGTTAGTAAATGCAGCAACAGGTGCTGTTACGCAAGTGATTGTTATTGTACTGCATGATGTATTTGACCCGCAGGGTGAATAGGCAGTAACACAAGCCGAATAAGTGCCGGGTGCTGTGTAGGTATGAGTGGATGTATTGCCTGTACCATGCCCCCCATCACCATAGTTCCAAACAACACTGTCTAAACCCACTGTCGTGCCTGTATAGGTAAAATTCCGTGTCGCAGTAATGGCGCTCGAGGTAAATGCAGCCGTTGGCGCAACTATACATGGTATGTAGATATCGTGACATACTTCGTCATTACCACAGGAACTGTAAACAGATACACAAGCTGTATAGTGACCTGGGGCTGCATATGTATGTACAGGGGACATCGAATTGCTTATTGCTCCATCTCCAAATCGCCAGTGTACGCTATCAATTCCAGTCGCGGTGCCGTTATACGTAAAGTTAACCGTTGGCGCACCCATGCTAGTGTAAGAGGCAAAAGGCAGTGAACTGCAATTACATTCTGCTCCATATTTCATAGTAAAGAAGTCAGAATTACCACCTACCGAATTATAATGAGTTAGGGTATCAGCCCATACATTGGTGGCAATATATCCTGAAATAAATAAACTACCAGTCTTGTCAGATGTAATAGAACGTCCCGCATCATAAAAGCCAACACCGTGTATTTGCTGAAGCGTATGTACATAACCGCCAGTATCGACAATTGTAAAAAAAGCGTTCTGACCTTCTCCAGAGTATGTTGTTATGGTATCGCCGCCTCCGACTAATGTTCCAGCCATCAAGCCGGTAGCTGCAATCTTATTACTAGATAGTAGTGTTATTCCATTGAAATAATTTATGCTACTCCCGATTATCGAATAGCCTCTTGCCCATTTTAAATTATTAGCGGTGTCAATTTTCATAATGAATGAAACTGTAGAAGTACCCGTTGAGAGTGTATTAAATAACGTATCATGCTGATATACCACACTTCCAGTAGCATTGCCACAAAAGTAAAGATGGCCAATGTTATCCGCCACAATAGATGATGCACCTGCAGCGCCGACAAAAGGCGGACAAGTGAATGTGTCAAACCAAATCATGTTTCGTGCAGTATCAAAACCAGTTACATAGTTTAAGTCGTAAGAGCTTCCTGTTTTAGCGCCGACTGCGAATAGCTTACCATTTGACTTATCTATTGTAACTGTTTTGAGATATGCTAACGTATCTAATTGAAGACGTTTTGCAGATAATAATGTTCCAAAAGATGAATACTTCAAATCATAATAACCTTTGACGCTTGTAACAGTAGAGGATATTACAACTCCAGCATACATGGGGCAAAGGAGATCAGCATTGTTATTTCCGTCCATCGTTAACTTAACTGCGGTGCCACCGATGTTATATGAAGCTGCAGTGTTTGTGCCAACAAATCTTATCCAATTAAAATGGCCGCTTGTATCATATTGTATAATGGACTGTCTCAGACCTGAAGGTGTTGTTGCTGAGAATGAAGTATCATAGCCTATATGAACGGTATATGGACTACCTCCAGTTCCGTGTGGTAAATCAACGGCAAGATATATATGACCGGTAGTGTCAGCTACTATCCCTTGTACAATTGCAGAAGAAGAACTAGTGATCAGTTTCGCAAACCTCAACCTGCCATCACAAGTATAGCTCGTAAACATTCCATTTTGATTTAAACCATATGCGTTATGATGGAATGTATCAACAATTATTCCTGAATTTCCCACTTCACTCAGGCAATAAACATTCCCATTTGCGTCAGTACAAGAAAAATAGGTTGCCTCTATAAGATCAGGGCTAGATATGCTTGCTGTAGAGCCTCCGCCACGAACCCATTTATATTGTGCTACCACAGACTCATGCGCACCTACTAATAGAATAAACAATAACAGGCGTAATAAACTTGTTCTCATTTGGGATATTTGATTAAAGATATAAAAATTATTTTAATGCTGTTTTCCCTGATAAGGGAAAACAGCATTAATTTTTAGTTGGAAACGACTAACCGTTGAGTATGCAGGGTTTTACCATCTCCTTCCATACGTATAATGTACATGCCTGGTGTCCAGTTTCTGGTGTCCATAGTTGTTGTTCCGTGGCCATCACTAAGCGAAATAGACTCTTTTGTTCTTCCAAGGTTGTCATATACAATGATACTCCTTTCCGCATATTTACCGTTGCCGTAATCATAACCGACATTCACTTGCCCCGACGCAGGATTAGGGTAAACCATCATACCGGTGGCCACTTCTAATTTACCATTAACAACAGGAGTGTCGGTTGGTGCGCCCTTTTCCTCTATCCATTCACATTCGGGAAGAGGGACTTTAATTTCGCGAAAACACTTATCACCATATGGGTTCGTTGTTGTTAAGTATACAAACATAGCTCCCGGTGGAGGAACCTCCAACGTGGTAAATGTAAATGTTACTACAGTTGGACCTACCGGCAATGTACCTGAGAATGGCGACATTGGGCCAATGTTGGAACCAACCGTAAAGGTATTGACATACGGCACATCTATAGTCAGCTTAACAGTATATGTAGCAGGGGCACTATTGCAATCAGCAAGAACATCGAATACTTTGCCATCACATTTTTCGCACGGTTCCACGCTAATATCCAGCTTATCCGACCACTGCTCACAAAAACCATTATCCTGGTGCCATTGATACGTACCGCTTCCATCTAAGTCGTAGGGATCCATTTCTGAATCGTACCCATTTACAGGCAGTTCTCCGCCTTTTATCCATTCCCAATAACTAAATACCACATGCGGCGGTCCATATAGCGTAATCGGCATTTGCTCTTTGCACAAGGTATAACACCCTGTCGGGAAGTACTGCATCGTTACTTCAGGAGCGTCAGGTATCTGTGTATCCATGGAAGCCGTGCAACCATTAGTGTCGGTAAACCATACCCGGTACAGTCCTCCTGAATAAATAGTATCAAACATGCCGAACATGCCATCGCTCCAGTTATATGTCCCCGGAACCGGCTCATAAGCCTGGAGTTGTATTTGATAGTTATCACAATCGAGTCTACTTATGCCTACTATCGGTGCAGCAACCGAATCATACACATGCACGGTAACGGTCTGAGAAGTATCTGTACAAACTGTACCTGAGTCTGTAACGGTGACCACCAGCCTTACATTGTAATAACCAGGTTGAAGCAGCATCTGAAGAACAGGAGATGTATAAGGCAATAGTGTATCGCCCATCATCCATTGATAAGTCACACCTGTACCAGCGTTTCCACTAAGCTTGATGGGAGTTCCAGCGCAATAGTTAGCCTGGCCGTGAATTATAGCCTTTGGGGTATTGATCACCTTAACATGCAACGGAGGGATAGGGACTGTTTGCTGGCATTGATGATCATCAGATACCGTAACCCAATAACTGCCAGAACTATTCACTGATATTGTTGGCGTAGTTTCTGCAGTATTCCATAAATAATGGGTGGGAGTAGTTGACCCTGTTGCTTGGAAATATGACAAAATAATAGGAGTTGCGTTTGAACATACAATTTGATTAAAGCCAAGCCCACCTCTTAAATTGTTGAAGTAAATAAACACGTTCATTGACGAGTCTGTAATGCAACCAATTGTATCCGTTATTGACAAAACTACTTCTGTAGGTTTAGGGTTAACTGCTCCATCAAATGTAAACGTCCTTTGCGTATGCATTAATACTGAACTCGAACCATCCCCAAAATCCCAATCATACCGTATATAAGACGTATCCAAAGGACTAAAATTAATAGCCACACCTTCACAGATCGGCGATGTTGTTACCGTAAATGCTGGCGACGGATGTTGGGGAGGAGTAACTATATGATGATAAACGCCACAATACGAATGCGGCACACCGTTCACGTTATAATATACATACTCGTAGATACTATAACTGCTATCGGCAGGCAGTAAGGCAGTTATATTATCACCCGTTCCTAACGGAGCGGTATAAGGGTACAGCCACCAAACAATGCTGGTAATATTCGCCCATGGCATATAATGAGTGTTATCCGTCAGGAATACCGTATCCATACCTCCGTCTCCACACCGTATCCGGTAATAGTAGTCGGGAACAAGGTGTATCGTATCTGCAACCTCCTCCAAAAAGTGGCAGGTGTCCGGTAGAAACGCGCCCTCATAATCGTAGATATATATTCCCGGCTGATGGAATTGTGCTACTGCATGATATCCCGTTGCTAAAGGATAAAAAATATCATTGTAAATAAGGCTGATCTTAGGATCATATACCACCACACTGCTATCACCGAATATATGAACATCACCACAGTAATCAGTTACCCACATATGGCTATGGCATGAGCTATCGTGAATAACACTATCGCACAATCCTGGTTGCACCCGCCATTGCCATGAAGTGTCTGAACATCCATTAGCGGCAGTAATAATAACCCGGTACAGCCCTGTGTCTGTGATATTATAGATCGAATCTGTGGCACTGGCAATAGTAACATGGTGGTTCTGCCATGTGTAAGTGGTCGTACTAATATTATTAGTGATCATTACGTACACAGGAATTGTCTCGCCTGGACATATCCAGTTGGTATGTGCTGATACGTATGCGACAGGTCCAGGCAAGACGATCTCATGAATGATAGCCGTTCCCGCAACAGGACAAATGGCCGTAGTATCAGGCAGTATTGATACAGACACAACATAATCCTGAACATGGGTAGTGGTATTTTGATGGAATACGTGCGTTACGGTATCTGTCGGGGTCGTTACGCTGGTGCCGTCTCCAAAATGCCAGATGTAGTGATCGCCACCTGCAGTAGCAGTGAACAACACAGGCTGCATCGGGCAAGTGGTTGCATTGGAAGCGGTTACCACAGGGCCAGGAGAAGGTTGAATCTGAACTGCTATCGTATCATAATACACACTATCGCACTTGCGTACTTCCAGAGCTATATAAGCGGTTTCAGCAACAGACACATTGTTCCATAGCACCGTCATAGCACGGGAATGGCTACCCATTGTGATACTTCCTAAAGTATCCGGGAATACTTTCCATTCATAGACTTCGCCGCGATCATAAACACTGCTATATGTTCGGTGGGCATTGGCGCACGGTAAAGTGTCTCCAAGGATAGCCATACTTACCAGCTCCTGAGTGATATCAACCGTGAATGATTGACCTGGGCAATACGGAGCTTCACTATTCACCATATGGGCGATCAACTGCTTTGTTCCGGGATCAGTCCATATGACCGTTACGGTATCCCTGCCGCTTGCCGGAACTACAGTGCCGCCTATTGCCTGCCAGTGAATAACAGCACCCGATGCTGTTGTGTAAGCGGTATAGCTATACGGGCGGTTCAGGCAAACAGTATCAGCACCATGAACGCTATCCACAACCGCCGGTGATGCTGTGACGTTTATTGTGGCCACATCTGAGCAAAAATCTCCGTAGGAGGAGAGGAAATAGGTGCCGGGAGTAGAGAAAGTATAGGTAAAATCTGCCGAAGCTGTAGCTGTAGAAACAGTATCACCGCCCATATCGGTCAATATCCAGTCACCAAACAGCGAGCCTTCGGAGAAATGATAAGTTACCTCATCATTCATACACAGGTTCCTTCCTCCTAATATCGCAGTTGAAGGTAATACCGTTACCTTTTTCGTCACGTCACCACCACATAACTTTATGCGGTTCTGATACCAGCCATGTATGATATAGGTGCCGGGATCGACAAAACGTACTGTTACAATATGGTCATCCCTGTAGCCTGCTACAGCTTCGGGGAAGTCGTATACACCCCATTGGTATTGCGTTCCACCAATAAGCGGCAATGAGTATTGGTAAGCCTCCCCCGCACAGATTACTGAAGGACCGGAAATATCTGCATGAAGCGGGATAACCTGCACCCGAATGGTCGAAGAATACACACAGTGCATACATGGTTCATATAATGACACATAGCCATAACCATCGGCATCTACAGCGTCCCAGGCTACCTTTATTGTACTGGTTCCAGCGCCGCTTACTATATGTCCTCCTGTTACTGTCCAGTCATAAGTAGAACATTCATTTGGAGTTGAATAAGTGGCAATCTCTCCTTCGCATACCAAAGAAGGACATACTATCTCAGGCCCTTCGTCAGGGAAGATATTTACCACCATCTGTGCTGTATCTGTACAGAAACACGCGTTACGAACAGTTAACGTAACGGTAAAGACACCAGATGTGCCAAACAGGTGAGATGGATTGGGCAAGCTGGAGTGTGTACCATCTCCGAAATTCCAGTTCCATACCAGTATCGGCGATACCCCTGTATAGGTTGAGTGATCTGTAAAATATATCTGTCCATTCTGACAAATAGCAGTGTCAGACATAGTAAAGGCTGCTGCAGGACGTTGTATCACTTCGATACATGCATTGGAGTGAAATACACAATCTGTAAGTGAGTCGGTTAGCGAAATGCTACCCGTCGCTCCCGCAGCAGGCCATAGCACATCAATACTGTCATGATAATCCGCAACAATAGTACCTCCCACTACTGTCCAGTAGAAGTTGGGGTCGTATGCGCCGTTGGCATAATACCTGATCGTAGAATGCTCACAAACGGATATACAACCATCAGCATCCGAGATACGATGCCCCTTTACAGCGTGCATGGTGTCACCAGGTAGTACCTGGCAAGCCACTATAGTGTTGGCCGTAATAAATAAATTACCGCTTACTGTAACTTCTGTACTGGTAGTAAAGGTGCCGCAATAGTTAGTAGCTGTGTAGTAAACAGTGGTATGGCCCGGATTTACCGCTGTCACAGCTCCTGTAACCGAATCAATCAATGCTATGGAGGTATCCGCTACTGACCACGTTCCACCAGCGGTGGCATTATGAAGTACATGCGTGAACCCTTCACACAGCGCAGTGCCACCGGTTATTGGTGGTGCTGGCTGGAAGATAACGAACGTGTCTGTCGCTCTTGCCGTAGAACAAACGTTGGTAAGATCATAAGCGATGACTGCGATACCGTCCATTAACGCGGTGACTGTTCCTGAACCGTCCACGGAAAATAGATCAGGCGTGAGGCTAACCCAGACACCACCGAGTGTATCGTCTGTAAAGACGAAGGTGCTGCCACCACAAATAGTATCCGTACCTGTTATTGGCCCTACAACGGGAGGTATGACAACATGTATTGTATCGGACACTGTAGTAGAGCAGCCGTATGGTACAGGAACAGAGAAAGTATCATATACTGTATAATGAACAATTTGTGTTCCTTCGTGGATACCTGTTACAAGGCCAGTATCATTAATAGACGCAATGATAGCCATTCCGGTTGTCCACGTACCACCTGTAACAGAATCTGTCATCAATAAAGTACTGCCTACGCAGACGGAATCCAAACAGGTAATTGGTGGAACATAAGGACGCGGTAGTACAATGCATGTATCAGTCGAATATCCAACACAACCATGTATGCTTACTACAGTATAAATAAGTAGACCTATACCCGTATCAACCCCATAAATATAATTTCCCCAGAACGATTCTCCCGCAGTTGCAATAGACGTATCAAGACTACCCCAATAGCCGCCTGAAACATCACCTATGATTTGGGTGGTATCATGCAAACAAACTATTGGCTTGGAGAACAATGTCGGTACAATTGGAATAGTATCCACCCGGAAATTCATGGTATCCACACTACTGCAGCCCAGGCCGTTGGAGTAGTTGTAGATGACAATGCCCGTACCTCCGCCTATACCTGTTAAAACACCTGTCGGAGATATGGCCACTACAGAGGAAGGCAGGGCAGTCCATGTACCACCGGAAATACCTCCTGACAAAGGAGTGGTTAACCCGGCACACACACTGTCGTGACCGGTTATGTTGATTACTGGTAAAGAATCCACTCTTACAGTAGTAGTAACAGCTGTTACACAGCCATATTCACTGGTGACTGTGTACGTAATGTGTGTAGTTCCTGCGGACAAGCCGGTTAAAAAGCCCAGACCGTCATCTATGTCCTCTATACTTGCGATAGACGGATATTCGCTTGTCCAACTGCCACCCGTCGAACAATATAATGTTGCCGTATCATTAACACACAGGATTGTGTCACCGGAAATACTACTTACGACAGGTAGCGGATGCACAACAACTGTTACGTGTACGGTGTCCATACAACCATACGCATTAGTACCGATAATTGTATAAGTTGTCGTGGCCGTAGGATGTGCATTGGTGACTGCACAGTCCGCGCAGCTTAACGAGCCTGACGGGAACCATGAATAACTCATGCCGGGAACCGGGGTAATGCTAAGAACTGTTGATCCACCAAGGCAGATAGCCGTATCTCCCGATACGGTGAACGGAGTAGGTATATGAACGACCACGGAAGTGGAGTCTTTTCGGGTACAGCCGTGAGTGTCACTGGCAATCAATACATACCATCCTGACATTCCAGATGTAACAGAAGTTAAGAGTGGATTATGAATTGCTGACGAATAACCTCCCGGACCTGTCCATCCATATGTATAGCCCGGGGTGCCTCCGGAAACAGTATCATATAGCAATATGTCGCTGCCAACACATTGCGGCCCGGTATTCCCAATCAATGATATTGAAGGAGCGGGATAAGTCGTAATGGTAATGCTGTTGCCAGACACACAACCTTGGATATCTGTTCCGGTAACAGAATAGGTAGTTGTCGTCACTGGTGAAGCAGTTACAGTAGACCCAACACCTGAAGAAAGCGTTCCGGTTGGTGTCCAGCTATAGGTTACCGCACCATTTGCCGTTAAAATCGTCGGCATTCCAGGACAGACAGAATCGTATGAAGCGACAACGGTTACTACTGGCAAAGGGTTGACCGTTAATGTATCAGTAATTGTACTGATGCACCCATGGCTATCGGTTCCTGATATAGAATAAGCAGTTGTAGACAGGGGATTTGCGACAACAGCATCTCCGGCACCGGACGATAGCGACCCCGACGGCGTCCAGGTGTAGCTCATACCTGAACCTGGAACCGCAGTGAGCGTAGCAGAAAAGCCATAACAGATCGCTGTAGGCCCGGAAATGGAGAATACAGTTGGCGTATAGATATGAACGTAGACAGAATCTGTTTTTATGCAGCCGTGGGCGTCTGTCACCGTCAATTTATACCAACCCTGCATTGCAGTAGTAACAGATGATAGTAATGGATTATGCTCTGCGGAAGTAAAGCCGGAAGGGCCTGTCCATGCATAAGTATAGCCGGTATAGCCTCCACTGACGGTGTCATATAGCTGAACATCGGAACCTGTACACCCTGTGCCGGAATACCCAAGCGTTGTAATCGCAGGGCCTGGGTCAACATTTACGGTAACAGTAGCAGTGTCGAGACAGCCATGTTCGTCTGTTCCGATCACGGTATAAGTTGTCGTAGTTAGCGGCGATGCTATTACGGAAGCGCCAACGCCGGATGACAAACTGCCATCCGGAGACCATGAGTAAGTTGCGGCACCTGCTGCTGTCAATGTATCATGCGCACCCACACAGATGTAGTCAATTGATGCCGTCGCTGTTATAGCCGGAGCGTATAAGCCGATTGTTATTGTATCTGTATTGCTACAACCGTGACCATCAATGCCGGTAACGCTGTATATCGTTGCAATAAGTGGTGTCGCAGTAACTGTTGCCCCTGTTAATGGTGTTACTGTGCCTGATGGTCCCCAAGAGTAAGTAGCTGCACCGCTTGCGGTCAGTACTGCTGAAGCGGTCGGACAAACAGAAGGTGAAGCGGTTGTAATGAGTATATTGGGTATCGTATCAACGACGACGGTTACTGTCAATGAATCATTACACCCGTGGCTGTTAAATACTACTACCGTGTATGTCGTTGTTGTATCAGGGCTGGCATTTGTTGAAGAGCATGTCGGACAGCCAAGACCTGTTGTGGGATACCACTGATATGAAGTACCTCCGTAGGCCGTTATGGTCGCTGAATCACCCGGGCATACTTCTCCCGGCGGCCCGACTGAGGCTTCGTGCGGGTAGATGGTCACATACCGGGTAGTGGAGTCTTTACATTGCCAGGCATCGGCAACCACAAGTTTGACAGGATAGGTTCCGGGAGAGCTGTATGTATGTGAGGCAGGGTTGATGGTACTGGTGTCCGTGCCGGAGAATAACCAATTCCAGGAACTTTGTGTAGAAAACAAGCTTGTAGATGTACTGGTGAATGTGACGGGCGAGAACAGGCAGGCATGGTCTGGCACTACCGAGAAGGAAGCTGCAACACTATCTACTCTTATCGTGTCGGCACCAGTACTGACACTTCTGCACGTTGTCCCTTTTACGATAATAAGCACAGGAACGTGCATGCCGTGATTATACACATGGGTGACTACAGAATCCGCCAATGTACCACTGATGGTATTGCCGTCATTAAATGCCCAGATAATACTGTCAGCATACGGCACACTAATATGAAAGTTAACCGTATATGGCCCGCAGCCGCTATCCGGGTAAGCGAAGTCACCTGAATATCCAAAAAGCGTTAGCTGTTTTCTTGCCGTATCAGCGCATCCATACCTGTCAACAGCTACCAATTGTACTGTATATACGCCAGACGCATAAACGAACGTTGGATGTATATTGTTGATTGGGAAACTACCGTTGCCTGAATTCCATTTTAAAGTATCATAACCGGTACTGTGATTAGTCATAGTCACGCCCCCGATAGGTGGACATAGGAAGAAGGAATCGGGCATGGTAAATGCCGCGTGAGGGCGTATAATACGAATCGGGCGGGAAAAAGTGTCGACGCAGCCATATGTCGGGTCAGTAATGGTGCGTAAAACAATGTAACGCCCGGTATCTGTATAAATATGGGTAGGATTTGAATCGGTAGAGTAAGTCCCATCTCCAAAGTCCCATACTACACCACCGGTAGGAATATAAGGTGAAAAAGTAACCGGTGCACCTACACAGGCTCTAGTAGGGGGAGTAAAATAAGGGTTATGGCTAATTATGGTAGGAGTTACTGTTGTCCATGCAGAGCAGCCTTGGTTATCATATACATATTCAGCTACCTGAATAGCCCAAAATTGATTGACGATTGTGACAGTATCAGAAGTTGTAATGTCATTGTAATATCCATAAGGTCCAGACCAATACCTGTGATAATGTCCTAGCGTCGTTCCCGGAGTAAAAGTGCTTGTATCAGTGTACAAGACAGTGAGCGGTACACAACCCGCTGCCGGACTAACCATAAGGTGAGCGACAGGTAATGAAACGACAAATGGTATAGAGAATGTGTCCGGACAACTATGGATATCTGTTGTCACCAAAGTTATCGTATCATAACCTGTTG
>CAZPOT010000003.1:0-466630 GCA_964588295.1 uncultured Flavipsychrobacter sp. | reverse complement strand
GAGGGTCCGCGGTTCGATCCCGTGTGCTTCCACAAAGAGACCTTGATTTACCGATAGGTTTCTTTTAAATGGTGCGGTAGCTCAGTCGGTAGAGCAAAGGACTGAAAATCCTTGTGTCGCCGGTTCGATCCCGGCTCACACCACCAGTTTAAAGCCTCGCAATTTGCGGGGCTTTTTTTATGGGCTTTTCTGTTTACATACTGTATTCTTTATTTCTTGATAAGTATTATGTTGGTCACACAGGTGATGAACTGCATGAGCGGTTGCGCAAACATCTTTCGGATCACGATGGTTTTACCGGGAAAGCGAAGGACTGGAAGCTTCTTTATCATGAGCGCTACGAAACTAAATCTGAAGCCTATACGCGCGAGAGGCAAATAAAGGGATGGAAGAGCAAGCGCATGATAGGGCAACTGATAGAAAAGCATAGCTCAGCTGGTTCAGAGCATCCCGACCTATAGTCGGGAGGGTCCGCGGTTCGATCCCGTGTGCTTCCACAAAGAGACCTTGATTTACCGATAGGTTTCTTTTAAATGGTGCGGTAGCTCAGTCGGTAGAGCAAAGGACTGAAAATCCTTGTGTCGCCGGTTCGATCCCGGCTCACACCACCAGAAGAAAGCCTCGCAATTGCGGGGCTTTTTTATGCCCTTGAAGCAATTGTTGTGTACCTACGGCACACTATCCTAATATTTGATAATTGTACTACAAAGCTTTTGCTCCTACGGAGCAATGACATGAGGCTGCAGGTGGTCATTAAATTTCGGTAATACTCTCAATCTATTTTTGAAAACGAATACATCCCGTGGCCGTTGGTCGGGAGACCCAACGGCGGCGTTTATCCAAGGTCAGTTGGCAAAACTACTGCAATGTAGATATAGCCACCTTAATAATATCGTCGTACATTTTTTTGTCGGCGCCGGCCTTTACGGTGACGCGCATGCCGGAGAGGGTGTTGAAGAAGAAACGGGCCAGTGAGCGGGCGGAATGATGTTGTGATACCTGGCCATCCTGCTGGCCTTTGCGTATGGCATGGTACAGGGCGTCTTCTACCATGCGCATATTGTCGGCTGATATAGCGGCTATCTCGGCATCGTGCGAGGCCATTTCTATTGTTGAGTTAACAAGGAGGCAGCCGTTAAGCTTATTGTCTACAGAATCATCGAGCGCGTGTTGCAGAATATGCCGTATGCTCTTTTTGGCATCGCTGGTACGCTCAATGAAGTCGATCATCTCGGCGGTAGATTCGGTGCGATATTTATTAATGGCTCGGATGAAGAGGCCACGCTTATCGCCAAAGGTATCGTAAAGGCTGGAGCGGCTGATGCCCAACTGATCGACAAGGTCTTGCGCAGAAGTAGCATTATAGCCCTTACTGGTAAACACGCAAATTGCTTTCTTCAGCACTTCATCTTCGTCAAATTCTTTTGTCCTGGCCATTGATCATTTCCTCCTGATGCAAAAAAACTTTGCCGCAGTTATACGGCAAAGTTATGCTATCCATGGTAATGCTGTTTTTTTATCCCATCAGGGCGTTAACTCCTACGCCACCGTCTACTACATAATCGGCACCGGTAATGAACTGGGCATCGCTGCCGGCAAGGAAGGACACCAGCTTGGCTACTTCGTGAGCCTGGCCCATACGCTTGAGTGGCACACGATTGCTGAAGGTCTCGGCCATGCCCTGCTGGGTTGCTTCATCAACCCCCATTTTGCTGAATATTGGTGTTTGTATAGGGCCGGGACTTACGGCATTGACACGTATCTTTTTAGCAGCCAGTTCTGATGACGCAACCTTTACCAATGAGTTAAGCGCGGCCTTGCTGGCAGAGTATACAGAAGAGCCCGGCATGCCTGTAGTAGCACTTACTGATGAAAGGAAGATAACTGAAGCGCCTTCGTTAAGGATAGGCAAAAACTTATTGAGCGTAAAGTATGCGCCTTTAAAGTTGACGTTCATGATACTGTCGAAGTGTGCTTCGTCTACCTGGTGCAGTGGTATAAAAGCGCCTATACCTGCATTTATGAATAAAACATCCACATTGCCATGTTGTGCTTTTACGTCTGCTACAAGTTTGTCTATAGCTTTCAGGTCTCCCTGGTCAGCAATAAGTCCTTTAACTCCTAGCTCGCCTGCTGCCTTTGTCACGGCATCGTGGTTGCGACCGGTAATGATAACGTTGGCACCCTTGGCCTTCATTTCTTTAGCTGTTGCATAACCTATGCCGCTGTTGCCGCCTGTAATGATGACTGTTTTGTTGTTTAATGTGTTCATGTTGTTGTTAGTTTTTTGTTTTTGGAATGATTGTTCCACAAAAGTATATATTCAGGAACGTTCGTTCCGAATAATAGAATTTATATGGTTATTGATAAAACAAAAGGAGAACAAACTGCAGGGATTTGTATACTAAACGCGCGTGAAAAAGTGCGCTATATTTGCAACCATGATAACCATATACGGCATACCTAATTGCGATACGGTACAAAAGGCCATTAAATGGCTTAATGCCAATAAAATTGAGTTCAGGTTTCATAACTACAGGGAGCACGGCATAGACAAGCAAACGCTGGAAATATGGCTGAAACACTTCCCCGTAAACAAACTGGTGAATACGCGTAGCACCACTTACAAAGAGCTAAGCGAGAATGATAAGAAGTGTATAGACAACAAAGAGGCTGCGATAGCAGTAATGATGCAGTATAATTCTGTAATTAAACGCCCGGTATGGGATATGGGTGATGGCCGCTACTTCCTTGGGTGGGATGAAAAGGCATTGACCGGGATGCTTATACATTAATTGGCCGATGCGGAGCGGCGCTCACCAACGCTTTTATCTAAGTAGTCGGCTAAAAATGCCTTCTGCTCATCAAGCCTGCTGGCCAGACCATTTACGTTCTTGCTGAACGAGGCAATGAACTCTTCTGTAATGGTACCGGTAGGCGTTACGCTCTTTAGTTTGCGTTGGGCTGCGGTGATGCGGTTGCCGGCAGAGTCTATCATTTCTTTAGCATGCTTCTCGGCCATTGCAGGTTTAAACTCGCGGTTGCGGTATTCTACAAAAGAGTTGAAGTATTTAACGCCAGCATTATAATCGGCTACGGCATCGTTGTAGAGGTTTACGTTTTGTGTACTCTTCTTAAACACCTCCATATTCTTGCGATAGTCGAGATCGTTTTTAATATGGTTCAGCTTGTTGAAGGTAAGTTCGTTCTCTACACCATTAGCCTCTATTCTGCGTGCAGTTGCCAGTAGCTGTTGTTCTTCTGTCATCCGCTCGTAAGCGGCAATACTATCGGGATAGCTGAAGTAAGAAGCTGATCGTTTGACATCGGGCTGTCCTTCGTTAAACTCAGTACTATTATAGGGCTTTGTGCGCATTTGCCACATAGGGTCGAACGGCATGTGGGTAGCAATGAATTTATCAGCAGGCACATCGTAAAAATCGTTGTTGATACGCGGTGTGAATATGCCTTTGTTGATGAAGCCGGAGGCCCATGTGGGGTCGTATAACTTCCACGCATGATCGCTGTAAACGGTGCACCATGCATGTGCCAGTGCGCTCGTCTCGCCATGTTGTTTGGTATAGCCGGTAATGGTGTAGGCCCGTAGACCCATCTTTTTACAGACATCGGTAAATACAGACGAGTAATGATCGCAAACACCTTTATGGGAGGCAAGTATCTTGGCTATCTTTTCGTCCTGTGTTTCCTTGCCCCGGAAGGTATACATGCCAGCTACATCGTAGCTGAATGTATTGGCTACCCATATAAATGCGGCACGTACCTTATTGTCATCGCTTTTGAAGTGTTTGTTGATATATCGGGCTATTGCGGCAGTCGACTTCGTCATAGAGTCTGGCATTTGCAATGCGACACTATCCACTGCCCTGTAAGGGCTCACCTTCACCTGCGCATCCGCACTATGAACAATTATGGCCAAAACAACGGCCACCATAAATCTCGACATGAAATAAAGTTACCAAACAATATAATTGCGTAATCATACTTAATTCTTAAAATTTGGCAAATTGCTTTTGTATTACAAATGCTATATCGCTACAGCAATACAGAGCCTAATCAGCCAGGAAACCAAACTTGCCATCGTTAAAGTCTTTAATGGCCTGGTGTATCTCTTCCTGTGTGTTCATCACAAACGGACCATAACCTACATAAGGTTCATTCAGCGGCTCACCGCTTAAAACAAGCAATGTGGTTTTGGCGCCGGCTTTAATGTGTATCTCGCCGGCTTCGTTTTTCAGCTGTACATAATGGTTCTCCGGGGCTGCCGTGCCATTAACAGTTATATTGCCATCAACTACCAGTATGCCTGAGTTATAATGTGCCGGTAGCGAGAAGGTAAAATCCGCGCCGGGGTTCAGGTGCATATCATACATGTGGATGGGCGAGAAAGTACTGGCAATGCCCTTTACATCTTTATACTCGCCTGCTACCACATATACCTCGCCCATATTGTGCGGCAGGGTATGCTTCGGTTTGTTTTTATGCGATATGCTCTGGTATTTGGCCGGTGTCATCTTGTGCTTTTTAGGCAGGTTGATCCATAGCTGGACCATCTCGAAAGCGCCACCGTTCTTGTCAAAGTTCTTTTCGTGATACTCTTTATGCAACACACCGCCACCGGCTGTCATCCACTGTATGTCGCCCTTATATATAATACCGTGGTTGCCCTTACTATCGTGATGCTCTACGCCACCTTTATAAGCAAAGGTGATGGTCTCGATACCCCTGTGCGGATGTACACCTACGCCACGAGATAATTCCGATGGGGGGAAATCGACTTCCGCATTAAAGTCGAGCAGGAAGAATGGGCTCATGCGCTCTTCAAAGCCCTTACCATTAGGAAAGAAGTTCATTACCCGGAAGCCATTACCCACCATATGCGTATTGGTAGGGGAGAGTACACCTTCCACACCACGGTAGCCACTATTGGCGAATTTGTAAGCAGCCTCAGCCTTGTTGCCAAATGCAGCGGCTATGTAAGAAACTACAGTGCCTACTATTCCCTTCTTTATGAATTCTTTCCTTTCCATAAGCTGATATTTAAAACAAATGTACGTACATGTATTTTGCCGCTGTCATTTGAAAAACTTATAGGCCTTAACGGTTCTGTTATATTACTGCCCGTTGTATAAATTGGTGAACATAGTCTTGCGCATAAATTTTCCTTTACTGAAATATTTCGCAAGGAACTGCTTTTGTTCTTGTATATGTTTGGCCACTTCATTTACGTTCTCTCTTAATGAAGTTAGCATATCTGCGGTTATATTACCATTCGCAATAGTGGCGGCCAGTTTCTCGCGCGTGGCAATTATCCGGTTGTCAGCCGAATCTACCATTCCCTGTATCTCGGCATCGGGAACAAGAGGTTTGAACTGCTTATTGCGATACTCTATAAATTTGTTGATGAATTTAATTGCCTTATTGTAGTCGGCTGTCGCGGCATTATAAATAGCTACATTCTCATTGTGCTTATTGGCAATTTCTTTATTCTTGTTGTATTCTATTACCAGTTTTATATGCTTTAGCCGGTCGTATATCAGCGAGGAGTTTACTCCATTTGCTTCGATACGGCGCGCCTCATTCTCAAATTGTTCATCTTCCGTTTGTTTTTCCCACACGGCTATAGAATCTGCGTAGGCGAAAAATGGCTTCTTGGTGTTCATTAGTGTGTTCCCTTCGCTAAACTCTTTACTGGTTATCGGGTAGAAGAGTAGCTGCCACATAGGGTCGAAGGGCATATGCGTGGCTATTCTTATTGCCGGGTTCGTCTTATAGTAGCTGTTATCAATCTTATGGATAAATGTTTTGCCGCTTACATAGCCAGATCCCCATGTAGGATCGAATAGATACCATGTCCCGTTTATAACCGCGGTGCACCATGCATGAGGCACGTAACTGTTTTGGTTATGCTGCCTGGTGTAGCCGGTGATGCTGTACGCCTTGATGCCCATCTTATTGCATACATCTGTGAACACAGCGGCATAGTTCTCGCAAATGCCTTTATGAGTGGCCAGCGGCTTGTTTATTTTGTCTTCTGTTTTTTCATAAAAGTTGAGCGCGTACATATTGTCCACATCATAGCTGAAAGTGGAAGCTGTCCATATGAAGGCTGCCCGGGCTTTATCGTTGTCGGTCTTAAAAATGGCAGAAAAGTATCTGGCTATGTCGGATGTAGTATGTGTCAGGGAATCCGGTATGCGGAGCGCCATATCGTCGATCGCTGCATATGGATTGATTGGTTTCTGCTCTGCAATGGAGTAGAAAGAAAGTGTTGTAAATAGTATGAACAGGTAAACGCCGGGAGCAATGTAATACTTCATAATGCAAAGCAAAAGTAAGATAACAGCGATTAGTTGCCAGCTATTTGTACGATACTATTAATGCGTGTTAGCAGGGGAAGTGTTGGTTATTAGATGAAAAAATGCAATAACATGCAGCATATTTTTAAGATTGGGGTTTTTGCGGTACTTTTCGGAAAATTTTTAGAATACAATGGTGACTAATCTGAGCGTTTCGAACTCGCTGGTATCGGAATGGGTGAGTGATATGCGTAATGTGGCAGTGCAACAGGACAGGCTGCGCTTTCGCCGTAACCTGGAGCGCATAGGTGAGGTTACAGCCTACGAGATAAGCAAACTGATGCAATTTAAGACCATAAGCATTACTACGCCTATGGCCGAAACTACCAGTGCAGTGCTGGAAACCCAGCCGGTGATCACCACGATACTGCGTGCGGGCCTGCCATTATATAATGGTTTGCTTAACTATTTTGACCGTGCCGACAGCGGTTTCATAGGTGCGTACCGCAAACACGACCCGGGAGAAAATTTTGAAATATACCAAGAGTATATCACCAGCCCGGAGCTGGCCAACCGTCCGCTGATAGTGGCCGACCCGATGCTGGCCACAGGTTCGTCGCTTATTTTAGCCATATCTGCATTGACGGAGTTTGATCAACCATCTGAAATTCATATAGTTACAGCAATAGCGTGTACCGTGGGCATTAAGGCTGTGGCCGAAAAATTTCCGCACGCGCATATATGGGCGGCGGCAATAGATGATGAACTGACATCGCGCGGGTACATTGTGCCGGGCCTCGGGGACGCCGGCGACCTGGCTTTCGGTAAAAAAAGACAGGGCTAGCCCAACCAAAAGAAATTTTAACGCGTCTTTGTTTAAATAGAATAATTACTATAATTTGCTGAGGAATTGGCTCTTGATTTAAAAAAGTATACAATGAAGAAATCACTACTCGGGTTAGGTATGTCGTTAATGCTTGCAGGGTCTGCATTAGCTCAGGATGTGCATTTTACACAATATTTTACCTCGCCCCTCACTCTGAACCCGGCGCTGACGGGCCTGGTGCCTGATGATCTGCGTTTTGCTGCCAACTACCGCAACCAGTGGTCTTCAGTATCTGCCAGTCCATATATTACAGGTACCGCATCTTTCGATATGGCTTTGCTGAAAGGCAAATTGCCTGAAGGTGATGCATTGGGCCTGGGTGTAATGGTTTTGTATGATAAATCAGGTTCGGGTGGCCTGCAGAATACTACAGCAGGTCTGTCGCTGGCTTACCACAAGGGTTTTGGCCGCGATAAACTGCAGCACCTTTCTATAGGCGTGCAGGGTTTCCTGGTGCAGAAACACCTGGATTTCTCTAAGCTTACCTTTGAAGACCAGTTTAACCCGGCAACAGGCGGCACTCCGTATACTACCAACGAAACTTTCACCAACGCCGATCTCTCTTATCCTGATTTTAATGTGGGTTTGATGTATTCCGGCCAGATAGCAGAGCATGCTACTGCTTATATGGGCCTGTCTTACTACCACATGACACAGCCGGTAGAAACATTCCTGAACGATAATCACCAGATACACTCCCGTACTACAGGTTACCTGGGTGGTTCTTTTGATATGAATGAAAATACTGTTCTGTATGCATCTGCCCTGTACCAAAGCCAGGCGGGCGCTTCGGAAGTATTGCTGGGTGCAGCGGTAGGTTTCATTATGAACCCCGGCCATGACCTGGACTACCAGCGTAATACAGTTCTTTACCTGGGTGGCTGGTATCGCTACAACGATGCGCTTTGTCCTTACATAGGTATTGAATGGTCTAAAATGCGTATTGGTGTAAGCTACGATGTTAACGTGTCTACCTTCACTCCGGCTACAAAGGGCATGGGTGGTTACGAAATATCGCTGCTGTACTTTGGCCGCATCAACAAGCACGAAAGGCTGCCGGTTTACAACTGGTCTTGTCCTAAACTGTACTAGTAGTTTTGTATAATATTTGAAACGGCTTCCGATACGGAGGCCGTTTTTGTTTTGTGTCCTGTGATTCTTTCTATGAAGCCATAGGTATTTAACATATATTTTATGTGTTTTTTTCTTGGACCCAACCTGCTTTTTTCGGTACTTTTGTAGATTGCCTTTTTCAAAGGGGCATTGTACTGCATGTCTTTACCCGCCATACTCAAGTTTGTTTACAATCACGGAACCGAAGAAGTAATAAAAAGAGGTAAGAAGATATTCTATTCATCGGGCGTGCAGATGCTTGATGTAGATCATCTTATTGAGCAAGTGCGCTTTCGTGTGCGCAACGATCTTTACCAGAACTATTATACTGTAACAGTAAACAAGTATCTGCAGCCGCAGGAAATATCTGTGCGCTGCCAGTGCCCTTATAACCTGGGCGAGATATGCCGCCACGAGGTGGCCGCCCTGTTCCAGCTGAATGACATCATACAGAGTGGTTTTTTCGAAAACACAGATGTGCATTATGACCAGAAGCACACCATAGTGCGTATGCGCCAGGTGAGCCGGCAGGTATTGCAGATATTTACCTCCCCGCATGATATAGATACAGCTGAGAACTGGGCAGCAGATAACAAGGCCACCATCACATCGGGCAAGAGCGAGAAGATAGAGGCGGATGTAGAGGATGGCAATGCCAGCTTCCATGTAAGAATAAAGCAAAACGAAGAAAGATATTTTGATACGTCATGCGGATGTTCGGAGAACAGGTTTCCGCTGTGTGTACATAAGGCTACTGTGTTCCTGCAACTGCTGAAGAAGTATGGGCCACAGTTCTTCCAGGCCATGCAGAACTGGGACGTGCAAAAGAATAAACTGCTGGAGCAGTATGGGTATAGCCTGGAGGATGACCTGAGTGGTAAATTCACGTTTACCTACGAAAACGGCAAGCCATTTTTACGGGTGCTGGATCCTACCCTGAAGAAAGTAAATGCCAGCCAACCGCAACCTGTAAAGCAGGAGGTTGTTGTGGAAATACCAACTGTAGCAGCAGAGCAAAGGCGACTGGGCATACTTGTAGATCCATCGGTAACCAGCTTTCCGTATATAGATGTGATGCTGGTATCGGGCACCACAGATGAAGATGAACATGAGCTGACCGATAAGATAGAGAAGCTGGAACTGCAGCAATACATTAACCCGCTGCGTTTCCGCGAGGCAGAGCGCGAGATGCTGCCTGTGGTGCGCAAATTTATGGGTGATGAACTGGTGAAGTATGTGCGCAAGAATATGCCTTTCGGCGATTTTATGAGCGACCAGGATGCTGCGCTGACTGATAATCCGCCTACGGATGTGAAAGAGCAACTGTGGGAATACCTTCTGCCTAAGTACCAGAAGATGCTGAGCCGCTACGCTGACTATCCGCTGCTGTACATGAAGAAGGCAGGTAAGCCAATAACATCGGCAGGGATAGAGCAGGTGGGTTTTTCTGACAAGGCAGTACACCCACAACTTGAAGTGCGGAAGAAAGGAAAGAAATACACCCTAAACCTGGAGTGGATAGTAGAGAACAGTGCCGTGCGTTTTAAAGATGTACAATTGCTGAACGCGGCGCTGATCATGTACCAGCACAAAATATACAGTATTGGCACCCTGCAGGAGGTAGCGCTGGTAGAGCGCTTCCTGCCCGACGGCATGCTGACCATAGAGGCCAAAGAATGGAACGACTTCCTGAACGGGCCATTGATGGATTGGAACAAGATAGTGCATGTGCATTTCTCTGAAGAGCTGGTAGAGCATGCAGAACTTGTAGTGCCCAAAACACTGATATACCTGCAGGAGCGGGAGAATATGTTTATCATCCAGCCGATGTTTGATTACGGTGGCGTGGAAATAACAGCCGGGCTAACAGGCGATGTAGTACAACCATTTAAAGGGATGGTAAGGGTGACCACGCGTAACGAAGAAGCGGAAGCGGAAGCGCTGCAGCAGTTGCATACCCTGCATTCGGACATACAATACAACAAGCGCGAGCACTACTATTACCTGCCGGGTAATGCTGTGTTATCTAATAACTGGTTCCTGAGGTTTACTGACCAGGTGAGGGAATGGGGCATGGACCTGCGCGGCCTGGAACGCCTGAAGACACTGCGCGTTAATACGCATAAGCCTGAAACACAAATCAGCATCAGCAGTGGTATTGACTGGTTTGATGCTTCGATAGAGTTGAAGTTTGGTGATCAGAGTGTATCTATAATAGAAGTGAAACGTGCACTGGCGCAGAAGCAGAACTTTGTGAAACTGGGCGACGGATCGCTGGGTATGCTGCCTGAAGACTGGCTGAAGAAGTATACCCTGCTGCTGAAAGTAGGCGAGACAAAAGGTAATAAGATACGCCTGAAGAAATACCACTTCAGCGTGCTGGACGAGTTGCTGTCTGAGATAGATGAGCAGGCGCTGCTGGATGAACTGGAGATAAAGAAAGTAAGGCTGGAGAACATACTGGATAATGACTACAGTGAGGTAAAACCACCAGACCACCTGGAAGCAGTGCTGCGTCCTTACCAGCTGGCGGGCTTCCAGTGGCTGAAGTTCCTGAACGAAGCCGGCTGGGGCGGTATACTGGCAGATGATATGGGTTTGGGTAAAACAGTACAGACGCTTACATTCTTCCAGCATTATAAGAATACACACACCAATCCCAAATACCTGGTGGTATGTCCTACCACGCTGATGTTTAACTGGGAAAAGGAAATAGATAAATTCACGCCGACGCTTACCAAGATCATCCATCATGGTCCTAAGCGCACGATGAACCCGGAAGCATTTGCCGACTTTGATGTGATCATTACTACATACGGCACTATGCGCAGCGATATCAAGATGTTCAAGGATATGCCGTTCGACTATGTGGTGTTGGATGAATCGCAGTCTATCAAAAACCCACAGTCGCAGGTGGCTAAGGCATCGCTGTTGCTGAACTCTAAGAACAGGTTGGCACTGAGCGGTACGCCATTGCAGAATAATACCTTTGACCTGTATGCGCAGATGAACTTCCTGAACCCCGGTATGCTGGGCAGCAGGGAATTCTTTATGAGCGAGTTTGCCACGCCTATAGATAAGTTTCGTGAGGATGATGTAAAGAAGCAGTTGCGCAAGCTTACCTATCCGTTTTTGCTGAGACGCACAAAGGAGCAGGTAGCCAAAGATCTACCGGAAAAAACAGAAATGATACTGTATTGCGAGATGGGGCCGGAGCAGCGTAAAATATACGATGCTTACCGCAACACTTATCGCTCGCAGATACTGGGCATGATAGAAGAGCAGGGCATGGAGCGCAGCCAGATGCATATATTGCAGGGCCTTACCAAGCTGCGCCAGATATGCGACTCGCCCGCTATTATGAATGACGAAGAGCGCTTCCCCAACCACTCTATAAAGCTGGATGAATTATCGAGGGAGATAACAGAAAATGTAGGTGATCATAAGGTACTTATCTTCTCCCAGTTCCTGGGTATGCTGGGGCTGATAAAACAGAATATGGAGAAGGAAAATATACCTTATGTATATTTTGATGGTAGTACTTCTGCAACGGAGCGGGAGCGTGTGATCAACGAGTTCCAGAACAACCAGGAATGCAGGGTGTTCTTGATATCCTTAAAAGCGGGTGGTATAGGTTTGAACCTTACTGCTGCTGACTACGTATATATTGTAGACCCATGGTGGAACCCGGCGGTAGAGCAGCAGGCAATAGACCGTACGCACCGTATAGGCCAAACGAAAAATATATTTGCCTACAGGCTTATCTGCAAGGATACGCTTGAAGAGAAAATGCTGCAACTACAGGAGCAGAAGCGTGCGCTGGCCAACGATCTGGTATCTGACGACAATGCCTTTATGAAGCGATTGACGAAGGACGATATAGCCTTCCTGTTCTCATAAGGGCAATGAAAAAGCCCCCGAAGAGCGGGGGCTTACCTGGTTGTCATGGTGCCAGGAAAATTTCTTTATGCGATGGTGTCATTCGCTTTTGTATAACAAAGCTAATGATTTTTTTGTCATACAGCCATGTTTTTTATAAAAGTTTGTTATTATAGTATGAACAAAATCGGGAACGCCGGTAATAACATACTGTAAGTTTGTATTATTGCGTTGAAATAGTTCTGAAAACCAGCTTATGCGTTACGCCCAAAGGGTATTGATCTTACTGGCTCTTATTGTGTCTTTTTCCGCCGCCGCGCAAAGAGTAGCGCTGAGCATGCCGGACCACGACGAAAAAAAATACTATTTCGGTATTACTTTCGGGCTGAATTTTTCCGTTTACCAGATCAATTACACCGAAGCGTTTGGTAAGACAGATACCTTTAAAAGCATACAGCCTAAATGGTCTCCGGGTTTTAACCTGGGTTTGCTGGCCAACCTGAAGCTGACCAACTTTGTGGATCTGCGATTTGTGCCGTCGCTGGCATTTGCCGAGAAGCGGCTGAACTACACTTACGGATCGCCTATAGCCACTGCGGATAGTCCCATAAGTAAAGGTGTTGAGGCCATCTATATGCACCTGCCATTACAATTAAAGTTTAAGAGCGATCGCATCAACAATTTTCGTTTTTATGCTATTGTAGGTGGTAAGTTCGATTACGACCTGGCAGCCAATGCACGCTCGCGCAGGACAGATGAATTTTTGAAAGTAAGCCCCGTGGACTACGGTTACGAATTGGGTGTAGGTTTTGAGTTCTTTAATGAAAGCTTTATCTTCTCTCCAGAGATAAAAATAAGCCAGGGCTTACGCAATCAGCTGTTCCAGGATCGCAGCCTGCCGCTAACCAACTCCATTCAGTCGTTACTGACGAGGATGATCGTTATTTCCATTCACCTGGAAGGGTAACCGGGGCGTTCTCATACGTTCTGTCTACGATGGCCCGTGTAATGCTGTCCAGCTTTTCTGTAGACCGTTTCAACTCCAGTATCAATTCCTTATTTTCCGGGTTGTTCATATTGTCAAGGTCGAACACTTCGCAGATGCCCAGTATATTGGCTACCTGGCTGCGCACGATATGCGATTGCACCTGCGCTATCTCTGCCAGCTTGCGGTTCTTTTCGCGAATATGGTTGATGTAGCTCATCTTCTCGGTAACATCCTGCAGGGTGCCATTTATGCGGGCTACGGTACCATCATTGTTGAGTACTATTTTACCGGCACATACCAACACGTCTTTCTCTACATTGCCCATGCCTGAGATGCGGAATCTGAATTCGCGGAGGTCTTTTTTGTGCAGCAGTTTTTGCACCACCACGCGTACATTCTCCCGGTCGTCTTCATGCACCAGGCGTATGAAACGGTCGTAGTCAAGTGTGTAATCGAGGCTGATATTGAAGATGTTGCACGCGGCTTCCGACCAGCCAAAAGTATCGCTGTCTACGTCCCACGTCCAGGAGCACATGCGGGCAGTCCTCTCCGCCTCCAGCAAGCTGGCATTTTTCTGCATCAGCAATTCTTCTGAATTTTTGCGTTCAGAGAGATCGCGGGTAACTTTTATAAAGCCATCCAGTTCGCCTTGCGCATCAAAAATGGGGGTTATGGAAATGCTGCCCCAAAAACGGCTACCATCCTTGCGTACCCGCCAGCCTTCGCTGGTAGCCTTGTGGTTCTTTATAGCCTGCGCCAGTAATTTTTCGGGCAGGTTGTTGGCCAGGTCTTCTGGGGTATAGAATATTTTAAAGCTGCGCCCCAGGATATCCTCGCTGGTATAACCTTTAATTTTTTCCGCTCCTTTGTTCCACTCTTCTATTTTGCCGGAAGGATCGAGTAAGATAATGGCGTAGTCTTCGATGTTTTCAGTGATGTAAGAAAATCCGTTTGCGTCCATGTTCAACTTCGTCATAATTCTAAAATGGTGCCACCGGCACAGGCGACTACAAATGTAGCAGTTACGCAGAATGGCGGCATTTAAATTATGTTAATCAGATTTTAATGGTGTTGAATATTTATTTAAACAGATAATAGTAGCATTAGCAGTATATAGAAGGAGACTGTAGGAAAAATGATACTTTTATACCCGATTTCTAAAACAACATAGCATGAAAGATGCATTTATAGCCGATGGCCTGCGTACGCCAATAGGTAATTTCCGTGGTTCATTGTCGGGCATAAGGACCGATGATATGGCCGCATGGGTATTGAAAAAACTGGTAGAGCGCAATCCGAACATACCGGCAGAAGCTATAGACGATGTAATAATGGGCTGTGCCAACCAGGCCGGCGAAGACAACCGCAACATAGCGCGTATGGCGCTGCTGCTGGCTGGTATACCCTATAGTGTGCCGGGCGAAACGGTAAACAGGCTGTGTGCATCGGGTATGTCGGCCGTGATCAACGCAGCGCGTGGGATACAGGCAGGAGATGGAGAAATATTTATAGCTGCCGGTGCAGAACATATGACCCGTGGCCCATGGGTGATCTCTAAGACATCTCAGCCTTTTGGCCAGGACGCGCAGATGTATGACAGCAGCTTTGGCTGGCGCTTCATTAACCCGAAGATGCACGAGATGTATGGCACAGATGCTATGGGCATGACGGCAGAGAATCTTGCGGAGATGTATAACATCAGCCGCGAAGACCAGGACCTGTTTGCCTACCGTTCACAGATGAAAGCTGCTGCTGCACAGGCCAGTGGCCGCCTTGCTGAGGAAATAGTTGGGGTGGAGATAGCCGGTAAAAAAGGTGCGGTAACTATAGTGGATACTGATGAATTCATAAAGCCGACTACCACAACAGAAATACTTGGTAAGTTGAAGCCATCTTTTAAGAAAGACGGCACTGTAACTGCAGGTAATGCGTCGGGCCTTAACGATGGTGCTGCCGCGCTGTATGTGGTATCGGAGCAGGCGATAAAGCAATATGGTATAACACCTAAAGCACGTATAGTGAGCAGTGCTGTTGCAGGCGTAGAGCCCCGTATAATGGGTATAGGCCCCGTGCCTGCTACCCAAAAGGCATTGGCCAAGGCCGGCCTTACTATGAAGGATATAGACATAATAGAGCTGAACGAAGCATTTGCTGCACAGGGGCTTGCAGTATTGCGTAACCTGGGCGTTGCTGATGATGATAGCCGCGTGAACATTAACGGTGGTGCTATTGCTATAGGCCATCCGTTGGGTATGTCTGGCACGCGCATAGTAAACTCTGCCGCTATAGAGCTGCACAAGCAAAACAAGCGCTACGCGCTTTGCACCATGTGTATAGGCCTGGGCCAGGGTTATGCGGTAATCATTGAAAGAGTGTAGTTGTTTAATTGCTCGATGTCCTTTGGCATGCTCAGGGATGACAAGCTGGATGGCTCAATGAGCGTAATGAATTGAAATGCCGGGTGTGAGCCCGGCATTTTGTTTATATAAACAATCCCCAGTCGTCGGTAAATTCATCTTTTTCGAACGAAGCTACCCACTGCTTGAACAGTGCCCTGAAACTGTTGATCTCTTCCCGCAATGTGGTTATGTGCGCTTCATCTGCTTCTTCTTCGATCAGCAGCAGGCTAGAGGCTATAGATTGGGCATTGGTTCTGATGATGGACGCATTTTCCATACGGGCAATATACATGCCCGCTGCTTCTGAGCTTCTTATCTTAGCGCCAACTAAGTATGCATCAGCAAGTATATGTGCGGCGGTAGAGGTAATGATAGCGCATTCATCAGCCCCGTTGCGTTCATCTTCTTCTATTAGCGGTTTGATGATACCATTAAGCATAAATACGATCTCTCGCCATTTATTATACAGGTCTATGCACAATTCTTTTGTTGGGTTGGTTTTCCACTCTTCACCTTCATCTTCAAAGTTTTTAACGTCGTCCCACTCGGGTAGGTCGGATAGGTTATTGATATTCATGTGTTGAAATTAAGGGTTTTAGAGTGATTGCATTGTCCAGGTGCTCCCGCATTTTACGTGGTGTCCGAAAACGATGCTGTCTGTCGGAAGACAGGACAGCGGCTGTTGATACAGGAAGTTGATAATCATAATCCTTTTCCCTTGCTCACATACTTATTCCCCTTTATTGAGAACCGGTAGGGTAGCAGGGCATCTTCTTCTGCGTAGGCTACGCCTACACGTGTGCCAACTACAATGTCTTGTGGTTTTATTTTAATGCCGCGGTCTTCTATGAATATGTCGTTGCCGGATAGAGGTGTGCCGGTTAGTGCTGTGTTGATGCCCAGTGCTGCGCTCATGGCGCCGGGGCCGGCTGTTAAGGCTGGGGTAAGCTTATCTTTCCTGCGGCGCAGCAGCATATCTTCTATGCCTTCCAGCGGTTCTACGGCACGTATCAGTACTCCACTGGGTGTTCCTTCCACATTCGTAATTACGTTGAATAAATGATGGATGCCGTAACACAGGTAGATATAGGCTACGCCCCCATTCATATACATTACTTTGGTGCGTTCTGTAAGCCTACCGCCGTAGGAGTGTGCTGCCTTATCGTGAACGCCTGCATACGCCTCCGTTTCCACTATCATGCCTGATGTGTGTATGCCATTGATGTTGGTCACGATCACTTTGCCCAATAGCTCACGCGCTATTTTAGCAACGTCTTTACGGGTGTAGAAGGATGGTGGAAGGATCATTTTTTTAATGCGGCAATGTGGTTAAATGTGATGGAATGTGGCAATGGCTTTGACCAATGTAACAATAAAAAAAGTGCCATGAAGTTACTCATGGCACCTGGTATTTCAATCCTACTTTTTAGTTGGCGGTCAATTGCTCTATATCAGTTCCTTCTCCGCGTTGCTTTCTTTCCAGCGCTTTTTTGCCGTATGAAATGCGGCAGATGATAACGAACAGTACCGGTACTATAAATATGGCCAGCGATGTGGCCGCCAGCATACCGCCAAATACGGTAAAGCCTATGGTGCGGCGGGCTACGGCTCCGGCGCCTTCAGCCAGCACCAGCGGCAGTACGCCTAATATGAAGGCCAGCGAGGTCATGATGATCGGGCGGAGACGCAGGCGCACAGCTTCAAGTGTAGAGCGGATCAGCTCTTCCCCTGCATCAACCCGCTCTTTAGCAAACTCCACGATCAGGATGGCATTCTTGGCTGATAAACCAATGAGCGTAATAAGCCCTATTTGCGCATAGACGTTGTCTGTAAGACTTGGGACAAACGTCAGTGTGAGTATGGCACCAAATGCACCAACAGGTACGGCAAATAGTACGGAGAATGGCACAGACCAGCTTTCGTACAAAGCTGCCAGGAACAGGAATACGAATGCTATAGATAGCATAAAGATGTAGATAGAGGTATTACCCACATGCACTTCTTCATAACTAAGTCCGGAGAAGTCGTAACCATATCCCGCAGGCAAGGTACGGGCTGCTACACGCTTCAAAGCTTCGATGGCCTGGCCGCTACTAAAGCCTTTCTTGGGTGAGCCATTTACTTCCGCAGAACGGAAGATGTTGAAGTGGGATATCAACGGCGCAGTCTCTATAGGGCTGTACGATACCAGTGTGCTCATAGGTAGCATCTGTCCCGCCTGGTTGCGTACATAGTATTTGTCCAGGTCGGTAATGGCAACCCTGTAGTTGGTATCGGCCTGCACCATTACGTGGAAGTTACGGCTGTAGAGGCTGATGTCATTGACATAGAAGCTACCCATGTAGGTTTGTATAGCGCTGAATACTTCTGATATATTAACGCCCAGTTTCTTGGCTTTCTCGCGGTCTACCGTAAGACTATAGCTTGGTGTGTGCGCGCCATAGAAGCTAAATGCACTACCAATGGCCGGGTCTTTGTTGGCCTCGGCAACAAAGTTGCGCACCACTTTCTCAAAGGCTCTTACGTCATCGGAAGTTTCCTTTTGCTGTATCTGTATACTGAAACCGGCAGTCTGGCCAAGGCCCGGAATAGGCGGTGGCGATATCACTACCACATTGGCTTCCTTGAGGCCTGCTTCAGCAATGCGCTTCTTCAATACCTCTATGATGTTGGGCACCTGCTCATCGGCGTTCGTCCGTTCATCCCATGGTTTCAGCTGGCAGAAGATAGAACCTGCATTAGATTTGGTAGAGAAGGTGACTACGTTCAATCCACCCAGGGCCGCAAAGTGGCCCACACCCGGAGTTTCACCCACTACCTTCATTATCTTCTGCAATACTTCCAGCGATCGGGCTGTAGAAGAAGCTTCGGGTAATTCGTAAGTAATGAATATACGCCCTTCGTCTTCTGTAGGGATAAAGCCCGTAGGTTTTTGTTTGAACAATAAAACGGTACCTATACACAGGCATACCAGCATCACCATTACCAGCTTGCTGGCTTTGATAGACCACCTTACGCCATGAGTATACCGGTCGGATAAACGCTCGAACCAGTTGTTGAACCGATAGAACAGTCTGTTAAGGCCCCTGGCATCTTTGGTTACCGGCGATTTGCGCAGTAGCATGGTACACAAAGCCGGCGTAAGCGACAGCGCGACGAATGCAGAGAGCACTACCGATATAGCGATAGTTACCGCAAACTGCTGGTACAGGCGACCAACAATGCCGGGTATAAAACCTACCGGCACAAACACTGCTGCAAGAATGAGCGCAATAGCCACAACAGGGCCGGAGATATCCTTCATGGCCTGGGCTGTTGCTTCCCGGGCATTCATACCCTTGTGGTCTATGTAATGCTGCACAGCTTCCACCACCACTATCGCGTCATCCACCACTATACCAATGGCCAGGATAAAGCCGAACATGGTGAGTGTATTGATGGTGAAGCCAAGCGGTATGAAGAAGATAAATGTACCAACTATAGATACCGGTATGGCGAGAATAGGGATAAGCGTTGCCCGCCAGTTTTGCAGGAACAGGAATACCACTATTGCTACCAAGCCCAGCGCTTCCAGCAGGGTAATGACCACTTCGTGCATAGACACTTTAACCACAGTTACAGATTCAAATGGCACACTGTAGTCGATATCCGAAGGGAAGGTTTTTTTCATTTCTGCGAGGCGGGCGTAAACACCTTCAGCTGTTTCCAGGGCATTACTACCCGGCGCCTGGTATACCAGCAGGTAAGATGCGCGCCTGCCATCAACAAAAGAGTTGCTGGCGTAGGCAAACTTACCCAGCTCTACGCGGGCTACATCCTTCAGGTATAACATCTGACCTGTGCCTGGGATGGTCTTAATGATGATATTCTCAAAGTCGCTCACCTTGCTGATGCGGCCGTTCACCAAAAGACTATACTCAAATACCTGGTTGCTTTGCTGTGGCGGCACACCCACAGAGCCCGCTGCTACCTGTACGTTCTGTTCAGCCAGTGCGCTCGTTACATCGCTGGCCGATATGCCGTATTCCGCCAGCTTGTCCGGCTTCAGCCACACACGCATACTAAAGTCGTCGGTGCGGCTGAAGATATCGCCTACACCTTTTACACGCAACAGCGCATCGCGTACAAATATGTTGGTGTAGTTGTCCACGAAAGTAACATTATGCGATCCCTTGGGCGAATACAATGCCACCAGCATCAGGATGCTGGGGTTTCTTTTTCTTACCGTAAGGCCCAGGCGCTTTACCACATCCGGCAGCTGCGGTGTGGCAATGCTCACGCGGTTCTGCACATCAAGGGTGGCCACATCAATATTGGTGCCTACGGAGAATATGGCATTCACCGTCATCTGCCCGTTGCTGGTACTATTGCTTTGCAGGTACTGCATGCCTGGCGATCCGTTGATCTGGGCTTCCACAGGTGTCGCCATGGTTTGTTCAACCGTCAGCGCATCTGCCCCGGTAAACTGGCCGGTAACCTGTACTGTGGCAGGGGTGATCTCCGGGTACTGGCCTACCGGCAGGTTTAAGATACATATGGTACCCACCAACAACAGCACAATAGAAATAACTATTGCTGTGACCGGCCTTTTTATAAAAACATCAGCTATCATGAGATATATTGCTCTAAGAAGATTATTGATTCAAGTGATGGCTACTTTTTTGCACCCATACTCACCAGGGAACCGTCGTGCAGCTTTTGCACACCATCTACTATAAGGTTGTCGCCCGCCTCCAGGCCACTCTTTACTATTACCTTGTCGGCTATTGTTGGTCCCAGCACTACTTTTCTTTGTATGGCATGCGGGGCTACAGTTGGTGCCGGCGCTTTCTTACCGTCTCCGGCATCGGGTGCGGCAATAGCAGTATCTTTCTTTACATATACAAAGTACTCGCCCATTTGCTCTGTAACGGCTTTTAGCGGAATGATCACCTGGTCCTGGTTGTCGGTATTGCGCACGCGCACTTTAGGGCTCATACCTGAACGCAACTGGCCACCGAGGTTGGGGAAGGTAAGGCGCACTGTCATGCTCCCTGTTTGCGGGTTTATCCCCCTGTCCATGGTATATATCTGTCCAATCGCATTGTACAGTGAGTTGTCTGGCAACTGCAGGGTAAATAGTGAGTCGGCTGCATTGATCTTAGCTTGCTGAAGGGCTACGAAACGGCCTATCTGTTTTTCATTGATCAGGATATCTACCGCCATAGGGTTTTCTGTAGATATGGTATTGAGCACAGTAGTGCCGGGAGATACAGATGCCCCTTCACGTACCTGCGATATGCCTATAGTGCCATCGAACGGTGCACGGATAACGGAGTAGTTGAGATCGGTCTGTGTTTTTATGGCATCCTGTTTTGCTGCTGCTAATTGGTTCTTTGCATTTTGCAGTGCTGTCAGTGCATGGTCCAATGTTTGTTTGGCTACCGCATCATGTTCGTTCAGGTATATGTAGCGGTCGGCATCCTTTTGGGCCTGGGCAAGGTTAGCTTCTGCCACTTGTATGTTGGCCCTGCTTTGGTTAACGCTTGCCTGGTATTTGCTTACATCTATCTGGTACAGCTTCTGGCCCTTGGTTACATGCGCACCATCTTTAAAGAATATGCCTGTTACGTAGCCTTCAGTTTGTGAGCGGATATCTACCTGGTTCATTGCCACGACAGTGCCGGGGTAAAGATCGTAGTAAGTTGCCTTTTCAGGCGTTACTACATATACGTTTACCGGCACTGGTATTGTAGCAGGGTTGGGTGCATCGGTTTTCTTATCTCCGCATGATGTAACAGCCAGCGTTGTTACTGCAACTGAGCCGGCAATTAAAAAGGACTTGATCATTGGTTTGGTTTCCTTTGTCATTTCGCAATTATTATTATTGCAATTATTATTTACGACGAGCATTGAGCCATTGCGCCATTAAGTAATTCAGCTATTATTCAACTACTATATCTCCCATGGCCTTTTCCAGGTCTATCTTGCTTTGCAGCAACTGGAACAAGGCGTTGAGGTAATTTATCTCTGAGCTCTGCAGGTCAGACTCTGCTACTATCACATCCAGGTAGGCCTTTATGCCTTCCGAGTATTGTAGCTTCACAATATCATATACTTCCCGCGCCATGGCCACATTCTCGGCCTGCGCATGAAAGTTATACAGGTTGCTTTTATAGGCAGCCAATGCACCTTGGTATTCGCTGTAAATGTTCAGCTTCAGGTTCATCTCATCCCAATCAATGCGCTCTTCCTGCAGCTTCGACTTATGCACATTATCCAGGCGTTTAAACCCGGTGAACAACGGCACACTCAGCTGAATACCGATGAGTGAGTTAGGGTATGCTTTATCATAAAGATCCTGGAACTGGTAGCTGAGATACTGATAATTGTAGTTATAGAAAGCTGATAGTGTAGGTATCATGCTGTATTTGTAGTAAGATGTGGTAGATTGCTGGATGCGCCTGGCCAGTTGCAGTTGTTCAAATTCCACGCGTCTTTCTACTCTAAGCAGTTGAGCAGTATCTGCCAGCACATTGGCCAGCATCTGTGCTGTATCAAAGCTTACGGTTATCTGTTGCTCAGCTGGGCTACCCATCAGCATTTTTAGCTGTGCATATTTTGCCTTCAGTTCTTCTGATGCGGTTTTGAGCTGCGACAGCGAGTTGTTGATAGCTATGCTGGCCTGTTTAAAGTCGACCTTGTCCGATATGCCGCTTACATACCTTTGATAGGCATCGTCTTTATTTTTTCTTAAACGGGCTGTATCATCTTTATAGACGTTGATACGCTCTACAGACAACAATACATCGTAGAAAGATTTACTTACTTGCGCCACCAGGTCTATTTTGGCAGACTTGGTGTTGGTACGCGCCAGCTGAACGCTGAGGTTAGCGGTACGGGATGCCAGCAGTACATCGGGGCTGAAGATATTTTGTGTAGCAGCTATTGCCGGGGTAGAGGTGAATGGCAGGCCGGTGTTTGCGCGGGTTACTGTGCCGTTCAGGTTTAAGAAAGTTGTAGGTAGCTGAATGTAGTGCTGGTAATTAGCTGTACCTGTAACTTGTGGCAGAAACCCGGCAAGAGCAATAGACCTGTTAGCCCGGGCAATATCTTCATCCAGTTTCGACTGGTTTACCGCCGGCTGGTTTTTAAGTGCATAGGCAATACATTGCTCCAGTGTAAAAGTGCGTAGTGTACTGTCGCCACTGTGGCCCGGCAGGTGCCGGGTATCGTTGGTGCCGTTTACCTGCGCGTTTATATTTGAAAAAGATAGCGTTGCGATAAATAGTATCAGAACACGTTGTAGCATAAGCTGATGCTTGAGTGGTAATCTGCCTTTTGAAAGAATTGAAAAACAGTGCAAAGGTATTTTTTCGCCGACACATACATGTAGCTACTTTTATTGATTTTGCCGATAGCGGGTGCGGCGCACAGTAGTTAATATCTATCTTGCACTATTACAATGAGATGCGTTTTTAGTCGGTATCGCACATGGTGCGATTTTTAAGGAAATTTTCGCATTTGCTGATGAATAAGGCCAGCCTTACAGCTAAGTTGGTTCTTCATTACAATATTGTACAGTTATATTATTACATTCGCAACGTAAAAATGGACAAATGAGGTTCCCGTCAAGATACGCTCTGCTTTTTATAATGAGTGCATGCGCACTATCGTGCAAGAATTCTCCAAAAGGAAATCATGGGCCTATCAAACTGGGCGATTCCACAACCATCGTTACAGAAACCGATCCCGCCAAGCTGGAAGACCTGGTTGCTGATCTGCAGCCTGTAATACCATCTAATGTTGCCGCTGATAGTCCTAAAACAGCAGCGCCTGCTGCAGACACCGCTAAAAAGCCGGCCGTTGCAACTGCGCAGGAACCCAAACAGGCCCCGGCACCAGCAGGTCCCGGCCTTAAAATAGAATTTAAAGAAACGACTATCACCTTCCCGGGCCTTGATGGTAAACAGGGTGGCCGGTCTAATAACAATGGTGCTGTATTTACCTGGACATCGGGGAATATAAATGGCAATGTATTGCGTACAACAGGTAATGTTACCAAGGTATCTCAGCGCTATCAATCGGTAGTGGTACTGAAGGGACATAACGGAGAACTGCCGCTTGATGAGCTGAGCACCACCACATCGTGGGCGGGCGTGAATGGCGGCAACGGAGCCTATCCGGTTAGGGGTTTAGGCGAAAATGACCTCGATTTCGAAAAGGCATCGGCCAATGAGATACGTAATGCAGTGAATAAGGCCTGCCGTAGCCGCCGCCTAACCCGTAAGAAAACGGAGGAATGGCTGGATGTACTGGGCAAGAATGTAAAAGCAGCCAACCAGAAACCTCTTTATGTGAAACTGCGCTCTGTGATGTGGAAGATAGATGGTAAAGACGAAAAGGGCAAGTTGTTCTCCAAGCAGATACGGATAGACATTCCGATGTAAGTGTTATTTATTTAAAAGGATAATTATTTTATTTCCATCCTATTGTATAATTGTGTGGATTTTCTATTTTTGTCCTTGCATGGATTATCCACACACTGCTAACATCGTGAAAAAAATAATAAGTACAACTGCTTTGGCGGTAGTGCTTACTTGTGGTGTTCATACCGTGCGGGCGCAAGCAGCTGCTGGGAAGCCTGCCGGAGACACGGTGGCAATGGCCAATGACCTGATCGCCCGAAAAGAGATTTACAAAGCCAATAAATTACTGAAAGGATATGTATCGAGGCACGCGAAGGATTTTAATGCAGTTGCCCTGAATGCACAAACCAGCACCTGGCTTACAAATTACACTGACGCGGATACGCTGTACAAACAGTGCATGAAACTACAGCCCGGCAACAACCAGGTAAAGGGCGACTACATACTCATGCTCTTATACATGGGCAAGTATGAAAAAGCCAATAAGTTGATCGCCGAACTGGAAAAAGCCGGCGACTCATCATCTAGAACTGCGCTGTTGCGTGCCCGCATGCTTTACTACACCGGGGAGCCGGCAAATGCAATGGGCTATGTAAATGAAGTATTAGACTCGGAACCGGAAAATGCCGAAGCCAATGAATTATATGAAAGTCTAAAGGAGGCACGAGCGCTGAGAATAGGCATAACCGGATCTTACCTGGTGGATAACCAGCCTTACGAAACTTACTACGGCAATATCAAAATTGAGCAATACAGCAACAGATATCTGGACCTGTATGCCACAGGCAGCCAATATAATTTTGTGCAGCCGCGCATTACTGAGGCACAATGGGCTACGCTGAACAACAAAATGTATTTTCCTGCGGCTAAGCTGAAGCTCAGCTACGGCGGTGGTTTTATGAAGTTCCCTACCACGGGTAAAACAGACTGGACGGCGAGCCTGGGATTGGTAGAACAGTTTGCACCCCACCTGAACCTGGAGCTGAACGGAGAACGATCTCCTTACCTGGATACCCGCCGGAGTATTGACTCCAGCTTATCCATTTATCGGTTCTCCGGTAAGTTGAATTTCCAGAAGCGGGAATGGAGTGGGCAACTGGCTTATGTAAATAATACATTTAAAGACAACAATTCTATCAATACCACCTACGGGTGGCTATTGGTGCCGGTATGGATAACACCTATCAGCAAGATACATTTAGGTTATAGTGTTAGCTATGCCAATGCCAATAAGAGTAGCTACAAGTCTACTAAAACGCTGAGCGAGATACTGAACGAATACACCCCGGCATATAAGATAACAGGCGTCTATGATCCTTATTTTACCCCGGCAGAAATGCTGACCAACTCTTTGTTATTCTCATTCGGGTTGGATATTACCAGGTCTGTCAGCTTTAGCCTGAATGGCGATATCGGCACCGGGACGGCCAGCAACCCTTATTCCACTTTGATAAGAGACAGTGCAGGGCCGGTACATGTAGGTACTGCATTTACAAAAGAGCAGTTCACCCCGTACGATATTACTACAGGATTCAACATTCACCCAAAAGGTATGTGGCAGATTAGTGCCAGGTATACTTACCGGAGTACGTTCTTCTTTAACAGCAACTACGTAAGTGTAGGCATAGAAAAGGGGTTTGCAGGCAGCAAAAAGAGGCAACCAAAAACCGGGAATTCTTTTGGCGACAGGATAATGGATGCAGAGCAAAGGCTCAAAGCATTAAAGAGTGTAGCGGATGCTGATATGCTGGATAACACAGTTAAGAAGATAAAAGAAGAACTGGAAGTGCTGAAGGCAGAACAGGATAAACGCTTGAGTTTATCTGAGTTTACGCCGGAAAGCGAGGAGGCAGTGATGCTGCAGGACAGGCGGGATAATATTGAAGAAATGTTGAAAGAAATTGATGCGGCCAATGCAACTGGCAATGGCTCATCATTAAAAGAAAGGATAAAACAACTCTCAGCTATACGATACCATGGCAGTAGCGGGGGAGAGAGCGGAAAGTGATGACGTCGGCAAGGTTCATCAGCGTAAAAACCTAATTCACCATCAAATCAACCCGATATCATCACTTACTGATCATTTGTTCCGGAATTTTATGTCATTTTCGTATTGTTAAGCCGGTAATATACAGACCGGCTGGTTTATGGTCCTTCGGGATAGTAGCGGATGATAAAGAGCAAAGATCACTTGTGGCGTTTCCAGGAGGCCCGGCATATAACCCGGGCAGACCGCTTTATTCTCCTTGTGCTGATACTGGGTGGCGTGCTGGCCATATTGTTGTTCGGAGACTGGTGGTTCAGGCCGGAGCACATCGGCAATCCGGTGCTTTATTTAATACTTACAGTATCATTCTGGTACGGCATACTAAGGGTGTTACTCAACTGGACGGGCTATATCCGCATAAAAAAGCCGGAGTATATCAGGCCCCAGCACGGGTTAAGTGTTGCCATTTTTACTACCAGTTCTCCGGGCGAGCCATTGACGATGTTTGAAAAAACGCTGGCTGCATGCGCCAATATCAAATATCCGCACACTACTTATTTGTTAGATGACACCCAGGATCCCGCCTTCCGTGAATGTGCAGAAAGGAATGGTGCGGTATGGCTGAACCTTGTAGGGCTGCCGGGTGCAAAGGCCGGCAAAATAAACGGGGCACTAAAACTGGTAAAAGAAGATTTTATACTTGTGCTTGATCCGGATCACATTCCTTTCCCCGAATTTTTGGAGCATACACTTGGGTATTTTAATGATGAGCGGGTAGGCTTTGTGCAGGTATCGCAGGCTTACTACAACCAGTACCGTTCGTTTACTGCAGCGGGTGCTGCCGAGCAAACCTATAATTTCTATGGCCCAACGCAAATGTCGCTGTACGGGTATGGCTGCAGTGTGGCTATAGGGGCCAATTGCACCTTCAGGCGGGCGGCGCTGGATAGCATTGGTGGCCACGGCATAGGCCTGGCGGAAGATCTGGTAACGGCCATCCGCCTGCATGCCGCAGGATGGAAGTCGGTATACAACCCGGTAATTGTTAGTCGTGGACTGGTGCCGGAAGACTTTGGGTCGTACTGCAAACAACAATTGAAGTGGGCAAGAGGTGTGTTCGAGGTCATTTTTACGGAATTACCTAAATTGTACAAGACATTGACCTTCTGGCAATGCCTTTCGTATTTCACAATTGGTACTTACTACCTGGTGGGCGTTACGCAATTCGTATTCACCCTTATTCCTTTCATTTTCTTTTTTACGGGCCTGCTGCCTGCCCGGATGAATTTTGCCGAATTCCTGGTTTACGGATCGCCGATAGTGGCCTATTCGGTAGTAGTATACCTGTACATGCAGCGTTGGCTTTGCGATCCCGAAACGGAACGTGGCTTCCACTGGCGGGGTATGATACTGAAGTATGCATCGTGGCCGGTTTACCTTATGGGTTTTGCCCTGGCCGTTGTCAATGCCAGGGTTCCTTATATTCCTACAGCCAAAAAAGCGGTTATTGGCTATATTACCCCATTCATAAGGCCTATGGTGGCACAGGCAATTATATTTTTGCTGGTGGTGGGTGGAGTAGTTATTTACAGGCGGTTTTATATGCCGGAGCCGCTATTGAGGGCCAGTGCGGAGAAAACCTGGGGGATGATCGCGTTTGCAGGCATGTCGTTTATTATGGCTATAGGTGGTATATACGCAGCACTTGAAGCACGGGGTATGACGGATGAGGAACCGTGGGCTAAGATCGATATTAGTACACATAAAGCAATGAACTATGAAAAAGATATGGTTTAGGGTGGGCGCAGTTGCCGCGGCAGCCATTATCTCATCGCTGATGGTGCTGGCGCTTAACCGGATGGGGCGAAAAGGCAAAGGGCCTATAGAAAATGCTATGGCATACACCGGGGATATGGTGACCACCCTGGAGCATAAAATGATAACTGAACAACGGGAAGAGAAGAGAGAGGATAGATTAAAGTGGTTGAATAGTTATAAAAAGTCGCCTAAGGAATTACTTAACCCGGCAACTATACTGACCGGCGCTTACGATAACGAATCGGATGAAAACTTTCAGGGTATAGTGGACCTGGAAGACACCTTGAAAACAACCTTCCCGCTTATACATATTTACAGCGCCTGGGGTAATAAACCTAACGAGTTGTTTCCGGAATCAGCAGTTAACAGCATCGTAAGTCTGGGGTCGATACCGGTGATCACCTGGGAGCCATGGCTGAATGATTTTGGTGATGATGAATACCACATAGGGCGCACGGGTGATGAACGTAACCGCAATGGAATGAAAGATATAGCCGCAGGTGTCTACGACAAATATATTGCCGCGTGGGCACGGGCTGCGAAAAGAGCAGGCACACCCATAATGTTGAGGTTGGGCCACGAGATGAATGATGGCTACCGATACCCATGGGGGCCGCAAAACAACGACACAACTGAGTTTATAGCGGCATGGCAGCATATACACAAGGTGTTCCGTTCCCAACAGGCAGATAATATTATCTGGATATGGAGCCCGCATCCTGCTTATCCTTTTAAAGGGTTTTACCCCGGAGCTGAATATGTTGATTATGTAGGTGTCGGCTCCCTGAACTATGGGCCAATAGCCGCCTGGAGCAAATGGTGGTCGTTCAAAGAGATATTCGGCAATCATTATAAAGACCTGTCTGCTTACGGAAAGCCGATCATTATTACAGAGTTTGGTAGCCTGGCCGTGGGCGGTAACAGGGCCGACTGGTATAGGCAGGCAATTGAGAGTCTGCCCGTAAAATATCCATTAGTAAAAGGGCTGATCTTCTTCCACTTTTCTAAAGACAATACCACCACCCAGCAGATGCTCAACTGGACCATTAAGAACGACCGGAAAGTAACGCAGGCTATTACTGCGGCAATGAGTACCTGGAGGTAGACCCATAATAAATAAGGCGCCCGAACGGCGCCTTATTTATTTGTTGTATCAGCAGGCTATTTTATTCACCCTGTTCTCGTGTCGGCCGCCCTCAAAAGGTGTGCTCAGGAATGTATGGGTCATTTGTTCGGCCAGTTCCAGCGGCACAAAGCGTGCCGGCATACAAAGTATGTTGGCATTGTTGTGTTGGCGGGCCAGCGATGCCAGTTCGTCCAGCCAGCAAAGTGCAGCGCGTATGCCCTGGTGCTTATTAGCCGTCATGCAGATACCGTTGCCGCTGCCGCATATAAGTATGCCGCAGGCTGCCTCGCCTTTTTCTACCATGGTAGCCACCGGGTGAGCATAGTCGGGGTAGTCTGTACTTGCTGTGCTGTAGGTGCCTTTGTCTTCTACCTGCCAACCTTCGGCTATCAGCATTTTCTTAATTGCATCCTTATACTCAACGCCTGCGTGGTCGGCTCCCATGGCAATCGGTAAAGAACGGTCGAATGTGTTTTGCATATGATTAGTTATTTTCTCTTGCCTGTTTTGCGAGACGTGTTCTCAAAGCCCTGGCGCTAATAAAGATAGATGCTTCGTAGAGGGCATATACCGGGAAAAATACCAGCAGGCAGCTGAACAGATCGGGCGGGGTTATTATTTCTGATAAGATGAACAGGATAAGCACCGCATACTTTCTTTTTTCACGCATAAAAGCGGGCGTCATAACGCCTATGCGCGAAAGAAAATAGATGATCATCGGCAACTCGAACACCAGGCCAAGTGCCAGTATCAGGTTACTCATCGTGTCGTAATAATTATCTACCGTTATTACGTTCTTGAACGATGGGCTGAGTTGATAGTTGCCAAAGAAATTAATAGTATATGGGGCAATAATGAAATAGGCAAAAGCCACGCCGGTAAAAAACAGCAGCGAGCACCAGAATACAATACCGCGGGCAGCACGTACCTCATTGTCTTTGAGCGCAGGTTTTATAAAGCGCCACAGCTCCCAAAGTACGTAAGGGAAGGCGACAATAAAGCCGATCATCATGGACGATGACATCCCCATCATGAACTGGCCGGTAACGGCCGTGTTCTGGAACTCCATTTTTATTTTGTCCAGGCAAAAAGAATCGTAATGGAAAAATCTGCCCAGGGCGCAAAACCATTTATAAGAAACAAAATCATCGTGCGCTGGGCCCAGTATCACCCGGTCAAATATCCACTCGATCTTGATAAATACGGCAATAGCTGCAATAACGATGACCACTGCCGAGCGGACAATATGCCACCTCAGCGCTTCAACGTGGTCCAGGAAGCCCATCTCGGCATTGGGATTTACGGCTGCCTTTATATTTTTAAATACACTCACAGATAACTGTTGGGATGGCAAAGGTAGGGGAAATGACCATCAGTAGAAACGGGTGCAGCATATCATGTTGCCACTTTTTAACATTAATGCCCCGGTGCCAGGCCTTGTATTTACCTGCCCGCCAGGTAGTTGTAGTCATACAGCAATTGCTCCAGGAAGTCGTAGCCGTCCATCTCGCTCTCTATATTAAGAACAGATTTAATTTTGTTCACTACCTGTTGCATGTAGGCAATATCGTCTTTGCCCGATCGCTTTATCTTCAGCAGGTTCCGTATGCCATTTATATCCCGGTCGGTAAGGCGCATCACCTGCGGGAACATAGGGGTGTAGTCTTTTACTTCTATTTCTTTATATATAGTTTCTGTAATGTCTGGCTGATAAGTGGCGTCTATTACTACGGTGCCTGCCGCCAGGTCGCCTATCCGCTGCGATTTTTTGCTGGCCAGGATGGTAATTACATCAGGTATGTAAAAAAACGCTACGCCAACTATGGAGAACGGATTACTGATAATGACCAGCGGCATCAGGAAGATAAAGTAATTGCCTATGGCCAGCGTCCAGCGGATAAGATATTGCCCCCAGGTTGGCTCCTGTCCTTCAGAATCAATGATCTTGATGCCGGTGACCCTTTTACCTATCGTCTGTCCGTTAAAAAATATCTCGAACGCCAACTGATAAGCCATAACCGGCAATACCAGCAGCAATATGTCCATAATAATGTTTTCCCGGATCTCTATATGCAGGCTATCGAACAGGAACTTGACAATGACATAGTCGTAGGCGCAAATCACCATCAGATCAATAAACCACGCGAGTACCCGCTTGCCAAAATTGGCCAGTTTAAACTCCAGGTCGATATTGAAGGGCGTAGATATAGTAATGATTGACATCGGGCCAGTGCATTAGGCTGCCTAAATTACGTATTACCGGGTTTAAATTGGTAGGTCTGCCATTTATTTTGCTTTAGCGGGGCAAATTTTCACATCTTTACATTTGTGCATTTACACACAATAGTTGTAGTTTTAGCACTATAAACCATATGCGCGAAGGACAATTTATTAAACGCAACCTGGAGCGCTGGCAATCGTACCAGCACCAGACCGACGACCCTGATGAAGTTGCCAGGCAGTTCACCTACCTGGTAGACGATCTGTCTTACGCCAAAACATTTTATCCCAAGAGCAATACCATAAGGTACATTAACAGTATTGCAGCCAATATTTACCTGTCCATTTATAAGAATAAAAAGGAAAAAGGGAACAGGTTTGCCCGGTTCTGGAAGGAGGATGTGCCCTTGGCTGTCCGGCGCAACCACCGCATCCTGTTGTTTGCTTTCCTGTTTTTTATTGCTTTCATAATAATAGGCGTATTTTCAGCTTATCTGGACCAGACATTTATACGCGCTGTACTGGGCGACAGCTATGTGGATATGACCGAGCAGAATATTGCCAACGGGCATCCTTATGCGGTATACAACGGAGAGAGCGAACTGATGATGTTCGTATTTATAGCTTTCAACAATATCCGTGTAGCCTTTCTTACCTACTTTATGGGTATAACGGCCGGGGCAGGTACCGTATACCTCTTATTTACCAATGGGTTGATGGTGGGTGTGTTTGAGTATATGTTTTTTCATCACAGCCTTGGCCTGCAATCGCTGATGGTGATCCTGGTGCATGGTATGCTGGAACTGTCATCGATAGTGATAGCAGGCAGTGCCGGGCTGATGCTGGGCAATGCGCTGCTGTTCCCTAAAACCTATACCAGGCTGCAGTCGCTGAAGATGGCTGCCAAAGACAGCGTGAAGATAATGGTGTCGCTTGTGCCCATTTTTATTGTAGCGGCATTCTTCGAGGGTTTTGTTACCCGGCACGCCGATAAGCGTATGATAGCTAGTATAGCCATTTTATTGCTGTCTGCCAGGTTCATTATATGGTACTACATTATTTATCCTATAAAAGTAAGTAAGAGGTTAAAGGCCAATGCCGCGATCATTTAAATACTACCTGCATTGCGGCATAGCAATATTGCTTTTATGTCTCGCCCCGGGCGTGCATGGGGCAACACGTACTATTACAGACCAGCACTGGCATGAACTGGCCAAAGATCCTGCGTTTTCTTATCGCGATTCGTTGGAGCATTATAAAATGCCGGAACCACAGAAAGAATCGGCATGGGGCAAGGCGATAATTAAATTCCTGGAGTTTTTTAATAAGGATGTGGTGCAGCTGTTGTTCTGGGGACTTATAGCAGCAGTGGCCATTTATATCATCTATAAGTTATTCCTGGCCAACGACCAGGTATTCTTTAGCAGAAAGAAAAAGGATGTTGGCGCGGGTGGTGCAGCGGCAGATACCGACATAGCTGTCGACAACTGGGAGGCACTTTTGCAAAGAGCTGTAAGCAATAACGATCTGCACCAGGCGGTGCGGTATAGCTATATGTGGCTGCTGCACATGCTGCAGGAAGCGCAACTGATTCGCTACAGGGAAGATAAAACCAACTTCGACTATTATAAGGAATTACGCGAAACAGCCTACAAGCAATCGTTCAGGCAATTGTCTCGCCAGTACGAGTATGTGATATATGGTAACTATACCATATCGCCTGCTGCCTACAAGCAGTACATAGAATTGTTTAACCAGGTAAAACGACAGTTAGGCAAATGAGGCGCAGGGTGTTACATATGGTGCTGTTGCTGATGGCCGTAGTGCTATTGCCGTCTTGCCATTGGCATGAGCGGGTAGACTGGAGCATTTCCATGAAGAAGGACGGTAAAAAGCCATATGATACGTACCTGGCACATGGTTCACTGAAGCATTTCTTTCCCGAGGCGGATATAAAAGACTTGTCGAGAACATACCGCTTCAGCAGTATGGACGGTAATACCATGTACAACAATACCGGTACCACACTTATGGTGCTCACGGGGCTGAATTTCGGCGTGTCTCAGCAGGAGTGGGACAAACTGAAAATGTTTGTACGGGCCGGTAATGAGCTGGTCATATTCGGTAGTGCATTCGATCCTAAAATAGAAGAGGCCTTCAATATTCGTAAAGAGGGCGCTTTTGAACAGGTGCCCGAGCCTAACGAAAAGTATTTTGAAAGCAGCCGAAATGCACTGCAATTGGTTGGCGATCCGGTTCATCGCTATGGTTATACGGGTCGCTCAATTACCGGCTACTTTGCCAGCCGCAACAAGGACCGTATGATGGATGAAGTGAAACAGCATATGGCAGCAGATACGGCTATTGTAGCAAAGGACACTGCAACGCCTAACCCAGAGCCGACAATTGCCGATAGTATTGTGGAAGAGAACTATTCGGACGACGAGGAAGAAGATAATGCTTACCTGGTGGCAGATACCATAGGTTATGCGGGCAGCAAGCCCAATTGCCTGCGTATACCCATGGGGCGGGGGCATATAACACTGCATGCAGCGCCATTGGTTACTACCAACTATTTCCTGCTGCAGGGGCGTAACATAGACTACCTGGCAGGGCTGTGGAGCATGATGCCGGCCGATGTAAATCGTGTTTACTGGGACGACTATTATATACATTCCTCGCAGGAGTCGAGCTCTAACGCACTGTGGAAATATCCGGCCACACGCTATGGCCTTTTGCTGGCCATACTTGTAGGGCTTACCTACCTGCTGTTCCAGATGAAGCGCAGGCAGCGCATAGTGCCGGTGATACCTCCGCTCCGGAATGACTCAGTATCCTTCGTTGAAACGGTGGGCCGACTGTATTACAACAAGGGCAATAATGCCAACCTTGCAGAGAAAATGGCACAGCAGTTCCTGGAATGGGTGCGGATGAACTGTTACCTGGGCACCAACAGGCTGAACGACGAGTTTATAATACAACTGACATTAAAGACCGGGCAGCCACAGGCAAAAGTGGAGGCGCTGGTGCAAATGATAAACGAGGTAAGGCTTGGCGGTGTAAATGTTGATGACGCTTATCTTTACCAGTTTTACAATACAATTCAGGACTTTTATAAAAACCATCATACACAATGGAAGGCTTAGAACCGGATATCATTCCGCAGGATAACGAGGCACCACTGGCCGGGCTTATAGAGCAGGTGCAGGAAAAGATACATGAGGTGATAGTAGGGCAGGACGACATGGTAGAGCAATTGCTTGCCGGGTTACTTGCCGACGGGCATATACTGATAGAAGGTGTGCCGGGCGTAGCCAAAACGCTTACTGCCAAAATGCTGTCGAAGCTGATCAATACCCGCTTTTCGCGTATACAGTTCACGCCCGATCTTATGCCCAGTGATGTGTTAGGTACCAGTGTGCTGAACCAGCAGGCGGGTTCCTTCCAGTTTCGTGCGGGGCCGGTGTTCAGCAATATTGTGCTGATAGATGAGATCAACCGCGCCCCGGCCAAAACACAGGCGGCGCTGTTCGAGGTGATGGAAGAGCGGCAGGTAACTATTGATGGGTTGACGCATAAAATGCAGAATCCGTTCATGGTGATAGCCACGCAGAACCCTATAGAGCATGAAGGTACTTACCGCTTGCCGGAAGCACAGCTGGATAGGTTCATGATGAAGATAACGGTGGGTTATCCTACGCTGGATGAAGAAATAAAGATACTGGAGCGCCACGATGAAAGCCTGATAGCAGAAGTACTGGCCAATATACAGCCGGTAATAACGCCAGAGGCGCTGCAGAACGCCCGCCAGGTGATACGCAGCATACACATAGAGCCTAAGCTGGTAGCTTTCATAGCTAAGATAGTTTACGAAACACGTAACGATAAGAGCATATTCCTTGGCGCATCGCCGCGTGCATCTATCGCTATGATGCAAATAGCCAAGGCATTTGCCGTATTGCGTGGTCGCAACTTTGTGATACCGGAAGATATACTGGAAGCAGTAAACCCGGTGTTACGTCATCGCATCAGCCTGACGCCAGAGCGGGAAATGGAAGGCGCATCTACCGACGACGTGCTGAAGGAGCTGATAGCAAGAATGGAAATACCGCGTTAAATAATGGCTTAATAGCTGAATGGCTCAATACGTGCTCCGAAATATCGATAACATGGTAAAGTCCTGAAAGGACGTATTATTATAGTGATGGGTTTTAACCCATTTGCTTATGAGGAAAAACAAAAACACAATGCTAAAAAAATACATAGGCGATCTGCAGATAAACACCCGTTGGTACGTGGTGCTGAGCGCCTGCGTTGTGTTATTCTTTGTGTCGTTTTTCTTTTCTATGCTATACCGGCTAGTATTTACAGCCACTATGCTGGTGTTTTTCTTTACCATTATAGATTATGTATTGCTGTTCCTGGTAAAGGGCAACCTTACCGGCAGCCGGCAAATGATGCCCCGCTTCAGTATCGGCGATGATAATGAAGTAGAGATATTGCTGGATAACCAATATCCGTACAAGATAACCGGCTATATAATAGACGAACTACCCGTGCAGTTCCAGGTGCGCGATTTTCATATGAATATCCATGTGGCATTACAATCGCGTAGTAAAATATCTTATTCCCTGAAGCCCTTATCGCGGGGTGAATATATGTTCGGTAACCTGATTTGCTACGCATCATCTCCGATAGGTTTGTTGCAGCGACGAATCATCCTGGAAGAGGAGCGGATGGTAAAGGTGTATCCTGCTTTTCAACAGCTAAAGCGCTACCAGTTGCAGCTGATGGCTACCAGCGTTAATACCGTAACCGGTATCAAAAAAGTAAGGCGGCTGGGCCATAGTTTGGAGTTTGAGAAGATAAAAGATTATGTGCCCGGCGATGATGTGCGTACGATTAACTGGAAAGCAACGGCCCGCAGCAACAACCTGATGGTAAATACATTTACCGATGCCCGCCAGCAGCAGATATACTGCCTTATAGATAAGGGTCGTAATATGAAGATGCCTTTCGAAGGCATGACATTGCTGGACTATTCCATTAATGCATCGTTGGCATTGCTCAATATAGCTTTACTGAAGCAGGATAAGGCCGGGGTTATTACGTTCTCTAATAAGATAAATGATATTGTAGCTGCCGACAGGAAGAATAACCAGCTGCATACCATCCTTGAGGTGCTTTATAAACAACAGACTGAATTTAAAGAAAGTGACTACGAAGCAGTATGGGTAGCGCTGCATAAACGCATTACCCAGCGTAGCCTTATTTTGTCCTTCACCAATTTCGAGACGTATTCTTCGCTGGAGCGTCAATTGCCCTTCCTGAAGAAAATAGCCCAGAACCACCTGGTATGCGTAGTGTTTTTTGAGAATACGTTGCTAAAGGAGATACACGAATCCAATCCTGATAATATAGAAGGTATTTATATTAAAACTATTGCCGATCAGTTTGCCTACGAGAAAAGGCAGATAGTAAAGGTGCTGCGCCAGCACGGTATTCTTTCTATTCTTTCTACTCCCGAGAAACTAAGCCTCGATGTGATCAATAAATACCTGGAAATGAAGGCCAGGCAAATGGTGTAATTGCAGTAAAAAATCCTAACAATTTTTTTCGTTGAACAGTACTAAATTTGTCTTTACAGGCAGATGCTATCTGTTGTTAACAAATTATTTACATTTAATCTGCCGGGAACAAGGTTACTTTTCCCTTAAATAAGTATTAATAAGTGTACAACGCCACAAATAGCGAACAGCAGTTACTAAAGGCACTGGCAAAGGGTGACAGGGTGGCTACCGAGACTATATATAAGCAGCAGTATCCAATTATAAAAAGCTGGTTGCTGAAAAACGGTAGCTCCGATGATGATGCGGCTGATATCTTCCAGGAATCGATGGTCGTTCTTTTTGGCAAAGTACAAGGTGCCGATTTTACGCTTAGTTGCGCCATAGGTACTTACTTATTTTCTATAAGTAAAAACTTGTGGTTCAAAAGATTGCAACAACAACAACGCGAGCCGGGGCGTCTTTACGACAACACGGGCGATGATGAGGATGGTGGAATAGCGTACGAAGAGGACCTGAATATTCACCATGAACGGGAGGCGCACTTTAACCAATTGAACAGCGCGCTGGACCAGATAGGTGAACCTTGCAGATCTTTATTGCAGGCTTTTTATCATAAGGATAAAAGCATGCAGGAAATAGCGGCAGATTTTGGATATACGAACCCGGAAAATGCCAAGACTCAGAAGTATAAATGCCTGACGCGACTGAGGAAACTGTTTTACACCGTGCAGGCAAAATGAGTACATCTTATGAACACTAATAATGTTTGGGAATTAGCAGAAGCTTACCTGGCCGGCACCCTTACCGCCGCACAGGATGCAGAGCTAAGGAGCAGAAGGGAAACAGACGAAGTATTTGCTGCCGAATTCAATGATAGCATCAACCTGATCAACTCTATGAATGGCGCCGGTAAGCAAAAGCGCTTCCGCAATATGCTGCAGGATATACACCAGCAGCAGGCAAAGCCAAAACGCCTCATCAACTTTACACCAACTTTCTGGCGTACGGCAACTGTGGCTGCTACCGTGGCCCTGGTTACTTCGCTTATCAATTATTCTATCATCAAAGGAACCTCTTCCGATAAGGATTACACCCAGATCAGCAAGCAGGTAACTGCCATTGCCAATAATCAGAAGAACCTGAACAAAATTGTGCAGGACTCCCTGATCAATAAAAAGCCGGTAGCGCCCCCTTCTGATGTGCGTCGTACAGGTACCGGCGTAGCGCTGACCAATGACGGTTACTTTGTTACAGCCTATCACGTAATTAATGATGGTAACGGCGAGGGCGATTCGGTTTATATACAGGCAAACGACGGCGTATATTACAAGGCCTTCTTGGTGAACTACAATGCTGAGTCTGACCTGGCCATCCTGAAAGTAGAAAAGAATAATTTCCAGTTCAACAAGGGCGATGTGCCTTACTCTTTTGTGGCTGCAAAGGCAGCGCTCGGAGCGCAGGTATACACGGTAGGTTACCCTAAAGAAGATATTGTTTACGCAGAAGGTTATGTAAGTTCACGCAACGGCTACAGGGGCAATAAGAACCAGTACACGCTGGAATTACCTGCCGGCCACGGACAAAGCGGTTCTCCGCTGGTTGATGCGCATGGCAACATCCTGGGTATACTTACCGCCATAGGCAAAACAGGGGAGTCAAACACCTATGCAGTTAGCTCCGAAGAGGTAATGGATCTTATAGACCATATGCCCGCCGGTAAAAAGATTAAATTGCCGAAGAGCAATAAAATGGGTCGCCTCGGCCGCGAAGAGCAGATAGCCCGTATGGAAGACTACACATTCTCGGTAAAAGTGTACAAGAAGTAAAAAAATGATAATGTCTATAAAGCAGCCTTACAAAAAAGGCTGCTTTTTTTATTGCGCGTAAATGGCGAAATTTACCTGCTTTATGACCTGCTATATCCGGACAACTCTATTGTTTGCCTTGCTGTTTGCGTACGCATCATGTAAAAAAGATGTGCTGCACTGGCAGCGTGTACAACAACTATCCAGTAATACCACCAGCAAGCTGAACCATGTTCGGTTTATAACCGATAGCATATGTGTTATAGGTGGTGGGGTACATTTTGAAAAAGCAGAAGTGTTGCGCTCTGTAGATGGCGGTTATACCTGGAACAACTACTCTTACCCGGAAGCAGGAAAAGGAATGTATGGAATGGGCGTTGGGGTAGATGGCACAATATACATGTGTGGTACCGATGGCTGCCTGCTGCATTCTTACGATGCCGGTGCTAGTTTTGGCTTTCGCCGGATACTGGATTGGGAATATTACGTAGGTGTATCCTTCCCTGAACCAAACACTGGTTTTCTTGTGACCACCCACCTGGATGAGGACGGATCTGTTACCAAAATTGACACTGGCTGCAATATCCTGGATAAGCAATACTTCTCTTTTGGCTTAACCGACATTTATATGATATCTGCACAGGTGGGTTATGTTATAGGTTATGGTGTCGTACTTAAAACTGTAGATGGAGGCAATAACTGGTTGTTCCTTGATCCCGAGGGTGACAAATTTACCTGTATGGATATCCATGGCAACGAGTTATGGATCTGTGGCTATGCGGGTAGCATTTACCACTCCACAGATGCCGGGGGGCATTGGTCGAGGGTGCGTAATGGCAATGATATTACCTTGAAGAGATACCGGATGCTGAGTATTGTTTTTAAAGATAATACGAGTGGGTGGGCCAGCTGCGATGATGGTACCGTTATCTACACCGATGACGGTGGAAAACATTGGAGCGAATACGACCGGTTTACTAACCAGGCGCTTAGAAGCATGGTCATCTGTCCGAACGGAGATCTGCTGGTTTGTGGGGACAATGGAGCACTGTATCGGGTGATGCCTTAATAAAAGGTAATAACGGAAATCCGTTAAAAATTGAACAGGAGATAACTTTTTGCTTATTTTTGCTTTAATCTAATATCCGGTAATGAAACGTAACGACATAAATACTCTTCTTGCAATAACCCTTGTACTTACTGCTACTATCCTGCGTACAGCCAGTGCGGGTATGCACCTGTACAACTTTGTGCCTATGGCTGCTATGGGTTTATTCAGCGGTGCTATCATTAAAGACCGCAGGTTGCTGGCGCTGTTTGTGCCGCTGGCAGGCCAGTTCATTGCCGATCTGTATTTCCAGTTTTTCACCAACACCCCCGGTTTCTATCCCGGTCAGGTGTTCAACTATGTAGCTATCCTTGCGGCAGCGCTGCTGGGTGCTACTATGAAGCAACCTAAGCCAACAAGTGTACTGGGCTATGTGCTCGGCGCTTCAGGTTTGTTCTTTGTTATTTCCAACTTCGGCTATTACATGTCGGGCTACAATGGCTATTCATTGTCTGGCTTTACCAAGACGTACATAGATGCTATTCCATTCTTCAAGAATACCCTGGCCGGCGATATGGCAGGGGGTATATTGTTGTTTGGCGGTTTCTTCCTGGCTCAAAAGCTGTTCATCAGCAAGCTGAAGAAAGCTGAAGTAAACCAGTAATCAGGTAAAAAATATCAATAGCGAACGGGTGGCTTGCCATCCGTTCGTGCTTTTATAGGCAACCGACAATCATAATAGTGTTTAACAATACGCACTTTTACGTTTTCACTTTTGCCCTTTGACTTAATCCTTACCTTTGCCTCCGCTAATATGACACAGGAACAACTGAAAGACATGCGGGACCGTGTAGCGCACCTGCATCGTTTTTTACGTATAGAAGACCGCCTTGCCAAACAGGAAAGCGATAAACAACTTACCCTTTCTCCGGGTTTCTGGGACGATAATGCCCGTGCCACAGGTATTCTTAAAGAAATAAAGATAAGTAAGTACTGGACCGACCTTTATGATAAGGTGAATGCGAGCGTAGAAGACAGTGCCGTATTGTTCGACTTCTGGAAGGAAGGAGAGGCAACCGAAGAAGAGGTGGACGAATCGTATACCAATGCGCTGAAGGCAATAGACGAGCTGGAGTTTAAGAGCACGCTCGATAAGCCGGAAGACGAAATGACCTGCATGGTGGTAATAAACAGTGGTGCAGGTGGTACAGAAAGCCAGGACTGGGCTGAAATGCTGATGCGCATGTATCGCATGTATGGAGAAAAGCAGGGCTGGAAGGTGATGGAGGTGGATGTGCAGTACGGAGATGGCGCCGGTATTAAGCAGGCCACGCTGGAGTTTGACGGCGCATTTGCCTATGGCTTGCTAAAGGCCGAAAGCGGAGTACATCGCCTGGTGCGTATTTCCCCATTCGATTCTAATGCCCGTAGACATACTTCTTTTGCCTCGGTTTATGTGTACCCGGTTATCGATGATACAATAGATATACAAGTAAATCCCGGCGACCTGGAGTGGGCGTTCTTCCGCTCTGGTGGCTCAGGTGGTCAGAACGTGAACAAAGTGGAAACAGCAGTGCGCCTGAAGCACATACCAAGCGGCATAATAGTAGAGTGCCAGCAGGCACGTACGCAGGGTGAGAACAGGGAAAAGGCGCTCACCATGCTGAAGAGCCGCCTGTACGAAGAAGAACTGCGCAAGCGGCAGGAGGTACTGAATGCCAACAACGCCAATAAGAAAAAAATTGAGTGGGGCTCACAAATACGTTCTTACGTGTTCCACCCTTATAAAATGATCAAAGATCACCGTACCGATTACGAAGTGGGCAACGTAGGCCCGGTAATGGATGGTGAGATAGACGACTTCATCAAAGCGTATTTGATGCAGAACCAGGAAGAGGAGTAAGCGAAAATGTCGGAGCAGAAAGATAAGAAAGCAAAAAGTATGGACCTGGCCCTGTTGCGCAGGTTGTTTACGTTCACCAAACCGTATAGGCGTACGCTGTACTTTGCCATGACTCTTTCTGTGGTGCTGGCCTGTGTTTCCCCGCTCAGGCCATACCTCATACAGATGTCTGTTGACAAATATATCAAAGGGCATATGTTGCAGGCGCTCATCAATATCAGTCTTGTTCAGTTGGGCATATTGCTGGCCGAAAGTTTTATTCGCTTCCTGTTCATGTACAGGATCAACTGGCTGGGCCAGTCGGTGGTTAATGATATCCGGAAGCAGGTATTTGATAAGGTGTTGCATCAGAATATCAGTTTTTATGATCAGACACCTATCGGCACATTAACTACCCGTACCATCAACGACCTGGAATCGGTCAACGATGTGTTCTCCGAAGGTTTTATATCTATTGTTGCGGATATACTTACCATCATCTCTATTATAACAGTCATGATGGTGACCGATTGGCGGCTCACACTTGTCTGTTTATCAGTATTCCCGCTGCTGATAGTTGCCACTTATATTTTTAAAGAGAGCGTCAATAAGTCGTTTCATAAAGTGCGTAATGCCGTGGCAGCGCTCAATGCATTTGTGCAGGAACACCTTACCGGTATGTACATAGTACAGGTGTTTGCAGCAGAGCAGCGCGAGATGGATAAGTTCAACAAGATCAACAAAGATCACCGCGACGCTAATATCCAGAGCATATTTGCTTATTCTGTTTTCTTCCCGGTGGTGGAGATCATACTGGCTACCTCGCTGGGCTTGCTGGTGTGGTATGGCGCATCGCGCATGCTGCATTATGGTGCTTCGGTAGGCGTTATCATTGCCTTTGTTATGTACCTCAACCTGCTGTTTCGCCCATTGCGTATGCTGGCCGATAAGTTTAACGTATTGCAGATGGGTGTTGTGGCGGGAGAGCGGGTATTTAAGGTGCTGGATAGCGATGAATACCTGAAGAGCAATGGCACCATACAGCCGGCAACAATCAGGGGCAATGTAGCTTTTGACAATGTGCATTTCAGCTACAAGCCCGGTACCCCGGTACTTAAAGGTATTTCGTTTCAGCTGCCTGCCGGTAAAACCATGGCTGTGGTTGGTCATACCGGCGCCGGGAAGTCATCACTCATCAGTATACTGAACCGGCAATACGACATAGAAAGCGGTCGGATATTGATAGATGGCATAAACCTGCACGACTACGATATCTACAGCCTCCGCAGCCATATAGGTATAGTATTACAGGATGTGTTCCTGTTTTCCGGCACGGTGTACGACAATATAACGCTGCGCAACAGCAGCATAGCGGTAGAACAGGTAGAGCGCGTATGTATGATGCTGGGTATACATGAGTTCATCATGCGCTTGCCCGGCGGCTACCAGTTCGATATTATGGAGCGGGGCAGCACCTTGTCGCAGGGGCAGCGCCAATTGTTGTCGTTTGCCAGGGCGCTGTTATATAATCCGTCGATACTTATATTGGACGAGGCTACATCGTCGGTAGACAGTGAAAGCGAGCAGTTGATACAACACGCCATAGATACCCTCATCAAGGGCCGTACTTCCATCATCATTGCCCATCGCCTCTCTACCATTCGCAAGGCCGATGAGATCATTGTAATGGATCACGGTAACATTATAGAGCGTGGCGATCATAACGACCTGCTGAGGCAGGGTGGTGCATATTACAACCTGTATACTGCTGTAGAAAAGAGCGCAGCCGAGGCATAACGTTAAGTTCGCTGCCTCCTGTTGCCTGTTTTTTTATATATAACAAAGACATTAACACAATAGGTGTTTTCCCTAAGCAAAAGTTTGGTCTACCTTTATTAATATTGCCTGTAAAATATTTGCAATAGGTGAGCATGGAAGGGTTACCCTTGTCAAGGCATGAAGAAGGACGAGCAGCGGCATTAAGATCCTATGACATAATGGATACACTACCTGAGCAGGAATACGATAGCCTGACTCAGCTGGCCGCCCGTTTATGCGGCACGCCCATTGCATACATCAGCTTCCTCGACGAAAAGATACAGTGGTTCAAATCCAATGTCGGCCTGGGTATCAAGCAAATAAACCGCGATATTTCTTTTTGCAGGTACACGATTCTGGATGATGACCTGTTCGAAGTGACCGATCCTTTTTCCGACAGTCGTTTTACCCGTAATCCTATGGTTACCGGGGTTCAGAAGATATCTTACTACGCCGGTGTACCCCTCATTAATAAGGAAGGGTACAGGCTGGGCAGCCTTGCCGTTATGGCCCAGGAAGCTCATTCGTTGAACGACGCCCAGAAAGGGGCGCTTAAAACGCTGGCTCAATCGGTAATGACGTTGCTGGAACTGAGGCGCGCTACCCGATCTGGCGGAAAGGCCCGGGTAGAGCCTGTTGCGGAACCGCAGCTGGTGTTGCCTGCCCCCCAATACGAGATGCCAGCGCCTATTGCTGAGCCGTTGGTAATAGTTGAGAAAGTGGTGGACGACAGCCTGGTAAAAGCGCTGTCGGAACAACTGGCACAAACCGAAGCCCTGGCACGCACCGGCAGTTGGGAGTACGATATATCGACCGGCAGAACCACCTGGAGCAGGACGATGTACGACCTGATGGATACTGACATTCACGATAGTTCGGTAGACAAGTCCATACTCAACTATGTGGCCCCGGCAGATGCGCGTTGGTTAGCGGCACTCATCAATGAGCTGACGGGTGTAGACACCGGAAACGATTTTCAGAGAATAACCAAGAAGGGCAGGCCGGCAGGACCTGGGGTGGCCGCACCTGCACGCAAGCAATCCGATATGGTTGAGTTCACAATTATCACCAATAAAGGTACGGAGCGGCATGTAAGGGGGACTATCCGCAAAGTGACGGATGCAGATACTAACCTGAAGCTTGTCGGTATCATGCACGACATTTCGGGCAGCAAGGTGATAGAGAAGGTGACCTTTGTGCCGGTAGAGGAGAAAAAGGAAACATACAGTGGCGCTCCTTTCGGCTATCATACCATCGACAGCCGCGGCTACTTTACAGATATCAACGATACTGAACTGGACTGGCTGGGCTATACCCGCGAAGAGGTAGTGGGCCAGATGGCGCTGAAAAATATCCTGACAGATGAATCGATAAGAGCCTATGCGGATAGCCAGCTGCTGTTTGAGAAAAATGGTAAACTGCGCGATCTGCACCTGGGCCTGAAGCGTAAAGACGGTACAGAAATGGTCGTTTCTGCCAACCTGAACGTGATATATGGCGATGGTGGTGCGCATATAGGCACAAAAGCCATCCTCTTCGATATTACCAAGCTTAAAAAGACAAACGAAGCCCTTGAGGAAAGTGAGTCAATGTACCGCACGCTTATCGAAGAGTCGGCGCAGATGCTGTTTACCGCCGATACCCAGGGGCGGTTTACCTACGTAAGTAACAGGCTGAAGAAGACAATTGGCTACACCAATAAAGATCTGCTGGGTAAACTGTTCGCATCAATATACGATGGCGAGTGGCGGAAAAAAGCAATTGCCTTCTACAACAAGCAGTTGCAGGACCAGATAGAAGAGACAACATACCTGTTGCCGATCATCATCCGCACAGGCGAACGCCTATGGATAGAACAGGTAGCTACCCTTATTAAAAAGAATGAGACAATAGTTGGTTACCGTTTTGCCCTCTACGACATTACAGAGCGCCTGAAAACGCAGGAGGCAATGCAGGAAGCTGCAAGGTTGGCGATGGAAGCCAAAGAAATGCAGCAGACCTTCCTGGGCAAGATGAGCCACGAAATACGCACGCCTATGAACGGTGTCGTAGGGATGGTAAACCTGTTGAACACCACCAAACTGACCCAGGAGCAGCAGGAGTTTGTAGATGGCATCAAAGAATCGTCGGTGAATATGATCCGTATCATCAACGACATTCTTGATGTGACTAAGATACAGTCGGGCAAACTGGTGTTTGAAGATACCGACCTGGTGTTGAAGAATCTGGTGAACGGGGTGATATTTGCCCTGAAGGCCAATGCCGACCGTAAGGGTGTAAAACTAATATCCCAGATAGACAGCCAGATACCGGATACGCTGATAGCCGACCCCGTGCGCCTGAACCAGGTATTACTGAACCTGGCCGATAATGCATTGAAATTTACCGAAAAGGGTAGCATTAGTATACAGGTGCGCGTAAAGGAAAGCCGCCCCGATGGTATGATGCTGGAATTTATTGTAGCAGATACCGGTATAGGTATACCTGAAAATAAGATACAGGCCATATTTGAAAGCTTTACCCAGGCGCAAAGCGACACTACCAGGAAGTATGGTGGTACCGGGTTGGGCCTTACCATTGCCAAGCAGCTGATAGAGCAGCAGGGTGGCGAGATAAAAGTGATCAGTCGCGTAGGAGAAGGCACCACATTCACATTTACCTTCAACTTTAAGCTGAAGAAGACCAACGAGCAGGAAGAGCAGCAGAAGAAAGAAGCGGCAAGTGTTATACACCCGCTGGAAGGTTACAGCATATTGCTGGTAGAAGATAATGTAATGAACCAGCGAGTAGCCAAATTCACGATAGAGAAGTGGGGGGCAAAAATGGCCATTGCCGACAGGGGGCAAAAAGCATTGGATATCCTGGCCAATGAGCAGTTCGACCTGATATTGATGGACATCCAGATGCCTGAGATGAATGGCATCCAGACTACTGAGAAAATACGTAACGAGCTCAATATTAATACTCCTATCATGGCAATGACTGCCTCTGTAATGCAGAACGAAAAGGATAACTGTGTAAGAGCGGGTATGAATGACTATATATCAAAGCCGTTCAACCCTGCCGAGCTCAATCATAAGATATGGGACTTGCTGCCTAAGAAAGATGTGCAGCAGGAAAAGCGCATTACCAATATCAATTACCTGCGCAATGCAGTAGGTGGCGACCTGAACGCCATAAAGGAAATACTGGAAATATACCTGAGTAAAACACCGCCTATTCTGGATGCGCTAGACAATGAGCTGGCGGTTAATAATATGGAGAACGTGCAATCGCTTGTCCATAATCTTAAGAATTCAGTAGGCATTATAGGTGCAGATGGTCTCTTCCACATTCTTGACACGATAGAGGCGAACGTGCACCGCAAAGAAGCCAGCCCGGAGACGATGACAACGATCAAAAAAATGATGGAAATGGCCCGCCGATCGGTTAAAGAGATCATCGACGAGTATAAAATACTCTACAATTAGCGTTGGTATATGTATTTGTAAAATGCTAATAGTCAATATTTTGTGCGTTTTACGCAGATTTCTTTAATTATATCTGTTGTTAATGTCGAATACGTATATTTGCTTTATACATCTTGCGTAGAGTAGTACGGCCACTTATGAGTAAACTAAATTTGCTGTTGCTTGAAGAAGATATTCTTCGGGCGAGGATGATGCAATCGATCTTTGAGCAATCGGGACTCGATTACAGAGTATCTCATATCAGCATACCAGAGCAATTGTCTTCCGCAATGGAGGCCAGCGATCCTGATGTTGTGCTTTCCGGTAACTTTCATGGTGTTGAGGGGCGGAAATCGATCATGCATGTTTTAGATGCCAGTGGTAAAAAGATCCCGTTCATAACAATAACCAATCCGGTTGAGGACGAGTATGCGATAAGCCTGATAAAGGCCGGCGCATTTAATTTTGTATTGAAAGAGCAGCTGGCCAAAGTGCCTGCAGCAGTAAAGAATGCAATAGAAAAATACCTCCTGAGCGAAAAACGGGAAAAATTCCTGGATGATATATTGCCGCGCGAGGCTATGATGAAAGAGGCGGAGCGCCTGGCGCGGTTTGGTAGCTGGAAACAGGATACCGTGGCCAATACCTTTTGGTGGAGCGACCAGATGTACCGGATACTGGGCTATGAACCTGGAGAAGTAGTGCCCTCGTGGGACAACTTTACCAGTAGGGTACATCCCGAAGACCTGGATTTTGTAGTGCAAACAATAGATGAGGCGATCAAAAACCAGGACAAGGCGCAATATGCATTCAGAACAACGGGGGGCTATGGTGCAATGCGGTATATACATGCAGAAATGTATGTTACCCGCAACAAAGACTATAATGTTACATTGCTGAATGGGTTTATCCGCGACATGTCTGAGCACGTGCAGGCAGAGATACGTTCGGTAGAGAGTGAGGAAAACTATCATAATCTCTTCGAGAACAACCCGTGTTCGCTCACACTTATAGATATCGACAGCAAAAAAATACTGGATGTAAATAAGGCTACTACCCAACTTTTTGGCTACACCCGCGAGGAATTCCTTAAAATGGATGCGATGGCGGTTTTATCCGAAAAGGAACTGACTCGCTACAACAAGATGCTGGAAGAAGGGGGGAGAAGGCAACTGATTGCCGGGGAGAAAGGGTCTTGGGAGATAAGGCGTAAGGATGGCAGTACCATATTTGTTGAGGTAAACACCACCGATTTGAAATTCGGAGGGCGCATGTGCAGGCTGATACAGGCGACCGACGTGACCGACAAAGTACTGAGCATAAAGAAACTACAGGAAAGTGAAGCCAGGCTTATAGATTCTCAGCGAATAGCCCACATCGGCAGTTGGGAGGTAAGTTACCAGGATGGGGAGGAACCTATAAAATGGAGTGAGGAAACATATAGGATATTCGGATTAGATCCTGATCAGCAACAAATTACTGAGGAGCTGTTTTACAGCCTGATACACCCGCAGGATCTCCATTTATTGGATAGGGCGGTAAGGGCGGCATATAGCAATAACGGCATTTACAGCGTTGAGTTCAGGATAATACTACCGGATGGCAGTGAACGGCTGGTAAGTGAACTGGGCGAGATGACGCTGGATCCTGCTTCGGGAAGACTGTTAAAGATCGCAGGTACGGCGCAAGACATAACTGAGCGGCGCAATGCCCGGATGATGCTCCAAAAATCGGAAGCTAACCTGCGCAGTATCTTTGAGAATACAGATACTGCTTACGTGTTGCTGGACACCAATCTTAAAGTAGTATCCTTCAACGGACCAGCACATAAATTTTCTTTAGAACACCTGGATAAACCGATAGCTGAAGGTGAAGAGGCGGTATCGTACTTTTCCCATATTACCCAGGCGGTTGTAAAAAAATCATTGCGCGATGCGCTTAACGGTGCTAACCTGGGCTATGAGGTTAACTACCCTACAGAGAGCGGTGTAAATAAATGGTATTATGCGCACTTTTACCCGGTTTGGGATAATGATGCACGTATACTTGGCGTGGTTATGTCGCTGAGGGATATTACGCAGCGTAAAACCTCTGAGCTACAGGAAAAGAAGATAACTACCGAACTGATACAGCGCAATAAGGACCTGGAGCAGTTTGCCTATATCATCTCCCACAACCTGCGTGCGCCGGTAGCCAACATAATTGGTATTACCGATGCGCTGAAGGATGACCTGGACGAAGACGAACGCGACATATTTATGAGCGGCCTTTATGATTCTGTAAAGAAGCTGGACAACGTGATCACCGACCTGAACCGCATATTGCAGCTGAAGAACGGGCTGAACGAGAACAAAGAGCGGATACAGTTTTCGAGCCTGGTAAACGAAATTAAATACACCATAAGCGGTGGGGGCACCAGGGAGATGTTCCAGGTAAAGTCTGACTTTGAAGAGGTGGACGAAATGGTAACACTGAAAAGCTACATGCATAGCATATTCTACAACCTTATTTCTAATAGCATAAAATATAAGCGACCGGATTTAGTGCCGGTTATAGAAATAACCAGTAAGAAAGTAGCCAACGGCATAGAATTGGTGTTTCGCGATAATGGTCTGGGCATTGATATGGAGAAAAACGGTAAAATGTTATTCGGGCTGTATAAGCGATTTAACCAGGATGCAGCAGAGGGAAAAGGCATGGGGCTTTTTATGGTAAAAACACAGGTGGAAACCCTAGGCGGCCGGATAGGTGTTAAGAGCAAGGTAAATAACGGTACAGAATTTAAAATAGAATTTTCTATGTAAAAATATTTTAACTATAATTGCATCGTTAACAGGTAAGTGGTAAATTGCGCTTTATGAGTGAACACAAACATTTTATAGTAATAGACGACGATGCTCTGAATAATAAGATCTGCAGGGTATGCATAGAAAAGGTGGACAAAGGTGCAGATGTACAGACTTTTACAGATCCGCAGGAAGGCTTCGACTATATAGCAAGAGAATATGCACGTACCGATCAGTCTCATATAGTTACCTTGTTTCTGGATATCAACATGCCCACTATGAACGGCTGGGAGTTCCTGGAATTATACGACAAGCTGGACCCAGCTATACATAAAAGGGTAAAGGTGTATATTCTCTCTTCTTCAGTAGATAAGCGCGATATGGAAAAGGCAAAGGAGAACCGGCATGTAGTGTATTATTTTATTAAACCGCTTACCAAAGAAACAATCTCGCTGATCACTTACGCACAAATGAAGAAGGCCTGATTTGCCTCTTTCCCGGAACCATTAAAGTTGTGTAAAAACTGCATCATTTTGGCGATAGTTTTTGCATGTTTAATGCATTAATGTCCTTTGGCTTATGCCCCTGATTGTGTTGGTACGGTTTAGGCATAGGTAAGGCGTATGGAGATCAATATTACGCCCGGAGACAATAAGTTGGCCAGGGTTTATCCCTTTTATATAAAAGCCCCGGTGATACTGCTGGGGCTGGTTGTATTCTTTTTTATGCTGCACATAATGGCCGATATACTGGTGCCATTAGGCATGTCTTGCCTGTTTGCAGTATTGCTAAACCCGATGACCAACCGGCTGGAACGCAGAATACCCCGCGGGGTGGCTATTACTATATCTATAGCCATGGCCGTGCTGCTGATAGCCGCTATTGCATATTTCCTGTCTCACGAGATTGCTGCCTTTGGTAAGTCGGTGCCGGCATTAAAATCCAAGTTCTTTGCCTTTGCAGACCAGTTGCAGCAATGGGTATATAACAAACTGGGCATTGCTACCGAAAAGCAAACGGAAATGGTGAAGCAGGCGGTGCAGGATGGAGGGATGAGTATGAAGGACACGCTGAACAGTATGCTGGGTATGGTTGGGGTGATAGTGTTGATGCCTATCTACATCTTCTTGTTGCTTTTCTACAAGCCGCTGATCCTTGATTTCCTTTTCCAGGTGTTCTCCGAAAAATACTCGCTTAGGGTAGCAGAGATCTTGGGCGAAACGAAGACGGCCATACAAAGTTATGTGATGGGCCTGTTAATAGAAATGATCATTGTATCGGCTATGAACAGCGCCGCATTACTGATACTGGGTGTGCGCTCTGCCATATTGCTGGGTGTAATTGGCGGTATACTGAATATGATACCCTATCTGGGAGGTATAGTGGCTATAGCCTTGCCTGTACTGATGGCTACGGTAACAAAAGACGGCTACGATACGCAGCTATGGATCATTGTAGCATACACCATTATCCAGTTTGTGGACAACAACATACTGGTGCCTAACATCGTTTCATCTAAGGTAAAGATAAATGCACTGGTGTCGATCATCATTGTGTTGATGGGTGGTGCGCTGTGGGGCTTATCTGGTATGTTCCTGTCTATCCCGTTCATAGCTATCCTCAAGATCATCTTCGACAGGGTAGATGGGCTGAAGCCATGGGGTGCACTGTTGGGTACAGATATACCTGCTCAGCATGCCGGCGTGAAATGGCAGGCCAAGTGGGAACGGATACTGGGCCGGAGAAAAGAGGCTGACGCAGCTACCGCCGAAACGACAACAACAGTTGATGTGGTTACACCTCCACACTCGTAAACTCAAACTTACTGCCATCAAACAGGCCTTTGTCGCTTAGCTTCAACGCCGGTATTACCAGCAATGCCATGAACGACAATGTCATGAATGGGGCATGCAGGGTAGTACCCAGCTCTTTAGCTTTTCGGTCTACTTTGGTATAAGCCGCTGCGGCGGTGTGGGCATCGTCTAATGACATCAATCCTGCTACCGGTAATGGCATTACGGATACTTCCCCATTGGCGGATACTGCACATACACCGCCCTCGCTGGCTACCAGTGCGTTTACTGCTTGGCATATGCTCTCGTCGTCTGCGCCCACGGCAATAATGTTATGGCAGTCGTGGCCTACGGTAGAAGCTATCGCGCCCTGTTTCAACCCGAAGTTTTTGATGAAGGCTATGGCTATATCTGCTTTAGGCTCGTATCTGTTCACTACCGCCAGCTTCAATACATCATTATCCGTATCGCTAACAATATTGCCGGCAACAACCCTGGCGGGGTGCTGAAGCTCATTGGTGACTAGTTGGCCTTCTATGGCTTCTATAACGCGTATGGTCGGGGTGTCTTGCGTTGGTTTTAATATAAACTCTTCCGCAGTTCTGGGTTGTGCCTTAAAATTGTTGATGGGTTGTGCCTTTATGTATGGCAACATAGACTTGCCATTTTCTGCCACTACCTCGCCGTCAATATACGTCTTCAGTATGTTGAACTCTTTGGGGTTGTCTATGATGATGAGATCTGCAGGTTCGCCCACTTGCAGCAAGCCCACAGGCAGATTATAATGCCATACAGGGTTGTAGCTGGCCGATAGCAGCACATCATACATATCATAGCCCAGCGCCAGCGAGCGTTTTACCAGTGCGTTGATATGGTCTACAACCAGTTCATCAGGGTGCTTATCATCACTGCAGAACATTACTTTTTCCGGGTGCAGGCTCAGCAACTTGTGCAAGGCATTATAGTTCTTCGCTGCGCTGCCCTCACGTATCAATATGTTCATGCCTGCAAAAACCTTGTCTATGGCTTCACTCAGCGTTACGCATTCATGGTCTGTTGTAATGCCGGCATTGGCATAGTTCACAGCATCTTGCCCGTGCAGGCCGGGTGCGTGGCCATCTACAGGCTTGCCCACTTTTTTTGCTGCGGCTATCTTGGCCATTACCATAGGGTCTTTATGCAGCACGCCGGGATAGTTCATCATCTCGCTCAGGTACCAGATGTCATCGCTTTGCAGCAGTTTGGCTACATCATGTTCGTCAAGGGTAGCACCTGCGGTCTCGAAACTGGTTGCCGGAACGCACGATGGTGCACCGAAGAAAAATTTAAAGGGCGACAACTTGCTGTTATCTATCATGTACTGCACACCCTCCATGCCGCACACATTGGCTATCTCGTGCGGATCGCTTACCGTAGCTACTGTGCCATGCACTACAGCGGCCTTGGCAAACGATGTAGGCACCAGCATAGAGCTTTCTATATGTATATGCGAGTCCACAAACCCGGCAGTTATATACACATCGGGGGCTGATGCTACTTCTGTAATAGATTGTATCAGCCCGTCAACCACAACAATATCTGCCGGGTATGTACGGCGTTGATAAACATCTATAAGCTGGCCGGAAATGGTGAATGTGTGCATGGGGCAAAGGTAATGCTGAAACAGGTTTTCTTTACTTGCCATTTAAGTCGGGCGAATAAGCTATTTTTGACCATATGTACAGAATAGGACAAGGAATAGATTTTCACCAGATGGTTGAGGACCGCGAGTTCTGGCTGGGTGGTGTATTGATACCGCATACCAAAGGTGCGCTCGGCCATTCTGATGCCGACGTGTTGCTGCACGCCATCTGCGATGCATTGCTGGGCGCTCTGAGCCTTGGCGATATAGGCAAGCACTTTCCTGATACCGATGGTGCATATAAGAACATAGATAGTAAGATACTGCTGGAGCGTTGCTACAAGCTGATAGCAGAGCGCGGCTATGTGGTGGTGAATATAGATAGCACTGTACTGCTGCAGGCTCCCAAGATCATGAAGTACGCTGACAGCATGAAAGAGGCTATCGCCCGCATCTTGCACATTAAAACAGAGGATATCTCCATCAAAGCAACCACTACCGAGCAGATGAGCTTTATAGGCCGCGAAGAGGGCATAGTGGCCACAGCCAATATCCTGCTGCATAAAATGGGTAGCTAACTATTTGCTGGCTTGCATACTAATATGGCCTTTGCGTGCTCTGCCTGCTTGAAAATCTTTGCGGCCCTTTGCGTCTGCCTGAGGCAGATGCGCACTTTGCGTGAAACTTTAAAGAATAATGAAGCAATCTGTTTTCCTGGTTCCCTTGCCCATTACGGAGGGGGCTTTACATACACTGTCTCCTGATGTGCCCAAATACACAACAGGGCTGACGCATTACTTTGCAGAAGACCTGCGCACCGGGCGCAGGTTCATCAAGTCGCTGCATCCATCGCTGGTGATGGAGACCATACAATTTGCGGAAATAGACAAGCATAGTGGCCCCGATAAGCAACTATTCGAGCAATGGTTAAAAGCCGGCCACAGTGTGGGCATAATGAGCGATGCCGGCTGCCCGGGCATTGCTGATCCCGGTGCAGAACTGGTAGCCATTGCGCATAGGATGAACGTACAGGTAGTGCCGCTTACCGGTCCCAGCTCTATATTGCTGGCGCTTATGGCATCGGGCCTTAACGGACAAAGCTTCGCCTTTACCGGTTATTTGCCGGTGAAGGAACCGCAACGCAGCAAGCGAATAAAGGAACTGGAAGCGCACTCTGCAAAAGAAAACCAGACCCAGGCTTTTATAGAAACCCCCTACCGCAACAACCAATTGCTGGCCGATCTGCTGAAGAACTGTAACCCGCGCACACGTATTTGTATAGCGTTGAACATTACTGCAGAGAACCAGTACATCAAAACACAAACTGCTGCCGACTGGAAGAAGAATACTCCCACGTTGGAAAAGCAACCGGCTATATTTTTGATCCTGGCATAAAAGCGTTAGCGACCGCGTTGTCTTTGTTGCCTATCAACCATGATACAGCGGTAAGCGGCAATTCTGTCGATTCTAAAATTCTGGCCGACTCTGTGATTCAGACATAAAAAAAATAGCGCATCATAAGATGCGCTATTTTTATCATTAAGCTATTGAGGCATTAAGCCATTAACCCTTCCTGTTCTTGCCTATAGTTACTTTCATGCCTGATTTAGAAAGATCGCCCAGGATGTTTACAGTTTCGCTGATGTAAATGTCTTTACTTACATTTTTCAGCCATTCTTTGTTCTTAGCAACGGCAGCACTATCCAGTGTTACACGGGCCTTATCTGCAGCCAGGTTAGTTATCTCCAGGTTGGTAGCCTTCTTCTGCAGTTCCTCCAGTTGCTTGCTTATTTCGTTCGTCTCCTCTTGTTCTTTACGATATTTCGCTTCGTTCAGGGAAACGGTGTTGTCGTCCATCTTCTTTTTGCGCTGGGCAGCAGTGCGTGCTATCAGGCTGAAGGTAGGATTGGCAGCAACCCTGCTTTTACTCATGGCTGCCAGCTGGTCAACATTAGTTACAGCGTTCGATGATCGGATAGTTGCAGCAGGGATTTCGTCGTAAGGTAATGCAGATTTTTGTTTGCGCTCGCCAAGATCGTCATCGTCAAGCTCTGTATAAGCGTCTGGCAGCTCAATATCCGGCCTTACACCTTTCAATTGTGTAGAACCACCGTTTACGCGATAGAACTTCTCCATGGTCAGCTTCAGTGTGCCTATCGATGGATCTGATGAGCCGGTATCATTAGCCAGCTGCATCTTTGTCATCGGGTTCAGCATCTCATCCAGTGGCAATAATTTTTGCACAGTGCCTTTACCATATGTAGGCGCACCTACAATTACCGCACGCTTATAATCCTGCATAGCGGCTGCCAGTATCTCTGATGCTGAGGCGCTGCCCTGGTTTACCATTACGGCAAACGGACCAGAGTAAATAGCAGTGTCAGTAATAGAAGAGCGCAGCGTAGTAACGGATGAATTACTGTTCTTCACCTGTACTACAGGGCCCTTGCCTACAAATATGCCGGCCATCTCTACCACATCGGGCAATGAACCACCGCCATTACCGCGCAGGTCAAGTATGATTCCGTCCACACCTTCTGTTTTCAGCTTCTTTACTTCTTCCAGTACATCGGTAGCGCAACGGCGGCCGCTGGAATGATTAAAATCTGCATAGAACTCAGGCAGGTATATATAACCTACTTTGCCTTCTTTAGTGTTGATGATAGCAGACTTTGCAAAAGTTTCATCCAGGCTTACAGCATCGCGGATGATAGGAATCACTTTTGTAGCACCGTCCGGCTTCTTCACTGTCAGGCGCACCTCAGTGCCCTTAGGGCCGCGTATCAGTTTGATAACATCGTTTATTTCATAGCCCTGCACATCTACAGGAGGCTTATCGCCCTGGGCTACTTTTATTATTTCGTCTTCAGCTTTCAACTCACCCTGCTTCCACGATGGACTGCCTGTAATAATTGCCACTATCATGATCTTGCCATTATCGGGGTTCTCGCGCAGCGATGCGCCGATACCAAAGAAACTGCCGCTCATCATTACGTCAAAATCATCTTTGTTTGCCGGGGGCAGGTATGATGTGTGCGGATCTTCGGTTTCGGCTATTGCATTTACATAAGCTGTAAACCTGTCCTCATCTTTCATTTTATGGTAGCCCTTGTATACACGCTGATATAATTTCTTTACATCTTCGCGTGCCTGGCTTTCCAGTTCTGCGTCAGTTTTTGTCACCGCGTTGGCGCTATCCTTAAGCTTTTTCTTCTGGGCATCTTTCAGATCCACGTATTTTTCAAGCACCCGGTATTTCAACAACTCTTGCCACCTGGCATACAACCCTTCCTCGCCATTAGCATATGGTTCCTTTTTGGCATCCAGTTGCAACTTGTCGTCTGATGTAAAGCTGAATGGTTTAGAAAGTATCTGATCATAATATTTTTCAGTACTTGCTATACGCCTCTGGTACACGGCATCGAAAGAATCAAAGAACTCTATAGAGCCATTCTTTATCTGGTCATCTATCTGGAACCTGAACTTGGCAAGTTTGTCAGCATCCTGGCGGGTGAAGAAAATTTTGTTGTAATCAAAATAGTCCATCATCCGGTCATACACACGCGATGAAAAAGTATCATCGATGTTACGCGGAGAAAAATGCTCATGTTGCAAAGCCGCAACCACAGTTTCAACTACTAATTTTCTTTTCTCCTGAGATGATCTTACGCTCTTGCCACTATACTTGAAGGAGAAGAAAGCAGCAAGTGCACCAAGGACCAATAACGGGATAAGAATTTTATTCTTCATGAATCTCAACATAATCTTTACCTGATAAATTATAAACAAATGTAGATTAATTGCTGTTAATAAAAGCCTAATCAAACCCTATGCAAGGGTTAAATGAAAGGGGGATATTTATCGTGCCAGCAAGGGTAAAACAACACTGTTTATTACCGTGAAAATAGGCTTTAATTGGCAATCTCGGTTATCGATGCCGTTTTATCGACAACAGCCCTGATAACAGCGTCCAGCTCTGTTGCCGCATATCTTATGTTAGAGATGATCTGCAACTCTTCTTTTTCCGCCGGATACATTTCAAACAATTCAGACAGCGCCATAATGCGGGCAAGGGGTGCTCTTACATGGTGGCTCTGCATAAAGGCTATTTCCCGCAGGGCTTTGTTCTGGTCTTCTATCATTTTCATGCGCAGCACTTGCTCAGTAAGGTCATTGCTATGGCAGCATACGCCTGTCACCTCACCCTGCTCGCTTACAATAGGCGCAAAGCTGGTTTCTACAAAGTGAGATCTGCCATTGATAAGTATCCTATCTACAGAGGTAAAGTGTTCGCCCTTCAGGCCCCGTAAATATTGCGATCTGCGTAGTTCAGCAAAGTCTTTATCGAATACGTGATACAGTACTGGTGTGCCCTCGGTGGGCAGAATGCCTACCTTATCAAATACAAACTGGCTGTAAGATTTATTGCATGTGATTATCTTCAGCTCTGCATCAACAGACCATACCAGGTTGTCCACGTTGTCTATCAGCTTTTGCAGGTTGCTTTTTATGCGCAACATTTCGCCTTCCAGGTCTCTTGTTACCGGGTACTGAAACCTGCACTCCCAAAACGTGGCTGGTATCGTATCCAATGCATCGGCATAGATACATTCTTTTACCGGTAGCAGGGCCATCATTTGTTCCAGCCGGGGATCGGCACTCGGCAATACCACGAAGAGGTGCGCACGCCTACACGCGGCGCTGAAATCCTTTAATGCTAAAAATGAATCAATGCAGAAGGTCGGATATTCGTAAAACACAGTGCAGCCATTTGGCAGGATAGCTGGTAAAGTTGCTGCGCTATTAGTAACTGTTACAGTCCCCCAAGGCCTTAATTTATCTTCTAACACCTTTGTTTGGAGGCTGGACGATGATATTATAACTATTTGACTATCAGCAACATTGTTCATTTGCACTAAAGATACCTGCCCTCCCCGCAAAATGCAAATTTTTTCTACACAGGTTTTCAAAACTTTTAGTTATTCACTGCGCATATATTATTCTAAAATGGTCTTGATGAGCAGCAGTAATCCCAGGCACATGAGTACAAAGGAAGAGCCGCGCTGCACATAGATGAGGCGACGGGGTGTAAGCAGTACCCTTATCTTTTCGGCAAGAAAAACCTTCAGGAAGTCAATGCCCAGGATCAATACCAGGCAGGTGGCAAACAATATAAAACGGTACCAACCTGCCTTATTGGCCGTGGCTGATACTGCTGCCAGCCAGCTGATGATAACGCCGGGATTGATAGTGTTAATAAGAAAGCCGCTGGCCCATATGCGTACATAATGCCCCCCGGATATAGTTACCTGTTCTTTTGACGGCCGCTTAGGTGTCGCCTTCCGGAAAACACCTAAAGCACCCACTACTATTAAGATGGCAGCGCCACCATAGGCAATATAGTTTGTGTACCCTTTTAGCAATGTAAGCCAGCCAGCAGCAATGTTGGCAATAGTAACATACATAATATCGCTGGCCGATACGCCCAGCACAAAAGCAAGGCCTGCTTTATAACTATTGTCCATGCTGTATTTGATAACGGCAAACAGCGTAGGGCCAACCGATATGGCCATGAACAATCCTATGAGTATACCCTTAATTACCGCACCTAAAATTTCAGCCTGCATAGTTGGTGGCAATATACGCCTATAAAATTTACCGCTGGTCTGACCACCAGTAATATCATGCCTGTAGAATTCATGTCGCTAAGGCTTATTATATAATCTATAGCATTTATTTATGTTTTTTCGTTATCGGGCAATACCCCTATCTTTGCACCCCAAAAAATACCAAAAAACAACAGGTTATATGAATCTACCCGGTCAAACCAACTTTTACAAAGGAAAAGTTCGCGATGTATACACCATAGACGATAAATACATGGTTATGGTAGTGAGCGATCGTATCTCTGCATTCGATGTAGTACTGCCTCGCCCTATACCTTATAAAGGCCAGGTGCTTAACCAGATAGCTGCCCAGTTCCTGGACGCTACAAGGGACATAGTGCCTAACTGGAAAATATCTGTTCCGCTGCCTAACACCACCATAGGCCTGAAGTGTGAAACATATCCTGTGGAAATGGTAGTGCGTGGAAATCTTACCGGCCATGCATGGCGCACCTACAAAACCGGCAAAAGGGAACTGTGCGGTGTAGCAATGCCTGATGGCATGCAGGAAAACGATTTCTTTGAAAAACCAATACTGACGCCAACTACAAAGGCGCATGTTGGTCATGATGAAGACATCTCCCGCGAAGAGATCATCAGCAGTGGCCTGATACCTGAAAAGGAGTATGCCGAACTGGAGCGCATAACACTGGCACTGTTTGAAAGGGGCCGCGAAATGGCGAAAGACCGCGGGTTGATACTGGTAGATACCAAGTATGAATTCGGCAAAATAGGCGATACCATTTACCTGATAGATGAGATCCACACCCCGGACAGCAGCCGCTACTTCTACCTGGAAGGTTACGAGGACCGCCAGAAGAATGGCGAAGCACAGAAGCAGCTGTCTAAAGAGTTTGTAAGGGAGTGGCTGATGGAAAACGGCTTCCAGGGTAAAGAAGGCCAGGAAGTGCCTGAAATTACAGACGAAATAGCAGGCCAGATATCTGAGCGCTACATAGAGTTGTACGAAGTAGTAACCGGCAAAACATTCCAGAAGCAGGATATGAACTTCGGCGAAATGGAAAGCAAGATAATTGCTGCGCTGAACGAGATAAAGAAATAAATAGTGCAAAATGATGAGGCCCGGTTAATCCGGGCCTCATCATTTTATATAGTAGTTGAAATGCACTGCCTGCTCTGCCGCCCCGCCTGTGCTGCGGTAGAACTCCACTGCATGCAGGTCGTCTGCATGAGCTTCTACAAACATTACCCCTATGTTGCCCGCAGTGCAGAAGCGCTTCATTTCTTCTATCAGTAACCTGCCAATACCCTGGCGTTGATGTGACGTAGCTACGGCCATGTCGTACAGGTACAGCTCAGACTCTGCATGATAATACATAAGCATAATGTACCCGGTTAGCCCGCCGCACATCTCATCACCATCAAAAGCTGCGTACACCACGAAATGAGGATCGGCTAGCAATGATTGTAACCTCCCTCTGTCTACATGTTCATCCGGCATCTCAAATACAGTACAGAACAATAACACCAGTTGTTGGAACGTTTCTGCATCTCCTGCACCCAAGCGACGCACCTGTATATATCTGTTTTGTTGCATAAGCGTTAAAGTGTTATATTTAATTCATGCCTGCCAAAGCCCGATAAATAAATATACGTCTATAAGTTATAAATAAACTATGAAGCGCCTGCAATCCATACAGCTCAGCATCCCTAATCCTTGTTCTCAAAACTGGGATGAGATGACACCCTCCGGTAATGACCGCCACTGTGCACATTGTAGCACAACGGTTATTGATTTTACTACCTGCACTGATGCAGAGCTATATCAGTTTTTTGCAAAAGGCAATGATCATGTTTGCGGAAGGTATCTATCTACCCAACTTGATCGGCCTATTCGTATACCGCTACAGCCACATAGCAGGTTGTACAGAATGATAGTGGCTATGGGGTTAACGTTGATCTTTGGCGCGGCAGTTGACGTAAAGGCGCAAGATCAGCCAACAGTTTTAAAAGGAGGAATTAAAGGACATATAGTTGCGGCACGTGATGAGCCGATGGACAAATACAGTGTGCAGATCATCAGGGGCAACAAAACTATATTGCAGTTGCAAGCGGATAAAAATGGAGATTTTGAGGTGCCCGCGATAGATACAGGCTACTACATTGTGGAAGTTTCCAACGATGTCTGGCCAGTGGACGGCCTTTCAGAAATTAGGATTGCCGCGGGCAATACAACAAATGTCACTATTCAGCCCAAAGAGATAGTCATGGGAAAATTGGCAATGCCACCGAAGCATGAGCGTAAGAAAAATTTATATAGAGGCAGCAAGTAGCGCTGATGAAAAGTGCAAAACATATACAGATCGGCATCCTCAATCCCTGCTCTCAAAAGTGGGATGAGATGACACCATCTGGCAACGGCAGGCATTGTGCGCATTGTAGCACAACTGTTATTGATTTTACTAGCTGCACTGATGCGGAACTATATCAGTTTTTTGCAAAAGGCAATGAGCATGTTTGCGGAAGAAATTTATCTGCCCAACTTGATCGGCCTATACATATACCGCCACAATCACATAGCAGGTTGTACAGAATGGTAGTTGCTATGGGATTAACGTTGATATTTAGTGGTGTAGTTGAGGGGAAGGCGCAGAGTAAGGTGTTGGTGCAGCAGACTGATACTATTAAAAAGACTGTGCGCACAGAAGGCTTGAAGACGGGTGTAATGGGAATAGTGGTGGATAGCGCTAAGGACCCTGTAGTTATGCGTTAATATTAGCTTGTTCGAATGGTCGTGAAATGGGTAGCACTATTACTGATATTGATGGCCGATACTCAATGCACCTTACGCCCGGGCAATATGAATTGACCATTAGTTACTTGGGATCAGCAACACAAATAAAAAGTGTGGCTGTTGCCGATCATATGGTTTGGGAAGAGTTTGTTATGGATAGAGACAGAAACGCTGTTGTTCTTGGTGGGCCAATTGTGCGAATAGTAGACAGGAAAACATTCAATCGTAACGTTAGGGCAATAAAGCGAGGAGAAAGAAAGGCGAAACGAAGATTGTCTGATGAATAGTCTTACACCTCCCCCACAAACAACCTGTTAATATCCGAACTGATAATATGATGCTTTGGGAACACCGATGCAAAGTTCTTCTGGGTGTATGCCCATTCCTCTTCATCGTTAATGATATAATTGAACGCGATGTGGCCGCCGGGGGCAAGCGCTTTCCGGCAGTTAGATAGGAATGAAAGTGTACTTACAAAAGGAGGTACAGTGCGGCTGTTAAAAATGTCTATGAATACAAGGTCGTAATGGCGGGTATTGGCGGCTACAAACTGTTCTGCATTGGCGCAAATGGCTTCCAGTTTCGTGGTTGCGTCGGCAGACAGGCGTTCCATGGCAAGCTCCAGTATCACCTCGTCCAGTTCTACCAGTGTAAATGCCGGCGAATAGCCTCTCTGGCGGATCATGCTGGCGGTGCTGCCCAGGCCCACTCCCAGTAATAAAACACTTTTTACCTGCGGTAGAACGTCTTTCAGATCTTTTAAAATGGCTAGGGCGGGTGTATACGCATTGCCGTCAGAATACAAGGCATCTTCTGTAGCCAGTTGTATGCGGCCTTTGTACATCAGCAGTTCCAGGTGAGGGTTGTGCTCACTGCGGTATTGCCTGATCCACACTGGGTGCAGGTAGCTGATGATCCTTTTGTACAACGGTATTTCCTGGGCGTCAAACGTCAAAATGCACTGCATTTATTTAGCCCAATAAAGATAGTGCTATAAAATAGAAATCATGACAATCTTGAATCAGAAGATCAAGGTTCCGACAAAATCTACCCCTGGCGGTCTTTCTTTTTGCGGAAGAAGCCCACTTTGCTCTCGTTGCCGCTGATGAGCCTGCCAATGTTCTTGCGGTGTGTAGACACCACCAGGAAGGCTGTAGAAATAGCAAACAACTTGTAGCTAAGCTCGTGGGCATTGAAAATGAATACGATCATTACCGGGAAAGCAATGCTGGCGGTAATAGAGCTGAGCGATACATAACGGGTGAGATACAGCATGCCCACAAACACCGCTACCAGGCTCAGGGCCACCACCGGCTGTATGGAAAGGATCATGCCGAACAATGTGGCGATGCCCTTACCGCCACGAAAATCGGCCCAGATAGGGAAGATGTGGCCGAGTACTGAAGCCAGGCCCAGGAACACCTGCAGGTTGCGGTAAGCTTCCCAGGTATCCGGCAGGCCGGAGAACATAGCCAGTTTTACAGCAATAAATCCTTTAAGCATATCGGCCAGCATCACGCCCGATCCTGCTTTGGGCCCCAGTATACGGAAGGTATTGGTTGCACCGGCGTTACCGCTGCCATGTTCCCTTATATCTATACCGAAAACCCACTTACTTACCCACACGGCAGAAGGAATGGAGCCGATCATGTAAGCTAAAACAAGAAGAATTGCTATTAACATTTTTACTATTCAATAATTGAGAAAAACAAATTTAATAGAACTGTATCAGAATTCCTAATGCAGACTTAGTTAAAACCTATTTGCTTCCCTCACTTTTTTAATTATCAATATATTTTCACACTTTCAGAAAGCTTAAGGCTATCCAATTATTAAGTTCTTTATAATCAGATAGTTGTAAGCCTTCTTTCGTCGCTGCCTCCACAATAATGTCTTTATCCGTGGTAAGCAGACCACTCATTAAAACTGTGCCGTTCTTTTTAGTATGTGTATACAGTTGTGGCATATACTGCAGTAAAATATGCCTGTTAATGTTGGCCAGTATGATATCTGCCTCTATCTCTGGCAGGGTATCAGTATTATTTTGCTCAACAGTTATATGCCTGCAATTGTTCCGCGCCAGGTTTTCCTGCGCATTTTCTACGCTCCATTCGTCGTTATCTATGCCTAATATAGATGTTGCCCCCAGCTTTTCGGCCATTATAGCCAGCACGCCGGTGCCGGTGCCAAAGTCGAACACGGTTTTCCCTGCCATGTCCACGTCTTGCATCATCTGCATTACCAGCTGTGTGGTGGCATGGTGCCCGGTACCAAAAGACATTTTAGGTGTTATGATGATCTCGTAAGGAGTGTCTACGGTAATGTTGTGGAAATCCGCCCTTATCGTACACAGCCCTTCTATTATCACCTGCTGAAAGTTCTCTTCCCACACGGCGTTCCAGTTTTGTTTGGCTATTGTTTGCGTAGTAAACGGCTTACCCGCGGTCAGTTCCATCAATTCTTCACCATTAAAGCCATCTTCGTCAATATAAGCCTGCAGCGTATCTGCTGTTTGCACAAAGCCTTCGTAGCCATATTCGGCCATTTGGGCTATTAGTATGTCCTGTTCGTCTTCTTCTATATTGTTGATGGTTACTTCTACGTATTGCATAGGCCGCAAAGATACTTTTATTAATGGCTGAATGGCTTAATAACTCAATGGCTCAATACCTGTATTTTGCAATAATTAGGAGGGCCTTAACTTAGCGGATGGCAGCTGGCCGATATAAAAACAATATATAACGTATCTTTGCCCGATGAAGAATTTGCGGGAAAGAAGCCTGGCGGAACTGGAGGAAATGATGGCTAAGCTGGGTGAGCCAAAGTACAGAGCTAAACAGATATATGAATGGCTTTGGCAACATGCTACTGGTGATATTAATGAAATGAGCAACCTGCCCAAGGCATTAAGGGAAAAACTGACCGCAGAATTCACCATTCCCAAAGTAAAAAACAACCACAGCCAATACAGCAGCGACGGTACCATAAAGAACCGCCTGCAACTGCACGATAATTACTTCGTAGAAAGTGTGCTGATACCCGGCGATAAACGCCTCACGGCATGCGTATCGTCTCAGGTGGGCTGCTCACTGTCTTGTAAGTTTTGTGCTACAGGTACCATGGACCGCAAGCGCAACTTGGACTTTGATGAAATAGTAGACGAGGTAACACTGCTCAACGAAATAGCGCTGAAACATCACGGCAAGCCGCTCAGCAATATTGTGTTCATGGGAATGGGCGAACCATTGCTCAACTATAAGAATGTATTGAAGGCCATAGATAAGATCACATCGCCCGATGGCCTGGGCATGAGCCCGCGCCGTATTACGGTATCTACAGCCGGTGTGGCCAAAATGATCCGCCAGCTGGGCGATGATAAGGTGCGCTTTAAGCTGGCCCTGTCTCTGCATGCCTGCAACGATACCAAGCGCAACGAGATCATGGCTATTAACGAAACCAATAACCTGAGGACGTTGATAGATGCCCTGAATTACTTTTACCAGCAAACCGGTAACGAGATCACTTTTGAGTACATCCTGTTCAAAGATTTTAACGACTCGCTGAAGGACGCCGACGAACTGATAAAGATATACCGCCAGGTACCTGCCGACCTGGTAAATATCATAGAGTATAACCCGGTACAAGGTATGAGGTTCGAAAAGCCGGATGAAGAAAAGACCGATGCTTTTATGCGCTACCTGCAGGCGCACAGGGTAAATGTGCATCTGCGCCGCAGCCGTGGTAAAGATATAGATGCAGCCTGTGGCCAACTGGCCAATATAGACCTGTCTAAGGCTTCTGTAGCTTAGAAAGTGTGCACATAACTGAGGCCCTGCCCCGATACGCGTACCTCGTCCAGTATGCGGCCCCAGCGGTCGCTATACCTGTTATGCGATAGCAGTAGGATATTATCGAGCGCAGTAAGGAACAAGCCCTGTAGTAGCAGCGCCCGCCCATAGCCAAGATTCATGTCGCGGTTGGTGGTATTCTTTTGTGCGGCGCTCAGCAGGTAGGCTCCGGTCGCCATACAGCCCAGGTCTACGCCAATGCTCACCAGCAGCACGTTCCTGTCTTTTTTATAATTAGCAAACGCAGTATTGGCATCAAATGGCTTCATCAGTTGCTTGCGGGTGTGCAATATGCCGTAAGTGGCAATGCCGCCATTTATTACCCCTACAATGCCGGTGGCTTGGTGAAAATATTTCCAGTCATCTGCCTTAGCGGTGTTATAGCCCACCGCACCATCTATTATGCTGGCAGCGCTCCAGGCAGCAAGTACATTCACCCCTTTTATGTTAATGATCATGCGCTGCTTGTCATATTCCCGCACCGAATCTCTGAACGATATCTGGGCAATGCCCCGGAGGGTACACAACAGCAAACCAACCAGCAGGAATAATTGTTTACTATGCACAGGTAAATATTTCCGGCAAATCTATACTAAAAAAGCGCTCCAAAAAGAAGCGCTTTTATATTGAATAATGTGAAGCTGTTTAAGAGGTTGCATTGAGCCATTGAGCCATTATTACACAACCTTAGTTATCTTCAGCATATTGGTCGGCAGGTGCTCAGCAACAGGTGTGCTGCCGGTATTTACCACTACATCGCCGGAAGACAGCAGGTTCTTCTCTTTAAGGAAGGCTATCTGGTCGTTGATGATGTCATCCAGGCTTTCCTCTTTATCATAATAAAATGCCTGTACGCCCCAGCTAAGGCTCAGCTGGTTCACCAGTGTTTGCGTTTTGGTAAATATATACAGTGGTGAGTGCGGACGGTAGCTGGAGAGCATAAAGCCGGTATAGCCCGATTGCGTAGTGCCTATAAGGGCATGCGCATTGATGTCTTTAGCAATTTCGCAGGCATTATAGCACAGCGCATCGCTAAGGAAGGATGGCGAGTGCGGCTGTGGCACCAGGTTGCGGTGGTATACCGTTTCCTCTTTTTCCACTTCGCGGATGATGTTCACCATTGTGCGGATCACCAGTTCAGGGTATTGGCCCATGGCGGTCTCGCCACTCAGCATCACCGCATCAGCGCCTTCCATTACAGCATTGGCTACGTCTGTTATCTCGCTGCGATTGGGGCGGGTACGGTCTATCATGCTTTCCATCATCTGGGTAGCTATGATCACCGGCTTGGCCCTGTGGATACACTTACGCACAATGTTTTTTTGTATCATCGGTATCTGCTCCAGCGGCAATTCCACGCCCAGGTCGCCACGGGCTACCATTACCGCGTCCGATGCCAATATGATCTCGCGCAGGTGTTCCAGCGCCTCTGGCTTTTCTATCTTGGAGATGATCTTGGCATTGCTGTTCTTTTCCTTCAATCTTTTGCGCAGGTCTGTAACATCGTCGGGGCGGCGTACAAACGACAGTGCTACCCAGTCAATATCCTGGCTGATGATGAAGTCAAGATCGTTCAGGTCTTTTTCAGAAAGCGATGGCAGCGATACATTGGTATCCGGCAGGTTCACACCTTTTTTCGATGTCAGCAGACCCGGTGTCAGCACCTCTACTTTCACCTTGTTTTCCTGGGTTATCTCTTTTACCAATACTTCTATCTTGCCATCGTCCAGCAATATCTTTTCGCCGATCTTCACATCCTTATGAAAATCCGGGTAGCTGATATATATGTTGGCGAGTGTACCAATGGTTTTTTCGTTAGAGAAATAGAACTCATCTCCTTTATGCAGGAATAAGCCGTCGTTTTCTATTTCGCCTACGCGCAGCTTAGGGCCTTGCAGGTCGGCAAGTATAGCTATGTTAAAAGGGAAAGTGCTGTTGATGGTATGTATATGATCTATAACAGCTTTATGTTGTTCGTGTGTGCCGTGCGAAAAGTTGAGTCTGAATACGTTTACGCCCTCCTGTACCAGGGCCAGTAATTTCTCGTATGTGTTAGAAGCAGGGCCAACAGTAGCGATGATCTTTGTTTTATGTAACATGTTACAAATATACTTTTCTTACGCAACACATAATGTGCCTGAAAAGTTAATTATACATGATGAAAATAGCTAACCAATGCCAGTTTAGTTCTTTATAAATATCTGGGTATAATACACCTGCCCGCCCTGGCCTACAGCAATGCCAATGCCGGTAAGGTTGTAGTTGCCTTCCATGTTTTTGCGGTGCATGGGGCTGTGTATCCAGTTGTCTACTACATGTTCTGCATCTCCCGTGGTATACTCCACATTTTCGGCCATAGATGTGGCATTGGGTATCACCCTGGCCAGCCTGTCAAACCGGTCGTTAAATCCCTCATGCCCGAAGGGCACTCTGTTTGTTGCCATATTGCGGCTGTGCCGGGCTGCCTCCTTATTGATGGCATCATTCAGCTTCAGCGTGCCCAGCCCTTTGCCCTGCCTGTATTTATTTACCAGCTTATATATTTCTTCTACGCTGGCCGTCTTTACCGGTGAAGCAGCCTGTACAGTTAGTCCCTTGCCCAGGATGACCAGCAGTATCAACACAATAGAACGGACGAATGTATTTTTCATGACTTGCATATTACCAAAAATGTGCCAGTTTTATCACAGCATTATCTGCTCATAGCAGTCATCTGCCACTACTTTCTTGTTGTACTTACGCCGGTAGGCAAGTGGAGATAGGCCCGTTACTTTCTTAAATATACTGCGGAACGCTTTATCATCGGTGTAGCCTACGGCATACATTACCTCGTTCACATTATTGTTGCCGGTTTCAAAGCTCTTCTTCGCAGCTTCCATGCGCACGCGTTGCAGGTATTCTACAGGTGTATTGGCGGTGGCTTTTTTAAACCTGCGTTCAAAATTGCGGCGGCTTATTGCAAATTTGCGGGCTATTGCATCTATCTGCAGTTTCTTGCCCAGGTTCTTTTCCATGTATAGCTGCGCCTGCTTTATCGGCTCATCCTCGTGGTCTTTTTGCCCGCGGAATATAGCAAATGGCGATTGGCTGTCGCGCTCAAATTCTATCTCCATCAGTTTAGAAATGTATATCGCCACTTCCCTGCCTGCATACTTTTCCACTATATAAAGAATAAGGTTCAGGAAAGAATATGCGCCGCCACTGGAGTATATACCGTCGTCATCGGTAACAATTTTATCTGGAAGCAGGTTAACCTGTGGAAACATTTGCCTGAAGGCATCTGCAGTCATCCAGTGGGTAGAGCAGCTTTTACCATCAAGCAGGCCTGTCATCGCCAGCAGGAACGCACCCGTACAAAGGCTGGCTACTTCCGCGCCGTTTTCGTGCTCTTTTAGTATCCACGGTATAAAGTTCTTATTCTGTGCTACAGAAGGCAGGCTTATTGCCGCGATGATCACCAGGTCGGCCTTACGGGCCTGGTCCGGCGTGGTATCGGGGGTTACAGTAAATGCACCGCCGTATAATGCCGACTTCTCTTCCAGTCCCACAAGTTGCACATTAAATAACGGTGCCCTTCCTCCGCGTTCCAGGTATGCATTAACGGCATTAAATATCTTATAGCTACCCAGCACACTGCTTAGTATGTATTCTCCGCGGGGCACAAGAATGGAGATCTGCTTCATGGAAATTGCTTTTTTAGGATGTGTAAATTTACTGGTATATGTTGGCGCAAACAACCCCTAAGGTTGTCGTATTCGCATGTTTGCCAGGGAGGTGAGCCAAAGTAATTTTGAGGTAACAAAACAAATTATTTTTAATCAAACTTTTTAAAAAGATCAGGATCATGAACAGCAATGTAAACACCCTCAACTGGTTCGAAATATCTGTAAGCGATATGGCCAGGGCAAAGAAATTTTACGAAACAGTATTCGACATCAAAATGGAAGAAATGGAGATGATGGGTATGAAGATGGCCATGTTCCCGGCAGAGAACATGAATGGCAAAGTGTCTGGCGCACTGGTACAGGGCCCTATGCATAAACCAAGCATGGATGGCGCTAAGATATACTTTAACGGCAACCCCGATTTGGGCAATGCACTGGCCCGTGTGGAAGCAGCCGGCGGTAAAGTAATGATGCCCAAAACGAAGATCAGCGATGAGATAGGCCACATGGCATTCTTTACCGACTCTGAAGGCAATGCCGTTGCTATGCACTCTAACAGCTAGGGCAGAATGCACAATAAACTGGGCAGTGAAAAGGGATTGATCATTGGAAACGATGATCTGCTTACGTGAAACTTACCTTGAAATGTCAGACCTAGCCATCTGGTTCGATGTTACCTGCTTACAGGGACAACATCAATATAGGCGTAGGATTAAGGGTGCTTGCACACAATATGAAAAGGAGCCAGAACCGTCCTTCCCGCCTTTCACAGGATTACCGGCTACGCTGGCTATTAGCACCGACATCAACTCAAAAGAAAAGGGTGTCTAAAAATCTTAGACACCCTCTCTGTATTCGAAACCCTGATGGAGAAATTTTCGTTAAACCAATTCTCAGGGCTTGGGCTGACTTTTTAGACCACCCTCTTTTTAACAACCAATTATTGGTTAGACATAGTGATAGCCGTATTCGTAATTGTCTGAGACAAGTTGCTAACGGTTTTCGACTGGAAAAATCCCTTTACTGTCTGGGTAGGTGCGTCGTTTTGGTTGTACAGTTGTATAGTGATAGGATCTCCAACGGCAACTTGTTTGGAGTTTTCAGTTACAACTGTCTGCTTATAGCACTACGTTCTGCAGAGGTTGGTTATATGTATTTTACACAATTCCGTATACCGAAAAAAATTGCGCATCTTTTCTTTTGGCAATGCCAGTCACTATAATAACGAACAATAATAACGATTTCATAGAGTTAGCGTTTAGTAAATAGCTATAATGGTCATTCCATATTCCAGAACATGAACTGCAGTAAATTATCCATCTTAAAAAAAGCGGTCATTATTTTGTTGTTTAATATGACATTGGAAGGGAAACAATTTAGTGGGATCTTCCGATAGTTTACGGTTGGAGCATTCAGCAAGATTTTGCCAACAAATGTTTCCCTATCATTTAATAAACCTACAATAGTTGCTTCATTATCGTTTTGAAATAGCATATCATATATGTATGTGATAGAGTCGTATCCATTCGAGTAAGCGCTAAAGCTGATTTTATCTTTCCCAGGAAATGGAACAATTTCCTTTCGAATTTTATCAATTACTACAGGTGAGTTTTTGCGTATTTTAAAAGAAAAGTCATCCGGTCTTTTAATATTATCAAACGTGTAATTGCCTGCGATCCCGAATTTGTGATTTTCATTAAATTTAAGATCCATTATTATAAGGTCGTTAATCTCTTTGGACACACCAATGTTTAATTCAGTTGCTCGCATCGGTAAGTAAATGTCACCATTAGCTATTTCAAAACCTTTGAAAAGATACGGATAATATACCTTATTGGAGCGAGTGAAAGTATCCAGTAAGTAGAAGTCATTATAGTTGCTAATGTCAAAAATGTTGTAATTTGATTTGGTGTTTTTCATGTCAAGCCGACCAACAAAATTGCGTCCCTGAATGATCACATTTCTTTTGTCATTTGTAACATTTTCTTCCATTACGGTATTTATGTAAAACAGGGTGTAGCATGTATCATTAATGATTCGGAAACTATAGATATACAGGAGAGGTAGAGTAGTTCTGTCCAGTTCTGATTTTACGGTCTGCACATTTAGCAGTTTTCGTTTATCTATCGTTTTTATAAAATCGTATAGCGCGCTGGCCATTGAGTCGCTGATTGCTGGTTCATGATATTCGCTTTTTTGTTCCACGCTGTTACATATAACTCCCAACTGGTATTTGGATGAATATAAAAATGTATTATCACGATAGTAAGAATAATCATTGCCAAATCTGTCGAGCAACGAGTCGGTAATCTTTGCGGTCTTTATATCCGTGTTTTTTTCGTTAGTTGAGCATTCATTAATAATTGAATCAATTACATTGTCATTTACACTTTTGATGTCGAAAGCTTTTTCAGAGGATTTAGTGATGACATATAATTTGCTCCTGCCATTATCCATCAGTTGAGTTGATAAGTTCTTGTCGATCAATATTCTATATTTTCCGTATACATTTTTATATTTTGAAAAATATAGCTTCATGCCGTCTTCATCAGAAAGTATGAAAATATTATTGTTGTTTATGCGGTCCCCTAATTTGGCTATAATTGCGCTAACACCCGATCGACAGTTTATGCAATCTGAAGACGGAATGTCGATAAGGACATACGGTTTTGATACATTTAATTTAGTCGAAATAAGAGAGTCGAAATTTGATGCACTTGCTGACAAGCAAAAAAATAGGAACAAGCAAAGAATTCTAATGTTCATGGTGACCATTTTTAAGTAGATAGAAAAGAAAGTAATAACTAAAAATAGAAGAGAACCATTTATAATAATAACATGAGATTTGAAATGAAGAAGAAATGGCTCTCGCAATGCGGTAAGTTATTCATAGTGTAGTATATTGAAGTGATGAAGGTACAATGTTAATTGTATTTCAGATGGTGTGATTGTTTAAAAAATGTCAATAAATCTGCTTTGCCGATCTTGAGACGCCCCGTGACTATGTTGCATTGAGCCATTTTTACCGCCGCAGGCGTATTTCCACTCTCCTGTTTTTTCTTTGTCCTTCCTCAGTATCATTCGGCGCTATAGGATTAGCCTCGCCCCAGCCCTTGACCACTATCTGCGCATCGCTTACGCCGAGTGCCGATAACATTTTGGCTACTTGCTGCGCCCGCTTGTTCGATAGCTCTTCATTGATCATCGGCGTGCCAGTATTATCCGTGTAGGCATTTACGTACAGCACATAATCATGCTCCAGCAGGAATGGATCCATGCCCTTTGATATGGAGTTGATGTCCGCCTGTGCCAGTTCCACCTTGTTCACATCAAAATGTACTACTGCTATCAGGCTGTCATGTATCGGCTCTTTATAGTCCTCAGGCAGCATAGATACATTGTGTATAAATGGCTGGTAGGTATAAGGCTTGTCGAAAGAGAACGTATCTGTAACCGGACTGTAGCCAATGTGCAGCACACTCATAGCATACTGCTTGTTCATAAACACCGGTATCAGGAAACTGCCATCGCCTCTATTGCTGTGGAAAGTATATATGGTGTCGCCATTACGGATATCTATCAGGTAGATGACAGCAAAGTTCAGCCGTTCTTTAGACAGGCTGTCGTAGATATAGCCACCAAGAAAGCTCACCGGCTGCGGCTGCATACTATAGTCCAGTTCCGCTTGGTAAATATCAAAATTGCCTTTCGGCCCCTGCCTGTCCGATGCGAAGAACAGTTTCTTACCATCTGCGCTTATCCACTCGCTTTGCTCATCAAAAGTGGTGTTGATGGGGTAGCCCATGTTTTCTGCGGCAGTAAACACACTGTCGTGTAGCCGGTGGCTGAGGTACAGGTCTGTCCCGCCCATGCCCGGGTGGCCATCACTGGTAAACAACAGTGTTTTATTGTCCAGCGCTATGAACGGGGCCGTTTCATCACCGGCAGTATTTATTGTTGGGCCGGCATTTACCGGCAATTGCCACCGGCTGTTCTCGAAGCGAGATATCCATATGTCCAGCCCGCCATATCCCCCTGCGCGGTCGCTCACAAAAAACAGTTCGCGGTTGTCGGGAGACAGGCAGGGCATACCCTCGTATGCAGGGGTATTGATGGTGGCACCAAACGGGCGGGGTATAGACCAGTCGCTGTCTGCAGCAATTCTGTAAGACATAAAGAGGTCATATCCTCCCTCTGCCCAGCCGTTTTCGCTCCGGTTATCGTTTCTCGACAGGAATAAATAGTGCCCGTCGGCCGATATGCACTGGGACTGTTCGCTGCTGATCGTATTCAGCGGGGCTCCGGCGTTATATGGGCGCAGCCATTCACCGCAGGTATCGGCAGTGGCTACATAAATGTCATCGTCCATGTTGTTTACCCGCCGGGTAAAGAACAGCACAGAAGAGTCAGTTGTCTGGGAGGGGAAAAGCTCCGGGTACTTGCTGTTGATGCGCGGGCTGATATTCACTGGCCACCGCGAATGTATATTCCGGTACGCGGATTGCATAAAATTACACTGCCAGCGCAGGTGATTCCATTCTGTAGTATCCTTACCGTAGCCAAACGTGTTGATCAGTCGCAGCGCACTATCCGGCATTTCGGCATAGGCCAGGCTACGGGCCAGTGGCAGCGCAAAGGACTTTCTGCCATTCTTGCATTTTTCTGATGCTGCCCTGAACGTAGCCGCCGCTTCTTTAAATTTATGTTGCCTGAAGTACCACTCGCCCAGCTGGCTGTAAAGCGCCGGGTTGTCCGGCTCCTTGTTTATCGCCTTTTGCATCAGCCGGTAAGCGTCGCTTTTATGCCAGTACGTCCACTTGTCTTGTGCCGCGTTGTAGAAATGCCTTGCACGTTTTTTTGTTTGCGCTATGGTGGCATAGCACAACAAAATGCAGCATAATAGTAATAGCGATCTCCGCAACATGTTCCGAAAAGTACGCCAAAAATAAAAACTATGTGCATTCGGCGATAAATCTGAAATTTGTTGACAGAATCAGCTATATCAGTATTTTATATGTCAACAACCATCATCTGTCCCAATTGTCAGCATCAGTTCGAACCTACAGAAGCCCTCGCGCAAACCATAAAGGAGGACATGCGTAAGCAGTTCAACCAGAGGTGGCTTGAAGAAAAAAAGGAGCTTGAAAAGAACTTTTCGGCGAAAGAGGCGGATGTAAAAAAACAACAGGCACAGCTTGTGCAGGAAAAAGAACAGTTGCAAAAGCAGGCGCTAACGCAGCAGCAGGAATTTAACCGGAAGATGGAAGAGCAGCGCAGGCAGCTGGAAAGTGAGTTATCGGCGCAATTGGCGCAGAAAATAAAGGGCGATTTCGAGACACAGCTGAAACTACTGGAGGCCACCAACAAGCATAACGAGAATAAGCTGATGGAGGCCCGCGAAAAGGAACTGGAATTCCTGAAGCAGATGCAGGCATTGCAGGCAAGGGAGCAGGAGCTGGACATTGAAGTGCAGCGCAAACTGATAGACGAACGTGCCAAGCTAGGCGAGATAATAAAGAAAGAAGAAGACGAAAAGAATAAACTCCGCGAAGCCGAGTTCCAGATGAAACTGCGCGAAAAAGATATGCAACTGGAGGCCCAGCACAGGCTGGTAGAAGAAATGAAGCGCCGGGCAGAGCAAGGCTCTATGCAGATGCAGGGCGAAGCACAGGAACTGGCGTTGGAAGAGTTGCTGCGGCACTCGTTCCCTTTCGATGTGGTAAGCGAAGTAGGGAAGGGCGTACGTGGTGCGGATTGTATACTTACCGTGCGCAACAGCTACGGCCAGGAGTGCGGCAAAGTAATTTTTGAAAGCAAGCGCACCAAAGACTTTAGCGAGGACTGGATAGAAAAACTGAAAGCTGATTCCCGCACGCTGAATGCCGACGTGGCCGTGATAGTAACCCAGGCCATGCCAAAAGATATGCAGGAATTTGGCGAGCGGCAAGGGGTGTGGATATGCAGCTTTGCCGATGTAAAGCCACTGGTGCATGTGTTGCGAGACCTGGTAATGAAGGTGTATATGGCCGGTAAAAGCCAGGAAAATAAGGGCGACAAAATGAACCTGCTCTACAACTACCTGGTCAGCTCAGAGTTTGCGGAGCAGTGGAGCGCGATACGCGAAGGCTTCATGAACATGAAAATGTCCATCCAGAAAGAGCGCGACCAGATGGAAAAACTATGGAAAGCCCGCGAAAAGCAATTAGAAAAAGTATTGCTTAACGCCGCCCATATCCGTGGCTCAATAGAAGGTATTTCCGGTATGGACGTAGACCTTGATCTGCTGGGTGATGGGAATACTTATGCGCTGGGCGAGGGATAGTGATTGAAAATGGATAAGACGCAAAATAGTTAGGATAGAAAAAGATTGTCATGGTGAGCTTGCCGAATCCATACAATCTTTTTCGCCATGAGCTAATTTGGGGTGAACCTGATCATTTATTCATCCTTCAGCCATTACCTGCCACTTTTCTCCTTCGGTGTCCCATCTTCATTAAACCCCTGCAACGTTGACATCAGCTGCTGCATAGTGCGCTGGTAATTATTGCTCGATCCATCCAGGAATATCGTATTGCCTTTGCCATATTCGGCAAAATGCTTGATGGCGTCTGTCCACATAGAGAAGAGAATAAATGAAGCATCCAGGTTGGCACTCTCCATCTCTTTGGCAGCCTGCACCATACCCTTAGCCACTTCTTCGCGGAAGAGCGCCACACCCTGGCCGCGCATCTGTGCTGCCTGTCGCTCCGCCTCTGCCGATATTTTTATGGCATTACCTTCAGCCTCTGCCGCTTTTGTTTTGGTGATCAGTAAAGCCTGTCCCTCGTTCTCGGCAGCCGCCTTCAGGTTGTTACTGGCTACCACCTGCGCCATAGAGCGTACTATAGCCTCGTCAAAGGTGATATCGTTGATCTGTATGTCCAGCAGATGATAACCCCAGCCCTCCAATTGGTGGTCCAGTTGTTCTTTCACATGGCCTATTATTTCCGAGCGCAGTTGCAGTATCTCCGATTGGTTTTTGGTGGCTACAAATGCACGTACCTCTCCTTCTACCGAGCGGATGAGCGCCTGCATAAAACTGGCCTCATCAACAAATTTAAACGCTACGTTTTCTATCGTGCTGGTTTCCTCGTTCAGCACAGAATACAGCAGCATGGCAGAAAAGTACACGTTGGCCTGGTCTTTAGAGATCGCCTGGAACTTCAGCTCTTTAGAGCGGTTCTGGTAAGAGATCCGTTTGTAGATGCGTTCTATAAATGGTATCCTGAAGTTGAGGCCCGGCCGCAGGATGCGCCTGAACTTACCAAACACTGTTATAACAGCCACAGTTCCCTGTTGCACAGTTACAAATGATAAGAACAGGAAGGCTATAATGATGACGAGGAGTGCAAGTGATGGTGCCATGTGTAATGAATTTGATTACGAAAGTATGGAAAATAGCTTGCATGTTTTTAGTAATTGCCCTTTACCTAATTTTGTTAGCGCTAATGAAACTAAAGCTCAACGAAGCATTGATGGAGGAGGAGTTTTTCGAGGAAACTTCTCTTATAGGTATATCCTGCGCATTGCCGGCCTACCGGCTATGCTGGGTGCTCAACGATCTGTTCGATATCGATTTCGTTTGTGAAACCGATATGACCATTAGCATTTCGGCAAAAAAAGACGATCCTGTCCACTACCTGCCTGTTTATCAATACCTTTTTCCTAATGGCGTTAATCGCTACCTGTTGTATAAATTAAAGGCAGATAATAACCTTTCACTGTTGCCGGAGGCCGGCAGGATAGATTATGTATGGCTGGTACAAACCGGGACGCATGAGGAAGATGCTGCTGATATAATTGTCCGGCTAAGGCGTAGCCCCGATATAGTTTTGTCTCAATCGCTCGATCGCACGCAACTGAAAAATCTGAAGAATCTGCTGATCTGAACGGGTAAATGTATTACTACAATCTGCTCTCAAGGTCGCGCAGCAATTCTTCTCTCGATTCTTGCTCTTCCTTATCTATTTTAAAGGTGAACAGCCTTTGGGAGATATAGCTGAGTATAGCCGTAATAATGCTTACAAATATGTTGTTGATATCTGCACGGAACGGCAATATGATGGCAAATACCTTTGTGAGCACGTACGAAAGCAGCAGGAATGTAGCTGTTGCTAATGAATACCGGAACAATTGTACCCTGCCGTGTAGCTGAGATTCCGGGAATACAATATAGCTGGAAAGGGTGAAGCCCAACGGGAAATTGATGCAAAAAGCAATGAACAAGGCAGCTACGCGGGCAGTTACCTTATACTCGCCAACTATGTGCAGATCGTTCTGGTGCAGAACGTGCACAAAAACCAAGGAATAGAGTACCAGGCCCAACACAGTATTAAAACCACCGCAGGCAATATACCTGAAGGTACGTATGGGCAGGATACGCTTGAAGGGTATATAAAAAAAGTCTATGACACCGTTTACAATATGTCGTATCGTGCTGAGCAAAAAACTGAATTTTGCGCGAAACTAAGATAAATTTATCAGATATCTAGGCCATTTGGGGCTATTCCAACGTTAACTGTCTGTTTAGTGGCGCGGTGTTAGTATTAAAATTACCAATCTGCCCTATTATTGCAGGTTTATTATCTTTGATCCCAATATGGACCATATTACAACTTCCCAGTTATTGTTCTATATCCTCGGCTGCATCCTCCTTATCGGTTTTTTCGCCGGTACAGAGATCGCATTTATATCGGCCAACAAGCTGAATATAGAGCTGAGGAAGAAACAGGGAAAATTCTCAGGCCGCATACTGGCCCGCTTCATGGAAAACCCTTCAGAATTCATTGGCACCAGCCTGGTTGGCGTAAACGTGCTGGTGGTTATTTACGGTCTGCTGTTTACCAGGGCTACCGAAGAGTTGTTCATTTTTCTGGCCGGCAAAGGGTTGGAAATACCTAATTACCTGGAGGTAGTGGCCGATACCTTTATGGCTACTATTGTGATGCTGATATTTGCAGAATTCTTGCCCAAAGCCATCTTCCGTTCAAAAGCAGAAACAGTACTAACCATCTTTGCAGTGCCAATGCTGCTGATGTACTACCTGTTCTTCCCGGTAGCAAAAGTGTTCGTGTCTATATCAGAGTTCATTCTCAAGTACCTGTTCAACGTGCGCATTAAAGAAAATAAGCAGGTGTTTAATCGTGTTGACCTGGAGGTTTTTGTAAAGCAGGGCCTGCATGGGCACGAAAATGAGAACGGCGAGGTAAACGCTGAATTGTTTGAGAACGCTCTTTACCTGGTAAATGTGCGCATCCGCAAGTGCATGATTCCCCGTAACGAGGTGGAAGGTGTTGACATAAACACCTCTATAGAAGAGGCCCGGCAGAAGTTTATCGAAACCAAGCTCTCTAAAATAATTGTATACGACGATGTCATCGATAACATCGTAGGTTACATTCACCATCTCGATCTTAATCGTCGTCCGTCTACAATAAAGGAAATATTGCACACCATTACGGCCATACCGGAAGCAATGAGCGCGGTAGACCTGATGAATCGCTTTACCAAAGACCGGAAGAGCATTGCCTGGGTGGTAGATGAGTTTGGTGGCACAGCCGGTATCGTAACTATGGAAGATGTGCTGGAAGAGATATTCGGCGATATCAACGACGAATATGACGTGGAAGAGCACGTAGAAAAGCAACTGGCCGAAAACGAATACATTTTGTCTGGCCGCCTGGAACTCGACTACCTGAATGAGAAGTACGGGTTCGAATTCCCTACCGGGCAGTCAGAAACATTATCCGGCTACATCATTTCCGGTCACGAGACCATCCCTAAGATCAAAGAGCAGATCATTCTTGATGATTACGAGTTTGATATCCTGCTGGTTTCAGATACCCGCATCGAGACCGTGAAGATGAAGGTGCTGAAATAACCAGGCTTCATATTAAAACTGTCTGATCACGATAGGGGCAGCAGGTCTCAGTAATTCATATTAATCAGCTAACTTTATCCGGCAAAGTGCATGTATGATCAGGCACTTTTAGCTTTTTACTTTTAACTTTTGACTTAATATGATACAGCGCCCGTTCAATCTTCAGCAATGGATAGATGAGAATCGTCATTTGCTTAAGCCCCCGGTAGGCAACCAGAATATCTATAAAGAGGCCGGCGATTTTATAGTGATGATAGTTGGTGGCCCCAACAGCCGTAAAGATTTTCATTACAACAACAGCGAAGAGTTATTTTACCAGTTGCAGGGCGATGTATCTGTGCGCATACAGGAAGACGGTAAAATAGTAGAGATACCCATTAAAGAAGGCGATATGTTCTTGTTGCCGGGTAAGGTGCCGCATAACCCCCGCCGCGGCCCTAATACCATAGGCCTGGTGATAGAGAAAAAACGCGATGCCAGCGAAGTAGACGGTTTTATGTGGTTTTGCGAGAATTGCGGAGAAAAACTATACGAGCAGTTCATGAACGTGTCTGACATTGTAAAGCAGCTACCCCCGGTTATGGAGGGTTTTTACGCAGACGAACACAAGCGCACCTGTAAAAAATGCGGTACTGTAATGGAACCGCCTCAGCTACTGAAATAGATTTTTTTTAAAGGCCATCTGCATAAGGTGGCCTTTGTTTTTTTAAAACTTAAACCTTGTCCGTCTCATCTGTGTAAATTCGTAATGGCAGGTTCATATTTTAAAAGGAATATCAGTCAATTATGATTATTTTTGTAAGTATAGAGATTGTGTAAACCGACATGTTATGAAGCGTACCCTGCTCAATTTATTATTCATTGCCCTGTGTATAGGCCCTTTCACTGCCAATGCCCAATCCATCATTCGTACTATCGCCGGCACCGGAGCGTTCGGCGATGGCTTCAGCGGTAATAACGGCCCGGCCGTCAATGCGCCTTTAGGTGGTCTATATGGCGTATGTGTAGATACAGCCGGCAATGTTTATTTCACAGACCAGTACAACTACGTTGTCAGGCGGATAGATAAAAATGGTATTGTAAAAACGATAGCAGGCACTGGTTTCCCAACATATGGGGGCGATGGCGGGCCGGCTACTGCCGCCCGGTTAAGTGTTGTTCATCCTATAATCTGCGATCGCGCCGGTAATTTATATGTTGGCGATGCCGGTAACAAAGTTGTTCGTAAGATATCTACCTCCGGCATTATCACTACCATTGCAGGTAATAACTTGCTATCGTCGGTATCCGGCGATGGTGGCCCTGCTACTGCTGCCGGCCTCGGCTCTGTAGAAGGTTTAGCTTTTGATGCTGCCGGTAACCTGTATATAGCAGATGGTAACACCAGGGTAAGGAAGGTTAACACTTCGGGTATCATCAGCACTTTTGCCGGTGGTTCTATCGGTTATTCGGGTAATGGCGGGCCGGCAACTGCTGCTTCTATGGATGGGGTAACAGATATCGCGTTCGACCGTTTCGGCAATTTGTTTGTTACAGAAAAGAACAATAGCACCATCCGTAAGATCAATACCTCTGGCATCATTACCGCGTATGCCGGTACAGCCGGCTCTTTCGGTTCTATTGGCGATGGTGGCCCCGCCACTTCCTGCAGGTTCAACTCGGTTTCCAGTCTCGCATTCGACTCCTCAGGTACCTTATATGTCACCGATCAGAACAATAACCGTATCCGCAAGATCAATTCCAGCAATGTAATTTCCCTCTATGCCGGGGCCGTGGGCGGCTTTGCCGGCGATGGGGCTGCGCCGTCCAATACCACAAAGTTTTCACAGCCTACAGGTATCTGTTTCGATAAGCACGGAAATATGTATATTGTAGATAAGGGCTCCGGTGCTCCGGGAGGCCAGCCATGGGGGCGCCGGATAAGGGAGATCTTTAAGGTAGATACCTTCGGTCTCTCTGTTACGCCATCGCCTGTGTTGTGCGGCAATACCTTTGCTGCCTTTACTGCTCACCCTGCCGCAGCTTATTATAGCTATGTATATAAGTGGTATCGCAATGGCGTGCCCGTAGGCAGTAACCTCCCTACCTGGTCTTCTACGTCTATCAATAATAACGATACCATTACCTGCAACCTGGTGGACACAGCCAACGGAGGTATGGTACTGGCCGTATCCACACCAATAATTATGACGGTGTTACCACCAATACTGCCAGAATTACATATTACCTCTACAGGCGATACCGTATGTAATGGTTTGCCGGTCACATTTACCGCCACTGCCACCAGCGGCGGCGCCGCTCCCATATTTAAATGGTACCTTTTCGGCACGTTGATCGGTACGGGGCCTGTGTTTACCTATATTCCATCTACGGGCGACATCATCACCTGCCAGCTGGTGAGTAACGATCCGTGTGCTTTCCCCAATACTGTGCATGTAGATATACCGCTCTCGGTTATCCCGAGTTTCCTGCCCACCGTTATTGTCAATGCTAGTTCCGATACGGTTATCAGTTTCTGGGGGCAGATCGTTACCTTTTTTACCAACGTAACTTATGGTGGTACGGACCCTACCTATCAATGGTATAACTCTGCCGGTCCTATTCCAGGAGCTACATCCTCTTCATACTTCCAGGAGATATATGCGGCCGACGACTTTTATTGTGTTATGCATAGCAATGCTTATTGTGCGGTTCCGGAAATTGATACCAGCAACATTATCCATATCAGCACAGGCACCGTGGGCGTGGGCAACCAGGCAGTTCATAGTTCGTTCGGTATATATCCCAATCCCAACTCCGGGCAGTTCACTGTAAGATGTGCCATCAATACAGCCTTGGGCAAAGATGTGACGGTAGAAGTGCAAAATGTACTTGGCCAGTCGCTGTGCCGCAGTGCTGTAAGCGGCGCAGCAACCGGTATTACCCTGCCTGTCAACCTTGCAGATGCATCGCCGGGGTTGTACTACCTGGTAGTGTACGACAATAATGGCAGACGCGCTATACCGTTCATTATCAGGTGATAACAAGATCTTGTCAAGGCTGAATACATGGTGTTTATCTTTATGTGAGTCTTCTTTTTGCTATTATGGCATAGTTTTTGCAAATATTCGGGATGAAACGATTTAAATAAATTTATGTCGTTAATCACACACTGATCACCTCATCCTCTTTGCAACATGGAAATCGCCAAAGTAAAAAATAAGGGCCAGGCAAGGCTTTTCCAGAGTGATATACTGGAAATGATGACGAAGACGCACCCCCTGGTAGTCTACATTATGTATTTCCCCGTCATTATTTATATGCTCTACTATGGGGCTACCAACAAGGGAATAAACGCAGGGCAGGAAGCGTTAATATTTATCGGTGGCGTTCTGTTCTGGACGCTTTTTGAGTACATCATGCATCGCTACCTTTTCCATATAGTAGCAGATAGCCACAAAGCGCAGCGAATCGTGTACACCATGCATGGCGTGCATCACGAATATCCGCGGGATAAAGACCGCCTCTTCATGCCGCCGATACCTAGTATAATATTGGCTGTTATAATTTTTTATCTGCAGTACTTGGGCATGGGGTGGTATGCATTATCATTCTTTCCTGGTTTTTTGTTTGGCTATATAGCCTATGGTTCTATGCATTATGCCATACATGCCTATGCGCCGCCACGTTTTTTAAAGGCACTCTGGCGCAACCACCATCTGCATCATTATAAATACCCCGACAAGGGTTTTGGTGTAAGCTCTGTGTTGTGGGACGTAGTCTTTGGCACCGTGCCGAGGAAAGAAGAAGCTTAGTGCCACGTTATCCCGTCGGTATAAGTGAGTCGTCGTGTAGGCAGAGGGATAAAGGCGGTAATTGTTTAATAAGTACCCTTCCACTTATTTTAAGTACTTTTGCGCCTTTATTCACTTTAACTCAGCAGCTTCATGTGGCATAGTCTAGCCGCCTTTATTATAAAGTTCCGCATTGCATTACTGGTCATTCTGCTGGGTATAACCGGGGTTATGGGCTATTATGCCGCCCAGGTAAAGCTCAGTTACGAGTTTACAAGTGCTGTTCCTACCGACAATATAAAATACATAGAGTACCAGAAGTTTCGCGCACAGTTTGGCGAGGACGGTAACCTTATGGTGATCGGGGTGAAGACCAAAGACTTCTTTACTCCGGCCTTCTTCAACGATTATGCCGCCCTGGTGCAGAAAATAGCGCACGTTAAGGCCGTGGAAAATGTGCTCAGTATTCCCGGCGCCATTAACCTGGTGAAGGATACTGTAACACAGAAACTGCGTGTAGATACCATAGCCGGATTACCTCCGTTCAGGAATGTAGACAGTATTAAAACTACATTTCTCAGCCTGCCTTTTTACAAGGGCTTTCTGTATAATGCCGACTCTAACACTTACCTGATGGCCATCCGTATTCAGAAGGATGTGCTGAATTCAAAGGATAGGGCAGGGGTCATCAGCGAAATAGTAAAAACGGGCGATGAGTTCGGGGCAAAGCATAATACAGAAATGCACTACTCAGGCCTCCCGCTTATCCGTACCGAAATGGCAGTGCGCGTGCAAAAGGAAATGAGGCTGTTCCTCATCTTGTCCTTTGTGCTTACTGCCGTTATCCTGGCACTATTCTTCCGCTCGGTTGCCGCTGTATTGTCGTCTATGTTTGTGGTGGCCATTGGTGTGGTGTGGTCTATAGGCACCATCGTTTTGCTTGGTTACAAAATAACCCTGTTAACCGCGTTGATCCCGCCATTGGTGGTGGTTATTGGTATACCTAACTGCGTTTACCTGCTCAATCGTTACCATTTCGAGTACAACCGTAATCCTAATAAAATGCGCTCATTGTTGCGCATGGTCGACAGGATGGGTATTGTCACTTTCTTCACCAACCTCACAGCTGCCATCGGCTTCGGTGTTTTCTTTTTTACCAAGAGTGTGCTGCTGAAGGAGTTTGGCCTGGTGGCCGGTATCAACATCCTGGGGCTGTTCTTTATTTCCCTGGTATTCATCCCGGCGTTGTTCAGTTTTCTGCCCCCGCCCAACGTACGCCATACCAGCTACCTGGAGAGTGGCTGGATCAACCGACTGCTGGACAGGATAACCAATTGGGTATTCAGTCATCGTACATGGATATACGGAGCTACAGTTATTATTTGTGTGTTTTCTACATGGGGTGTGCTAAGGTTGAAGAACGATGCACATATCGTAGATGATTTGCCAAAGTCAGACAAAGTATACCAGGATCTTAAATTCTTCGAGGGCAACTTTAAAGGCGTAATGCCATTGGAGATAGTAATAGACACGCGTAAAAAGAATGGTGTCATTTCTTTAGACATTTTGGCCAAAATGGATTCGCTGGGCAAATACCTGCAGAAGAATCCGGCTATAGGCCGACCATTGGCTATTACAGAGGGTATTAAGTTTGCCAACCAGGCCTACTTTGGTGGCGACCCCATATATTACGAGGTGCCGCAGGATCCCATACAGGCCGCATTTGTGTTACCATACCTGCGCGCTAAAGGCGATAATAACAGCAGTATGTTCAATAAGCTGCTGCGTTCTTTCATAGATAGCACCAAGCAAAAGGCCCGCCTTAGTGTAAGCATGGCCGATATAGGTTCGCATAAGCTGCCTGCACTGGTAGATAGCCTGTGCCCTCATGTACTGGCTATCTTCGATACCGGCAAGTATAACATTCGCTTTACCGACTCAGTGCTCAATAGCAAGTTTGTAAAAAATGCACGTGTCGATTCTGAAAAGCAAAGCCTGGATGTAACCTTCACCGGTACCAGCATTACCTTCCTGGAAGGCAGTAAGTTTATTGTTAACAGCCTGCGCGATAGCCTGATACTGGCGTTCCTGTTCATCTTCGGTTGTATGGTATCTGTGTTCCGTTCGTGGCGGATACTGGTAATGTCGATAGTGGTGAATATAGTGCCGTTGCTGATAACTGCCGGGCTTATGGGCTGGATGGGCATCCGTATCAAACCATCTACAGTGCTGGTATTCAGCGTTGCATTGGGTATCACTATCGATGTCACCATTCGTTTCCTGGTCAACTTTAAGCAGGAACTCGCTCAGCACGATGATAGCATTGCCGATACCGTACACCGCACCATCCGCGATACAGGCCTCAGCATCATCTATACTTCATTGATATTGGTGGCAGGTTTTGGTGTCTTCGCTCTGTCGCAGTTCGATGGTACTAAGTCGCTCGGCTACCTTACCTCCATCACGCTTTTATTGGCTATGGTGGCTAATCTTATCCTGCTGCCTGCATTACTGCTGTGGATGGATAAGGTACTGGAGAGAAAGAATAAGTCGGTAGACTTCCTTATGGGAGAGGACGAGCACGATGTAATTAAGATGGATTAAACGCCCGGCTTTTAGCTGGCCCCGAATATAAAGGATGTCGTACCCCGACATCCTTTATATTATTCAACATAGTCACAATTACAACATATCCATCTTGTCCTTCAGCGCCATCATTTCATCGATCAGTTCATCAATTATCTTCAGCTGTTTCTTTTTCTTGGTATACCGGAACAACACGAACATGCCAAAAATATACACTGTTATAACCGCAGGAATTGTGATCTTCATAGTTAGTGATGAGTGCCTGGTAAGCTCATAGCTGTAAAACATAAACGCTATCCATAGCAGTGTGGCGTATATCCACGAATAGGTAGTTATTGTCGTGCGTTGCCAGAACAGTTTCTCAAGATATTTGTCTATGTAAAGATTGCTTGCGGTGGCAGGGTCATACTTGTTGTAGCTTGCTCCGCGCCACATCACCCACAGATACATAAGCATGAACAGCGCCATAGCCAGTATGCTGCCGCCAAACAGCGCCGTATGGCCTGCACGAAAGCTGGTGTATACCCATGCAAGGTCTGCAAACACGGCAATAAAGGCCAGGGAGACCAGTATATTGGTGCGTCTCAGTTTGCGCTGTCTCTTTGTCCATTTGGCCATCAGGGTGTCTATGTGGTTGGGCTCCAGTTCAGGAACCTTTACCTGCTGTTGCCAGCTTTTCTGCAGTTCCTCAAAGTCCATCATCTTCTGTTTTATTGTTCATCAATTTTAGTAGTCTTGCCTTTATACGGGTAATGCGCACGCCTATGTTGTTGGTATTGCTGCCGGTTATTTCGGCTATTTCTTTATAGCTCATCCCTTCCAGCATCAGCGATACCAGCAGCCTGTCATGCTCTTCCAGCTGGCTTATAGCATAAGATAGCTTGTTCAGTGCAGCTTCCTGCTGCATCTTTTCCAGGATGCCCGTGTCAGGGACGCCACCCATATCCGGCAGTGCTGCATGCTTAGCCTTTTTGTACTGCGCATTATAGGTAATGGCCGTGTTCACGGCTATCCGGTATATCCAGGTATTAATACTGGCATCGCCGCGAAAGCGGGGCATGCTCTTCCACACCTGCAACATGATCTCCTGGTAAAGATCGGCGGCGTGAGACCGGTCGTAGAGATAGGCCAGGCAAATACGGTATACTGCAGCCTGGTTATCCTTCACCGCCTTATTGAATAGTTGTTCGTTGGTCACGTCTGCCCCTTATTTACCCGCTATAAAGCTATCCATTTCTTTATACATCCATTCAGGGTTGTCGTACATGATGAAGTGCTTGGTTTTGCCCTCGGCCACATGTACCCTGCAGGTACTGCATTGCTTGTATTGCTCCTCATACATAGTGGCAACAGCCTGTTTGTTGAATTGAGGGTACTGTGGCTGTTTGGCAAATGCCGCCAATACTAATACAGGTACTTTAATGTTCGCAATTTGTTGCCTCATATCCTTACCCAGCATTTCTATCATAGTATAGGCCATCGTCTTTTTGTCCGACTGCATACCCCAATCGACTATCTGGTTCCACCTTGTAGAATCCAGGCACATGAATTTAGCCATCATCAGCTGCGATGCACGCAGCTGTTCTGCACTCATCGTCGTATAGCGTTGATACATAGCCTCTGCCTGTTGCTTACTGAAGGTGTCTGCGGCATTAGGATTACCGGCAGCTGCAAAGAACGGCAGGGCATCTATCACCACTACCTTCTGCAAGTTGCTTTTCATCTCTGCTGCTATCCGTAGAGACAGGAAGCCGCCTATCGAATGCCCCACTAATATTACATTGCTCAGCTTCTTGTCTGCTATATACTGTTCCAGCTGGTCTTTCACCTTGTCCAGGTATGGGCCGGAGCTCATAGGAACTGTGCCTGCATAGCCTGCTATTGTTATTACATGGCACTGGTATTGGCCACCCAGGTGTGCTACAGTTTCCTTCCATTCATCGCCGCTGCAGGTCGCTCCGGGTATAAAGATTATTGGCTGGCCATTGCCCGATACCTTAACGGTGAAGGCATCATATTTCGTCTGTGCCTGTACTGTATGCCACAGCAGGCCTATAAGGATAACTATCAAGGTGGAGGCTCGTTTCATGATATCGTTTACAGGTTAGTATAAGCTTGTGCAACTTTATTACACTCCGTCAGATATTTTTTGTTGTTAAAATGAAATTCCCGTTTATGAAAATAAAAGGTATTTTCATTACGGGTTATGTAAATTAAAAGAACCACCACGTTCTTTTCTTTGCACTCCGAAAACAAAAAACATCATGAAAAAAAACTTACTTGTTCTATTGACAGGATTGTCATTGGCTGCCATAACACTAAGTAGTTATGAGCATGGGCCTGCTTACGAAGGCGGGTTGAACAGAACGGGCAGCCAGGGCGGCCCAGCCAGTTGCTCGGGCGGCGGCTGCCATAATGTAAATAACCCGGCAACTATAGTAGCGGTAAATGTCTACAACTCGTTGGGTGCGGCTGTCGATCATTACACCCCGGGCGAGACGTACACCGTTGCCATTACTGGTCATCATACCTCTTCCTTGTCGCTCGGTGAATTTGGCTTCCAGGTATCTGCCGTAAATAGCGCGCAAAACCAGGCAGGCACCTTTGCCGTGGCTTCCGGCAGCCATCTCAGGGTCACATCTCTTGGCGGGTTGCAGATAGTAGAACATAAAAATGCGTTGGATGACTCTGTGACTAACTATTTCGTCGCACGTTTTTCCTGGACGGCCCCTGCTGCCGGAACTGGGAAAGTACAGTTCTATGGTATCCTCAATCCTTTTGGCGGAGAGGGTGATGACCATGGAGTGAGAAAAACATCTTCATATAAAATGGATGATGATGATGACGAAGACAGTGATACAACCTGCCCCAATATTGCACCGGTACTCACACTTAATGAAGGCGTCGGGGGAACAAGCGATGTAGCAAGTATTGCAAGTGATAACAACATTACCATTTACCCGAACCCATGTACAGACTACTTTAAAATAATTATTGCTAATGCAGACAATACTACCTATACAGTTACAGTATATTCGGCTAATGGCACCCTAATGCATCAGGGTAACAAGCTTGATGTAACTGTGATCAATTTCCCTCCGGGTTTGTATCAGGTGGTCATAAGTAGCCAGAAAGGCAGTGTTATCAAGTCGGTAATAAAGCAATAGAGTGTTGAAGGCATATAACGCACAATGGCATCCGTTCCCGGATGCCATTGGTATTTTATCTGTTTTTAGATTACAATACTATCTGCTGCAGCAAAGCGCTCTTCTCAGGATAATCGGTGTTGAAATGCAGTCCACGGCTTTCTTTGCGGAACTGTGCCCCCTTCACCACCAGGTAGCCTATAGTTATCAGGTTGCGTAATTCGCACAACTGCGGCGAAAGCGTAACATGCTTATACAGGTCTTCTGTCTCATCATGCAGCAGGTCTATACGCTTCATTGCCCGGTATAAACGAACGTCATTGCGTACAATGCCCACATAATCGCTCATTACCAGCTGCACTTCTTTAAGGCTTTGCGTTATCAATATCATTTCCTTAGGGTCTGTGGTGCCAGATGCGTTCCAGTCCGGCACATCGTTGCGGAATGGAATGCTACCCAATGTTTCAGCCATGCTCTCTGCACAACGATGCGCAAACACAATAGCCTCCAGCAGCGAGTTGGATGCCAGGCGATTGGCGCCATGCAGCCCTGTGCTGGAGCATTCCCCGCAGGCATACAGGTTCACAATCGAAGACCTGCCCATCTCATCTACCTTAATGCCGCCGCAGCAATAGTGCGCCGCCGGGGCTACAGGTATCATCTGCTCAAATACATTAATGCCTATGCTCTCGCATTTGGCGTAAATATTAGGGAAGTGTGTTTTGAATTTCTCTTTGTCCATGTGGCGGCAATCCAGGTATACATGTTCCGTACCTGTGCGCTTCATTTCGCTGTCTATAGCGCGTGCCACTACATCGCGTGGCGCAAGGTCAGCCCGCGGATCGTACGAAGGCATAAAGGCGTCTCCGTTCTTATTGCGCAATATGCCACCATCGCCTCTTACAGCTTCCGTGATCAGGAATGACGGACTTACTCCAGCCTCATACAATGCCGTCGGGTGGAACTGGATAAACTCCATATTCTCTATCCGTCCCTTGGCACGATATACCATAGCTATACCGTCGCCGGTAGCTATCTTAGGGTTAGTGGTGGTCCTGTACACCTGGCCAACCCCGCCGCTCGACATCAGCGTTACCTTAGATATGATCTTCTCTATCTGGTTGGTATGCAGGTTCAATGCATATACCCCGTAGCATGTAATGTCGGGAGTAGACTTGGTCACCAGGTACCCCAGGTGATGCTGCGTTATTATATCTACAACAAACCAGTGGTTGTGTATCTGTATGTTGCTATACTTTTTGGCTTCTTCTACCAGTGCCCGTTCTATCTCAAAGCCGGTTATGTCTTTATAGTGCAGTATGCGGAATTCAGAGTGCCCTCCTTCCTTACCACGCATATAGTCGCCGGTGTTGTCCTTATCGAACTTAGTGCCCCATTCTATGATCTCATTCACACGGGCAGGCCCTTCCTTCACCACTATCTCTACTACGTCCTTATTGCAAAGGCCATCGCCGGCTACCAGTGTGTCTTCAATATGCTTGTTAAAGCTGTCGTGCTCCAGGTCGTTAACCACCGCAATGCCGCCTTGGGCATACTTGGTATTGGTCTCATCTGTATTGGCCTTGGTGAGGATGGTAATGGTGCGGTCGGGGAACTTACGGGCAAGTTTTACAGCAGTAGTAAGGCCTGCAATGCCCGATCCTATTATCAGAATGTCTGTGTTCAGCATAAGCGTGGATAGAGCAGGCAAGTTACCGAAAAACAAATACAATCTGTCGCTACTACGCCCGTTTCATGCCGTTTTTCAGGGTCAGGTAATCCAGGTAGTAGATCACCTTTACAGAAAGGCTGTTGGTTTGCGGTGAGCGGAACACATTGCCTATGTTATCAAAGTAATTGGTTGCAATAGCGGTGCCGCTGTTATAAATGCTGTTCTGATATACGATGCTCACCTCGCTGCCGGGCTTAAACTGCCATACAAAGCTGGTGTACACATTAAAAGAGTTAAAGTTGATATTGTGATCACCGTTGTAGTTACTGGTAGCCAGCGTGCCATCCTGGTTCAGCAGGTCGTAGCGTTTATACTTTGCCTGAGACCAGTAATGCCGGGCATCAAGGCTCAACGACATCCGGTTGTTGAAGATATACGCTGCTGTGACCGAATTGGTTAGTGTATGCACATCACGTGTGCCCAGGTATATCGAGTCATTCACCTTGTTCACATAACCTACATCGTTACGGTTCACCTCCAGTTGAGTAACATACACCATTGAGAACTTGTCAGAGAAGCGATAGCGCGGAGATATGTTAATGTACTCAGATGTTCTTCCTGGTGCTGCAAAGCCGGTACGGTAGCAGTCTATATCCAGTGCAAATTTCTTACGGTAGTCCGATGATATGTAGCCGCCTATATTAAAATATGCCGGGTAAATAAATACTCTGCCGGGTGTGCGTGGCTCAAAATAGTCGTTGGTTTTAAACGGCCTTGCCTCCCAATACGATCCCGCTGAAAGAAAGTTCCTGAACGTGATATTCTCGCTGCCGCTCATATTGAACGAATAGAACACGTCCGGGTTAAAGATCTTATTATAAGACACGTTGAAATCGAATGAAGCCGAATTGGCTATCCAGAATGGCTTATAAATACTGTACGATTGGTTAAGTGCATAGTAGCTAAGGTTGTTGCGCCCCAGGTAGCCCAGGTCGTTCGGGTTAAACCTGTCACTGATAGTCTGTGTAAACAACGCTGCCTGGTAATTGCCTCGTATCTTGTTCAGCGATAGGAAGTAGCGATACCCTACATCTGCTTTATCCGCTATAATATCGCTCACATCGCCCGATCCGCTGATAGCATAGGTGTTGCTCTTGTTGGCATAGCGAAACAGCAGTGCCGATACATTGGCGTTATAGCTTTTTTCTTTCCGCACCACATTGGTGTTAATAAAGCTGATGTAGGAATTGTTTTTGAAGGCCTGGTCCAGCACCACAACGTTGTAGTTGGTAAGGGGTGCGGTCTCTATTTTACGTTGCCTGTGTGTCACTGTGTCTTCAACGGTAGCATAAGCCGGTGCTGATACTGCGTTAAAGAAACCTATGCCCAGGTTGGTGTTCGTGCGTCCCGATACTTTGGTGGCATTATACAAGCGCGTTGTTGCCGGGTTTTGAGACACTATTTCGGTAGAATCTATGGCTGATGATAGTTGCGCAGAATTGACCGGCGCACCACCTACACGGCGGGAATAAAACAGGTCGTTCTTGTTAAAGAGGTCTATGCCTTCTGTAAAAAAGTACCTGCGTTCATCGTAGCGCACTTCCACCGGCGATAGGTTGAGCACCTTATTATCGTACAGGGTTTGCCCGAAGTCGGGCACTAGGGTCATATCCAGCGTAAAGCTTTCATTGATGCCGTATTTTATGTCAAGGCCGCCGTTTATTGTCTGGCTGATGGTGCCGTCATAACTCTGGCCGTAGCCCGATAGATAGGGGAGAAAGGCTAGTCTTACCGGCGCAATAATATCATGCACTGCATGCAACTCGCCAGACTGGCTGAAGAAGTTATTGATGCCGGGTAGCACAGGGCTCCAGTAAGATTTTTCCCGGATACGGCGGACCGTACGGGTGAAGTTGACGTTCCAGTTCTGCACTGTGCTGCGCGGAAATCGTAGGGCTGAGTAAGGGATTTTCATTTCTACACACCAGCCTTTGTTGCCTATGCGTGCCCTGGAGAACCACGCCGCATTCCACGAATAGTCAAACCCGTCAAATTTTATCTTGGCATCGGCCTGCACGCCGGCTGCGGTTACTACAAAGGCAAAGCCGTTCTGCTTATCACCATAGGTGTCGAACGATACGCCAAAGGCATCAGTATTCGCATATTCAAAATTGTCCCGGGCTGTCAGCTGCTTTAATATACTATCAGGATGCTCGTCCAATAGCATAGCACCTATGTACACAGCATTGTCATCGTAAAAGATACTTACCTGCGTTCGCTGTGTCGATCGTTCTCCCGGGAAAGGGGCCAGCTGTATAAAGTCTCCTGCCTTCTCGGCAGTGTCCCACTGTGGCTCATCCAGTTTGCCGTCTATCAGTATCGGCGTATGTACCCGGCTGGCTTTCAGGCTCTTTTTAGTTTGTTGCGCATACACATCCCTCCCGGGCAATAGAGGAAGGAGGAGTGCAATAAATAAAACAAGTAGCCGTAACATGTAAGGGCGGCAAGTTAGTGAAACTTACATTATTATTTTTCACTCATATGAAGGGAGAGGCAAAAAAATGCCCTTGCAGTCTGCAAGGGCATTTCTGTAACTATGAATGAATTGTATTTTAGAAACGTGTAGCCAATGTAGCTCTTACACCGCTGAAGGCTGGTTCGTAACGGCAAACACCACCTGTACAGTTGATGCCAGCCACCTGCTTTACATAAGCCAGCGATAAACGGTGAGGCCCCTTGGTAAAGGCGCCATATACTGTAGGGTAGTGGAATGCACCTTTCACATCGCTGTTGTCGTAGTTAGGGGTGATGTTGTACATATCCGAAACAGATATGGAGAACTTAGGCGCTACGTTATATTCCAGCAGGCCAAACACCCACGATCCGTAGTCTTGTTTGGTGCTCATGTATTGCAACTCCATGCGCAGAGACTGGCTGCTGTTCAGCAGGTAGGTCAGCTCTACATAGGGGGTAATGGCAAACAGGTAGGGTTGCGGTTTCACGCGGTATATGGTCATGTTATATTCCAGGTATTGTATCCCGGCTTGTACTTTCCATGATCCCAGTCCATCCATTACAATTTCGCCAAACAGCTCCCTGTAAAGTTTCGACTTATCCAAACGGTCAATATTTGTGTAGGTGAAGGTACACGTCGTTTTATCGTTAGGATTATACATCAGGTCAACAGTAGAGGCCATTTCCGAAAGGTCTTGCGATGCAGGTGTGTAGCGCGATATCAAACGTTCAGGGCGCTGGCGCGCAACAACCGGCTGCCAGTTAAGCATGCCTTTCAGCAGCACTTCGTTAGGCGATGTGCGCATAAAAAAGTTCTCCGTACGCTTGGCCGATACGTTTACTGCAAAGCCTTTCCTGGCGTAGTTAAGAGTGGTGAACACAACATTGCCCGGCTTATCTACCAGTTTGGTTGTGCCAACACCTGTATCCAGTATAGCTTCGTGTGTTTTATAATCGCCTTCGATCAGCCACGTTATATTCTTATAGTTAAGCGTATTGTATGCGCTGAAGGCATACATGTTATAACGCGGCTCAAAACGGCTACTGATATCCTGTCCGTTGATGTTTGACGCTATATTATTCATCGAAACCTGATCAAGAGTACGGTTCAGCACGCCAATACCGGGCGTCAGATTTACTTTGCCTGTACTATAATCGCCTTCGGCATTAAATCCCTTTATTATTGGTTGGTAGCGCTCAAAAATATGCTCCTGTTGCCCGCCGGGTATAGCTCGCTGCTGCCCGCCAAAACCTTTTAACTGAATGTGCTTACCCAGCTTATACTTAACTTCCAGTCCCATCAGGCCGTTGTCAATAAGCAGCCCTCTGTCCTCATAAGAGCGGAACAAAATACCACTGCCTATCTGGTCGTAAATGGTACCTACACTCACCGTAAGATCATCCATCTCCCTGGTAACGTTAAATGCCCCTACGCCGAAGGCCGACATTGCCGACGTGGGATTGGCCAGGTTGGAGTTCTGGAAGGCATCAAAACGGGTGAAGAAGGTCCAGTCATTCACATTATAGCGAACGCTTAGCCATGCCTCCCCTCCGCTCAGGTAATTGTCGTAGAGCGGATTGCCTGCCGCCCCTATCTTCTCGTCTTTCTGGAAAAAGTTCAGATTTGTCTGGAGGTCGCCCGACAGTGTTCCCTGAGTCTGGGCAAACATGCAGGCCGGTAATGATACCGCCAGCATGGTGAGGACAGCTTTATTCATTATTTCTTTTGAATTGTTAAAATTTTGCCGAAATTGTACGCAATTTACGTAATTGGCAGACTTTTCGCCTCAATTAATTAAAATCAAGGTTTTTATGAAAAAATTGCTTTTGGCCGCGGCCGCACTCATCATGACACTGGCTGCCGGCGCCCAGGATCTACCTAAAACTCAGATCAAAGATCTGAGCAGCGGTAAGAAGGTGGAATTTAACAGCATCGTTACCAAGGGTAGGGTTACGGTCATCAGCTTCTGGGCTACCTGGTGCATACCTTGTAAGAAAGAGATCAAGAATATATCAAACGTCCTGCCTACCTGGAAGAAGGAGGTAGACTTTGATTATGCTACGGTATCTATAGATGAGGTTCGTGCCGAAGGTATTGCACGCACTTACGCTATCTCGCAGGGCTGGAACTTCCCTTACTATATCGATCCGAATTCCGATCTGAAGCGTTCTTTGAATTTCCAGAACGTTCCGTTTACGCTCATCATAGACAAGAATGGTAAGATCGCTTTTTCGCACATAGGTTACGAAGAGGGTGGCGAGGCTGAGATCCTGAAAAAAATAAAAGAACTGGCTGCCGCTAAGTAAGCCGGTTATCATAAGTACTTGAAAAGGTGTTCTCTACAGAACGCCTTTTTTCATGTTGCTATGGCAGTGCCACTGCCACGATGGCATGTTTATATACAGGGATATGAATGGTCTGTTTTTTGCATTATAAAAATAAGGCAATCAACTATGGAATATAAAGACTATTATAAAACGCTTGGGGTAGCTAAAACGGCAACCCAGGAGGAGATTAAAAAGGCCTACAGGAAGCTGGCTGTCAAATATCACCCGGATAAGAACCCGGACAATAAAGATGCTGAAGCAAAGTTCAAGGAGGCCAACGAAGCTTACAATGTATTAGGCGATGCTGAAAAGCGCAAGAAATACGACGAGCTGGGCATGAACTGGAAGCAGTACGAGAACATGGGCAAGCAGGGCGGTAATCCGTTTGGCAACGGTGGTGGTGGACAATATCACTACAGTGGCGACTTTGGCGATGGCGGCGACTTCTCCGATTTCTTTGCGCAGTTTTTTGGCGGCGGTTCGCCGTTTGGCGGCTCGGCAGGCAGTAAGCGCGGGCGCGGTGCCGGTGGCTATCGCGGCAACGATCTGCAGACCGAATTCGAGATATCGCTGGAGGAGGCTTATCATGGCACCAACCGCATCATTCAGCTGGAAAATGAAAAGCTGCGCGTAAGCACCAAACCAGGCGCTTACGATGGACAACAGCTACGCATAAAAGGCAAAGGAGGCAAGGGTAGCAGTGCTGCCAACAGCGGCGATCTGTTTGTCAACATCCGGGTAAGGCCGCACCATAGGTTTACACGCGATGGCGATGACCTGCGCACCACGCACGATGTAGATTTGTATACGGCAGTGCTGGGTGGTGAGACCATTGTGGAAACGCTGACCGGCCAGGTAAAGGTGCAGATAGCGCCCGGTACACAAAACAATAAAACAATAAGGATAAAGGGTAAGGGCATGCCGGTTTATGGTAAAGAAAACATGCATGGCGATCTGTACATACAGCTTAGAGTACTGATACCGCAGAGCCTGACCCCGGAACAGAAACAGCTGTTTGAGCAGTTAAGGGATACTAAGTAATCAGTCTATCTTAAATTATTCTTAAGGCGGCGCGATGGCACGGTTTTGAAAAGCATACTACTTGTAAACAAACACATACAGTAACCGCAAAAAAGAATATTTTATGGAATTCTGCACAACAAACAGCACGAAGAAAGTAATAGGCGCACTTATGTTAGGTGCCGCAATAGGCGTAGGCCTTGGTATTTTATTCTCCCCTGCAAAAGGCAGCGATGTACGGAAGTCGATAGCAGATAAGGGCGATGAATGGGGCGATGCACTTAAAGAAAAATTCAACGACCTGGTAGACAGGTTCAAGAAAGAAGCCGACAATGCCAAAGAGCAGATGAGCTAAAAGCAGGTTTTTTAAAGATGAAGACAGATAGCAGCGGGAGTGTATACTCCTGCTGTTTTATTATATACAACAAAGAACAACCATCGGGACGTATTCGTTTTCGGATATTGCAAAAGACCCAACAACAAAAAAACTCCCATTTTCGTGCAGAGATTTTTTTGCAGAAATAACACTAAAACACAATACCCATCCCGTTCATAGCGAATCAACTAACACGACTTATCCACAAAATGAGCATCTATGATAGAACGTATACGTTCTATCATAGCACGGAAAGTGTACCATCATAAATATTCAATTTGCTGCTTAGCATTACTCAACTCACCTTTGTGGTAAAAATGTTGCCATAATGCAGCAAAACACTAAAATACTATCTACAATATGAAACAGGTCCATCAATGCTATTTGCGACCCTACCGTCCGCCAATCGGGTATAATTGGGTGTAAATCGGGTGTAAATCGGGTGTAACCGGGTGCAAATCGGGTGTCGCCAGTTCTGCATAATTCGCCCTACCACGTTGATAAATAGCTATTTACTGCTTCGCCAGCCACAGCCAACACCTGGAAAATAGTTTTTTTACACCCGTTCGGCATTTGCTGATTTACAACATAGTCTGAAACAAACTTTCTCCCCCGATCCTTGGGCCGATGTTACCCTTACTTGCACCTGGAGAGGGCCGGGGTGAGGCTCAAACAAACAACAGACTTTATATTATATAATCCTTAAGCCGCCCACTTTATACCCAAACACATATTGCCGCCGCTATAAGTGACAACTTTTACTATTTTTGTCGACTTGTAATTAAATATCATGAACTATCGTAAAGTAAACAACCTTGTCGGTTGGATCATAGGCATTATTGCGCTCGTTGTATATATGAGCACTATGGAGCCTACTGTAAGCTTCTGGGACTGTGGCGAATTTTTGTCGTGTGCCTACAAAGTAGAAGTTGGTCACTCGCCGGGTGCGCCGTTCTTTATGCTCCTGCAAAGGTTTTTTGCTTTGTTCTCAGGCAGCGCCGCGCTCACGGGCCAGGCTTCTACTTCGGCTGCTTTCGCAATCAACACGCTTTCTGCTGTTACCAGTGCGCTTACCATCCTCTTTCTTTTCTGGACCATCACCCACTTTGCAAAAAAGTTACTGGTAAATAAAGGGGAAGACCCAACAAAAGATCAGCTGTCGCTGATAATGGGTGCGGGTATTGTTGGTGCACTGGCATATACCTTTTCCGATACGTTCTGGTTCTCTGCCGTAGAAGCGGAAGTATATGCAACCTCTTCTTTCTTTACCGCCATTACTTTCTGGGCGGTACTGAAGTGGGAAGATATAGCCGATGAACCTCATGCTGATCGCTGGCTGGTGCTTATTGCCTACCTGCTCGGCATATCGGTGTGCGTCCATTTGCTTAACCTGCTTACTATACCAGCAGTGGCCATGGTGTATTACTACCGTAAATATAATGTAACGGTAGTGGGTACAATAGTTGCTTTCCTTGTGGGTTGCGTGGTGCTGGCCTTCGTGCAGTTTGGCGTTATCCAGTATATCCCTAAGATCGCATCTAAGTTCGATATCATGTTTACCAATGGTTTCGGCATGGCGTTCGATATGGGGGCCCTGTTCTTCCTGGTATTGCTGACGGGTCTGTTGGTATTCGGCCTGTTCTATGCTAAAAAGAAGAACATGGTCACCTTGCACACAGCTGTATTGTGTGTTATCTTCATCATCATAGGTTACTCCAGCTATTTCACCGCTATCATCCGTTCCCGTGCCGATGTGCCTATCGACATGACGAATCCTGATAACCCGCTGAGCTTCCTGGACTATGTGAACCGCGAGCAGTTTGGCCAGCAACCTATCTTCTTCGGTCCGTATTACAATAGTCAGTACAGTGATCTCGATACTGCCGGCAAACTGTACACACAGGAGAAGAAAGATGGTAAAGATCGCTATACGCAGGTAGGCACTAAGCGCGTACCTATCTACAGCGGCGACCAGCTGCATTTCTTCCCGCGTATATGGGACCAGGAAGGCGGTCACGTCAATTTCTACCGCAACTTCCTGAACCTCGGCCCGAACGACCAGCCAACATCCAGCGACAATATGAAGTTCTTCATCGACTACCAGATGAACTGGATGTGGTGGCGCTTCTTTATGTGGAACTATGCCGGCCGCCAGAACGACCTGGAAGGCCAGCTGGATCCCCTTCGTGGCAACTGGATATCAGGTATCACTCCGTTGGATAAAATGCGCGGGCTTGGTGATACAGAGACCATAGGCGAAGGCTTTACCCGCAATGATGCCCATAACAAACTGTACCTGTTGCCATTTATATTGGGTGTGCTGGGGCTTATTTACCAGTTCAACCGCAAGCGCAACGATGGTATGGTAGTGCTGGTAATGTTCTTCTTTACCGGTGCAGCTATTGGTATATTCCTCAACATGCCTCCGTTGCAGCCGCGCGAGCGTGACTATGCATTTGCAGGTTGTACTTACACCTTTGCCATATGGATAGGCTTGGGTGTGCTGATGGTGAATGATTGGTTCCAGAGAGCGGTTAAAGGTGCCACCGGCGTATACGCTGCTACGGCACTATGCACACTGGCAGTGCCCGTACTGATGGCTAATGTGGAATGGGCAGATCACGACCGTTCTAAAAAGACCCTGGCCCGTGACGTAGCCCGCAATACACTGGCTACCTGTGCGCCAAACGCGGTACTGTTCACCTTTGGCGATAACCAGACCTACCCGCTGTGGTATGCACAGGAAATAGAAGGTTTCAGGCGTGATGTACGCATCATCAATACGAGTCTGCTGGGTATAGATTGGTATATAGACCAGTTGAACTACCGCACCAACGATGCTGATGCAGTGCCTATGGTGTGGAAGAAAGACGACTACACCGGCGACAGGGCCAACTACATAATGTACTACGACAATCCGAAGCTGCAACTGGCTAAGGACAAATTCCTGAACCTGGAAGAAGTTTGCAAGTTCATGAACAGCACAGACCCGGGGGCGAGGGTGCCTACGCGCAGTGGTACCGATCTGAACTTTATGCCTACCAAGAACTTCTTTGTGCCGGCGCCCAATAAGCAGCAACTGGTAGCTATGGGCCTTGCCTCGCCGGAAGATACTTCCCATATCATTACCGATATGGCGTTTGTATATCCTAAGGATGCAGCAACCAAGAGCGACCTGGCTATCCTCAATATCATAGCAGCCGTTGCCAAAGAAGGCTGGAAGCGCCCGCTGTATTTTGATGCAGGCTTGCGTACCGGCGATTATGGCGGTACAGGCGACTTCCTGCGCCTGGAAGGTACAGTATACAGGTTGATGCCATATAAGTTTGTAGACAGCATTAAGGCTAAATCGCCGATACTGGGTACTATCAATACCGAAAAGGCGTTCAATAATTACATGACCTACAAGTTTGGCGGTGGTGAGCGCAACGATGTTTACTTTGATGAGCCTAACCGACACGAGTTTGTTACTTACCGCATGGATGCCTCTTACATAGCCAACGCCCTTACCGACGAAGGCAAGAAGGATAAGGCCATCCAACTGCTGGATAAAGTGATGAATGGCATTACCGAGCATTCTTACTACTACGACTACACTGCCTACTTTATGGCCGCTGCCTACTATCATGCCGGCGACGTAAAGAAAGCGCAGGCAATATCGAAGAAGATAATTGGCAATTCGGAGAATATGCTGAGCTGGGCTGCTTCGCTGAACGATGGTCCGCGCAATGCTACTACGTCAGAGATCAAACAGCAGTTCCAGGTAATGCGCTCTGTAGCAAGCTCCGCATACTATTCCGGCGATACCACTTATGCAAAGAGCATACTCAACACCATGCAGCGTTTGCAACCTTCGTTCAACGAAATGTTGCAGGAGAAGCCGGGCGCAGCCCCCGCAGCAGAGGATGAAGAGTAAAGGTCTTTTAAACTCAAAACAATAAAGCAGTCAGTAATGGCTGCTTTATTGTTTTATAGGGAGCCACTGTTTAATATCATACGGTGCAACGCCCATAATGTATATATTTGACTTCTATAGATGATACCAGTTACAGGGAAAGACCGGCTTGCCTTTTGGACTACACTTACCGCCTACGGCGTGGTGGTGCTCTTCCTGCTGCTGGGCTTTACCAATACGCTGCATAGCCGTTATATCAACCGCAAGGTGGCAGCTTCCTTGTATACACCTAAATGGTACCTGTACACAAAGTCGCCCCTGGCCGGTGAACAAGACCTGTACAAAGTGGAGGCCGGTGGGTTTGCCTATGTAGATCTGCGCCCGTTCACCGCCACCTATTATTACGGGCTAAGCAGGAAGCCCAAGGTATTGGCGCAGGAAGTGATAGCCATAGCTGCGGATACAGCTATCATGAGGCAGGCAAAACACGTACAGGTGGTATTGCCTGCCGGCAAAGCCAACCGTATAGCGCAATACCTGGATGCGAATAGCCTGGAATATACTATCGTGGCGAAGCCGGAGATAAAACAGTTGAGGGGCAAGTATCTTATTGCTACGCACCCGCCCATACTGCGCTCCAGCAGGCAACAGCCAGTAGCAGCCGATGTGATAGCCGTAAACATTGTTGACCCATGACAGAAAAGCTGATCGGATACCTGAAGAACAGGCATGTGCATACACCCGCTATCGCGCTTGCCCGTTTTTTGCTGGCGTTGGGCATGCTGCTCACGCTGCTGTTCAACGATATGTCGCTGATCGCAGATCATAGTTACGCGCATCTGCCGCAATACGTGGCCAGGCACACCATGCACAGCTCCATGCCATTAAAGCAACTGGATATCTTTATGCAGTTACCCCCGGCGGCAGCAAAGGCGTTAGCCATGGCCATATTGCTGTGGGTAATGACCGGGCTGGTACCGCAGGTGTCGGCAGTATTACACTTCATAGTGTGTTTCAGCTTCCGCAATTACTTTGTCATCACCAATGGTGGCGACGAAGTAACCTACATCATGTCTCTGCTACTGTTGCCGCTATGCCTTTCCGACCCCCGCCTGAACCAGTGGAAAGCGCTCAGGCCATCGTATCGCAGCAGTAACATTACCGGGGCTATTGCGCTTTTGGCTATACAGCTGCAGGCGGCTTATATATACTTTAGTGCCGGCTTCGGCAAGCTGTTTACCGATGTGTGGCGGCAGGGGACCGCGGTCTACTACTACACCTCCCACTACCGGCTGGGAGCAAGGGGGATGTTGCATACCATAAACGAATGGGTTACTACCACGCCGCTTGTGTATGTCCTTACCTGGGGCATTCTCCTCTTCGAGATGCTGCTACCCCTGGCCCTGCTGATGGCGCCACGGTACAGAACACGCATGTTTGTTGCTGCCCTGTTTTTCCACTTGCTTATCGTGGTCAATTTCGGGCTTATTACCTTCTTCTTTGCTATGGCTGGTATGTTGGTGCTGTTTCTGCAACCGGGCACAAAAAAAGTGCAGGATCTGCATTAGGCCAACCCTGCACTTCTATAGTTGTATATATAACTATTCAGATCGCTGATCTTTCCATTCATCGCGGTGCTTGCGTAGCGGATGATCTTTGGATTTATTAAAGATCATGGTGCCGTTCTCCCTGCCTGCGCGGCGTTCACGCTGTTCGTCGGGGGTAAGATGCATCTCTTCGCGGCAATCCTCGCTGCAGCAGCCTTCGTACTTTGCGGCACATTCATCGCACTGTATGAACAACAGGTGACAGCCATCGTTCTTGCAGTTAGTGTGTGTATCGCACGGCGTGCCGCATATGTGGCATTCGGCTATTACATCGTCTGTAATGCGCTCGCCCAGGCGTTCGTCGAATACAAAGTTCTTGCCTATGAACTTCAATGGCAATCCCTGTTCTTTGGCCTTGCGGGCATATTCAATAATGCCGCCCTCTACGTGGAACACGTTTTTGAAGCCATTGTGCAGCATGTAGGCACTCGCTTTCTCGCAGCGTATGCCACCGGTGCAATACATGATGATGTTCTTATCCTTCTTGTCCTTCAGCATATCTACAGCCATTGGCAGCTGATCGCGAAAGGTATCAGAAGGTACCTCTATTGCATTCTTAAAATGGCCCACCTCGTATTCGTAGTGGTTGCGCATGTCCACTATTATGGTGTCCGGCTGTTCTGATAGCTCATTGTATTCTGCTGCCTTCAGGTACGTGCCGGTCTTCGACGGATCGAAGGTAGGGTCGTCAATACCATCGGCTACCACCTTTGCGCGCACCTTCATGCGCAATACCCAGAACGATTTGCCATCATCGTCAACGGCAATATTCATGCGGATGCCGTTCAGTTCCGGTGCTGCTGCATACAGCGCATCGCGGAAAGCATCATAGTTGCTTTCAGGCACACTTACCTGTCCGTTTATGCCTTCAGCGGCAATGTAGATACGACCGAAAACCTTCAGTTCGTAAAATTTAAGGTACAATGCATCGCGGAAAGCTTGCGGATCGGCAATGTGGAAATACTTGTAAAAGGAAACTGTTTTACGCGGTTCGGTCTCGCGCAGCATCAATTGCTTCAGTTCCTCATTATTGACCCGGTTGTGTAACACTGGCATGGTGCTCCTTCCAAATTTTTTATGTGAGAAAACGCAAATTTACGCAATATCCGGCCAACAGGTAAATGATCTCGGTCATTTGCGTGCAATATGGGTTGGCGCTGGCTGAGGTAAGTGTCAATCCGTTAGCGCAGCCTGAGGGGAATGTGATAAAATACGTACCTTGTATTGTTTATTAACCAGTTAGCTATACTGCATAATGGTTTATATGAGTAAATGGAAGTGGATGGCGGCAGCTGCCGGTATGCTGTTTGTCTCGGGTGTATACGCACAGCAGGCGAACGTAGTGGGCACCTATAAAGGCAAGCTCCCCTGCGAAGAATGTAAAATAATAGAAAGCGAACTGGAGTTGTTTTATGGTACAGACACATCAGGCGCGTTTTCCCTCCGCGATAAGTATATCAGCGAGGGCGGCACTAATATGGCATCGCGGGTAAAGGGTGACTGGATCATTAAACAAGACATTGTAGATGGCCAGATATGCAAGGTTGTAATGCTGGACTATGATAACGAGGACAAAATAAGGTACTACAGGCTGAAGGCTGACGGCAATTTGCTGCCCCTGGACCAGGAAAAACACGCTATTAAAGCCGATATAGATTGCACGCTAAAGAAAGTGGAATAGTTTTGTTACGCCGCTAAATAACTGATCAATAACAGGCATACATGTTGTTTGGTATATCTTTGCAAAAAACTGATCACCTTTAGATGGATAAGAATTTTAAATACGTAATGTTGACGATTCTCACCTTGTGTGTTTTTACGCTCACCATTATAGAACTTACCGGTATCAGCCGCAATGCTATGTTCAGGAAGTTCCATACCGGCGGGGAGGGTGTTTTCTATTCGCGCGATGGTGAGGTGTACCGTGGTGAGATATTCCCCGAGCAAACCCGCAGCCGCGCACAGATAGTTGCCGAAATGAATAAGACCACCGTGCAATTTTATGAAACCAAGTACAACTTTGGCAGCATAAGCGCCGGCAGGGTAGTGAACCATACTTTCCGTTTTAAGAACACCGGGCAGAACCCGCTGATGATAGCCAAGACCGATGTGACCTGCGGCTGTACAACACCCAACTTTCCGTTAGAGTCTATTGCACCGGGCAGCGACGGGGAAATAACCATTAGCTATAACAGTGAGGGCCATACGGGCCACCAGGAAAAAGTAATTGTGATCCACTCTAACGCTTTGCCGGAATCGGTGAACGTGACCGTGGAGGCAGATGTGAGACAATAATATGAACGCAGTTAACACTACAGCCTCACCGCTTGCAGGTATTAAAAACTACCTGTCGCTGGTAAAATTCAGTCATACCGTATTTGCATTGCCATTTGCGCTTATTGGTTTCGTATTGGCCATTACATCCAACTACGAGCCGTTCAATAAATGGACCGGCTTACTTAAGGTACTACTGTGCATGGTATTTGCCCGCAGTGCTGCAATGGCATTCAATCGCTACCTGGACCGGCGCTTTGATGCGCTGAACCCGCGTACTGCAGTAAGGGAGATACCGGCCGGTGTCATCAAGCCGGGCCACGCACTGGCGTTTACTATCGTCAACTGCCTATTGTTCATAGCTACCACGTGGTTCATCAATCCCGCTTGTTTTTACCTATCGTTCGTAGCGCTTTTTGTTGTGTTGTTTTATAGCTATACCAAGCGTTTTACGGCCCTTTGCCACCTGGTGCTGGGCGTGGGCTTGTCTTTGTCGCCCATAGGTGCTTACCTTTCTGTTACCGGTAAGTTCGATCTGTTGCCGGTGTTATTCTCGGTAATGGTGCTTACCTGGGTGTCGGGTTTCGATATTATCTACGCGCTGCAGGACGAGGCTTTTGACCGCAGCCAAAAATTACATTCCATCCCCGCTGCGCTGGGTACTAAGAATGCGCTTAATGTGTCTACGTTACTGCACATAATTTCCGGTGCCGTGGTGATAGCTGCCGGCATATACGGCCAGGCACATTTCAGTTGGGTATACTGGATAGGCGCTGCTTTTTATATAGGTGCGCTTGTTTACCAGCATAGCCTGGTAAAGCCCAATGACCTGAGCAAGGTAGGCATAGCATTTGGCAACACCAATGGTATAGCCAGCGTAGTGTTTGCAGTGTGCACTATAGCTGCTATCTATCTTAAATAAGCTTACTGTTAATTGCCCAGTAGTTCCCTTATGGCATTGTAAATGCGCTCCAGTTCTGTATCGGTGATACAATATGGCGGTAGCACATACAGTACATTGCCCAGTGGCCTGAGGATAATGCCCCGCTGCAGGAAGAAGGATGCCAGCGGCTCTGCGGCATTGTTCAGGTAGCCGGTGGTTTCTCCGGTCTTTATATCAAATGCCAGGATGGTGCCGGTATGCCTTATGTGTTCTATCTTGCTATGCCCGCTAAGCTTAGCTGCAAAGGCGGCGTGGCTATTGGCTATCCGGGTTATATTGGCCATGGCAAAGGTGTCTTCCATTAGCTCCATACTGGCCAGGGCGGCAGCACACGTGGTGGGGTTGCCGGTGTATGAATGGCCATGGAAAAAGGTCTTCATTTTATCGCTGCTTACAAAAGCATCGAAGATGAACTGTTTGCAGGCAGTAGCGCCCAGGGCAAAAAAGCCGCCGGTGATCCCTTTAGACATGCATACAATATCGGGCCTTTCGGAAAGGTGATCTATAGCAAAGAATTTACCGGTACGGCCAAAGCCCGTCATTACCTCATCGGCTATGGTCAGGCAATGATAGTTTCTGCATAGGGCTATCAGTTGCTGCAGGTGCTCTGCGCTATACATCAGCATACCGCTGGCACCCAATACCAGTGGCTCAAAAATAAAGCAGGATACATCCTGGCTTTGCAATGCACCTTCCATCTGCGCCAGTACGCTGTCTATATTGGCATCGGTGGGCAGATTGATGGATATTACATCGAAAAGCAGCGGCTCGAATGGTTTATTGAAGGCGTTGCGCGCCGCCACAGACATGCCGCCAAACGTATCGCCATGGTAAGCATCTTCAAAAGCAATGACCTTAGTTTTTGGGGTGCCTTTATTTGCCCAATATTGAAACGTCATCTTCAGGGCCACTTCTACCGAAGTTGAACCATTATCTGAAAAGAAAACTTTGTCGAAGCCGGGCAGATGCGATAGTAGCTTTTCCGCCAGCTCTATACCGGGCTTATGCGTGAAGGCAGCAAATATGGAATGCTCCAGCTGGTGCAGCTGTGCCGTAACCGCTTTAATAATATGTGGATGACAATGGCCATGCAGGTTTACCCACCACGATGATATGCCATCTATATACCTGTTGCCTTGGTCATCAATAAAGCAAGAGCCTTCGCCCCGCTCTATCAATATATTGTCGGGCGCATAGCTTACCTGTGTAAACGGGTGCCATACGTGGGCTTTGTCCCGGTTGTTCCAATCGTTGTGGGCTGGCATAGATTACAGCAGGTTGGCTCTCAGTTGTTTTGCGTAATGGCTTACCATTACTTTGTCTATCACTTCTTCTTCGTTGATGCGGCCCAGGCAGGTATACCCGGTGTGCTTCAGTATAATACTCTCCGTACCCTCTATCTCTTCCCCGTTGAAGATGATGCCTTTTACTTTTATTCCGCGTTCTTTCAATACCATTGCAGCAGAAAGCGTGTGGTTAATGCTGCCCAGGTAGTGGCGGCTTATCAGCACTACTTCCACGTCCAGGTGCTTAATGAGGTCGGCAACAAAATCGTTATCGTTCAGGGGAACCAGCAGGCCGCCTGCACCCTCTATTACCAGGTGATTGTCAGTCTCGGGCAAGTGTATGTTGGCCAGGTCTATCGTTACCTTATCTCTTGCTGCAGCTGCATGCGGCGACATTGGTGTTGACAGCCTGTAGGCTTCGGGATGCAGCACCGATACGTTGTTGCTGAGCAGTGACCTCACTTTCATGGTGTCGCTGTTGTTCAGCTCCCCTGCTTGTACAGGTTTCCAGTAGTCGGCATTCAGCGCCTCGGCTATTATAGCTGCTATTACGGTCTTACCCGCATTTGTGTCTATGGCGGTTACAAATAGTTTTTGCATTCGGATATTGTTCGTGCAGAGTCTATCACTCCTTTATGTCGTATTCTTTTATCTTCCTGTATAATGTTCTTTCGCTTATTCCCAGCTCAGCGGCGGCATCGCGGCGGCGATTCTTATGCTTCTTCAATGCCTTGTTGATCATTTCTTTTTCCTTATCTGCCAGCGATAATGTCTCTTCTATATCCTCGTGGTGAATACCCGGCTCCAGCAGAATGGGCGTATTGATAGTTGCCGGCTGGGCACTGTAAGTAACATGTGGTATAGGCTCAGCATCGTTATATACCGGTATGTTCTTCGCTCCGGGTTCGGCAGGCGTGTAACCCTGGTGATTGGCTACGTCAAATATCATCTGTTTCAGATCGTTCATGTCCTTCTTCATATCGAAGAAGAGCTTGTAGAGGATATCCCGTTCGCTGGCAAAATCGGATTGTGCGCCGCCCAGGGCAGCTCCTTGTCCTGCGGGAACCAGCGCCATACTCATATTATCGCGCTGAGGCAGGAATTGCTGTAATATATCGGCAGTGATCAGTTTATTGGTGGATAGTACCGATATCTGCTCTGCTGCATTCTTCAGTTCGCGCACATTACCTCGCCACGGATAGTTAACGAGTATTTGCTGCGCTACAGGGTCCAGCTGAATAGAGGTTGTTTTGTAGCGCTCTGCAAAATCTGCAGCGAATTTGCGGAACAGCAGGGGCACATCTTCCTTCCTGTCGCGCAGGGAAGGTACCCTGATGGGCACAGTGCTGAGGCGGTAGTACAGGTCTTCGCGGAACTTGTGTTGTGCTGTTGATTCCAGCAGGTCGCGGTTGGTAGCAGCTATAACGCGTACATCGGTTTTTTGCACTTTAGATGAACCCACGCGGATGAATTCCCCGGTTTCGAGTACGCGCAGCAGGCGGGCCTGTGTGCCCAAAGGCATTTCGCCTATCTCATCAAGAAATATAGTGCCGCCATTCACGGTCTCGAAATAGCCTTTGCGGCTATCTACGGCCCCGGTGAAGGAGCCTTTTTCGTGACCGAAAAGCTCGCTATCTATGGTGCCTTCTGGTATAGCGCCACAGTTTACCGCAATAAACGGGTTGTGCTTTCTCGGCGAAAGATTGTGTATGATGCCCGAAAATACCTCCTTACCCACACCACTCTCGCCCATTATCAGCACAGAGAGGTCGGTGTTTGCCACCTGTACCGCAGTATTAAGGGCATGATTGAGTGCAGGAGAATTACCTATTATCCCGAACCTGTTTTTAATACTTTGTATATCCATATGGAAATTGGGTCAAAAAGTCACTTTGTATGACAAAATTACGCCTTTGCGCCCAAACAAGGCGTTAAACTCCATTAATACTGGTATAGAAAAATGAGTAATTACTTTTCTTTGGCCAACAGGGCTGAGAGATTATTACTGGTAAGCGGCTTGTTGATGAACTGGATAACCGAAGGATATTGCGGTATTTTAGTAAGGTCGTTATCGTTGATAGAAGAAGAGATAACGTAGATCTGGTAATTTTTGCGGGTGTTAACTGGCAACTTTTCGAAGGCTTCCACAAATTCGAATCCATTCATGATCGGCATTTGTATGTCTACCAGCACAATTACCGGATCCAGGCTGCTCAGCGAATTCTGCTTGATAAATTCCAGTGCTTCCTGCGCCTGGAGGAAAGAGGTGACGCTTTCGCACCTACCTGTGTTTTTAATTACCTTTTCGGCAATAAAGCAATCTAGTTTACTGTCGTCTATGACAATAAAATGCTGAAGTCTATTTGCTGCCATTTGCTTTCTGTGGGATAGTAACTTTAAATGTGGTTCCTTCGTTTATTTTAGACGATACTTCTATTGTGCCGCCCAATTTAGACAATGCATCTTTCACATTATACAGGCCGAAACCCGATCCCGCTTCTTCTGATGTGGCCCGGTAAAACATGTCGAAAATATTGCTGATATGGTCGCCATGTATACCAATGCCATTGTCCTTTACAAAGATAGTAGCAATGCCTTGATTTACTTCTATGTTTATGTCTACAAATTTATCAGTGTTGGTTTTTCGCTGGTATTTTACAGCGTTTGATAGCAGGTTGGTCAGCACGATCTTGATCGTTACCTCGTCTGAAAAGAAAACCTCATCCTGCTTTACGGTTGACAGCAGGCGTATATGCTCCATTGCCCCCGCTATACGGAATAGCGCCACACAGTCGTTCAGCGTTTTATTAAAGTCTATTTCCTGGAAAACCAGCTGCCCGCGCTTCATATTGTAATAGTCGTGCACGTTGGTAATGAACTCGTCCAGCTTTTTTATGGCGGAGTCCATCATTCCCAATATCTCTTTTATCTCGTTAATATCTGTACAGTTCTCGGCAATACTTATAGCACCCGATACGCTGAGCAGCGGACCTCGCATATCGTGCGTTACGCTGTAGGCAAACTTGCCCAACTCGTCGTAGGCCGACTGTAATTCTTTGTTTTTAACCGCCAGCATATTGTTGGTGATAAAAAACTTATTGCCTTCTTCTATAGCGCTCTGTATATCGGTATCGGTCCAGGGCTTCTTGATATACCGGTAAATGTTGCCCCTGTTGATGGCATCAATAATAGACTCAATATCTGTATAGCCTGTTATCAGCATGCGGATGGGCTCCGGGTACTGAAATCGTATTTCTTCAAAAAACTGTACGCCGGTCTGGTCGGGCATGCGCTGGTCGCAAAGTATTATTCGTATATCAGGGTTGTCGGCAAGCAGTTGCCTGGCCACTGCTGTGGTAGCAGCAACAAGCACAGTATAGTCGAACCTGAATGTAGCTTTAAAACCTACCAGGTTATTTTGCTCGTCGTCGATATATAGAACCTTGATCTTTTTTTCCATTTCCCTGATTTTAGCCGCTTACGGTAAGTGTTTTCATTACGGTGTTATGTGGGGGTTCTATTTTTGAATTAATGGTAATTTAATAATAAATTCTGTTCCCACACCAAGCTCGGAATTTATTTCTATTATTCCATTATGCTTGATGATGGTATTGTAGGCAATAGACATGCCTAAACCGGTACCTTCACCCACATCCTTGGTAGTGAAGAAAGGTTCGAACAGTTTTTTCTTTGTAGTGTCATCCATTCCTGTACCGTTATCTGCAATAGATATGGCCAGGTGGTTGTCGTTGGAAAGGTAGGTTTTAATGGTTAATGTTCCACCCTCCTTGTCGTCAAACCTCTTTTTTATGGCGTAAACAGCGTTGGAGATCATATTGAGGAACACCTGGTTGAGCTTTCCGGGATAACATTCTATCAATGGAATATTGCTGTAGTGTTTTTCGACCTTAATGACATTACTGAACAGGTTATTGGCAATGATCAGTGTTGAGTCCAGCCCTTCGTTAATATCAGCTTTTTTCAGATCATCTTCGTCGAGGCGCGAGAAAATACGCAGTCCTTTTACGATCTCGGCTGTGCGCGATGCGCCTTCGCCAATGCCATGTAACAATTGTGCTATCTCATCTTTCAGGTAGTCGTAGTCAATATCCGACTTGTATTCGTCTATTTGCCGCTTTTTTTCTTCTATACTAATGTCCTCGTAGACAAGCTTTTCCATCGTATCTACCGTATCCAGCAACATGTGCACATCGCGGTTCAGTGGTTTTACATTAGAGGTAACGAAGTTGATAGGATTATTTATTTCATGTGCTATACCGGCTGTTAACTGACCGAGTGAAGCCATTTTTTCTGATTCTACCAGTTGTGTTTCCGCGTCTTTCAATTCTTTAAGAGCTTTGTTCAGCTCCTGGTTCGAGAGGTTCAATTCATGGGTCCGTTCATTTACCCTCCTTTCCAGCATTATGTTCTGCTCGGTAATTATTTTTTCATTTTCCTTCAGGGCCTCGAGGGCAATGGCCTGAGATTCTTCTTTTTCTTTCCTGTAAGTGTTTATTTTATCTGCCAGTGCAAAAGAAAGTAATGCTACTTCCAGGCTCGATCCTATGAGGATGGCGTTGCTGGTAAAGGTGTTGAACGGAAGTACTCCTGCATCCTTGAGTATATAGATGATGACCCCTAAAAGGAAGAATGACCATGATATGGTAAAAAACAGCGCCGGCCTGTACCCTTTTTTGTAAATAGAGATACCGGCTACCATCATAGTGATGGCTACTACTCCGGCCACACCCTGCAGCATTTGCTGCGCAACAATAAAGTTGCCCGAGAGGCTGATGGTGATACCCGCAAAATAAGCAATGTTAGTGCATAGCAGAACGTAGTAAAGCGTTTTGGAAAACTGCCTGAGATTGAGAAAGTTAAAGACAAAAAAGATGGCGGTGATCCCCGACGTAGCTATAAGGATGTTAGGCGCGTGCTGCTTCAAAAAGACATTATCAGGCCATAAGAACTTGGAAGCATACCCTTTAAGGCATGCCTGTAAAAGCCCCACAGCCAGAATGTATATTACGTAGTATAGATAGTTTTTATCGCGAACTGTGAGATAAACAAAGATGTTGTAAAAGAACATCACCATGATGATGCCGAAATAAACGCCGAAGAATAGCTGATCGCTATTCATGTTTTCCAGCACGGTTACTTCGCGCCCGGCAGAAATAGGGATGTCCATTACATTATTGGTGACCAGCCTCAGCAGGTATTCTCCTGTAGCGCCCCGGGGCAGCTTTATGCGGTACACCGGGAACTGGGTGTGGTAGTCTTTCCGGCTGTAGGGCATCAGGTCGCCTATCTGGCGGCTGCTGCCATTTAGGGGGAGCTCATACATAACGGCATCGGTCATGTTGCCATTCTGTATTTTGAACAGCAGGTTATCGTCGCTGCTATTATTGGTGATCCTGATCTTTAGCCAATAAGCCGATTTTGTAAGGCCATAATTAAGTGTTGTGCTTGTTTCCTGTTTAAACGGCATGGATAGCACCTGTTGTGCAGACCATTCGCGGTTCTTATCCTCCAGGGCGGAGATATTCATAGTTACTTCGCCTTCTTGCGCCCACATAGTGGCAGCACCTGCCAACAGATGGAAAAGCAGGAAAAGAGCAGCAAACAGGCTTGGTTTACGCTGTAGTGTCCTCATGTATTATCAGAATTGCAGTCGGTAGTCAATAGTTACATCCCCTTTGGGGCCACTGACAGTGGCCACCTGTGTAGGATGTTGCATAAGGTCAAATATATGTTTTTTGTCCAAATCTGTAGCATGGCTCATCTGATCCAGGTCATTTATCACCATTGCCGTGGCTACAAGATCTAGTTTCGGGTAGTTGAAGAATCCGTCTTTACCCAGGTAGCGTTCTATAACAAACCCCGCGTTCAGGCACATTTCTACGGTTACCGGTGCGGCCAGCGCGTATAAGGAGTTTACCTTCAGGTGATATGCCAATGCTATGGCCGAGCGTAACAGAAAGAAGCTATACCCATAGCCAGCAATTTCCCGCGCGTTCCACAATCCACAGGCTTCGGCTATCACTTTCCCCTGCTGCCTGCTGATCACTTCATGAATTTTCTCGTCCACCTGTCCAACTGCGTGCACGATGGGTAGGGCAAGATCTGCATCGGATATTTGTATCCTTGCGCCGCCGAGTGCCCTGTGGTCATCGGGCGCCTCAGCCAGTATAACAAATGTATTTTTATGTTCTGTCCAAAGTGCGTTGTTAGAAGTGATCATGGTAATGCCATAAGACTCCAGTACCGCCCTGTGCCCGCGTAAGAATTTATGGCACGAGTCGGGGTCATCAACTGCACGAAAGGCCCTGAAAATTACTGATGTCATCCGTTATTGTTATAATCCGAAATATAGATCTCATCTATGTTTAGTCTTAGTGATCTTACTTCGGGTTCATCAGCAATGCACAATCTGAATAAGAATAAAGGCTCTTGCGTAGTTGAAGATAAGTTAAATAGTTGAATAAACTCCTTCTGTAAACCCATGAATTGTTTTTGAATATCTGCAGGCATGTCGCCGGCCCCGCCATGATTAAGGCGAATAAAGTGCAAAATAGCGGCCATCATAGGCTGTAGGGCTATTTTGTGCTTTTCTGCTGCCAGCCAAAGACGCTCCAGTGCATGGCCTACAGCTACACAGTTTTCCGGCGTAAATTCAGGTACGGTGAAGATGCACACCGCCGATGACGAGGCTACCAGTTTTTTAGACATGTCTTCCAATGATGTGCCTTTTTGCCAGCCTGATACCATGTTTATAGCTCTTGGATCTTGTATCACACGGAAGCCAACTGCATCTTTAGCGGCAAGATCGAGCGTGCGAATATCCAGGCCATCGCGCGTACTGATAGCGCTTTCCGCATCCCAGCGGATCTCTCTTTTAAAAAGATCGGCGTGCCCCTGGGGGATGAACATCCTCAGCTTTTCGGCCTTGCCGGCAATATCTGCCATTTTTTGTATCACCTGCGGATCTTCGGTAACAATCATCCGGATGTTCTTCACCGGGGCAATGGCCCGTTTCATATCCTCCATAGCGGCAACGGGTATTGGTGCCGAAGGATTGCCCCATTTACGGTTGGTGTGCCTGGTGTACAGATAGTTCACCAACTCGTCTTTCTGAACGTTGTCTTTTTTATACGGCACCAGAACAGCCACGGGATCATATATGCCCTGCTCTTTCAGCGGGAATAGCCGAACATCAAGCGCCAGGCCCAGCTCACGGGCCTTCAGGTCAACATTCTCGATAAGCGAGCCCATCGAGAAGAATGTTTTCATATTCCTGTAGTTGGCGAAGGCTGCAGAGCGCACCGGATCATCGAGCAACACAATTCTCCTGCCATCGAAATAAAGGCGCCATGGCTGGTTGTTGCCGGCAGATGGTGCTATTGCAGCAGCTGCGATCAACTGGTCTATTGTGGCTATATCTGTTATTGCGCCTGGTACCTCGGTGTGCGGTACCATAGCTGCTTTCTTCCTTATTGTGTCTGCCGTAACAGGTGGTATATCGTAGTCGTACTCGGGTTGTTTTGTTTTTGGATCGCCTATCAGGTCTTCTATATCGATGAACCAGCGGCCGGATACATGTAGCTGATCCAACAATACCCTGCGGCATATATCGGCCGTAATACCACCACCTAATGTAACCGCACTGGCTAGTTGCGGCCAGGTATTAATGGTTTGCCCTATCTCCACTGCCGATGCTTTGAGGCGGGTGGACATAGTTTCTATACCTACTATTGGCAGCAGGTAAGGGAGTTTGTCTTCCATAGTTTTGGCTTCTTTCACCCGGCTCAGGTCCAGGTGCTCTACTTTGCCATGTAATATGGGGCGATCAGGCTCCAGGTCGAAACGTTCTATGTCTATCGTGCCCCTGTCGCTGGCTTCCATAAGCACGGGTATGCCATGCTTTTTAGCGGCAATACGGCATTTTATCTTTACCTCTACGCCATCGCACTCGTCTATCAAAACATCCAGCTTACCGCCATCGAGCAGAAAGTGTTCAATATTCTCTTCGGTGATACCATCGTGAAACGGCGTTACCTTCAGGTAGGGATCTATTTCGGCTATTTCCCTGGCTACGAGCACTGTCTTCAGCAGCCCCATATTGTGCACGCCGCTTCTCAGCCTGTTCAGGTTCGTTATTTCCAGGTCGTCGAAGTCGGCTATGCGCAGTTCGCCAAAGCCGCGCTCCATCGCCAGCGTAAGCGATACTGACTGGCCAACGGATAAGCCGATAACACCTATTTTTTTGTGGTTAAGGGCATCCTGCTCTTCGCGGGTTATTTTATACCTGTTCCTGTTGGTTCTCAGCTCTTTAAATTCCTCTTCATCTAAAATATGAACAACGCGCTCGCTCCACGGGTAGTATACCCACACCCCATATTCCTCCATAGGCGTGGTGCCGAGGTGCTTTTTAATGCCCGCTTCTATCTCATCCATAGTGAAAGTATGGGCAGGGTCGAGAGATTTTACCAGTTCTTTTAGTTGCGCCCACATGGTGTCGTGGGCCATTATATGTGGCCTGGAGGCCAGTAATTCCTCGAAGGCTTTTTTTTCTCCGGCATTACAAAGCCTGAAAAAATCAGGCTTGTATATGTTATTTGATTTTTGTGTTAATTGTAATTTTTCTGTTAACATAACTTATTTGTTTATGTAAACTGTAATTTGTTCGTGAGTATAAATGTACGATAACAAAAAGGGATTTTCCAATTATTTTGTATCTTGCAGACAGTTATATTTTAATGAAATATTGCATAACGCATGTCAAAAGCTGATAAGATAACGGTTTTGTATGTTGATGATGAGGAGAACAATCTTATCTCTTTTAAAGCTGTGTTCAGGATAAAATACAATATCCTTATTGCTATCAGCGGCGAAGAAGCCATTAAGCAATTACGCAATAATACAGTGCATGTGATCATTACGGATCAGCGCATGCCGCAGATGACGGGTGTTGAGTTCCTGGAGAATATACTGGATGAATTTCCGCTACCGACGCGCATTTTGCTTACAGGCTATGCCGATATGAATGCGGTGATAGATGCGGTGAATAAGGGTAAAATATTCCACTACCTTACCAAGCCCTGGAACGAGGAAGAGCTGGATATGACCATACAGCGCGCCTACACAGTGTATAAGGAAAAGGTAGACGAAAAGGAAATGAACGCCAAGCTAACCCTCAGCAATGAGCAACTGGAATTCCTGGTGCGCCAGCAATTATTATCTTGACAATGTGTTTTTTGTAACCGGTACTTACTCTTTATTTTGTAGAATCGCCTCTACTGCCTGCTCTATTACCGGATAACTGAATTGAAAACCTGAACTGAGTGTTTTGCCGGCGCTTACCGTACAGCTTTTCAACACCTCTATGCTCATTTCGCCGAGCATGATCTTCAAAACAAAGCCCGGCACGGGCGCTGGTATACGGATGCCACCCATCTGCCGGCCAATAGTATCCATAAGGGTTGCCTGCGATACAGGGTGGGGAGCCACACCATTATATATACCATCCATACCAGTATTTTGCAGCGCGTACACAAAAAGGCGGGCAAGATCTTCTACTTCTATCCAGCTGGTTACCTGCCTGCCACCGCCCAGGTAAGGCTTGATGCCGAACTTCATGGGTTTCACAAATTCGGGGAAGGCGCCACTTTCTGCGCCTAATACAATGCCTATGCGTATGATACAGGTGCGGGCAAATGCGGACGCCTGCAGAGAAGCGGCTTCCCACGCCTGGCAGGTGGTGGCCAGGAAATCGGTATAAGGGGCTGTATTTTCCGTAAACTGTGTTATGTCGTTTCTGTCAGGCCCATAAAAGCCGATAGCCGATGCGGCTACAAATGTTTTACAATGTTGCGCGTGGGTTTTTAGTTGTGCTGTAAGAAAATTGGTAGCGGCTACTCGGCTGTCTACTATCTCCTTCTTGCGGGCATCGGTCCAGCGTTTGTCGGCCACGCCAGCACCTGCAAGATGTATCATGCCATCTATCTGGCCAAGTGCGGTGGTGTCGCAAAAGGCTCGTGTAGGGTCCCAGCCCGCGTATTCTATAGTTGCCTGCCGGGCGTGGCGCTCCGGGTTGCGGGTAAATATGATGACTGTATGGCCTTGCTGTGCCAATAGCCGGGTGATATATGTACCAACAAACCCTGTTCCTCCGGTAATTCCTATAGTGCTCATCCTGACGTAAATAATTATTGGTGAAGTTATGGTGCGGCTGTAAAATGATGATGCCCGTGGCTTTAACGTTTATTTTATAAGTATATACAATAAATCAATTGTTGCTGCGTTTTCATCATACACCACCAAAAAACTAATGGTTCAATGAATAAAACTTTACATCAAAAACTTTCAGACAAGGCCATATATCTCGACCAGGTTACCGACCTTAACCTCAATTCAGTTGTGGGGAACGGTTTCCAGCTAGAAAAGAAAATAGCAGAAGGCCTTAATAAAGAACTCCTCAGCCCGCGCCCTGAAGCCATCAGCCGCCTGCTTGAAATGAGCAGGAACCTGTAAGGGCTCCGGTATACGTGACGGGATAATATTTTACCAGCAGGCGTATGTTCCTGTGCCTACAATGGCTGCGTAAGCTATCCACAACTTTTAATACAGATGCGCAAGGCGCGTTTCTATCAGCATATATTGCCACGGGCCAGCAATTGCCGGTTTCTTTCCCCAGCACCGTGTCCGGCATGCTGCGGTAAATAAGGTGCCAATCGCTGTTTTTATACGGGCCGGGATATACATAGCAGAATGCCCCGCTATTTTCCACCAGTAATAAAGTACGTGGACCGTAATTAAGTCCGCAGAATATAGGTGCGCAAGATATTGGTAGCTGTTTTTCACTCAACCGCACATCTATTTTCCTGGTTTGCCAGATGCCGAAAGCTATGAGGCAGGCGGTTATGCAGGCAAAGCTCCCCACGTGCAGATAGATAAATAGGCGGCTGTTCATACAATACACACCTATAAACGCTGTAATTCCACAATCAGTTGGTCGGATTTCCCCATTTTGCTCTTTAAGATTTCATTAACGCCGCGTGGTACAGGTTTTTAAACTGCCTATGCAGAAAGAACATTTTGAACCATAAAATAATGAGATCATGAAAAAGTTACTTATAGCACTCGCCCTCTGCGGTTTTACTGCAATGAGTGCAGAAGCACAGACAACAACAAAAACAACCACCGTAAAGAAGACCACCTGTAAAACGGAGGCTTACGGCAAGAACTACAAGGTGTGCAAGAAGAATGGTAAATACTATACTTGCGGCACACGCCCTGCCACTACTACCTGTGATAATATAACTGCTGCGCCTAAGTTGAAAAACCCGGTATGGACCACCCCGGCAACTACGAGCACGCCTACCGCTACCACTGATGCAGCACTGGTCGGAAATAGCGCTAACTCCCAGTATGCCAAGAACTACCAGGTGTGTAAGGGCACTGGAAAGTATCATATCTGCAAGCCAGGTGAGGAGCCTACTACCGGTGGTATGACCACCACAACTGCTAACCAGGGGCCTGCTATGAGGTCTACTACGGTAACTCCTAGTGGCGTGGTAGCCACAACCTCTACCCAAACAGCTATGGAACAGCCAGCAGTTGCCCCCCAGCAACAATCTATCCCTTATGAAGACAATAGTGATGTGACCCTGGCACCATATACTGTTACCGGTCGTAAAGACACCGGCATCAACAATGCCAATGCCCCTTACCATGGTAAGAACAGCCCGCAGTATGACGGTGTTGAAAAGAATAAAGCCCGTAACCTGAACATTCCTCCAGATGCGCCTAATGCAACATTTTACGGAAAATAATTGAATGGTTCAGAATAATGGCCCGCTCCTGTTTCAGGGGCGGGTTATTTGTTTTGAGCAAATTGTCAGGAGGCTAAGGTTTATTAAAGAAATCATCCCACAACGCATTTTGCTTTTTGTTTTTATCGCTCCATGTTTCCCGGCTTACACGTTTTAATCCGTTTGGCGTATGGCTGCTATTAATATAGTAATCTATAAACATGGCATCGTGTGCCATATCTTTTATTTTTAGTATTTGCACCACTCTCTTTTCTGGTATTAGTTTATTGCCATGCCATTTATATAGAGTTTTATATACATCCATATACCAACTACCTTCATAAAATACGCGGATGGTTTCATGTTCAGCGTCCACAGTATAATCCGTGCTAAGATCTCCGGCGTATACTATAGAATCTCCTTTTGAATCATATATAAAAACGTTAAACCACTGATTGCCATTCATATTAGGTGTGCTTCCCAGCATGGTTTCATATACGCCGTCTCCATTCAGGTCTTCAAATTTCAGGCATTGCATTAACCAGTTGTCCTTTACTCTATATGTGCCGCATGCAATGTGTTTCCCCTGCGCGTTTTTGAAAAATTGAACCTTTTTGCCCTTAAAATCTACAAATAGGCTGAAGTTTTCATGTAAGCTATCGATCCATATATTTTCTATAAGTGTATCCCGCTCATCAAGGTAATTCACGTTGAGCAGGCCTTTATAGTTGCCCATGTCAGGTTGGGCAAAAGCCAGGTGCGGGATGAATAACAGGATGACGATGATGATTTTTGACCCAGGCATGGTAGTACTAAGTTAGGTATAGTAAGTAATATGGCTAGTCCTTTTCATCGAGGGTTATTCAGCAAGATGGTGTTTCAACAGAGGCGTTGTATTGTATTTATTCAATGGATGTATTCAGTTCCTTATTAGAGAGGTTACCAGATGGGCAACTATCTGAAGAGGAAAGATGTAATGTTATAGCGCAAACAGATGCGCTGGATGATGAACGAGCAGGTCGCCTATGTTGCAATGTTTGGAGGATGAGCGAACGCGACAATTGGTGAAAGTGCATATTGCTATCTGCCTGGGTAATCATTTATATCAGCCTGTAGTGCCACATATTATTAAGCTGGTTCTCATGCGATCGCAGGAAAGTGGCAGTCTTCTATGGGCGCTTAAAGGACTAGACTACCTGGAATATGTTGAGGCTTTGGTTGATATACTGGCAACTGATGTGTTTGAATGCAGTAATAAATGCATGGTATTAATCGAGGAGATATTGCCGCAAATAGATGCCGAAATTAAAAAGAAATTAATTGACCAACTAGCATATTACCGAAAAATATACGCTGCCGGGCACAACCCGCCATCGTGCATATCAGCAGATATACCCTCGACCATTGCATTTATTGATGAAACTATGGATATACTGGCCCGGTAAAATGGATTTTCTTCCATGTTAAAATAAAACCGGGCAAACTCCTGCTGATTATCATATGCAATTTTCCGCGGCGCTGCAACCACTTTATTTATTAAAGTGTTACTTTTGCAGCCTGTCTTATAATCTATAAAAAGAAAAATTATGCAGGAATTTGGTAAAAAGAACCAATCGTTCAACTTATCTGAGTTGGGCCTGAATGTAGCTACAGCACATTGGAACCTCTCTCCCGATGAGTTAGTGAAGAAGACCATAGAGCTTGGTCAGGGTGTGCTTAATGATACAGGCGCTCTGTGCGTAAGCACTGGTAAGTTTACCGGCCGCTCTCCTAAAGACAAGTTTACAGTGAAGGATGCTATCACACAGGATAGCGTGGACTGGGGTGATGTAAACATTCCTTTTACTCCTGAAGCTTTCGACAAACTGTATGATAAGGTGGCTGCTTACATGAGCGGCAAAGAGGTTTGGGTGCGCGATGCTTATGCATGTGCTGATCCTAAATACCGCCTGAACATCCGTGTAGTGAACGAAACGCCATGGGCTAACCTGTTCTGTAACGACCTGTTCCTGCGTCCTACCGAGCAAGAAATTGCTACTCAGAACCACGACTGGCTGATCCTGCAGGCGCCAAGCTTCCAGGCAGATCCTGCTGTTGATGGCACCCGCCAGGCCAACTTCACTATCGTGAACTTTACCCGTCGCATCATACTGATCGGTGGTTCTGGTTACACCGGCGAAATGAAGAAAGGTATCTTCGGCGTACTGAACTTTGTACTGCCACACGATCATAAAGTACTGTCTATGCACTGCTCTGCCAACGAAGGCAAGGATGGTGATGTAGCGCTGTTCTTTGGATTGAGCGGTACCGGTAAAACAACGCTTTCTGCTGATGCAAGCCGTGGCCTGATAGGTGACGATGAGCACGGATGGGCAGATGGCAGCGTATTTAACTTTGAAGGTGGCTGTTATGCAAAATGTATAGACCTGAGCGCTGAAAAAGAGCCTGAGATCTTTGCAGCTATCAAGCCAGGCGCTTTGCTGGAAAACATCAAGTTCCACGCCGGTACCAACACTGTAGATTATGCTGATGGCAGCATTACCGAGAACACTCGTGCTGCTTATCCCATCAACTTTATACCAAATGCCAAGGAGCCATCTTACGGTGGTCAGCCTAAAAACATCTTCTTCCTTACTTGTGATGCCTTCGGTATCCTGCCTCCGATCAGCAAGCTGACCAAGGAGCAGGCTATGTACCACTTCATCAGCGGTTATACTGCTAAGGTGGCCGGTACAGAAGTTGGCGTAACTGAGCCTCAGACGACGTTCTCTGCTTGTTTCGGCCGCGTGTTCCTGCCATTGCACCCTGCTAAATATGCAGAGCTGCTGGGCCAGAAGCTGGACGCTGACAAGGGCGTGAATGTATGGCTGATCAACACAGGCTGGAGCGGCGGTGCTTATGGTACTGGTAGCCGTATGAAGCTGAGCTACACACGTGCAATGATCAACGCAGCTATGCGCGGCGATCTGAACAACGTGGAATACACTGCACACCCGGTTTTCGGTATGCTGATGCCTGCATCTGTGCCTAACGTACCATCTGAAATACTGATACCACGTAACACATGGGCAGATAAGGAAGCTTACGACAAGAAGGCTAACGAACTGGCCGGCCTGTTCGTGAAGAACTTTGAAAAGTATGCTGACAAGGCTAGCGAAGAAATACGCTCTGCTGCACCTAAGGTGATGACCACAGTAGCCTAAGCTGAAATATTGATAAATTGAAAATGCCTGTGCATCTGCACAGGCATTTTTTTATGCAGGCTTATCGCGGGCCGTTAAGATCGATGAATTGATTGTGTGCGACAATAAAAAATGCCCCGGTGATCCGGGGCATTTTTTATTGAATATTTTATTGTTTAATTACTGTGCTTCGGTAAAATACATTACTACCGGGAAGTGATCGCTGTAGCCATTATCCCACACATGGTTAATGGTATAAGAACGGTGCGGCAGGCCTTTATCTTTGCCTATCTTATTCTTCAGGAATTCGCGGTTATATATCTCGTGCCTGTAATAGCCCCACTTATTATTACTGTTCTTAATGAAATTGCCATTGATCATTATCTGGTCTATCAGGTTCCATTCGCCACGGTAGCTTTCTGTACCTAGGCCATTGCGATACATATTGATCCATGGATTATAGATATCAGTAGCTGCAACGTCGGCACGGTCGGCTTTGGCATGCAATACATTGATCACACCATCGGATGTCGGGTTGTCGTTAAGGTCACCCATCAGCAGTATCTTGGCAGTGGGGTTGCGCTTGGTTATAGAATCTACCACATCTTTGGCTACCTGTGCAGCCAGTCTGCGGCCTGGTCCGCTACGTGCTTCGCCACCAGATTTTGATGGCCAGTGGTTTACCAGCAAATGCACAGTGTCGCCTGCCAGTATGCCGCAAACATAGAGCACATCCCTGGTCGGGCGGCTTTGTCCCAGCGACTCCAGCGGAACATGTACCGGGCGAGATGTGATGACGGTGAAGTATTTAGGATTGTATAACAGTGCAGTACTGATGCCCCTCACATCGGGGGTAGGGTACCATACATATTTATAATGCCTGTTCTGTATTTCGGGCTGGGATGTAACTGCTTTCAGTACATTGTCATTTTCCACCTCAGCCAATCCTATTACTGCCGGGCCATCGGGAGTTACATCCGTTCCCAGCTTCTGGAACACGGTAGCGATATTGTGCAGTTTTTGTGCGTACACCTCTTGAGATGGGGTGTTTTCAATATCGTCTTTTTCAGGATCGTCAATTGTATCAAAGAAATTCTCGCAGTTGTAGAACCCTATAGCCAATACTTTATGGTGTTTTTGTGCTAAAACACTAAACCCCGATAGCCCAACAAGGGCTGTTAGAACAAATTTTCTGATCACAAAAATCAATTTTTTGCAAAGGAACTTAAAAAAGCACAGTTTTTACGCTTTAGATATAGGCTTAATTCAAAAATTACCGCCGTATAACAATAAGTTAACCCCAATTTTCTTATAACTCATTACAACCCCTTACTTTTGCAGCCTGTTTTAATTTATAGAATATTATAAAAGTGCATATGCTCAGATTCCGATACTTACTGGTAGTATTATTAATGCTTTGTCCGGGTGTGGTTGTTTTCGCACAGAAAAGCAAAAGGAATGGCGCTGTAAAAGGCTCCCTGGTGAATGCCAGTACCAAAGTGCCTTTCAACGACCTCACAGTTGCCATACCATCGGTAAAGGCATTTACCATTTCTGATGCAGAGGGCAAGTTCGTGATTGGGGGCCTTCCTTATGGCACCTATGAGGTTGTTATCAGCGGCGAATACGCTGTATCCAAAACCATACAGGTAAACGTAAAGGATGCGGAAGTTGATGCCGGTACTATTGAAATTACCCCATCTCCAACCCAAAATCAGGTGGATAACCAGATTCCTACCATTGCCATAGACGACAATGAAGGGATAAGTGAAGATGATATTAACGCAGGGCAGAACATGCTCGGTTACTTTACGCCTGCGCAAGATCAGTTCCTGTTCAATGTAAACCGTACTTTCGGGTCGTTTTGGTACAGTCCGCGTGGTCTTCGTATGGGTCAGAACCAGCTTAATGGCTTTGACATTGCTGACCTGGGTAGCGGCTTTTCTAATTTTTCCTTGTTTGGCGGTCTTAACGATGTATTGCGCAGCCGTAGCGTTACATATGGTATCAAACCATCTGATTTTTCTTACGGTGTGCCCAACGGTACCACCAATTATATCGATGCCACAGCAGCATCACAGCGTCCTGGTACAACTATTTCTTATACTGCTGCAAACAGGGCTTACCGCAATCGTATTATGATCACCCATAATTCTGGTATATTGAAGAATGGTTGGTCCTATTCATTGTCGTTCTCAAAGCGTTGGGCGCAGGAAGGCTACTACAAGGGTACGTTCTACGATGGCTATTCTTATTACGCAGCTGCAAGTAAGGCTTTAAAGAAGGGGACAATAAGCCTCACCACTATTGGTGCGCCAACAAGCCGTGGTCTTACTTCTACAGTAACAGATGAGGCATTCGATCTGGCCGGCAGCCACTACTACAACCCTAACTGGGGTTACCAGCAGGGACAGAAACGGAGTAGCAGGACGTCAGACGTATTTCAGCCAATAACAGTGCTGAACTACACGCACATGCCATCTGACCGTACAAAATGGAATACTTCTATAGGGTACCAGTTTGGCACGTACAAACGAGGCTCTATCGATTTTTATAATGGTTACAGCCCGCTGCCGGACTATTATCGCAATTTGCCCAGCTATTACCTGAATGGCGTTACGAACCCCAACGCAAATGTAGCCGCTGACGTAAGGGCACAATTATTGGCACACCCCGATCAATTGCAGGTACAGTGGGACAACATGTACCAGGACAACTACATCAACAATCAGACTATTCAAAATGCCAACGGCAGCGGCCAGGCAGTTACCGGTAAGCAGTCAATATTTGTTTTCAGCAACCAGGTAGATAAAATGAGCAAGTTGTCTTTCAACACTAACATTGATCATGCTATCAATGAGCGTTTCAATGTTCAGGGAGGTATCAACATTACCCACCAGAGTGATGAATTTTATAAACAACTGGAAGACCTGATGGGCGGCGACTTTTTTGTAAACCTCAATCAGTTTGCAGCACAGGCTAACCAGGGCAACCCAAGTGCCACTCAGAATAACCTGAATGTACCTAACCAGATAGTGAAGGTCGGAGACAAGTACAACTACGATTACATACTAAACATATTGCAGGGCCAGGCATGGGCGCAGGGCGTATACAACTTCCGCAAGTTTAATTTCTTTGCAGCTGCCAATGTTGGGTACACTACATTCAACCGTGATGGCTTGACTAAAAACGGTATCTTCCCTAATGAGTCTTATGGCAAGAGTGCTGATCAGAATTTTACTACTTACGGTGTAAAAGGCGGTGTACGCTTTCAGCCGGATGCACATAACATCCTGTTCTTAAACGGTAGCATGGGTACTTATGCTCCCGGTGTACATAACACCTTTATTTCTGAGCGCACACGCAATGGTGTAGTTACCGGACCTGAGGTTTCCAGCATGACTGCCGCTGAGGCAGGTTACCAATATAAGTCTACAAGGTTGGTAGCTACAATTAGTGGTTATATAAGCGATCTTAAGGATGGAACATCTATTATGAGGTTCTTCAATGATGACCCTGAGTTTCTATCTTATGTGAACTATGTAATGCAGAACGTAGCTATCCGTTCTATAGGTACGGAATTGTCGGCAAGCTATAAGATCAATGAATCGTTTACGGCTAACCTGAATGCAGCGGTAGGTCAGACCTATTACACTAACAGGCCGACGGTATCTATATATGTAGATAACGATCCTACTGCTACTCAGAACGCCCGCCAGGTATATATTCAGAATTATTACGTGGCGCGTGGTCCTCAATCGGTATACACTGCCGGCCTTACTTATCGCCGCGATAACAATACGCGTTTGGGTATCAACGTTAATTACATGGATCGTAACTATGTAGGCATTAACCCGGAAAGGCGAACAGCACTTGCCGTTGATATGATCGCTAACGGCAGTACACAATGGAGCAATGTTGTAGACCAGGAAAAACTGCCTGCCGCTATGACCGTTGACCTGAATGGCTCAAAAACATGGAACATCTCTAAATGGACAAGGAAAACATTGCACAGGGGAAGTTCACTTGTATTTAATGCCGGTATCAATAACCTGCTGAATAACCAGGATATCAAGCTGATCGGTTATGAACAACTACGTTACGATTACAAGAATAAAAATGCAATGAAGTTCCCTACCAAGTACACTTATGCAATGGGTATTAACTTCCTTGCAAGCCTTAGCTGGAGATTTTAATTAAAACTGTAAAAAACAAACTGAGTATATGAAATTCCTTCGTTTATCAGCCTGCATGCTCGCAGCAACTGCGTTATTTGCATCTTGTGTTAAGAAAGCATATGATTCTCCGCCTGATAGCAGCCAGTACGATCCTGCACTGCCGGTACAAACAACCCTGAAGAACATTTCCAACATGACAGTTGGTTTGGGCCAGAATAAATGGCGCCAGATGGGCGACACAACTGTATACGGTGTGGTAGTTGCAGATGATCGTTCGGGCAACTATTACAAACAGATAGTTATTGAAGACACATCTATAGGCGGTATGATCCTGTATATCGATAAATCTTACTTATATGCTGACTATCCGGTTGGTCGTCGTGTATATGTAAAACTGAAAGGGTTGTACCTTATGAACTATGCAGGTTCGCCTGAGATAGTATATGCTGTTGACGCTGCGGGTAACACAACTGCGATACCATCTGGTCTGGTAGGTAACTATGTAGTTAAAGGAAAATATCCTGATAACTCCGTAACCGCCAAGGTGATGTCAATAGACGACCTGAAGTTCTCTGCTAATAACTTTTTGAACTGTCTGGTAACTGCAACGGGCACTCAGTTTGCTCTCGGTTCTTACGGAGTTTCATATGCTGGTCCATCATCTTCCGGTTCTGCTACAAACAGGATAGTAGAAAATTGTGATCATAGCGTTACAATGACCCTGCGTAATAGTAACTTTTCTAATTTTCAACCTTTTTTAACGCCCGCCGGAAAAGGCTCACTCACCTGTATCGTATCTACCTTTAATGGTGGTGCTCAGTTGTTTATCCGCGATACTACCGACGTGAAGATGACAGAAACAAGGTGTCCGTAAATTTTTAATTAAGTTTTGTTCTTAACAGTTTTATACTACTGTAAACAGTAATTTTGCGTCATAAATAGAAACCTCTAAAAAAAGAAAAATGAAAAAACTTTTATTCTCTTGCGCTCTCCTGGGCGCATTTATCAGCGCTGAAGCTCAGCTTTACCCTACCGGTGCCGGCCCTTACACTCAGAACTTTAATGCCCTTACTACTACTAGCGGTCTGCCAACTGGCTGGAAAGTATACAGCGGTTCTACCATCTCTGCTATCGGTTCTGTAGGTAACTATAGCAGTGCTACTATCGATGGTATCTACAACGATACTACCTGCGGTAACATTACAGGCGGTTTCAAGAATTATCCTTCAGCGGCAGCGGCTACAGCAGGTACATCATGTACTGCTCAGCAGGCTATATCTGATCGCGCACTGGGCGTACGTCAGGTATCTCCTCAGAATTCAAGTAACCCAAACCTGGATTCAGGTGCTGCTTTTGTGCTGAACCTCGCTAACACTGCAGGTATGTCAAGCCTTACTTACGCTTTCGATCTGCAGTCCCTGGATACTTCAAGCCCTCGCGTTACTACGTGGAAGCTTCAGTATCGCATAGGTACTACCGGTAACTTCAACGATGTAGTAACAAGCCCTGCTTCGCTTACTACTGGTGGCCACGTATTCTCTAACACAAACGTTACAGCTACTTTCCCTGCTACACTTGATAACCAGGGTTCTCCGGTTTATATCCGTCTGGTTACGCTTGATTTCTCTTCAGGTACAGGTAACAGGCCTTCAACAGCTATCGACAATGTAAGCCTGGGTTGGACTGGTACTGCGAAGACAGGTATCAATGATCTTGCAGCGGCGGCTACTTTGCCACTCAGCGTAGTATCTGCTACTACTTCAGCTATCGCGCTTAACTTTGATGCTGCTGATGCAGGCGACTACACTGTAGTACTTACAGATATGGCTGGCCGTACTGTTGCTACTAAGTCTGTTGCTGTTACCCGCGGCAACCAGACTGTAACTGTAGATGGTATTGCTGTTGCTCCAGGTGTTTATGTAGCTAAGATCACTAACGGTGCTGCTACTGGTATCACTAAGGTATCTGTTCAGTAATCAACTGCTTAATTTATATTTTTTAAAGGCACTCTCCACAAAGAGTGCCTTTTTTACGTCAATTAATTTTCCGGGTTTTTACAAAACGGTATTTTTACTGTTCTTAATTAATTGATCGTGAGCAACAAATTTATCTACAGGGTGCTGGGTATAGCAGCTATTTCTTTAAGTTCACTAGTTGGCCGTGCACAGGTTAAAATACTGTTCGATGCCACCAAGGCCGAATCGGCAGGTAATGCAGATTGGGTAATTGATGCGGACTTGCATAATATAGATTGGTATCCAACGGCCTCAACCGGTACAGGTAGCTTTTATACCGCCAGTAACCCCCAGCGCATACCTACGCCTGCGCAAAGCGGTATCACATCTTCAACTGCTGAAACTTACTGGAATGGTGCATTATCTGCATGGGCTGTAGATTGTGCCAGGAAGGGCTACACTGTAGAGACATTGCCGTATAACGGACAGATCACTTATGGCAATTCTTCCAACGCCCAGGACTTGTCTAATTACAAAGTATTTGTAGTGGATGAGCCCAATCTGCGCTTTACTGCCGCAGAGAAGACAGCTATATTACAATATGTGCAGGGGGGAGGCAGCTTGTTTATGATATCTGACCATAACAACAGCGACAGGAACGGCGATGGATGGGACTCTCCGCATATCTGGAACGACCTGTTAGCTAATAATACGGTCCAGGCATATCCTTTTGGTATCTATTATGATACGGTTGACTTTTCGCAGACTACAACCAATGTATCGGCTACCAGCACAGATTCCATCATACATGGCCCCATGGGCAATGTAGCTAAAGTGCAATACTCCGGAGGTACAACAATGAAGCTTGATCCTTCTCAGAACAGCAGTGTAAAAGGTGTTGTGTTCCAGACGGGAACTACACCGGGAAATAATAATGTCATGGTTGCCTATGCACGCTTCGGCCAGGGCAAGGTTGGCGCTATGGGCGATAGTTCTCCCTTCGATGATGGTACCGGCAATCCTGCCTGTACATTGTATAATGGTTATTTCGGCGATGCTTCCGGCAACCACCAGTTGCTGATCATGAACATGACCATTTGGCTGGCCACAACCGATGGCGCAAGCCATGTGGGCGTAGATGATGTTGCCGCCGGGGCGTCTTATATAAAAGTGTTCCCTAATCCATCTACAGGTATTATTAATTTGTCATCATTGGCAGATATGGGCAACGCTATCATCAGTATTTATAATTTTGCGGGCCAGTTGGTTAGCTCATACCAGGCTGTTATGAACACGGGCGATGTACAAACACTCAAACTGCCTGCCGGCAGCTACTTTGTACGGGTGATGAGCGACAAAGGCTTGCAAACTACAAGGTTTGCCGTATATTAGTTGGGAAATTCTGCTTTATGATCAAAAGGATACTCACCGCTGCTGTTATTGCCGGGCTTGTAACAGGTAGCATTGTATACACTTATGCATGGGGTGTTTGGGGGCATTCCAAGATCAACCGTGGTGCTATATTGGCGCTGCCTAAGGAGATGGGCATGTTCTTTTATAATCATGCCGACTACATCACAGAGGAAGCAGTAGCGCCCGATATCCGCAAATACACTATGGGCGATAAGTCTGAGTTCCCAAGGCATTATATAGACCTGGAAGATTACCACTACACAACGCCATCGGCTATGCCGCGGACGCTGGAGGCAGCCCGTGCTAAGTATGGTAAAGACAGTGTAGATAAATATGGTACGCTGCCATGGACGATACAGGAAGTAACCGAGAAGCTTACCAACGCCATGCGCGAGAAAAATAAGGCAGAAATTTTATTCCTGGCGGCCAATCTTGCCCACTACATAGGCGATGCACACATGCCGTTGCACACATCAACAAATCATGACGGGCAGCTTACCGGGCAGCGCGGTATACATGCGTTGTGGGAATCTCAGTTGCCCGAAATGTTTGGTAAAGATTACAGCTTATATGTGCGCAACGTGCGCTACCTGCCTGATATTGAAAAGGCTACCTGGAACATTATAGACAGCAGCCACAAATTAGTAGCCCCGCTGTTGTATAACGATTGGAAGATGCGGAAAGATAAACCTGTAGAAATGCTGTACAAGATCACCTCTACAGGCCAGCCCGAAGAAAACAGATATGGCCAGAAGACGCATGCTTACGAATATGCACATGTGTATCACGAGTTGTTGCAGGGCATGGTGGAAAACCAACTGCGCGCGGCTATTTCTGCTACGGCCAACTATTGGTATACGGCATGGGTAAATGCAGGTAAACCCGACCTTTCCGATCTGGATCCTAAATACATAACCGATCGCAACAGGAAATTTTACGAAGAGGATGTGAAGTATTGGATGAAGGGTAAGGTTACCGGTTACAAGTTGAAGAATGAATACTGATACACATATACGTGTTATAAGATTACTACCAGGAATACTGAACCGCACCGCATTGTCCGGTGTGGTTTTTTTTGTGCTTCTTTTCACATCGCCTGTTAAGGCGCAGATCAATGTTACGCCTGCTCAAACAGCTGCTGTTTTGGCACAGAAACTGGCAGGGCAGGGTGTAGTAGTACTCAACCCGGTTTTGCATTGCGCGGGCATTGCCAACGGATTGTTCACCGTTACCAGCAGCAACCTGAGATTGGACAGCGGAATAGTGCTGACCACAGGGCGGGCAGCTACTATCCCCGGATATTATGGCGTTAATGGCCCTTCCGAAGCGCTGGCCACTACAGCGGTTGGTACAAGCGGCGACTCATCACTTGATGCGCTGGCAGGGCAACAAACCATTGATGCATGCGCGCTGGAGTTTGACGTGATACCGGCCGGCGATACAGTGAGTATAGACTATGTGTTCAGTTCAGAAGAGTATATAAGTGCTGTATGTGGTCCGTTTAACGATGCATTTGCTTTCTTTATCTCAGGTCCCGGGATATCCGGAACTGATAATATGGCGCTGGTACCAGGCACTAACATACCGGTTACTATCAATTCTATTAACGATGGTGTGCCCGGCACGCACGGCAATATAACCAATTGCCTCATAATGGGGGCAGGCTCGCCGTTCACAGCTTATTACCGGGAGAATGGAGAAGGTACTACGCTCACCCACAGGGGCATGACAGCTGTGCTGCGGGCAATGCACACCGTTGTGCCTTGCCAGACGTACCATTTTAAAATTGTTATAGCAGATGCCGGTAACGATCTGTACGACTCAGGCGTATTCCTGGAAGCAGGTAGCCTCACCACCGGCAATTACCGGGTTGCCGCCCTGCCGGCCCCGGTTGCTGATAGTGCGGCAGTATGTATAAAAGGATGTTTACCCGGTAAGTTCAGGGCCAGGGTAGATAAGGTAAAGAATACACCACAGGTATTGCATTACACCACATCGGGTTCTGCCATCAGCGGATTTGACTATCAACCTATGCCCGATAGTGTTACCATCCCGGCTTATGCATCTTACATAGATATCCCGGTGTATGGATTGCCAACCCCCCCAGCAGGTATTAAGCGGCTGGATATTACAATATACAGCCCGTCGGTATGCCAGAGCACCAGCTTTGCTGCCGACAGTGCATCCATCTTTATTTACGATACTATCCACATTAAAACTGCTCCTTCCGATACATCTTTATGCCGTGGCGATAGCGCCCGCCTGTTTGTTGTGGGCGAAGATGTGTATAGCTATTCCTGGGTGCCCGACGTGGATATCTCCTCTGCGCATATAAGGAATCCTGCTGTGGCGCCACAGATATCTACTGTTTACACGGTTACTGCTTACATCCCATTCTCAACATGCCCCCTCCGTACTGATACGGTGCGCTATACTGTGCGCAACACCCCGCAGATAACCCCGCAAGCAGGTACGGTAATTTGTTATAACACACCGGCCTTATTGCCGGGTGCTGTGTTGGGTGGCGATGCTGCATATAGCTATCTGTGGCAGGGCGCCAATGGCTATACCGCTACTACAGCTGTTGCTTATACAGCCGCACTTACTGCCAATGCTGTGTTCACCCTTACGGTCACTAACGATACAAATGGCTGTCAGGCGTACAGCACATACGGCATTACGTTAAATATACCTGCGCCGCCGGTAGTTAATAGCCCTGTTCATTATTGCTGGTCTGTATATCCGGTAGCTGCCATACCTGCCGAAGGTCACCAGCTTCACTGGTACGACAGTGCCGGCGCTTTGCTGCAAGGCACCCCTGTGCCCAGGGTAGATAACATAACCGATTACCGGTATTATGTAACAGATGAGGTAAATGGCTGCCAGGGCCCCCTAGTACCCGTTACTGTAGAGGTGGAAAAATGTTGCGACGGAGATATATTTATTCCCACCGCATTTACACCCAACAACGATGGCCGTAATGATCGCTTCAAGCCCCTCCCCGATTTTTCGTACACGCTTAAATCCATCGAGATATTCAATCGTTGGGGGCAGGTGGTCTATAGCAGTAGCGACGGGGGATGGGATGGCCGGTTTGCCGGTACCGATGCTCCCGCGGGTACTTATTTTTATCACATCATCTTCAATTGCATTTTGGGCGGCTTGTTTCACAAGACCGGCGAGCTTACATTGGTTCGTTAATAATGTGTTGTTGCATCATCCATATCGTATTCTCACGTATCTTTGCCGCCCCTTTCCAATAACGGAGAATTTCGGGTGTAAAGAATATTGCTTATGAAGTTGTCGAAATTATTGCTTTCGTCATGTCTGTTGCTCTCTGGTTTCGCGGCTACAGCAGGCGACAAGATAAAATACTATTTCAACCACACTGTCGATAACACAGTGTCTACAGGTGTTGATGCTGTTAACCTCAACGGTATGATAGACGATACGCTTGTTGCCTACATAAACAGGGCCAAATACACGCTCGATGTGTGTGTGTATAACTTTACGTCTACCTCAAGCGGCCTAAGCAATGTGGCCAATGCTATCAATGCTGCATATTCACGAGGGGTTAAGGTGCGCTGGATACATAATGGCACGTCAGCTACGGCTAACACAGGTCTTACGCTCATCAATACCGCTATTCCTAAATTGGCCAGCCCCAATGCCAGCGGCTACAACATTATGCACAATAAGTTCCTGGTGATAGATGCTAATTCAGCCAATCCGGCAGATGCTATCGTATGGACGGGGTCAACCAACTGGTCGGTACAACAGTTCGACTATGATTATGATAATGTGGTTATCTTCCAGGACTCAGCCCTGGCACATACTTACCGTGCAGAATTCAATATGATGTGGGGAGATACCGGTATGACGTATAATCTGTCTAATTCAAAGTTTGGTCCGGATAAAACGGATATGGGACGTCATAATTTTACTATCGATGGTAAAACAGTTGAAGTATATTTCAGCCCTTCAGACAATACCAACAACCATATTGCTTCAACCATACTAACGGCCGATAAAGATCTGTATTTCGGTTTGTATGTGATCACCGACAATACTGATGCTGATAACATTGTAGCACGTAAGAATGCCGGTGTTTACACTGCGGGCATATTGGATGCATATGTAATGTCGGCATCAGGTTCAGAATATTCAACACTCAACTCATCGTTGGGAAGTGCTAATCTGAAGGTGTATAACGGAGGAACCTATCTCTATCATAATAAATACCTGATAGTAGATCCTTCCGATGCCTGTTCAGACCCTATGGTGCTCACGGGCTCTCATAACTGGACCTTCTCTGCCAACACGCAGAATGATGAGAACACCGTTATCATTCATGATGCTACTGCGGCAAATATCTATTACCAGTCGTTCAAAGCTGATTTTGCTTCCCTGGGCGGTACATTAACTAAAATTTATGGCTGTACCTCGGGTGTTGGTAATGTTGAGGCAGCATCCCAGGCACTACAGGTAACTCCCCAACCATCTGCAGATGGTGTATTTAACCTGGCAATAGACATTAATGGCCCCCAAAATGTTCAGGTTCAGGTAACCGATATGCAGGGTAGGGTGGTAGAAAATACTGTATATACTGTAGATGGCGGTCTGCTGAATACATCAGTTAAACTACAAGCTTCGGGCATGTATATGGTGCAAATAGTAGCAAATAATCAAATTTATAAATCGCGCTTAGTTAAATTATAATAATATTACGATTATTAAATATGTCTTTTTGGCTTAAATCAGCAGTAGATAATAGAAAAAAATGTTATTTTTGACCCAAATTATTATCTTATAAAGATTAATTAATATCAATTATTTGGTAAAGAAGAAGTATTCAGGCAATTTTACGGTTTCAAAATATCCCCATATGAAATACACCTTACGTTCGACGGCTTATCGGTCAACCGGCTTTGTGATCGCCCTTTTATTAACCATGTTTGCTTCGCCCCAGCGATCGTCGGGGCAGTTGAGTTTAACGAGTGGTGCTACGGTTACCATCAATCTCGACAATTTAGGTACCTCTGCATCCACAACAACAACCCTTGCAAGTTTAGGCATAAGAGGAGGCAATACCGTTGCCACATATGCCGCCGCCGGTACTACAACTACACAGGTAGCGGGTACCAGTGGCACTGGTGCATTAGCTTCTGGCTCTGCAGGTGGCTTCTACAACTTTGCAAACGGTATCACAGCATCTTCTACAGATCGGGCTTTGGGCTTCCTCTTTTCGAGCGGGTATACTAGTCCTGGGTTTGTTTACCTCGCGGTTACTAATAACACTGGCGGGGCAATAACTGGCTTTAATTTAAGTTTCGATTACGAAAAGTACCGTACCGGTACTAACGCCAATGGCTCTATTCTAGGGCTGCAGGTAAGTAGCGACGATGCTACGTATACTAACGTTGCAGCTGCAAGAAGCGTATTTGCAGGCTCAGAAGCAGCTAATAACGTAGTGAACCCGCCTACAACTACCAGTAAATCGGTAACTATATCCGGTCTGGCAATTGCCCCTGGTTCAACATATTATTTCAGGTGGTATGATACGGTATCTGGTAACACTAACTCCCAGGCTTTTGGCATAGATAATATCGTATTTACACCAACCATTGCTACCCCTACCCATTACTATATAGGCTCAACTGGTGCCCTGGATGACCCTCTAGCATGGTGGACTAGTCCTGCAGGTACAGGCTCTCACCCGGCTAACTTTACTGGTATTGCGCAGATATTCCACATAACCAATGGCAATGGAAGCACAGCTACAGTTTCGGGGTCTGCATGGACCGTATCCGGAGCTGCTTCACGCATTGTTGTAGATGGCTCAGATTTGACGATTACTACGAAACCTATTGTTGGTAACATCTCTGTTTATTCAGGCCGTACGCTTACATTATCTACATCTACAGTACCTACAATAGACTCAGTTTATTCCGGAAGTACAATAGCATATACGAATGGAGTAGCAAATACACTTTATTATTATAATACATACGGCTCCATATTGCTAAGTGGCTCTGGTACGTCTATCACTAATCCCGGTTCTAAGTCCCGGCTGGCATTTGCCGGAAATCTAACCGTTAGCAATAGCGCGACTTTTGCTGCGAACAACATTACGCTGTTACCGAAATCATCGGCTGCTCAAACAATAAGTGGTAATAACAACACATTTACTGTTGATAGTATAGTAAGTATTGCCGCTAATAAAACGGGCACACTTACACTTGCATCAAGCACGCCAATGACAATTAGTGGCTCTATCGTCATAAATAACTCCGGCAGTTCAAATGCCTTCAGCGATGGTGGTAACACCTTGAACGTAGTTGGTGTTGTTTCAATGACTGGTGACGCTGCAGGCTATGTACTCACTGGTACGATAAATGCGATACCGACAAGTGCCACCAACTTCTTTGGTGCAGCAACAACTAACCCGGTTATTGCAGCCCTGAAGAATGTAACAGTAAGCACAACTTCGCCGGTTACATTTATGCCTACTGCTATTTCTGCGGCAACAACAACCATAAGTGGAAGCCTTACGGTTAATGCAGCCTCTACTGTTACACTTGGCGCTAATACTATAGCACTGGGCGGAAACTTTACATGGACACCAAGCGGCGGTACACTTAACGCATCAAATACAAGTCTCATTTTTAATGGTTCAGGCGCACAGTCGTACTCAACGGGCATAGCTGCGGCTAACCACATATTCTCTGTAACAACGCTAAATAATACTGGCTCTGGTCTGACTATCAATAGTAAGATACAGACGCCAAGTTTTGTATGGACTGCAGGTACTCTTCTGGCCGTTCCTGGTACATCCAGCACTGCAGGCCCTACTTATTCTGTAACCGGTGTTTTCTCCGGTGCTGCAACTAAGAACTTCCTGGGTGGCGGTACGTGGAATGGTACATCGGGTCTTAACGGTGGTATCCTCAGGATAACCGGTACGGGTAGTACGGCTACCAACGGTATAACCATAGGTAATACCACAGGCACCTATTCCAGCGGTGTTCTGGATCTCGCATCTGCAACAGCCTGGAATAATACTAGCGGAAACGATATAACCGTTAATCCTTACAGCCAGTTGTTCATTTCTACTGCGCCTACAGGTGCTCTTTCTGCTGTTAATATAAGCATCAGTGGCTCCGGAAACAACATTTCCACTTATGGCCCGGGTGCGTTGAGGACAACAGCTGCTGCAATGACGTTGAGCGGTCCTATAACATTATCTAATGCTATAGTGCCAACTGCAACCATATACAACGGTGCTGCCCTTTCGCTTACTGGTGTTATTTCCGGCGGCGGAGGTATGATCAAATCAGGAACAGCCACAGCATTAACCCTGACCGGCGCCAATACATACTCTGGCGGAACCGAGATCAATATTGGTACAATATTGGCCAATAGCTCATCGGCACTTGGATCAGGATCGTTGTTCTTCAATCAGAAGGGTAGCGGTATAACAACAGGTGTGACTATAAACAATAGCCATACGATCGGAAGTTTGAAAAGCGCATTCGATGCTCCGACAACAGCTGTTACGCAAACGCTTACTATTGCTGCCGGACAAACGCTCACGATAACGCAATCATCCAATGAAACATTTGGTAATGGCGCTAACGGAACTCAGAAGAGTGTGCTGTCTGCTGGTTCAACTGCGTCTACATTAGTTAAAGACGGCAACTCAGATATTACATTTGGCAGCGGTAACTATTCATACTCCGGTAAGTTTACCGTTAATGCCGGTCGTTTAATACTGGCTCCCGCATCGTCTACTACTTTAACTGTAGGTGCACTGGCCATAAACGGTGGGTCGCTTCTTATCACTCCGGCAACGGGTGTAACAACGATCACGGCTACAACACTCACATTTAATGGTGGCGCATTATCAACAAATGGCATAACTGCTTCAGGAGCCGTTATTACAGGTGGTACTGTAACACTATTAGCAAACGCTACCATCACATTAGATGGCTCTACTCCTCACACGCTGCAATTTGCCGCAAGTAATACAGCCGCATGGGGCGCTAATACACTAACTATCCGCGGATGGCAGGGCGACTATGTCGGTGGCTCGGCAGTAGCAGGTAAATTAGTATTCCTTACAGGTGCTTCTACAACTATTGGTGCTACCAACCTTTCTAAAATATCTTTTGTGGATGGTAGTGGTATTTCTTATCCGGCTACTGTTCTTTCCGGTGGCGAGATCGTGCCTAAGGCTGCTATTACCACAGGTACTGTTACCTACACCCCGCCTTTGTATAACGATGTAACTAATAATATTTCTGTTGCCTATACATACACAGGTCCTGTTCCTACTGCTGTAAATGTAGAATTGTCCGATAACACAGGCTCTTTCACCAGTCCTACTGTTATTGGCACTGGTAGCTCCAGCCCTGTTGCTGCTACAATACCATCAGCAGTTGCGGTAGGTGCTTACAAGGTGCGTGTGGTAGAAACTGCCCCGTTAGCTGTAACCGGTAGTTCAAGTGCATCATTCAATGTAATTGGCCATCCGCCTATTATTTATTCTGTTAGCTCTTATTCTGCAACAGTAGGGTCCACTATTACTATTACCGGTACTAACTTCAATACTACCCCATCCAACACAAAGGTGTTCTTCGGTCCTATAGGTGTTACGCCTTCAAGCGCAACGTTTACTACGCTTACAGCTGTTGTACCTGCCGGTGCAGCTGCCGATTTCCTGACTGTTACAGATAATGTAACCAAGCTGTCTGCTAATTCTACCATCAAGTTCTTCCCGGATTATGTAAATGATTACTTTACCACCACGCTTACCATGCAGGGACCAACCAGCTATAGCATTAACTACGGCGGTTCTAATGATAAATGGCCGTGGAATACCGCAACCGGCGACCTCGACGGCGATGGTAAGCAGGATATTGTTGTAACTACCGGCTATTTCGATGGCAGCAATAGTTACAGCTACATTTCTATATTCAAGAATAATACAACTAATGGTTCTACTGATATCTCCGGTTCATCGTTCACTCATGTGCTCACTAAGCAGATACAGGGCCTTTCTTCTTCAGTGAAAATCGCTGACCTTGACGGTGATGGAAAGCCGGACATTGCCGCCGCTGGCGGTTCAGGGTCTACTGTGGTAAACCTGTTACATAACACTACTACTGGCTATGGTAGCGGAGGCACTATTTCAGTGCAGGCTGCTACGGCTCAGATCAATTTTGGTGTTATTGGCCCCCGTGTTATTAACATTGCCGATTTCGACCAGGATGGTAAACTGGATATCGCCGCAGCATGCTTTGGTACGTCGGCAATATTCCCTCCTGCATTTGAATACGATACACTGGTAATATTGACTAATGCTACCTCTGTCGGTTCAGATTTCAACTCATCTTCATTCACTTATTCTAAGTTTGGTGCGGTTGCAAATGAAAGTGGTGGTACTTCAGGCGGTACAAGTCTTGCAACGGCCGATTTTGATAGCGATGGCGATATTGATGTAGCGCTTATAGACCAGCGCGCTTTTGGCCACACAAGTAAGATAACATTATTTTCAAATACCTCAACTGCAGGTTCCGTTCAGTTTACGCGCATAGATACTATTAATGCAGGTTCTGTTACCCAGGATATAGTAGCTGCCGACTTTAATATGGACGGCAAGCCAGACTTCGCTATTGCAAACCAGTATGGTGGTGATATAGTAGCTTACACCAATGGTGGCAGCTTCTCATTCGGTACTACATATACCTTACCTGGCACAACCGGTTGGGCACCAGCTGCGCTTACATCAGCCGACATGAACGGCGATGGTAAACCGGATATCATTACCGTAAATGCCAACAGCCTTGCAGCGGTTACTGATACCGTAGCAGTGTTCCTCAATACATCTACCCCGGGTGGCGCAATATCATTCGCTAATCCCTCAGTGTACCATAATGGTAGCAATTTCTCGTCCGCAGGTGTTGTAGTCGCAGATCTTGATCAGGATAAATATCCGGATATCATTGTTTCTAACTTGCTATCAGACCAGATATCTATCCTCAGGAACAAGCCACATGTTAATATGGGTGCTGTCACAGGTACAACTACCGTATGTCACGGATCAACTACAACATTAGGTTATTCAGCTGCAGGTACTACTAGTCCTTCAGGCGTTACTCCGGCTTACAGTAGTAGCCCCCTTCCTTCAGATATTACTTACGGATGGATCTCAACAGACGAAAGCGTAGCAACAATTAATAACACTACCGGTGCATTGAATGCGATAGGTAATGGTGCGGTAAGTGCACTGTATATCCTCAATGTAGCGGGTACCAATATAGCCGATACTATTGCTCAGCCAGTAAACATCACTTATGTGAATGTTACTCCGGGGTTGGATCCTAATGCTTGCCAGGGTGATACGATGACCTTGCTGCCTTACTCTGGTGAAGTAGGCAGTCCTGTAACTTATAGCCTCGCTTTCGATGTTACCGGTTTGGGAGAAGGATTTACCAACGTTACAAATAATACACTTTCCGGAGGCACTATTGCAATAACAGTACCGGGAACTGCTGCGTTCAATACTTATCCTGCATCTCTTACGGTATCAGACGGTACCTGCGTAAGTGATCCGATCGCTATTAACGTTAACCTGAACGAAAGGCCAACGGGTACAGTAACTGCAAGTGCTGATTCACTGTGTGTCAACAGGGATGCCTTGATCACATTTGCAAGTACTGCTTTCTCTACCGTTACTTACAAGATAGATGCAGGCAGCACTACTACACTTGTGGCAGACGGTTCGGGTATTGCAACATTATCTGTTCCGCACCTCGATGCCACGCACGACTATATCCTTGTTTCTGCTAACAATGGTTTCTGTACTGCTAACTTTACAGATACAGTTCATATTAAAGCTATTAACGAAATATGGACCGGCGTTACCTCTACAGACTGGAATACAGCTTCAAACTGGGGCTGTGCTGTTGTGCCTACGGATTCAGATTATGTAACTGTACCGGTAACTGCTAATCAGCCCGATCTTGCAGCCGCAGCAACTGCTACTTCCCTCAACCTGACGATCGCTTCAGGTGCATCGATCACATTGAACACAAGTGCGGTACTCAACGTTAAGGGCAATCTGGATAACTCAGGCAATGTCCTTGGTTCAGGTATGATATCCCTGAACGGTACTTCAGCGCAGCAGATCAGCGGCATAGGTACTGTTAAGAACATAGAATTAAATAATACTGCGGGCGCTACGATCAATACCGGCTCTCGTCTGGTTGTTGGCTCTACGCTCACTGTTACTGCAGGTACACTAACTACAAACGATAGCCTTGAATTGTACTCTGATGTATCGGGTACGGCAAGGGTTGCTGAAATACCAGCATCAGGTGCAGCTATAGCAGGTAATGTAAAGGTCGACCAATACATTCAGGCCAACTACCGCCGTTACCGTTTCTGGGCGCATCCGTTCAGCTCAGCTATATCTTTGGGCCAGTTACAGCCTTATATGGATATCACAGGCCCTGGTGGTACGACTAATGGCTTTACTACCACAGGTACTAACGCACCTTCGGCTTTCAAACTTGTTGTAGCATATTCAAACCCAGGCGCTAGCTACGATCCGGGATGGGTTCCTATTACCCAGATCAATGGTGCTGAGAATGATAGCAACAAGCTGCATCAATACCAGGGTCTGCGTTTGTTTATGCGCGGAACGAAAGGACAAGGTCTCGGAGGCTTCCCTTACGTACCTTCTGCCAATACCGTCTCTATGAAGGGGTCTCTTAATCAGGGTGATCAGATCATACCGCTCGTTAAGGGCACATCTATCCAGGATTACAACTTCATTGGCAATCCTTATGCTTCTCCGGTGGATATAGGTACGGCTCTTAAATTGGCTTCCGATACCGGTTACCTGGTTGGTACTGCGTTCTATGTATGGAATACGACGTTGGGTGCAGGTGGTCAGTATCAGGCAATAGATTTCGTATTGGGTGGTGTGGTACAGCCTTATAGCCTGCCGGCATGTGCTTCGTTCCAGGTTCGTGCAGCTTACAATGGCGCGCACATCAGTGTGAAGGAAAGTATGAAGACTGCAACGGCTACTAGCTATCTGTTCAAAGTTCCTGCTACTCCTTATGTATCTCTGCACATTTACGATGAATCTTATCATCCGTGGGATATGTTGGATATCAGGTTTAACGATAATGCTACTGATGCAGAAGATGCTAAGTATGACGCGGTAAAGCCTGCGGGTGGCGATCTTAGCCTCTACAGCTTGTCTGCAGACGGCCGCAGGATGGTTATCGATGCTCGTCCGTTCCAGTCAGGTAAAGTAGTGCCATTGGGTATTACAAGCACATACAAGCAGAACTTCATTATCCGCGCAGAGAACATAGCCGCTCCTGAAAACGGAATTGTGGTGCTGCATGATAAGTTGTTGAACAAGTATGTTGAACTGAACGCTGGTACAGAGTATAAGTTCGCTATTAATGAAGACAAGGCTACCCAGGGCGATAACAGGTTCGAACTGTCGTTGAAGCCTGCGGCAGTTGCGGCTAAGTTCAATGTTATATTGACGCCTAACCCGGCTACAGACGATGTTAAGGTAACATTCTCAACGCCTGACGCTAACAATGTATCAGTAAAGGTGACCGATATCTCCGGCATATGTGTTTACAGCCACGATCTGGGCACACTGCAGGCAGGCCAGGTAACAATACCGGTAGCTCGTTTTGCTGCTGGCATCTACATGGTTGAGTTAACTTCCGGCTCCAACAGGTCAGTTCAGAAGTTGGTGAAGGAATAATTTCTAAAGAATCTGTCCATAGAAAAAAGGGAAGCATTTGCTTCCCTTTTTTTGTGCCCGAAATTTTTTCTGATGAATCGAGAGGTCTGCTATAATACAATGCGGCCTTTCGTTGTTCTTATTTGTTCGGCATCCTCATCTTTTTCAGCGGTGCAGAAAGGAATTGAGATTCATAGGTTAATGTTCTAATTAAATGCGGTTTACACCCTTGCTATATTATCCACATGATCAGTTCTGCCTGCAATCCACTACTGGCAACAGTTCCACGGTAATTATGACCCTAACAACAGCTATTTAATGTCATATGTGCTGTATTTCTATTTGATTTTATTTTGTTTTTTATCTGTTAAAGATTTTTCTGTTAAATTTTTATTTCCTTATTTTTGAATTGTAACTAAAAGCTAATAATTCTACAGGAATTATTGCTGATTTTGGTTAAGGCTTTTGATAATCAAATACTGCAACACCACTTGATTAATATTCATTCTCAAGGGTAATAACATAGATATTCAATTGCTATTTTTAAAACTAAAAATTAATATTTTATAACATAGTTTTGTTTTTAAATTAATAATTGAATAGATTGCGAATAAATTCTACGAGCTGTAGCTCTGGCATGTAAAAGCTTTTTAACAATATACCTGTAGTAACATCAAAAAAAATGTGCGTATGAAGAAGTTTTACCTTTTTGTTGTAATCAGCTGTTTAACATTATTGAGTAGTCTTAACGCATTGGCGCTGCGCTATACTGCCGCCTCAGTGTCAATAGCGGGAACGCCTGCTACATACTGTAGCAACGTGACCACAGGCACTACTATAACCGCAACGGCAACTGCGACTTCCGGATGTACTACAGGTACAACAACTACTGTTGTTACCTACACATGGTATGATAATGCCACAAACTCTACGTCTACGGCTACCGCAACGGTACGGGCTACCGGTACAGTTAACTTCACAAGTTCGGGTGTGGCGCCGGCTATTCCGGCTTACACACCTAACCCTTCTACCTTAGGTGCGGGATCTCACTATATTTTCTGCCGTCTTAGCTGGTCTGTTAATGGTTGTGTAACAGCAGGTAGCGTTACTTCAGCAAGCACCGTGCTAATCACAGTAAACGCTGCTCCTACAATATCAGGAACGCTATACAATTGCACCGCCGGTTCTACTGTTTCTCTTACCGGTTCACCATCGGGTGGTACATGGGCTAGCAGTGCAACTGGTGTCGCTACAGTATCCTCATCCGGCGATGTTGGTTATGCCTCATCCGGCGCGGCTACTATATCTTATACAAATGGTGGTTGTACTGCCACAGCGGCATTTACCAATAGTTCAGTTCCTGCGGCTATCACCGGTTCCAGTTCGCTTTGTGGTTCGTTATTGCTGTATGCTACATTCAATTCAGGTCTTGCTGGCGAAGTTGGCGGTACGTGGTCTATAGTGAATACAGCAGGTAATACCTCAACATATTTTAGATTATTAGCGTCTCCTGGTTACAGTTCTGCAGTAACAGGTGATGGCTCTCAATATGTTGAGGCATCACCCGACGCATTAAACGCCAGTACAATTACTGAAGTTCGTTCTCCGTCATTTTCCACCCTGGGTTTGTCTTCTGCCACACTTACATTCAATCACTACTACTACTATTACTCGACTGGTGATGTTAAGGCAAGTGTCGACTATTCTACCGACGGAGGTTCTACGTGGACCACTATTACAGATTATAAAGCATTAGCGGTAAGTGCAGGTGCTACAACGTGGACGGTAGGTACGCCTAATGCCACACTTTCTTTACCGGCTGGTGCCCTGGGTCAGGGTAGTGTTATGTTACGCTTCTATTATAGTTCGGTTTATGGTTTTTACTGGGCTATAGACAACGTAAAACTTCAAAGCCTTGCAACGTCAAGCATCACGCTCGGAGAAACTGTACCTAATGGCACTTGGAGCACAAGTGCAGCAAACATTGCTTCTGTATCAACCTCTGGTGTTGTCACCGGTCTTGGTGCGGGCACGGCAAACATTTCATACACTACAGCCTGTGGAGCGGTAGGGCAGTCCATCTCAGTGTTAGGGGTGCCTGCGTCTATCGGCGGTACGGCTTCAGTATGTGTCGGTAGCATTACTACGCTGACGAATACTGTAACAGGCGGTGCCTGGACAAGTGCAAACAGTGCTATAGCAACTGTTAACAGCAATGGTGGCGTCACAGGCGTATCAGCCGGAACGGTGAATATCACTTACAGCACCGGTTGTGGTTCTGCAGCTGTAAAAACAGTTACAGTAAATGCATTACCCTCTATTTCTGGCACTATGAGCGTTTGTAACGGTAAACAGGTTACCCTTACGGGTTCGCCAACTCCCGGCACATGGGCTCGTACAAATGGCACCGGTACCATTTCAATAACATCGCCTGGCGGCGTTGTTACGGGTAGCGCGGCAGGTACAGCTACGGTTACCTATACATATACTACTACGGGCTGTGCAATTGCGCAATCGTTCACAGTTAACCCCAACCCTACTGTAAGCATATCAAGCAGTAACCTTTACTGCTCAAATAGTTCAGGTACAACACTTACAGCATCAGGAACGGGTACATCTTACGCATGGTCTCCTTCTGCTACTTTAAGTTCTGCTACCGGGGCATCTGTTGTTGCAAATCCTTCAGCGTCACAGATTTATACCGTGGTTGCCAGTTTAGGGTCATGTACGGCCACTGCGACTAACAGTATAGCTTACCACTCGGTTGCTACCATGCTAGATACTACTCTCGGCGGTGGCTACGTTTGTTTGCCGGGTACTACGCCATACTTCGCGGTTACCACATTAACCCCTTCTACTGTTTATGCTACATATGGTACTTACTCCACCAGCGATCCTTCTATAGCTACTGTTGATGCGGCCTACGGTATGGTTTATGGTGTAGGTGCAGGTACTGCGACGATCACTTATACTGATGCTTCCTGCGGCTATTACGTTAACCAGGACATTCGCGTATATAATGGTGGATTTACCCTCTCAGTTTCTCCTTCGTCAGCTAGCTATTGTGCTTCCGCCGGACCAGTAACACTTACTGCAGTACCTGCGGGCGGTACTCCTGACGTCTATCTATGGACAAATGCTGATCTTTCTCCTGCAACAGGGCTAAGCAGCACCAATACAATAGCTACAAATGCCTCTCCATCTGCTACACAGTCGTATATAGTATCAGCCACACAAAGTTCATCTGGTTGTCATGCCCAGGCATCAGTAACAGTAACAAATACAACTGTTGCAGCAATAACAGGTGGTAATACTAATATATGTAATGGTACTGTTACTACAATGTCTGATGCCACTTCTTCCGGAACATGGTCATCAAGCAATACTGCCATGGCTAGTGTCAACAGCGCTACTGGTGCTATTACGGGCGGTACCACATCAGGCACCCCATACATTTCTTATTCAATAGGTGGCGGTTGTTATGCTGTTAGGCAAATTACAGTTAACCAATATCCTTCTGCTACAGTCACACCTTCCTCTGCTTGTACTCCGGCAGTGCTTACTGCTGCCTCCGCTGCAACATATTCGTGGACACCAGCTACAGGTCTCAGTGCTACCAACACGTCATCAGTAACAGCTACACCAACTGTTGCAACCAACTATACAGTAACGTTAGCAAATAGTGCTGTTTGTACGGTAACAGCAACTGCGTCTGTTACGCCTACTCCACAGCCTATCACAGGTACGGCATCTATGTGTGCTCCAATTTCAGGTATTGGTTCTACAACGTTGCTAGCGCAGAATTTCAGCAGCCTTACAGGCTCAGTTGGTGGTACATGGTCAATTCTTAATACTTCAGGTAACTCTTCAACTTACTTTGCATTGCGAACATCTCCGGGTTACAGTAGTGCGGTAACAGGAGATGGCTCTCAGTATATGGAAGCATCGCCTGATGCATTGAATGGACTCACAGTTACCGAAGTAAGATCTCCGGCTTTTTCAACTGTTGGCGTGCCTTCTGCAACACTTACATTTAATCATTACTACTATTATTACGCCAGTGGCGACGTAAATGCCAATGTCGATTACTCTACCGATGGCGGCACAAGCTGGACAAGTATTATTAATTATGTTAGTGCTGGCGCAAGTGCAGGTGCAACCACCTGGACAGCAGGTACTCCGAATGCTACACTTGCCTTGCCTGCAGGTGCGCTTAACCAGAGTTCTGTCATGTTACGGTTCTATTATCAGTCAACATATGGCTTCTATTGGGCTATCGACAATGTTCAATTGGTAGGACCGGGCAGAAATACGGTTACACTGTCAGAGTCTGTAGCAACTGGTTCATGGAGTTCCAGTGCACCAACTATAGCTTCGGTAAATACTTCGGGCATAGTTACCGGTTTAAGCGCCGGCGTAGCAAATATTTCGTACACTAACACTTGCGGTAGTGCTGTTAAAGCAGTTACAGTTTTGGGCTTACCGGCAACAATCGGCGGTTCGTTAAACGTGGCTGTAGGTAGCTCAGCAACGCTTACTAACGCTACATTATATGGTAGCTGGAGCACGGCTTCATCTGCTATAGCCACCATCAATGCTGCCACAGGCCAGGCATTTGGTGTATCTAACGGTACTACAGGTGTTACCTATACAACTGGTTGCGGTTCTGCGGCTACGGCTATTATCACGGTAAGTACGCCATGTACAGGTACCCCTGCTGCTGGTACAGCGTCAATATCGCCTGCTTCAGGCGGCGCAACCACGCCATTTGTTGCCAGCATCACCGGTTACGATCTGTCTTCTGGTATTACGTTCCAGTGGCAGAAGTCTACAACAAGTGCTACGTCAGGCTTTACAAATATATCTGGTGCTACCAATGCCACTTATAACTTTACTGGTATCACCTCAAATACCTGGTATCAGTGTGTGGTTACTTGTGGTACTACCAGCCTGTCGGCTACGTCTACCGTTACTGCGGCTAGTTATTACGCGCCGTCAAGTTGTACGCCAACCTGGACGTATCCTTCCTACGGCTGTACTTATAATTATGCATTGGTTGCTACAACCGGCTATCCTTTCATGCTATCGGGCTCTTCAGGGTCAATATATGATAATAGCGCATGTACATCAGCTGGCTATGAGGATATGTCGTCTACAGGGCCTACTGTAACACTGAAGCAGGGCAATAACTATACTGCTAACTTTAGTGCTAATATTTATGGATACTCCGACAACGTTCAGATATGGATAGACTTTAACAATGACGGTACGTTTTCAGCATCAGAAAGCGTAGGCGGTACTGCTTCATGGACATCTACTACGCTGGCTCAGCCTATATCTATTCCTGGTAGCCCGTCTGTAACAACTGGTACTGTGCGTATGCGTGTTGAAAACGAATACTATTATCATAATTATCCGAATCTAAGTCCATGTCCTACTACTGGTAGTACTTATTACTACGGAGATGTGCGCGACTATAAGGTAAATATCCAGGCTCTTCCAGCTATCACAGTTACTGGCAGTGCTACCTCGCTGTGCGGTGGTTCTACCGTTACCTTCTCAAATGCTACAACTGGCGGCACCTGGTCTTCTTCAAATAGTGCAAGGGTAGCTATCAACTCATCTACTGGCGTAGCCGTTGGAGGCACCGAGTCAGGTATCGATACTATCTACTACTCAGCAAGCGGCATGATTACTTACTACACTATTACCAACGTTGCTATCCCAACAGCTATCTCTGGGGCAAGCACCGTATGTGTGAGCCAGCAGGTTACACTTACTGAGGCGGTTACAGGTGGTACTTGGTCTTCTTCTTCTACAGCCAATGCAACCGTTTCTTCTGCCGGTGTTGTAGGAGGCGTTGCAGGTGGTACAGTTACAATATCTTACAGCACTGGTTGTGGTACTCCGGCCACGTTCCCAATGACGGTGAACTTACTGCCCGGCACAACTACTGCTTCTGCAACTTCTATGTGTTCTGGTGCTACTGCCACACTTACCAATACAGTGCCTGGCGGTACCTGGAGTTCTTCAGATGTAAGTATTGCTTCTGTTAACAGCACCAGCGGTGTGGTTACCGGTACAGGCGGTGGTACGGTTACTATTACATATTCAATGGGTTGTGCTACATACGCAACTACAGCTATGTCTATCAATGTAGCTCCTGCGGATATCAACCCGCTGACTACCGTCGACCTGTGTGTGGGTCTTACCACTACACTTACCAACTCTTCCCTGGGTGGTTCATGGTCTAGCAGCAACACAGGTATCGCTACAGTAAACAGCACAACTGGTGTTGTTGGCGGTGTGGCGACTGGTACGGCTACTATTACTTATAGTAATGCATGTGGTGCACCTGCTACCCGCGATGTGAATGTGAACACGCCTCCTAATGCTACTATCTCTGGTACATCTACTGTTTGTCAATATGCATCTACTACACTGTCAAATTCTGTAGCGGGTGGTGCGTGGTACAGTGCCAACACTTCAATTGCAACTGTTGATGCCACTACTGGCGAGATGGGCGGCGTAGCCGGTGGTACGGTTACCATCAGCTATGTTACTACGGGTTGTAACCCTGTTACAAGTTCATTCACCGTTACGCCTGTTCCTGCGGCAATTAGCGGCACCACTGTTGCCTGTACAAGCTCATCTGCTACGCTTACCAACAGCGTATCCGGTGGTACATGGAGCTCATCCAATACGTCTGTAGCCAACATCAATGCATCTACAGGTGTCCTCACCTCTACAGCTACTACAGGTATCACTACTATTTCTTACAGCAATGGTTGTGCACCTGCAGCAACGGTAGTATTCACTGTAAGCAGCACGCCAGCAGCCATAGGTGGTACAATGTCGCTCTGTAAACCAGCTACGCCTACATTGCTTACATCTCGCTTTAACGGTGCAAACCCGCTTACTGATAATATTACCGGAACGGATTGGACCATTCAATATCTTGGTACTGCGGCCAGCTCTTTTGGTTTTGCTGCATTTAACTCAGGTGCGTTCGGTGGTATTACTGGCAACGGCACAAAGTTCCTTGGTGCTAACGCTGATGGCGCGGGATCTGGTACAACCTTGAATTCAATTGCTACGTCTCCTTCTTTTTCTACAATTGGATTGTCAGCGGCTACCTTAACATTCAATACCTATATGTTCTCAAGTAGTACCTGGGATGCTGCCTCTGTACTTGAATATTCTTCGAACGGTGGTGCTACCTGGACTGTATTATACGATTACTATGGTGCTACAACCGGTTCATCAACCTGGACTGCGGGTAGTCCTAACCAGACATTCGCTTTACCTGCCTCAATGCTCGGCGTCCCTAATGCGCTAATTCGCTTCAGGTACCAGTCATCATGGGGTTTCTATTGGGGTATCGATGATGTTGTGATCACGGGTGCGCCTACCACTTCTACTGCTACGCTTACTAATGCTACTCCTGGTGGCACATGGTCTTCTGGCACTACCTCTGTAGCAACTATCGTCGGTGGTACTGGTGCATGGACAAGTGTTGCTCCGGGTACATCTACTATTACATACGCTTCTCCTTGTGGCAGCGTAACAGCTACAGTTACTGTTAATGATGTTCCGGCGGCTATTTCTGGTGCATCCACTGTATGCCAGGGTGCATCTATATCGCTCACCAATTCAGTGTCTGGCGGTACATGGAGCAGCTATAACTCAGGCATTGCTACCGTAAGTGCTACCGGTGTTGTTACTGGTGTTGCAGGCGGTTCTACTTACATCCTTTATTCTAATGGCTGCGGTGCTACTGCGGTTAAGGCCGTTACAGTTACTGCGCTTCCTGGTAGCATTACAGGTGCTACGTCTCTGTGTCCTGGTGGTGCCGGTACGCTGTTCAACACAGCTTCAGGTGGTACATGGTCTACATCTAACTCGGCTATCGTATCCGTAAATGCAGCTACAGGTTATGCTACTGCTGTTGGTGCATCCGGTACATCTGCTACCATCACCTATACTACAGGTTGTGCTCCTGCCGCTACAGCGGTTGTGTCTATCAATACTACTGCTGCTATTGCAGGTACAACGTCAGCTTGTGCATCTTTAGGCTCAGCTTCTACCATCCTGGCCCAGAATTTTAACACCGGTCTCACTGGCACTACCGGCGGTACATGGTCTATTCTCAACACTACTGGTAACGCCGCATCTTTATTCCAGCTGCGCGCGGCTCCCGGTTACACAAGTGCTGTTCCGGGCGATGGTTCTCAGTACATGCAGGCAAACCCAGGCGCTTATTTCACTACTACTGTTGTTACAGAGTTCAGAAGCCCGGCTTTCTCTACTATTGGTATGACAGCGGGTACTATCGCTTACAGCCAGTACTACAGCGGTTACTCTGCTTCCGACCAGGTAAAGGTTGATTACTCCCTGGATGGCGGTACCACCTGGACAAACATTAGTACTTTAGGTGGTGCTGTAGCTGGTGCTACTACCTGGACAACGTCTTCGCCTAATACTTCATTGTCTATCCCTGCAGGTGCACGCAACCAGTCTTCTGTTATGCTGCGTTGGTACCTTAGCGGTGTGGCCGGTGGCTGTAACTGGGCGGTAGATAACATCAACGTTTCAGGTGTATTCAATCCATATACTGTTCTGTCTGATGCTACTCCCGGCGGTTCATGGAGCAGCTCTGCACCTGCTGTGGCTTCTATTACTTCTACCGGTACCGTGTTCGGTCTTACCGCCGGCACAGCAACTATATCTTATGCAGCCGCTTGTGGCACAGTTACTACCAACTTCACAGTTAACCCAGCCCCTGGTGCTATTATCGGTGCATCTTACGTGTGTGTTGGTAGCACTACAACAATGGGTAACAGCCTTAGCGGTGGTACCTGGAGCGTGAGCGATGCAACAATTGCTACTATCAATGCTTCTACAGGCGTGGTTACTGGCATTGCCGCCGGTACTGTACAGGTATCTTACTCCACTACTTGTGGTAGCCCAACGCCTTACACACTTACTGTAAGGGCATTGCCTACTGCTATCACGGGTTCTACAGATCTATGTCCGTCTTCTGTTGGTACATTGTACAATACAGCGTCAGGCGGTACGTGGTCTATATCTTCTACCACAAGTGCTTCTGTCAATGCATCTACAGGTGTTATTACTGCTACTGCAACTAGCGGCACGGCTACTGTTACGTATAGCAATGGTTGCGGTACAGGTCAGTATGCAACTATCAACGTCTCTAACGCAACAGCGCCTATCGCAGGCACTACGTCAGCTTGTACTCAGGTAGCTGCAACTACCTTGTTCACCCAGGACTGGGAAACACCTGCAGGATCAGCCGTACCTACCGGCACTACTGCTGTAAATGGTTGGTCTCAACTCACCAACCCATCGGTTAACTACCTGTATACTTACACGTCAGGTTCTTCACCGGCTGCAAGTCCTCAGAGCGGTTCTTATTTCCTTGCTGCATACTGTTATTATTACTATGGCGATCAGACAGTTGTATCTCCTTCATTCAGCTTGTCTGGCACAAACGGTGCAACAATGACATTCTGGGTTTATCGCGATGCAACCTCCTCGTATAATAACAGCACTTATGGAGGCGAAGGATTTACAGTGAGGATCAATACAACACCGGCTCTTACAGGTGCTACAACACTTGGTTTCGTACCTCGTGCAGCAGCGGTTTCTACATCCGGTTCTTATATTTCCGGTACGGCTACCACTTCCACTGCAGGTTGGTATCAGTATAGGGTTACTACTCCGGCTGGGTTTACCGGTAGTACCAACTATATAATGATCACTGCTAACCTCGGTACTGGTACTACCAGCTCATTCACTTACGCATATCTCGATAATATTAAATTGACGGTTAATCCTTTTACTGCTACGCTTACAGATGCTACCCCTGGTGGTACATGGAGCAGCAGTAACTCTGCAATAGCCTCAGTTAACGTTACATCTGGTGTGGTAAGTGCAATATCAACAGGTACGGCTACTATCACATACACCAGCGCATGTGGTACACCCGTAACTGCAACTTTCACAGTTAATGGTAACCCTGCTTCTATAGTTGGTGCGGGTACAGTATGTATTGGTAGCAACCTTACACTTACCAATACTGCTACCAACGGTACATGGTCTATCAGCAACCCGACAGTGGCTACCATTAATGCTACTACTGGTGTGCTTACAGGTCTTACAGCAGGTACGGCTACCGTTACTTACGCTAATGGTTGTGGTACAGCAACTACAGCTACTGTAACAGTCAAGTCTGCTCCGGCTGCTATCTCTGGTGCTACCTCAATGTGTCCTTCTACTACAACCAACCTTACTAATAGCGTAAGCGGTGGTACATGGAGCAGTAGCGATCCTTCTATAGCTACTATAGGTACCTTCTCGGGTACTGTTTATGCAACAGCTACACCTGGTACTACAACTATTACATATTCTAATACTTGTTCACCAGATGTTACATCAGTGATCACAGTTTCATCATCTACCGATACTATTGTGGGTATAAGTGCTATATGTGCTCAGCCAACCCCACTGGTGTCTACCAGCTTCGAGTCTGGTGTGCCTTCAGTTCAGGGTACTGCCGTTGCGGGCTGGAACTACCTGCAGGGTACAGGTGCAGCTAATAACTACTGGTCATCAATAGCCGGTACATCTACAGCAAGCCCTGCTACCAGCGGTACACCATCAGGTGGTGGCTCATTTGTGGCAAGGTTCGGTAGCAATACCATTACAAGTGGTAACACAGCATACCTGGTGTCACCTGCATTCGATCTGGGTGGTGGTAACGGTGGCCGTGTAACCATGTACTTCTACCGCGATGGTAACCTGACATCTAACTACGATAGTCTTGCGGTATATATCAATACATCAGCTTCAGCCTCCGGTGCCACACGTATCGGTAGCGTATGTCGCTCACGCACACTGTCTACCGCTTATGTAGGTACCGCAGTGGCAGCAGGCTGGCAGAAGCTTACGTTCACTATCCCAACTACGTTCTCCGGCAGCACTAACTATATCCTGTTCAAGGGGTACAGCGCTGCAGGCAACAACATGTACCTGGATAGTGTTCAGATCAGGAACAACTCTGGTTCTGCAACCTTCACAGATGCTACTTCCGGTGGTACCTGGAGCACATCAAATGCTTCAGTAGCAACAGTTACCACTGGTGGTGTTGTGTCGGCGGTTGGCGCAGGTACAGCTACCATCTCTTATACCGGTGCATGTGGTGCTCCCGTAACTAAGGATGTGACAGTGAACGCTGTTCCTGGCAGCAACACAATTGGTGCTACAACACTGTGTATCGGTGCTACCACAACAGTAGCCAACGCACTTGCCGGCGGCACATGGTATAGCTCAGCACCAACAGTAGCCACTGTTGATGTGTCCGGTACAGTTACCGCACTCAGTGCCGGTACAGCTACCATCTCTTACTTTAATGGTTGTGGTGCAGCAGCTACTACAGCAGTTACTGTAAATGCTGTTCCAACAATAGCTGCTGTTAGTGCATCTGCTTCAAGCCTGTGTGCTGGTTCTGTACTCACGCTTACTGCCGGTTCAGTAACGGGCGCAGGTACACTTGCGTCTTACAACTGGAGCGGCCCGGACAGCTACTCTGTTACAGGTACTGCTACAACCAATGCACGCCTGGTAAATAACGCTGCTGCTTCCGGTGTATATAGTGTTACTGTTACTTACCCTGGTCTGGGCTGTACAAGTACGCCTGCTACCGTTGCAGCAACTGTTTACGACTATCCTGTGGCACAAACGGTTACAGGTGGCAATGGCTGCTCGGCTACCGGCATCACAGTAGGTCTCTCAGGTACTCAGTCGGGTATTACATATGTGTTGGTGCAGGCACCGTCTGCCACTGTGCAAACACTTGCTGGTACAGGTGCGGCTATGTCCTTCACTCCGGTAACAGCTACAGGTACCTACATAGTAAATGCTACTACAGGCCCTGGTTGTGCAACTACAATGACCGGTGCAGATACAATACGGCTCACGCCAACCATCACTCCTGGTCTTATGCCAAGTATCTGTCAGGGTATCACAGATCAGTCTATTGCCTATACGCCAACAACCGGCGCTCCGGCTACTTACAGTATCGATTGGAACGCTGCAGCTAATACAGCCGGCTTCACCGATATTACTAATGCGCCGCTGGGTAGCACGCTGGGCTATTCTATCCCTGCAACAGGTGCGGTTGGTCTCTTTACCGGTACTATTACAGTATCTAACGGTTACTGCGTAAGCGCCGGTTACACCACTACACTTACTGTATATGCAACACCAACAATGACGATGACCGATACTGTTATCCCTTGTTATGGTTACGCAGGCAGCATAGTATTCTCTGGTCCTGACAGCACAACGGTGAACTACCGTGTGAACGGGGGAGCATTGAATCACTTCACATTCTCAGGTACTACTTACTCCCTGGGCACAGGCGTTCTTACAACACCTGTTACTTACCAGATAGTAAGTGCAAGCAACCCGGTATGTGCTACTACATATAATGATACGGTAACGATCACACCGACACCAATGATGTGGGTGGGCGGTACGCCAGGCTTCGAAACAGACTGGAACACAGCATCGAACTGGTCTTGCGGATTTGTACCAACAGCAACCGATAGCGTAACTATTCCTGGTACATTGTATGCACCGGTAATGCCTGCTGCGGTTTCTGCAACAGTCTCTGACCTCGATGTAGCGTCTGGCACTGTGATCAACCTGAATGCTGGTTCCGCACTTCACGTTGCTGGTAACGTGCACAGTTCAGGTACAGTGGCTGGTAACGGTCGTGTGATACTGAGCGGTTCTTCAGCTCAGAAGATCTACGGTATCGGTACCTTCAGCAATGTAGAGCTGAACAACAGCAATGGTGCAACCATACAGCCGGGCGCGCGCATGATGATCAGCAAGGCCGTATACCTTACAGCCGGTACGCTGACCACTAACGACAGCCTGGAACTGTTATCAACAGATACGTTTGCGGCCGCACGCATCGCTGAAATTCCATTCGGCGCAGGGGTATCTGGTAAAGTTAAGACCGACCAGTATGTACAAGGTGGTTACCGCAGGTTCCGCTTCTGGGGTCATTCATTCAGCGATACAATATCCCTGAGCCAGCTGACTCCATATATCGATATCACTGGTCCTGGTGGCTCTTCTAATGGTTTCACCACAACTGCCAGCAATAATCCGTCTGCCTTCAGGTACGATCCTGACTATGGTGATGATACCTCAAGCTACAGTAGTGGCTGGAGGCCGTTCACCAGGATCAACTCATCGGCTGCCGATAGCAATAAGCTGCATCCTGGTCAGGGTATCCGCCTGTTCTTCCGTGGTTCTAAGGGCGAAGGTTTAGGTTACCTGGGCTACTTCGGTATGTACACACCATCGGCTACCATCAATAAGATGAATGGTCATGTTAACCAGGGTCCGGTGAGCATCTACCTCAGGCAAGGTTCAGTAGCTCCGTTGTATCAGTCATACAACCAGATCAGCAACCCTTATCCTTCACCTGTGGATATAGGCACAGTACTGTTCAATGCTAAACAGGCCGGCCAGGTAACAGGTGCAGCCTTCTATGTGTGGAACCCGTCGATAGGTGCCGGTGGCCAGTATATGGCAATACCAATTGGCACAACAAGTGCACAGCCATACTACATACAGGCGAATACCAGCTTCCAGGTTAAGGCAAACTATGACGGTGCTCATGTGGACTTCACAGAAGCTAACAAGGTAGCTGCCGCATCCCTGAATCTGTTCCGTGCGCCTGAACAGGCAGTAAGGTTCAACATCTATGATACAAGCTACCACCTGTGGGATGTGCTGAGTATGCAGTTTAACGACAAGGCTTCTGATGCAGAAGATAAACTGCTGGATGCCACTAAACCGGATGGTCCTGACATGAACTTCTACAGTATAGCAGCCGATGGTCGCAAGCTGGCCATAGATGCCCGTCCTTATGAAGGTGACAAGGTAATACCGCTGGGTGTTAAGAGTGCTTACCGGCAGGACTTCTTGATCCGTGCAGAAAGTATCTCAGTACCAACAGGCGGCGTAGTAACCCTGCACGATAAGTTGCTGAATAAGTACGTGGATATGAAGGAAGGTACAGAGTACCGCTTCACTATCGGTAAAGACAAGGCTACACAGGGCGACGATCGTTTCGAACTGGTACTGAAGCCAACAACAGCAACAGCTGTTAAGGGTCTTGAAGTGAGCATGGCGCCAAACCCTGCCAGCGATGATGTGAAGATCACCTTTACATCAGGCAGCAAAGACAATGTAAGTGTAAGGATAATGGATGTTAGCGGCGTAAGCATCTACAACCAGGATCTGGGCACTAAGCAGAACGGTGTAATAACCGTTCCGATGAGCAACTTTGCAGCCGGTGTGTATATGGTTGAGATTACACAGGGCGAACAAAAGGTAACTAAGAGGTTGGTGAAAGAATAAGCCAGCTTACCTTAATAAAGTAATAAGGGCTGTCTCGCGCGAGACAGCCCTTATTACTTTATTGATCATTGCTTATATTCTGAAATATACAATAGCAAAGACAACGAACCTCTTTACAATTTCTCTTGCCCCATTTTTATTAAGCTAAGAATGATTATTAGGTTAAAGCCTGGAAGCTATTGTGTTTTTCGAAGAACATACCTCAGGCGGCCTTTGCCAAAGAGTACACAGTCTTTGTTTTCATTTTCTTCCAGGCATTTGTTATCATAAATAAGCAGGGCATTCTTAGTAAACTCAAAACAGTATATACTTGTTTTTTCTTTCGAGTTGCCGATATATATTAAATTGGCAGATTTCTCCATACTAAGGCCAATGTAGTCATTCACGACAAAATAATATTGATTGGAATCTAATCCTTTTATTGTTCCGTCATCATTAAAAACTACTGATTTATTACCTGATATATAAGACCCTTTAAATAGATAGTGTTCGGAAATACCGACATTATTTACAACACGTATGAAGGTATCAGCACCAATTTTTATAGTATCATTTGATATTTTGAAGATTTCATCTTTCTTATCTCTGTCGGAAGACATTTTAAAATAGCGATTGTTCTTTTTTAGCACTATAAATTGATTACCCCCTTCGTGGTATACAAACGTATATCCCGTATCGCTTAGCCTTTTACCAATTTCGTAAAATAGATCATTTTCCTGCGATTTGGCGGGTGATTTGCTTTGCAACAGTGCATTTAGATAACGAAGTGACACCCATCTGCCATAAAAAGGGTTATCAGATAAGTCTCGCGATCCTACATTGCCATTGTTCACATCAGCGTTTCTTGCATTGTTACAAGCGTAACAAATAAAAACAAAAAGGAAGGGATAAAGCTTGCACATTCAATGGTATATTAAATGATTAAAATGTAATTTGTTCTAACTGCAAAGTGACACAAGGTTACTATAGGGAAAAAAATAAGAGCCCTGCAGTGCAAGGCTCTTTAAGAGTAGTCCTTTCTGACAAATTTTCGAACCATTTTAAAGAATTTGCTCATGCGATCTATCATTTTAGACGAGCCATAGAGAGAAATCATAGATAACCTACTATTGAGTAATTACCACCGAAACGTTTTTTGCTTCTTAGCAATTAAATCGTAATATTGTATTTGTGAAGAAATTTATTGCCATAGTGTTGATCATCTTGTTCGCTGCAAATATTTGTGGTGCAAGCATATCACATCACTATTGTGGTAAAATATTACAATATTCGTCATTAAACGGACAAAAGAAAAAAAGTAAGTGTTGTTGCGGTGGAACTCAGAAAAAGAAAGGCTGTTGTCATACCAAGCACCAAAAGGTCAAGATAGAGAAAGAACAGTCGTTTTCTGCTAAAGTATTTTTTGAGAAGCACTTTACTCCTTGCATACTTCCCGAACTCTATTATTCTGCCTCTCAAAATATTTTTTATCATGGACTTAGCACAATAGCTGTCCCATTAGCGAACTCTCCACCGTTTGTCCGAACGGTTCCAATCTACATAGAGATTCGTCAATTCTTAATTTGATTTTTACCACTTAACATCTGGTCAGGCATTTTCATGCCTGAATTTTCGCATTTAATTCATTTCAATTCGCTAAGCAATACATAAAGCTTAGTTTCTATTAATCAAATTGTTTTTAAAAGCTTTTCTATATGAAGAAGATATTTACGCTTATTGCAGCAAGCCTTTTTAGCGGAGTAATTTCTGCTCAAATCCCCAATTCAGGTTTTGAAACCTGGACAACGACTAGCGGTTATGACATACCAACAGGTTGGGATCAACTGAATTCTATGACATCGTCAATGTCTACATACACATGCACAAAAGGAACACCGGGAGCTGTAGGCAGTAGTTACATTAAATTAGTTTCAAAAACTGTTACCGGAATGGGCGTAATGCCTGGAGTTGCCGTAAGCGGTGTGATCGATATGGCGACATTTACTCCAAAGTCGGGTTTTGCAAGTACAGTACGTCCGGTTAGTCTCACCGGAAGTTGGCAGTATATGGCCTTTGGTAGTGATCAGGGCCACATTGCTGTATTGCTGTCAAAGTGGAATACAGCAATGAATATGCGCGACACTGTAGCGTTCACTGACTATATGCTGCCGGGTATGGCAATGAGCTGGGCGACTTTTACCATTCCGCTTACATATCACTCCACCGCTGTTCCCGATAGTGCGATAATTGTCCTGTCTGCAAGTGGCACTACTCCCATTAATAACAGCTATCTATATATAGATAATCTTGCATTTGCCGGAACAGTGCCAACTGCTGTTAATTCCATAGCAAACAACAAAGATCTTTTTTCCATTTCTCCTAATCCAGCGGCTGAAACTGCCACCATCAGCTTTTCAAGTAGCAGCAATCACAACGTCAAAATTCATATCAGTGATATGAGTGGTAAACTGGTAAAAAGCATGGAACAACCAGCCCTAAACGGCAAAAATCAAATTCAGGTTGATCTTAAAGGCTTGATAAGCGGTATGTATTTGGTTATGGTTAATAATGAAACAGGAACAGAGACCCAAAAGTTAATCGTTGAATAGTACTTATTACAAACAATTTTCTAAAACAAATAAAAATCGAAAAAATGAAAAAGGTGTTTCAAATCGCGTTTGCAGCTTCGCTATTTGCTGTAACTACAGTTAAAGCTCAAACAGCCGTTGACTTTAATAAGAATGATTGCAATGGTAATCCGGTACATCTCTATGCTGATCTTGATGCGGGAAAAGCTGTTGTTCTTTTTTACTACATGCCGAGTTGTGGAAGCTGCCCACCGCCAGCTCAAAAAATACAGGCTATGGCAAATAATATCAATGCAGCGCATCCGGGTATGGTAAAAGCATACGCATTCCCATTCAACAACACAACTGCTTGCTCGTATTCACAAACATGGGTAACATCTAACTCGCTGCCGTTATATGCACCAATGGATAGTGGTGCAACGGCTGTTGCAGCTTACGGTGGTTTTGGTATGCCAACAGTTGTCTTAGTTGGTGGCAGCAATCATCGGGTTATGTTTTCTACTCTAAGCTTTAGTACCAGCGATACTACTACTATGCGAGACAGCATACTCGCCCTAATGAGTACCCCTACTGGCGTTGCAGAAGCGGCAAGCAACATTAATAGTGTCGATGTTTTTCCTAATCCAGCCAATAATGATGTGACAATATCCGTAGATGTTAAAACTGCAGGTTCGCTGATAATAGATGTTGTGGATATGATTGGAAAAAAAGTTGCTGATGTAAGTACAGGCAATAGTTCTGGCGGACTTACAACAAAGCATATTGATACCAAAAATCTGCCTAGCGGCACTTATTTAGTTAGAATCAATCTCAACGGAACTATAACTAACAGGAAGCTAAATGTTGTTCACTAACCTACTAAAAAAATGCATCATGCTGATAGCTGTAATGACTACGGCTATCAGCATGACTACTGCACAGAGTTACTATCACTCACCCAATGACACGATCATTGGTAACGCAGTTTATGAGGACGTGAGCGTTTTTAACATCACTCAAGTGCATCCGACAGGAGATACTATTTCCTTTAAATGGAAAAAACAAAGCGTTGCAATGCCAGCAACATGGGAAGCTAGCATCTGCGACAATGGAAATTGTTACACCTCATTAAAGGATAGCGGCACAATGGCGATTATAGTTCCAGGCGATAATGGTTTAATGAGTTTACATATTAACCCCCATCTTCAGGCTGGCACTGGCATTATTCGCTATACAATTTTAGCTACAAATTCGCCATCGCAAATTGACACTTTAACATGGATAATTACTGCCGTTGCTCCAAATGCAGTAGCTGAACCGGCTGCTAAACAACCGGAAGTGTTTGTCGGGAACAGAAGAATTACCTGCGATATAGAAAATGACGATTATTCAGTAGTAAACCTATATGATTTGAATGGTAAAATACTTCTCCATCGAAATATAACTGATAAGCATTTCGACGTATCTATATCAGATTATCCCACACAGATACTCATTCTACAACTAAAGGGCAATCGAAATTTTATTACCAAAATATTTAATTACTAATTTCTGATGACGAACGTTGTTAAAATACTCGTGGCTTTAATACTGCTCTGCATAAAATGCGAAGCACAAAACCTATTGAATATTCCTCCGGCACTTACGGGTACAACTTTTAATCTTAATGTACAATCAGGTTCTCAGGTTTTTTATCCGAGTACCACAACTCCCACTTACGGTGTCAATGGTTCGTGGATGGCCCCAACAGTTATTGTAAACAAAGGCGACAGCATAACTTTGAACGTACATAACATGCTGTCAGTAAAAACAACAATGCACTGGCATGGTCTCCACGTTGCCCCCGAAAATGATGGCGGCCCACATCAGTCCATTAACCCTGGCACTACCTGGAGCCCGTCATTTAGAATATTGAATAACGCAAGCACATTTTGGTATCATCCACACGGCGCAGGCCAAACAGACCCACAGGTTTCAAAAGGTTTAGCAGGTTTTTTTATAGTACATGATGCCGCAGAGCTTGCTCTGAGTATACCTCATACTTACGGGATTGATGATATACCTCTTGTGGTACAAAGCAAGGCGTTTGATGTTCTTCAACAAATTGCCATCGCTACAAATATGGATACGGCAATCTTCATCAATGGAACATTGAATCCATATTTTAACGCTCCTGCCCAGGTTGTTCGTTTTAGATTATTAAATGGCAGCAGCTTGCGGAGTTATAATTTTGGATTGTCGAACGGGCAGACAATTTACCAAATAGGTACTGACGGAGGATTGCTTGATACGCCAAAAACACTTACAAGGCTAGTCCTTTCACCTGGAGAAAGAGCGGAAATATTAGTTGATTTTTCAGGCATGGTGGGGCAAACGATCTATCTTAAAAGCTACGCATCAGAATTGCTGACCGGAATATATGGCGCAGATACAGTAGGAAGCGGTGCGGATACAGTACATGAATATGAAGAAAATTTTTTAAATGGATCAGATTTCACCTTACTTCAGCTAAATGTAGTGGCTCCGACATCTAGCCCTGTAACGAGCATTGTCACTTCGTTGGTGTCACTTGCGCCGTTTAATCCAATGGATGCAACCAGGAATAGGACTATTGTATTAGATACGATCAGGTTGCTACCTTCAGATGTTCCAAATCGTGCAGATGGTCCGTTCGGTTTAAACAACCGGAGTTTTGATATGGACAGTATAAACGAAGTAGTCTATTTAAACACTACAGAAATATGGACTTTAAAGAACAATACTTTGATAGCGCACCCATTCCATATACATGATGTACAATTCAATGTTATTGAGGAACATGGCAATCCAATGCCTGCTGGCAAACTAGGCTGGAAAGATGTGGTTTTGGTAATGCCCAACGATAGTGTAAAATTCCTTACCAAATTTGAAACATTTACCGATCCAATGGTGCCCTATATGTATCATTGTCATCTGCTCCACCATGAAGATGATGGCATGATGGGCAGTTTTATAGTTATTGACTCCAGTGCATTGGGCGTTCATGAAGTAGAAAGAAATGACCATACCGATTTTGAGATTTACCCTAACCCTGCCACGAATAGCCTTATCATAGAATCAAGGGACAAAAGTCCGATAGACCTTATAACAATAAGAGACGTTACTGGTAAGCAAGTTTTCATTTCAAGAATACTTACCAATCAGCATACGGTTGATATTTCTAAATGGCCGAAAGGTATATATGCAGTTACTAATGTAAATAAAAAAGGTATTGTCACGCTAAAATTGGTTGTTGATTAATTATCTGGGCTAAGCATATGAAATTATACATAAAGAACATGGTTTGCGACAGGTGCAAGATGGTTGTGAAGGCCGAACTTGAGAAAGTGGGGTTGCACCCCGTGTCTGTTCATTTAGGAGAAGTTGAATTATCGGAATTAGAATTATCAGGTTTAGAATTGTCTGCTGCGCGCATATGCCTTGAACAACTTGGGTTTGAGCTAATTGATGATCGCAAGGGCATGATCATTGAGCACATCAAGGTTGCAGTAATAGAGTTAATTCATCGTGAAAATAATGATGCAAAGACAAAATACAGCGACTATTTGTCTCATCATTTGAATTATGAGTATCCCTATTTAAGCAAAATATTTTCTGACGAAGAAGGTATAACTATCGAACATTACATAATTCAACAAAAGACAGAACGAGTAAAGGAACTAATCACCTATGGTCAACTTAATTTAAGCGAGATAGCATGGCGTATGGGTTATAGTAGTGTTGCGGCATTGAGCGGCCAATTCAAAAAAGTCACTGGTATTACACCTTCAGCATATAAGTCGGCTCAAACAAAGGATAGGAAATCCCTGGATAAGGTGGCTAAATAGCTAGCTTTGGTAATCTTATAAATCTTTTTCAAAATTCTGTAACGGTCACGTTTTACAACGCAAGTAGCTTTGCATCGAAAATACTTTCTAATGACTGATACACTTTGGTTGCCATTGACAGATGTTGATAGTGAGCATTGCGCACTGATAGTAGATAAAGGATTAGCGCAAGTTCAAGGCATTACTTCTCATAAAGTAGAACTGAATAATAAGAGGGCGATAATTACAACAGATAATGCAGAAGAGGTGATTCCGGCTGCCGTTTCTGCTATTCGTGATCTGGGTTATGGGGTAAATACTATTAAGAAAACTTTTCCGGTAACAGGTATGAGCTGTGCATCTTGCGCTATCAGTGTTGAAAGTATGCTTAAAGCGCAGAAAGGAGTAATAACAGCAACTGTAAACTTCGCAGCCAGCAGTGTAAATCTTGAATTTGTCCCTGGCATTGCTCACATAGACGAACTAAAAAAGGCTGTTCAATCTGTTGGATATGATCTGATTATTGAAGAAAGTGAGGAAGCCGCTGAAAACTTGCAACAATTGCAGGAGCAACATGTTAAAACCTTGCGTAGCCGCACCTACTGGTCGGTTGGGTTTTCCCTTCCCGTAGTAACAATAGGTATGTTTTTTATGAACATGCCCTATGCCAACTACATTATGTGGCTGCTGTCAACTCCTGTAGTGTTGTTTTTTGGAAGGCAGTTTTTTATTAATGCATGGAAACAGGCAAAACATCATTCGGCCAATATGGATACTCTTGTAGCCATGAGTACAGGGATTGCCTATGTGTTTTCTGTTTTTAACACAGTATATCCTCAATTCTGGCACACGAGAGGCTTACACGCTCACGTTTATTTTGAGGCAGCAGCAGTTGTTATAGCATTCATCTTACTTGGCAAATTGCTTGAAGACCGAGCAAAGAATAATACTTCATCAGCCATAAAAAAGCTGATAGGTTTACAGCCTAAAACTGTAACTATTATACACCAAGGCGGTCACCAAATGGAGATGCCACTGGCGCAGGTAAAAGTGGGCGATACATTATTAGTTAAACCCGGCGAAAAGATTGCCGTAGACGGCATGGTAAGCCAGGGTTATTCTTACGTTGATGAGAGTATGCTTAACGGTGAACCCGTTGCTATTAAAAAGGAAACTGGGTCAAAGGTCTTTTCCGGAACGATCAACCAAAAAGGAAGTCTTCAGTTTGTAGCCGAAAAAGTAGGTGGTGATACCCTGTTGGCACATATAATTAAGTCGGTTCAGGAAGCGCAGGGTAGCAAGGCCCCGGTTCAAAAACTGGTAGATAAGATAGCCGGAATTTTTGTGCCTGTAGTCATAAGCATTGCAATTCTCAGTCTTATCATGTGGACAATTTTTGGGGGCAGCAATGGATTCACACAAGGCTTGTTAGCAATGGTCACAGTGTTGGTAATAGCATGTCCATGTGCTTTAGGCTTGGCAACACCCACGGCAATAATGGTCGGAGTTGGCAAAGGTGCTGAAAATGGAATATTGATCAAGGATGCAGAAAGTCTCGAACGCGCATATAAATTTGATAGCATTATTCTTGATAAGACCGGTACGATTACCGAAGGTAAACCGGAAGTGCTGGATGTGATCTGGAAAGATGGCCTTAACGTTAAGAAAATGTCTGCCGTTCTGTTTGGCCTTGAATCCCGGTCAGAACATCCTTTAGCAGAATCAATAACAAAGTATTTTCAGAATACCGACATCATTAAAGTTGAACCAGACCAGTTTGAGAGTATCACGGGCAAGGGTATAAAAGGTGTTTATAATGGAGAACTGTATCGGGCAGCCAGTTATAATGTCATCAAACAATTAAATATCCAGATCGCACCGCTGATGCAACAACAGGCAGATAAGTGGTTAACGCAGGCTGCAACCGTAATCTGGTTTACAAATAACACTGAAGCACTAGCCGCTGTAGCCATTGCTGATAAAGTTAAGGAGACTTCGGCTACAGCTATCAGACAGATATTAGAACTTGGAATTACACCATATATGCTGACTGGTGATAGTCTACAGACCGCAAAGGCCATAGCGGATAAAATAGGAATAGAGCATTTTCAGGCAGAAACGCTACCAGATGAAAAAGCTAACTTTATCAAAACACTGCAACGCAAGGGGCATGTAGTAGCTATGGTAGGCGATGGCATAAATGACAGTCAAGCACTCGCTCAGGCCGATATAAGTATCGCTATGGGCCAGGGAACAGATATAGCGATGGATGTTGCAAAAATGACATTAATGTCGTCCGATCTTCAGGCAATACCGAAAGCAATAGCATTATCCCGAAAAACAGTCCGTGTAATCAGGCAAAACCTATTTTGGGCATTTATTTATAATATAATCGGTATTCCTATTGCTGCCGGATTACTATATCCAATTAATGGTTTTTTACTTAATCCTATGATTGCAGGCGCTGCTATGGCACTAAGTTCAGTATGTGTTGTCAGCAATAGCTTGCTCTTAAAGAAGAGTAAAATCTAATCTTAAAATTTTATAAACTTTTCTAATAATTCTATAACAATAACTTTTTCGTTAACTAATAAATTTGCTACAATGAGTACGCTTAAATTCAAAACCAACATCAATTGCAGTGGTTGTATTAAATCTGTAACACCACATTTGGACAAAGTAGATAGTATAAATAATTGGGACGTAAATACCGAATCACCGGATAAAGTTCTAACCGTGGAAAGTGAGAATGGTAGTGCGGAAGATGTAAAAACAGCAGTGAAAAAAGCTGGTTTTAATATCGAAGAATTAGCCTGATATGAAAAAAGTGATGAGCATTATTAAATCAATCTTTAGTAAAAATTGCTGTAAGTAGGCAATTGCATAACCACTACACAAAAAATTCATGAAACGCCTTTTAGCAATAATACTAGCAGTATGCCACTTATGCCTGAGTGTAGGTATAACTGTGCATACTCATTATTGCATGGGCAAAATGGTAGGTACCAGCTTTATAGAGCCTGAGGAAGATCATCATTGTTCATACTGTGGCATGGATAAAAAATCAGGCGACAACGGGTGCTGCAAGGATGAACATAAGGTAATAAAGAGCGTTACGGATCAATTGACAGTAAAAAACGTAAGTACTGAGTTTCATTTTTTTGATATTATATTGCCAACCCACACTCCTCAGCATTACTCAAGTGCCAGGTTAGATTATTATATTTCATGGAATACTTGCAGTGCCCATGCTCCGCCGTTAATTATTCCGTCCTGTCCTATATACATTCTCACACGCAATCTTCGCGTCTGATATTTTAATGTTGTTATCACAATCTGTGAATAGCGCAATGGCGTCATTCATTAATTGTGTTTCGTCTTTTTATTTCAGCAAAACTGAAATATGCATAACAATCATTCATTAAAAATCAGACAAAAATGAAAAAGCAAATAATCGCTCTCTTAATTCTCCTACCACTATTTTTTACGTCATGTGTAGGCAATGGGCAAAAACAAGGCAATATAGAAAACACAGGTGCCGCAGATTCTACTTCACATGAAGTAAACGATCAAGCTAAAGTTGTTACGCCAGCAAAAACAACTATTGATGTCAAACTGTCTGCCCATTTGCAAGCCATCTATAACGGCTATCTGGGCATTAAGACTGCTCTGGTAAAAGGAGACAGTAAACAATCTGCCACTAAAGCAGGTGAGGTAAACAGCGCAATAAAGAATTTTAATGCTACGGCTATCCCGGCAGATCAACTGCAGCCATATACAGCAATAGCAACTTCTCTGCAAAAGCTCTCATTTGATATTTCCGCAACAAATGATATTAAGGCTCAACGGGCCTCTTTCTCTGCAGTATCTGACAGTATTTATACGCTTCTAAAAAGCTATGCTGCTGACAAGACAATTTATCAAGCTCATTGTCCTATGGCCTTCGATGGTAAGGGCGCATCATGGCTGAGTGACGATTCGGTCATCAGAAATCCCTATTTCGGTGATGAAATGCTGGAGTGCGGCGAAGTGATAAATGTGATAAAAAAATAATCAACCCCATTTAAAAGAACGGATTATGAAAAAGATCTTGTTAGTAATAGCATTATTTCTCTCATTGCATGGATTCGGACAGATTCAATCTGCTGAGTTAACTGCCAGTGGTCTTACGTGTAGTATGTGCAGCAAAGCAATTTATAAGTCACTTGAAAAAATACCTGAGATCAAGAGCATTGCAGTAGATATCAAAAAATCCAGTTATTCAATAATCTTTAAAGAAGGTGCAATAATATCACCTGATGTTATCAAAAAGGCAGTTGAGGATGCAGGGTTTTCTGTTGCCTCTCTAAAAATAACCGCAAATCTCAGTGAGGTTGAAGCTTCAAGGCAGATTGAACTAAATGGAAGTATCTATCACTTTGTTAACAACAATGGCCAAGTGCTAAACGGACAGAAAGTTCTGGAAGTAGTTGACAAAAACTACTTGTCGGCAAAGGAATATCGTAAATATCAAAGGTATATAGTCAACGAAACTGAAGGAAAGAGAATTTATAATGTAACGCTTTTATAAATCCTGCCAAATGACAAAATACATAAAGGTATTAGTATTGTTGACAGTATTGGCTTTCCCAAGATTTGCGCGATCACAGGAGCTTTTTGTTTATACGGAACCAGCCAGTAATATGCCTGCAAAATCGCTTGGTATAAGGTTGAGTAACTGGCTAATGGAGGAAAAAAGTACACGCGACGTTAACTATCATTTTTTACCTGAACTGATGTGGGGTGTCAACAAAAACTTGATGCTTCATGTAGAAGGTTTTGTAAGCAATCGCAGTAATAAACTCTCTCCCGAAGGTTTTGCAGGTTATGCTAAGTATCGGTTTTTTAGTCACGATCAGGTGTATAGACATTTTCGTATGGCTGGCTTCGCTCGTATGTCCATCAATAACAGTGAGATTCACGAAGAAGAAATTGAAACTAATGGTCATAACTCTGGATTTGAACTAGGAGTGATTGTAACTCAGCTATTGCATAAGCAGGCGATATCCGCAACTGTGAGTTTTGAGAAAGCCTATGGGAACGCTGGAGGGAATGAATTCCCTATCGTACAGGATAGCAGAGCGATCAACTATACACTATCTACTGGCAGGCTTTTATTGCCTAAAAACTATACTAGCTACAATCAAACCAACTTAAATGTAATGTTTGAATTTTTAGGGCAGAGTTTGCCTGAGAAAGGTAAATCGTTTGCAGATATGGCAGCATCAATTCAGTTAATCTTCAATAGTCAAACCAGACTTGACATTGGATACAAAATGGAATTGTACAGCAATATGCAGCGAACAGCTCCGAACGGGTTTTTGCTTCGTGTCGAGCATTTGTTTTTCAATACTATTAAATAACCACATTTAAAATGCATCAGATGAAACATAACGATAGCCACTCAAATAACCCAAAAGGGAAAAGTGCATACGGTAGGCTGCTGGGCATGGTGATTATTTCATATGTGGCAATGTACCTGCTGATGTATGCAATGGTAGATAAGTTGGATAATGTATTACCCAATATTAACCAGCTTTATATGGCTGCCTTAATGACGTCACCTATGATATTGATAGAACTGATGCTGATGGGTAAAATGTATCCACATAAAATGCGAAATGCGGCCATCGCCGCCCTTAGCATCGCCATAGGTTTTGGCTGTTTTGTAATGATCAGAAAACAAGTAGCAGTTTCAGACAGACAATTTTTGAGATCGATGATACCACATCATGCAGCGGCAGTGTTGATGGTAAAGGAGACAAAAATTCACGACCCTGAAATCAAAGCACTCGCAGATAGTATAATTGCGGCGCAAGAAAGAGAAATTCAGTTTATGAGAAATAAACTGAAGAAAATTGAGAATAATTAATTATCGTCCAATTGACAAAAATAAGATGAAATATATAAAAATATTGCTTTTGCTTTTGGTGTCATCCGTAAGTGTGTTTGCACAAAACTTGAATGGCGGCAAAACTTACTATTATACTTGCCCAATGCATCCGGAAATAAAAAGGAATGAACCGGGAAAATGCCCTAAATGTGGGATGAAACTTGAGAAGAAACCGGTCAAACAGGCAGGAGAAAATAAGCCTGATCATACTACAGTTAAACATAGTCCTGTAATTAAACCTTACAACAGCAAAGCCGATGAGAAAAATGGGAACTCTGAGCCTGTCTCCACATACTATACATGCTCAATGCATCCGGAGATACATTCAGCTAAACCAGGAAGTTGCCCTAAGTGCGGAATGACGCTGATAAAGGAAAGTAAACATGATGGCATACAACCACCAATTAGTCATGATAGTATGAATATGGATGGTATGCAGCAGATGGAGAAGGAAAATATGCACAAAGCGGATATTGGCCCGATCAAAACAGTTGCCAATAAATATCCGCCGCGTACGGTGCGCTATGATCTACATATTGCGGACACGACGGTGAAATATGGCAAGAAAAGAAAGCGGGCTATAGCTGTAAACGGCCAGATACCAATGCCAACGCTAACCTTCACTGAGGGTGATACTGCCGAGATATATGTTCATAATGACCTTGACGAAGAGACTTCATTGCATTGGCACGGACTGTTTTTGCCTAATCAATATGATGGGGTTCCCAATCTTACACAAATGCCCATCAAGCCACATACCACCCATTTATATAAATTTCCTATCATTCAGCACGGCACTCATTGGTATCATAGCCATACAAAATTGCAGGAGCAAATTGGCATGTATGGAGCATTTATTATGAACAAAAGAAATGAGTGGGAAATACCAACAATCCCTGTAGTGCTTAGTGAATGGGCTGATATGAACCCTAAGCAGATAGATCGCAGCCTGCACAATGCTACTGATTGGTTTGCGATCAGAAAGGGATCAACACAAAGCTATGCTGAGGCAGTAAGAACAGGTCACTTTGGAACAAAGGTTGTCAATGAATGGAAGAGGATGACAGCTATGGATGTAAGTGATGTTTACTACGACAACTTTTTGATCAACGGAGTTAACCAGAATCTGCAACCGCAATTCAAGAAAGGTGATAAAGTGAGGTTGAGGATAGCCAATGGAGGTGCATCTGATTATTTCTGGCTGACTTATGCCGGTGGAAAGATTACCGTGGTAGCGACAGACGGTAATGACGTAGAACCTGTGGAAGTTGACAGATTAATAATTGCCGCTTCCGAGACCTATGATGTGGTTGTTCAAATTCCCGATAATAAAAGCTATGAGTTTTTAGTAACACCAGAAGACCGCACGAAATCGGCATCACTCTGGCTGGGAAATGGAGAAAAAGTAGCAGCAACAAAACTTCCGAGGCTTAAATATTTTGCCGGGATGAAAATGATGAACAGTATGATGGACATGAAAGGCAACCTGGTGAAAATGGAAGGCATGGAAATGCACAACCAGATCATGGACATGAATACGGTAATGTATCCAGAAATAGCAGATGCTCAGACATCTAAAGTGAATAATACAGACACCGCGAAAATGAAAATGTCAGGCAGCGCTCATGATATGGGCAACATGGATATGGAAGACGAACAACCAGACATTGTAACGTTAAAATACACCATGCTCACTGCCACAGAGAAAACTACACTCCCGCCCGGACAGCTAAAAATTTTGCAGTTCAATCTCACGGGAAATATGAACCGATATGTATGGACGCTCGATAACAAAACCGTTTCAGAAAGCGATAAGATACTCATCAGGAAGGGCGAAAATGTAAGGTTAATACTCTACAACAATTCCATGATGCGACACCCTATGCACTTGCATGGCCATGACTTTAGGCTGCTTAATGGTAAGGGAGATCATTCTCCGATGAAGAACATAATTGATTTGATGCCGATGGAAAGGGATACTATAGAATTTGCAGCTTCTGAGAGCGGCGACTGGTTCTTTCACTGCCACATTCTGTATCACATGATGAGTGGAATGGGAAGGGTGTTCAGCTATGAGAACTCTCCGCCCAATCCCGAAATCCCGAATCCCAGGCTGGCACAACGAAAGCTTTTTGCGGATGACAGGATGCCGCATTTTATGGCAACAGTGGGTATAGAAAGCAATGGAAGCGATGGCGAAGTGATGTTGGCGCAGACAAGATGGAAAGTAAGTTCGCTCTGGCATCTGGGCTATCATGATGAGCATGGCTATGAGAGTGAGACAATGTTAGGGCGTTATTTAGGCCGGATGCAATGGTGGTATCCATACGTGGGATTTGATTACCACTATAAGGTTCCCGGCCACAATGAAAATAACATATTCGGGAGTGAGCAGAAAAATCTGTTTGGGCAGGTTAGTAATAAAGAAAATAGAAAAACAGTAGTGGCTGGTATTGCCTATACATTGCCCATGCTATTTATCGCAGACGCGCGTGTAGACGGCGATGGTAAATTTCGTTTTCAATTAAGCAGGGAGGATATACCTATAAGCAAAAGACTACGCTTTAGTATTATGGCTAATACTGACAAAGAATATATGGCAGGGTTCCGGTACATAGCGTCGAAATACTGGTCAATAGGAGCACATTACGATAGTGACATGGGGTTGGGGGCAGGTATTGTAATAACTTATTAAATCAGCAACAATAAAATTCCATAACCATTTTACAAATACCAAATGAAAAAATCGATTCTTCTTATCTCCACATCTCAGGTCAATGGAGACGCATATCTTTGCCACTGCAGAGACCCTATCAAAGAAATGCTAAAGGGTATTCCGCTTTTATTGTATATCCCTTACGCAGTTGATAGGGAAGATTGGGATGCAGTTACCCAAACAGCGCGAACTTTCTTTAACGCGCTTGGCGTAGCCGTTATCGGCATTCATCAACTGCCTGATGATAGGCAACACACAGAACTAAAAGCAATTAATGCTGTGTTTGTAGAAGGCGGAAATATATTTCGTTTACAAAAGGAGTTGCAGGCAGAAAATATCTCTTCTATAATTCGCTCATCTATAATGTCTGGGGACATGATATACATTGGTTCCGGTGCTGGAGCAAAAATAGCCAGTAAGTCTATCCGTACTGACGATGGGATGGATGTCTTTTATGCAGGTATGGAACTTCAGGGGCTTGACATCTGTCCATTTCAAATAGAACTAGAAAGTAACCTCGGGTATGAAAATAGTGGAAATACTAGAAAGACACAAAGCGCACGGATTGCCGATTTTCATCAGGTAAATAGCGATCCCGTAATTGCAATGAAAGATGGAGCATATGTTACTTTGGAAACCGTAGAGGGGAAATTGCATCAAATGTCGTTCGGGGGGGAAGTTGGGTCGAAGATCTTTTATAAAGACAAGGAGGTTATAAATGCATCAAATAATAGTAGTTTTATATTTAAAGACAAGTTGCTATTGCGTTAATGTCAGTAAACCAATTAAGAGAACTTCTAAATTTTAATACTACACTCAACGAAAAATACATCAATTCACATAAAATCTCAAGGTATGAAACAGCTATTTACATCTTTATTTCTTATTGCAGGTTCTTTGCAGTCGTTTGCACAAGTCACATGGTCTACACCCGTTGTGGTGAGTTCCGGCGGTACATTTGGGAATTTACATCCTCGCATAACTTTAAACCGGAGTGGTAATCCATTAGTGCTATGGGGTAAGACAGATACCAAAGCATATTTTTCTCGTTGGAATGGCACCGCATTTACAAGCCCCGTAGCAGTGGGTAATGCAGGTATAAACGTCTTTGCGCAATCATGGGCTGGCCCTGATATTGCATCTTTTGGGGATACCGTATATATCGCTATGAAACGCACTCCCGAAACTATGAGCATGAATCATATGTATCTTGTACATTCATACGATGGAGGAATGACGTTTTCTGACACAATGAAAATTGACAACATCGGCTCAAATATGTCTCGCTTCCCAATTGTTACAACCAATGCTACTGGTAACCCGATAGTCGCTTTTATGAAGTTTACGCCGACATTTACTAACGCACAATATGCAGTAACGCGGTCTACTGATTATGGCATGACGTTTTCTTCTGACGTTATTGCCAGCACGTCTACAGATTCTGTTTGCGACTGTTGTCCAGCTTCTATCATATCTTCAGGCTCTAATGTAATAATGCTTAATAGGGAGAATATCGGTAATATTCGAGACATATGGGCTGGTGTGTCTACCGATGGAGGCATGACCTTTCCGGGGCATATGGCAGTAGATACTACGAACTGGATGATCATGTCCTGCCCGTCAAGCGGACCGGATGGATTTGTCATTGGTGATAGCATCTACACTGTTTTTATGAGTACTTCTACAGGCACAGCTTTAGTTCACCTCAGCCGCGCATCAATAAGTGGCATGACAGCGAAGCACAAAACGATTACTGGTACATTCAGCGGTTTATCTTCTCAGAATTACCCGCGTATTGCTAATGCAGGTAGTGCTGCCGTAGCGGTGTGGAAGCAGAACACTACGACAGGCAACTCTATAGTCTATTCATTTACAAATAACATCTCATCAGGTTTGCCAACATATACTGTTGTACCTACAGCTACGGGCAGTGGCATGATGAATGCAGATGTTGCAATGACATCGGGGGCTATACATATAGTATGGGAGGATGATAATTCAGGCAAAGTGATGTATGTGAAAGGCATATATACTCCACCATCAGCATCGGTACAAAATATTGTTAGCAAAGAGAAGATATCTATATACCCTAACCCGGCAAACAGTGAATTTTCTGTTCCTTTGAACAATATTAAAAGCATACGTTTTTGCTACCTTACTGACAACCTAGGTAGAACAATAGAAATGACCCCTACAGTTTCTGATAATAAAGCCTCGTTTTCGGTAAACGAGGTTGCTAAGGGAAACTACTACTTTGTGATGGAAGATGAAGATGGTAATAGCTATTACAATAAGCTCATTATTCAATAAGAAGCTATGAAAAAAAATCTACTGTTTTTATTGGTTGTTATATTTCGAGTAAGCCTCTCATATGGCCAGCTACCTGACGGCTCTACTGCACCTGACTTCACGTTTACAGATATTAATGGAAATACTCAATCGCTATATACTTACCTGAATGCGGGTAAGTATGTAGCCCTTGATATTTCGGCAACGTGGTGCCATCCATGCTGGCTTTATCACGAGACAGAAACGATGGATAGCCTATATACATTACATGATAATCCGGGAGATCAAACATGGAAAGTTCTTTTCCTGGAAGGAGACGGAAGTACTACTCTTGCAGACTTACAGGGAACCGGAACAAGTACCCAAGGAGATTGGGTAACGGGCAGCCTATATCCTATAATGAATCCTACTGGTATCACTCTGAACGATTTTCTGACCAATTATAACAATACAGCCTTCCCTACATTATATCTCATTTGCCCAAATAAGAAAATATATCAGGACACGCTAAATAAATTTCCAAGAGGCAGTTTAAGCGCTTGGCACTATGTTGCTTCAAATTTATGCGGGCCGGTAGGCATAGATGATATTAGAGACAAAAATCCTCTAACTATATTTCCAAATCCGGCATATAGTCAAACTACTTTGTATTTTTCTCTTAATAGTTCTGTAGAGGTGACGTTAACCGTAACAAACGTCTTAGGACAAAATGTTGCAACTAGAAATTTTGGTGTGCTACATGCGGGCGATCATTCCTTGAAGTTTGACTTGGAGAATTTGAGCAGTGGTATATACGTGTTTACAGTATCATTAAATGGTCGGGATATAAAAAAGAAAGTCTGTATACAATAATTTTAAGGAATTGCACAATACATAAAAGCAGGTCTGCAAAAGACCTGCTTTTATGTATTGTATTTATACAAAACTAAAAAATTGGTATTTCACCACCTGAATTGAACCGCCCGTATTGTATGGCCTTTCCTTTTTCAGGAAGTTCGATCACGCTATCTACATCATGCTGAAAAGTGTTAGCTCCCCTGAATTTACCATCCTTCGTGGTTTGGAAGATAAATATGAAAGACTTGTCCGGATACATTGACCGTAATTGGTTTAATTCCTCAGGCTTCAACCCCAACCGGTTAACGCTATCCAAAAAAATAAAGTCGTAGAACGTAAGGCTGGCCGGAATAGTTGAAGCCACATACAGGTTAGGATGCTTCACGTTCTTATCATTTAGCTTATCTTGCAACGTCTTGTCAAGACCTTCTTCTCTTGCAACGTACAGCACCTTGCCATGCTCACGCGCCAGGTAGCCGGCAAAGTCGACGCATAGGTATGACTTACCCATTTTAGGCTTGCCAAATACCATTAATGAGAAGTTAGTGGATGGGTCACCGATAAGCTGTAGCCATTTACCTTTGAACCCAAGCGTGTCAAAGTGCATATTGGCGAAGTCCATGCTGTTCATAACGGTAGGGGTTGCTGCTTCCTCATCCCCGTCAAACCCGTTCAGGTTCTGGCAGGAACAGCCGCTAAGAATACCCGCTAAACCATTTAGCGTGTTTTTCTCAATTGCGAGTGTTCTTGCTGCTTTATCAGAAAGGTAATGTTCCAGGTTCTTTTTGATTTCGTGCATTTCGACCACATAAGGGTCGCTATCGTTTATCTTGCCCTGCTGATAAGCGCGGTTGATCTGGCCTAAGAGCAGTCGTGCTTTGTCTTTTGTCCCGACCTTACCGTTCAGATTGATATATCTTTTGATAAAGCCAACGGAAGCCATAACCTTTTCATCATTGGTGATTTTTTTGAGTGCCTCGTAGGTATCTTCAGGCAGTTTTATGGTAATAGTCTTACCCATTTCATTGTACGCCTGAATAACGGTGTCCTGTATGAACCTAATCTGCTCCACACGGGATGAGCTTTTGCGTATGCGCTTTTCCAGAATGGCTTTTTGCAGGCCATTGATGAAACGCAGAATATCGTCCTTTGTTTTTGGCTTACCGTTCATGTTGACAAAACGCCTGATAAAGCGCAGCTCTTCCGGTATGCGCTCGACCATTGCTGGCTTGAAAAGGTTAGCTGTTTTAGCCTTACCTGCTTTCTTTCTTGCTTTTGCAGGCTGCTCCTCCCACTTATTCTCAGCTTTATTGAAACGATTTACTTTGTGAGGCGTTTTCTTGCCAGTGCCGATATGCGCAGCAAGTTTCTCAAAATAGGTATCTATTGTTCTCCTAATAGTTTCGCTGGCGTGGTAGTTATTCCAATGTGCGCCATTGTCGGTTATCTTCTTCACAAACTCATGCCCCTTGCGTATCGCTTCCGGCATGGTGCTAAAGTCAACCTGTGATATTTTATCGTGATAATTATTTGCCGTTATCATATTCTGTGTTTTAAGCTGCCAATAATTCCAATTCTAAAGCCAGTGCTTCTGCTTCCAATTCAAATAGCGAGATCAGGTTTGTCTCAACAATTGGCTTATCCGGCAGCTTGTCTGGTATATCTATCTTCCTGCGGGAGCTGTACCTGTGGCTTTCTTTTCCTATACTCCTAAATTGCGCTGAATTAAGCGTTATCGCGCAACTATGGTTGGTTTGCAATACTTCAACAAACCTGCTAATATTCGTATCGCTCACAATTGCGTACATCTTATCGGAAGTCTTTTCAAAGTTGTTATTCTCAACGATTTCCAATAATTGCTTGTCAAGGTAGATGTCGCCACCTTTTGCACGTGAAGCGGAAACAATGATCTTAAAATAACTGCCTTGCCGGAAGAACGAAACACCATTGTTGGTAGTGATATGTCCACCGCTTACCAGAGATTTGATGAGGGGTAACGCTTTGATTATGGGTACAACCACCTTATCCTGCACCTCATCACCGGGATTCCAGTTCTCCGGCATCAAAATCCCTTTGACTGTCTTGCCATCAACGGTGGTATAGCTCACCAGCTTGCCCTTAAAATCGCTGAACGCCTGTAATAGGTTGCCCGTTATGGTATGCCTGATACGCCTGTCTGCATGGTTCTGCTTGGTGTATTCTTCCCAGCCTGCCAGCATGGACTTCATATCCGGCTGTTTCAGGTCTGCGCTTGCACCAATTATGGCCATTATGTCCTGTGAGTAGGAAGCAGGAATAGACAGGTATTTGCTGCTATTGGCAATGGCAAAGCGGAGCTTTATCTGTGAAGGCGCATACGGGTTACGTTTTTTACGATCAATATTGTATCCTAAAAACACCGTTGGCACCAGCTCATTACCGCTGCTAAACGTCTCTATCGGATATTGCAGATACCTGCCAATATGGAAGAAGTTAAATATCTTTTCAAGGCTGTGCGCTCGGTTCCGTGCTTTGTTCCTGATAATATTGAGCTGTCCTTCCCTTGCTCCCACTAATTCCCTCTCGCGTTCCCTGATGGCTGCCTGCCGTTCATTTTCTCCGGCTATCTTCTTTATCTTTTTCTCATTAGGTACATGGCTGATAAGGTCTTCATACTTGCTCACCACGTCTTGTTCTTCTTCGAACAGCCTGCGCCTGCTCTCGCCCTGGTATTCCTCTATCAGCTCCCTTTGCTGTGCAAAAGCATCTTTTTCTTTCTGGTTCTCAGCAAGCAGGTTGAACAGCTCTGTTGAGGTGAATGGTTTTTTGAGGACATTGGCGCGGATGGTTTCCAGTATGCTGTCCTCTCCAAATGCGCTATCCGAACCCTTACCCATTTTTACTACCCGTGAGCTGATCGTTTCTGCATCAAGGTTCATGGCCTCCACTTCAAGGTCATATTCACCTATCTGCCTTAGATAGGCTTCATAGTCATTATACCGCTCCGCAACCTCGTTGTAAAAATCCTGCTGCATCTTGGTGGACAATACGGCTACACGACCGCTAACCTTGTGCGCTGCATCTTCTATTGCGGTAGTGTTACCATCGCTGTCCGCTTTACTGTCTTCCAGCTTCAATGGGTCATCCAGCATTCGGTTAATTTCAGGGTATTCCAACAGGTACTCCTTTACTATCTTGTCACCATATTTGTTGAGAAAGTCCGGCACGTCCAGTATCTTGGTGGACTGCTTTTGGTTGGAGGTCGTATTGGCATCCAGCGATTTCAGTTTTTTCTGGAGCATCATCATCAAACGCTTCTCGGCAGGAATGGCCGAGGTCACGTAGTCATAGATCGGTTTTAGTATCTGGCCTGTACGGTTGATACGCCCACGCTTCTGTACCTCGGTATTGATGTCCAGCTCGGCCTGCAGCACGATCATTACCCTTTGTCGAACATCCGTAGCTTTAACCTTGGCAGTCGGGATAGCATGAGCTGATGCACCCGTTGAGCCGGATTGATTGATCATCAATACGTCTACCTCATTATTGTTAAACTGACGAAAGGCATCATTTGTATTTAGCTTTTTGCGCGAGGTTACCAGAGCTTTGCTGCCCTTACCGTTGAATTGCAGCTCATATTTGCGTCCGGTGACCTCGGCAACGGTATATCCAGCATCTTTCAGCCGTTTAACGATAACGTCTATGGGCGATATGGTAATGCCTGTGGCAACAGCCTTTATACGCTCTGCTATGCGCAGGTATTCTCCTTGTGCTTCTGGTCCCAGCTCTGATACCTCAAACTTCTTATAAACCGAATTGCCATCAACGTCCTTTTCAGTGTAGCGGAGGATGCCATCCAGACCACGCTTCAATACTTCCGAAAAATCTGCATTTATCACATCTCCATCGCCTACGGGTAACCCCTGCTCATTTTCCAACGTTTCGATAAAGCTGCCCATAGTTGAGGCAAATGCAATAACTGGCTTTTTACCTTCCTGCAAGCGCAAAATGGTGCGTTCGGCCACTGATTCGGCTTTCAGGCTGAACAGCATCTGGTTGATGACCTGGAATACCTTTGAGAAGTAGGGCAGATTGTCCACGCCTGCCTGTGATGTACCCTTGCGCAGCTCCATTTCCTTGCCCTCTGCTACGGCAACCTTATCCATTTCCTCTACGGCCTCATTAATAAACCTGTTCTGGAACTCGATAATATCACGCAAAATTGAGGTGATATTGTCGGCTATTGCCCGGTGTTCCTCCGCTTTTTCATCCAGCATGATGTAATTGACCTCTACACCTTCAAAGCTGCGCTCCCGCCTGAGCATTTGCCCTTCAGCCACCAATTGGGAGGAAAGTACCTCCTGTAGGGCTACGCCCCCCTTAGTTATTGCTTCCACAAGCTCATCCTTGCTCATATTGCAATCCGCAATGGCTGTTTTCATACCGTAGATAGGCATGTTGTCCGGCCTTTTGGCAAAAGTTGCAGACAGGAACACTACACCCTTGGTGTTACGCACTACGCCCTGTAAGAACTCGCCAGTATTGGACGAGCCTGAGCTGTTGTGCGCCTCATCCATGATGAAGATGTTACCGTCTGCTATTGCTTGAAGGAACAACGGCTTTTCCGGCTTTTTTTCAGGGCTGTTGAACTGCGAGTAGGTAGCCACCACAAAATCATACTTTGCTGGAACCTTACGTGAGGTGAATATGGATTGCTGCTCAGTAACGGCTGGCGCGGAGTACACTACATTACCATCCTCATCCTTAATGTCCGTCTTCGGTTCCCTGCCATTCACAATGAACGGCTTTAAGTGACCGGAGCCAATGGCTGCCAGGTCGCGGTAGATGTCGGAGAACAGGTTGGCCTTTTCCGTAAGAAACACAGGCTTTAAACCCTGACATACGGCATAACGTATCATGGATGCAGCGATACGGCCTTTACCGATACCCGTCTGATCGCCGATGATCATTCCCTGCCCCCTCGCTTCGATGTTGTAGATAGCCATAGCAACGGCATCTATCTGTTCAGCGGATAAAGCCTTGCACAACGAAGCATGGGTCGGAAATTGAAGCCTATGACGTACAAAATTGTCAATATCGCCGCCAACCTCGGCTTTTATCTGTGCAATAGCCGCCTGTGTCTCAAAAGCCATGCTGTCCGGCACCTGTGTGTTCAGCACTACACAGCTTTCCGAGGCTGGCATGTAGGGCGCACCTAAAGTGCCTAATCCGAACATATCCCGCAACATCAATGCTTCCTGCTCCAAATCCTTCAACCTGCTCATATCTTTCACTATTGGGGTGGTCATTGCTTCGGTCACCCTGTTATACAATTCATCGAATGTTTTTACCACTGCATCCCGTTCCTCATCATAGACCGGGGCTGCGCCCTCCGGCTTTTCCTTCCTGCCGTTTATCAGGATAAGCCTCGTGTCAAACGCCGTTCCCTGCTTGGAGTAGAGCTTATGCCCATCTATCGGTAAAACGTCTGCTACATGGTAACGGCTGTACAGGTAATTAAAGAATATCCGGTTCCTGCCGCGCTCTATCCTGCCTTTTTCGTCATAGCGGGTATGGCCGCCAATGATAATGGCTGCTCTACCGTCATTTGTCATTGTTTCCAGCGCACGTAAGGCCATGAGGTGATCGAGGGTGTCTATGCGGTAGGTGTCAAACAGAATTGGTTTATCCAACCTGCCGAAAGGCGGGTTGGTAATGACCGCTACAAAGTTGTTCTGCACGTCAAAGAACAGGTGCGTGGCATCCCGTTGCCATACATTAGCAAAGCCCTGCTTTTGTAGGTTACTGTTGCGCATCTTGTCTATCTCGTTCACATATATCCGTTCCGGCTTTCCGGCTACTGTCAGCAGGCCGTTACCCGCTGACGGCTCAAAGCCGTACCCGCCGTTGATGTGCAGTGTGTCCAGTCTGCAAAAAATGCCTGCGATGAACCCGATAGGAGCTGGTGTTGAATATTGTTGCAGCAGAATAGATTGGCTTGTACGGTGGGAAAGGTTAACCTGTGTTTCATACAGCTCAACTATCCTGTCGAACCGCGACCTCAATGCCTCATCACCTTTAGCTATTTTCCTTGCCTGCTTGACTATAGCCAGTTCAGTTAGCTCTTTTACCTCTGTCTTATCTGTTATCCCGTATGTAGCCGCAAGTTTCTCAATAGAAGTCTTGTTGTGCTTCCTTTTGAGCATTAATTCCGCTTCTACTGCAAATACAAACGCACTCATGTCTAAATGTTTAAATTTTTTCTTTCCTTCTTTTAGCTCTAATCAATGCCAGCCGTAACAATAGCAGGCATGTCTGTGGCTTTTTTGCCACCTTCTTTATCAACCAGCGGTGAAGTAGAATAAGTTCTCTGACCGACAATACAATCTGATATGTCTCCATTAGTCCTGTTCAAAATAGAATGTGAAGTATAAATGGCTCACAGAAGCATAGGTGGGCGTACCATTACAAATGGCTACTGCATATAGATTGCCTGTAGTGGATGTAACGCGCTTGGACATATTGCCCAGGCATGCACCTGAACTCGTGGACAAGGTGGAATAGTTAGCTGCAACAATATTCTGAATGCCGATCACCTTATCATAGTCGTTTGTCCATACGGGCAACGTTTTCTCTGCGAAATTCGCAGCTGTAGGCATGGAGGTGAATAGCACGATGTCCATTGGTGCTTTCTGTGTGCTTTTCTCCATCACCTGTACGCCCATCCATGTGCCGCTCATTGTGGCTGCCCTTAATGCTGCCGTGAGTGTCATTACCCCGCCGATCACCTGACCTGCAGCATAGGCTACAGTGCTGATCGGCGGCTGAACGGTAATGGTTTTGAGCTTGCGGCTCATATTGCCTAAAAAGGCATTGCTGCCGAACTTGGTATCAAGGCTAGCAAGATACTGGTTGCCATTCGTGCCATTGTTGATGACGCTGGCGTTGTTCTGGTTTAAGGTGGTCAGCAGGTCGTTACCCGCGCCTACGGTCGTTCGCACACTTGTAAGCTCGGATTTTAAACTTGCTAACGTCTGCAAGGTGGAAGCATGGTTAAAGGAAAGAACATCATTTGTAGCCAGCACATTGGCAGCAGTATTTGCGGAAGACTGCACTATATTGTCCAGCTTGTCAACGCTTACCCCCGTATTAGTGCCTACCTTGATGGTCTCGTTCGTGAGGTCGATCAGCTGCTGGTAATGGTTGGCACCGATGTCGGTATTCATCTGGTTCAGGCTGGTAATACCACTTGCTACGTTGTTCAGAACCTGTAGACTAGCATCGGCCTTGGTGTTGCTATCAGTAATAACGCTGACCACATTGGCAATCCCGTCATTGGTCTGCTGTATCAGCGTTGCGCAGGCGCAATCACCATCATCACCACTACCGCTTTGTGCGGCTGCCGTAAGCATTTTATTAAGCACATCCCGAAGCTGCACGGCATTTCTTACAACGGGTGCCGTAACATCTGTATATTTCAGGAAGATACTGCTGGTGGATGCACCGCCCATATCTATCCGAACCGTATCGCCCTTGATGATCTCGATCATGGCAACCTGCGGCTTGTTCAGCAATACGATATTATCATCGAATGCAATGCTGATACAATTCCCCTTGTCCTCAAGGCTTACCGCCTTTACGCTCATGCTGGCTGCAGCCGATATTGCTATGCTTTCCATTAGTTCTTTTCCTTTTTCAGTTTATCTGCTATGTTCTCGCCTATGATAGATCCGACAAAACCACCTAACATGACCAGCGGCCCTGTATCTTTCTCCGCTGATTTTGCGTACCAATAGGCTAGTAGTGAGGCAACCAACGTTGCTGTTGAGATGATCGTTTTTTCTTTCATATTGTTTGCTAATGATGTAAAAATTGGTAGGTCACTATGCCGGAAAGTATCAATGCTCCGGCGGTGAGCAGCTTGCTTTTGACCTTATCACGCTTGATCTGCTTTTCGTACAATAGGTTTTGCCCTAATAGAAGCTGCTGTTGGGCAAGGCTCTGGTCGAAGGACAATTTGAGGCAATTGTATTGCTCATGCTGTACCGTTATTACGCTGTCCTTATTGCTTACCTGCGCTTGCAGGTTGGACGCAAGGTCTTCATAGAGGCTATCCTTAAAAACGGTAGCGGTGACCAATTCCTGTACCGTCTCCGAAAGGCTGTCGCATTGTGCCAGTTTCGCGGCTGTGTCTGTAGCCTGTCCTGCATGAGCCAGCAAGGTGTCAACCAGCTCCAGCAGCACCTTATTGTCGTGCTTGGCCTTTTGCAGCTCTGCTTTTGTAGAATTTGCCTTTTGCGCCAGCATTGCATTATTGCGTTGCAGCGTATCCACCTTTCCCTGAAACTGTGCTTCTACCAGAACAGACGTATTCTTTAGCTCTGCTGGTGATCGCAGCGTAGCCGCTACGGGAGTCAGTGTCTTGTTGTTGCTGAAAAGCATGGTGCCGCCTATACCGATGATAAGACCCAGCACTAAGCATAATATCCTGTTTGTTTTTGGTTGCATTTTCTTTCGTTTTTTGATTGATTAATAAAAATGATAGGGTTTACAGTTTTTTCTACTGAGCTTCGGGCGGTGCGCCCTTGCGCTCAAAAGTGTACCCGAAGCATCCGGCGGCGATAAGGCTGCCGAATGTGTAGAACATGAACTCCGGCACGTCTTTGGCGAAGAACTGCTTGGCTACCCAGCTAATGATCAGCGCGGTCAGCAAAACAGCTATCACCACTTCCCTCATGCTGTAATTGTTCAGCTTGTCTTTAAATAGCTGTTGGATCACTTGTCTCATTTTCCTGTTCTTTTAAGTGTTGAATGATCTGGTAAGCTGTTATCCCGACAATGGCGGCGATCAGCATACCCATTGCCTCGTACATCCGCTCTTTTCAGGCTGCAAGGCTGAGGGCTGGCGTTTCATGCAGCAGCGTGTAGGTAAAGCTGTTGCCGTACATCGCCTGATGCTTGTCGCACAATGCCATGAACTTTTTGAAGTCGTCCGCGTTAGCAATGACCTGGCATCCTGCCGAGAACTTGTCGATGAACCTTGTGGTTCCTTGCTGTAATGCGCGGTGTATGTTGATGCCGAACATGCCCTTGTCCTCTTTGCCGTTAAAATCCAGAGACCCGTCCCGTGTGATGTCCCTGATGACCGTAACCGGCGCACGCTGTACCAATGCCAAATACTTGCTGCGGTGCAGCCCTACACTATAGGTGTTCAGGTATTGCCCTTCCTTGAGTATCGCCGTACCCTGCGGGTTCATCGGGTTTTTCAGCCAGAAGGTGCCGGGGTCTGTGGTCGCGGCAAAGCTGTGGAGCTGCCATGAGCCTGTATCGTCCTTGTACAGGATGTTCAGTTGGTCATTGAACAAATTCGGGACGATGCTTTTACTCCTGATACCAACGATATTTAGCTCGAATGGGCGCGTAAAGACCCTGTAGCCCTGCCCCATAAGGGTAGCTATTAATTTTTCTTTCATTTAAGTTGTTTTTGCTGCTTATTAGTAGAAGGCTGGCTTAGGCCGCCTCGAGAAAGACCGGAACATAGCTGTTCAGCCATTCCTTCAGGTTGAACGCGGGATTGGCAAAGGCGTACTTGTACATTTCATCCGCACCTTTCAGGAATGCGGCAGGATAGGCTTCGGAGAGCATGACCAGCGTATTGAACAGGGTCTCGCTCTGCGCATCCGTGCGGGTATCCACATGGTTGCCTTTTTTGTCCATGCCGCCCGACAAGGCTATCTCTATCGTTCCGTCTTTTGCTTGCAGCGGATTCAGGTTGATGAGCTTGCCACCCTTAGTTATCAGGTAGTGGTAGGGCAGCTTGTCCAGCTCATTGAGGACTACGCCGGGCTTTGTGCCTGTGGTATGCACCACGATATACCGGATATTGAATTGCTGCTTCTTCGCTTTTCTTTTCTTTCTTAAACACTTCATCTTATAGATATTTTACTGATTCAGTTTTGATGAGATAATACTTGCTGTTGTTTTCAAATAGGGTGTAGTCCAGTCGGGTGGTCACTTCATTACCGATGACCATTTGTGCGGGAACCTGTACACTTTCGGTAGGTGATACCCATACCGTAGCCGCTACCTTAGTTACTAGCGGCCTGCCGTCAAAACCGGAAAGGCTGAACTTATTGTTCCGGTACTGCAAGCCCATGCGGATGAACTCCATGCGTATCTGCTGCTTCTGGCTTTCATCGTGGAAGCTGCTGAGCATACCGTTCACCAGCGTTTGGCGTACACCGTTCAGGCGAAGGGTCATAAAGCTGTTGCTTACCTGCTGGTACTGCTCCTTGCTGCTTATCTTTTTGAGCAGGCTGATCGCCGAGCTGAAGCTCCTGTTGTTGGCCGCATCATGCAACTGCTCTGCCAAACCGCTGCCGCCCCCGCTGTCCCCGCTGCCGCCCTGCGTGATGATGTTGAACACGCTCTCCGATACGCTGACAGGCAAGCCTTTCTTTTTGAGAGCTGCAACCGTTTCGCTGCCGAAGTCACCATCCGCACCATACTTAGGCAGGATAGACGAGCCATACTTGTCTATCAGTGCTTGCTGCATCTCTCGTACCATCTCGCCCTTGCTGCCTTTTTTCAGCGGGAAGTCATCATTCCTGCTCGTGCTTCCCGAATGTGGGGTCGGGTCAACGGGCGGTGGGTTGTACGGTTTGGGATTGACGGGCTGTATCGGTGGCAGCTTGATATTGGTAACTGGTGATGGCTGTATCTTGTCCAGCTCATTGTCCAGGTTGGTCGCCCTGCTTGCCTTGTGCTTCTTCCAAAGCTGTAGTCCGAGGTAACCTACCACACCTGCTGCACCTATGGTCAGCGTTGTGAGGATGATCTTGGAGGTATTGCTTTTGGCGGGAGTTGCCGAGGGCAGGAACCATTGATCTGCGGGTTTTCGCTTTGCTGTCACCTTCTTTGTGGTCTTGCTTCTTACTGCCGGAACCTTGCCCAACCCCTTACCCCTTCCCTTTGTTTTTGCCTTGGTTTTCGATCTTGTTTTGCCTTTCGGCTTTGTCGTCTTTCTTTTCCTTTTAGCTTCCATTGTTTAGTTTTTTGGCTTGCTATAAATTATCTGCATCATCGGGTCAAATTCCCATAGCTCCAGCTCGCTTTTAAGGTCAGCCGTCAGGTCACTGCCGAACAGGGTCTGGTACACCGTTACCACATGGCTGTAAGCCTCCTGTGTGGGTATCTCCAGAAACACCGCCTTTATGGCCTCCTCGTCAGTTCCCGGAAACGGGCCGTAGGAAATGTTGAACGCTGTATTCAGCCGTTTCGCCCATCCCTCTAACTGTGCGGTTGTGAGCTGTCCTGCCGTTTCTGCGCTATACGTCTCCGGCTTTGCAGAAATGATGTACAGCATTTCATTATACTCCGTGCTTTTCAGCTCTTTCTGCATATCGCCTAACAGGCTGCTGCCGTATAGCCGCTGGTAGGACACCATCACTTTCCGAAACTCGCTCTTGCTGGGTATCGTCCTGATCGCCTGCCGGAGCGTTTCTTTGTCCGTGCCGAGCCAGCCATCATTGTCGAACGCCATTTTGATCTGCTTGGCAATGGTCGGTGCGCTTCCTTCATCGAAAGTCTTGCGCTGCTCGCCGTTAGCTATGGCCTTTGTGATCCAGCTCTTGCCGATAATAACAGCGCCGCCAACGACTATGATACCGAGCAGGGAGTATTGTATCTTATCCTTCAGGGTAAAACCCTCCTCCGGCACGTAATAACCCTGTTCTTCTATATCCGGTGCGTATGTCATTTCGCTGTCTGATCGTTTTACTGAACTTTAAACTCCTAGGTATGCTTTCGCCATTGCTGTCTTCACAGGATCATGCTGTACCGTATGCGCCAGCTTGGAGAGTTCCTTGCCCGTGAGCTTTGTCGCCAGTACGGACAGGGCTTTGACCTTTTCCGTTGCTTCCGCTTCTGTCTTGGCCGGAATGCTTACTGTATATTTATGCTTATCCATGTTCCTTGTCCAGATTTAAGAATTGCGCTGTAGGGATAACCTGTTCAGGGTATTCCATGAGCTTTTGAATAATTGCGATCACTATCTGGAGCTGCTCCGTATCAAATACCTGCTCCATCGCCTCGATGTTCTTCAGGTGCCTGAGCTGCTGCTCTGAGAATTGTGGTTGCGTGTCCCCCTGCTTACTGAAAGTGGCTTCCATTTCCGGTTCTGTTGAGGCTGATACTGTAGGCTGCTCCTGCGGTACACCCATAAGTCCGTTGAGCAGGCCGGAAAGCTGCGGGGCGTTCTTCTTTACCAGATTACCCAACACGGCTGCACCTATTTCACCGAGGTTCAGGTTGATGGCATTTGGCTGTGGCTTTTTCTCAAGCTCTGCTTCCAGCTCATCTACCCTTTCCTGTAGCTCCGTATGGTATTCCTCCGCTTCCGACAACTGCTGTTTAGTGTCTTTCAGCTCTTTTTCCAGCAGTGCTATCTTGTAGTCCCTGTCCTTTTCATCCAGCTTCTGCTGTATGATCTCGTCAATCTCGCCCAGACTGCCGATACCGTTCATTGGCTTCGCGGGTATCGGACTGGCCGCATCCAGATTGAAAGAGAATGAATAACGGGTGTTCCTGTTGGTACCTGCGCCATCATAGATGAGAATGGACATATTGCGGGTAGTGTCCTTTATTTCCTCCTCGTAGTCGTCAAACTCCTCTATGTCATTGGTGCGCGATACCACCTTAAAGCCATCCACAATGATCTCGTAGTCCCTCATCCTGCCTTTGTCCGCTTCCCGTTTCAGGTAGCGTTTAAGGCTGTCTATCTTGTTCTGGTCGTACCGTTCTTCTATTACTGGCATGTTTTACTTGTTTTTGAATATTACCTGTATCATTTTCACCTGTTGTGGCAGGACGCTGTAGTTGGTCAGCTCTATTGTTCCTTGATGCTCGTATTGCAGCTCATTAGCGGTGGTCTCGGTCATGTCGAATACGCCGACCTCGCTTTTTATCCTGATGTTGCTGCAAGGTTCGGTCAGGATAAAAAGCTGCCTGTTGCCCTGTACGTTCCGCTGTTCCTTCGGCTTGAGCAGGAAGTGCCGCATACGGATATGGTACTTGCCATGACCTAACTCTTCCATTCTTCGCTTTACATAGTCGTGCGCTAAATCTGCTGTCATTGCTGTTGGTTTAATTCCATTCCGTATATAGATGCAGGCTTACATTGTAGGCTACATCCTGCCCCAACTGTTTACCGATGTTGTCTTCAAAGCAGCCGAAGAGTACATAAGTACCTGCTATGCGCAGCGGCTGTATGCCGCTAAAGGTGTTGCCGGAATACACGGACGGGTAGAGGTCAGCTATATCACCACCGGAATAAGTAAAGCCGCTGATGGTGTCCTCTATGCCGTTCGCGCCTGTAAATAGCTGGCAACTGTAGCAGATATTGGACTGCTGCTCCGATTGCAGCTTCAGCGTTCCGGCCATTGTCCTCTTTGTCAGGTCGGGTGCCACGCTGAAACCGCTTACATCGGCTACTACTCCCTGTATCACGTTTACATCATCGGGAAGGTTGAGCTGGAAAAAGTTCAGCTCTCCTTTTGTGCTGATCGGGATATTTACCGCTATAATGTTGCTGTGCATCTTTTAGTTGTCTTTCAGTTCACAATCGAGTACCACCCGGATGGAGTAAGGCTCAAAAGGTGCTGTCGCATCGGATGTGTCCTTGTACTCCACTTTAACGATACCGTTACCCACCGGTATTCTTTCGCCACGCCTGTAAAAGCGTTTGTGCGCTTCAACGTCTGGCAGGTGATACACTTTCTTGGTCGGGAACCCTTCAGGGAAGACCTCAAAACGGTTGACCTCCAGCTTATGTGTACCGCGCTGGTACATGAGCTTGTCCCTGTTGCTGGTAAAATCTATCCCTGTGATGTAGCCGATGGTCTTGTCCAGCTCATACGATACGGAATAAGTCTTGTCCGCTTGGGTAACATTGATGTCAAACCATTTGAATATTAATCCCGTTATGGGCGTTTTCTGATTTGTGTTCTCCATTTTGTTTGTTTTATACCGCTATCCGGCCTCCTGCATACTGGTAAACCTGAGCAAGCGAAACAAGGCTTCTTTCATGCTGTCCATATGCTGCACCCGGCAGTGATGCCCACTCCTTGCGGCATTTGTATATGGCCTCGCTGAACCTGCCAGCTACTACATCTTCTAAAGCTCCCCGCCGCCTTATCAGCTCAACCGCCGCCTTATCCTGGCTGGCTGGCGAGAAGTCCTGTAATGCCAGAGCTGAAAGGCCCGACCATGTACGGTACAGTATCTGGTAAGCTCCTGCCGCCGTGCTGGTGATACCACCTTTGGTGATCGCCCTGTTGGGATGCCACGCATAGCTGTCAAAGAGTTGGCCGCCATATAGCATCCGGTAAGCATTCGCTCCATACGTCCCTTCCGCATACTGTATCATAATGAGGAATGCCCGGAGGTTGTTGTATGTAGTTTCATTGGCTACCGTTGCAGCTTTCACTTTATTGCTCAGGAGCATGACGATGGCAGGGGTGGCAAGCGCGGCAAGTATGTATTTCCAGTTTTCCTTGAGCAGGTCGGTCATAACGTTTACTTGCTTTTTAAAAGGTTGCGGCTGGGTGTCAGCCGCAACCGTTGGTTAGCCGCTTATGGCGTTGTTATCGTGCCGTGCATTGCCGCGAATATGTGTGTATTCGCTTGCAGGCCATCCGTAGTGCCCAGCTCCACTGTAAGCTCGATCAGCACATCGTCCAGTATCAGGCGCGGGTTAGCCAGCTTGTAGTAGCCCAGCGGCTTCAGGTGGTAGTTCGCCGTCTTGAAGATGCTACAGCTCGTTTCCGGCAGTATCTGCTTTTTGTTGGCTTTGAGGTTGATCTCACCTGTCGCAAGCGCGGGGTATGTCTCGATGCCTGTGAAGTTGGTCGCCATTATCTTGTCCTTCGTTAGGTCAGCGGATGTTCCCGCCAGTAGGGTAATACCGCTTACAAGGAATGCCTGATTTTTAGGCAGCTTGGCGTTGGACACATTGCAGATGCCGACAGATTTGCTGTCCTGTGTCTCGAACATCTTTATCGTCTTGCTTGTCACCTGCTTTATTGAGTAGATGACGTTGTCTGCAAGGCGCAGCTCACCTTTTACAAGGGCATCCTTGATGTTGGGAGGCAATTCTCCAAAGTGCTTTTCCATTTCCGCGCGGGAGCCACGGCTGGAAGGGCCGTTGTTTGCCAGCTTGTTTATGGTCTTCGCCCTTGCTATAGGGTTCATCCTGCGCAATGCGCCCAGCAGCTCATCGCCGTCCACACCATCGATACCGAGTAATGCCCCTGTGTTGTTATACTCTTCTACTCCTTCAAATCCGTACATAATTGTTGTTTTTGTTTTCTTTTTTAAAATTGATTGTTGTTTCTGTTTACTGTTGCTGTTACAAGTTGCGGTCGCTGATGTCGGACAGGTCGCCCATTTCGCCCAGCTCACCTACTTCCCCGAACTCATTTGTTTCACCTACTTCCCCGACCTCATCATAACCTTCCATGTCGCCCATGCCGATACCCGTCATTTCCATGTGTTCCAGTCCGCTCATCTCTATCTGGCGTTCTATCTGGTCAAGTGCTGCCAGCTCGTTGTTCAGCTCATGGTATGCGCCGATGCTGTTGGGATGCTGGAAGAATTGCAGGTCGCCGATGCCGCTGGTTGCCTCCTCCTTGTTCTTGTTCAGGAAAGGCACCTTGTCGAGGTAGAGCTTTTCCTTCAGGTTGTTGGAATAGGCCGTTACTCTTTCCTTCACCGCGTCCATGCTCAGGCCGTCAACGCCGGATACCGATTTGCTCTGGAAGCCATTGGCCGCCATAAGGCCGACACCGAACAATGTGGCAAGGTGGTTGCCCGTATAGTGGCCTAGTCCCGTTACGCCAAGGCCGACCAGGAAGGAGGGCTTGCCGATGGCTGCACCGGCGAGGCCGCCGCCTACCACGCCTATTGCCAAGTCCTTCACCGTTTCTATTGCCGTGTTCTTTGCATCGCCCTTGGTCTCCGTCCGGACGGCTACACTATGCAGGAAGCTGGCGTTGTGCGCTTTTTTAGAGTAGCGATTGCCTTTGGCTTTCGCTTTTCCTTTGGCACTTCTGTGTTTTGCTTTTGCCATATCTGTTTTTATTTGTTAACTCATTAATGGAACATTACCGCTTTGAGCTTGCCGCGCTTCACTGTTTTGCTGATAGACTTCTTTTTGTGATGTGTGGTCTTTGGCTTAGGTTTTGGCTTTGCTCTTGGCTTGCTCCGTTTGTGGTTCTTCCTGCGGTGCGGTACACCGTGCATCGCCCTGGAGCGTGAGGGTGTTGGGCTTGGCGTGGGCGCTTTCATGGACTTGGCGATAAGCGCACCTACTGTCAGGACACCAACCCCGATGCCAACGGGCATGATCCATTTCTTGTTCTTTTCAAAGAAGCCCTCTTTCGGTTCATCGCCGCCGCCGCTGTCGTCCGCGCTTTTCTTGGCCACTGCTTTCGTTGGCGTTTCAGCAACACCACTTTCTTCATCTCCGCCACCCCCTGTTGGTGCTACTGCGGTGCTGCTACCTCCACCGCCACCACCGCTGCCTGCACTTGGGAGGCTGGAAGGAGCTTCCTCGTCACCGCCGCCTGAGCTTCCACCACCACCGGAACTGCTGCCACCGCCGCCGCCGGATGAGCTGCTGCTCTTGGTCGAGCCACCACCGCCGGAGCTTTCATCGGATGAGCCGCCGTCAGTAAGACTTGCTGCCGCTTTCGAATCCTCGTCATTCTTGCCCTCCGGTATTTCCTTTTCCGCGTCTTTGTTGGCTTCCTCATCAAAGTCCTCAGAGCCTTTGCCCTTGCCGCCGAATATGTCGCCGATCTTTTTAAGGGTTGAAGCAATGGCGGCTATCACACCTGATGCTGCCGTTATCATGGCTGCCGATATTGGCTCACCCAGGTCACCGAGGCCATCAACCGGATTTTCCGACTCAAACATCTCGTTGCCGATCACTGAACGTACCGGCATATTGCGGTGCAGCCTGTTGACGGGGTGGTGCGGGTGCATCGGGCTCACCTGCCTCATGCCCCTGTTCATCATCATAGGGCGGTGGAATTTTCCGGTGCGGTGGTTGAACAGTGCGCCGAAACCATCCAGACCATGCACCTCATGGTTCTTATTGCCCTTACCATTGAGTATGGCCTTTTTCAGGTTCTCAGGTTTGCCGCCTGCGCCGTAAAAGATCTTCTCCAGCTTTTTGCGGGCTTCTACCAGCTTGTTCCACCTGCCCATGTCCATCTTTTTGGCTTTGGCCTGCTCCGCAGTCACATAGCTCCAGCGCAACCGCTTCGCTACGTTGCCCACGTTGAGCTTCATGGAGGCTAGTACACCGTTGCGCAAGGCGACCGTTGCAGGATTGAACTTGTTGACCACGTTCAGCACCTTTTTGAGGTTAACCTTCTTTACGGCTTTCTTTACCCCTTGTCCGGCCTTCTTGATGCCCTGTCCTATCTTTTTGAACAGGCCGCCTTTCTTCTTTTTGCCGCTGTCACCGCCGCCGCTCTTGGCTTTTTTCTTGAATAGCTTGCCCAGCTCTTCCATGCCAGCGGTGCCGTCCATGTCCGCATAGTCTAAGCCATCTATTCCGTTTAAATACTGTAGATCCATTTTGTAGTCCTTTTTTTCGCTGTATGGTACTTCGTAGTCGAATTGGTCTGTCACGCAGTCTATCGTGACCTGTTTGTTCGGCAGTTCCGCTATCGGGTAGATGTGCTGGAAATAGTCCCTGTGGTACTTCGTTATGCGCAGCTTGTGCCTGATGCCTAAATTGGTCAGTATGCTGCTGATGAACGTGGTGTAACAGTCACAATCCACTCCCGCTTTTCGGTCGTGCCATGCCCTTGCAGGGCTTCTTATCTGCTCATAACCTTCCTTGTCCTTGCGGTAAGCGATATGGCTGTACACAAATTGCCAGATGTTGCGGCAGGTCTCGTAGTCATTCCTTCCTTTCAAAACGCCTGCAATCCCTTTTGTATGGTCGAGCGTTTTATGTACCACTTTGGGTATGAATGCTACCGTATCGCCTACACCCGCATTTTTCATCACCGTATGCGTGTCTACATTTGCCCTCGGAAACAAGTGGTCGTACTCTGTCCCGCTTTTAATCGTCCTCTGTTTTCTTGCTTCCATGCTTTTCTTGTTTTAATGTCAGGTCACGCTTGTGTTCAAATGGCAGCTTGGTAAAGCCTAAGTCTATCGTTGTTATTACCGCTACGTTGAAGACAATTCCCTTGTTATTGAGCAGGTCTTTTACCACGTCATACATCACCGAGAAGAAACTGAGGACGGGTATCTTCACCATCATGTCCTTTATCAGCACTTGGCCGTAGGCAGGTATCTGTATGTCCTTGTTGACAACCTGCGAGCTTCCGGCAAGCACATCCTTGTGTGTGATCTCTATGAACGGGTACTTGATCTTGAAACTGGCTCCGGTCGGGTTTTTCAGCAATGCGTCTACCCTGATGGTCAGCCCTTCGAGGCTTATTTGGTGTATGTTCGCGTTGGGTATCACCTCTAACTGAACTCCTGCTCGCCTGATCCTTGCCAGATAGACCGCGCCTGCTATTAGCCCTGCACCGATCGCCGTTCCTGCTACAACTTTGGTTATGCTCATCGTTCCTTATTTTTTCGTCTTCGTTCGAGATACTCAGCCGCCAGCTTGTACCCGAGCCATACTGCGCCGCCCAGAAAGGCTTTGAGGCCGTAGTCCACCAGCCCGTTCACGTCCACGTTGGCCAGCAGTATGGTTCCGGTCAGCAGCACGTTGCTGAAATGTGTTGTTGTGTCTGTCTTCATTGCTTTTATCATTTGGTTTTTATCTTGTGTTATTCGTATTGGTATATCTTGCCCGGTACGCCCAGCTTGTCGAAAATCAGCTCTACCTGCCGGAGGTTGAAGTATATGCCGCGCTTTTCGCCGAGCAGCTCCCAGAAGGGTTCCAGCCATTTACGGAAGGTCTTGTCGTTGACACCGTAGAGCGTGTACAGTTGCTTGGTGGTATAGGCGCGTACCTCGCATGTCTTTTGGGTTACTGTGGTCTGTTCCATTGCTTAGTTGATATAGTTGAGGTGAATGATGCAGTTGTAGAAATGCTGGAGCAGGCTGGTCGCTTTCAGCTCGATGAGCCTCTTGCGGCATTTCAGGAATGTCATGGATGACGGTTTGAACGCATACTGCCTGTAGAACTCGGCTACAGTTGTGTAGTGCTGCAGGTAGCCAGGAATGTCCTGCCGCTCCACTTGTATGCGGTTGTACCATTTCCTTGTACCCACAAATCCGTGCTGGTAGTTACGGTTGAACCAAATAGACGGTAGCGGTACGTACCTTCCCTTGCCGGAAGTGATGTAACGGCTGGTCAGCAGTACACGCTCACAGAAAGCTGTAAAAGCATTTTTGCGGTCTTTTGCGCACTGGAAGTAATCCTGTATATGCGCCTGCGCCTTTTCGGTCTCGTCTTTCTGGAACAGCTCATTTTTCCAGAGCAGGGTTTGGGCGAAGTTCCATGCGGCCAGCACGTACTGCTCCAGTTCGTTCTTCTTCGTTTTGGCTGCTTCGATAGGTATCAGCGGGATGATCTTTGCTCTCATATAGCTTCTCTTTTTAAGTCCTGATTCGTTGTTTTCGGACACAAAGATGCTATGGTCACAAAGTGCTACTTACCTGTTTCGGGCGGTAACAATGCGTTGCTTTTCATTATTTTACGATAATTATCATTATTGTATGAAATCATGCGAAATCCTTCGATTTCATTCAAAATCATTCAAAACCCGACGTTTCTGATCGTTTCTGCCCATTATTACCAACAATAGCACCACAAAAGGGCTTGAAATGATAGTATTTCATTATTTGAGGCCGAATAATTACCGTTAAAACACTCGTTGGAAAACTGAAATATTTAGATACTTTTGCCTCCTGACATATAATTCTTGAAGCGTTACTGCTTTAAGTCTCGCTTTCAAAATCTGAGAAATTTTAGCCACGAGACGAAAAGTGAAGCGCTCACGCCAAAGGCGTGGGTTCTTCCTATTCGTGGCTGGGCTTCTCAGAGCCTTGAAAGCGGGTGGGTTGTAATCTGCGCCTCTTTTTGTGCTTTCCAACCTACTTGTATGTGTTTGTTTTCATTAGAACACAGGTTAAAAGAATTTGTCCGATAATCAGATTTTATATGCCTGAACATTGGCCGGTAATCGCCGATGATCGGAATGAAGTCGTCCGACTATTGAAATTAATTGCCCGCGATTTGATTTCTAGTCGCCCGCGAAATGTAGTATGGCAGCTTTTGCAGGAAAAACATAGTTAAACAGCTATAAAAACACATCAAATGGAAATGAAAACATAGAGAAAGACAACCTAAACAGGTATTAACGGTATATTTACCACGGAAAAAATATTGTCAAAGCGTTTTTGCTTTTAAATCTCGTCTGGAAAACTGGTAATTTTTAAGACTACGAGGTATTAAGTGGAAAACGCTCACGCCAACGGCGTGGGCGCACTTATTCGTAGTCGGTATACCAGTACCTCCAGGCGGTAAGTTGCGACCTGCGCTGTTTTTTTTATGCGCTGGTGGCTTAAAAACTACCAACATGAGTACAGATAACTACGAGAACGACAAAATCCCTTCCACCTCTTCCTTAAATCGAAAGATTACCATAGCAGTTGTAGACGATCATGACTTGATCAGGGAAAAAATCTCTGAGATATTAGTGGACCTGGGCTTTACTGTGTCCATTAAAGCATGTAATGGTGCAGCTCTTTTAGAACAGTTGCGGCATACAGAATTACCGGATGCTTGCCTTATGGATATAAGTATGCCGGTCATGAATGGTTTTGAAACAGCAGCACAGCTCCGGCAACACTATCCGGGAATAAAGATACTGGCGTTCTCCGCCGATAACGATGAGCACACGGTGAATAAAGTACTGGCTTGTGGCGCACATGGATTTGCAGTTAAAAATATCGACCCCATAGTTCTGAGAAATAAATTGATTGAAATATTATAAACATTTTTCACACTGAAAACCACTTTATGGAGGAAGAAATCGAAAAGGAACTGCAACGCTTGCGCGAATCGAACGCATTTAAGGATAAGCTGCTGGCAATTATTTCCCATGATCTAAAGGCTCCCATGAATAACATCAAGGGGTTAATATCGCTGCTTCAGGATGACAATACTCCTATGCGAGATCGAAAGGAATTGATTACGCAACTACTCTCCTTGGTGGACACTTCCACGCAAATGCTGGAAAATATATTGGAGTGGGCTTCGCAAAAATATTACGGTGCAGTCCTTGATAAAACAGCAAACGAGGAAGTGCTCAACTTGTCTGAAAAAGTAGACAAAGCGTGTGCGTTCGTCCAGCACCATGCTAAAAGCAAAGAAATTATGCTTTATAACGAGATACCCAAAAATGTAATGGTAATCGGAGACAGGCAACAAATATTGTTCGTACTACGCAATCTGATAAGTAATGCCATTAAATTCAGCTACCTGAAAGGTACGGTGCATATTGCTTGCCAAATAATTGAAGGAGGATATGTGGAGGTATCCGTGATTGACAGAGGGGTTGGCATGTCAAGAGAGCGTATTGATACCATGTTCTCAATTGAACAGCGTTATTCACAAGAGGGAACAGGAAAAGAAAAGGGAGCGGGACTAGCATTGATACTTTGCAAGGAATTTGTCGAAGCTAATGGTGGTAAGATAACTATACAATCAAATAGCAATTTTGGCACGACAGTTAAGTTTACAATACGAGCAGCAACATAGTAGACGTTAGTCGCAGTCCCATTTGAGTAAAATATTTCATTTTCCTAAAACTTTTACTACCGTTTTATTACCTATTCTACTTTGTGGTCAGGATACACTTGTTTGTTCTCCGTCTGCAAATGAAAGTAGAGGTCTTATTCTTGACTATCAGACACTTCAAATCTCAGTAACCGCCATTAGCGGTTCAAATGAAGTTAATATGCCTATATCATACGCTTTGCCCTTCGCCTATTTTACGATGAATGCCATCTTTTTTGACATTATTTCCAATAATCCAAAATTTGTGTATAAATAAGGTCTATTATGTATTTTTTTCATTAAGGTTTGGCATTTGTTTTGTTATGAATTATGTAGTTGGTTAATTATTTTTTGGGAAATACAAAAACGTATATTAGCTTTGCATCATAAAGAATCAAGCATGAGACAGGCAGTGAATGTCAATATGATGATATTGGCAAGGGAAGCAAGAGGTATGAATCAAAGAGAACTAGCAGGAAAAATGGGATTTGCACCTGCATTTATTAGCAGGATGGAAAGAAACGATGCTCCTATATCTGACGATCATTTAAAGGCTATTTCAAACTATACTCACTATCCAATCTCCTTTTTTTTTCAGGAAGGTGAGATTGTACCAGAAAATATAGCGTATAGAAAACGTGAAACCGTAGCACAAAAAATACTTACTGTTGTAAATGCCAGAGTGAATGTTACACGGCTCCATGTAAAAAACGTTTCTGAAGCATTAGAAGTATCGATGCCGGTTATTCCAACAATACAAGTTACGGAGGAAATGACTCCAGCTAAGATAGCCTCGGAGATACGGAAGGTTTGGAATATTGGTAAAGGGCCAATCAACAACCTTATAGAGATTATAGAGAAAAATGGAATTACAGTACAGGTTGTTGACCTTGGCACAAATCGCGTTGATAGCCGTACTGTGCTCACTGACAACAAATATCCCATTATTGTACTGAATAAGGGCTTGCTTGGAGATAGGCAACGGTTCTCTTTAGCATATCAGCTCGGCCATTTGGTTATGCATACATACAGGCCAGTAGATTGGAACATAGATGTGGGTCACGAAGCTAACCTATTTGCTGCCGAATTACTAATGCCAGAAGCCGAAATGCGGGAAGAATACAACAAAGGTATAACACTGGCCTTACTCGCAGAGTTGAAAAGAAAATGGAAGGTGTCAATGATCTCTCTGTTGTACCGTGCTGACGATCTCGGCTTCCTTACTGAAAATCAGAAACGTTATTTGGTACAGCAGTTCAATGATAAAAAGATACGCCGTAGGGAGCCAGTAGAGCTTGATGTAACCATTGAGCAACCGAAGCTGTTCAGGCAATGGCTGCTCAACTTAAAAATGAAAAGGAGTTTAGATGTGGCAGGCATAGCAGAACAATTGCACCTGCATACAGACGAATTTATTCAGATATACGGATGATTTTGTTTACTAACCCAACTACAACTATCGCAATTAAGTAAACAACAATCTAAAAGATACGGATATGGTAAAGGTGAATGAATGTCAAGTGAGACCCTATACTTTGAAAGAGCTAACTCAGCTATACGGGGTCACAAAGCCAACTCTTGCAAGCTGGCTTAAACCATACAAAGAAAGGATAGGTGATAAGACAGGCAGGTATTTTACGGTCAAACAGGTTGACACGATATTCCAGCTTATTGGTTTCCCTAAAAGCGTCAGCGATGAGCCAAAGGATTATTAGTAAACGTTACCATTTTTTGCCATTGTTGGTAAGCCTTGGTATAGCACTCCCGAAAGCGGTAAGCACGTTTTTGGCAGGTGGTAGCTTTGTTCTAAAGCGACAATATGAAAGGCAAAATTATCAATTTCAATCCCGAATATGAAGGGAATAGGGAGAGACTTTCTTTGAAAGATATGCGTGAAATTTGGGAAGATGGAACGACAAAATACACAGACGAGGAACTTTTAAAACTTAGGGAATTCATTTACCTAATATCAAAAGCGGCATTACATGCCTACTCAGGTAAGAAAAGCAAAATTGTAGAACTAAAACCGATAACAGATGACGAAAAAGCGAGCGATACTTTACATTCGGGTGAGTACAGACGAGCAGGCTGAAAAAGGACATAGTCTAAAGCATCAGGAAGAACGACTAAGAAATTATTGTGCAGTGAATGGTTTGGAAGTTGTTGGGTTTTACAGGGAAGACCATTCAGCTAAGACATTCGACAGGCCCGAATTTGGTAGGCTGCTTGATTTTCTTAAAAGGAACAAGGAAGCGGCGGATATACTCTTGTTTCTAAAATGGGATAGATTTTCACGTAACGCGCCTGAAGCATATGCCATGATAGGTACATTGCGGAAATACAAAGTGGAACCACAGGCCATAGAACAGCCGTTAGACTTGTCGGTACCAGAAAACAAAATCATGCTGGCTGTCTACTTGACGACTCCAGAAGTAGAGAATGACAGGCGTGCGTTAAATATTCTGGCAGGTATGCGCCGCGCCATGAAAGATGGTAGGTGGTTAGGTAAAGCTCCGGTAGGTTTCTCAAATAAAAGGGATGAGAATAACAAACCGTGCATAGTACCAAGCGATGATGCTGATTTGGTCAAACATGCTTTCGAGGAATTTGCCACAGGACAGTATCATATAGACATCCTTAGAAAAAAGGTTAATGGTCTTGGCCTGAAAGTAAGCCGTAACGCGTTTTGGTGGATGCTGCGTAATCCGGTGTACATAGGTAAGGTTTTGGTGCCAGCTTTTAAGGATGAGCCAGCCATGGTTGTGGAGGGTAGACATGAAAGCATTATCTCCAGCGGTTTATTTTACGAAGTACAGGAAGTATTGTTAGGCCGTAAGAAGACAAATTTCCCTGCACACCATAGCAAACACGAGGAACTTGTATTGAGGGGCTTTTTACAGTGTAACAAATGTGGCAAGACGCTCACAGGTAGCGCCTCCAAAGGTAACGGTGGTAAGTATTTTTACTACCATTGCACGAATGGCTGCAATGAACGTTTTAGGGCGCAGATGGCAAATGACATATTCATTCAAATGCTTTCGGAAATTAGTAAGGATAAGCGTTTAATCAAGAGTGTACAAAAGTCATGTGTAGTGGATCAGAAAGCGTTCATTAAAGCAAATGAGGCAGAGCTTCAGCATATCGAGAAGGAACTGGAGCGCTATCGTAAGCGGTTACAAACGGCGGAAGACATGGCGCTGGACAGGGAAATGGATATGAATGAGTTTAGGGCTATTAAGACAAAAATTGAGCCTGAGATTCAAAAATTAATCAACCGCCAGATGAAGTTTACAAGTGTGAATCCGGAAGAGCAAGACGTCTTTGATTTTTGCATTGAATATTTAAACAATATGCCAGAATACTTTAGAATACTTGCTTTGGACGAAAAAACGCAGATGCTTGGTTCGATGTTCCCTGAAAAGCTTGTCTATGAAAATAAGGAACTTCGAACCATAGGGAAGGGAAGTTTCATGCCACTACTTCTCAATACCAGCACGAGTTTCAGGGGAAATAGAGAAGCCGGTTCAAGAAATTTTGAACCGGCTTCCCAAAAGGTAGTTCCATCTGGATTCGAACCAGAACAAACAGAACCAAAATCTGTTGTGCTACCGTTACACCATGGAACTATCCTTCCGTGTACGGGAGTGCAAATGTAGCAAACCCTTTTTTATTTTCCCAATTTTCGCGCCAAAAACTTAATGCTCTGACTCAACCGGTATTATTATAATATTATAAGTTCTCTCATTGAGCCATCGAGCCATTCAGTTATTGAGCCATTATTTCACCTGCGCTTCCATGGCTGCTATTGCCACAATATTCACTATCTGGCGCACCGTGCTGCCCAGTTGCAATACGTATACTGGTTTGCGCAGGCCCAGCAATATAGGCCCTACAGCTTCTGCGCCACCTACCTCCTGCAGCAGGTGGTAGGCAATGTTGCCAGCTGCCAGGTTGGGGAAGATCAGCACATTAGGGGCGCCGTTCACCAAATCGCTGAAGGGGTAGTTCTCTTTCAGCAGCTCCTGGTCGAAGGCTACGCCCGCCTGCACCTCGCCGTCTATCACCAGTTCAGGGTGCGTGGCCTTTATCCGTGCCACTGCATTACTCACCGCGTGCGACTCTGCCGAAGGAGTACTGCCAAAGTTGCTGTAAGAGAGCATTGCTATCCTTGGCTTTATGTTAAAGCGTTCTACCGCCTTGGCCGTGAGCAGGGTAATATCTACCAACTGGTCTTCCGTCGGGTTTAAATTCAGCGTAGTATCGGCAAAGAAAAGTGGCCCTCTCTTGGTCAGCATCAGGTACAGCCCGGCTACGCGGCCTGCGCCCTCTTCCATGCCTATTATCTCCAATGCTGGGCGTATGGTCATCGGGTATTTACGCGTCAGGCCACTCACCAGTGCATCTGCCTGCCCCTGGCGCACCATCATACAGCCAAAGTAAGGGCGCTCGCGCATCATCTTCTTGGCTTCGTACAGGTTCACGCCCTTGCGCTGCCGTTCTTCAAAGAACAGTTCTCCGTAGGCATTGCGCGTAGCTTCCTGTTCATCACTCTTCGGGTCTATTATTTCTACATCCTCCAGGTGCAGGTTGTTCTCGGCTATCATACGCTGTATCTTGCCCACATTGCCCAGCAGTATGGGTTGGGCTATACCTTCGTCTTTCACTATCTGTGCAGCCTTTAGTATCTTAATGTTCTCGGCTTCAGAGAATACCACGCGTTTCACATTCTGCTTGGCCTTGTTGATCACCGAACGTAGTACAATATCATCGCTACCGAGGCGGCTGTACAACTCATGTTCATAGGCGGTCCAGTCGGTAATAGGTTTGCGGGCTACGCCACTGTCTATGGCTGCCCGTGCTACCGCCATAGATACCGTTACCAGCAGGCGCGGGTCCATTGGCTTTGGTATTATGTAGTTGGGGCCGTATTGCAGCGAATGGTCGTTATAGGCCACGTTCACTATATCGGGTACAGGCTCCTTGGCCAGTGCTGCCAGTGCCTTTACTGCTGCCAGCTTCATCTCTTCGTTTATGGCCGATGCGCGTACATCCAGCGCCCCGCGGAAGATGTACGGGAAGCCCAGCACATTATTCACCTGGTTAGGATAGTCGCTGCGGCCTGTGGCCATTACCACATCGGGGCGCGCCGCCACCGCCTCATCGTAACTTATCTCCGGGGTAGGGTTGGCCAATGCAAAGACAATCGGCTTTGCAGCCATGCCCTTCACCATATCCTGGCTCACTACGCCGCCCTTACTCAGGCCTATGAACACATCTGCACCCTGCATAGCTTCCGCCAGGCTCATATCGGCGCTGTTCTGGGCAAACTGTTGCTTATGGCTGTCCAGGTCCGTCCTGCTCTTGATGATCAGGCCCTTGCTGTCAAACATATACATGTTTTCTACCCGGGCACCCAGCGCCAGGTATATCTTGCAGCAAGATATGGCCGATGCACCCGCTCCACTGATCACGAACTTCACCTCTGCAATGTTCTTACCCACTATATCCAGCGCATTCAGCAGCGCAGCTCCGCTTATTATTGCGGTGCCGTGCTGGTCGTCGTGCATGATCGGGATGCTTAGTTCCTGCTTCAGGCGCGTCTCTATCTCGAAACACTCGGGCGCTTTAATGTCTTCCAGGTTAATGCCGCCAAACGTAGGCTCTAGCGCCTTTACTACCTGTATAAACTGTTCCGGGTCTTTTACGTTCAACTCTATGTCAAACACATCTATGTCGGCATATATCTTAAACAGCAGGCCCTTGCCTTCCATTACGGGTTTACCGGCTTCCGGGCCTATATCGCCCAACCCCAGCACGGCAGTGCCGTTACTTATTACCGCTACCAGGTTGCCTTTGGCAGTATACTTATATACGTCTTCAGGATTGGCGGCTATCTCAAGGCAGGGCTCTGCCACGCCCGGGCTGTAGGCCAGCGCCAGGTCGCGCTGCGTCTTCGTTTCCTTTGTAGATACTACCTCTATCTTGCCCGGCCTGCCTTTACTATGATACTCTAGTGCGTCTTCTTTTCTTATTAACTGTGCCATTTGCTATTCGTACTAAAATGCGGTGGCTAAGGTACGGATTATTACAAGGTACATCTTGGGTCTTATATGCACTATACCTGCATATTTATCCCCCCAGCACTTCCTTCATTTTATCCGGCGTTATCGGTTTATAAATATATTCTTTCACCTCGGCATGAGACAGCGCACGTTCTTTATCGCGCATGTCCAGCGATGTGCTGATCATATAAATGCGCGTAGTGGCTTGCATGGCCGGATACTGTTGGGCGATCCCCTCCAGGAATTGCCAGCCATCCATTACCGGCATATTAATATCAAGGAAAACCACATCCGGAAATAAGCCGTTGCATGCCGCCAGGGCATCCAGGGCCAGCGCTCCGTTCTGGTAGGTTTCAATGGTTACATCTGCGGATACTTTCACCATCATCTTTTTCAATATCAGCTGGTATACCTGGTCGTCGTCTATTATAAAAACCTTCTTGCTCATTACCTGATGTAAATTTTAAACGTGGTGCCAATATTTACTGTACTATCTACTTCTATATGCCCATCCATGGCTTCTACTTGGTACCTGGTCATAAACAATCCCAACCCTTTTGCATCTTTATTGCCGTGGAAGGTTTTGTACATGCCAAATAACTTGTCGCCATGGGTTTTAAGGTCTATGCCTAATCCGTTGTCTGCTATTGTTAGTATATATCCGGTATTTTCTTTGGCGGGATGTTCTTTCTCGCAGTTCAGCGTCACTACCGGTTGCCTGTCCGGATGGCTATACTTTATAGCGTTCGAGATAAAATTCAGCAAAATGCTGTTCAGGTATCCCGGGTTGTAATTTATCATCAGGTCGTCAGGCACATTGTTTACTATGCGGGCATTTTTTTCGCTGATGCGCGTGCGTAGCAGGTCTGCCGTATGGTTGATGGCCGCACTCAGCCGCAGCGGTTCTACTACCAGGTCTACAGTATTGCGCATGGCCACCACTTCATTCAGTTGTTGCAGTGTCTCCTCCAATTGGTCGGACGACATGCGCAGGTAGCCCAGGAACTCCTTACGTTCTTCTTCTGTCTCCGCCTCATCTATCATACCCAGCAGGCTGTGTATATTAACCGTGTGCATCCGCAAGTTGTGCGATACGATGTAGGAAAAATTCAGCAGCCTGTTATTTTGCTCCCTGGCCATTTCGTAAGAGCTGTTCAGCTCCAGTTCCAGCAGCTTGCTTTCAGTTATGTCCTGCATAGTGCCATACATGGCTATTGCACGTCCGTCTTTATTATAAGCATATTCCGCTATCACATTTACCCAGCACTCTTTCCCGTCATTATACCTGCGCACAAGGTAGCTCGTGGAGAATTTGGTACGTTGCTTGATAGCGGCAACAGCCTTCTCCGCTACCTCTGCATGAAAGTCGGCAAAAATATGGTCGCGCCAATCTATATTGAAGCGAGGCATGCCATCGTCTATGCCCAGTATATCATTAAGCGTTTGAGAACTCTGGAATTCGCGCGTAACAAGGTCGTAGTAGTAGCTGCCTATGCGGGCCAGTTTCTGTGCGTCCAGCAGTTGCTTGTCCTGTTCCAGCAATTCTGTGTGGGTCCGGTTCAGGTCATCGCGCATTGTTATCAGGGCCAGGCCCAGCTTGTCTTCGTTCGATAACAGTTTGAAATCTGCCTGGTAGTTGCCGCTGCCCAGCTGCACCGCAAACTCTACTTTCTGCAGCATGCCCTGCATCATGGTGTCTACCGCATTTTCCATTTGCCCTATTTCATCGTTCCGCGCCGATGGTTGTGTAACAGATACTCTTCCGGTACTCAGCTCAAGTATCGTTTTGTTAAGGGCTAATAATGGCTGTATAATATTCTTACGGGAAAAACGCATGGCCAGGTAGCTGGCCAGTATAACCGTAACTATCGCCAGCAATATCACAAAGCTCAGCATGTATAGGAGTACCGACAGATGTTCCTGCTGAGCCTCCAGGTGTTGTTCTTTAATTTCTAAAAGTGCGGCAAAGCGTTTATCATTCTCGGCTATCTGCCTGCCAACGCCGGTATTAATGGTGGCAGCCCTGTCTGCCCGGCTGTCATCCAGGTAGTGCTCCGGTAATGCCAGCAGCGTAGTGATCTGCTTAATGGAATCTATAGCCGCACGGTTGTTCTGCAGAATACTGTCCATGTGCGGCAGATCCTGCTTGTAATCCCAGCGCTCCGACAGGGCCTTTATATTGCTGTCCAGGTCTGTGTATTCTTTGCCTGTCAACTGCACCAGTCGCTCCTGGTCGCGGCGATTAGACAGATACACCCACGAGTCAGAAAGCTTTTTTATTTCCAGCATAGCCGCGCGCATGTCTTTAAGATGCGCTATAGTCGGAGCGCTCACCTTCTGGATATGGCGGTTGGTATGCAGGTTCACGGCAAGCACGTATAAGGCAAAGCTGCCGCTCACCACTACCGTTATTATGGTGGTGAGATAGGTATTCATCAGCTTGCGTCCTATACCGGCTTTCATCAGACTCTACTGTTGTCGTTTAAATGGTAAGTAATAGTTCAGTTTGCAATATAGCTCCCTGCTCATACCGGGTAGCGGCGCATGCAGGCTGTTGTATGCCTGGGGATAGATAATGTGCTCGTCGGTAAGATTGGCCACACCTATGCCCAGCAACGTGTTTTTGATCAGCTTGTCCGATCCCACGTATATATTGGCAATAAGCTGCGGTTTGTATTCGGTTAGTATACCATTGTCATTGGCATCCGCGGCAGAGTAGGCGTAACGTTTATCAAGCCAGTTAACAGATGGCGATATGAATATTTTAGGGCCTATATTAAAGCTGGCCTGCAGGTTCAGCTTGTTACGTGCCGTACCTAAAGACTGGCTGTTATTACCGGGCACCATATTGGCTTCATCCAGGTGTTTATTGCGGGTTGTGTAAAAAGAATAGCCCAGGTTAATGAAGCCGAACGCCGCCTTGTACTTATATTCCAGTTCCAGGCCCTGGCTGCCAATGGTAATATCACTGTTCCTGTAACCGTCGGGGTAGCCGGTAACTACAGAGTCTGTCTTTACAAAGTAGCGGATCGCGTTAACGGTCGATATATCGAACAGGTTGGCAGACAGGTACATGTTTTTGCCAATCTTTACGCTGGCCTCAAATTCCAGCGTCTGCGATCGCTCAGGCTTTAATTGCACCGCATCAAGGCTGTACTGAAAACTTTCTATAGCCGGTGCACGGAAAGAGGATGCGTATAGCAACTTAAAATTCACCATGCCTACTTTCTTGGTAATGCCCAGCCTTGGGTTAAAGGCATGCCCGAAGGCGGTACTTACATCGTAGCGGGCACCTAGCGTAAGGTTGGCGAAAGAGCTTTTTATAAGCAGTTGGGTATAGGGTGCATAGTTCATGTAGCTTACAAAGTCTACATTGTCTGACCGGAACATTTGCCCTCCCGTAAGCTGTCCCCGGTCATTATACACCTCGAAACCCGCATTTACATTGACCCAGTAAACAGGATCCCACAACAGCCCTGCATTCGCCCGGTAAGTATTGGCATGCAGCAGGTAATAGCCATATTCGGAATCTACCGGTGCGGGGTTACCTTTAAAGGTCCAGGGTTCAGAATACTTATGGCTCAGCCTTGCCGATAATTGCAGCTTCCGGCCCAGTTGCCGCTTATACTTCAGTTGCGTCATCGTAGAAAGAAAGTCAAGCGGGTACGCCTTGCTCAGTATTTTCAGATTGGCATCGCGGTTGATGGCCTGGTAGTTATCGTATACAAACTGCAGCGACAGATCTTTGTATGAAACCGATGCATTAACAAACGCATTGTTCAGGTCAGAATTGCCGGTCATATCAAATGTATTGCCATACACATCAGTATACATACGGTCGCTGCGTTGAGACCGCGATAAAGAACCGAATACGGAATATTTAAAATACCGGGTGCTGTCTCCGGCACCTATGGCTGCTGCCTGTCGCCCGTGTGTTTTCTGCGTTTGCCCGGCACTTACATCTGCAAAGGCACCTTTAAGATCCCCGCCCTTCCTGGTAACAATATTGATAACTGCATATTCCGCACATCCTCCATATATGGCCGATCCCGGTCCGCGTATGATCTCTACTTTTTTTATCTGGCTGATGGGGTAGTGATCGCCCAGCTGAATAGATGCATAAGCTATCTCGTTTACTTCCTGCCCGTCTATTTGCAGCGAAATGTTCCCCTCGTTGGCCCACAAGCCCCTGAAGGATAACGCAACAATACCCTCTACATCTACATTAAACTCAATACCCGGCACCATACGTAGTACATCCATCAACGTACGGGCACCGCTCCGCGTTATTTCATCTTCCGATATCACCGAAATGATAGACGGGGCCTTCCGCAAGGGCAGGGATTTGCGCGATGCCGCTTCTATAGCCTGGTTGATCGTCTTTTCCAATTCCGTCGATGCGTACTTCGAACGCATCTTCGACAGCTCTTCAATGCTCATCTCCGATAGATCGGCAGAGTCGGGCAATACCGCCCGGTACAGGCTCGTATCCTGCGCAAAGCTAATTGCGGAGTACAACACAGTCAATATAGTAGCTAGTATCCTTACGCTCATCTCACCTTATTAAAACTGCATTATTAAGTATCTGTTCATTCACTTTAAGGCCACGGGCATGTATGTTGCGCACACTCAGCTGGTAGCCGGTTTTATAGTCGTTTTCTTCATCCAGGTAAAAGCAGATACAAGCACCGGCGCGCCCCATACTTTCCTTTTCGCTGATGATCAGTATGGGTAACTGGGCCGTTTCCTGGTTCAGTTCCTTCAGCTGGTCTGCTGCGTCTGCGGCTACTAATACCACATCGGCATTGCGGGCTTCATGTAGCGACATTTTTTTTACCAGGTAACCAACTCCCTGGCTGGTTTTACGGGCGAATAATTGCTGCAACTCGCGCTCCAGCGGTGTATTGCCTATTATGCCAACTATTATAGTATTCTTTTTCTTTGGCCAGCTAGTGTACTTGATGAAGTTGTATATGTATACCGAGTTTTCTTTTGGGTCCATATGCTGGCCGTACCCTGCAAGGGGCAGGGTAAAACATAAGAGCAGTAAAACAATAGATATTTTATTATTCTTCATTCGTTCCGGGCATCGACACTGGCAATGATAGGCATAAATTTTCTTTAAAAGTTAAAAGCAGCCGCCAGATAACTACCTGTTAAGAAATAGTTCTGGTAGAGTTTTTCCTTTTGTATCTATATACTGGTAGTACTTGTAACAGTCGTAAAGTCCCAAAGAAGAGCATAATGATGTTTCGGCGATGAACACTGCTTTTAAATGTTGTACATTAGTAAAACTCCTGTAACGCGGGATATGAGCATCTATGAATATATTCAACAGGCTATTCAAAAAGAAGATTTCGGAGGAAAAAACAGTTCCTGATACACAGCAAGGTAAAGAAGATGAGAAGATTAAGGTGTACGATAAGTATGGTCAGGAACTTTATATAACAAAAGATCAGTGGAAAGACAATGTGTTGATCGGCAACCTGGAAGCAGTAAAGAATAAGCCCGATGAATTGTATAATATGCTGTTAAGTGCATTGTACGACGGATTTTTCCAGGAAGTTGTAAAATATGCCGGGATATTAGTAAAGATCGATACACAAAGGTCCCGGGCTGCCATAATTCTGGGTATCGCTTACATGAAATGCGATCGTCTCGATGATGCTGAACACGTTCTCGCCGGTTTTATTAAAGATCATGGCGATGACGGCGTAGTACTCACAAATCTCGCCAAGGTTTATGCAGCTAAAGGTGATGATAAAAAGGCCGAATCATTATTACTGCACGCTTTAGAGGTCGATCCTAATCAGGAAAACGGGTTGGGATGGTATACTGCGATACAAAAAGAAAAGGGTGGAGAACAGGCATTTTCAGATAGCCTCACACAGATAGCATTATTCCCTGGTAGTTGGAGAGCACAGCTATGGTTGGCTCGCCTCGCCCTTGGCAAAAGCGATATTGATACTGCAAGAACCTTATATACGCAGGCTATTGAAAATGCAGGAATGCCGGTGTCGGAAGAACTGTTGATGCAGATGAGTGGTGACCTCGGCAATACAGGCTATCTTAATGAGATCATAGAATTAGTATTGCCATACTTTCAGGTTGCATTGCATGGGCTTCAGGTAGGTAATAATTTAATAAAGACATATGTTGAGTTAGGCCGGTGGCAGGAAGCCCGCGAGCTAATTGATCAGTTATATAAACAGAACCGTCCGGATTGGCGCGAATTTCTTGCCTATTGGGACACAGAACTGGCCAGGAAGAAAGTAGCAGCTGATGCTCAACAAGGAGGACCGGTTAATGCTGTAACACTGGTTGCAATAGAAGGGCCTCTCTGGTGTCGTAATAGTTCGCCTTTTGCTTCATTGTTGCCAGCTAAAGAGCCATCATCAGTAACCGTTGGCATATTTGGTAGTACTACCATACGCAACGCTACATCAGGAGCAAACATGCTTCAGCTGGCTGATGCATCCGGACGGATCAGCCGTTCAATTCCTCTGTTCCTCTCAGAGCAGATTTATCTCACAACAGATGCAAAAACCAATGTTTTAATTCCTTGGGCACAATCTAAAGGGTTTGCAGTTTTTGGACAACCATATAGCGAGCCGGACCTTTGTGGAATAGTAGAACGAGGCAGTGATAATGCGCCCGATTTGGTTCTGGGCATCGTGATAGATGAAACAAGTGATCCATGGCGCCTGGAGGTTAATATCATTCGGAGAAGTGATCGGACTTCTTTGGATAAAATAGTCGTCAGGTGTACACCCGAAAATATAGGGATCATTGCGCAGCAATTGAGCGAAAAAGTAATAGGATCACTAAACCGATATGCTTTGGTAAATGCTATAACTCATCCGGATTGGTATACTATTCCCGATGGCGTATCCGCTTCAGATTATCTGTTAAGGATCGAACAGTTGCTTACGGTTGTGTGTGAAAATCAGGACTTTCTTGAGGGTGGCGGGCTGCATGGCGCTCACGAGATAGTAGAAGGAAATCTGTTTCTCAATCTGAAGCATCCCCATAACAAAACCACTCGCATGATTCTTGCAGAAACGCTTGCGCAAATGAAAAAACATAACCCCGGTCTGGTTACTTACTTCAAGGATAAAATAATGCTGTTGCAGAAAGAACACATGCTGGATGGAGTAGAAGGAGTTCTGATATCCGGGGCGATTGAAGAAGTCTTTTCAGCATCAAAATGAACCCTACAGAACGATAGCGTCCGGCGTTGATAACTATGTCAAACTCTTTCATTTACAGCAATGCCATTAAAGTAAGAGAGCTGCGAAATGTAAACCCTGCCAGTTCGCTATAGCTTGTAGCTATGTGCGGTCCGGTAGCAGGATTCTTACTGTCGCGAGAGTAAGCAAGCGCTCTCGCGACACACACGTGAACCAGTCTCTGACTGGTGTTTAAATAGGTCAGAATTATGCTCAGCCCTGTACGGGCGGGTTATAATAGCGCAGGTGTTTTCAACCCTGCGGCTTCTGCTCCTTTGGAAAAGGCCGGGATGAGGCTTGTTACCACACTCAAAACACCCCATTTTTCGGCTGGGCTTTTTTTTGCAGAAATAAAACAAAAACACAATGCCCATCCCGTTCATAACAAACTAACTAACACGAGTTATCCACAAAATGGAAATCTATGATAGAACGTATACGTTTTATCATAGCACGGAAAGTGTACCATCATGTATTTCCAATTTGTTGGTTAGCATGGGGCAACTCAACTTTGTGGTAACATTGCCGCCATCAAGAGCAAACACTAAAAACACCTTAGCTATGATAAAAGAACACGCAAAAGAGCAGGCCCGCAAACTTTACATGCAGTCCGACCTTTCCCAGCAGCAGATCGCCGGCAATGTCGGCGTTAATCCTCGTACGCTCTATGGCTGGATCCGCGAGGGCGACTGGAAGCGCGCACGCAAGGCTGCACTCGACATACCGCTCATGCTCCTCGAGCAGAACTATATCCAGTTTGCGGGGCTGAACGAAGATATACTCAGCCGCGAAGATCGGCCCTATCCTACGAAGGAGGAAGCCGATATCATGCGCAAACTATCGGCCACAATAAAGCAGCTGAAAGAGCCCGGCAACGTAACCTTCGCCGATACTACCCAGGTGCTCATGCAGTTCAGTATGTACCTGCGCAAGCGCGATAAAGACATGTCCATGACGGTTGTCAACATCATGAACGACTATGTCGACGACATCCGTCCCGATAAACGCAGCCTCATGGCCATGTATGAGGAAAAAGAAGAGATCATGAACGCACAAACCGATGCCCCCATCCGTGATACACCAGCTAACGAAACACCCGCACCGGAAGCATCCGAACAACAAACAGCTGTTCAGCCCGATACACCGCTCGCACCCGCACCCGGCACACCCGCTACAATACCCGATTCACCGCTCGCCCATTTAGATACGACTGACAGCAACAACGATATGGATGAGCTCCTGTTTTTATATGGCGGACGCTTGGCAGACCGGATAAACAAAGAAGCAGAAGAACGGCAGCAGATCTTTTTCGACATGTATAAAGAAGCCTCCGGCCACGACCTCATCCTCCCGGAGCCCGACCCCCAAAAAGCATACGAGTACGTAATGGCCCGCCGCCACATCCTGCTACAGGAAACCCAATACCCACCAACCGGGTATTAGCGGGTCAAAATCGGGTGTAATCGGGTGTATTTCGGTAGTAGAGAGTCAGCACAATTCAGCTTAGCATATTGATAAACAACAAATTACAACGGCACCTGCCGTCGCTATCGCCCGACAATATTTTTACACCCGTTCGGGTGAAGGCACGGCCTGAAATAACGGGCCTCAAAATCAAACTACCCGTTCACTACATTTGTATAAACTACACAAACCATGCAGCCCGAAAATAAGAACTCTGTTTTCATAGCCACCAGCATAGATGGCTATATTGCCGATAGCAACGGAGCAATAGAATGGCTTACATCTTACCCCGACCCCGAGCATAACGATATGGGTTACGGAAAACTTATGGCGCGGATAGATGCACTGGTAATGGGCCGGGTCTCTTTCGAAACGGTTTGTGGGTTTAATATCGATTGGCCATACACAAAGCCAGTATTCGTATACAGCAACACACTTACAGAGATACAGGCGCAACTGCAGGATAAGGTAATACTGGTAAAAGGTACTGTAAAAGAAGTACTGGTGCAGGTACACAGTAAGGGATATCGCCGCTTATATATAGATGGTGGTAAAACCATACAAGGCTTTCTGCAGGAAGACCTGATAGATGATATGGTCATTACCACCGTTCCTTATTTACTCGGCGGCGGCATACCACTGTTCGGCACACTGCCAGGCCTGCTTAAATTCAACTGTATAGAAACAGAGTTATTCTCCACAGGCCTGGCCCAGCGCACCTTTGTACGGGTGAGATAGCCTGCAATTGTATTTTCGTAATGAATGGTGCCGGATGCCGTACCGTAATGTGTGATAAATATTGGCATTCAACTACTGCATGGCGGACAGCGCAACTGGTTGGCGTAGCCGTGAGGGCACTATCCGGGTTATGCGCAGAATAGCTACTAAATATGTACAGTGTCAACACTGGTTGAAACAACAGGCTTATAGGTAAAGTACTTTTTCAGTGCCAGGAAGGGCCGCTCAATAATGTAGTAAGATGCAGAGGCCAGCAGTATTGTCAGCACAACATGCAGCCAGTAGTAATAATGAGAATCTTGTATCCAGCCGTTGATGGTTGGGTAACCAACAGAAATTTTCTCCAGGTAGCTATTCAGCTGGTAATAGACAAGCGTATTGTAGATGTAGTGATACAGGTAGATACCATAGCTTACTTTGCCCACAAAGGTCAGCATACGGTTCTCCAAGAAGTACTTACGGAATGCTGATGGTCTGGCGTTGATCACCAGGCTTATCAGCTTTACCGCAAGGATACTGTCAATGGTCTTCACAAACTCAAGCCCGTATACGGGTAAGCTGAAAAAGGCCCCGATCTTCCAATAGAGGTATATGCCCAACGCAGCTACTGCTGTTCTGTTCATCCACTTATTGAATAGCCTTTTATCATCGCTATTGGTTTGCGCAAACGCCAACAAAGCACCAATTCCAAATGAATCGAAACAGTTGAATGGCAGGAATGGCCCTATGCACTTCTGTATACTTATACAATACCAGGTAGTTACAATGCCAATAATTATAGAACCAATGAGTAGTGGCTTAAGCCATTTGCTTGGGGTAAAGATGATAAGCCATGGCCATAATAAATAGAATTGCTCTTCCACGCTCAGTGTCCATGCGTGAGAGAAAGAGTTCCAGTCGTTCTTTATATAGCACAGGATGTTAGTTGTGTAAGTGGCATGGTACAATATATTGGTTCTTATCTCGGGGTAATTGATGATGTAGAGGAAAGACAGCAATAGAAAGTAGATAGGGAAAATACGTAGCGCTCTGCGTACAAAAAAGTTCTTTACAGCATGATAACGATTGCCATCTTCGCTACGCTGATAGAGCAATATGGTGGTAATAAGGAAACCACTAAGCACAAAGAAAAGGAATACGCCAAAGCCGCCGTCGGGGATCAACACCTCTTTTATAAATCTGCCGTTGGTAACCGTGTCATCAAACCACACACCTTTGTGTTGTATCATAACCAGGAAAACAGCGAAAGCTCTTAGGGTGTCAAGGCCTTTAATATGTTTCAATGCGGGGTGCTTTGGTCAAAAATACAATTTTATCCTTCTTATGAAAAGTGTAATGTATTAACTGACAAGCAGATGGAATGCTTTACTGTATTGGTTTTACTGCTTTCGGGATAGGTTTTTGCCAGTGGCATAATAGGAGTACTGCACTATTTATTTCCAACTTATATCAGGCGAAAGTTGCCTGTATCTTTTCTGAAAAGTTAGAAGGGCTGAACTTTCTTGCGGTAGCCCTGGCCTGTTCAGATATGAATTCATATAGCATACTATTGCTTTGCAGATCAATAAGCGATGCACATAGTTCATCGTAGTTGTGGCAGTCGATGGTGAACCCATTGATATTGTTTTCCACCACTTCCAGCACGCCGCCAACAGTAGGCGCAATAACCGGCAGGCACCATTGCATAGCCTCCAGGAGTGTCATGCCGAACGGTTCTAACCATTTGCCAGGATCAGAGAGATTAATTATTACATCTGATGCGGCGTAGACGGGTGTAGTATCGGACTGAACAGGATGAATGGTGCAGTTTTTGGGTGGATGGGTTTCCCTGATAAATTGCTGAACTTCCGCATTGTTGGCGTTCAGTACCAGGATGAAGTGCATATCGGGGAGGTGCTTTGCCAGCTGAAGGAAATGGCAGACGCCTTTATAGGCCTTTAAGGAGCAAAGCATGGATACAGTAAAGGTATCCCGGTTGGTGTTTTTTTCGCTTGCTTCTGCTTTTTGAATGAAGGCGGGTGACAAGGCATTATGAATGACCACTGTTTTCCTTCTTGGGAAACTGAACTGGCGGGACAGCCAGGCGGATACGAATATCAGCTTGTGGGCGGTTAGCGCGGCCACACCTACCAGTAACCTACGCAAGAGCACCGGCCTGATGCTGGTTTCGTGGATGTGGTAGATGATCCTTGTGCCCCGGAGTTTGCCCGCAAGCGCGGCTCCAAAAGGGAGTAGCGTATTAATATATAGCGTGTCGGTTTTGCGCAGCTGTATCAGCAGCCTGAAGAACAAGATGAGCTCGCATAAGATAAAGTACAGAAGCGTAATACCTTTATTTTTGCTCCATTTGTAAAAAATTGGCCTGTAGTCCACACCTGGCATACCTGACAAAAAGCCGTCTCCCGACGGAGTGGCTGTAAATAGTACCACTTTGTTTTGTTGCACCAGTGTGGTGAGCGCTTCTCTAAGCACCAGCGGGCTGCCGCTTCTATCGTTCAGCAGGTGCACTGCCACTATTCTCTTACTCATATTCTTTTGTTACACTGCTGATAGGCCTGTGTGTAGAAGTGTGCAAGCTGACCTGCTTTCACATTCCAGCTGAATGCATCCTTCTGTTTATATCTTACTTCCTTTTTTACTTTTTTGTCATGGTGCCGGTAAATCAGGCCCGGCTTATGCAGCTATCGTTGAAATCCCGGAGATGTATCCGTCCCAAATTGGGAATAGCAGTCTTTTCTCGTTACCCAGGTTCAGAATACGAGTGAGAAAAAGCGGTTCCACTTACCTGAGCTTTTGGCAGCCGTTTGTGCGCGAACATCCAGTATCTTATTCAATACTTCGGTTAGGCGTTGTCTTTCGTTTACGGAGCCTTTTATTACGTAGTCGAACGCGCCATCTTTCAGGGCATTAATGGCTACTTCGAGCTGGTCCTGGGCGGAGAGGTAGATAACGAAGATGTCCGGGTCGAAGCGCCTGATCTTTTTCAATGTATCCGTTTCGTTCATCGGCAGCATTTCGTGAGCTAACAGGATAATGTCTGGCGACATCGTAAGATTATCGACACATTGCTTCCCGTTTGAAAACTGGTTGATGTTGGTATATCCAAGCGTTCTAAGGTGATGTGCATACATACTGCGATAAACGGGGTCGTCGTCTACCAAAAATAACCTGGGGCTTGTTTTCATATCCATGCGCTTCATTTCGGCATGTATATTTCACTTGTTGTGCCAAAGCTTTAAATACTTGATAATCAATATTTTGTATTGCTTGTCGTGTTTGTCTTTTTCCCAGAATAGTACGCTATTCCCATTTTGGGATAAATGTTGCTATCTTCCCAATAATAGACATTAACTTTATGAAAATCTCAAAATGGCTCTGGTGGCGCATTTCGGGAATAGTTGTGCCATATCGGGAACGGTTAATGAGCATTTGGATTAAAAATTGAATAATAAATAACGTGCTGACCTAATAAATAGTTAGTTACATGAGTAAATACAGGGTATTTATAGTAGAAGATGATAATGTTTACGGCGAAATGCTGAAGTTCTTCTTGTCGTTGAACGAGGACAATGAGGTAACCAGGTTTTCGACCGCGAAGGATGTGTTAGCCAACCTGGGTAAGAAGCCGGACCTGGTAACGCTGGACTATTCGTTACCGGATGCCAAGGGCGAGCAGGTACTAAAGAAGATAAAGGAGTATGACCCGAATATTGCTGTGATACTGCTGAGTGGCCAGAACGATATAGCTAAGGCTATAGAACTACTGAAAGCGGGTGCCAACGACTATATAGTAAAGGACGAGAACGCCAAGGATATGCTGTGGAATGCCATTGTAAGGATAAAGGAGACGCAGACCCTGAAGCGCGAGGTGGCACAGCTGAAAGAGGAACTGCATTCGAAAAGCGACCCATCGAGCCTGATAAAAGGCAACAGCAGGGAAATACAGAAAATATTTGGCCTGATAGAAAAGGCAGCGAGGGTAAACATCAATGTATCTGTAACCGGCGAAACAGGCACGGGCAAGGAACTGGTAGCCAGTGCCATACATAAGTGCAGTGACAGGAAGCCCGGACCGTTTGTGGCAGTAAACATGGCAGCCATACCTGCAGAGCTGATGGAGAGTGAATTGTTTGGCCATGAGAAAGGTGCATTTACGGGCGCCATAGGCCGTAAGGCGGGCAAGTTTGAAGAGGCCAACAAGGGGACAATATTCCTTGACGAAATAGCTGAACTGAACCTGAACCTGCAAAGCAAGCTGCTGCGTGTATTGCAGGAGCGTGAAGTGGTGAGGGTGGGCGGCAGCGAACGCGTGAAACTGGATGTGCGTATTATAGCGGCTACACACAAAAACCTGGCAGAAGAAGTGAGCAAGGGCAACTTCAGGGAAGATCTCTATTACAGGTTATCGGGGTTGCCCATAAACCTGCCGCCGCTGCGCGACAGGGGGAATGATATACTGCTGCTGGCTAAAAGCTTCCTGGATGCGTTTTGCAAAGCCAACAAGATGCCTGCCATGATGATAGCTGATGACGCCCGGGAAAAACTGCTCCGCTATAATTACCCAGGGAATGTGCGCGAGCTGAAGGGGATAATAGAGCTTGCAGCTGTGATGAGCAATACCACCCAGGTATGTGCAGAAGATATAACGCTGCAGGCAGCACAGAACATGAAGCTATTTACAGCACAGGAGAAGACCCTGGAACAGTATAATATGGAAATAGTGGGCCACTACCTGAAGAAGTATGATAACAATGTGCTGAAGGTGGCGCAAAAGCTGGATATAGGGAAGAGTACTATTTACAGGATGCTAAAGAATAATAATATTTCTAAAGATTAAACAATATGAAGGCAGCACTATTTCTATACCGTGATGATACATTCACCCCAAGTAAATCGAACCAGGAACTGAAGCCGGAAGAGGCACAGCTGGTGTTATGTTTCGGGTCGAGGGGTGTTTTAGAAAGCAGGGACACCTACCCTGTACTAAAGTTGAGGTTTCCGAGTGCTGAGATCATTACCTGCAGTACCGCGGGAGAAATATTTGACACTGACGTGTATGACGACACGCTATCTATAGTGGCTATGAGTTTTGCCCATACCCGCGTGGCTATAGCCAGCGAACAGTTGAGCAACCATGCGAGTAGCTATGATGCCGCAAAGGGATTGATGAAGGCATTTACGGGTATGAACCCCGGTTATATCATGGTGCTATCTGACGGAACCATAGTGAACGGAAGCGAGCTATCGGCAGCCTTTGCAGAGCAAGATGTACTGGTAACCGGCGGATTGGCCGGCGATGGTGACAGGTTTGAAGCTACATTGGTGGGTGTTAACGGCCATGCTGCAAGCGGAGCCATTGCCGGCATAGCATTCATAGGCGATAAATTGAATGTAGGGCATGGCACTATGGGCGGCTGGGAGACCTTTGGCCTGGAGCGGGAAGTGACGAGATCGGAGGGGAATGTGCTGTTTGAGATAGATGGTAAAAATGCGCTTGATCTTTATAAGCGATACCTGGGACCGGAAGCTGATAAACTTCCGGGTTCTGCATTATTGTTCCCCTTATCGGTGCAGTTGCCGGGCAGCAATGAGCGGGTAGTACGTACCATACTGCAGGTAGACCAGGAGGAAGGTAGCATGACCTTTGCCGGAGATATACCACAAGGGGCGAGGGTGCGCTTTATGCGGGCCAATTTTGATAAAATAACAGCAGCAGCGGCCGATGCCGCAACGCAGGTACTTACTACAGACGCAGCACCACAGCTTGCCCTGCTGGTGAGCTGCGTAGGAAGGAAACTCATACTACAGTCGAGGACGGGTGATGAAGTGGAAGCTGTAGATGAAGTATTTGGCGGAAAGACATTGCTTACCGGGTTTTACTCTTACGGCGAAATATCACCGGGAGTAACCGGAGGCAAATGCCAATTGCACAACCAGACAATGACCATAACAACCATTAGTGAGTATGAATAAATTGTTTGACAGACAATTACAGAAATTGTTTCCTGCGGAATACAGGGACGATCCGCGATTTGGTGCGTTTATTGCGGCTGTAGATAGCTCTTACAGAGCATTTGAACGGGACATTGAATTGTCTGAACGTGCCTTCAGGCTCAGCGAAATGGAGTATGAAGAAGTGAACCGCCGGCTAAAGGAGGAGATATCGGGTAAAAAGGCCTCGATAGATAAGCTGAAGCATGCGGTAGTGCAGCTGGGTGATGAGACATGGGCAAGGGAGATGGACGAGAACGACCTGCCGGGAATAGCCACGATACTTGGCAGGCAGGCGCAACAGTTACAGGAGGCCCGCAGGCAACAACAGGAATTGCAACAGTTTTATGAGCATATATTGAACACGATACCTGCCAACATTGCAGTAATAGATAAAGATAACCGCTACCTGTTTGTGAACCCCAGCGCGGTGGGGGATGCTGATGTGCGCAAATGGATGATAGGTAAAACAGACGCAGAATATCACCAGTTCAGAGGTAGGCCCCTTGCATCGGCAGAGGAGCGACTACGGCACTTTGAAAGCGTTGTAGCATCGCGCAGGCAACATATATGGGAGGAGAAGCTGACCACCCGGAGCGGTGATGCAGAGTATCATTTACGCATGATGCATCCTGTATACCACGATAATGGCGAGTTGGATATGATGGTGATATATGGCCTTAACATTACCGACAGAAAACGGATAGAGGAAGAAATACAGCGCAGTGAGCTACGATACAGGAGCATATTTGATAACAGCCAGGCACTTATCTGCACGCACGACCTGGAGGGCACGATACTGGATGTGAATAAGGCCGCATGCGATACGCTGGGAAGAAAGCGTAGCGAGCTTACCGGCAAGCGGGTATCGGCCATATTGATGGATGCCGACTCTGTGGCATTTAAGGAACAATACCTGGATAAGATAATAAATGACGGCAGGGCTAATGGTGTAATGGTAGCTGCCAATAGTAAAGGAGAAAAGATATACCTGCTTTACCAGAACTTCCTTGTAAAGTCGGCAGGAGAAGAACCTTATGTAATAGGTTTTTCGCAGGACATTACTGCAAGGGTGGCAGCCGAGCGTGCGTTGAAAACGAGTGAAGAGAAGTACCGTAGGATAATTGAGAATATGAACCTGGGACTGTTGCAGGTTACGCCGGACGAGGATGTTGTTTATGCCAACCAGAGCTTTTGCGAAATGAGTGGCTACAATATTGATGAGTTGATAGGCAAGAAGTCTACATCGCTGTTTGAAATAGAAAATGACGTTATTGACAGTATACAATCGAGAAGGCGTGCAGGCAATTCTGATGCTTATGAACTACAGGTAAAAACACCCGACGGTAGAAAAAAGTGGTGGCTGATAAGTGGAGCACCGGTATTTGGTGAGGAAGAGAAAATGATAGGGTCCATAGGCATTCACCTGGACATTACCTCCCAGAAAGCCATTGAAGCTGAACTTATAAAGGCTAAGGCAGATGCAGAAGCATTGGCCAACGCAAAGGAACTGTTCCTTGCCAACATGAGCCACGAAATACGGACGCCAATGAATGGCATTATCGGCATCAGCAAACTGCTATCTAAAACCAGCCTTGACAAGCAGCAGCGCTACTACCTGGATATAGTGCAGGGCGCCGCCAACAACCTGCTGGTGATCATCAACGATCTGCTGGATTTCACTAAGATCGACTCAGGTAACATTGCGCTGGAGGAGATCGGCTTCAATCTTAAAGAGCAAGTGAGCAAATCTTTGAAAATACTTAGTTATAAAGCAGAGGAGAAAGGACTTGTATTTTCATGCGATTGCGATCCAAGTATTGCGCCTGTGCTTATCGGCGATCCTTACAGGCTGAACCAGGTGTTTATGAACCTGCTGAGCAACGCAATAAAATTTACGGAACAAGGCAGTGTATCCCTGCATTGCAGGCTAAAGGAGACTGAAGAGGATTACCAGTTGCTGCAGTTTGTTGCTTCCGATACCGGGGTGGGTATCAGCAAAGAATTTATGTCCCGGTTGTTTGAGAAGTTTACACAGGAGGATGGGAGCACGTCCAGGAAATTTGGCGGCACCGGGTTGGGCATGAGCATCAGCAAAGAACTGATAGAGCTAATGGGCGGCTGTATAGATGTGCAAAGCACTAAAGACGTTGGCACAACTATATCTTTTGAGCTGAAGTTGAAGATAGGTACGGAGGCCGATGTGCCGGTAGAGGCAGTAATACAGCAGGATACCCGGATACTGAAGGGTAAACGCATATTGCTTGCAGAAGACAATATAACCAACCGGATATTAGCAACGAATATACTGTGCCAGTATGGCGCAGATGTGACGGAAGCTGAGGATGGAAAGATAGCTATAGAAAAGATACAGCAGGGGCATTATGACCTGGTATTGATGGATATGCACATGCCGGTAATGAATGGGCTGGATGCTACAAGGTATATAAGAAATGAACTGAAGAATGACCTGCCTATACTGGCGCTGACGGCGAGTGTATTTAAGAAAGAGGAAGAAAGTTGCCTGGAGGCCGGCATGAATGATTTTATACCCAAACCTATAGACGAAGAATTATTGATAAGGCGTATAGCTCATTGGCTGGGGCATGATGATAAGCTGATATCGACCGTGCCTGCACCGGATAAGCCCGCTGATGCAGCACCCGAAGAAGCGTTATTCAATATGAGCACAATCCTATCTTTTGCCAACGGCGACAACAGCTTTGTAAAACATATATCGCAGACGTTTATTACTGAATTGCAGATAGGAGTAGAGCAGATGACAGTTGCCTACAATAGCGGTAATTGGGAATTTATGTCGGCATTGGCACATAAGCTAAGACCTGCAGCGCTGAATTTTAAAGTAAATAAAATGGTAGGCCTGCTGACAACACTTGAATATTTTGACAAAGACGTAACCGGGGTGGAGGAGCTTAGTGCGTGTATAGAAATAATAAATGACATCACTAAGAGGCTATGTGTGGAGCTGGCTGAGCATGTAGGTATATAGCAAACACGCGAGCCACAAAATAACAGTACGTAACGGAACAGCAGGACAATGACAGAATCTAAATATCATCAGAGCGAGCTCGACAGGATGCAGGAGTTGGCGGAGTATAACCTGGATATAGCAGGCTTTGGGAATAGCCTGGGCGATCTTGCAGAACTGGCAGCGGAAATAGCAGGTGCCGAAATTTCGCTCATCAATATACTGGATGCCACCACGCAGTGGACGATATCCCGCTACGGGCTGGACATAGCACAGATGCACAGGGAAGATTCTGTATGCCAGTACACAATAATGGGCGCCGAGCCTTTTGAGGTGAAAGACCTGGATAAAGACCAGCGTTTCCGGGATAAATTCTATGTAACCGGCGACCCGCACGTGACCTATTATTTTGGCCTGCCATTGAGATCGGGCGAGCATAGCCTTGGTGCATTGTGCCTGCTGAGTAAGCAAACCATAGAGCTGCCCGAAGACAAGCGGCTGATGCTACGCCTGGTAGCTAAAGAAGTGATGGCCAGGCTGAATACGCTGAAACAAATAAACGTACTGCGGGGGCAGCTTGCCGAAGCCCGTGTGGCCCGGCAAAAGGTACTGCACCTGATGCGCGGCCCTGTTACTACCATGGTAGAACTGGCTGAGACCATAACCGACCCGGAAAAGATGCAAGCCAGGGGCGAAGATGCCGGACAACTGGCCAATATGATATACCTGAGCGGTAAAACTGTATTAAACTCGGCAGAGGAAATACTTGCGCTGGATACATTACGGAACAACACAGCTGCCAACGATATTACATTGCTGGATGTAAAGAAGAGGCTGGAGCAGTTGTACCAGCCACAAGCTGACAGCAGACACGTGCAACTATTATTTAAAGTAAACCCGGTGACAAGTGCCTTTCGCTTTCCGCCGGGCAATATAATGACCGTAACAGGGCATCTGCTGGGCAGTATGCTGGATGCAGGCGATGCCGGAAGCGAAGTGATAGCAGCCCTGGACATTGTGGTAGGTAAGCGCTCGCACTTCCAGCTGACACTGGAACTGAGTGCCATGAAGGTGTTGGACAACAAGGGGCAACTATCAGCAACGCAGGCCTTCATTTGCAACCTGGACATAGCGCGCGAAATGCTGGCCAAAACGGAAGGAGAACTTATCCCATCGACCAACGCCGGCAAAGCTGCCGTAGTAAAAGTCAGGATGCCATTGCCGGCAGAGTAGGAGCTGGAGGCAAGACTACTCCGGGTTGTTTTGAGGTTGCTATACCCTGGCTAGCATAGGAAGGTAGGGTAGTTTACCGATTGCTTAACCGGTTCAGATTAATGCGGCAGGATATGAAGATGCTAACCTCGAGCTATAGCAACAACAATATTTTTCTATTGAATAAGTATATTTTTGATTTGTGGCATTTCCGAGTCGACTAAAGAAAGTGGAAATAGCGCCTATTTTTATTATAAATAAAACTATGTGATGTTGTAATTAACAAAAAAATCGATCAATTTAGGCTGAATGGTAATAATTTAATTTATCGGTAATACGGCGTTTGTCCAATGTTAACGAATTTTGCAGCCTAATGAAAAATATAATGCTCAGCCGACAAATGTTATCGATACGCAAACATTTTGTTATCATTTTGTCTCTGCTTTTTACTTTTGCTGTAAGTGCCAACGGGCAAACAGATCCGTCTCCGCAGTCTCTGCCATACACCCAGAATTTCAATAGTTTTACCGGTACGGTTACTACCTATCCTGCGGGTTGGCAGGGTTGGACAGTGGGTGGTAGCCTGGGTACTACGTTGGCTACTGCGGCGCCTAGCAGCGATCAGGCATTGGTAGCATCGCAAACCAATGCCGCCACTTCAGCATTTGTAGGCGATATGGTAGGTAAAATGGGGATGCTGAGTACCGGCAGTAATATAAAAGCCATATGCCTTGCTGTGAACACAACGGGTGTAAGCAATGTGCAGGTAATATATACTGCAGCTACCCAGGGGCAGATCAACGGCGGACGAATTGACGAAATGAGCCTGCAATACAGGGTGGGTACTTCCGGTACTTTTACTACAGTATCTGGCACTGCCTATCAGAATAATGCTACATCTACCACTAATGGGGCAGTAACCACATCCAGTAACCCTACTACAATAACTGTAACGCTGCCATCTGGATGCGGCAATCAATCGGTTGTAGAGCTGAGGTGGATATACAGGGATGTGAGCGGCAGTGGCAACCGGCCGGGTTTTTCTATTGATGATATTACAGTGCAGGCGCTACCAGTAAACTACTACTCAAAAAGCACGGGTAATCTTAATGCAACGGCTACATGGGGTACTAATACTGATGGTAGTGGTACAGCCCCATCGAATTTTACGTCGGCTGCCCAGATATTCAAGATCCGCAATAATCCATCGCCTGCCATTGGTGGTACCTGGACAGTTTCCGGTGCTTCTTCCAGGATAGTGGTTGATGGTTCTGACCTTGCCATTGGTGCGACTACAACGGTAACGGGAACAATAGACGTAAATGCAGGCCGTACATTGACAATATCTAATTCCGGTATACCTACATTCGGTGCATTAAGCGCTACAAGTACGGTGGTATATAGCGGCCTGACCTTTACCAGCACTACATTACTGCCTAATACTACCAGCAATACAGTTACGTATGGCAACCTGGTGTTGAACAATACAAGTGTGGCTATGCCGGCCAGTGCTGTTGACCTGACCTTTACAGGTAACCTTACGCTATCAGGCACCAGCCCGTTTGCAGGTGGGGATTCTACCAGCAGCACTAATGGCTATAACCTGGTGGCCAGCGGCACAGCCAACCAAACAATAAGCGGCAATGGCAATTTATTCTACGTACGCAATATAGATATTAATAATGCAGCGGGTTCCAAAACGGGAACAGTAGCCCTTGCATCCAATACACCAGTATTAGCCAGTAACTTCTTAAGGGTGAACGTCACCGGCTCGGCTAACAGATTCTCTGACGGTGGTAATACTATAAAGGTGTTCAATAATGCTTCTATGGGCGGAGATGCTGCAGGGTATAACCTGACAGGTACTCTCTATATGGCAGCTACTACCAACAGTGGCAATACTTTTATCAGGGGGTATTCTTCGGGGGCAGCTTCATCATCTGTTGCAGCGGCACCTGCGTTTAATAATATTGTGATCAATAATGCCAGTACGCTGTCTGTATCATTTGCACCTTCAGCCGGTGGATCAACTTACACGATCAATGGCAATCTTAATATAGCGTCTACAGGTTCAGGTGCTACGGTTCTTAACCCGAATACATTCAATATTGGTGGGAACATTACTCACAGCTCATCAATCAATACATTTACGGCGGGTACCAGTACGGTAAATCTAAATGGTGCAAGTGCGCAAACGATCGGTTCGAATGCAGCCGGAGGCATTTCCTTCAATAAACTAACTATTAACAATGGTAGCACTGTTACCCTGGCCAACGGAGTAACTGTAGGTGCTACGCTCAGCTTGTCCAGCGGGGTAATTGTTACCGGTAGCAATACGCTTACACTCAGTGCTACCTCTACAATTACCGGCGGTAGTTCTTCATCGTATGTAAACGGTAATTTGTCTCGTACGATGCCAGCAGCAGGTGTTACCAGTATGTTTTACCCGGTTGGCGATGCTACTTATAGTCCGGCCAGGCTCACCTTCAGCAGCTCACTCAACAGCGGATCTGTTTTAGTGAAATCTACTGCGGGCTCACATCCATCTATTGCCGGATCATATATTGACGTGGCCAACGCGGTGAATAAATACTGGACAATAACACCAACGGGTGTTGCGCCATCAACTATTAATATTGATCTTAGCTATCCGGGCAGTTCAATAACCGGTGGTGGATCGAACAGCGCCTTTATCATCAGGCAATACAATGGCTCATCGTGGAGTTCTGCGCCATCTGTCAGCAACAGCACATCGGGTACATCGCCACTGCTGGCCAATGTAACAACCACTACAGGCGCTGCCGGTTCTTCTTTCAGCGGCGACTATGTAGCAGGTAATCCACTGTGTACCGGCCCTGTAGCCGGAACAGCTGCGGCAACACCATCGTTGCTGTGTTCTGCAGGATCTGTAACGCTCAGCTTGTCAGGCGCGTCGTCTGGTTCGGGTATCAGCTACCAGTGGCAGTCGTCAACAGACAGCATCACATTTAATGATATTGCCGGAGCTACATCCTCATCGTACACTGAGGCAATCTCTGCCACAACCTATTATAAATGTACAGTAACCTGCGTGCTCAGCGGGTCTGTATCGTCTACAGTTGCTACGGCAAGTGTATCTGCTGTGCCGTCGGGGCTTTCAGCAGCACTATCGGCATCAACAGTATGCAGCGGAACAACGGTAACACTTAGCGGCAGCGCAAGTGGTACAAGTTCTTATTCGTGGAGCGGACCAAACGGCTACACAGCAACAGGCCTTAACCCGGCAGCGTTTACAACAGGTACAGTGTCTGCGGGCATTTACACACTTACGGCAACTAACAGTTGCGGAACGGTGACTGCTACAACTGCGACACTTACAGTTAATCCACTGCCTGCTGTAACCATCTCGGGAACTACAATAGTTGCCGCGGGGTCATCTGCAACATTAACCTTTAGCGGTAATAGCGGAGATGTGGTTTACTATTCCTGGACCGGTGGCGGATCTTCATCGGTAACAATTGGTGCAGGTGGTACTGCTGCTGTTTCTGTTACTCCTTCTTCTACAACTACATATACTGTTGTCAATGCGACTTCAGCGGCAGGCTGTACGACGGTGGTAACCGGTCAGCAGGCTACAGTAACTGTAGATCTTGGCTGTACAGTAGCGCCTACATCTGTAAGTGCGTCGCTGTCTGCTACTGCCATTTGTACCGGCGGTACGCTTACACTCAGCGGAGCAGCTACCAATGCTACAAGTTACTCCTGGAGCGGCCCGAACGGGTTTGCTTCAACAGATATTAACCCGGCTGCCTTTACTATTAATACAGCGAGTGCAGGTGTATATACCTTGACTGCAACGAACGCATGCGGCAGCACTACAGCAACAACAGCGGAGCTGGCTATACTCACAGTTCCCGGTACTGCTACGGCAACGCCATCGGCTACATCGGTATGTGCTGGTGCAACACTCACTATTACAGCATCGGCTACGGGTGCAAGTGCCTACTCCTGGAATAGCCCGGATGGCTCCAGCTCTACTGATAACCCGGCCTCATTTGTAGTGACGGCATCCTCTGCAGGAGTTTACACAGTTACCGCCAGCAATAGCTGTGGTACATCAACAGTGTATACCAGCGCTATAACAATTAATAATATCCCTACCTCATTAAGTGCAGGTTTATCGTCATCATCAATATGTGTTGGCGGCACATTAACACTTACCGGTGCGGCAGCTAACGCATTCAGTTATTCATGGAGCGGCCCTGACGGATTTACTTCTACCAACCTGAACCCTGCTTCCTTTACGGTTGGTACAGCATCGGCAGGTGTATATACCCTTACAGCCACCAACGCGTGCGGCAGCAGCACAGCTACTACAACTACGCTGAGCATCATCGGTGCGCCAACTGCAGTTACTGCGACAGCATTATCTTATACAGTGTGTGCGGGTGCAACACTTACGCTGAACGGCAGTGCCACCGGTGCTACTTCTTATGCATGGAGCGGCCCTGGCAGTTATTCATCAACATTGCTCAACCCTGCTGCGTTCACTGTCAATGCCGCATCAGCGGGCGTATACAGTCTTACGGTTACCAATAGCTGTGGCTCTGCCACTGCCACAACAGCGGCCGTAACCGTTAATGCCCTGCCAACAGCAGCTATAAGCGGCTCTGCTACCATCGCCAGCGGTGCCAGCACTACACTGGTGTTCACAGGTACGGCCAACGCTACCGTTTACTACTGGAATGGCAGTGCTACCACAACCACCACGCTGAGCGGAGCAGGTTCCAGCACCGTAACGGTTACGCCAGCTACAACTACAACATATACGCTGACCAGCGTGAGCTCGGTAGCAGGTTGCAGCCAGGCAGTATCGGGCTCGGCTACTATAACAGTAACTCCGGCTCCTTTTATCAGCCTTACCAATGCAGCACCAACCTATACACAGAATTTTAACTCCCTGCCTAATACAGGTACTACATTTACCTGGACAGACAACAGTACCATACAGGGCTGGTATGCAGCTGCTTCGGGTACTGCAAGCTACCGTGTAGATAACGGCTCATCGAGCACCGGTGCCACATATAGCTATGGCAGTACCGGCGCTACCGATCGTGCGCTTGGCAGTCTTAGTTCCGGTACGCCAGGCACTATATATTATGGTGCACGCTTTAAAAACAATGGCACAAGCAATATAGTGGGATTCACTGTTTCTTATACAGGGGAGCAGTGGCGCAATGGCGGCCCAAGCCCTGCGGCCGCGCAGAGCAATACTATGGACTACCAGATAGGCGCTACGAGCATCAGCGCGGGCACCTGGACCAACGTGCCGGGCCTGACCTTTACGAGCCCTGTGTTCAGCACAACCGCTGCTACGCTGGACGGTAATGCTACTGCCAACCGTACAGCTATCAGTTCTGCTATCTCTACTACAGTAACGCCCGGGCAGGAAGTATGGATCAGGATGGTTGATATCAATGACCCGAGCAGTGACCACGCGTTAGCCATGGACGACCTGACAGTTACTGCTATTTATTCAGCGGACTATTATTCAGCAGCAACAGGTAACCTGGACAATGTGAACACCTGGGGTACTAATGCCGATGGCAGTGGTGCGCACCCGGCTAACTTTATCACTGCAGGTCAGGTATTCCACGTGGCCAACGGCAACACAGGCACATTCTCAGGTAGTACGTGGACCGTATCGGGCAGTGGTTCTAAAATAGCGCTGGATGCAGGTACAGACCTGGCCATAGGCAGCAGTACCACTGTAACAGCCACAATAGATGTGGCTGCGGGCAGAACGCTGACCTTGTCTAACGCCTCGCTGCCTACCCTCGGCAGCCTGAACGCAACAAGTACTATCGTATACAATGGCCTGACCTTTACCAGCACTACATTACTGCCTAATACTACCAGTAATGCAGTTACGTATGGCAACCTGGTGTTGAACAATACAAGTGTGGCTATGCCGGCCAGTGCTGTTGACCTGACCTTTACAGGTAACCTTACGCTATCAGGCACCAGCCCGTTTGCAGGTGGGGATTCTACCAGCAGCACTAATGGCTATAACCTGGTGGCCAGCGGCACAGCCAACCAAACAATAAGCGGCAATGGCAATTTATTCTACGTACGCAATATAGATATTAATAATGCAGCGGGTTCCAAAACGGGAACAGTAGCCCTTGCATCCAATACACCAGTATTAGCCAGTAACTTCTTAAGGGTGAACGTCACCGGCTCGGCTAACAGATTCTCTGACGGTGGTAATACTATAAAGGTGTTCAATAATGCTTCTATGGGCGGAGATGCTGCAGGGTATAACCTGACAGGTACTCTCTATATGGCAGCTACTACCAACAGTGGCAATACTTTTATCAGGGGGTATTCTTCGGGGGCAGCTTCATCATCTGTTGCAGCGGCACCTGCATTTAATAATATTGTGATCAATAATGCCAGCACGCTGTCAGTATCGTTTGCTCCTTCAGCCGGTGGATCAACTTACACGATCAATGGCAATTTCAATATAGTATCAACAGGTACAGGTGCTACGGTGCTCAACCCGAATACATTCAATATTGGCGGGAACATCACTCACAGCTCATCGACCAATACATTTACGGCGGGTACCAGTACGGTAAATCTAAATGGTGCAAGCGCGCAAACGATAGGTTCGAATGCAGCCGGGGGCATTTCCTTCAATAAACTTACTATTAACAATGGCAGCACTGTTACCCTGGTCAACGGAGTAACTGTAGGTGCAACGCTCAGCTTGTCCAGCGGGGTAATTGTTACCGGTAGCAATATGCTTACACTCAGCGCTACCTCTACAATTACCGGCGGTAGTTCTTCATCGTATGTAAACGGTAATTTGTCTCGTACGATGCCAGCAGCAGGTGTTACCAGTATGTTTTACCCGGTTGGCGATGCTACTTATAGTCCGGCCAGGCTCACCTTCAGCAGCTCACTCAACAGCGGATCTGTTTTAGTGAAATCTACTGCGGGCTCACATCCATCTATTGCCGGATCATATATTGACGTGGCCAACGCGGTGAATAAATACTGGACAATAACACCAACGGGTGTTGCGCCATCAACTATTAATATTGATCTTAGCTATCCGGGCAGTTCAATAACCGGTGGTGGATCGAACAGCGCCTTTATCATCAGGCAATACAATGGCTCATCGTGGAGTTCTGCGCCATCTGTCAGCAACAGCACATCGGGTACATCGCCACTGCTGGCCAATGTAACAACCACTACAGGCGCTGCCGGTTCTTCTTTCAGCGGCGACTATGTAGCAGGTAATCCACTGTGTACCGGCCCTGTAGCCGGAACAGCTGCGGCAACACCATCGTTGCTGTGTTCTGCAGGATCTGTAACGCTCAGCTTGTCAGGCGCGTCGTCTGGTTCGGGTATCAGCTACCAGTGGCAGTCGTCAACAGACAGCATCACATTTAATGATATTGCCGGAGCTACATCCTCATCGTACACTGAGGCAATCTCTGCCACAACCTATTATAAATGTACAGTAACCTGCGTGCTCAGCGGGTCTGTATCGTCTACAGTTGCTACGGCAAGTGTATCTGCTGTGCCGTCGGGGCTTTCAGCAGCACTATCTGCATCAACAGTATGCAGCGGAACAACGGTAACACTTAGTGGCAACGTAAGCGGTACCGGCTCTTATTCCTGGAGCGGGCCAGGTGGTTATACCGCAACAGACCTTAACCCGGCAGCATTTACAGCCGGCACAGCATCTGCCGGTGTATATACACTTACTGTAAGTAACAGCTGTGGTACAGTTACTGCAACAACTGCGGCACTTACAGTTAATCCACTGCCTGCTGTAACCATTTCGGGAACTACGATAGTTGCCTTTGGTTCATCTGCAACATTAACCTTTAGCGGTAACAGCGGAGATGTGGTTTACTATTCCTGGACCGGTGGCGGATCTTCATCCATAACAATTGGTGCAGGTGGTACTGCTGCTGTTTCTGTCACCCCTTCTTCTACAACTACATATACTGTTACCAATGCCACTTCAGCGGCAGGCTGCACGACGGTGATAACAGATCAGCAGGCTACAGTAACTGTAGACCTTGGCTGTACAGTTGCACCTACATCTGTAAGTGCGTCGCTGTCTGCTGCCACCATTTGTGCCGGCGGTACGCTTACACTCAGCGGAGCAGCTACCAATGCTACAAGCTATTCCTGGAGCGGCCCGGACGGGTTTACTTCAACGGATCTTAATCCTGCTGCCATTACAGTAAGCACATTGTCTTCGGGTATATATACACTCACTGCAACTAATCCATGCGGCAGTACTACTGCTACGACAGACATTGTAACGGTGAACACAGCGCCTACCTCGCCGATTGCAGCAGCATCGGCAACAACATTGTGTACAGGTACTACATTGACCCTTACGGGCAGTGCGGACGGTGCTACAAGCTACTCCTGGAACGGACCGGGTGGATTCACCTCGGCATCTAACCCTGCAAGTGTTGCGGTTACCTCATCCAATGCAGGTATATATACACTTACTGCTACAAGCGCATGTGGATCTGCTACGGCAACTACCACTTCTGTAGCTGTAACCACAGTGCCAACTGTGGCTGCTATAGCCGGTACATTAACTACCAGCTTAGGGTCTTCCGTATCGCTTACAGATGCCACTGCATCCGGAACGTGGAGTAGTGGCAACACGGCTATTGCTTCTGTAAGCAGTACCGGCGTTGTGATTGGCACGGGGCTTGGCGCGGCCACTATTTCTTATACTGTATCTAACAGCTGCGGATCTACCTCTGCAACTGCAGTGGTTACGGTGAATGCGGTTGTGGCCAGCTCTACAGCTATATGGGATTTTACCGGTAGCACCAGCGGTCTTGCATCCTCATCTACCAGCACTGCTGTGCCGGTATCCGGTTGTACATCCGGTATTGGTAATACACTTGGCACAGTAAGCCCGGCTATTACCAGTTCATCGGTAAGTTCGGGTTATACAGGTGCCAGTGGTGGAAATAATATAGGTAATGCTGCTGCTACCGGTTCGCTGAGCGCTTCCTCTGCTTATGTGCAGTTCACACTCACGCCGAATACAGGGTACTACCTGACTGTATCTGGTATCTCATTCGGTTCTCGCAGCACCAGTACTGGTCCGCAGGGCTACGTTGTAAAGTCGAGCATAGACGGCTACAGTGCAACCCTGGCAACAGGTACAATGCTTAATAATTCCACCTATGTATTGTTCAGTCCAGCATTTACATCTGTAACAGGCGCTAACAATACTGCAGTAACCGTGCGTATCTATGGTTACGGTGGTTCAGGCACAGCAAGTCCAGGTACTGTCAACTGGCGTCTTGATGATATCAAGCTTACTTATGCGGCTAACCCGATACCATGTTCCGGTACTCCTGCAGCGGGAACGCTTACAGGCGCTACAACATTCTGCGGAAGCGGCAGTACAACACTGTCTTTTACGCCGGGGTCTACAGCCGCTGGTGTTACCTACCAGTGGGCCTCCAGCAACGTCGGTACGTCTACTTCGTTCACCCCGGTGTCCGGCGCTACGTCAACAAGTTATACTACGCCAACACTTACCAGTACTACTTATTACAGGGTGGGGTCTACTTGTGGTTACTCCGGCCTCAGCAGCAATACAACCAATGTTGCTGTAACGGTTAATCCATTACCTGCAGTACCTGGCGCAATAAGTGGTCCTTCTACAGTTTGTGTTGGTTCAGCTATAAGTCTTACAGATACCACATCTGGTGGTTCATGGTCGTCATCTGCTCCCGGAGTGGCTACTGTTGATGCTTCGGGTGTAGTAACAGCACTTGCTGCCGGTTCTGCTGATATTACGTATACGGTAACGAACAGCTGCGGATCCAGCTATGTTACTCAAGCGATCACGGTTAATCCATTGCCGGTTTCCGGTTCTATTCTGAGTCCGTCTACTGTATGTATCGGTACCAGCAGCCTGCTCTCGGCAACGGTATCTGGCGGCGCCTGGTCTACCAGCGACGCTGCTATAGCCTCGGTTGACGCCTCAGGCCTGGTGTATGGCATATCGTCCGGCACAGCAAATATTTCTTACACGGTTACCAATACATGTGGCACATCGGTGGCTACAGCTGCTGTTACTATTAATACATCGCCTTCGGCCGGTGTTATAACCGGTGCATCGTCTGTTTGCCAGGGAGCACAGGTAACTCTCGCCGACGGCACACCGGGCGGTACATGGTCGAGTAGCGATAATACGGTGGCGTCCATCAATGCTTCCGGCATCGTTACGGGCATCACAGCCGGCACCGCCGATATATCTTACACTGTTACTTCAGCATGCGGTACAGCGGTAGCCACTTACCCGGTTACTGTCAACCCGCTTCCGGCTACACCAGCAGCTATTACAGGTGCTTCATCTGTATGCCTGTCGGCCAATACAACTTTGTCTGACGTTACTACCGGCGGTACCTGGGCAAGCAGTACTCCGGCTGTTGCCACCATAAACGGGGCAACCGGCGTAGTATATGGTGTGAGCGCCGGTACTACAACAATTACCTACACAGTGACAAACGGTTGCGGTAGCGCTTATGTTACCTATCCTGTAACAGTAAATCCGTTCCCTGTTGTCGGCACCATATCCGGTCCTGCAACAGTTTGTACAGGGGCAGTGATATCGCTGAGCGATACTACCGCCGGCGGTACATGGTCAAGTTCGGCAATAGCAGTAGCTACCGTTGACGGCCTGGGCACTGTAACGGGTGTAAGTGGAGGGTCAGCTACTATATTGTACGCTGTAACAAACGCATGTGGCACTACAACAGTAACCTATCCGGTAACGGTGAATACTCCGCCGGTTCTGGCAGCAATTACGGGAACTACTACTATAGTGTTGGGCACATCTGCTACCCTTAGCAACAGTACAAGCGGCGGCACGTGGGCCAGCGCAAATACAGCCATAGCTTCTATAGGTGCAACCGGTATTGTTACAGGCACGGGCCTTGGTGCAACAACCATTTCTTACACTGCTACAAACCTTTGCGGCAGCAGAACAATTACTATTACCGAAACTGTACTGCCTGCTGGTACTACAGGGTCTGCGCTATGGGATTTCACCGGCAGTACATCGGGTCTCGCATCTTCGTCTACCAGCACACTTGTACCGGTATCCGGCACAAGCAGTGGTATAGGTAACAGCCTTGGTACGGTATCAGCACCTATAAATGGTAGTTCAGTAAGTACCGGCTACACAGGTGCTTCTGGTGGCAACAATATAGGCAATGCCGTGGCTACCGGTTCGCTGAGTACGTCTTCAGCTTATGTACAATTTACATTAACACCAAACGCGGGTTATTACCTTAATATAACCGGCATCTCGTTTGGTGCCCGCAGTTCCACCACCGGTCCGCAGGCTTATGCTGTGAAGTCGAGCGTAGATGGTTATTCAGCTACCCTGGCTACAGGCACAATGGCCAATAACTCTACTTACGTATTGTTCAGCCCATCGTTTACTTCTGTTACGGGAGCATACAACTCAGCTGTTACAGTCCGTATCTATGGGTATAATGGCTCTGGCTCTCCGGCTACAGGTACTATCAACTGGCGTCTTGATGATATTAATATCGGCTACACAGTAAATCCTGTGCCATGCTCGGGCACTCCTGCTGCCGGTACCGTATCCGGTGCTACTGCCATATGTGGCAGTGGTGCAGCTACACTCACATTTGCCCCTGGCACTACGCTTACTGGTACATCTTATCAATGGACAATTTCTGATAATGTTGCAGGAACGTTCGCGCCAATTGCTGGTGCTACTTCAACAACCTATGCAACCGGCGCACTGACAGATACCATGTATTATAAGGTTGCAACTACTTGTGCATACTCAGGTTTGTCTGCTAATACTACTGCAGCAGGTGTTATCATTAACCCAATACCGGTAGTTTCCGCTACCAGCCCGGCGTGTGCGGGTACGCCTGTAACTGCGTCCGGCGCTGCTACCTATAGCTGGAGCCCATCAACAGGCCTCAGTGCAACTACCGGCGCTACAGTTATCCCTTCGGGAACGCTCACAACCACCGATTACACAGTAACCGGAACAAGCGAAGCAGGATGTGCAAGCAGCTACAGCCTTACGGTAAATGCTGCGCCTGCAGTCACAATATCATCTACCGGCGGAGGTGCAATATGCGATGGCGGATCGGTTACGCTTACGGCCTCCGGTGCTGACAGTTACTCATGGTCTCCTGCTGTGGCGATCAGTGCGTCTACCGGCAGCGTAGTTGTGGCTGCTCCATCAGCTACAACAACATATAGCGTGATAGGTAGCAATGTCTCTACAGGATGTTCTTCTGCAGTTGCAGCTACTTATACGGTTTCTGTTGGCTCTCCGGGAAATATATCATTGGGCGCAGTGCCTGAGGTATGCCAGTCGGTGGGTTCTATATCTGTTCCATACCTGGTAACATCCGGTACCCCTGTATCGTATTCCATTAACTGGAGTGCCGCCGCTATAGCAGCAGGGTATACCAATGTAGTTAACGCGCCTTTAAGCGGAGGTTCTATATCGATCGATATACCGGCAACAGGTGCGCCTGGTACATATACCGGTATAGTAACTCCTTCAGGTGGCGTATGTGCAGGGTCAACCCAAACCATTACTTCAACCGTCTATGCAGTTCCCGCGGCAACAATAGTATCTGCGGAAAACCCTTGTGCTAACCATACCACTGCTATTGAAATAAACGGTGTGCCTGGCGAAACAGTATCTTACATGGTAGATAGCGGATCTGTTATCAACGGTACAGTAGCCAGCGACAGCACTCTTGTTATATCTACAGGTATCATCACTATGCCGCACAACTATACGGTGATCAATGCCAGCAACCCTGTTTGTGCAACACATATAGATACAGTTGTCAGCATCATGCCAATCCCAATGCAGTGGATAGGTGGCGCAGCAGGTCACGAAACAGACTGGAACACGGCAGCTAACTGGTCTTGCGGTTTTGTACCAACATCATCTGATAGCGTTACTATCCTGAGCTCCCTTTATCCTCCGGTGATGCCGGGTTCTGTTTCCGCTACTGTTGGCGACCTCGTTGTTGCTTCGGGTACGGTCATCAACCTGAATACTGATGCTGCACTTAACGTAACAGGCGATATCAATAACTCAGGAACTGTGGCTGGTAATGGCCGTGTAATAATGAATGGTTCAGCCGCTCAGAAAATATCTGGTATAGGTACCATCAGCAACCTTGAGCTGAATAACGCAAATGGTGCTACTATCCAGCCGGCAGCGCGCGCCATGATCAGCAACACCCTGTATCTTACAGCAGGTACGCTGACCACTAACGACAGCCTGGAACTGTTGTCAACAGACACAGCCGCTACGGCACGTATTGCAGAAATACCGGCTGCAGGAGCATCTGTATCAGGTCGTGTTAAGACCGACCAGTATGTACAGGGTGGCTACCGCAGGTTCCGCTTCTGGGGTCATTCATTCAGCGAAACTATCTCGCTGAGCCAGTTGACGCCTTACATTGACATTACTGGTCCGGGTGGTTCTACTAATGGGTTCACTACAACTGCCAGCAATAATCCGTCTGCCTTCAGGTACGATCCGTCTATTGGTAACGATACCTCAAGCTACAGCAGTGGCTGGATACCATTCACAAGGATCAATGCTTTGGCTGCCGATAGCAACAAGCTGCATCCTGGTCAGGGTATTCGCTTATTCTTCCGCGGCTCTAAGGGCGAAGGGTTAGGCTATTTGGGTGCATATGGTATGTATACACCGTCATCTACCATCAATAAAATGATCGGTCATGTGAACCAGGGCGCTGTAAGCATCCCGCTGAAGCGTGGTACAGACATCCAGACATATAACCAGATCAGTAACCCTTATCCATCTCCTGTAGATATCGGCACCGTGCTGTACAATGCTAAGGCAGCAGGCCAGATCACAGGTTCAGCGTTCTACGTATGGAACCCATCCATTGGTGCAGGTGGTCAGTATATGGCAATACCAATCGGTACTTCGGCTGCTGAGCCATATTACATCCAGGCGAATACCAGCTTCCAGGTAAGGGCCGACCACGATGGTGCTCATGTGGACTTTGTTGAATCTGACAAGGTAGCTGCTGCGTCTCTGAACCTGTTCCGTGCGCCAGCACAGGCAGTAAGGTTCAACATCTACGATACAAGCTATCGCTTGTGGGATGTGCTAAGCCTGCAGTTCAACGACAAGGCTTCTGATGCAGAAGATAAACTGCTGGATGCAACTAAGCCTTATGGTCCGGATATGAACTTCTACAGCATAGCAACCGACGGTCGCAAGCTGGCTATAGATGCCCGTCCTTATGAAGGCGACAAGGCAATACCATTGGGTGTTAAGAGTGCTTACCAGCAGGATTTCGTTATCCGTGCAGAAAGTATCTCAGTACCAACAGGTGGCGCAGTAACCCTGCACGACAAGTTGCTGAATAAGTATGTAGACATGAAGGAAGGTGCTGAGTACAGGTTCACTGTCGGTAAAGACAAGGCTACACAGGGCGATGATCGTTTCGAACTGGTGCTGAAGCCAACAACAGCTGTAGCTGTTAAGGGTCTTGAAGTGAGCATGGCGCCAAATCCTGCCAGCGATGATGTTAAGATCACGTTTACATCTGGCAGCAAAGACAATGTAAGTGTAAGGATAATGGATGTAAGCGGCGTAAGCATCTACAACCAGGACCTGGGCACTAAGCAGAACGGTGTAATAACTGTTCCGATGAGCAACTTTGCAGCCGGTGTGTACATGGTGGAGATCACACAGGGCGAACAAAAAGTAACCAAGCGATTGGTGAAAGAATAATAGCGGGTAACAAACAGGGATGCTTAAAAAACATCCCTGTTTTGTTTCTCATTTCTTTGGGGCGGCTGGTTTAGATTCCCTTGCCATAAAAAAAGTACCTGGCCTGCTCTGCTACTTACCGGCAGGGGGGGCGTAGAAGCCGCATCTCATTCCTGCAGCTTACTATCTATAATATCCCCAAGGCTCTTGTTCCTGTTGTGGGTGAAAATGTCGAAGTGGAATCGGTCGAGTTTTTTGAGGAGGTGGAGTAATACCTGTTTTTCGTTCTCGCTGAGGTTGGCGGACATCAGGCGGCTCACCTGGCCCATATTGCCGAGTATGCTATATATGACTCCGCGCCCCGCATCGGTAATGGCTATGCGCTGGCTGCGCTTGTCCTGTTCATCGTCAAATTGTATCATCACGCCTATGCGCACCAGCCGCTTGATGATCTCCATACCTGTTGTTTTTTCCTGCGCATTGCGGTTGATGAGCTCTGTTTTAGACAGGCTATCGTGGGTGAGCAGTACTATGAGGTAGGAGAAATCATCCAGCGACTGCAGTGGCGAATCCTGCATGGCTTTTTTAGCGTATAGCTTGGCGTACCTGTAGAGGTAGGCTACCAGTATGGCTATAGATTCTTCCTGTTTATTGCCGTGGCGGGTGATCTCTGGTTCTTTATCGCCAGCTACGTCGCGGTATTGCAGTACAGATGTATTGCCTGCTTGCTCTGCGGCAAACTGCAAAAAGTTGTGGTACGTAATGTCCTCTTCGGAACCGGCAGCGGCTTCGAACTGTGCAAAAGCGTCCAAAAATTCCTTTATTACCTGGTATCGATGACTCATTAGTATAAAAATATACCAAATTTATTTTTTAGAGAACAAAAACATACTATTTTTGTTCCACAAATAATAAACAAATAGTATTTATGGTATTTTCTACTTTAAGGTCCCGGTTGCTCCTTATGGTATGTGTGCTGCTATCGGTTGCGGGATATGCGCAGAACGGTTCCTTTATTGGTGCGGTGAAGGACAAGTACACGCAGGAGGCACTTGCCGGCGCTATAGTAACGGTGGAGGGAACGACCCTGGGCGCGCAAACAGATACTGCCGGTAACTTCCGTATCAATGGCATACAGCCAGGCAGCTACGATATTACTGTGCAGTATATTGGCTATAAGCCTGCGAGGCTTTTTAATGTACTGGCATCGAACGGCAATGCCAATGTGCTGAACATAGAGCTGGAAAAGGCATCGGAACTGAAGGAAGTAACGGTGAAGACCTATACCTATGGCAAGAAGGCAGAGACACCGTTATCTACCCAAAACCTTACGGCAGAGGAGATAAAGAGCAACCCCGGTGGTAACTACGACATATCGAAAGTGATACAGGCACTGCCGGGTGTGGGTGGTACCAGTGGCGGTGCGGCAAGGAACGACCTCATCATTCGTGGTGGTGCGCCCAACGAGAACGTTTATTACCTGGATGGCGTAGAGGTGCCACAGATCAACCACTTTTCTACCCAGGGTGCATCGGGCGGGCCGCAGGGCATCCTCAATATATCGTTCATACAGGATGTAACGCTGAGCACCAGCAGCTTTGGAGCTAAGTACGACAATGCCCTATCGAGCGTGCTGCAGTTTAAAATGAAAGAGGGCAACCCCGATAAACTGCAATCGAACCTAAGGCTGAGCAGTACCGAAGTGGCTGCAACGTTTGAAGGGCCGATCGATAAGAAAACTACTTTCCTGGCATCGGCCAGGCGCTCTTACCTGCAGTACTTTTTCCAGGCCATAGATCTGCCGATAAGGCCCAACTTCTGGGACTTCCAGTACAAGGTGACGCATAAGATCAACGATAAGACAACGCTTACGGCCATAGGGCTGGGCGCAATAGATAAGTTCTCTTTTGCAGTGCCTAAGGAAAGCACGCCGGAGAAGGAATATATTATCAGGTCTCTGCCTACCATTAACCAATGGAACTATACAGTAGGCTTTACGCTGAAGCGCCTGGTGCGAAACGGCTTTTATACTGTAACCGCCAGCCGCAATATGTTTAACAATCAGCTGGATAAGTTTGAAGACGCCGACTTTGGCAATGAGGCGAAGCGCACCTTTAAATCGAAAAGCCAGGAGATAGAGAACAAGGTAAGACTTGAAGTAAACAAGGTGAATAAGGGGTGGAAGATAAGCTACGGTGTATCGGGCCAGTATGTGAAGTATAATAACGACCTGTATAGCGTAGTGCGCAAGGATATTTACGATACGCTGGGTAACCTGGTGCAGCCCAGGATAGCCATCAACTACAATTCGGGCATAGACTTTTTTAAATACGGCCTGTACGGATCGGTAAACCGCAAGGTGTGGAACGATAGGCTCTCGCTTACTTTGGGTATACGCACCGACATGAACTCTTACACCAAGGATGGTAATAACCCGCTGAGCGCGCTTAGCCCGCGCGTCGCGGCTTCTTATGCGGTGAGCAGCAAGTTCAATATCAACGCTACGGTGGGCAGGTATGCCAAGATACCTATCTATACCATACTGGGCTATAAAGATGCCAATGGCGGCCTGGTAAATAAGGACAACAAGTACATACTGTGCGACCACTATGTGGGTGGCGTGGAGTACCTGCCTTCATCATCGCTGCGTATAACGGCGGAGGGTTTTTACAAGCAATATCACAACTATCCTGTATCAGTAAGGGATGGTATATCCATAGCTAACGAAGGGGCAGGCTACGGTGCTATAGGTAACGAGGCTACCACCAGCAATGGCGAGGGTAGGGCTTATGGCTTTGAACTGTTTGTGCAGAAGAAGCTGGTGAAGAACCTGTTTGTAACGGCATCTTATACCTTGTTTAAAAGTGAATTTACCGGCGTGAACGGCAGGTACATATCATCTACATGGGATACCCGCCACCTGGCATCGCTGATAGCCGGATATAAGCTAAAGAAAGGGTGGGAATTGGGTGTGAAATACAGGCTGTCTGGCGGTACGCCATATACGCCATATGATATGACGGCCTCTCAGTTCAACTATTTATCGCTGGGTGTGCCGGTGGCAGATTATGCCCGTGTGAACAGCGAACGCCTGCCCGTATTCAATCAGCTGGACATCCGTATAGATAAGAAATTCAACTTTAAGCGCACATCGCTGGACCTGTACTTTGACCTGCAGAATGCTACGCTCGCCAAAAACGTGAACCAGGACTACTATACCTTCAAGCGCAATGCGGACAACTCTTATGCTACCACCGATGGTAAGGCAGTAAAAGCGGACGGATCGAACGCTATACCGGTGCTGATACCGAATGTGGACCAGAACGTGATACCCGCTATAGGGGCTATATTCGAGTTTTAGAAATGGCCATATTGATAAGCCTCACCCCAGCCCTCTCCAAAGGAGAGGGAGGTGTTGCGTGGGTGGCTGTAGCGTGAATTTTAGCGTATCATGGGTCAGCGTTTGCGGCGGCAAGTATCGCTGCAATAGCGTACTTCGTCCCACACGCGTTCCCACTTTTTGCGCCAGGAGAAGGGCCGGCCACAGGCAGCACATATTTTTTGAGCACGGTGTATAGCCGTGCTCTCTTTTTGTTTTGCTTTATGCTGGGAACTGTGCAAGATGCGTTTGCTTTATCAGGCCTTAACTACAGACATACCACCATCTATATGCCATACCTGCCCGGTAACAAAAGCGGCATCTGCACCCAACAGGAAGCGTGCAGCAGCTGCTACTTCGGCAGGCGCACCTATGCGCTTCAGCGGGTGGCGGTTAACGGCTACGCCCAGTTTGGCTTCTGTATCGGTAAGCTTGGCGGCCAGTGGCGTATCGGTAAGCGAGGGGGCAATGCAATTGACGCGGATCTTTGGCGCCCATTCGGCAGCCAGTGAGCGGGTAAGCCCTTCTACAGCGCCCTTGGCAATGGCTACCGATGCGTGGAATGGCATACCGGTACCTACTGCTACAGTGCTGAATAACACTACAGATGGTGCCTCTGCCTTTTGCAGGTTGCTATGATACTGCTGTAATACCCGTACGGCACCAAGTGCATTGATGTGCAGATCGTTCATCAGCTCTTCCGGCTTCAGTGCGCGGAAGGGTTTCAAAGTAATGCTGCCGGGGCAATAGACAATGCCATCCAGTGTTTCGGCAATAGCGGGTAGCGGATCTTTTATTACATCGGCAGTATAAGACATGGTTACATCCTCTACCATTCGGCGGCCAATAGCAAATATATTATGGCCATCTTTCCTTAGTTGCTGTGCCAGTGCCTGGCCTATGCCGGATGATGCACCTACGATAAGATAGTTTGCCATGATCTGCTATTTTAAGTGATGTAGAAATTCGGCTTTAGTGTCTTCGTTTTCGAACCGGCCACCGTAGAATGATGTAACTGTTGCAGAGGCTGTATCCTTGATGCCGCGCGATGATACGCACATGTGGCGGGCGTCTATCACTACTGCTACATCATCTGTCTCCAGTATACGCTGTAGCTCTTTGCCTATCTGCATGGTGAGGCGCTCCTGCACCTGCGGCCGCCTGGCGTAATACTGTACAATACGATTGAGCTTAGAAAGGCCGATAACCTTGCCCGATGACTTGTAAGCCACATGCGCTACGCCATAGATAGGCACAAAATGATGTTCGCAATTGCTGAACAGGGTGATGTTCTTTTCTATAAGCATCTGCCCATATTGATACTTATTATCGAACAGGGCAATTTCCGGTTTGTTGGCCGGATCGAGACCGGAGAATATTTCTTTGACATACATTTTAGCTACGCGGTGGGGCGTACCCTTCAGGCTGTCATCGGTAAGATCCAGGCCCAGTGTATGCATGATCTCGCGGAAATGATGCGCGATCGTCTTTATTTTTTCGGCATCCGATATATCGAATGCATCGGCCCTGAGCGGCGTATCTATGCCAGACCATTCGTGGTCATCTCCCATCTGTTCTATCTCGTCAATATCCAGTTCTTCTTCGTGCGTAGCTAAAACTATGTCGTCCTGTCTCATTTTTATCTATATGCCAATATAGGCAGGGACAAAAGTAGGTTGTATTTTGTTTAAATAATACCAATAATTATTAAACAAAATGATTGCCGTATAGGAAATGGGTATAAGTATTGAGTATCAGATAAAGCGGGGCGAATCCAGATCGATCTCGCCGCTTGCCGGCCACGGGCCATCCTGTATGTCCAGCCGCCCGATGGGCCATTGTTGCCATTTCGCCGCTATAGCAGTGGCTGCAATAAGATTGGCTACTATAACTTCCAGGTCCTCCTGTCGCCATACATCTTCATTGTGATCACTGCTTTTGCCTGCGGAAGCAGTGATAGCGTCCTGGCCGGTACGGGAGAGAATAAGCGTACTGCACGGCGGGCTCCAGCAGCCAAGACCTGAAAATATACCGTGAATGCGGTTGGCAACATCGCTGCCGCCTACAGAATCGACCGAGAGTGCGCAGGCTACCGGCTTGCCAAAGAATACGGGTGTGTTTTCGTAGGCCGTCATTACCTCTATAAAGCGCTGCAATGGCGAGCCAAAGTTGCTCCAGTAAACACCGGATATGATGAGTAAAGCATGGTGTGCTTCCACCAGATCGGCTACCTGTTGTATGTACGGCAGAGGCCCGGCGAGGTTCAGTATGGTGCAGTCTGTGTTTTGCGCCCGGCACAACTCCTGCGCCCTCAGCGCCAATGCGCCGGAATTGCCCTGCATACCCCGAATGGAGCCATTGATGATGAGTATTTGTTTGCCGGTGTGCATGTATAAATATCTTACGAGCGAAGTTAAGTGTCGTTTACAGGTTTAATAAAAAAACCTGCCCGGTATATGAACGGGCAGGCGATGTAAAGTCAGGGTCTACAGACCTTATATTAGACGAACGGGTTTCTTGTCATCCGGATCGAGTGCTGCGCTTTTTACATCGGCAACAGCCTTTATGAAGTATTCTGATTTTTCGTTATTGGCAAATGCGCCCAGCTTGCCTATGGTGCCCATAGCGCCGCCCATTTCCTTCAGGTCGTCGTTATTAGATTTCAGCAATGCGAAAGGAAGATTAAAAGGAATCTCTTTTGTTTCGCCGGTCTTGATGCTGAAACCACCTGGCAATTTCATTTCTCCTAGGGTGTATTCTTTTTCTTTCTTTTCTTCGCCACGGCCGGTGGTGTATATCTCTATCATTTTTACGGTCAGGCTTACTATCTCCTGCTCGCTTTTTGTGGTGAGGACTATTTTGCCCTGGGCAGTACCGGCGTTCTTTGATATTTGCGCAGGCACCTGTAAAGCAACCGATACACCGCCAATGCCTAATTTGTTTTTAATGTTCTGTAGAAATCCCATGATTATCGCGTTATGTGTTTATGAAGCAAAGAAACAGCCTCAAAACACAGCGCAGAAAATTAGTACACAGGTGTGCAGGTTGGGTTTATAAGTGTGGTCCGCACTTTCCTTTAACCGTCATTCAATAATAACGGTGATGTTATTAGCATTTATCCGGCTTGTGAGCCAGCTCCTTAGTTTTAGTGTATCTGTCTTGCGGGGCTTTGCTTGCCAACGGGCGTAAAACAACATTGTAGTATCCGTGCCCGAAGAGTCTACTTTCTTAAGGTAAACCTTAGATAAGGTATATGCTTTAAGGCCGGGATACAGGGCACGAAACTCTTTGGAGAGTTCAGGAAAACCGTCATTTACAGCATTTCCAGCTATTCGGGGAGTGTCAGATAATGTTCCCTGTTGTTTGTCCATCACCCCTTGCAGGATATTTGCTTTCAGCTGTGCAAAATCCAGTTGTTGCCTGGCACTCAATCCCTGGTGAATGGTCAGCTTTGTATTGCCGAGATGGTATTGGTCCAGCTTCTTGTTCAGGCTATCTACCTGCTCCCGGGGTATATCATTCCCCAGCAGCAACAGGTCGATTTCCTGTACGCCATCTTCGAAGCGGAGCACTTTATTGACGATATAGGTGTCTTTGAACTGAAATTCCCGGCGGATGAACTGGTTGGCATTGGTTTCAAAAATACTTTTCTGAACGATCCGGTACCCAAGATATATACTTGGCAAGGCGGTAAGGATAATGATCACTACAATATACCTGGTCACTTTCTTTTTGCGTTCCGGATCCTCGAACTGCTTCTTATGAAAGTGCAGATAGCGGACAATAAGATACGTACTGATGCATATAAACACGCTGTTGATGAAGAACAAGTACAAAGCACCCAGGAAGTAATAGATATTGAGGTGAGCCAGGCCGAAACCTGCAGTACATAATGGCGGCATCAGCGCCGTGGCAATGGCCACGCCCGGTATCACGTTACTTTTCTCCTTTCGTGTGCCTGCCACAATACCGGCCAGGCCGCCAAAAAGAGCTATGAACACATCCCATATCGTAGGCGTTGTTCTTGCCAGCAGTTCGGATTGCGCCTCCTGCAGCGGGGTGACAAGAAAATACAGTGCCGATGTTACAATAGCCATAAATGCTGCTATTGCCAGGTTTTTAGCCGCCTTGCGTATCAGTTCAATATCGTTGATGCCAATGCCCAGCCCAATGCCCATTATCGGCCCCATTATAGGGGAAATAAGCATAGCACCTATGATAACAGCGGTGGAATTTACGTTAAGGCCTATGGAGGCAATGAATATGGCGAAGATCAGGATCCATAGGTTTGTGCCTTTGAACTCTACATTACGCTTTACAGACTCTATGATCTCTGTTTCTTCTGCCTTATCGTCCTGCAGGCTGAACCGTTCTCTTAAAAAATCAAGCATTATGCACCCCGTTTTTTATCTGCTAATCTTCGGTATAGATTGCCAATGCTCATGCCTTGTACCATTATAGAAAACACTACGATGATAAAGGTAATGGTGACAAAAGTATCCCGGTACATGTGGACAGGTAAAGACAATGCCAACGCAATAGACAGGCCGCCACGCAGGCCACCCCAGGTAAGAATAGTAACCGCGTGATCCATAAAATCGACACGTTTCTTAAGGAATACATAAGGGACAAATATGGAAACCCAACGAGAGAAAAGGGTAATGACGATGGCAATAACGCTGATGACAAGCAACGGTCCGTTCAGCTTTACTATCAGCATCTCGAAGCCTACAAGCATAAATAATATTGCGTTCATTATCTCGTCTATCAGCTCCCAGAATTTGTACAGGTACTCCCGGGTTTTATCAGAAACGGCCATGCTTTTTGCCTTATTACCAATCAACAGCCCGGCCACTACCATTGCCAGCGGCCCGGAGAAATGCAGGTAGTTGGCAACAGAATAGCCGCACATAACCACCGCTATCGTTATCATTACTTCTACCTCATATTGATCTATTGTTTTCAGCAACAGGTAACCACCATACCCGATAATCAGCCCAAACAACAGTCCTCCTCCGGCTTCTTTCAGAAATAGCAGCGAAATATCTGAAACAGTCATCTGATCAAAACCGGCCTGGGCTATCTCGAAAATAGTGAGGAACACAACAACGGCAACACCATCGTTGAAGAGAGATTCCCCTGCAATTTTTGTCTCCAGCGAAACAGGAATGCCTGCTTTTTTCAGGATAGCCAGTACGGCTATGGGATCTGTAGGGGAAATGAGCGATGCAAAAAGCAGGCAGTAGATGTAGCCTACCGGCATATGAAATAGCTGAAAAACGCCATACAGCAGGGTGCCTACCAGGAAGGTGGATATGATAACGCCTGCTGTAGAGAAAACAATGATCGGCAAACGGGCCTTTTTCAGATTTACAGAATCGATATGAATGGCGCCCGCGAAAAGCAGGAAGCACAGCATCCCCTCCATCAGCAGGTCGTGGAAGTTGATAGACGATATGTCTTTTATCAATCCCGAAGTAACAGAAGGCATAAACTGGTTAACAGCTATAAGGCCTATAGAAAACAGGATAGACAGGAACATGATCCCTATAGTTTGCTGCAGCCTGATAAACTTTGCATTTATATAAGCAAACAGTGCGGCAAGTCCTATAATGAGAATAAACAGATCGTATGGCTTCATGATAATTAGCGTAATGAGTTGATTTTGTGCCTGATGCGATACTGATCACTCAGCCAACAAGTATACAGCATGCTACAACGGACAGAGTATAAGACAGCATAATGCCTCCATACCAATATGGAAAGTACAAAAAAAGCGCCTTTTAACTATTGGTTAGTTTCGAATAGCAGGCAGAATGAAGCCTGCTGCTTAGTACGCTAACCCCTGCACACTCACATTGCCCTGCAATCCGCCGGTATGTATGCACAGCAGCTTATCTGTTTCCGCAAAGTAATTAGTGTTGATGAGGTCTCGCAGGCCATACATCATTTTAGATGTGTAGATAATATCGAGCGGAATATTGTTAACGGCATAAAAGTCGTTCATGAATCCGATCAATTCATTGTTCCACTTGCCGAAGCCACCAAAGTGCCAGTTATCGTGGATCGTCCAGTTATCTTTATGTTCGGGGTCCAGGTGCGGCGCTATATGGTCGGCCAGGTAAGCGCCCTGTTTCATAGGCGCAAAGCCCATTACCCGCTGCTGCGGGTTGGTTTTGTTGCGTATACCGCATAATGTGGTGCCGGACCCTACCGATAGCAGTATGTGCGTGTAGTGCGGCTTTATGAACTTGCTGATAAGCCCTGCGCCTTTACGGCCCCACTCGTTGGCACCGCCCTCCGGCACTATGTACAAACTATCAAATTGCGCTGCCAATTGCTGCTCCCATTCAGGCTCGCCCTGGCGGTCGTAGTCTTCTTTGGTCACAAAAATCAGCTCCATACCTTCTTCCACGCAATCGCGGAGGGTAGGGGTAAGCATGGGGTATTTGCCCCTAACTATACCTACAGACCGGAGGCCGGAGTGTTTTGCTGTATATGCCGTTGCAATAAGATGATTGGAATAACCGCCGCCAAAAGTGAGGATGGTTTTAAACCCATGATCCTTTGCCTGCATAATGTTCAGGCGTAGTTTGTACCACTTGTTGCCGCTCACTACAGGGTGCACAAGGTCGAGTCGCAGCATATCCAGCGTATGTACCTTAAAATGGTACCATGCCGGGTATAACGACTGAATAATTACACTATCCTCATGCATTATATCCATACTCACGCAGGTGGTTTTCGTTGTCGCGCCAGTGCGGACGTACTTTTACAAACAGCTCCAGGTGCACCTTACGGTCCAGGAACTCCTGTATGGACATACGGGAATTGATGCCGAGTTGTTTGATCATGCTGCCACCTTTGCCCAGCAATATCATTTTCTGAGTTTCGCGGCTTACCACAATATCTGCCTTTATTACCGTAAGCCCTGTCTTTTCTTCAAACGACTGGATATTGACGGCTGTGTGGTATGGTATCTCATCTTCGTACAGGTTGTATATCTGTTCGCGGATCAGTTCACTTACAAAAAAGCGTTCGTTGCGGTCGCTTATATTCTCATCGTTATAGTATGGCGGGCCTTCCGGCAGTTTTTCCAGTATCAGCGGCAGTATTTTATCGGTGTTATGCTTCATTTTTGCCGATATAGGCTGTATGTGCCATTTAGGGTACGCTTCTTTATACAGGGCCAGTGTTTGCGCCAGCGGCACATCGCCGCTGTAGCGGTCGGTTTTGTTGAGCAGTAATATGGCAGGCGCCTTCAGCTTGATGAGCGACATAAGGCTGTTGAGGTCTTCAATCGGCTTATTGATATCGTGAACGATAAGCGCCACATCAGCATCTTCAAGTGCACTTTTTACCTGCGCCATCATCTTTTCATGCAGCTTATATTTTGCCTCTATAATGCCCGGAGTATCAGAAAATACTATCTGGTAAGTGGGCTCGGTAAGGATGCCCAGAATGCGGTGGCGGGTAGTTTGCACTTTAGAAGAAGTGATGACCAGGCGCTCGCCCAGCAGCACATTCAGCAAAGTGGATTTGCCCGCATTGGGCGCCCCGAAAATATTTACAAAGCCCGACTGAAATTTATCGCTCATCGGTGCAAAAGTAATCAATTCGGCGATGAGCCAATTTGACAATTCGGCAATGCGGGAGAAAATGTATGGCTTAATTTTTCAATTGGCTCATTGACGAATTGTCAAATTGTCGAATTGTAATGTAGCGATTAAAGAACCATCCTGTAAAGCTGCCTGTAAGTATGCCGATCATGGCACCCACAGTTACATCAACAGGGTAGTGAACGCCTACATATACCTGCGAATAGCACACTACGGCAGCCCACAGTATGCAGGCAGGCCATACCCACTTGTGCAGGCGCCCCATAGTGGCGGCAGTAAATATACCTATGGAAAAATGGTTGGCTGCGTGCGATGAAGGAAAGCTGTAACCGGATCCACAGGGCACTATGCAGTGTATTATACCATTGAGCGCAGGGTTATTGCACGGACGCAGACGATGGAAATAAGGCTTTAGCAATGTAGCACTTACCTGGTCGGAAATAACGAATGACAGGAAGAAGATAAGGCACCAGATGGCTCCCTGCTTCCTGTATTTTGCAGGCATATATACAGCCAGGAAAAAATACACCGGTACCCAGAACCACTGGTTGCGAAGGAAAGGCATAATAAAATCCAGTACGGCATTACGCCATTGCAGGTTCACATAGTACCAGGCTATATGGTCATAATATATAATGGTGTCGTGCAGGCTTCCGGGCATTACTTCTTTTTAAATACCATTATCATGCGCGGCGACTCTTCCTTATTATACGGATTCAGGTTATAGTCGCCAAAGGTTTGCACCAGCTCCATACCTGCATTGCCAAACATAGTAATAAAATCCTCCAGAGAAAAAGTGGCCACCTTTTCTACATAGTTGCGCTCCTTGCCCTCCTCATCTGTAAAGGCTATATCCTTTCTTATATGCTTACCGTCGTATTTTTTGCGAATGTGAAAGGTGACAGCCTCGCGCTGAATGGTGGCTTCAGAAGCCATGCTTTTAATCACGTTCCTGTAGTTCAGGTAGTCTATCACCAGTGTGCCGCCGGGCTTTAGTGCACCGGCAAATGCACGGGCTGCCATGCGGTTGTCTCGCTCGTACTTAAAATAACCAAAACTGGTAAAGAAGTTGAAAGCCAGATCAAAATAATTGATGTAAAACGGGAAGCGCATATCATGCTCGTAGAAATGCAGCTTTTCTGTTTCATAAGCTTTGGCATGCTCTATGCTGGCCTGCGATATATCTATCCCCGTCACATCATAGCCTTTTTCGGCCAGGTGAATGGCAAAGCGACCTTCGCCGCAGGCAATATCCAGCATACGGCAACCGGCGGGCGGCTGCAGGTAGCAGATGAGCTCATCGGTAAAGCGGCGCGCTTCACAATCGTCCCTGTTCTGATACAATAGCTTATAATAGGGAGAACCAAACCAATTTTCGAACCAATCCATTTTATATGATATTTACCGTTGCCAGCCAGCTTCACGGAACGCATTATTGCACGGCAAACTTAACACAATAGGGCCACAATAGATGTTTACACATGTATAAAATTGCTTTAGCTGATAGCCGCTTCCTGCAACAATTAAAAATTGAGGTATATTTGCGACCCAATAAATATTATGAATTTAAGACGTTTTCTGGTTGCATACCGTATACCATTGGCAGTAGTGCTGATAGGCCTGGGCTTTTTGATAGGATTTGAAGTGACCTGGTGGATAGCCTGGATACCTCTCCTGGTGGCCATACTGATGATTGTTGCTTATTTTATGATAGGCCCGATGACCCTGATACAAGGCTACATGGAAGCCGGTGACATGGAAGGCGCGGAAAAATTGCTGAAGCAGGTAAAATATCCAAATCTGCTGTACAAGCCTATCCGATCGTCTTACTACATGCTGCAGGCCAACCTGTCTACAGCCGGAGAAAACCTGGACGCCGCCGAAGAACAACTGCGCAAGGGCCTGGAAGCAGGTATACCTGAAAAAGAATACGAAGGATCGGCCTACTTGCAGCTGGGTGCTATTTCCATGAAGAAAGGCAATACCAAAGATGCTTTTGCACATATACGCAAAGCGGTTGAAATAGGCCTGCCGGATAAGGATACGGAAGCTACTGCCTTCCTGCAATTGTCTGGTATATGCATGCAGCGCAGGGATTTCCGCAATTGTAAGATTTACTTTAACAAGGCTAAGGCCTGTAAGCCAAAGAACCCGCAGGTGGTAGAGCAGCTGAACGAAATGGCCAAATATATTGCCAGGATACCAGGGTAGTGAACTACTATATGCCATAAATAAAACAGGTATCGCAATAGCTGTGATACCTGTTTTATTTTGCTTAACCTACCATAGTGCTAACTATACGTACGGTTTTATTGCATTAGAATAGGTGCTGTTGTCGGCAAGAACATCTTCTTTCGTAGCCAGCTTTTCAAGATATTGTTTCGAGCGCGATTCCCAGACGTGAAGGAAATATTTACCGGGTATAGTAATGTTCTGCTCGAATATTAGTTTCAGGTCATCTGGCCAGCTGGAAGGATAATGGGCCTGATAAGGCGGAATAGTGTGTGCTTTATACTTGCCTGTTTCCAGCATAAGCATTGGTAACTTAACCGGGAAATATGCCCATCTATCGTTGGTGAACTGCCGATATTCTTCATACCAATCCTTGAGGAAGACAGAATCTTTTTCGGCCATCATAAATCCTGCGCACAAACCGGCAAAGACTCTGCCCTTATATTTTACTACATTAAAATTTCCTTTTCTCAGATAATAAAATATCTGCCGTAAATTCAATTTTTGGCTTAGCTCATATCCAAGCACCACCGGATTGTCCAACAGATCGTCGTAAGAGCGGAGCGAAATAATATCCAGATCTTGGTATGTGCCTCCTTCAGCAATAAGGATACGTAGCCGTAACACGTCTGATTTCATTACCATATAAGTAATGGGTATGCCAAATACTTCCTGCGGCTGCTCAACTTTATTGATAACAACAAAACTTTTAATTTCTTCAAAATATTTGCTGGTTGGCACTTCATCGCAATGTAACTTGATGACATAACCTGGATTCATTGCATGTGCAGATTTCATAGATACCATGTGGTGCATATTAAATTCTCTGCCACCGGGAGGTGTCAACCAGGTAAAATGGATGATCTTAGGTATCATATTTTATATGTATTTATTTATTTTGATGCCAAAAGTATAACAAATGCGTGGATTATCATACAGGCAAAAGCGGCCAGAAGGCTTAATAAGCGACTATTTAAGTCAAATTGAATTCATTGTTAATTAAAGAACAATAAGTGTGATTTAAAATTGCTTTTTTCTTTTTCTTTTTTACAGATCAGCTACGTATATTTGCGCTCCCGAAAGGGAAACACCTCAGTGATCAATTAATGCGGCGATGGCGAAATTGGTAGACGCACTACTTTGAGGTGGTAGCGCCTGTAACGGGCGTGGGAGTTCGAATCTCCTTTGCCGCACTTGTAAAATGGATGGACGTTCGTTCATCCATTTTTTATTGTCTTTTCCTCATGTTTATCTACATAAAATATAAATAATTTATTATTACAATAAATTTATTAATCACTATGTAAAATATTCAGGGTGTTATTGTTTTGCTGATAATACCTCGGTAGCACCACCCGAAAAAAATAATTTTTAGCCAAGGAAAGCCGTAAATCTGCCGTTTTCGTTAATAAATTATCATCTTTTTAAAAATCAGGTATGCATCTATTTTGTTCATTTGAATATAAATATATTTTCCATGTTTTATAATTATCTGTTAAATGTATTGATTGTCAAGATTTTATCCATAAAACCATATGTATCTGTCAGATATTTTTATTGTATACGGCGCCATACATGCTTTCGTTAACAATGTATTAATCCTTAATGACAATACTATTACAGTTACTAATCTTACTTTTGCACGCTTTACTAACAAATAATTCACAATTTAAAAGAGAAGAACATCGTGAGAGGTTTATTGTTTTGTTGTTTACTTTCCCTTGTTTACTTTACTGCTAAGGCCGATCGCTACTATTCCCCGCAAACAAGTAGTTCTGTTTCCGCAACGGCAAGTTATTGTCAAAACGCTTCAGCATCTGCTATCACGTTTACTTACAACAGCTGTGTATCCGGCTCTGGTGGTGTTGCCTACGGCAGCAGCATGACCGTTTACTGGTACAGAAACACCCTCAACAGCACAACCGGTGGTACGCTAGTAGCTACTACATCGGCTACATCTGCTGCGGCAGCTACAGGTAATGTTGCCTACACACCTTCCACTACCAATGCAGGCACTTACTATTATTATTGTATCATCAGCTATACAGCAACCGGTACCTGTGGTACAGGCGGTACCGTTACCAGTCCTACATCGCAGGTAACGGTTATTGCCCCTCCCGGCCCTATCACCGGCACGCTCACAGTAGCACCATCTGCTTCTGTAACCTTAAGCGATAGTGCAGCGGGTGGTACATGGTCTACAAGCGCAGCATCCATAGCTTCAATAAATGCTTCTACCGGTGTGCTCACCGGCGTAGCCAATGGTTCGGCAGTTATCAGCTATACTACGGGCTGTGGTACTGCGGTGGCAGCTACAGTTAATGTAACGCCTTCAATTACCTGGTACCAGGATGCAGAAGGCGATGGCTGGGGTAACCCGCTGATATACCAGGTAGCTGGCGGAAAGCCTTCCGGATATGTGCAGAACAAGCAGGATATTAATGACAATAATGTGAACAGTTCTGCATGGTACAATATTGGTTCAGCAGGCTTTGCTTTTAATGGCGGTTCGGTAAACACTACCAACCACAAGATAGTTTTCGATAATAATGGCGTACCATATGTTTATTACCTGCTCAACACAAGCAACAGCTGGGTACAGAAATACAGCGGTGGTGCATGGACAGTAGTGGGAGGAACATCCTTTACCGGCAACGTTTCTTATGCGTCTATGGCAATGAGTAGTACCAACGTACCATACGTTGCCTACCAGGATGGCTATAATGCATCGTGCAAAAAATTTGATGGCAGTAGCTGGGTTCAGGTAGGTTCCGCCAACTTTACTGCCAACGGAGCTACCTATGAGTCGCTGGCACTAGACAATTCAGACGTGCCTTACATGGCCTACCGCGATAATAATGCAAGCAACAAGGCTTCTGTTATGAAGTTCAATGGTACATCCTGGGTGCAGGTGGGCTCTGCTGGTTTTTCTGCCGGTGCTGCTGCCTATACATCTATTGCCATAGATCTGTTCAACAATATTTATGTAGCCTACCAGGACGGCAATAGCTCCAGCAAGGTAAGTGTAATGAAATACAATGGTTCAACATGGAGCCTGGTAGGTAGCGCTGGTTTTTCTGCAGGCGCAGCCACTTATGTATCTATAGCTATAGACAGGTCGGGTACGCCATATGTTGCCTACAGCGATGGTGGCAATACTAACAAGGCTTCCGTTATGAAGTTTAATGGTAGTAGCTGGGTAACAGTGGGCAGTGCCGGTTTTTCTAATGGCGCAGCTAATTATGCCGATATAGAAATAGACGCTGCAGGAACACCATTTGTTTCTTACTCTGATGCCGGCCTGAGCAACAAGGCTGTGGTTATGAAGTTCGATGGTTCTTCATGGTCTGCTGTGGTAAGCAGTACCGGGTTCACTTCAGGCGCTGCACCTTATGTGGCTATGGCTTTAAATAAAGAAGGGGTGCCTGCAGTATTTTTCCAGGATGGCGCTAACAGCAATAAAGGTACTGCAATGTACCTGGCCCCGGTAAAGGTTATGCCTACGCAGCCTGTTATCACCGCTTCACCATCTTCTTCTTGCGGCAGTACTACTGTATCGCTTACAGTGTCCAGCGGTTCGCTGAACGATGCTACATCGTGGGTGTGGTATAAGGGCAGCTGTGGCGGAACTTATGTGGGCACCGGTACTACTATTACATTGTCGGTTGCTTCAACAACTAATTTCTATTGCCGCGGCGAGAATAACTATTTTACTACGCAGGGCGATTGTGGGTACGCCAAAGTAACGGTGAAAACCACTCCTACATGGTACCAGGATGCTGATGGCGACGGCTGGGGTAATGCTGGTGTGTCATTGTCGCAATGTTCGCAGCCTGCCGGGTATGTGCTCAATAATTCCGACTGTACAGATGGATCTACCACCAATACCGTAGCCTATAGTTACGGTAACGCTGGTATATCAGGCAGCACGGCCACTTACACCAACCTGTTGTTCGATAACAGCAACACGCCATATATCTACTTCCTCAACAACGGCACTTCAAGCTCTGTGTATAAATACAGCAGCGGCACGTGGACTGCCGTAGGCAGCACTGGCTTTACCGGCAATGTAAGCTATGGCTCTATGGCCATTAACAGCACCGGCAACCTCTATGTGGCCTACCAGGACGGTTACCAGGCCTCTTGTAAAAGATATAACGGTACCGACTGGGAGCAGGTAGGTTCAGCCAACTTCTCCTCTGGTGGTGCCACTTATACATCTCTGGCAATAGACAATAACGATGTGCCTTATGTGGCATTTGTAGAGAATTACTACATGTGGACGAATAAGGCGTCCGTTATGAAGTATAACGGAGCATCGTGGAGCTATGTAGGCGGTGGGGGTATAACATCTAATACTGCCAACTATACCAGCCTGGCAGTTGATGCTGGTGGTGCGCTGTACCTGGCTTACCAGGATGGCAGCAGCAGCAAGGCAACAGTAATGAAGTATGCTTCCGGCGCGTGGAGTGTGCTGGGATCAGCCAACTTCTCCGACGGTAATGCAACCAATGTTGCTATTGCAGTTGATGATAATGGCACGCCATACGTACTGTACAGCGATGCCTCTTACAGTGGTAAGGCCATAGTAAAGAAGTATAACGGATCATCATGGGTAAACGTAGGTACATCTTCCGGCATCTCTTCGGGTGCTGCAACATATACTTCCATTAAGCTGGATGCCGGTGGAAACCCCTACATCAGCTATACCGATGCCGGCATAAGCAGCAAAGCTTCGGTAATGAAATTCAACGGCACTTCATGGGTGTCAGTAAGCACTTCGGCAGGCTTTACGCCGGGTACATCTTCACATTCTTGCCTGGCGCTTGATGCTAATGGTATCCCTTACCTTTCAGTGCAGGATGCAACTACCAGCAACAAGGCAACTGTTTATAAAGCTGCCCCTGTTTCTGTTAACCCTACCACGCCAACAGTTAGCGCGTCGGCTACCAGCGTAAGTTGTGGAACGGTTGTTACACTTACTGCCAGTGGTACACTCAATAACGCCACTGCCTGGAAGTGGTATACCGATACCTCTGGTAGCACTACTGCTGTAGGTACCGGGGCAACATTTACAGTTAGCCCTACAGCTACAGGTACTCGTTATTACGTACGTGGCGAAGGTCCGTGCCTTACCAACCAGGGAGCATTTGCAGGTAGCCCTGCAATTACTGTAACAGGCGGTATAACTGGTCCTACAGATATATCCGGTACATCACCTATATGCCGTGCAGCAACAGCTACTTATACCAGCAGCGCCAGTGGTACAGGTGTTACCACCGCATGGTCAAGTTCCAATCCATCGGTTGCCAGCGTCAACGCCTCTACAGGTGTGGTAACCGGTGTAAGTGCGGGTACCGCAACAATAACCTTTACGGCAAGCAGTGCGGGATGCGGATCCAGCTACAAAACAAAATCGGTAACTGTAGTTCGTACTCCGTCTGTTATAACAGGTACACAGGCAGTATGTGTAGGTGGTCTTACCGCCTTATCAGACTCTGTATCCGGTGGTACATGGAGCAGCAGCAATACGGGTGTTGCTACCATTACAAGCTCTACCGGTGTTGTGTCCGGCGCTTCAGCAGGCACTACCAACATATCTTATTCCGTTACCAATACCTGCGGCACTAATGCAGTGGGCCTTGTCGTGACCGTTAATGCTACGCCAACCGTTGCCAGCATTACTGCCAACCCTACAAACTACTGCATGGGTGCGGGTGGTGCTATAACGCTTTCTGCAGGCACCGTAACGGGTACCGGCACTTTAACTTCTTATAATTGGAGTGGTCCGTTAGGCTACAGCACAACATCTGCTACTCCTTCAGCATCATTCACGCCAACCAACTCTTTATCAAGCGGCTATTACCAGCTTTCGGTTACTTACCCCGGTTCTGGTTGTACCAGCTCTTCGGTAACTTCAAATTATGTAACTATCTCACCAAATCCTACTATCTATACTGTTACCGGCGGCACGGGTTGTTCTTATCCAGGTGTAACTGTTGGCTTGTCCGGTTCACAAACCGGTATCAGTTATCAGTTATATCGCGGTTCAGTAGCCGTAGGTAGCCCGGTAGCAGGTACGGGGGGCGCACTTAGTTTCGGCACACAAACTGTAGCAGGCACTTATAGTGTTACCGGTACCGGTACCTCTGTATGTGTGGCTAATATGAGCGGCACAGCAACGGTTATTACAGCGCCGGCTATTTATTCGCTGAGTGGAGGTACCGCATGTGCATCTACCGGTGTTACCATCAGCCTTTCGGGATCAGAGTCTGGCATCAGCTATCAGTTATATCGTGGCGCCGGCACTGTTGGTTCGCCGGTGTCAGGTACAGGTTCTGCACTCAGCTTTGGTTTCCAGAATGCATTAGGCACTTACTATGTAATAGCCACCGGTACAGGTGGTTGTTCAGATACACAATCTTTACGGGCCAATGTGGTAAGTGCCATCCCTGTAAATAGCGTTACCGGTGGTACAGGTTGTACCTCTACACTTGGTACAACCGTTGGCCTCGATAATTCCCAGGCGGGTGTTAGCTACCAGCTATACAATGGCGCATATACTGCAGGCTCACCGGTTACAGGTACAGGCAGTGCCATAAGCTTTGGCTTGCAAACAACAGCGGGTACATATACAGTATCGGCTTCCACAACAGGCTGTACCAGCCAGTCTATGACGGGTAGTGCCATAGTATACGCCAGCCCTGCTACATTTACTGTAATGGGTGGTACGGGCTGTCCTACGCCGGGTGTAACGGTTACACTCAGCGGTAGTACGTCAGGTGTCAGCTATCAATTATACAACGGTGCAAGTACAGTCGGCTCTCCTGTGGCCGGTACGGGTTCTTCCATCAGCTTCGGCACGCAAACAACAATGGGCGTGTACAAAGTTGTGGGTACGGGTACAGGTAGCTGTGCCGTTACCATGAGCGATAGTGTTACTGTTACCGGTGGTCCTGCGGCTCCTGCTGCTATTACCGGCACCTTCACTACCTGCCAGGGCGGCTCGGTGACACTTGCAGATGCTACTACAGGCGGTACCTGGAGCAGTGCCAATACAGCTGTTGCAACAGTATCACCAACCGGGGTAGTTACCGGCACAGGTGCGGGTACTGTTAATATCAGCTACACAGTGAGCAATGGTTGCGGATCATCTTCTGCAATAGCTGCAGTTACCATCAATGCGGGCCCTGCCATTACTCCTTCCAGCGCAGTATCGCTGTGTGCGGGAGGTTCGGCTACACTTACCATAAGCGGAGCTACCACCTACTCATGGGTACCTAATACCAATTTGTCAGCAACAGTAGGTGCGAGCGTTGTTGCCAGCCCTACGTCATCGGTTACATATACTGTAACAGGCACCACGTCGGGTTGCTCATCTACCGCTACTATCCCGGTTACGGTTAATGCAATACCAACTGTGGCATCTGTTACACCAAGCAACACTGCGGTATGTTATGGCTCGCCGCTTACACTTACAGCAGGCGCTGTAACGGGTACTGGTACATTGATATCATACAACTGGCGCGGGCCTAACAGCTACAGCACAAGCGGTACGGCTACTACAGCAGGTATTACTGCAAGTACAACTGCGCAGTCGGGTGTGTATAGTGTTTCAGTAACTTATCCGGGCTCTGGCTGTACCAGCGCATTCGCTGTCACTACGCCATCGGTTACGGTTAATGCGGTGCCAACGATCACCAGCATTACCGGTACGCCGACCACGGTTTGTGCCGGATCAACACTTACGCTCACTGCCAATGGTACCAGCGGTGGTGCAGGTACGCTTACCAGCTATAACTGGAGCGGACCGGCGACCTATAGTAATACCAGCGGTACCAACATTATTACACTTAATCCCGCATCATCTGCCTCAAGCGGTAGCTACAGCGTTAATGTTACTTACTCGGGTACAGGTTGTACCAGCGCTACAGTGGCATCATCAACAATCACTGTTAATAACCTGCCTACCGTTACTGCAACTGGCGGCGGCACTATGTGTACCGGTAGCTCTGTTACCATTGCAGCAACCGGCGGTACTACCTATTCATGGACACCGGCAACAGGCCTTAGCTCTACTACGGCAGCCTCAGTTACCGCTAATCCTTCAGCAACAACTATATATACGGTTACCGGTACTACATCCGGCTGTTCTGCAATAGCTACGGCTACGGTTACAGTTAATGCACTGCCTACCGTGGCATCTGTTACTGCCAATACATCTGCATTGTGCTTCGGCACTACATTGACGCTTACTGCGGGTAGTACTACTGGTACAGGCTCACCTGTTTCTTACAACTGGCGTGGCCCTAATAGCTACAGCACAAGCGGTACTGTAAATACTGCAGGTATAGCAACAAGCTCTACATTACAATCTGGTAACTACAGTGTGTCTGTAACATATCCGGGTGCCGGTTGTACAAGTGCATATGCAGTCACTTCGCCGTCTGTTACTGTAGCTTTGAAACCAACTGTCAGCAGCCTTAATGCAACAGCCTATACGCTGTGTGCCGGTTCTACGCTTACACTCATAGCCAATTCTACCACCGGCGGTGCAGGTTCATTGATCTCTTATAACTGGAGTGGGCCTAACGGATACAGCACAACAAACACAGCTACTTCTGTTTTGTTATCGCCAGCCAGCAGTGCTGCAAGCGGTAACTATAGCGTCTACGTTATCTATTCCGGTACCGGCTGTACCGGTCCTACAGTGGCTTCACCGGTAATAACGGTCAATAATATTCCTGCCATCACAGCTACGGGCGGTGGCACTATGTGTACCGGTAGTTCGGTTACCATTGCAGCAACCGGCGGTACTACATATAGCTGGACACCGGCGACAGGTCTTAGTTCTACTACAGCTGCCTCAGTTACGGCCAATCCATCTTCAACAACTATTTACACAGTTACCGGTACTACATCCGGCTGTTCTGCGATAGCTACGGATACGGTTACAGTTAATGCACTGCCTACCGTGGCATCTGTTACTGCCAATACATCTGCATTGTGCTTCGGCACTACATTGACGCTTACTGCGGGTAGTACTACTGGTACAGGCTCACCTGTTTCTTACAACTGGCGTGGCCCTAATAGCTACAGCACAAGCGGTACTGTAAATACTGCAGGTATAGCAACAAGCTCTACATTACAATCTGGTAACTACAGTGTGTCTGTAACATATCCGGGTGCCGGTTGTACAAGTGCATATGCAGTCACTTCGCCGTCTGTTACTGTAGCTTTGAAACCAACTGTCAGCAGCCTTAATGCAACAGCCTATACGCTGTGTGCCGGTTCTACGCTTACACTCATAGCCAATTCTACCACGGGCGGTGCAGGTTCATTGGTCTCTTATAACTGGAGTGGGCCTAACGGATACAGCACAACAAATACAGCTACTTCTGTTTCGTTATCACCAGCCAGCAGTGCTGCAAGCGGCAATTATAGTGTCTACGTTATCTATTCCGGCACCGGCTGTACGGGCCCTACAGTGGCCTCACCGGTAATAACGGTCAATAATATTCCTACCATCACAGCTACAGGCGGTGGCACTATGTGTACAGGTGGCTCTGTTACTATTGCAGCAACCGGCGGTACTACATATAGCTGGACACCGGCAACAGGTCTTAACGCTACTACAGCAGCCTCTGTTACCGCTAATCCATCATCAACTACTACATATACAGTTACCGGTACTACGTCCGGCTGTTCTTCTACAGCAACGGCAGCAGTTACCGTAAATGCATTACCAACTATAGCTTCTATAACTGCTAATGCGTCAGCATTATGCTACGGAGCTACACTTACACTTACTGCAGGTAGTGCTACAGGTACAGGGTCACTTGTTTCTTACAACTGGCGTGGCCCTAACAGCTACAACACAAGCGGTACCACAAATACTGCGGGTATAACAGCAAGTACCACGGCACAGTCTGGTGTATACAGCGTTTCAGTTACTTATCCGGGTAATGGCTGTACCAGTGCATTTGCAGTTACTTCTCCGTCCGTTACTGTAGCCGCATTGCCAACTGTTGCATCTGTCACAGCGTCATCATCTACATTGTGCTATGGTGCATCACTGTCGCTTACAGCAGGTTCAGTTACCGGCACAGGTACGCTCACTTCTTACAACTGGCGCGGGCCTAACAGCTACAGCACAAGCGGTACATCCAACATTGCTACCACTACTGTTAATACTACAACGGCCAGCGGTTTCTACAGTGTGTCTGTAACCTATCCCGGTACCGGTTGTACCAGCGCTTATGCTGTTACGTCTCCTTCTGTAACCGTTAATCCGCTGCCAACAATTTCCGGTATCACTGCATCTACTGCATGTGTGGGTTCAACACTTACCCTTACTGCCGGTACAGCATCAGGTACAGGTTCCCTGGTGTCATACAACTGGAGTGGTCCTAACGCCTACAGTGTTACGTCGACTACTTCACCAGTATCATTTACACCTACAACTACTGCATCGGGTGGGGTATATACCTTGTCTGTTACTTATCCGGGCACCGGCTGTAAGAGCGCCAATGCTGTTACCTCTCCTTCGGTTACTGTAAATGCTGCTCCGGTAGCGGGTACTATCTCAGGCTCGGCAACACTGCTGGCGGGTACTACCTCTACATTGGCCGTTACAGGTGCATCCGGTGGCACCGGGGTATGGAGCAGCGATAACCTGTCTATAGCTACTGTTACCACAAGTGGTACTACTACTACAGTGTCGGCTATCAGCCAGGGCTCAGCCAATATTTCTTACACAGTAACCAATGCCTGCTCTATCAGCGCTGCTACTGGTTATGCCGTAAGTGTGCAGGCACAGCCTACTATCAGCAGTATTTTGCCTGCTGTAGCTATTCCGGGTACTACTATTACAATAACCGGTACCAACTTCAACGGAACAGCTGCTAATAATATCGTTTACTTTGGTGCTGTTAAGGCTACATCTGTTTCCGGTTCTTCTACCAGCTTGTCGGTAGTAGTGCCGGTAGGTGCTACCAACCAGCAGGTAACAGTGCTCAACAGCGCTGTGGGTCTGGCTGCGCAGAGTACAGTACCTTTCCTGCCTATATTCGATACTACAGGCTTCCTCAATGACAGTATCAACTTTAAGGCTGCTGTCAACTATAATTCAGTATCTACAGATGGTCATCCATATGGTGGTGCCATAGGCGATATTGATGGAGACGGTAAGCCAGACCTGGTAGTGAATAACAGGGACAGCAACACGGTGTCTGTCTTCCTGAACACAGGTACAGGCACAACAATAGACGCGTCTACATTTACATTAAATAGAAAACTTACCACGCTCGGCCTGCCCAACAATGTAAAGCTGGCAGACATAGATGGCGACGGCAAACTGGATATAGTTTGTGCTATGACGGGAGCTAACTTTATGTGCGTGTTCCGCAACACTACCACAGCTACAGGCACGCCAAACTTTGCCACCCGTACCGATGTTACAGTAGGTACTGTTAGCTCAGTTGCTGCGATAACAGACTTTAACGGTGATGGTAAGCCAGATGTCGCACTCACCCTCCCGGGTGCTGCTGCAATTGGCGTATTGAAAAACACTTCTACTACAGGAATGATCAGTTTCGCTTCTATCATTGGTGTAACGGTAGGCTCAGCTCCTACAGGTGTCGCCCTTGCTGACCTTGACGGCGATGGTAAGGTTGATATTGCAGCTGCCAATTCCGGCTTCACTGGTTCGGCATATGCAGGTAATACTATTTCAATAGCCAGGAATACCTCTACATTAAGTACAATATCCTTTGGTACATCTGTTACCCTGTCCGCAGGTTCAGGTCCTATTGATATTGCTGCTGCCGATATTACCGGCGACGGTAAGATGGATCTGTTGGTTACCAACGCCAACGATGGCAACTTCTCTGTATTCCGTAATACAGCAACTTCCGGTTCACTCACTACCGGCTCATTTGCTACGAGGGTTAACTTTGCTTCAGGGTCACTGGCTACCGGTGTAGCTGCTGCCGATATCAATGGCGATACAAAGATAGATGTGGTAATATCTAACCTAACCGGTACAGTGTCTGTCTTCAGGAACACAACTTCATCAACTACGCCATCGTTCGCTACTAAGGTTGACCTCACTGATGCTAATGGTCCTACAACGGTTACTATCGGTGATCTTGATGGTGATAAATACCCCGATGTAGTGGTAGGTAACCAATTGGCCAATACTATTTCTGTATTCCAGAATTATCCATTGCCTAAGGTAGCGCCTATCACTGGTACCTCATCTGTATGTGCCGCCGGTGGTACTACAACGCTCAGCAATGCAACGCCGGGCGGCTACTGGCGCATGGCGGGCACTAATGCTACTATCAGTGCATCTGGTGTAGTTACTGGTGTTACTGCTGGTGTGGATACCGCACTGTACACCATAGTACTCGGTTACGATAGCAATACTGCAAGGTTGCCGATCGCTATCAATGCACTGCCTTCTATAACGCCGGGTGCTAACCCTGCTATATGCGAGGATGCAACCAGTGCGGCCATTACCTACAGCGGCGCTACAGGTAGTCCATCAACCTACACTATTGTATGGGATGCTGCTGCTGCCACCGCAGGGTTTGCCAATGTAGGTACAACCACGCTTACTCCCGGCTCTATAGCGTTCGCTGTGCCTGGTGGTCTGTCGTCTGGTACATATACCGGTACTATCACGGTAAACAACGGTTGTGCAAGCAGCGGCAGCGCTATCGGGGTAGACGTATATACACATCCTGCAGCGGCCATTACATCGGCACCTGTACCATGTACCGGTTATGCAACTTCAATTACCGTTACGGGTACTACAGGTGCTACCATAGCATACAGTGTTGATGGTGGTTCTATACTTACCGGTACGCTTACCGGCGGCACTTATGCTATCTCTACGGGTGTGCTGTCTGCTCCGCATGCCTATACACTTGTAAGTGTGGCTAATACAAGCTGTACTACCTATGTAGATACTACAGTGATCATCACTCCTGTTATCCTGCAATGGGTAGGTGGTACGCCATCTTACCTCAACGATTGGAATACGCCTGCCAACTGGGGTTGCGGTATCGTTCCGTCGGTTACAGATAACATCATCATCCCTGTAGCCGCTTCCTATGTGCCTGTTATACCTGCAGCTGGTACGGCATATACCAATAGCCTTACAGTAGAGCCCGGGGCGGCTATAACCGTCAGCAACGGTGCCGTGCTTAATGTTAAGGGTACACTCACTAATAATGGCTCTATAGTTGGTGGCGGTAAAACACTGCTGAACGGTAGTGTGGCCCAGGTAATGAAGGGTACTGGTCTCATAACTAACATAGAGATCAATAACACCCACGGTGTAAGAATAGATAGCGGTGCGCTGGTATCTGTAGGCAATACGCTTACGCTTACAGTCGGCACACTTACCACATCAGATAGCCTCAGGCTGTATTCCGATTCTTCTGCAACGGCTCGTATAGCGCCTATAGCTGTAGGTGCGGCGGTTAGCGGAAAGGTAAAGGTGATGCAGTACATAACAGGCGGCTACCGCAGGTACCGCTTCTGGAGCCATCCGTTCGCCGATACCATTTCCCTGTCGCAGGTACAACCGTATATCGATGTTACGGGTGCAGGCGGTGCCGGCAATGGCTTTACGTCAACCATCACCAATGCCCCATCTGCCTTCAGGTACGATCCGTTGGTAAGTAACTCAAGTCTATCTTACGATCTCGGTTGGAAGCCATTTACAAAGATCAACGCATCCGCTGCTGATACCAACAAGCTACACCCGGGTCAGGGTATCCGGTTGTTCGTACGTGGTACAAAGGGCGAAGGCCTCGGCTGGTTGGGCTACTACGGTATGTACACACCATCGCCTGCTAATATTACCATGACCGGTAAGATCAACCAGGGCAATGTATCTATAGCACTGAAGCAGGGTTCTGCCGATCCTTCGCTGCAGGATTACAACATGGTAGGTAACCCTTACCCATCGCCTGTGGATATAGGTACGGTGGTATATAACGCTAAGGTGGCTAACCAGGTGGTTGGCTCAGCCTTCTACGTGTTCGATCCTAAGCTGGGTGCCGGCGGCCAGTACATAGCTGTTCCTATCGGTTCAGGTGCAGCTATTCCTTACAGCATGCAGGCTAACACCTGCTTCCAGGTAAGGGCACACCACAATGGTGCAACGCTCAGCTTCGCAGAGTCAAATAAAACAGCTTCCGCAAACAACTTCCTGTTCAAGGCACCTGCCGATTACGTTACCCTCAATGTATACGATCAGCAGTATCACCTGTGGGATAAGCTGGACATCCAGTTCAACAACAACGCAGCTGATGCGGAAGACTTGGACTACGATGCCGCCAAGATCCTTAGCACCGACTTTACTTTCTACTCTATAGCTGCAGATGGCCGCAAGTTGGCCATAGATGCAAGACCGTTCAATAAGGATAAAGTGATCCCGTTGGGCGTTGCCAGCAGCTACGAGCAGACCTTCATTGTAAGAGCAGAGAATGTGGCCGTGCCTGCGGGTGAAGCAGTATACCTGCACGATAAATTGCTGGATAAGTACGTGGCAATGAACGTGGGCAGTGAATACCAGTTCACCATAGCCAAGGATGCCGCTACACAAGGCGACAACCGTTTTGAACTGGCACTGAAGCCAGCCGAAGCTAAATCTATTGCAGGTCTGTCGGTTACCGTAACACCAAACCCGGCTACAGACAATGTAGGTATCAGCTTTACTTCAGGTAGCGACGAAGCAGTAAACATCAACATTGCCGATGTTAGCGGTGTTAATGTATATAGCAGCCAGGTAGCTGTTGGTAAGAATGGCGTAATCTCAGTACCGTTAAGCAACCTTGCTTCTGGCGTTTACCTGGTAGAAGTAACGCAAGGCAACAATAAAATAACTAAGCGACTTGTAAAAGAATAGTCACAGATTATAGTCAATAAGAAATGGCTGCTCAATCGGGCAGCCATTTCTTATTAGTAATTATGTGGATCAATGATATTTAGTAACTCGATGTCCTTGAAGTCTTTCACATTGTTAGTAATTAATGTAAGATTATGGACCAGCGCAGTTGCAGCAATGATCGCATCAGCAAGTTTTAGTTTTCTCTGCTTACGTCTCAGTTCAATTGCTTTTCTCGTAATGTTATAGTCCAATTGAAGTACTGATGCCAACTGCATAAACTCTTCAATTAAAGGCATTTTTTCCGGTATTTCGTGGTACGTCAAAACCTCTATTTCCGTAACTACCGAAACAAGAAATGTCTGATTAATTACGCTTGCCACAAATTCCTTTCCATTATTCGGCAATCTGTTGGAGAAAAGGTGCGAGATGACATTCGTATCAATTAGATGTCCCTGTTCCATTCGGTACGCATTTGTTGAATATGCTTGTCAAAGCTGTTACCTTCCTCAGCAGTCAATATTCCAATATAATCAGATGGCTTTTTTGACCCCGCTACAGAAGCAACCGTATTTTTTACCTCTTCGTCTATATAAAATAAAACATGCACTTCTTTGCCCACATAATCTGTGGGTAAAGAAACTGTCATGTCAAATTTTTCTTTCTGCGGAGTTACTATTGTTTGCACCATACCTGGAATATTACACTTAGCTAAGTTACAATTTTTATTCCTCTTTCCCCTTCAGCAGCACCAGTTGTCCTCTATGGTTATCCAGGTGCAGCATGCGGCTCACCAGTACATTCAGCCTGTTGCGGTGTGGTTCTTTGGCAAAATCCTCTGCAGATACCGATGTATGCCTGTCCAGCCATTCCGCCGGGGTGAGCGCGGCCATTTTACTGTTCAGGCTGGCATTCACCTCTTTCCAGTATTGGCGTAGCTGGGCGGGCGTCTCCTGGTAGTCTTGTTTGTTGTCGGCTTCTTTTACGTAGGGCGCCAGCAGGGCAGGGTAGTGCGCTTCGCCAAGGCCCAGCAAAGGCAGCATAGCATCATGTACTGCCGTCAGGTGGCCCAGCAGGTATATGCCGCGGTTGCGTTTGGGTGCTATTTCCTGCATCAGCTGCTCGTCGCTCAGACCATCTACCAGGTCGTTCGTCCTTTTCAGGGTAGTGTGCCAATTATCCAGCACTATCTTCAGCATCATGTCGTTTGATTCCATTTATGTGTGGTTTTTGTTATGATGCTGCAAACTATGGAAATACGGCCTGGCGATACCGCAAACATTTTTATAGAGCTATAGCTTATATATATTAACCTTCCATCAGATCCCTGATAACCACCGACGATAATACCGATCCGAATGTAGCCGGTAAGTAAGAAATAGTACCATAGGCCGACTTCTTAAAGTTGCTGCCATCGGTCAGCATCAGCGATTCCTTTATCGGTTCTTCAGGCGAGAATACCACCTTGATGCCCTTGTATATACCTGCGCTTTTCAGGTTCTTGCGTATCTGCTGGGCAAAGGGGCACATGTAGGTCTTAGATATATCGGCCACTTTCAGCTGCGTAGGGTCCAGCTTCGCGCCTGCACCCATAGAGCTTACCATGCGCAGGCCCTTGGCATAAGCTGCCTTTATAAAGGTAAGCTTCGGGGTAATGCTGTCTATAGCGTCCACCACGTAGTCGGGATTGCCCTCCAGCAGTCCTTCTACTTTATCTGGCATCACAAATTCTTTGATCACGTGTAGCTTTATTTCCGGGTTTATGGCGCGCAGGCGCTCCGCCATAATATCGGCCTTGCTCTGCCCATGGGTTGTAGCCAGTGCCGGCAGCTGCCTGTTCCTGTTCGATGGGTCTACCACGTCGCCGTCTATAATGGTCATCTCGCCAATGCCCGACCGGCACAGAAATTCAGCGGCAAAAGAGCCTACGCCACCCATGCCTACCACCAGCACATGCGCGTTCATCAGTTTTTCCAACTTCTCCCTGCCTATCAGTAGTTCGGTGCGCGAAAGCCATTTGGTATCTGTCATCATATATTAAAAACAGTGTTGTAGTTATTGCTTACCTGCAAAATAAGCGAATCCACGTCAGTATTGCGCAGGCTGGCAGCCGCTTTATATATATCCATTATGTTGGCCTCGGCGTCGTCGGTTTCTAAGAACAGCCGGTGTGCGGGCATCACACTCAGCACCTGGGCCGCGGGCGACTCCCTGTTCAGTATGGCCGCGCCAAAAGACAGGTAATAGCCACGGTCTATCAGCTGCTCGGCCACCGTATGCCGCTTGTTATACCCGTGAAACACTACCGGCACTTGAGTTTTGTGTTGCTTCAGCAGTTCCATCACCTCGTTATGGGCCTGCACGCAGTGCACAATAAGGGGTTTGCGTAGCTTATTGGCCAGTTTTATGTGGGCGGTAAATACCTGCACCTGCAGGTCCATTGGCGTGGTGGTCACCTTATCCAGCCCGCATTCGCCTATGGCTTTTACACCTTCGGCATCGGCATGGGCCGCTACAAGGTCTAGCTGCACTTTGTGGTCCTGCAAATGCCAGGGGTGTAGCCCTATGCTGTAATTACGGCCTTCCTCCATGCGGTCAAAATCCCTGTAGAGGCTTTCTATCGTTGTCGCTTCGCCGGCAGCAGGGCGGTGCGAGTGTATATTGATATATGTTCCCATGGCCCTTTAAGATATGTACCACAAGTTACAAATAATCCCCGGCAGGCTGTGTAACAGTAGCGTTAAACTTAAGTTGCACAATGCATGCCCCAACCGGTTGTCCGCGCCGGTATTATTACGTTAAAGCCCTTATTGCCCGTAGTAAGTAGCTGGTTTATACATCTTTACATTTCCATTACTGCCATATAGGCAGCCCTACGTACCTTTGCGGCACCACTTACGATACACATGGCTACATATAGCAATCTGCGTGCTATGCGCGCACTCATAAAGGCAAGTCTGCAGGCAATGTTCAAAAGCCCGTCGTCCATCATCTTTACTATTGCCTTTCCGCTCACGCTCATCATCGTTTTCGGTTTTCTGCGCAACGGATCGGGCTTCAGCATCAAGGTGGCCTCTGCCCCCGGCAGCGATACTACCAGCCCTGCCTACCAGGTATTGCGGCAGGTAGATGCCATAAAATGGGTGCCGGCCGGCGGTAAGGATAGCCTTAGCAAAATGCTGCAGGAGGGCGATATTGTAGCCACTGTACTAATAAAGCATCAGCCTGCAGGTGTGAAGCCGGAGTACAGGATAACACTCACAGAATCGTCGGCTGAGCTGCCGAAGGCCAAACAGCTGGAAGGCATCATATCGGGCGTGTTACAGCAAACCGACCCGCAGATACGCCAGCTGATAGCAGACAAGGTGGAGATAGACAGCAAGGTGGCCGAGATGCGCGAGTACAAACAGATCGACTTCATACTGCCCGGACAGCTTAGTTTTTCGCTGCTGGCGTCTGGCGTGTTCGGTACCGCATTTGTGTTCTTCAACCTGCGGCAGACGCTGGTGCTCAAGCGCTTCTTTGCTACGCCTGTGCGCCGGCAAACCATTGTTGTGAGCGAGGGTATAGCCCGTGTTATCTTCCAGCTGATGGGCTCCATCATCATCATTGGCGTTGGCCACCTGGCATTTGGTTTTACGCTGGCGCATGGTTTTCTTACCTTCTTCAATATGCTGGTAATGTGTGCGCTGGGTTTGCTGATATTCATGGGGTTTGGTTTTATTGTAAGCGCGGTAGCCAAGAGCGAATCTACCATACCGCCATTTGCCAATATGATCACCCTGCCGCAGTTCCTGCTGGGTGGTACCTTCTTCTCTGCCGACAACTTCCCGGCGTGGCTGCGCCCGTTCTGCAAGGCCCTGCCCCTTACTTACATGAACGATGCGCTCCGCAAGATATCCTTCGATGGTGCCAGCCTGTGGGATGTCCGTTTCGAGGTAGGTATTCTCCTGCTCTGGGGTGTTATCATCTACGCAGTAGCCGGTAAGATTTTTAAGTGGGAATAGTTGTTTTTAAAGGCTTAACTTTTCGCTCGCGCCGAGTTAATCACAGCGTGTCACGTTGAGCTTGTCGGAAGGTAAATCCACGACACGGGGGATGGATGTACCATGTGTACATGCTGGGTTCATCGTAGTGCCCACCTCGCGCTAACTCACATAGCCAGATAGGAGACGTGACTTAAAAGCAAATGTGAAATAGTATCGCCTTCAGATATTTGCTGAATGCCGTTTGATGTATATTTTACTACAGACCAGCCTTCAACATGTCCGCACTGTGGATGGCGAACCACATGGGATGAAACAGGATTCCCCGCAATATTGAATACATGCACTAATCCTGAATGTCTATATATATTCTGGGAAGTTGAAAACGATTTTAACCCGTAGCCATTTTTGCGGAACTCTTCCACATATACTCTGGTATCGGCTCATTCAAAACCCAAGTGATACTCATTGGTTTTTCACCATAATGATCTACATATTTTGCTTCACCCAGAAATACATAACCCATGGTATTGTTATTTTCATCCTCGTTAGCTTCTCTAACGAATAGCAATATTTTTTTACCGGTTTTGTGCTGCTCGATGTAAGTAAGTCCTTTACCTGAGTCTGCCCGTGCCGAATTTTGTGACTGCCAGTGAAATAGTGTTTCGTTAATGGCATAGTCATCATAAAGCGTAGTAGGAGAATACTCTTTTTCGCTTTTTTGTAAAGTGATGAACAGAAGCTCCGTATTTTTCTTTGCAATTAGGATCACCCCTTCTCGTGACGATGACTTTTTATTTATAGTACTTTCTTCAAATGCCGCACATATTTGATCCTTGGTATATCTACTGTGCACTTTTAGAGGCATTGCATAGCCAAGATCAATGTCCTTTTCAACAAAGTCAATTTTATCAATGATTAGTTCAATAACATCAATTATCTCATCTGTCAGATGCTCATTGCTACCTATTGCCTCAAAACTCGCTTCTATAGTAGAGAACTCATTTGCATTTTGCCAAATATCATAGTAAAGCATTTGACAGATAAGCTTTTCATTCTCTGTTAAGTTGGCAAAGTCGAGTTTAAAATTTTGTTTTGCAGCGTTGAGGATAAAAGTTAGATAACTGTAAGAACTACAAGTCAACCACTTTTTTGAAATAGCCCGGCTTATTTCAGCCTCATTTACTGTTGTACTGTTAACTAATAGCCCTGCCTCCCTCTTCAAAGAGGTAAAGCAGAATTTGCCACCTTTATATATCTGCAGTAAAGAAAGATTATATAGTTCAATAAAATTCTTTAATGTAAGCGGCAGGTCTATATCGTAATGGTAGCTTCTTATTTTATCAATCAGCTGCCGCTTACCGAGGGATGTAGCACGTTTGATATTAAGTAGAATATATTCCTTTGCCTTTCGTTCCAGTATTATGGAACAATTTAAAGGTAAATGCGGAAAGTCATCCTCAATTTCTTTTTGTGTACTCGAAATTGTTCTGCCTATTAAAGCTCTGAATTTCTTTTCGAAATCGTATTCCATTCTAGCATTACCCACGAAATCTAGAACAGTAAGGCATTCTTTTCCATTAGCCTTTCTCAAACCTCTTCCCAACTGTTGTAAAAATATAGTTAAGCTTTCGGTAGGACGCAGAAAAAGAACAGTGTCAATCTCAGGTATATCCACACCTTCGTTAAAAATATCTACCACAAAAAGGTAGTTTATTTTTCTTTCTTTCAGATTAAGCCTAATTGTCTCGCGATCGTTACTGTTCTCGCTTGTTAGGTATGCGGCACTCAACCCTGCACTATTAAAGCCTTCAGCCATATATCGCGCATGCTGCTGAGAAACACAGAACCCAAGGGCGCGGACATTGTGGATGTCCGTCAAGTAGTTGTCAAGGTTGGTAATTATTTCTCCAAGCCTTTGCTTATTACCTGTATAGAGCACCTCCAATTCTGACTGAAGATATCTTCCTTTATCCCACTTTACATGAGACAAGTCAACGCTATCCGAAATTCCAAAATAATGGAATGGGCAAAGTAATTGCTGATTTAACGCTTCAGGCAGCCTTATTTCTGCGGCAATTACATTGCAAAAATCTGAAAGGATATTTTCATTATCCATTCTTTCTGGAGTGGCAGTAAGGCCAAGCAAAATAGATGGCTGAAACTGGTTGAGGATTGGTCTATAGCTAGCAGCAGCTATATGGTGTACCTCATCAATTACTATATAGTCGTAATAGTCGTAGGTTAGATTTTTCGACGACAATTGACTGCTGAGTGTTTGAACAGATGCTAAGACTTTATCGAGCTTAGTTGGCATTATGCCATCTACCCATAATTCGCCAAAATTAGCATCCTTCAGTACGCCTCTAAAAGTACTCAACGCTTGAAGCAATATTTCTTTTCTATGTGTCACAAATAGCAGCCTCGCGTACTTATTTACAGTTAGGAATCGTTGAAAGTCGAAAGCAGCTATTACTGTTTTGCCAGTTCCTGTAGCAGCCACAATAAGGTTCCGGAATCTATTGTGAATTTGTCTTTCAGCAATTAGTTTTTCTAAAATTTCTTTCTGATAGTGGTGAGGGGTTATATCGAAGAAAGTAGTGTTCAGCGCTATCGTGGCCCGTTGTGCTTCAAGTGAAGTTTTTAATTTGATTGTGTCTTTTGCTGAATCAAATATTTCGAACGAAGCATCCTTCCAATAGGTTTCAAATGTTTTTTTGAACTTATCAATAAGATGCCCAACCTCTCTTGTTGTTATTTTGATATTCCACTCCATACCGTTGGTAACGGCAGAACGGGATAAATTTGACGAACCGATATATCCGGTATGAAATCCAGTATCTCTTAAAAATAGATATGCCTTGGCATGTAGTCTTTCGGCCTGCGTGTTGTAGGAAATTTTAATTTCAGTATTCTCTAGTTTACTCAGCAGCTCAATTGCTTTTAGATCTGTTGCACCCATGTAGGAAGTGGTAATTATCTTCAGCTTACCACCGTTGTGCGTAAATGCTTCCAACTCCTTATAAAAAATGCGAATACCTGCAAATTTTATAAATGATACCAGAAAATAAATTTCATTCGCGGACTGTATTTCTTTTTTTAGTTCGCTTTCTAGCGTAATACTGACATTGGTAGCACCTCCTGTAAATAATTCGCTTTGAGAAAAACGAGTATAGGGAGTTATTTTCTGGATGTGTTCTGCAATATCTGCATGATCGCTATTTACCTTCGATACTATTGCATTTAATATTCGACCTTGCGTATCAAGAATATTACTTGAAAAATCGTCGGCAGATATTTTTTCGCTGAGCAACTGTAAGATCGAATTTGCTAATTCTATTTGATTTTTCAATACTTCTTCGCCTTTGATCCGGGAAAGCGCTTGTTTAACTATATCTGCTACGTATCTACTAAGGTATTCAGATGCCTCAGCCTTATCTAATGCTGTTTCTTTTATGTAATAGGTATCTGTATCCAATAGTTTGATACGTTCATCAACTAGTTGGTTAATTAGTTGTTCATAGAGTCCGAGTTTAAGTTCCATATTGGCGAATATAATCGTTAAGGATGGGGATATCTGCAGGTGCCCAATCTAATTGTTTTAATGTTGGTATGTCGGCCCAAATGTATTGTGCATGTTCAGTAAGAGCAATTACTCCATCTTTTTGGCGAACAATGAAAGGAATGAGATTAACAATATTATGTTCGTATTCAAAAGCGCAAGCATTCAGCCGTTCGATGATTTCGCCGTTTATTCCGAGCTCTTCCTTTAGTTCTCGCAATATACATTGCTCGTCAGTTTCGCCTGCATCTATTTTACCACCTGGAAATTCCCATTTCAGGGGAAGACGCATTGAAGCACTACGTTGTGCAGCAAATACTTTTCCCTCATTCTGAATTATAGCGCAGGTAACGTTAATAATCGGCTTATCCATAGTGGTACAAAATACCACTTTTTGTTTTATCCTAACGTGACTTAAAAGCCAACGTGACGAATAACAGCGCGGCTAACTTTGTTTGATGAACATTAAGCTACTCTACCTATATCGCGACGCTGGAAATTACAAACAGTGCGGAGAAGTAGTTTACACAAATAAAAATAAGTTAGCAGTAGAGTATATAAGAGACTTCCTTAGAAGCCGTTTGATCTATGGACTTTGGTTCTTTGTTAGTGATTGGCATTTAAAAGACTTGCATCATTATCCATTTGATCTAGAAATTGACCATGATTACCATGAATTTGATGATGTTGAGGAAACTGAAGAGCAGCCAACTAATGGAGATATACAGGAATTAATCTCATCATTACTAAGCGAGGCTATTTCGTGAACTCCACCGCTTGCGAGGTTGCTTCCTTCGTCGCAATGACCGTGTTTGGCCAATAAATCGTAGCAACTCACCGGAGTTATACACATATTTACCCGCACTATAGCCCATAGCCAAATTCAATTTGGCAGCCGTCATTATTAGGTGCAATTTGCAGCTTGGGAATAACCGTGTTTCCCGCTCTTTGACTTATCGCTCTATCACTTTACGGCACCGCCTGCACTGGCAGCTGCATTGTCCGGCAATCGGGCGTAACCGGGTAATGTCGGGTTTAAACCGGGTGTTGGTTTTCCCGCTTCCTATTGACAATCAATACATAATAGCCTCAAATTCCGGTTCAGTATTTTTTCATCGGGTGTAGGGTGTGTTCCCATTTGCCGGGCCCACCCATGTCCGTGTCGCGGATTCGACAAGCTCACCGTAACACTATGCAGGTATTTCGTAAAGTCTATAATTCTGGCCAATTCTGATTCTGACAACCATTTTCTGCCTACCGGGTGTAACCGGGTAATGTCGGGTGCAAATCGGGTGTCTGTCCTCCGTCCTTGCTTTGATAATCAATACATAAAAACCTAAAATTCCGGTTCTTTATTTTTTCATCGGGCGTCGGGTATTACCATTCGCAATGCCCAAAAGAAACAAAAAGCCCACCTTGCGGCGGGCCTTTGGAGTTTGGAATTTGGCTCTTGGAATTTAATTATTGTATCACCGTTTTTATGGTTGTGTGGCCGGTGATGCTAGAGACCCTGGTGAGGTAGGTGCCCTTGGGCAGGGTGGCGAGGTCGAGGTTGCGCTGGTTGGTGCCTTGCTGCACGGTCCAGGTATTGCAGTATACCATGCGGCCTGTAATGTCGTACACGCAGATATCGAGCTTGTCGGCCGTTTTGCCGGTATAGCTGAGGGTAAAGTTGCCGGGGCCGGGGTTGGGGTACAGTACGCAGTCCATAGCGTCTATGCCTTGGTTATCTACAGCCAGGTTGCCCACCATGTAGCGCAGGGCTTTGTAGGCGTTTATCTTGCCATGGCCCCACAGGTTGGTGCCGGCAGGGGGCAGTATGGTGCTGGTAAAGGTGTCTTTTATAGCCGTGGTGTTGATGATGTTCTTAGCTTCATCGGGCGTGAGTGTAGGGTTTTGCTGCAGCATCATGGCCACTATGCCACTGGCGCAGGGCGATGCCATAGAGGTGCCGGCCAGTATAGCATAGCCATAGTTGCGGCTGGTGGCCGCATCGGCATGGCTCTGTATGAGGTTGTCGTAATCGGCACCTGCAGGCAGGAACGATGGGTCGTAAGAGCTGATGGCCGATACTACGCCAAAGCCGGGTGCTGCAATGTCGGGCTTCACGCGGCCATCGGCAGTAGGGCCGTGGCTGGAGAATGGCGCCAGCTTGCCGCGTGTAGCGCCGGGAAAGGTGTATGTGGCGCCCGATATATTGGTAAAGCGGGGCTTGGTATTATACGCCGCCACTGTTATAGCCGACTTTGTGCTGCCAATATCGGACACGGTATACTCGGCATCGCCGCTGCGGGCCCACGGGTAGCCGTTGCTGGAGAGGGTGCCGTAATAACCTACCGGCGGCATTACATAGCCCTCCCACATATCTATAAGTCCGTAGCCGCGGGTGCTGAGGCATATGTTATCGGGTACCTTGCTGTGCAGGTATATAAAGGCGTGTGGCTTGCCGTTGTACTCGGCAGGCACGGTGGTAATGGTAACCATGCAGGTATCGCCATTGCTGCCAATGAGGTTAAAGTCCTGGCTGCCGGCGGCCGATACGCATACCCAGCCGGTAGAATCGATAGCCGAGGCGCCGTTGTAGAGCTTTATGTTCATGCAGTACGATGCGCCGGTATCGCCCCATACATCCACATAGGTGTTTTTATGGGCTGCATCGAGGGCGGGCGAGAAGTTGACGAAGGTGTGTATGATGGTATCGGTAAGGGTAAAGTTCTTTTGCACGTGCACGGTATCCTGGGCGTTATTGCCCGCGGCGCAAACAAATATTTTACCTGCGCCCGTAAGAAAATCGGCCGCCTGGCTAAAGAGGGAGTTGCCATCGTGCGGGCCCAGTGTGCTGCCCCAGCTAAGGTTAACCACCGCAGGCTTGCCCACTGCAGACGCATAGTGGTAGATGTAGTTCATACCATCTACCACATCGCTTACGCCGGTGTTTATCCACTGCAGGGGCGATGGCATAATGCCCACCATCACTATATCGCTCTCGTAAGCAAAGCCGCGGTACTTGCCGCCCACACCGCCATCTACGCCGCTACCGGCCATTATGCCGGCCACGTGGCTGCCGTGAGATGTGATAGTGGTATCGTAGCCTACGGCCTTCATGGTGTTGGTATCTGTGATCTCCTGGCCATAAGCGTAGCCTGCGGGCGGGGTACCCATGGTCTTCTGGTTCCACACGCGCTTTATGCGGTACTGGCCGCGGCCGGTATCGTAAAAGGTGGTGTGGTTATAGTCGAAGCCGGCATCTATAATGCCCGCCACCACGTTCTCGCCCGTAAATGGCATAGGCAGGTAAATGCCTTTTTGCGCGGAGTCGGCACGGGTCATCTTCCGGGCAGAGTCGAGCGTGGGGATGATGGGGAGGTCTACATCTATATAGCGGATGCCGGCCACCTGGGTAAAGGCTTCCACCTTATCCAGCGGCACCTGTACGGTCCATATATTGCCGGCGCGGGTGCCCCCCAATACGCCCAGCGCATCGAGCGCAGACTGGTCGACACCGGTGCTTACCTGTATCATACCGCTGATGTACTTCTTGCCTCCGATGACCTTGTATACATAGTCGGGCACGTGCTGGCCGGGGCCGGCCTTTTTTGCCCTGCTGAGGTATTGCAATGTAGGGGCAGACAGACCTGCCTTTTGCTGTGCGCGGAGCGCGGGTATACATATGCTGCTGAACAGCAGTGCTGCTATTACTTTCTTCATAAGTAGTATTACTTGTGTTTTAAAGTTAATTGATTTTGGTGTATTTGAGGAGAAGTTTCGCGTGAATGCATAAATAAGGGGTTCACGCAAAGGGGGAGTTCACGCAAAGCACGCAGAGGAAGGCGCAAAGCACGCAAAGTTCTTTTTGGAGAAGGCAAAGAGCGCAAAGGTGTGGTTAGAGGGTTCACGCAAAGAGCCGCGGAAAGCGCAAAGGTGTGTACAATGGATACTGTAGCTAAATTTGACAACTTTTGAAAAGTTGTCAAATTTTGTCGGGCAGCAACAATAGCCGTTTTAGATGCGCTCACTCGTGCGGCAACCAGAACGCCGCTGAACTATTGCAGCAAATCCTACTCTTCAGTAGAAAGCTTCTTCGAAATGGATGATCTCGGTGACTTGTCCGCGGGTGATAGATATGCTGACAATATCGAAGCGGATGTTACGGTAGTGGGGATTGAGGTCGGAGAAGGCCTGGGCGGCGTCGCGGAGGTGCTGCTGCTTGCGGGGCGTCACAGATTCTTCGGGGTAGCCAAAGGCGAGGCCGCTGCGGGTCTTAACCTCCACAATAGCCAGTATATCATCCTTGTAGGCTATTATGTCTACCTCTTTCCTGCCTGTGCGCCAGTTTTGATTAATAATAGTATAACCTTTCTTTTGCAAAAAGTCTGCGGCAATTTGTTCGCCCTTTATACCAATTTCACTATGTTTGGACATTAAACGATAAAAATAGCATGAAAAAGTTAGTACATGAATTTGCTACCCAACTGCAGGAGGGTTTGATAATAGGAAAAAATCATCGTTTTGTAACACCGCAGGCAGAGTTTACCAACGTAGTGGTAACCGGCCTTGGCGGCAGCGGTATAGGTGGCTCTATCGTTCAGAACTATGTGTTCGATAAGCTGAAGATGCCATTTACCGTAAACAAAGATTATTTCCTGCCTGCATTTGTGAGCAAGAGTTCATTGGTTATCGTTTGCTCTTATTCCGGCAACACAGAAGAGACCGTTGAGGCGCTGAACCATGCACTGAAAATGAAGTCTACGGTTATCTGTATCACATCGGGCGGTAAGGTAGCCGAGATAGCCAAGAAGAAAGGACTGGATTGCATACTGGTACCGGCAGGTATGCCTCCGCGTGCGTGCCTGGGCTATTCGCTGATACAGATACTGTTTACGCTGAGCCACTTTGGCCTGGTAGATAACAAGTTTGAGAAAGAAATAGCTGCTGCCATCAAGAGCATGAAGGCTGCTGAAAACGATACTCAGAAAAAGGCTAAAGCTATAGCCAAAAAGATTTTTGGCAAGCTGCCTATTATCTACTCTGCTGCTACTTACGAGGGTGTTGCTATCCGCTTCCGCCAGCAGCTGAATGAGAACAGCAAGATGCTGTGCTGGCACGCGGCCATACCTGAAATGAACCACAACGAGCTGGTAGGCTGGCGCGATGATGCCAAAGATAAAGTGGTGATCCTGCTGCGCAACGACGACGATTACGAGCGCGTGCAGACAAGGATGGAGATCAACAAAAAGATCATCAAGAAATACACACCAAATATTGTAGAGATATTCTCTGAAGGCAAGAGTTACTGGGAGAAGGCTTTCTACCTGATACATCTTACCGACTGGGTATCTGTGATACTGGCTGATATGCGCGAACTTGATGCTACAGAAGTAAAGGTGATCGACTTTTTGAAGGGATCGCTGGCGAAGTCTTAGTGTCAATGCAAGGGTTTCACGCCTGCCTGTCGGCAACAGGCAAAGAACCGCAAAAAAAGTTTACGTAAAGTACGCAAAGAGATTTTCAAGCAGGCAGAGCACGCAAAGCCTCGTCTAATAAACAATATATTTCTGCACCCTTTTGATAGCCGTCAAAAGGGTGCTTTATTTCGGGGCAATTCATAGCTTTACACAAACGATATAGATGAAACGTATCCTTTTTTCTGTGGCGCTGCTGGCGTCGTCGGTATGCGGGTGGGCACAATTGTCTGAGGCCAACTACCGCATCTATTCCGTAAAGCTGGATAAGGAGGTGCCGCTTAACGTGGTGGCAGAAGACCTTATCAACTACGACATCCTGTTCCTGGGCGAGGAGCATAATGACAGTGTGACCCACTATATAGAAAAGACATTGCTGGCGCTGCTCTACGACAAATACCCCGAGGTGGCGCTGTCTATGGAGATGTTTGACCGCGACGTGCAACCGGTAATGAATGAGTACCTGCTGGGCTTTATAAAAGAGAAGCAGTTTATAAAAGATGCCCGCGCCTGGAGCAACTACCGCGACTACAAACCCATGGTAGAGTTTGCCAAAGAGAACGGTATAGATGTGATATGCGCCAATGCAGCAGGCCGCTACAGCAACCTGGCAGGCCGCAAAGGCCAGGAATACCTGAAGAAGCTGCCCCGCGAATCGCAGGGGTATTTTGCGCCGCTGCCGTATAAGCTGGCCACAGGCAAGTATTTAGCAAAGCTTACTGGTGTAGGGGAGCATAGCACAGGCAGCGATAGTGCCAAAGCAGCTGCTATGCCAGCAGGCATGGGTGGCTTTGACCTGGTGACGGCGCAATCTCTATGGGATGCCACTATGGCCTACTCCATTGCCGAATACAAGAAGAAGAATGCTAACAGGAGCAAGAAGATAATGCAGGTGAATGGCAGATTCCACAGCGATGAGGGTTTTGCGGTGGTAGAGCAGTTGAATGAGTATAACCCCAGGCTGAAGAAGATGGTGGTGTCTACCTGCAGCGATGAATCGTTCCCGAAGATAGACTGGAGCAAGTATAAGGCTAATGGCAACTACATAATAGTTACCGATCCCAAGGTGCCGCGTACTTACGACAATTAAGGAGTCATCAGTCATCAGTCGTAAGTCATCTGTAAGTGGTAAGTTGGAGTTGGAAGTTAATAATCCAACCTAAAAGTACCGGATGGGCATAAAAAAAGGTCTTGTGTGATGACACAGGACCTTTTGCTTACGAGGCAATACTTTTAAGTTACTTCAATGCCTGGAAGGAGTTGAAGAACTGGCTGATCTCGGGGTTGGTGCCCTGGCCTTCTTTGGCTATAACGGTAAGGTCGTAGCGGCGGCCATTGGTGATGCACTGCTTCACTATAGTCACATCGTCCTTCCCTTCAAAAATAAAGGCCCTGCCGGGGTAGCCGTTCAGTTCGATGCTCTGGCCCTGCACATCATCCCTCTCGGTAAAGTCGCGGTAGCGCATGCGGATGGAGCTATCCAGCATAAAGTCTCGCATTATGCTGTCTTCTATAAACTTTGAAGGACAGTCGGTATAGCTAACCTGGAACAGTTTGAATTTATTGATCGCCAGGGCAGATGGCTTCCAGGTAACGAAATGTGTCTTTTGCTTGCCGAATGGTGTTACTTCTACCTTTTCGGTTTTTTCTACTTTGGTGGGCATGCTAATGGAAAAGCCGCCTTCTCCGGAGGTATACGTGCTCCATTTTTCATCGGTATTGCCGCACGATACCAACATAAAAAGGGATAAAACAAATGCAGAAAGAACTACTGTTGATCGCATAAAATGCTTTTAGAGGGGGTGATGATTTAAAAAAAGATAGCAAAACTAAAAAAATGATCCTCTTTCAGCTTTGCTATCCCCGTATAATTAGTGTGCCAGTTGCTACTGGCAGCCTATTATTATTTCTTCTTCTCGTCTTTTGCCTTTGCAGCTGCTTCCTTATTGGCTTTGTGGCGCATATCGGGAGTGCCGTCTTTTTTCATTGGGCCTGCCGGCGTTGCTTTGGCGGCTTCCTTGTTTTCTTTGTAGCGCATGTCAGGCGTTCCATCCTTCTTCACCTTAGTTGCCTTTTTGTCGGCAGCGGCAGGAGCATCTGCTTTCTTTTTGCCTGATGCTTTTTCAGCTTTCAGCGCTTTCTTTTCAGGTGCTTTCTTGTCTTGTGCAAATGATGCCTGGCCAGCAAATACAAACAATGCTACCAGTATGCAAATCAGCTTTTTCATATCATTTTTTATTTTGAGGTATAAAGATATAAAACTGCTTGAATTATTCTACCATCCGGGCTTAAGTAAATTGTGAAGCTACCGTTAGTTGTGAGTACAGGATACGAGGTTTTAACATAGATTTCTTTTGCAGTTGATTATGTTTGCAGCGTATGAGCCACCGTTTTTCTACAGTTATTGCCCCATTAGTTACATTGATAGCGACGTGCGCCGCCGATGCTGCCCGGGCACAAAATGAGATATGGGACTCATACATTACTAAGATCAATAACAAGCCCGCAACAGTAATGCTGGATATGAACCTGGTATTTACCGCCCCTGATTCGCGGTACCCCTACCTGGTAGTAACCGGACCTAAGACCAGTAACGTAGGCCCATCGGGCATCCCCGGGCAAACGGAAATAGAGGAGCTGGAAAAAGTGCTGGAGGCTACTGATAACTTCCTGATGGGGGCTACCAGCAGGATACTGGCCGGCACAGTTACCTATAACGGTCAGCGCAATAACTATTACTATGTGCGCGATACTACGGTGGTGCGCAATGCCATACAGCGCATGTATAAGCGCAATTTTCCGGGCTATCCGTACTCGCTGATGGTAAAGAAGGATGCAGAGTGGCTTACTTACAGAACGTTCTTGTTCCCCAGCGATACTACCCAAAACTGGATGGACAATAACCGTAACATTACCACGCTGCTGCAAAAAGGGGATAGCTTGGATAAGCCGCGCACTATAACATTTGCGGCGTGTTTCGCTTCTGATTCCGCACGTGCCAACTTCAGCAGCTATGTGAGTGAAAAGGGCTACTTCATTGAAAAATCGCCGGTGACGAAGGTGGGCAAGGATAACTATTGCGTACTCTTCTCTAAGGTGGATAAAATAGATCTGAACGCCATTAATATTACCACGCTGCAGTTAAGGGAAGAGGTGAAGCGGCACAATGGGGTGTATAATAGTTGGAGTGCAGCGGAGAAGTGATTTTTATTTGCTGCCGCAGGGGTGAGATGCCTACCCACCTGCGGAATAACACAGTTGCTTAGCATCCGAAAACGAATACGTGCGCTGCAGCCGCAGGGTTGAAACGCCTGCGCTATTATAACCCGTCCTTTCAGGACGAGACAGCTAATTGTTGTTAATCGAAAACGAATACGTCCGCTTGTGGGCTGGCAGTCTGAAGACAGGCCAGCGGCACTGTGGTTAGTTCCTGTTTAATTAAGTCAGTAGTTACAAGTATCTATTCATTCAGTTCGTGAACCCAGGCATCGCGGTCGTCGGGGCTGAACTTCCATGGGGCCATGTTGTTCTCTATGTTGCCGAACATCATGTTCCATTCCTGTGGGGCATTGCTTTCTTCCATTACCAGATTGCGGCGCAGCTGGAGGATGATTGACAGCGGATCGATCATTACCGGGCAGGCTTCCACACATGCCTGGCAGCTGGTGCAGGCGCGGAGCTCTTCTGTAGAGATATAGCCGTGCAGGAGTGATTTGCCGTCGTCTTTGAATTCGCCACCGTTGGCGTCCATGTTCTTACCCACTTCATCGAGGCGGTCGCGGGTATCCATCATTATCTTACGTGGCGACAATAACTTGCCAGTAAGGTTGGCAGGGCATGAGTCGGTACAGCGGCCACACTCTGTGCAGGAATATGCATCGAGGAGGTTCTTCCAGCTGAGGTCCATTACATCTTTGGCCCCAAAGCGCTGTGGCTCTGCGGGTGCAGCATCGGTAGGGGCTTTGTCGGGCTCCATCATGTACAGCACTTCGTTCTGGATATCCTTCATGTTCTTCATTTCCCCGTTAGGCGTCAGCTTGGCGAAGTATGCATTAGGGAAGGCCAGCACTATGTGCAGGTGCTTTGAATATGGCAGATAGTTGAGGAATGCGAAGATGCCCATGATGTGGAGCCACCAGCAAGTGCGCTCTATAGCTATAAGTGTGCCGGTAGACATGCCCGAGAACAGACCGGTAAGGCTGCCGGAAACGATGAACTGCGATGTTTGGTGATAATGCTCTACGCCGCGGGTCTGCAATACGAGATCGGTGGCATTCATGGTGAGCAGCATGCTCATCAGTACGATCTCGGTGATGAGGATGAGGTTGGCGTCGCTTTTAGGCCAGCCGTTGAGCTCCTTCATGTTCAGGCGGCGGATCTTGAGGATATTGCGACGTGCAAGGAAAAACACACAGCCTATGAGCACCAGCGCAGCCAATACTTCGAAAAAGCCAACCAGGAAAGAGTAGAAAGAACCCAGGAACGGCAGGAATATGCGGTGGGTGCCTGCCAGACCATCTACAATGATCTCCAGGATCTCCACATTAATAAGGATGAAGCCTACATATACGAACAGGTGCAGCACCGCCGGTATAGGCCTTTTGAACATTTTCTTTTGCCCGAGCGCGAGCAGGATCATGTTGCGCCAGCGTTGATCTTTATTATCAGACAAGTCTTCATCGCGGCCCATATTGATGTTCCGGGTGATCTCCTTTACCTTTTTGCTGAATAAGAATATTGCCGCGCCGGCCAGTATAATAAATAATATCTGTTGTACTATTTGCATCCCTACAAACAATTTGAGCCCGAAAATACTCTGTTTCGGGCGAAAAAAATAATTGTGATGTTCTAATGCGCCGTAAGTTTCACGCAAAGAACGCAAAGGTATATCGCAAAGGGCCGCAAAGAATATCAAGCAGGCAGAGTACGCAAAGCCCTGCTTAATGGTTTATAAATCCATTCAACAAGCGGCAACAAAATGGGTTTATGCTTGTCGATGGTCTTGAGCACTTCGTCCTCTATTGACCCATATATATTACTTTTGTAAGGTGCTGACAGACAAATTCGGAAGAAAGATCAACTATTTAAGGCTGGCCGTTACAGACAGGTGCAACCTGCGCTGTTTTTATTGTATGCCCGAGGAGGGCAACCATTGGCTGAGCCGGTCTGAATTGCTGAGCTGGGAGGAGATGCTGCGGCTGTGCCGGATAACCGTAGAGATGGGGGTCACCAAAATTCGGATAACGGGAGGTGAGCCCTTTGTGCGGAAAGATATTATGCCATTTTTGTCGCAATTGTCGGCATTGAATGGACTGGATGAGCTGACTATTACCACCAACGGTGTGGTTACCGCACCACTGGTACCTGAACTGAAACGCCTGGGTGTACGCTCTGTGAACCTGAGCCTGGACACGCTGGACAGGCAACGTTTCCTGGACATAACCCATCGTGATGAACTGGACAAGGTACTGGCAACCATGCATACCCTTATTGCGCACGGCATAGGCGTGAAGCTGAACGCTGTGGTGATGGAGGGTAAGAATACTGACCATATCATTCCGCTGGTAGCGCTGACCAAGGACCTGCCGGTGAGTGTACGATTTATAGAGGAAATGCCTTTTAACGGCGGAGCCCAGCATTATACGCAACTGGCGTGGGACCACCTGCGCATATTGAAGGCAATAAAAACGGGCTATCCTTCTTTACAAAAGATACAAGACCCTGCTAATAGTACGGCCTATAACTACAGCGTGCCGGGACATAAGGGTGATGTGGGCATAATTGCGGCCTACACCCGGTCTTTTTGCGGAACCTGTAACCGGATAAGGCTGACACCACAAGGTACGCTGAAGACCTGCCTGTACGATAATGGCGGGCCAAACCTGAAAGACCTGCTGCGTAGCGGAGCCACGGATGAGATGGTACAAGCAGCTATTATGCAGGCAGTAGCGGGCAAGGCGAAAGATGGGCATGAGGCAGAGCGTACTACTCAGCCTGGTGGGGTACACGAGAGTATGGCGATGATAGGCGGGTGATTTTTGGGGCGGTATTGACCCTGGTTTGCAGTTGACGGCAGCCTTGATGACCAGCTTTTTGTATACGAAAACGTATATGCCCGCTGAAGCCGCCGGATTGAAATCCGACGCTGTTATAATACGCCCTTACAGGGCTTGTACAGTTGATCAGCGCATTCTAAAACGAATATGTCCCGCTTGTAAGATAGCTGCGTACTTCGCCAATGACAGCGCTTGTGTCCGTGCCGCCCTTTAACAGGCTGCCAATGAAACATTGTGCATCTCGTCGATATCATATACAAAAAGAGTACATCGCGATGCGAGATTGCTTCGTTCCTCGCAAAGACCATGTTATTTCTATCCGAAAACGAATACGTCTCGTGGCCGTTGGTCAGGAGACGCAACGGCGGCTGTCGTGGCGATATTATGTGGCAGTTGCAAAGTTCTTGAGCGCAGCTAATTGTTTACTCAGCGTGACACTCCGTAGTGGTTGCTTATTAGATAATGGTTGCGGGTTTCCAATAACATCTGGCAAGCACGTTTGTTGGTTGATCCGCAACGTTTTTAACACTGTACTCCACAATGCTCATTATCATGGTGCGCCGTGTGTAAAAATCCCTACTTTTGCCAAAATTTTATCTCTTGCGTAGCTGGTGGTGGAAAATATTGGCTGGTCTGTTGGTAACCTATACGGTTATTGGCGGTCTGATGATGCGCGTACCCAGGTTGGATATCCTGAACGAGACCATCCGTAACCTGTACTTTCACGTGCCTATGTGGTTTACCATGATCGTGCTGTTTGCGGGGGCATTTGGCTATTCCGTTAAATACCTGCGCACCGGCGATCTTAAAGACGATATCTACGCGGTGCAGCTCACCAATACCGGTATCTTCTTCAGCATACTGGGCATGCTTACGGGTATGGAGTGGGCGCAGTATACCTGGGGGCAGATGTGGAGCAACGATCCCAAACAACTGGGCACGGCGCTATGCATGCTCATTTACTTTGCCTATTCTATATTGCGCAGCGGCATAAAGGATGATGACAAGCGCGCCAAGATAAGCGCGGTGTACAACATATTTGCCTTTGCCATGCTGATACCGCTGCTGTTCATACTGCCCCGCATGACGGACAGCCTGCACCCCGGCAACGGCGGCAACCCGGCATTTGCCAAATACGACCTGGACAGCGATATGCGCATGGTATTTTACCCCGCTGTAATGGGTTGGATACTGCTGGGCTGCTGGATAGCGAGCCTTAAAGTGCGCACCAACCTGCTGACCTTTACCAAAGAAAACGAAGAGCTGTTCGATTTTGAAAAACACTAAGATGAGAGCGAAATATTCTTTAGCAACCGTAATACTTATATTGCTGGCAACCAATATCTGCAATGCACAAACGGAGATGGCCGATACGATGCGTGCGAATGGAAAAATATATGTTGTTGTTGCCGTATTAGCGACTATATTTGCGGGAATTTTTGCGTATCTTATATACCTGGACAGGAAAATAGGCAAAGCAGAAAAGTTGATCAAATAAAACAATTATTAATTTTTAAACACAAAAACAGTGGAAAATCAAGGTCACTACAGTTTTTTTCAGGGCGTAGAACGCAACTTTGATAAGGCGGCCAAGTACACTCGCTTCGAGGCGGGCATCCTGGAGCAGATCAAGGCTTGTAATTCAGTTTACCGTATGAAGTTCCCGGTAAGGATAGGCGATAACATAGAAGTTATTGAAGCTTACCGTGTACAGCACTCTCATCATAAACTGCCTTGTAAGGGTGGTATCCGCTACAGCATGGACGTGAACCAGGACGAAGTGATGGCGCTGGCTGCACTGATGACCTATAAATGTGCTATCGTGAACGTACCGTTTGGCGGTGGTAAGGGTGGTATCAAGATCGACCCTAAGAAGTATACAACCTTCGAACTGGAAAAGATCACCCGCCGTTACGCTTCTGAGCTGGTGAAGAAGAACTTCATTGGTCCCGGCATCGACGTTCCTGCTCCAGACTACGGTACTGGTGGCCGCGAAATGAGCTGGATAGTAGATACATACGCTTCCCTGAAGCCAGGTGAAGTGGATGCGCTGGCATGTATCACCGGTAAGCCTGTAACACAGGGTGGTGTACGTGGCCGTACCGAGGCTACAGGCCTGGGTATATACTACGGTATCCGCGAAGCAGTGAGCATTAAAGAAGATATGGACAAGCTGGGCCTTACTACAGGCATAGCTGGTAAAAAAGTAATAGTACAGGGCCTGGGTAACGTGGGCTACCACGCTGCCAAGTTCTTCTACGACAACGGCGCGCTGATAGTAGGCCTGGCTGAGTACGAAGGCGGTATCTACAATGAAGCAGGCCTGGACCTGTACAAGGTTGTTGAGCACCGTAAGAGCACAGGCAGCATCCTGAACTTCCCGGGTGCTACCAACATGACCAACAGCTACGCTACCATGGAGCAGCCTTGCGATATCCTTATCCCTGCTGCACTGGAGAACGTGATCAACGACAGTAATGCTGACCGCATCCAGGCCAAGATCATCGGCGAAGGTGCAAATGGTCCGCTGACTCCGGAAGCTGACGAGATACTGGGCAAGAAGGGTGTAATGATCATCCCGGACATGTACCTGAATGCAGGTGGTGTTACCGTATCTTACTTCGAGTGGCTGAAGAACCTGAGCCACGTACGTTTTGGCCGTATGGACAAGCGTTTCAGCGAAAACCAGAATACATCTATCCTGAATGCGGTTGAGAACATGACCGGCAAGAAGGCTACCGATGTAGAGCGCAAGCAGATACAGCACGGCCCTGAAGAGGCTGACCTGGTATACAGCGGCCTGGAAGATACCATGATCGGTTCTTACCACGAGATCCGCGATGAGTGGGTTCGCCTGGACCGTAAGGTAGATATGCGTACAGCAGCATTTGTAGTGGCTATCAACAAGGTTGGTGTGTCTTACGAAGAGCTGGGTATATTCCCATAGTAGATACTTACTTACAATACGGAAATGGACTGCTTTATGGCGGTCCATTTTCTTTTTTGGTTCTTAAGCCATCGGGTTGAAACCCGATGCTGTTATAGCCCGTCCTTACAGGACGTGGGGGAGCTTGTGGTAGGGATTGGTCAGGGTTGGTGTAGCTAAATTTGACAACTTTTAAAAGTTGTCAAATTTTTGTTGGGTAACCTCGTAGCCGGAGGGAGTATATTTTGAATTCAATTACTCCTGGTAGAAGCAGTGGCGGCAGCGGGGTTCGTAGATGTCTTTTTCGCCTAACAGTACCTGGTCATCGATCTTGGGGATGCGGTAAGAGTAGTTGGCGAGGTCGCCGCAACGCACGCATATGGCGTGGAGCTTAGTGATGTACTCGGCACGGGAGAGCAGGGCAGGCATGGGGCCAAAGGGATTGCCCATGTAGTCCATATCCAGGCCGGCCACTATTACGCGCACGCCGCTGAGGGCCAGCTTCTCGGCCACTTCCACTATAGCGGGGTCGAAGAACTGGGCCTCGTCTATGCCCACCACATCTACACCCGATGCCAGCAACAGTATATTGAACGGGCTGTCTACAGGAGTAGAGCGCACACGGGAAGAGTCGTGAGATACAATGTCCTCGGGGTGGTAGCGGGTGTCTACAGCGGGTTTAAAGATCTCGGCTTTCAGTCCGGCGATCTCTACACGCTTCAGGCGCCTGATGAGTTCCTCGGTCTTCCCGGAGAACATGCTGCCGGCGATCACTTCTATCCATCCTTTCTTTCTATTTCCTGAATATGGTTCTATGAACATTGTTGCTGTGTGGTTTAGTTCGGGGTGGCTTGAACCCCGGCCCTAAAGGGAGGTGTTTTTAGCGCATCATCTGCTTGTGAGATGGCGTCGTTCCTGCCATGACCAATCTGATAGTAAAAGTAAAACCGGGCGTTAAATAATTATTATGGGGCAGGGCGATTTTTATCCCCAACGGAGGGATAAAAAGGACAGCAAGTTTTAGAGATAGGGCAGTTACGTGTACGAAAGCGATTGTTGCGACCCTACGGGGCGCATGAGCGAGGCAGGTTTGGCAGGGGCTACAAAGCTTTTGCACCTAACGGCGCAATGACGTGTACTGATGTGTGATGTGATAAACGAATAAAAATATTCACGCATGCCCGTGGGCAGACAGGCAAAGCACGCAGAGGAGGTGCGTAAAGTACGCAAAGGCAATTTTAAGCAGGCAAAGGTCGCAAAGGGATGCTCTTGTATAAGTTTTTTTATTGCAACAGGATATTGTCAATGAGCCTGATCTCGCCTATTTTGGCGGCTATAAGGGCTACCATGGGGCGGGTGGGTTCGTAATTGTCGAGTAGCTGGAGGTTACGGGAATCGGCGAGGGCTATATACTCGGTGGCAAAGCCTTTGGCGGATAGGAGGTCGGTGCACTCTTTCTGCACTATGGCAAAGTTACCACCATCTTTTTTAGACTGGATAGATACCAGGCATTGGTAGAGCAGGCCTGCAAGAGCACGCTGGGGATCGGTAAGGCGGCGGTTGCGGGAGCTCATGGCCAGGCCATCCTGTTCCCGGCTGGTTGGGCAGATAACAATGTTGAGGTCGTTCAGGCTGAGGAGTTCCTTCAGCTTAGTGATGATCATGCACTGCTGGTAGTCTTTCTGGCCTATGTATAGCTTGCCGGGCTTCACGATATCGAGCAGGCGGCCAACTATCTGGCCTACGCCTTTAAAATGGCCGGGGCGCTGTGCACCTTCCAGTATGGTTTCCAGGTAGCCGAAGTCGTAGCTTTTTACGTTATCGGTTCCGCCGGGGTACATTTCCTCTACAGAGGGGAGGAAGAGTACATCGCAACCGGCCTGCAGCAGCATTTCTATATCGGCATCGGTAGAGACGGGGTATTTATCGTAATCCTTTTTATCGTTGAACTGGGTAGGGTTGAGGAAGATAGAACAAATGGTGAACATCCCATCTTTCTTAGCCGCATCGATAAGGCTGATGTGGCCGGAATGCAGTGCCCCCATGGTGGGTACAAAGCCGATGTGCGAGGTGGTGATAGCCTTAAAACTGAGGAAATCCTGCAGCTGGGCGGCGGTTTTAAAAATAACCATTTTGATTTTTTTAATGAGAAGTGGTGCAAATTACGGTTGCAATTCAATATTTTCGTAATTTTGCAGACTATTTGTTATTTATTAATAATTAATCTAACGAATGTCAGCAGACACAAAGAAGCGTGTATTAATTATTGCCAACGAGTTATCTCCTTACACAGAGTTTACGGATTTTGCACATATCCTGAATAAACTGGCGATCAAAACTTTCGATTCGGGCCTAGAGATCCGTGTTATCATGCCTCGTTTCGGGGTCATCAACGAGCGCCGTCACAGGCTGCACGAGGTGGTTCGCCTATCGGGCATTAACGTTATCATAGATAAAGACGACTATCCGTTGCAGATAAAGGTGGCATCGCTGCCTAATGCAAGGCTGCAGGTATACTTTATGGATAACGAAGATTACTTTAAGCGCAAGGCTGTGTTCCGGGATGACCAGGATACCTTCTTTGATGATAATGCTGAACGCATGATCTTCTTCTGTAAGAGCGCCTTGGAAACGGTTAAGAAATTTGGCTGGCCTCCGCACGTTATCCATTGCCACGGCTGGATGACATCGCTGGCACCGCTATACCTGAAGACCGCTTATAAGAAAGAGCCGGTTTTCGGATACAGTAAAGTTATATATACTGCACAGGCAGACCAGTTTAACGAGACATTGCACCCGAACTTTGCCAAAAAGGCGATGATCAGCAACGAGATCAAGGAAAAGGATTTCGACCTGTTCAAGGCAGGTACCAATACCGCACTTACCAAGGGCGGCGCAAAGTATGCCGACGTGGTTGTGGTAGGATCGGAAGACATAAGCGACGATATTGCGGGCGAACTGAAGCCAAGCAAAACACGTAAGGTGATAAAATATGACGAGGCCTGGAAAGAGGACGTATCGTCTTTGCTTGACATTTATAAAAGCTTAACAGAGTCTTAGTTTTTCTTTTAGCATCTTAGCACCCTAAATATATTGAGTTTGACTTCCCGGTTTGGATTGAGGACAATAGTTACTTTACTGGTTGCTGCCGTAATATTTACCAGCGGCTGCCGGGAACATACGCTGATCAGCAGCTCTTTATCGCCAGCGAGTGATACGGCGGGCGTGCGTGCTGATACGCTGAAATGCATTACGCATAGCTTCTTCAGCAATGATGTAGTGACGAGCTACAATGCCAGCGGTGTACCTGAGTATGCCGCTGTTGGTGCTATTACAGATTCTTTCTTTGGTACTACCAATGGATCTGCTTTCTTCCAGATAGCGAACTCGAGGGGATTGCTGGCTTTTGATACTTCGATAGTTAACTACCTGGATTCGATAGTACTGGTATTGCCTTATTCGGGTTTTTCGTTTGGTGATAGCGCAACCAAATCTCTGACACAATCTTACCAGGTGTTTTACCTGGGCGACACGTTGGGGGCTAGTACAGTATACCATGCCAATGATACCAAACCAATAGACATAGCACAGCCGTTGAGCGATCCGATCACTGTAAAAGTGAATCAACTGGGTGACTCAGTAAGGGAGCATGACGGCACAATGACACATCCGGCAATGCGCATCAAGCTGAGGAAGTCTGTAATTTACTCCAGGTTGAGCGAGGCGATTGCTTATGGCGCAACCCAGGCAGATCCGGCAACTGCGTTCGTTAACTATTTTAAAGGTATCTGCGTTCGCCCTTCTGATTCGCGCACTTTTGGTAAGGTAATGCCTTACTTTATTTTGAATGGCAGTGATGACTATTCGAAGGCAGGTGTATTGATGTACTACCATTCCTATGCAAGGCCTGACAGCGCTATGCACCTGGCATTTTCTCATGAGCAGAGTCTGTGTGCGCATTTTAATAATATCACAAGGGGATACAGTCGCTTCCCGCTGAATAACCTGTTCCAGTCGGTGCAGGCCAATGATTCTATCATAGCACTGCAGAACCAGCCGGGTGCTACTATTGATATTAAGGTAGCGGGTCTGAATTCTATACCAAAGAATGTTGTGATCAATAAGGCTGAGATACAACTTTCGGTGCTGCCATCGCTTGCATCTTCTATATTCTTTGGTCACGACCAGATATACCCTGTAGGGGTGGGCAACGGTACCTGGCCTGCGGGCACTACCGCGGGGGATGAGTACACAGTACTGGACCGCTGGCCATTGACATCAACATCGGCATATACAATTCTTGACGGCACACCGCATACCATTACATACGGTAGTACCGGTATCACAACATATACTATAGGCCTTCCGAGGGAGGTGATAGCCAGCATAGGTGCCGGTAACGACACGCTGCATTATCACGTAAGAGGTACGCAGCTGATATACGGCGCTTACCGCAACATTTTTGCCGGCGGAAATTATTCCGATCCGAGATACAGGGCAAAGCTAATTGTAGTATATTCATCCTTAAAAAAATAACCCCATGTGTGGCATAGTTGGTTACATAGGTAACAGACAGGCATACCCGATACTGGTAAAAGGCCTGAAGAGATTGGAGTATCGCGGATACGACAGCGCCGGTGTAGCGCTGCTGAATGGCGGCATGACCATTTTTAAGAAAGCAGGTAAGGTAAAGGATCTGGAAACTGTTGTTGATACGAATAATATCGGCGCAACAATAGGCATAGGTCATACACGCTGGGCGACCCATGGTGAGCCTAACGACAGGAATGCGCATCCGCATTTGTCTCAGTCGGGCGAGCTGGCTATCATACATAACGGTATCATAGAGAATTACGCATCGATAAAGGCAGAGCTGCAAAAGAGGGGATACGAATTTAAATCGGACACGGATACTGAAGTATTGGTGAACCTGATTGAAGAAGTAAAGAAGACAGAGAACACCACATTGGATAATGCAGTGCGTATAGCGCTGAACGAGGTGGTAGGCGCCTATGCAATAGTTGTGCTGAACCGTAATAATCCTGATCAGCTGATAGCGGCCCGTAAGGGTAGCCCGCTGGTACTGGGTATTGGTGAAGACGAGTTTTTTGTGGGTTCAGATGCATCATCTATAATAGAATATACCAAGAACGTGGTATATCTGGACGACCAGGAGTATGCAGTAGTGAACAGGGATAAGTCTTACAGCATCCGCACGCTGGGCAACGTAGAGAAATCTCACGCTATCCAGAAGCTGGAGCTATCGCTGGAGGCAATAGAGAAAGGCAACTTTGAGCATTTTATGCTGAAGGAGATATACGAACAACCAAGGGCTATTGAAGACTCTTTGCGTGGCCGTATGAACGCACAGCAGGGCTGGATAAAGCTGGGTGGCCTTGATGAGTACATTAACCGTATTGATAATGCAGGTCGCTTTATTGTAACTGCTTGCGGAACTTCTTGGCATTCCGGCCTTATTGGCGAATACCTGATAGAAGACCTGGCACGTGTGCCGGTAGAAGTAGAATATGCGTCTGAGTTCCGCTATCGTAACCCGATCATCAGGGAGAACGATGTGGTGATGGCGATATCGCAGAGCGGTGAAACGGCTGATACCCTGGCGGCTATAGAGCTGGCCAAAGAAAGGCAGGCGCTGATATACGGTATCTGTAACGTGATCGGCTCTTCTATAGCACGTACTTCGCACGCAGGTTCTTATACACATGCCGGTCCGGAGATAGGTGTGGCGTCAACCAAGGCGTTCTCTACCCAGGTATCTATCATTACGCTTATTGCCCTGCAAATAGCTATGGTAAAGGGCACTTTGCCTACATCCAAAATAAGAGAGATACTGATAGAGTTGGAGAACATCTCTAAGAAAATTGAAGAGACCCTGCAGGTGAATGACCAGGTGAAGGAAATAGCAGCCATCTACAAAGATGCTACCAACTTCCTGTACCTGGGCCGTGGCTACAACTTCCCTGTAGCGCTGGAAGGTGCGCTGAAGCTGAAGGAAATATCTTATATACACGCCGAAGGCTATCCTGCTGCTGAAATGAAGCACGGACCAATAGCCCTGATAGACGAGAACATGCCGGTTGTGTTCCTGGCTACCAACAAGAGTGCGTATGAGAAAATAGTATCTAACATACAGGAAGTAAAAGCACGTAAGGGTAAGATAATAGCTGTAGTACTGAAGGGCGATACCCAGATAGCAGAGCTGGCTGACCACGTGATAGAAGTGCCTGAGACAGAAGAAATACTTTCTCCACTCATTACAATAGTGCCGCTGCAGTTGCTGGCTTACCACATAGCCATTATGCGTGGCTGTAACGTGGACCAGCCACGTAACCTGGCGAAGAGTGTGACCGTAGAGTAATTTATAGGATAATGTGATCTTGTAATGCCCGCCCATTGGTGGGCATTACTATTTGATAATGGTACGGTATTACCGTAGTTTACACATAAATGGATAGTGCTGAAAACTTTAAGATGATACTATGCTTTAAAAAAGCTAACAATTCATACATTTGTCCGCCATTGAACTGGCAAAACATTTTTTCATTAAAAATTCTGAATTAAAATGCCTTATTTATTCACTTCAGAGTCTGTATCGGAAGGACACCCGGATAAAGTAGCCGACCAGATATCGGACGCATTAGTAGATAACTTTCTTGCATGGGACCCACAGTCTAAAATTGCCTGCGAAACGCTTGTAACCACAGGCCAGGTAGTATTGGCGGGTGAGGTAAAGTGCAGCACCTATATTGATGTACAATCTATAGCCCGCGAAGTGATAGCCCGCATAGGCTACACCAAGAGCGAGTATATGTTTGAAGCTAACTCTTGTGGTGTTCTTTCTGCAATACACGAGCAGTCTCCGGACATTAACCAGGGTGTGGACAAGAAGAATAAGGAAGAGCAGGGTGCCGGTGACCAGGGTATGATGTTTGGTTATGCTACCAACGAAACCGACAACTATATGCCATTGGCGCTGGACCTGGCGCACAACCTGCTGCTGCAGCTGAGCGCTATACGCAGGGAAGGCAAGCAGATGAAGTATCTGCGCCCGGATGCCAAGAGCCAGGTGACCCTGGAGTACAGCGACGATAACAAGCCGGTGCGTATTGACGCAATAGTTATCAGCACACAGCACGATGACTTTGCTGAAGAGCAAGCGATGCAGGACCGTATAGCCAAGGATGTGAAGACCATCCTGATACCACGCGTTATCAAGAGCTATCCGCAGTACAAGCATTTGTTCAATAACAATATCAAGTATCACATCAACCCAACGGGTAAGTTTGTGATAGGTGGCCCGCACGGCGATACCGGTCTTACGGGTCGTAAGATAATAGTGGACACTTACGGTGGTAAGGGTGCGCACGGCGGCGGTGCCTTCTCCGGTAAAGATCCGAGCAAGGTAGACCGTTCTGCGGCATATGCTACGCGCCATATAGCCAAGAACCTAGTAGCAGCAGGTGTATGTGATGAAGTGCTGGTACAGGTATCTTACGCGATAGGCGTGGCTAAGCCAACCAGCATATTTGTAGATACAAAGGGTACATCTAAAGTAGGCATGACCGATGGCGAGATAAGCGAGATCGTTCAGGAAGTGTTTGATATGCGTCCTTACTTTATTGAGGAGCGCCTGAAGTTGCGCCAGCCAATGTATAGCGAGTGTGCTGCTTACGGCCACATGGGTAGGGTACCTGAAACAGTGACCAAAGAATTTAAGGCTGCTGACGGTAAGATGAAGAAGGTAAAGGTAGAGCTGTTTACGTGGGAGAAGCTGGACTATGTAGCTAAGGTGAAGAAGGCGTTTAAGCTGAAGTAGTAACCGCCTTTTAAGCCGATGGGTTGAAACCCATCGCTATAATAGTACGTCCTTTCAGGACTTTTCAATGTGATCGTAAAAAATGTGTATAAAGTGACGGGATGCAATTTTGCATCCCGTTTTTGTTTTGTGGATATGGCTCGGTTTTTGCCAGGTTAGCTATACATTTGTTTTAGTATGCAGTTGTCTGTAAATGGTTTAATGCCCGTGCCCCTGCGGGAACGGATGGAGGGCAGGAGGTCTGGGATATGGCTTAATGAGCTTGTATTGCAGGGTAACGAGTATGTGTTTGTAAAAGCACCATCGGGCACAGGTAAGACCACGCTGGTGCATATGTTATATGGTATACGTACCGACTACGAAGGCAGTATAGCATGGGGCGAGCAACAAATGCGGCAGATGGGTGCTGATAGTATTGCCGAATTGAGAACCGGTAAGCTAAGCGTGATCTTCCAGGATATGCGCTTGTTCCCCGAGCTTACTGTATGGGAGAACCTGGAAGTTAAAAGACAGCTGACCGATACTGTAGATGAGGCTACGGTGAAGGGCTGGATGCAGCGGCTGGGCATAGCCAATAAAAGCGCATCGCGCGGGGCAACGCTATCTTATGGTGAACAACAAAGGGTAGCCATTATACGGGCGCTGCTACAACCCTTTGAATGGTTGCTGATGGATGAACCCTTCAGCCACCTGGACAATGATAATAAAGGCAGGGCTGCGCAACTGATAGCTGAGGTGGTACACCAACGCAATGCAGCAATGCTGCTGGCGGACCTGGATGACAATAATTTCTTTCCGTATACCCAAACGATAGACCTGTAATGAAGAGCGGACAGAAACAGATATTGAAGCGATTGCTGCTGTACGGCACAGGGCGCAGCAGGCTGTGGGCGGCGCTTACGGCGTTGTTTATAGGCAACTTCCTGCTGCTGGCATCGGTGCTGATATGGTGGAACTTTGATGAGTTACTTTATGGCAAGAATGACCAGGACGGTGCAGGCAGCACCTACGTGGTAGTAGGGAAGAGGGTAACGAATACCAATGTAGGGGTAAAGGATGCCACACTATTCAGTGCCGGTGACATTGAAGGGCTGAAGCAGGCACCGCAGGTGCAGGAGGTGGGTATCATCTCTTCCAATAAATTCCCGGTGTGGGCTGTACTTGGCGGGCAACTGGCAATGTCGACGGATCTGCCGCTGGAGAGTGTGCCTGACAACTTCCTGGACAACAAGCCCGCGGACTGGGACTGGAAGCCTGGCAGACGAGATGTGCCGATCATTATGTCGACACAATTCCTGGGGTTATATAACTATGTATTTGCGCCGAGCCAGGGCTTGCCGCAGCTGTCGGAATCATCGGTAAAGATGATAGCCTTGCGGATAAAGATAGGGCCGGAGGCCAGTGCAGAGACCTACTCTGCACACGTGGTAGGGTTCTCGGACAGGATCAATTCGGTAATGGCACCGCAGGCGTTTATTGACTATGGCAATGAAAAGTTTGCCGGGCAGAAGACGGGTGGGCAGCCATCGCAACTGATATTGAAAGTGAAAGATCCATCGGACAGGCATTTTACCAATTACCTGAAGGATAAGGATTACAGCACGAATACGGAGAACCTGCGCTGGAGTAAGATAAGGGAGATAGTAGAGGTAGTGACAACGGCTACCGGTGTGCTGGCTGTATTACTAATGGGGATAGGTGCGCTGGTGTTCATCCTGTTCATAGAACTGACCATAGCACGTGCACATCAGTCGCTGGTGTTGTTGAAAGAGTTGGGGTATAGTCCGCGGAGATTGAGTGGTTTTATGCTGGGACGGTTTGTGCCATTTATAGGTTTTGTATTGCTGCTGGGGGCTGTGGCTGTAGTGGCGTTGCAGTATGTGGCTATGACGATGGCGCAGGCCAAAGGGCTGGTGCTGCATGCAGTGCCGGGGATGCCCGTATGGGTGGCACTGGGTGCAAGTGGAGGCTTATTACTGCTGCTGGTGGTGCGGGCTGTGCGGGGTGCGATAGGTTCTTAAGCTTCAGCCGCGTTGTTATTGGAGCGCACCTACGGAGCGCAATTTCAATTTAAATTTCTTTTCTACAAAGCTTTTGCACCTACGGCGCAATGACGTGGAGCGTCTTAAGCCGATGGGTTGAAACCCATCGCTGTAATAAAACGTCCTTTCAGGACTTTATCGTGTGGTTGTATTATTTGTGTGAGTTCGTTGGAGCGCACCTACGGAACATGTTATTGCCGACTACTTCTTTTTCTTTGGGGCTACGAGGGTGTAGGAGTGGTCGATCATTTCTTTTAGTTGTTTGGCGGTGAGGGTGCCGTCGACTATTATGGTGTTCCAGTGTTTCTTGTTCATGTGGTAGCCGGGGAGCACTGCTGGGTACTGGTCGCGGAGCTCTATGGCTTTGTCGGGATCGCACTTGACATTGAATTGCAGCGGGTCTGAGTCGAGGCTCATGAGGAGGAATATTTTGCCAGCTACTTTGAATACCAATGTCTCCGGGCCGAAGGGCAGGCCTTCTTCTACATCGGGTTTGGAGAGTGCATATTCTCTTATTGATTCAACGTTCATGACAGCAATTTAATAATTTTACAGCTATGGGTAATGGTCTTGAGATAGAACGCCGCTTTATTATGCGCAATGTGCCTGATGTGACTGGACATGAGGTGTATACGATATTCCAGAAGTATGCGGCTGATGGCTGGCGATACAGGGAGCGCATCAGCGGTGATGATAAGCGTTATTACAAGACGCGTAAGACCGCGCTAGGCAATGGTATTAACGAGGAAGAGGAGTACGAGATAGATGTGCATGCTTTTCATAATTGCGGGATTGTGAAGAAGGGTATACACAAGACAAGGCATGTGTATGCGCACGACGGACTGAAGTATGAAGTGGATGAGTTTCACCACATAAAGCTGGTGATCATGGAGGTGGAACTGAATGATATCAACCAGGCATTTGTTATGCCGGGTTTTATTAATGATCTTGTTATCTGTGAAGTGACGGGCATTAAGGAACTGAGCAACAGTATGCTGGCCAGTGCCGAGTATCTGAAACTCTGATGCCGCTGAAATGAGCCATGGGCGCGCATTATAGGCGTGGCTAATGAGCTTTATAGATTTGAACAATACCTAATGTATTGTTAATGCCATGCGTAACACTATGCAATATGGAAAGCGGTTGTAATTTTACATCGTCAAAATAAATGACACCAAAACTATGAGTGCTACTGTACTCTTTACAGACCGGAAACCCTTCTTTTTTTCTTCAACTCCTGCCACAGATAAGGCTGATGTAAACAGCACCTTACCTTTCCAGATCAAAGAAAATATGGTTAACCACAAGAAGATGGTTCACCCGCCGTGCGCACTCGTCGCATAGGGTTTGGCGATACATTAATTTTTATCGTTACCCGCAATTTGTTATCCCGTTCACATACGGGATAGTGACCTCGTTTTTTCTATTCACTTTATATTTAAAAACACACGAACTATGACTTTCAGTACGTTTATGTTCAGCTACGGCTGGATCGTTTTATTAATTCTTGCACTGGTTTTGTACAAGATCATTTTAAGGGTCTTCTTCGGTATGATCATTATTCCCGAAAGCAGTATAGGCCTTGTTACCAAGAAGTTTACCTTATCTGGTTCTAACCGCCTGCCCGATGGCCGTATCATAGCTACCAAGGGTGAGGCAGGTTTCCAGGCCAAGACACTAGCTCCCGGTCTTTACTGGATGATGTGGCCATGGCAGTATGCGCTTGACCTTATACCATTTACCGTGATACCAGAAGGCCATATAGGGCTGGTGCTTTCCAAAGATGGTGCAGAGATACCTACAGGCCGCATATTAGGCACACGGGTGGATTGCGATAACTTCCAGGATGCGGAAAAGTTCCTGGATAACGGAGGACAAAGGGGCCGCCAGACAGCCTTTATAACAGCAGGTTCTTACCGTATCAACAAGTATCTCTTCGAGATAACTATGGTAGAGCAGACGGTAGTGGGCGAGGGCATGGTAGGTGTAGTTACTGCGCTAGATGGTGAGCCGCTGAAGCAAGGCCAGATAGCGGGTGCCATTGTTAATGGCCACAATAACTTCCAGGATTTTGATGCCTTTCTTGCTAATGGCGGTAGCCGCGGTTTGCAGCCACAGGTGATACTGGCAGGCTCTTACAACATTAACAAATGGGCAGTGCAAATAGAAGAAAGCTATATGACAGAAGTGCCTATTGGCCATGTAGGTGTGGTGATCAGCTTTATAGGTGAAGATGGCGAAGACGTAACCGGCGCTGCCTTTAAGCACGGTAACATTGTGAATAAAGGCCACCGTGGTGTATGGAACGAACCATTGGGCCCCGGTAAGTACCCGATAAACAGGTATGCCATGAAGATGGAGCTGGTGCCTACTACCAACCTGGTGCTGAACTGGGCCAATGCCCGCAGTGAAGCGCACGCGCTGGATAAGAATCTATCAACCATTACAGTAAGGTCTAAGGACGGTTTCCCTTTTAACCTGGACGTAGCGCAGATCATACACGTGCCTGCCAACGATGCGCCTAAGGTGATAGCCCGCTTCGGCAGTATGAACAACCTGGTATCGCAGGTGCTGGAACCAACCATCGGTAACTACTTCCGTAACAGTGCCCAGGATAGTGATGTGATCTCTTTCCTTACTACCCGTAAAGAAAGGCAGGAATCGGCAAGGGCGCACATACGTGCGGTACTGGAAGAGTATAACGTGAATGCTGTGGATACCCTGATAGGTGATATAGTACCTCCGGAAGCTTTGATGCGTACGCTTACTAACCGTAAGATAGCACAGGAAGAGGAGAAGACCTACCAAACCCAGCGCCTGGCGCAGGAAACAAGGCAAGGTATGGAAAAGGAAACGGCCATTGCCGATATGCAGCGTGAAATAGTAAAGGCACAGCAGAGCGTAGAAATCTCTCAACGCACAGCAGATTCTGTGGTGAAGAAAGCAGAAGGTGATGCCGCGAGCCTGAAGTTGCAGGTGAACGCAGAAGCTACAGCCACCAGGATGCGTGCAGAGGCTGAGGCAGAAGCTACTAAGTTGAGGGCTGGTGCGCAAGCAGAATCGACCAGGTTGAATGCCAGTGCAGAAGCTGAAAGGATCTCCAAAACAGGTAATGCGGAGGCCGAGAAGATACTGGCCATAGGTAAGAGTACAGCCGAAGCGTATGAGCTGCAGGTACGTGCTATGGGTGGCGATAACTTTACCCGCTATAAGATAACCGAAGAGATAGGCTCTAAGCACATAAAGGTGATACCAGATATCATTATCAGCGGTGGCGGCAATGGTACAGATGGTACTATGAATGGCCTGATGGGATTGAAGCTGATGGAAATGATGGGTGAGCAAAAGAAGGATGAGGAACCTAAGGCTTAGTGCAGAGAGTTTCACGCAAAGAGCCGCAAAGGGAATTAAAGCAGGCAAAGGCCGCAAAGACCTTTGATTTTTCAAAAGTTAAACTCTTCTGAATAGAGGTGGGCAAAGCCGGTGTAACGGCCGGCTTTGCTACTTTTATAGCTAAGATCAAATATTCGTTATGTTGAACAAGCGTTTCCTGATACTTTCTCTGGGTATTTCTGTTGGGTTGTGTGCCTGCGGTATTGCAGGTCATAAGCAAAGCAAAAAGCAGCCGGGTTTGTGGCCAGAGCAGCCGGTGACGGTAGACGGGATCAACCACGACTGGCATAAGCCGCTGAGCAACTACGACGAGAAGGCCATGCTGGGTTATGCGGTAGCCAACGATAGCGAAAACCTGTACATAACCGTGGAGACAGGCGATGCAGCCACCCAGATGAAAATACTGGAGAATGGACTGACGGTGTGGATAGATAAGATGGGCAAGGAAACGCAGACAACAGCCATCAATTACCCGATACCGGCAGCGTATAAAGGTAAGGAGGTGAAGGACGGCGCTTACACCCGTGTGCATGTGGAGCAGGATGCGGGGCCAGCCGAAGCCATGCAAAAGCGATTGCTGGACATGCGCATGAACATTAAGCAGGCAATAGCAGAGGCTGATGAATATTCGCTACAGGGTTTTAAGGGGTGTAACCTGCAATTTCCTGTAAAAGCGCAGAACTCTTGCGGCATAGAAGTTCGCATCAATATGGATGAAGACAATGAACTGATATGGGAGGCTAAGATACCTTTCAGGGCGTTTTATTTTAAGAACAAGGTAGACAGGGGGGACAGGACAAGGCAGATGAGTGTATGCATAGAAACCACTGGCTCTAGGAGGCCGGAAGGACAGCCAACGGCAAGAACTGCCAACAGGCAGCGCGGCGGTGGTGGTTTCAGGCCAGGGATAAGCGTAGGTGGTATGGGTATGGGCATGTCTTTTGGCGGTGGCGGAGCTAATGGCGGAGGTAGTAATGCATATGATCCTAACCTGACGCTACTGGAGCCGCTGTATAAAACCACCAAGACATGGGCTAAAGCAGGGATAGCGGTGAGGTAAGTAGTAAGTCAAAAGTCGTAAGTCGAAAGTCATCAGCGGTAAATCCTAAAAGTGGCTTGTTGTATGGTTGTTTTGGCTAAATTTACTGACAGTACATTCTAAAAATAACGATAGATGAAACGGATTCTTTTTAATGCTGCGTTGCCCTTGAGTGTTGTTCTACTGATGGCATCTTGTATGCAAACCCAAAAGTTGCCCAGGCGATATAAGAGTCTTGCTGTGCGGAATTATCCTGCAACAAAAGACAGCATCAGGTATTTTGTAGGGGTAAGTGGATATGCTACCGGTATGCCTTCTAAGGCGAAGCCGAAGGGTGAAGTTTCCGCCAGGAATATCTTTTCGCTTTCGGGGGAAGGACAGAAACAACTGATAGAATCGATAGCAGATAATGAGGAATCATCGGAAGATATTTATAGCAAGTTGCAAATGGATATAGTGCCTGCTAAAAAGGAGCGTGCTGCAACCAAAGGTGGAAGAACGGTGAAACGCAGGATAGTATTTGCCGTTGATGATATGCATGCTACACAATCTGATAAGATACAGAAGCTGACCATAACGCTGGCTCCACCAGCAGGCGGCAATATGAAGATTGAAGCATGCGATAAGCTGACCAGTAATTATCATAAGCCAGCTGGTGCCAAAGATGGCGTAAGTGCACAGCAGGTGTCTATGGCATCGAACGTGATGCCCGATGGCAGCCTGGTAGTGACCGTGGCCAATATGGATGGCAATGAACTGACGGGCAATATAACTGCTGATGTGACTGTGGCTTACACAGGCCAGATGACAACAGAGCAGGTAGTTTACTTTAACAACCTGTGGGGCAGAGACGGTGCAGCCATAAAGCCTAACAGCATTGCACCTGGCCTGCAAATGCAAAAGCAACCGGCAGCAGATGCCACAGGTAAGTTTGCGCTAAGCTATGAGGCGACTGTAAGGCATGTAATAGCCGGGGATAATACGCCTGATGAAGGCGATGATGTAGTAGAGATAGTAAAAGGTAAGACCACCGGTAGCGATATAGAGTTGCAAAAGCCGGGTAAGTTTGCCTTTACAACTTATCGCATCAGCTACGCCGGTAAATACCTGGAGCTTGCCGGGGCTATCTATAGCGGTCCGCTGCAGTTTGGTAGCTATGATGATGCGCAGGAGTTCATTACCTGGTTCAAGCGGTCGTCGGCAGATATACTGGCCAATAACAGGATAGCTAACGGAGATTATAAGATAATAGTATCGGGCGAAAGCGGAGTGCTGACCGATAGTTTTATTGAGAATTGTAAAATAACCAATAACTAACCCGCAAGGCATTGAAGTGCCTGTACGGGGCAAAAGAACTGATATGTCTATCAATTTACAAAAAGGACAAAAGATAAATATTGGCCTGTCGTCTATAAGCGTAGGCCTGGGCTGGAAACCTAATGATGGTACGGGTGCGGCGTTCGACCTGGATGCTTCGGCGTTCATGATAGATGGCAACAAACTGATACCCGCTGAGCCGTTCTTTGTATTCTATGGCAATGCCGATTCTGCCGATGGGGCGCTGCACCATAGCGGCGATGACCTTACCGGCGACAACAGCGAAGATGGCGATGATGAGGTGATAAAAGTAGACCTGAACAAAGTAGATGCACGTGTGCAGGAGGTACTGTTTGTAGTGACCATACACGAGGCTATTGAGCGCAGGCAGAATTTCGGGCAAGTACGCAATTCGTACATCCGCATTGTTGATGATACCAATGGCCGAGAAGTAGCCAAGTACGAACTGGATGAGGATTTTTCGATAGAGACTGCTATTGAGTTTGGCAGGCTATACAGGAGAGACGGCAGCTGGCGATTCGAGGCATCGGGCATTGGCTATAGGCAGGACCTGGCCTACTTCCTGTCGAGGTATTATAAGGGACAGATAATTAAATAGCCGTTCAATTAACACTTCTTGCTGATAGCCACGTGCAATAAAAGTTCACGCAAAGCACGCTGAGGAAGGCGCAAAGCACGCAAAGGCTACAAGTAAAGAAGGCAAAGTGCGAAAAGGAAGCTGAGTATACAGTTTATCAGAATAGAAGTGAGGAATATAAGTGTAACCACTCAATATAGTAATTATGGCAATAAGCCTGGTAAAGGGTCAAACCATTGACCTTAGGAAGAATGACAGGGGAGAGACCTTTGACCTGTCCTCTGTAACAATAGGATTGGGCTGGGATGTGCGGCAGAAGAATTCGGGATTTTTCAGCAAGTTGCTGGGGCAGCAGGAGGAGGAATATGACCTGGATGCGATAGCCTTTTTGCTGGATGCCGATGATAAGGTAGCCAATATGGGACATATGCAGCATATGGGTGATGGCCGCAACATATCGCTGGTGGACAGCGATGTTATTTTCTTCAATAATATGCAGCATCCATCGGGCCAGATATGGCTTACGGGCGACAACCGCACCGGTGCCGGCGATGGTGATGATGAGCAGATAATAGTAAAGCTGGATTCGCTGGATCAGCGATACCAGAAGATACTCTTTGTTGTGTCTATATACCTCGGCAGATCGCGCAATCAGCATTTTGGTATGGTGAGCAATGCGTTCATCAGGGCGGTGGATGCCAAGGGAAAAGAGATAGCGAGATTTAGCCTGTCGGGCGATGATACCTACAATGGTATGTGCTCTATGGTATTCTCGGAGGTTTATCGCAAAGATGGTACGTGGAAGTTCAGGGCGATTGGGGCGCCGGAGCACACTGATAGTTTTTCCGAGATACTGAAGAGGTATGTGAGGTAAAGTGCGCTGACGTTTCGCGCAAAGGCGGCTTATATAAATTCACGCAAAGAGCCGCGAAGTTTTTTCGCAAAGGGCCGCAAAGGCATTGAGAGAACGAGCGCAAAGAGATTGATGTATAGGATCATATAATAGAAAGAGCAGTGGCTTGGCCGCTGCTCTTTTATTGTAGCAAGCTTTGACAACTTTCAAAAAGTTGTCAGAGCTTGTTGGTATTAGAATCTGAATATGCCTGAAAGGATGATCCTGTTCTCATCTTTCACCAGGTCGGCTACATAGCCTGTGGGGTTGCCTATTGGTGCATTCCAGCCGTTGGGAGATGTTACTCCGCCGTGGCCTGAGAAGTATGGCACGTTGGTATGACGGGTAACAAATTCGAGCCCGAAGGTGAGGTATTCACTTGGCATGTACTGTACGTTGGCAGATGCATCCCAGCCTTCAAATTTATCTCCGGGGTTTTGTGTAAGTACAGCATTACCGGCAGGCAGCAGGGCCAGGTAGCGGCCGGGGTTGCTGATGTAACCGCCACCGCATGTAAAGGCAAGCTGTTGTTTTTTGCCGAACCAGAAGCGGTTGTATACCATGCCACTCAGGAAGTTTTGTGCGGGGGTAGTGGCGGTTCCATTGAATGGTACTACGCCTGCACCGTTTTCGAAGCCGAGATCGCCCGTTACAGAAATGGCTGCTTTGGTAATGAAGTTACCCATAGGCCTGTTGAGGTAGCGAATGATAGCGCTGTTGTCTGTATGGAAGCGTAGCCTGTCGCGGCTGTTGGGCGTATCCCAGCCTACATAAGAACTTTGGGTAAGCGACAGGTTTTCTTTTGGCCTCCACAATACCTGGTAGCCGAAGCCGGGCAACTCGTTGAACATACCGTAGCTCTGCCAGCCATTGATAGCCCATAGTTCAATTTTAAGCCTGTCGGTAGGGAATAGCTGCATGCGTGCACCGGTGAAAAACCAGGGTGTGTTGTCTGATGTAAATGATGGCTGGTAGTTCCAGTTCTCGAAGTTGTTGTAAGACAGCAGGCCTACGTATGATTTAAACATACCAAAGTCCAGGTTTATACCGTGCATCTTGTTCCAGTGCATGCCGGCATAGCCTTCTGTTACATAGCGTAGGGCATTGTACAGATCGTACTGGCCGCGCAGTGGTGTATTGTCATTTCGAGGTATGCCGGTGGCCCTGCTGCCAAACTGGAGCATCAACTTAGCGTGTGCACCACTTTTAGGATCGTGCAATTCTCCACCGGCTTCTATGTAAGAGATGTTGAACTCATCGGACCTGAAGGTGGCGGTAGATCCTGATGTGCTATGGTCTATAGGGTGGTTAAAATTGTAATTGTAATTGCAGTCTATGGTCAACCCGCCGGTGAAGTATTTGGAGTCGAGCAGGGAGCCGTGTTGCCTGTTAGTGCCCTGCACCCAGGTGAAATCGCCCCAGGCAAACGGCTCGGCAGAACGCGCGGGTGCAGGTGCTGCAATGTCATCGAGCGTATCGTTGTTGTCTTGTGCGGACGCCTGCAAAGCACTTGCGGAAAGTGCCAGCGCGGCGGCAATGGCAACACGGTCTGTTTTGTAAAATTTCAGCATAATGGTCTTTTTTGTGTTGATGTAAATATTGTTATTATCTTATTTGTTTCCTATGACTCTCGTCAATTCTATATTCTGCACCTGCTGATATACGAGCGGAGTATACTCCACCAGCACATCGCTCTTGTCGAGGCCGAATGCTTTTTCGTCGCTCAGTCCAAGGTTTTTGAGCATAAAGTAGGAGTTAAGTAACATGCCTTCCCTCAGCGTAAATTCATTTTCTACGGAAAGAAATTTCTCTATTACCACGAATTTGAAATCAGGCTCGGGGTTGTACTTTGTAGACCCATCGGGGCGTATGTGCAGGTTCAGTTCTTTATTGGCTACCAGTTCCTTTACTATCTTCTTAAAGTACATCTCTGTTTTAGGCTGTATACGGAAGCCGAGATTGATGTTGATCTTGATGACCTTATCATCTACCAGCTCCGATACATCGTACGTCATGGTATAGGGTTCTTCGGTGCGGTGTATGTGCAGGAACCAATATACATCGGCCCGCTTGGGCTTTTTGGCAAAGATGGAACGGATGATCTTATCTTCTACCTGGTTGCGGCTGTTGGCTTTGGTAAGATATACCAGGTGCGTAGAGAATTTGGGCAGGGCATCATCATTGCTCATCTCTGTAAGCAAGGGAATGTATTTGCCCAGGTCGATAAACTTGACCAACCTGTTATTCACCTTGCGGGCGTAGTACCACACATACATGGTCATGAAGATGAACAATTCGAAGAACAAGAACATCCAGCGTTCTTTGATCTTAGCGGCATTGGCTATGAAGAACGATATCTCTATGGCTGCAAATGCAGTAACGATAATAGCTACCAATGCGGGATGCCACCTGCGGTTGTATAACAGGTAGTAGGTGAGCAGGTAAGTGGTCATCATCATAGCTACGGTTATGGAAAAGCCGTACGCAGCTTCCATATGCGATGAAGTGCGGAAGTAAAGGATCATCAGTACGCAGCCCACCCATAGAATGCTGTTTACGCTGGGTATGTATATCTGCCCCTTTACATCGGTAGGCTGGCGTAGTGTAACCCGTGGCCAGAAGTTGAGGTTCATGGCTTCGCTGATGAGCGTGAATGAACCGCTGATGAGTGCCTGCGATGCGATGATGGTGGCAGCTGTGGCAATGATTATTCCCGGTAGCAAAAAGGAGTGTGGCAGCATATCGAAGAAAGGATTGGCCCCCTTCATATTATCTGCATGCTGCATGATCCATGCTGCTTGGCCAAGGTAGTTGGCTACCAGTGCAGTTTTTACAAACATCCAGGTGATCCTGATGTTTTTGATACCACAATGGCCAAGATCGGAATACAGGGCCTCTGCGCCGGTAGTGCACAGAAATACGGAGCCCAGCAACCAGAGGCCATTGGGGTAATGCATCAGCAGCCTGTAGCCATGTATGGGGTTGAGTGCGGCAATGATGGCCGGGTATTTACCAATATTGATAATGCCGAATACCAGTAGCATAGTGAACCATATGGCCATTACAGGCCCGAAGGCCCTGCCTATCATCTGGGTGCCGAAACGCTGGAAGAAGAACAAGGCGGAAAGAATAACGACAACAATGCCAACGGTAAGCGCGTTGCCGGGAACGATGATGTTCTCCAGTCCTTTTACCGAGTTAAGCCCTTCAATGGCTGATGCTACGGATATGGGAGGCGTGATGATACCATCGGCCAAGAGGGTAGTGGCACCCAGTATGGTAGGAATGACGAGATACTTGCCATACCTGCGCACCAATGCGTATAGAGAGAATACACCGCCTTCGCCCTGGTTATCGGCTTTTAAAGTGAGCCAGATGTACTTTACTGTGGTCTGGAATACGAGCGTCCAGAAGATACAGGATACGCCGCCAAATACCAGCAGCTCGCTGGCGGGGCGGTCGCCAATAACGGCGCGTAATGCGTAAAGCGGGCTTGTGCCAATGTCGCCGTAAATTATGCCAAGGGCTACCAGCAGTGAGGCAATACTCACCCTGCTCAAATTTTTGCTATTCGAGTTCATATAAAAAGATTAAGTATGATCTATGTTATTCGGGGCTTACCAGCCGGTAGCCGATACCGGATTCTGTGACCAGGTAAGCAGGCCTGTTGGGGTCGTCTTCTATTTTCTTTCTTAGTTGTGCAATGAACACCCGCAAGTATTGCGACTGGCTGATGTAGCCGGGCCCCCATACCTCGCGCAGCAGGTACTGGTGGGTGAGTACCTTACCTTCGTTGCGGGCAAAAAGAGCCAGTAGTGTATACTCTGTAGCCGTGAGCTTGACGGCGGTACCATTCTTCTTAACTGTTCTTGCTGCCAGGTCTATCTGCAGCGTATTAATGTCCAGTACCGGGGCACTCAGCTCGTGCATAGTACTCTGTAGTGCAGAGCGTAGCCTGGCCAGCAACTCGCCTGTGCGGAAGGGCTTTACCAGGTAGTCGTTAGCACCGTTATCAAGTGCGGCCACTATATCCTGTTCATCGCTGTGCGCGGAAAGAATGATGACGGGGTGTGTATACCAGCCTCTCAGTTCTTTCAGAATATTGTGGCCGGTATCATCGGGCAGCCCTATATCCAGTATAATAAGGTCGGGTGGGTGGGCTGCGGCCATAGCCAGGCCCTGTCTGCCGGTTTCTGCAAGCAACACATTGTAGTCGTTGCTTTGCAGTGTTATATCTAGCAGTTTGCGTATCTGCACCTCATCATCTATTACCAATACTGTGGGCTTATTCATTTTTCAGGTTTTTTAAGTACGAAGTTTCTGCAGGAATATTGATGGTAAACCTTGCTCCGCCGTCTATACGGTTCTCCAGTGCAATTTTGCCGCCCATAGCTTCAGTGAAACCTTTTACGATGGATAGGCCAAGCCCTGTGCCGCCGGGCTTTGTTTCAGCCAGCCTGTAAAACTTATCGAACACCCGGGGTAGCGCCTGTTCGGGGAAGCCGGGGCCATTGTCTTCTACAGTTATCTGCAATACATCGGTATAGCACATGGCGGCAATGTCTATCCGGGTTTCGGCGGGGGTATATCTTACGGCATTACTCACCAGATTATAAACCACCTGCTCCAGCATGCCTTCGTCCAGTTTGAACAGAGGAATATCGGGGGTGATGCTGATGTGTATCTGTTGCTGTGCGTTGCCTTGTTCTATCTGTTTTACCGCATCATAAATGACCTCTGTTATATCACACCAGTCTTGCTTGGGTTGTACAAAGCCAGATTCAAGGCGCGACATGTTCAACAGGTTATCTACCTGCTGGTTGAGCCTGAGCCCTGCCTGTGATATTTCGTTGATGAGCTCGAACCGGTGCTGAGCGGTTAGGCGTGCATTATTGGCCTGCAGATTGTCGGTAGCGCCGATGATGGTAGCGATGGGTGTGCGCAGTTCGTGAGACAATGAATTGAGCAGTGTATTGTACAGCTTTACAGCACCGGCCCGCTTCTCTTTGCGGCGTACTTCTTTTTCTATCTGCCGTATCTTAAAGGTAAGCACGGCATTGATCATTGCGATGACAAAATACATGGACAACAAAATGCCGTCTTCGCCGGAAGCAACCTGTAAGGTAAAATGTGGCGGGATAAAAAAGTAATCCCACGTAAGGGCAGTGAGTATTGCGGTTAGCAGAACGGGTAGTATGTCGAAGAACATGGCAATAAGGGACACCGTTATCAGCAGCACATAGGCCACTACTCTATAGCCCATATATTCTGATAGGAAATAGCATGCGGCCGACACGATACCCACTGCCAGTACACTATACAGCAACTGCATGGGGATGGTTATCTTTTTATGTAGTGCGCCGGTCATTCCTGCTTTGTTCTTTTACGGCATAAAGGTAGATGGCCCCTTGCAAAGGCCTTATAAAATGTAGTAAGGAAAGTATAAAGATTTTATAAAGATGGGTTGGGGTGTGTTTAGTGCTTTACGAAAATGAATACGCCCGCTTAAGCCGCAGGGTTGAAACGCCCGCGCTATTATAACCCGTCTTACAGGACGAAGCTGATGGTTAGTTTTTCCTCAAATGAGTGCGTATGCTTGTGGTCTGTCAGTGAAGGAACACGACAGCGGCGCTTTGTTGCGTATTAGAAGTAAGGGAATTGTTACGGTGCCAGCCTGTTCTTTGTCCAGCTATTGCCGTTGCGGGTAAACTTGATACGGTCGTGCATACGGCTGCTACGGCCCTGCCAGAATTCTATGCTTTGTGGGATAACCACATAGCCACCCCAATGCGGAGGGCGGGGAATATTACCATCGGCAAACTGCTGCTGGTAGTTTTTGTAATTGTCGTCGAGGATCTGCCTGTCGGCAATAGGTTGGCTTTGCGGGGATGCCCAGGCACCTATGCGGCTACCTTCGGGGCGGGAGTTGAAATACGTATCGCTGGCCTCGCCGTCTATTTTATGGATGGCACCTTCTATACGCACCTGGCGCTCCAGCTCTTTCCAAAAGAAAAGCAGAGCGGCGCTGTCGTGCGCATCTATCTGCTGCCCCTTGGCGCTATTGTAATTGGTAAAAAAGGTAAATCCCCCGTTCTCTATGCCCTTTAGCAGTACTATACGTGCATGCGGCTTATTCTCCTCATCTACAGTGGCCAGCGTCATGGCGTTCACCTCAGATATCTGGGCTTCCTGCGCTTCGCTGAACCACTTCAGGAAAAAGGCTACGGGATCATTACCTGTCACACTTTCATCAAGTGCTGCCAGCGTATAATCCTGCCTTATATGGGCAATATGAACGGAATTATGAGACAAGGAACTTATTTTTTGTTGCCTACACCCAGATACTTCACCATAACGTAGATGAGTTCTATAGTAAGCAGTATAGTGAAGACCCACATAAGTGTAGGGCCTACATTCCTATTGATATTGTCGTAAAATGCGCTGAGCATCAGATTGTTCATACCAGATGATTTTTAGTGCCGCAAGATAGCGATTAAATACAAAACACAAAAGTAAATGCGCAAAATGCTGTGTTGTGTGCCTGGCTAGAGCTACGCAAATAGCCTGAAGTGGTAAAAAGCTGGTTAAATAAATGTTGTTGCCGGGGTAGAAAGGGGTAGTTTTTGCCTCCCTTCACATTTTGTTTCTATCTTCATTGCCAAATTTATCGCCGCATGCTGCTGCGCCACGTGCCATTTCTTAAGTCTGTATTCATCTACTCCTTTACTGCCTTTGGCGGTCCGCAGGGGCATATGGGCATGATGATGAAGACCTTCGTGCAGAAGCGTAAAGATGTTACAGAAGATGAATTATTGGAATATAATGCCTTCTGCCAGATGCTGCCCGGTCCATCGTCCACACAAACGGTGGCACTCATAGCTATGAAAAGGGGTGGTATCCCGCTGGCCTGCATCACTTTGCTGCTATGGGTGTTCCCTGCGGCATTCATCATGGGATTGCTTTCTTTCCTTATATTTTATTTTGGTCCCGATGCGCTACATGGTGCACGCAACCTGCCTGCCACCCTGTTTGCGTATATACAACCTATGTCTGTAGGGTTTGTATGCTATGCGGCTGCGCGGATGATGACCTCATCAATAAAGCATATAGCTACTACGGGCATCATGATAGGCAGCATTGTAGCTACAGTAATGTTCAGGTCGCCTTGGGTATTCCCTTGCCTGCTTCTGCTGTCGGGCACTATAAGTAACTTCAGTAACAAGCGTATCCCCAGTACGCAGCAAAAGCCCAAACGTATTAACTGGGTGAACCTGTGGCTGTTTGCCCTGTTGTTCATCGGGGCAGGTATAGTGAGTGAGGTATCGAGGCAGCAGGGGTGGAGCCATGGGCGCATTTATAATATTTTTGAGAATTTTTATCGTTTCGGTGCCATAGTGTTTGGTGGAGGTCAGGCTTTATTGCCCATGATGTATTACCAGTTCGTAAATACACATACACACCATGTGGCGGCAGGCGTTACAGCCCAGCAGCTACTTACGGGCTACGGTATGGTGCAGGCGGTACCGGGGCCGGTATTTTCTATTTGCTCATATGTTGGCGGGCTGGCCATGCATAGCGATGGCCCGTTATGGCAGACGTTGGGATGTATTGTGGCCACCACGGCGGTTTTCATCCCCAGCACATTATTGTTGTTCTTTTTCTTTCCTATTTACGAGAACCTGAAGCATCACGTGATCATATTCCGCGCCCTGGAAGGTATCAACGCGGCTATAGTGGGTATCATATGGGCGTCGGGTATAGTATTGTTCCAGAGTATACAGTTCGAATGGAGCAACGTGGTTGTAGTAATTATCACCTTTTGCCTACTATACTTCAGTAAGGTGCCATCGCCGCTGATAGTTATGGGCTGGTTGTTGATGGGGCTCACCCTGAACCATTAAAAAAAGAAAAGCGGGCACCGAGGCCCGCTTACAATATCTATCTGTTATTAATTTCTGTCGTCAGCGCTTGGGCCATACATGCCAGGGATAGGAATATCGAGGAGGCGCAGGTATACGCTCAGCTGGCCACGGTGGTGGTACATGTGGCTGAGAGCGAATGAGCGGATGACTGCTGGTTTCGGCATGGTGAAAATGATATGATCTCCGCTGCGCAATGTCCAGGTCTTACCCCATTCTTCCTGCGACGCATTTTCAAGCGCTGCAATGGCTTCATTTACTTTATTATCGAAGAAGTTTACCAGGTCTTCGTTCTTTTCGGCAATAAATGGTTTGTATTCGCGCTTGGCAAAGTCCATTTCTGCGGTGGTCAGTGTGCCTGTTACCCAGCCGGGCAGTTCGGCTACGTGGGCGGCCAGGTTGCCGAGGGCCATAGATTTTTCGTGTGGTTTCCAGCTGTTTTTTTCTACAGGTACGCGTTCCAGCAATTTGCGGGTAGTAGCTGCTTCAACTTTAATTTCGGCTATCAGCTGCTCGTTAAGTGTCATTAGAATTGTTTTTTGTGATTTATAATAAAATAAGTTTCTTGCTTACTGATAAGCAAACATAATGAGCATTTCCCGAATCTCCATATCCGTCTATTTAATAGCTATGGTCGTGCTACAGGCCTGCAGCCCGGTGGCCGATCATGATCCGGCAAGGCATCGTGACGATGAGGTGAGCGTAACGCCCCGCAGCAGTGAACATATAGCTGTGGCTTTTTATAATTGCGAGAATTTATTCGACTATCATCACCAGCCGGGCAAGCAGGATGATGATTTTACACCGGAAGGTAAGTACCACTACACACGCGAGGTGTACGAGCAGAAGCTACACAACATAGCTACCGTGCTGCAAAGCATGAGCAACAAGGACAACGGCGATCTGGCCATAGCGGGGCTGGCAGAGATAGAAAACGATGAGGTACTGGCCGACCTGTGTGCCCAGCCTGAGCTGGGCAATAGCCATCTGCGGCACATCTGCCACAAAGGGCCAGACCCAAGGGGTATTAACACAGGATTTATTTATGATCCCGCATTGTTCGCGCTGATAGAAGAGGGGACGATACCCGTGATATTTGAGAGCGGCGGGCACAGCCGCGATATACTGCATGTAACCGGTGTGCTTGACGGAGACACGGTAGAAGTTTTTGTGAACCACTGGACATCGCGCAGGAACGCCAATTCGGGCAGTGACGAGAAACGGATGATGGCTGCCCGCACTGTGAAAAATGCGATCAATAGCATGCTGGATAAGCAGCCGAGGCATAAGGTAATAGTAATGGGCGATTTTAATGATAACCCAACGGATGTGAGCATTACAGAAGGGCTGGGGGCTACAGAGCGTAAGAATGGTGCAATGACTGATCTGTATGATCCGTTTATCGAAATATTTAAGAGCGGCAGAGGTACCGAACAATTTAAAGGAGACTGGAACTTGTTTGACCAGGTAATGATATCAGGCAACTGGTTCACCGGTATCGGCAGGCTAAGGGAAGAGGGGGCAGATATATACGCGCCAGATTTTATTAAGGAGCAGGGCAGGGGCAGCCGGGAAAATCCAAAGCGGTCGTTTAAGGGCAGTAGATGGATGAACGGCTACAGTGATCACTTTCCCGTAGTGATGAGTTTCCGGAAAATATAACTTACGAAGGGCTGTATGCCCTAACTTAGCACATCAGAATACCCATCTATAATATCTCTTCTGAAGTTGAGCACCAAATGATGAAAACAATATTTCGGGCATCGTATACCAGCGTTTGCAGTTATGCAGCGATGCTGATCTTAGTTCTTGCTGCATCTTACAGCAGCCGCGCGCAGAAACTGGATAGCCTTAAAGCAGTTTTACTGGAGTATAGATTACCCGATACCACGCGGGTGGAAGTGTTGATAGATATAACGTGCGTGTACAAGGATGCGGCACCGGATTCTATGTTGCCTGCAGCGTTCAAGGCGCTGGAGATCTCCCGCAAGTGCGGTTATCACAAAGGGGAGGCTGAAGCACTTTTCCAGGCCGGTGCAGCATATAGCACACTGAACAAATACGACTCTGGCCAGGTCTATTACACCCGGTCTATGACTGTAGTGCGCCAATATGGTTTTACAAGGCTGGAGTGCAAGCTGCTGCTGGAGATGATCATGATCTGCGGCCGTCTTAATAAGCTGGATGAGGGACTGGCAACAGCCAATAAGTGCATTGCACTCAGCCATAAGCTGGGCTACTGGGAACAGGAAGCTACCGCGCACCTGCGCGCGGGCGACCTTTACCGCGATAAGACGCTATACACAGAGGGATTGAACGAATATCTGTCGGCACTTGCCATTTACGAGGCCCATAAATATGTGAAGGGGCAAGGCGAAGCCCACCGCGATATGGCGGACATTTATTCTTTACTGGGCAATTACCCCAAGGCGCTGGAAAGCATCGGGAAGAGTAATGCTATATTTAAGGCTGGTGATGATATCCAGGAGGTGATCGTTAACTATACCTCTACTGGTGCAGTATACGGCCAGATGAGGGAGTTTGCGAAAGGCCTTGAGGCTTACCGCAGCGCGTATAAGCTGGCCGATTCTATTAAAAACCCGTTCTGGAAAGGGATAGCACTGCTGAACATGGGCGAGTGCCTAAACGGTATGGGCCAGGCCGACTCTGCAGGCCGTTGTTACGCTGCTGCACTACAGGAGATACAGAAGAGCGGCGATCCTATGTCGGCGGCTTTTTGTAACAGGGGGATGGGCCAGGTGGCTATGAAAAAAGGCCGGCCTACGGAAGCCATAGGCTACCTGCTAAAGGCATATGATGTAATGCTGGAGGGGAAGGTGACACGGGAATTGTTTGAAATATCGAAGCTCTTATCGCAGGCATATGAGCAAAATAAGGACTATGCCAATGCACTTAAATATATGCACGTGCACCTGGAATACCGGGACAGTATTTTTAATGAAGATAACCTGATGCGGGTACAGCAACTGCAAAGAGACTATGAGTTGAATAAGAAGGAAGCCGAGATAAAATTGCTGAACAAGGATAACCTGATAAGGAAAGGTAATGCGGAAAAGCAACGGGCCATAACGTGGGGGCTGGCCTCGGGGTTGCTACTGCTGGCCGTGGTAATTGTACTGCTTATTGTAAGCAGGAGGGCGGAGCGGAGAAACAGGCAGCAAATTACGGAACAGCGCGATGCGCTATCGGTACAGGCAGCAGAACTGAATGAGCTGAACCAGTTTAAAGACAAGACGTTCTCTGTTTTATCCCATGATCTGCGTGGGCCTATAGCTTCGGTGACCAGCGCTATATCTCTACTGGATAGCGACCTGGAGCAAGAGGACCTGGATATGATAAAGCCGGAGATCAACAGGCAACTGGGTGCGGTTAATATGCTGCTTGATAACCTGCTGCACTGGTCGGCCGGGAACATGCGGGGGGTAAAGGCAATTAACAGGGAGCAGATAGATCTGAAACAAATAGTAGATAGTAATTTGCTGCTGGTTGGGGCTACCGCCAATGCCAAACACATTACCCTGCAAAACAATATTGACGGAAAGGTGTGGGCATTTGCCGATGCAGGGCAGGTAGATGTGGTGATCCGCAATTTGCTGAACAATGCACTTAAGTTTACCGGCAGTGGCGGCATTGTAAAGCTGGAGGCGGCTGAGCAGCGTGACCAGGTGGTGATATCGGTTACTGATACGGGAGTAGGTATGGACAAACAGCAGGTGGCCAAACTGTTTACCGCATCGGGCATCAGCACTTATGGTACTGCAGGGGAAAGGGGTACTGGTCTCGGGTTAATGCTGTGCTATGAGTTCATTAAAGCGAACGGCGGCAGTATAGCGGTAGAAAGCGAAATAGGTAAGGGAACTACGTTCTCAGTTATTTTGCCAAAGCAGTAAAGGCGTACATTTACAATAGAAATTTACATCCATGGCACTATTAGGACAGTTAGGCAATTACAGAAATGCAGGTTTATTTATTATGCGCACAGGTGTTGGCGCTATGATGATATACCATGGATTGCCGAAAATAACGCATCCTGAAAAATGGGCGGGGCTGGGCGAGGCCATGGGGTCGTTGCATATACACTTCTGGCCCACGTTCTGGGGCTTTATGGCAGCGCTTACCGAAACGGTTGGGGGATTGTTCTCTGTGCTGGGACTCTGGTTCAGGATGGTGAGCCTGTTCATGATATTTTTGTTTGTAGTAGCTACGTTACAGCACCTTAATTCCGGCGATGGCGTGGGGGAAGCATCGCATGCGATAGAATTATGTTTTGTGTATATCGGCTTCCTGTTTATAGGGCCGGGTAAGTTCTCTGTGGATAAGAGTTAGCTACCGTTGGTGAACAAAACCGACCGTTGGTGACAAATTGTTCGATATTTATTAAGGTATAGTCTATATTTACTCCACTATAATAGAATCCTGTGAAAAAAATCATCACTGCGGCCATATTGTTATCGTTTTATCACACCGCCTCTGCGCAGATAGAGTCGCACACTACCATGTTCATGTACAATAAAATGTACTATAATCCTGCTTACACAGCTAATAAAGAAGTAACTTCTATTGGTGGTTATTACCGCGACCAGTGGAGTGGGATAGAGGGGGCGCCCAAGACGATGGGCATATCCTTCGAGACGGCTATTGGCAGCCGGGATGTTGACGTGAAGCAGACGGGCATAGGGCTTACTGTGACGAGTGAAGAGATTGGAGTGGAAAAAAAGCAGGACGTTTTTGGTTATTACACTTTCCGTTTTAAAACCGATAATGGCTCTATATTGTCTTTTGGCTTCAGGGTGGGCACGCAGTTGTATTCGGCCAATTACGCTACACTTAATCCGTCGCAGGCCAATGATCCTAACCTGGTAAAGAATGTAAATAACGCATCTCTTTTTAACTTCGGCCTCGGAGGTTTCTGGCATGGAGAAAACTATTATGCAGGTTTTGGCATCCCCAATCTTATAGAGAATTACTATGATAAAAATGAAAAGGCCAACCTGAAGAACATACGGGGCAAGCAGGTGCGTGGCTACTACCTGGGTGGTGGCTATGTGTTCCACAGCAGCGAAAACCTGGATATACTGCCCCAGTTTGTAGCGCGCTACCAGGGAGACGGGCAGTATAGCCTGCCATTTAATGCCGATATCAACCTGTCGTTCATTGCCATTCAACGGATGATGTTTGGTTTGACCTACCGCACAGATAAATCGTTTGAAGCGATGTTTAACCTGCAGGTGACCCGCAATATCAATATAGGGTACGCTTACGACTACCTGGTGTCATCGCTCAATGGATATGCCGGCGGTGCGCACGAGGTAGTGCTGGGGTTTGACTTTGGCCGGAAAAAGGAATACGGTTATGGTCCTGAGCGGGCGCAATATCTGAGCCTGTTCTGATCGTTTTCACATTTTGTTAGGTAAAAGCGCCGATACTAATAGTAAGCGGCAGCTAAGTGTAAGTGTTATTCTGAAGGATAAGGGCTAATTTTGCAGCCATGAATAACAAAAAGACGGGCATTATACTGATCATATTCTTTATGGTGCTGGGTATTGCGTTCCTTGGCTACTATTATAAGGTTACCCACGAACAAAAAAAGCTTGTGCTGCCTATTGTGGGTGATAACCAGGGACATCACGTTCAGGATTTTTCTTTTGTGAACCAGGACGGGCGCACCATTACCAATGCCGACGTAAAAGGTAAAATATATGTAGTGTCGTATTTCTTTGCCACCTGCAAAGGCATATGCCCGAAGATGAACGAGAACATGACCAAGGTGTATAAGGCCTTTAAGGGGAATAAAGATGTGCTAATATTATCGCATACGGTGGACCCGGTTAAGGATACTGTAGCGGCACTGAAGGCATATAGCCTGCGCTTTGACGCAGATGCCAGCCAATGGATGTTTTTGACGGGAGACAAAAAGAAACTGTATGATATGGCCAGGTATAGCTACCTGATTAATGCAGAAGATACTGCCGCCGGCACCAAAATAGAAGACGATTTTATACACGATGAGCACTACGTATTGGTAGACAGGTATGGCAGGCTAAGGGGCTTTTATAACGGTCTCGAAAATAATGACGTTGGCAAGCTGATCAGCGATATCAATGCATTGCTGCAGGAAAAAGAATAATTAAAGGCTTTATATAAAGAAAACGACTATCCTTATGGATAGCCGTTCGGGTTTAGAACTCACCAGACAGTTAATTTCATTTGCATATACTGGCGACGTTGACGATGATCTGCCTGAAATGGAATTGATATATTTTTATATTTGTGCATGTCATAGGCCCTAAAATCCTGTAGCCGTAATGCCCACTTTCACACAACATTTTAAAACGGTCACACCGCTTTCCGCCAAAAAACGGTTAATATTGCAGCAATTATGAAGCGTTTAGCCATTTTGGGATCTACCGGCTCTATCGGTACGCAGGCACTCGATGTTGTTGCGGCTAACCCATCGTTATTTGAAGTTGAGGTATTGAGTGCGCACAGCAATGCTGCTTTGCTTATAGAGCAGGCTAAAAGGTTTAAACCCAATGCAGTTGTAGTTACCGACGAATCTAAATATAAAGAAGTAAAGGATGCCCTGATGATGCTACCTATAAAGGTGTTTGGCGGTGCCAAAGCCCTTTCTGAAGTGGTGCAGTGGGATAGTGTAGATACAGTTTTAGGCGCAGTGCTGGGTTTTGCCGGGCTGCATTCTATTTTAGCCGCTATAGATGCTGGTAAGCGTATAGCATTGGCTAACAAAGAAACGCTGGTTGTTGCAGGCGAACTGGTAATGCGTCGTGCTGCAGAAAAACGCGTGCCTATCATTCCGGTAGACAGCGAGCATTCTGCCATATTCCAATGCCTGGTGGGTGAAGACCTGAACAAGGTAGAAAAAGTGATACTCACCGCATCAGGAGGTCCTTTCCTGGGCCGTAAGCCCAATTACCTGGTCAATGTAAAAGCATCGCATGCCTTACAGCACCCTAACTGGGTAATGGGTGCCAAAATAACTATAGATAGTGCCACCCTTATGAATAAGGGCCTGGAGATAATAGAGGCCAAATGGTTGTTCGGGCTGAAGGACGACCAGATAGACGTAATCATACACCCACAATCTGTTATCCATTCCATGGTGCAGTTTACAGATGGATCTGTAAAGGCGCAGATGGGCCTGCCCGATATGAAGTTGCCTATACAGTACGCTATAGCTTACCCTGAGCGTATTTACAATAATTACAAGCGCCTCGATTTTAAAGACTTCTCTAAGCTGTCTTTTGAGGCTCCCGATTCCAAAACATTCCGCAACCTGCAGCTGGCTATAGATTCTATGCGGAAAGGCGGTAATGCGCCGTGCGTGCTTAACGCGGCCAACGAGGTGGTGGTGAATGCCTTCCTGCAGAACAAGGTAGGCTTCCTGGAAATGAGTGAAATGATAGAGAAGACGCTGGAAAGTGTAGCCTTTATTGAGCAGCCAACCATTGAAGATTATGTAGAGACCGATCGTGAAGCACGCGTGCAGGTAACAGAATTCCTTAAGAAAAGCCAATTGTCCATTTACTAGTCTTACTATTACGATATCATGTTCTTAAACTCAATGTTTTTAATGTCGGGCGGCCTTATACAGGCGTTACAGCTGCTGGCTGGCCTGTCATTCCTCATAGTACTGCACGAAGGGGGACACTTCTTTTTTGCCCGCCTGTTCAAAACGCGTGTAGAAAAGTTCTATCTATTTTTCGACTTCCTCTTCCCCTTCTCCGGTCTGTTCAATTTTGCTTTATTCAAGAAGACCAAGGGCGATACTGAATATGGTATCGGCTGGTTCCCGCTGGGCGGCTATGTAAAGATATCTGGTATGGTAGATGAGAGTATGGATAAAGAAGCGCTTGCATTGCCGCCGCAGCCGTGGGAGTTTCGCGCCAAAAAGGCGTGGCAGCGCCTGTTCATCATGCTGGGTGGGATCATCATGAATGTGCTGATAGCTATTGTGCTATATATGGTGATATTTGGTGTGTGGGGCGAAGCCTACATTCCCATGGAACGTGTAACAAACGGTATTGCCGTAGACAGCATTGGCCAGAGCATAGGTCTGCGCAACGGCGATAAGATACGTGCCATAGATGGTAAGCCGATCACCCGTTTCAACGAGATACCACTGGCACTGATCCTGCACAAAAAAGACGGTACTATAGAGGTAACCCGCGACGGCAAGGACGTTACTATACCTATCCCGTTCGGCACCATAAGCAAACTGATAAAGGCAGACAGGAACAATATCATGTCGCCGCGTACGCCGGCTGTGGTGGATAGCGTATTTGCGAAGAGCATTGCCGAGAAAGCCGGGTTCCGCAAAGGCGATAGCATCATTAACATCAACGGGCAGAGCGTACTGTTCAATAACGAGTTCAGCGATATAAAGACTGCCAATTACGGCAAGCCGCTCACCATTGCTTTTGTGCGTAACGGGGCCATGGATACCATACGTACCGTGATACCTAAAGATTCCATTCTCGGTTTGGGGTGGGCTATGTCGGATAAATATTACAAGCAGGTAAAATATACCCCTATAGAGGCTGTAGGCAAGGGCTTTACAACAGCCTGGAATAAGCTGCAACTATATGTTGCGCAGTTCAAATTGTTTGGCTCTAAAGAGGTGAAGGTTAGCCAGAGTATGGGTGGTTTCTACTCCATGGGCAAAATGTATTCACCTGAGTTCAACTGGCTCGACTTCCTTAGTCTTACCGCATTTATTTCCATAGCACTGGCCTTTATGAACCTCTTGCCAATACCGGGCCTGGACGGCGGTTATGTCATCTTCCTGCTCTTTGAAATGCTGACGGGTAAAAAGGTGAGCGAGAAAGTAATGGAAAAAGCCACAACCGTAGGCCTTGTTATCTTACTGGCACTAATGGTGTATGTAAATGGCCTGGACATACTGAAGATATTCCATGTAAAACTGTAATGCGAAAAATAACGGAAAAGGCCCGGACGGTTAATTCGCTTCGGGCCTTTTTTTGTGTTTACTAGCTTCCTTAGCTAATTGTGTTTTATCAATTACCATTGTTGAATGATGACGCACACGTCAGAGTCATCTTTTAGTGCAAATTCTTTTGCTCCCCACGGCTTTAGCGTGACCTGTGTTTGGCTGGGGTATAAGTATTGAGGGTGTTTAGCGGCTATTGTGTTGTATACTTCCTCAATGTCTTCTGTTACCAGCCTTAATTCAGGCCTGTCTTTTGCAGCGAATTCGGCACTTTGGATCAGGAGTAACCCCAGGTTATCTTTGTGAATTACGCAAAATGGCTGCTCGTCGGATCCCAGGTCATCGTGTACAATGGTGAATTCGAGACACTCAACAAAAAGCCCCAATCCAATTTTAATATCAGCGTAAAAAATATTCGGCATCAGCCTGGTGAATTTCATAACTTGTTTTCTGGTGTTTAGTTTGAGTAGATTGATTAACAAGTCGCAAATTAGGCTATTGCATTAACTCACAGTGTCGTTGCATTTTTTTAATATTTGATAAAATATGGTGTTTCCCTTTTTTATTAATGATTGAATGAAAATAGTAGAATTTTTCCCTGCTCAAATGCTGTTTTTTGGAGTTTAACTTATACATTTGCACAAAATTTCAAGGCCGTAATGCGTTGTAAAAGTCTGTTTTCCTTGTTAATAGTGGCTTTCGGGCTGTTTTGCCTGACAAATTCTGTGTTTGCACAGGAGGCGTCTGCAGAGCCTGCCGCCGCAGCTGCACCTGCAGATGGTGGAGCAAAGAAATTGGATATTGGTGAGATCATCTTCGGCCACGTAGGCGATTCTCACGAATGGCACTTTTTTGAAATAGGTGAAAAGCCTGTTGCTATGCCGCTGCCAGTCATCCTCTATACCAAAGATGGTATAAAGATGATGTCTGCCGGTCATTTCGAAGAATGGTCAAAAGATCCCGTAACCAATGTGGTACGCAGTAACTCTCATGAAGGCGTGCATATTGAAAAGGGCATGAAAGAGAAAGTTGTTGCTGATGATGGTTCTGAGCTCTACGATCTGTCTATAACCAAGAATGTACTTTCTCTGTTTATATCGGTTGTGCTGCTGTTGTGGATCGGTTTCTCTGTAGCTAAGAAGTACAAACAGGGCGGTGCAACAAAAGCGCCATCCGGCTTCCAGAATGCGTTTGAAACTGCTATCCTCTTCATCCGCGACGAAGTGGCTATTCCTAACCTGGGCAAAAGCAAGCACGGCAAGTATATGCCACTGCTGCTCACTCTGTTCTTCTTCATCTGGATCAATAACCTGCTGGGCCTGTTGCCTGGTGGTGCTAACCTTACCGGCAATATCGCAGTAACGTTGTGCTTATCGCTCATATCATTCCTGGTAATGGTGGGTAGCGCTAACAAGCACTTCTGGGGTCACCTGCTTAATCCTCCGGGCGTACCGTTCTTTGTAAAGATCGTTCTGGTACCTATCGAGATCATTTCCCTGTTCATTAAGCCGGTAGCATTGACAATACGTCTTTTTGCCAACATCCTGGCAGGCCACATTATTATCCTTTGTGTAATTTCTATAATATTTATATTTGCGGGGCTCAATAAGTTTGCCGGTGCTGGTTTTGCACCTATCTCTATTGCGTTCTCAATATTCATGTTCATGCTTGAATTGCTGGTAGCAGCTATCCAGGCGTTCATATTCACCAACCTGACTTCGGTATTTATCGGGTCGGCTATTGAGGAAGCGCATCATCACGATGATGACCACGCTCATGAGCCGGAGAATATCGAAATAATGATGTAGTTTTTTTTATTAATTAAATCCATAGTAACATGTCTGTTTTAATGAACACAATTATGTTAGCTGGCGACCTCGCTAAAGCGGGTGGCGCTGTAGGTGCCGGTATCGCTGCTCTTGCTGCCGGTGTTGGTATTGGCCAGATCGGTAAAGGTGCGGTAGAATCTATCGCTCGTCAGCCAGAAGCTTCAGGCGATATCCGTGCTAACATGATCCTGACTGCTGCCTTCGTAGAAGGTGTTGCACTGTTCGCAGTAATCGCGGGTATCCTCGCTATCCTGTAATCAGTGTAAAGAAATTAACTGCATCCAACGCACAGGGCAGCGGATGCAGTTAATTTAAATTAAAACTCGAAAAATTAAAGTAAATACTATAGTATAAGCCCCTTCACTCATTAACTTGTTAACAATTTAACTACTATATAAAATGGATTTGCTGATACCTGGTTTTGGTTTATTTTTCTGGAACACTTTAGCGTTCCTCCTGGTATTGTTCATTCTTGCAAAGTTTGCATGGAAGCCAATATTGAAAACACTCGGTGAGCGTGAGAAGGGTATTGCTGATGCGATATCTTCTGCTGAGAAGATGAAGGGCGAAATGAGCCAGATGAAGTCTGAGAACGAGAAGCTGATGGCCCAGGCAAACGAAGAGCGCAGCATGATGTTGAAGGAAGCTAAGGAGATCAAAGATCGTATGATCAACGAAGCTAAAGAGCAGGCAAAGGCTGAAGCTAACAAGATCATAATGGATGCCCAGGCTCAGATCAACCAGCAGAAGAATGCTGCTATGGCTGAAGTGAAGAACGAAATAGGTTCTATAGCATTGGAAGTAGCTGAAAAGATACTGCGTAAGCAACTGGCTACAACAGAAGGCCAGGAAGCTTACATGAGCATGGCTGCCGACTCTATTAAATTGAATTAATTTGACAACTAGCCAATTCGGCAATTAGCCAATTGGATGAAAGGATCGGTTCAGTTGAATAAATAACGAAAACAAATAGCATTTGATAAGGGCATTGCCGGATTGTCAAATTGCCGAATTGCCAAATTAGAAAATATGCAAAATCCCCGTCTTGCGTCAAGATATGCGAAATCGCTGCTGGACCTTGCAGTAGAAAAGAACAGCGTAGAGGATACCCTCAAGGATATCCGTATGATGGATGCTGTGTGCCGCTCTAACCGCGATTTCGAGATGATGCTGCGTAGCCCTGTTATCAAGGGTGATAAAAAGGCTGCTATAATCAGTGCTGTATTCAGTAACAGCCTAAGCCCGCTTACAAAGGCGTTCATCAACCTGATGGTGAGCAAGGGCCGTGAGGCTAATATGCCCGAGATAGCAGCTGCCTTTATTGCTCAGTACAACGAGATGAAGAACATCCGTACGGTGAACCTGACTACGGCAGCGCCGGTGAGCGAGGAAATGAAGAACAGCCTGGTAGCTAAGGTATCGGCTTTTATGCCCGGTAGTACCGTAAGCCTTACCGCTAAGGTAGACCCTGCGCTGATAGGCGGCTTTGTTCTGGAAACAGAAGGCAAGTTGTTTGATGTCAGCGTAAGAAAGAAATTGAATGATATTAAGAGCAGCATAGTTGACAACAGCTATGTAGCGAGAATGAACTAATTTTAAAACTTTTTGAATCTATAATATATGGTTGACATTAAACCGGATGAGATATCGGCGATACTGCGTCAGCAGTTAAGCAACGTCGATGGCGCTGCAAGCCTGGAAGAAGTAGGTACCGTTCTGCAGATCGGTGACGGTATTGCACGTGTTTACGGCCTGACAAGCGTTCGCCAGGGCGAGCTTGTTGAGTTCGAGAACGGTGTTAAGGCGATAGCCCTTAACCTGGAAGAAGACAACGTAGGTGTCGTACTGATGGGTGACTACATGAGCATCCGCGAAGGCGATAAAGTACGTCGTACTAACAAGATCGCGTCTATCAAGGTAGGCGAGGGTATGGTAGGCCGCGTTGTTAACACACTGGGTGAAGCTATAGATGGTAAAGGCCCTATAGCTGGTGAATTGTATGAAATGCCGCTGGAGCGTAAAGCGCCGGGCGTTATCTACCGTGAGCCGGTTAAGGAACCACTGCAGACAGGTATCAAAGCTATCGATGCGATGATCCCTATCGGCCGCGGACAGCGTGAGCTGGTTATCGGTGACCGTGGTACCGGTAAAACAGCCATCTGTATAGATGCGATCATCAACCAGAAAGAGTTTTATGATGCAGGTAAGCCTGTATATTGTATATATGTTGCTATAGGCCAGAAGGCATCTACCGTTGCCGGTGTGATGAGCACACTGGAAGCTGCCGGTGCAATGGCGTACACAACTATTGTAGCTGCTTCAGCTTCTGAGCCAGCTCCGCTTCAGTTCTACGCTCCATTCGCAGGTGCTGCAATAGGTGAGTTCTTCCGCGATACAGGTCGTCCTGCACTGGTTATCTATGATGACCTTTCCAAGCAGGCCGTAGCTTACCGCGAGGTGTCTCTGCTGCTGCGTCGTCCTCCGGGCCGCGAAGCTTATCCTGGTGACGTATTCTACCTGCATAGCCGTTTGCTGGAGCGTGCTGCCAAGGTTATCAATAACGATGGCATAGCCAGGCAGATGAACGACTTGCCGGAGAGCATCAAGCACCTGGTAAAGGGTGGTGGTTCGCTTACCGCGCTGCCTATCATCGAAACACAGGCTGGTGACGTATCTGCGTACATCCCAACAAACGTTATCTCCATTACCGATGGCCAGATATTCCTTGAGTCGAACCTGTTCAACTCCGGTATCCGTCCGGCTATCAACGTAGGTATCTCTGTAAGCCGCGTAGGTGGTAACGCACAGATCAAATCGATGAAGAAAGTAGCAGGTACGCTGAAACTTGACCAGGCTGTATTCCGTGAAATGGAAGCCTTTTCTAAGTTCGGTGGCGACCTGGATGCGGCTACAAAAAATATCATAGACAAGGGTGCACGTAACGTGGAAGTGCTGAAGCAGCTCCAGTTCAACCCATACAGCGTAGAAAAGCAGGTGGCTATCATCTACCTGGGTACTAACAACCTGATGAGGGAAGTACCTGTTAAGAACATCAAAGCATTTGAAGAGATGTTCCTGCAGCAGATGGAAATGAAGCATGCTGACGTATTGAAGGAATTCAAGAAAGGTGCATTACCTGAAGACGGTATCGCCAAGATGGTGAAACTGGCCCAGGACCTGATCCCTCAGTTCAAGAAATAAGAAAGTTTGAGTGATAAATAAGCAACTCCCGGTTTTATGCCGGGAGTTTTGCTTTTACGTAGCTGTCGGGATTGATTTTTGTAAGTTGTTACTGAACTACTAAATATTGATTTATGAGCCACGCATTTGTAAAGGAAGGAGATGATCAATGGCTGCACGATATACCGCCTACCATGACAGCGTTGATCAACTACCTGACAAGAGAGAATAACGGGATAAGAGTCTACGAGAAGAGCAGCTATAAAGATGAGAAGACCGGCAAACAGGTGTATGTAATGAGTAACGGCTTTGCTTACTCTGTAGATGCGGATAACCGGTGGTTTATTGCAGGCTAGTAACGATTCATGCAATAGGGAAATACAACTTGAATACTGCTCCCTGTTGTGAGTGCCCATCGGCAACAATATAGCCTTCGTGGTTGGCCATTACGCGTTGGCACAATGCCAGGCCTATACCTTTACCTTCGTAGTTCTCTTCCTGTTGGTGCAACCGCTGGAATATCTGGAACATCTTGTCTATGAACTGTTGTTCAAAGCCAATACCGTTATCGGTAATAACCACACGGTTAAATTTCTTGTTTTTAAGGTTCGGGTTAATATCTTTCAGTTCTTCTCCGTTCGTCACATCGCTGATGATAGATATTTGCGGCGGCACATCCGGACGGCAGAATTTAAGCGAGTTATCCAGCAGGCTATTAAACAGCAGCTTTAGCTGATTCTCGAAACCGGTAATAAAGGGCAGGTATTTTACAGTAATAATAGCCGACCGTTTGCTCACCTTTTCATCAATGTCAAGTACTATATACTGCAACATCCTGTTCAGGTCTATCTCTTTGCGCTCCTCGTCTACCCTGGTAAGACTGGTGAGGCCGGAGAGATCTGTAATGAGCGATTGCATACGATTGGCGGAATTGTTGATGCGCTCCAGGTTTTGCAGCATGGTACTACTCATGCCATCATTTTTCTGGTATAAGAGCATATTGCTGAACACCTGTATCTTCCTCAGGGGTTCCTGCAGATCGTGGGCGGCAACATAGGCTATCTGCTGCAGCTCCTCATGAGAGCGACGCAGATCTATAACCCTTGCCTGCAACTCCTCCTGAAATTTCATACGGCCGCTCAGTTCCTTTATCAGCAGTACCAGCAGGAACAGGGTGATGATACAAAATACAAGTAGTAACCATTTTATGGTGCGCGTAGTGAGCAGTTCGTAAACGGCTTCTCCTTTTATGTGTTCTGCCCTTATAGCGCTTTCTGATGTATGTATCTTTTTAAGTAGTTTAGAACAATCTAGCATCAATTGCCGGCTGTCGTAATAATATTTGGACAATGACGACGATGTAGAGCTATCTACAAATGCTATATTCTCCTTTGATGCGGTAATACGATTAGTAGCTTCTGCGCTTAATAAGGATACAGTGCGTAAAAGTTCCGGGTTATCGCCGGTTTGTTGTTTAAGCTCACTTATGCTGGCCCGCAAACTGTCGCAAGAACCGTTAAGGAAACGCAGATACATAGTGTCGCGGGTGATCATGTAGCCGCGTTCTGAGCGATCAATATCACGTAGTGCTTTTTCGGCTGTAAATATTTCTTCAATAACAGCAGCGGACTTATCCGACATGCGAGAGAAATAGATATACTTATTGAGCCGTTCGATGGAAAACAGGGAAAGCGCTCCCATAACGAAGAAGGAGATAGTGAAGGCACTCGCAATGATGACCAACCGCTTTTTCATTGATAGCCAAATCTACAGTATTGTGGAACAAATTCCTCACGAAAAAATTCAAGCCAACGCTGTGCATTAAGAAGTTAATAAACGCTGAAATTTATCTATTTCATTGTGTGTTGATTATCAGTTATTTAGAAATTTATTGAAATAAAATGCTGCATCAGCAAAATTTGGCTTTAAGGTTGCTTTAAGATAGGTGTTTAAATGCCAATAGATTATGATAACACAGAACCAGAGCCAGAGACAGAGCCTGAAGATATTGCCGCAGCAGATACAGCTCCTGAACCTGTATTTTCTAAACTCGCTGGAATTAGAGCAACGTATCAAGAACGAACTGGAGGAGAACCCCTTCCTGGAAGCAACCGAGAAAAAAGACGAGGAAGAGATAAAATCAACCAAGGATGAGATGCAGGATTACCAGGACTGGGATGAAGTGATGTATGACGACGTACCTAACTACAAGTCGGACTACCAGAACTATTTTGATTCTGATGTGGCACCAGACACCCCGATAGTGAACGTTAATACTTTCAAAGAAGACCTGCACCAGCAACTGCAACTGCTGGACCTAAATGACGAAGACAGACTGAGTGCTGACTATATAATAGACATACTGAACGGAGAAGGCTTTATGGACAGGCCGCTGGAAGAGGTGGCCGAAGATATGTCTTTCAGCTTTCAGAAGGTAGTGGAAGTAGACACAGTGAAGCGCGGCCTGATGATCGTGCAATCCCTGGACCCGATAGGTATCGGTGCCTGCAGTATACAGGAATGCCTGCTGTTGCAACTGAATGCGATGGATAAAAGAAGGCCTGATGTAAAGTGCGCTATCCAGCTACTGCGCGACCATTATAAAGACCTGATGCACCGCCAGTTTGAAAAGCTGCACCATGTGCTGAAGATAGACGACGAAGAACTGAAAGCTGTACTCAACCTGATCAGCGGCCTGAAGTTTCACCCGGTACATGAAACAACTGCATTTGACCCTAAGAATACGATCATCCCTGATTATATTATTACTAACTACGGCAGCGAGATACAGGTGAGCCTTTACTCCAGCCGCGCCGGCAGTGTGTTTGTAAACCAGTCGCTGCACGACGAACTGGCGAGCCAGATAAGCAATAAAGACAAGAGTGCAAGCCAATACGTAAAGAGCAAGCTCAACTCAGCACAGTGGTTTGTGAATGCTGTAAAGCAGCGCGAAGACACCATGTTGCGCATTATGAAATGCATAGTAGAACTGCAGGCCGATTATTTTGCTGAAGGTGACATACGCCTGCTGAAGCCAATGGTACTGCGTAACCTGGCAGATATGCTGGGCATGGATATATCTACCATATCGCGCATTACCAGCAATAAATATGCGGAAACTCACTTTGGCATCATTTACCTGAAGACCCTCTTTAGCGAAGGTATTGCCGATAAAAAGGGTGAAGTGATCAGTAATAAGGTGATCCGTTCGGTAATAGAAGAGGCAATAGCCAAGGAAGATAAGAAACATCCTTACACCGATCAGCAATTAGTGCACATATTGTCGTCTAATGGCTATAATATTGCAAGGCGTACCATTGCCAAATACAGGGAGCAGTTGCAGATACCCATTGCCCAGATAAGAGCGGTATGGGCATAAGCCGGTATAACAGCAGATTTTTAGTAAATTTAGGTTAACGTAACCCACCATAATATGACCAATATATTAGTTGTAGATGACGACAACGACATGTGCTTGTTGCTGAACAGGTTCCTGTCGCGTAACGGCTATAATGTAGCCAGCGCCAATAGTGGCAATGAAGCAATAAACTGGATGAAGAAGAACACACCTGCGCTGGTGCTGTGCGACTTCAGGCTGGACGATATGACCGGCACAGAGTTGCTGGGCAAAATAAAGGAAATGCACGCTGAGGCATCTGTGATCATCATTACCGGTTACAGCGATGTAAAAGATGCTGTAGAGGTAATGAAGTTGGGGGCATACGATTACGTGACCAAGCCGCTTTTCCCAGATGAAATATTGCTGACGATCAAGAAGGCGCTGTCGGACGAGGGCAAGGCTGTAGTTGCACCTGCCCGTACAACAACAGGCACAGCTGCACCGGCTACCGGTAAGGCTAAGCCGCAGATGCAGGGTCAGTACATACTTGGCCAGAGCCCCGAGTTTACTGTTATCCTGAAGCAAATAGACCTTGTTGCACCTACAAATTTCAGCGTCATCATTTATGGTGAGAGTGGTAGTGGTAAAGAAGCCATTGCACAGCAGATACACCAGAAGAGTAAGCGGGCCAATAAACCATTTATTGCCATTGACTGTGGTGCCCTTTCTAAAGAGCTTGCCGGCAGCGAATTGTTTGGCCATGAAAAGGGTGCATTTACCGGAGCGCTCAACCAGAAGATAGGCAGCCTGGAGCTGGCAAATGAAGGGACGATATTCCTTGACGAAATTGGTAACCTTTCTTACGACATACAGGTATCGTTGCTGCGCGTGGTGCAGGAGCGCAAAATAAGACGCGTGGGTGGCAATAAAGATATAGATCTTGATGTGCGTATAATTGTGGCGAGCAATGAACGCCTGTGGGATGCTGCACGCGCCGGCAAGTTCAGAGAAGACTTGTATCACCGCTTCAATGAGTTCAGCATAGATGTGCCGGCATTAAGAGACAGGCCCGATGATATTATGTTGTTTGCACACCACTTCCTTAACGTTACCAATACGGAACTAGGCAAGAATGTAAAAGGCTTTAGCGATGAGGTGGTGAGCATCTTTAACAATTACGTATGGTACGGCAACCTGCGTGAGCTGAAGAACGTAGTTAAAAGGGCAACCCTGCTTACCGACAGCGAGTATGTAGAGGCCAGGTCTTTACCTTTCGAGATCAGTAACTTCAGTAAACTGCAATTTGAGACCCCGGCACCTAAAAAAGAGACCGCAGCGGCAGGCAATACGCCAGTGTCGTTCGAGAATAAGCTAAAGAGCGCCAACCTGGACGCAGAGTACGAGGTGATACTGAACGCACTGAAACAGGTGAACTTTAATAAGAGTAAAGCGGCTGTGTTGCTGAACGTAGACAGGAAGACGCTGTACAATAAAATGAAACAGTTTAAGGAATTCAATGTTGAATAGTAATTGGCCATTAATGGAGCAGGTTTCAGTTACACAGGATACAGCTTTTTATCAACAAGTCGCGGCCGCGGGCCCCGGCTTTGTTGCTATTGTGCGTGGCAGCGATCTGCGGCTGCTGTTTGTAAATAAGTTCTTTGAACTGGAGCTGGATTGCACCAATGAAGAGGTAGGTGAGCAGGAGATATATTTTACTGACTTCCTTACCCCTTTTCAGCACGACAGGCTGAAGTACCAGATGCTTTCAGTAAAAGATACCTATAACAAGAGCACAGCCTATGTAATCTATCATCTTAGTCCACGTGGCCAGGACAGGCTGAAACCATACTACTTTTTCGTAGCACCAATGGATATGAAGACGGATACTGGCGAAGATGTGTATAAGATACTGATGATGCCTGACCTGTCGCAATGGACAATGCCCTTTACCTCGTTCGAAACAAGAGAGTTGTTCCTGGAGCATTTCCAGAGTGAAGACTTTGGCACTTTTGAATGGCTGATTGGCGTAGACAGGTCTTATTGGTCGGAAGGTGTATATAAGATATATGAGGTAGATCCTTCTGAGAAAAACATTACCCGCGATTTTGCAGGTTCATTTATACATCCTGACGACAGAGCCCTGGCTGCACAACAGTCGACGGACGCTATAAGCGAGGGAAAGACGATAGACTTTGAATTCAGGCTTATAACTGCAAAAGGCAATCATAAAATAGTGCATAGCCTTGCCCGGTTTGTATATGACGCCCAGGGCAACCGTGTGAAGCTGGTAGGCAGCGTGCGCGATGTGACGAAGCAACGCAGCATAGAGAATGACCTGAAGCGTAAAGTAGAAGCGTTGTATCAATCGAACAGGGAGCTGGAGGAGTTTGCCTACGTTGCCAGTCACGATCTGCAGGAGCCGCTGCGTAAAATAACTACTTTCAGCAGCAGGTTGATGGAGCGCTATAAGGAGGCACTGACAGGCGAGGGCGAGATGTACCTGACCCGCATGAATGCATCTGCGGAAAATATGCGTGTGCTTATTAACGATCTGCTGGAGTTTTCCAGGATCGCCAATGCCCAGCAGCCAGCTGCCCGTACCGACCTGAGGCTGGTGGTAAAAATGGTAAAAGCCGACCTGGAATTGATAATAGAAGAGACTGGTGCGGTGATAAACATTGGTGCCTTACCTGTGGTAGATGCCATACCGGCGCAAATGAAGCAACTGTTCCTGAACATGATAGGTAATGCTATTAAATTCAGGCGGAAGGATATACCACCGGTCATAAATATCGCTTGCACTGAAGCTACGCCCGATCTTGTAACAAAGATGGAACTGAATACCAAACTGAAATATTACCGGATAACAATAGCTGACAATGGTATTGGCTTTGAAAAGGAATATGCACAAAAGATATTCAACATCTTTCAGCGGTTGCACGGTAAAGCCGAATACCCGGGGTCGGGCATAGGATTGGCCGTATGTAAGAAGATAGCAGAATATATGGGAGGGACCATATTTGCCGAAAGCGTACCCGGAGAGGGATCGACCTTTACCATTCTTTTACCTGAAAACAATAATAACAAGGATCAATGAACCTAAAGCACAAGAACGCCCGTATACTTATTGTTGACGACGATGAGGATGATTTTATCATTACCAGCGATTATATAAGGTCTATACCCGGCAATACATTCACCATTACCTGGTGCCCTAGTTATAACGAGGGGGTAAATAAATTGCTGGAGGGTGGGCACGACCTGTTCTTTGTTGATTACAGGCTGGGAGCCAAATCGGGTGTAGACTTTCTTAAAGAAGCCCGGGAGAATAACTGCGATAACCCTATTATACTGCTAACCGGCAAGGGTAACTATGCGGTGGATCTGCAGGCCATGGAGCTCGGCGCTATAGATTACCTGGTGAAGACGGAACTTACTGTAGAGAAGATGGAGCGCTGCATACGCTATGCTATGGAGCGTGCCGCTACTATGCAGGCACTGCAAGCCAACGAACGCAAGTACAGAACCATCTTTGAAAAGTCGAAGGACGTAGTTTTTGTAGCTGATGTGCAATTGAACTTTACCGATGTTAACTCGGCTATTTATGCTTTGCTGGGGTATAACAAGGAAGAGATACTTGGTACTAACCTGTGCGATATCATAGACCAGAGCCAGCATCGCAAGTTTTTGCAGCAGGCACTGCAGCACCGGCACAACGTAAACGATTGGGAGGTGCTACTGAACACGCGCGATGGTGAGCGGAAGCAATGCACCCTATCTGTAACCATGGAGACCGGAGAGGGTGAGGAAGGGTATGTGCAGGGCATAATACACGATATAACGAACCTGAAGAAAATAGAAAAGGCCAACCTGCAGAGCGAAAAGCTGGCTGCGGCCGGCCGCCTGGTGCGCACAATTGCACACGAGGTACGCAACCCGCTGAATAACATAACACTATCGATAGAGCAGATGCAGCACAGCATTAAAGATGAGAATGCTGAGTTGTACATGAACATCATACAGCGCAACAGCAAGCGCATCAGCGACCTGATCAGCGAATTGCTCTACACATCGCGCCCTACAGAGCAAGCGCTTACGGGAGAGACGTTGCAAAAGATAATTGATGATGTAGTAGCCGCATCGATAGACAGGATAACGCTGAAGAGCATGAAGCTGAAGCTGAATTATCCAAATGCAGGATTACGGATACTTGCTGATAAAGAAAAGCTGAAGCTGGCGCTACTGAACATTGTGATCAATGCCATTGAGGCGATGAAGGAGGGAGAGGGTGTGCTGGAAATAAATATTGAAGGGAACGAGAAGCATGCCGTGCTTACCATAGCAGATAATGGCAGCGGCATCAGTGAGGAAAATATTTCGCGGTTGTTTGAGCCTTATTTTACCCAAAAGCGCAATGGGGTAGGGTTGGGTCTTACATTTACTCTAAACATCCTGCAGGCACATAAAGCCATTATAGAAGTGTCGTCAGAATTGGGTAAGGGTACCGTGTTTACGATCAGCTTCCCCCATGACGAAGAGACAGATTAAAAAAGAGCCAGTTGTGTGTCCAGGTCGGCTATGCTTATGGGTTTTTCCAGCACTTTATAGCGAGTATTTTGCGGCATGGCGGGTATCTCGGGGTGAAAGGCACTGACAAGTACTATATATGTGGAAGGATGGCTTTCTGCTATAGACGGCGCTGTGCTCCAGCCAATACCATCGGGCAGGTTATTATCCAGGAAGAGAATATCCGGCTGTTCTGCTGCCAGTAATTGCTTTCCTTCTTCAAGCGTATGTGACAGGAAGACATTGTATTGCCTACGTATAAAGTAGTCCTTCAGTAAAAGGCACAGGTCGGTTTCGTCATCTATTATTAAAATCTTTTTTCGGGAAGACATAACTATTTAATTAATCCTCTGCTTAATTTGTACAGGTATATTCTGATGTTTTTCTCTGTCAATTAATCAGTTGTACTGATTAACTTCAAAAATAATGCCACTGTCATGAAGGAGATTTGGATGTGTATATCCAGTAACTCCTGAGCACAGAAATGGTTTTCACCAGGTTCTCAAAACTATTTGGTTTGGTAATATATGAATTAGCTCCCAGTTCATAACAGCGTCTCATTTCCTGTTCGTTGTTAGTGGTGCTGAACACTATAACCGGTATTTTTTTGTATTGGGAGTTGTTTTTGAGTTCTTTTAACACCTCGCGCCCGTCTTTTTTGGGCATATTGAGATCTAAAAGAATGAATCTCGGCGGTTTTTCGGCAATATTTTTATTTAAAAAATCGATCACCTCAACCCCATTTTCCACAAAATGCAGCGTATCACTAAACCCATTTTCCTCAAATGCAGTTTTGAGCAAGAACCTGTCGTCTGCGTCATCTTCTGCTATAAGGATAAAAATTTCTTCCATTTTTCCTGTTTTCACCGCCAATAATTAAAGGTATATAAAAAACCTTTTCCACCGTTTGTTAATGCCTGTGTTTGTAGTAATTATATGATATTTATTTAAGTTAAATGGATGAAATGACGGGCTTTGTTATTTCTCTTTGCCAATTGCAGTTTACGCGGGCATGGTTATTTATCGTGGTATATTATAAAATAATCAACATGAAAACCAAGGCAAGGATCATATTGTTTAATCCGCTGGCAATGCTGGAAGAACAATGGCCGGAAAGCCGGTCGGCAGGGGAAATGAGCTTTACAGGTAGATACGATGATGAAGCGGCTGACTTCTTGCTGAATGATCTGACAGAAGAAGACAGGCAGGGCTATTTTTATTACGACGAGGATGGTTACAGGGCATAGCCTTAGGCGGGTTATATCAGCTAAAAAAGCCACCCGTGTGGATGGCCTTGGTAGTTAGTTTATAAGTCCAGTGGGGCTGGTGTTACCTCCATGGGCTCAAAGGGGCGGCTTACTTGATATTCTCCAAGTAGTCCTTTACTTTATCTTTGTGCACCATACCTTCTTTAAAGGTATATGCTCCCGTTTTAGGGCTGCGTACTGCTTTAATTACTTTAGTGTAATTTTTAGCTTCTGCTGCCGCTTTAGGGTCTTTCTTTATCGCGGTTTTAGCTGCTTTTGCCATCGCTTAAATATTTTAAAAAATTAATTACTTGATTTCTTTGTGTACAGTTACCTTCTTAAGAATAGGATTGTACTTCTTCAACTCCAGGCGTTCTGTAGTTGTTTTCTTATTCTTAGTAGTAATGTAACGGCTGGTGCCTGGCATGCCGCTGTTTTTATGCTCGGTGCATTCCATTATTACCTGAACGCGGTTTCCTTTTTTAGCCATTGTATAAGCTTTGAATTATTTACGTAAATTATATTGCCATTCCTTTTTCACGGAGCTCGTTCAGCACTGAAGTAAGACCGTTCTTATTGATAGTACGGATAGCATCAGTAGTGAGCTTCAATGTGATCCAACGATCTTCCTCAGCGATATAAAAACGCTTAGTCTGCAGATTAGGCAGGAAGCGGCGCTTAGCTTTTTTGTTAGAGAAAGATACTTTATGACCTACAACAGGTTTTCTACCTGTTACCTGACAAACACGTGCCATGATTTAATTTTTTTTAGGACTGCAAAGGTAAAGAAATAATTTCAAATAAAAATCACAAAAAGTAAAAAAATAAATAATTCTTTCCCCTTTCCATTTATTTGAGGGTGCAAAAGTAGAAAAAATATTTTGTTTTTGACGGAAGAATCTCAGATAAGGTGTGTTTTGTGGACAAATATGTTAGTAAAGACCTACTGCCAACGATAATTGGGTTGAGAAAAGCTGGAGTAGGGTGGTTATTCGCCTGGGCTGACCAATAGTGCCGGAACAATAGCTTTCCTGCGGCCTTCTACTATCCATAAAAAAGCTGCCGCGAGGGTATACGCCAGCATATCGCCCCAGGCAAACCCACTGCCCAACAGCCATTGTGCCAATCGCGAGTGCTGGAGACCCAGATGCACTATGAGGTGAAAGTATTGCGATACCTCTATAATATAAGACCATAACAGTACTGCAATAATAACTATGCGATAATTAGCTTGTATAAAAATTCTCAACCCACAGTACATAAGGATCACGACCAGAAAATCACCGAAAGTGGGGCGAATGAAATCGTCGTGCACATACATGGCAATAAGTAGCTCAGCTATGAATAATACAACTGTGCAGAGGAAATATTTGAGGTTGAATTTTAGCATTTAAAAGTACTTTTCATTTCAAAGTTATTGAAATGCTGGCTACGACAAAATTTTTATTTGAGGAGTGTGTAACAGTTGTAACAATGAACATATTCTGTTGCAATTGGTACAGCTGTACAACTATACAAACCAATATTCTGTCAGCCGGAGCGAGCCTGATTCAGCGAGTAATTGTTGGTCTACAGCCCATTTAAGGTTTTGTTTTAACGTTATGATAGTATCATATGATATTATCAATAGTAGGTCTTATAGTTGTTTGTAACAGCTGTAACACTTGTAACAGGGTGTTACAAGTTGTTACAAAGTGTTATAACGCCAATGTCCGTGCCGCCCTTCGATACTTCGGCAAGCACAGAATAAACTGAGCTGCCAATGACACATTGGCATAGGTAGTCGATTCTCAAAATGATAAAAAGATCATTTTTTTCGATGCAGGATTGCAGTATTCCCGCCAATAACAGTGTGCCTAATTAACCCTATCCCTAAAGGGAAGTGATATTAGCGCTTCATTGCTCTTGAGATTGTTCCGCCCCTCGCAAAGACCGTGTCATTTATATCCGAAAACAAACACGTCCCCCATAGTTTTTGATGTAAACACCAACAGCTGTAAACACCAATATGAGCAAGACTTGAACGACGTATTATTATTAAAGCGTTAGGCTTCAACCAATCTGCTTAAGCAATTCTATACAAGGCAGAGGCAAAACTATTTTCCGATCATCATAGGAAGGATCCAACTTAAGCTATCCGGAAATTTCAACTTAAATTCTTCATAGTTTTCGGGGAATATGAGCAACGCACTGGCATTACTGAATCTGCCGATATGGTAAGCCACATTGACGTTCTTATTGACCAAATACCTGAAATTATCATAAGACATCTGCCGTTGATTAAAGGATGCATTATCATTATACTGGTGATCATTAACTAAATAATGATACTGAACCTTTACAAATCTTTCCCTCCCTACGATACCAACTTCATCTATGACAGCGGTCGTAATCGTATGATCCTTTTCAAGAGACCATCTCGAAAGTTTCGCAAAAAATACAAGCACGGCAAACAATAACCCTACGCAACCATAAAAAATCTTTCCCTTTGTCCTACCATCCATTGTACCCGAATTTTCGCCATTGTTGGTGTCCCTGCCACAACCAGCAAACAAGGCGCTAAGCTTGCCCGTAAACAAAAATATGCATTGATACCTAAAACGAATACATCCTGTGCCCGTTGGTCAGGAGACACAACGGCGGTTGTTGTGACGACATTCTGTGTCATTTGCAAATTTTTGAGCGCAGCTAATTATTTACTCAGGGTGACACTCGGGGGGCGCTGTGAATACTCCCTATTTATTATCCTGCGCAGGCGGTTGAAGTTTCAGGGTGCGGAGCAGGGGCGCGGCAAACCAGGTAACGCCTACTACTACCAGCGTCATACAGCCGCCAAATACTACTGCGGGTACGGTGCCCATCCAGCGGGCGGTAATGCCGCTTTCCATGGCACCCAGCTCGTTGCTACTGCTGATGAACATGGTATTGACGGCAGCCACACGGCCACGCATGCTATCGGGAGTATATAATTGCAGTACAGTACCGCGGATGATAACGCTGATAGCATCGAACATACCACCCAGCAATAGCATGAAGAAGCCCAGTAAAAAGGCCCAGGATATATTACAGCCCAGCACGGTGCCCATGATATGGGTATCGGCAATATCTCCGCATACGCCAAAGAGGATGGTTGTAATGCCAAAACCGCAAATAGACAGGAGCAGTTTGATGCCGGGGTTTTTCTTCAGCGGCATAAAAGATACCATTACCAGCATGATGACACTGCCTATGCCCGGTGCGGCCCGCAGCCAGCCAAAGCCTACTTCGCCCACGTTCAGTATCTCGTTGGTATATACCGGTAGCAGGGCCACTGCGCCACCAAACAGCACTGCAAACATATCGAGCGAAAGTGCAGCTAATATAAGCTGGGTGCTGAAGACAAAACGCAGCCCTTCACCCAGGCTTTTAAGGATGGGCTCTTTCTGTTTTTTCTTTAGCACCATTTGTGCAGGTATGCTGATGATGGTAATGAGTGATATGACCTCGATAAGCCCGGTGGCGATAAGGCTGCCATGAAAGCCAATGATGGCAATAAGAAACCCGCCGAGTAGCGGCCCCATCACGAAGCCCGACTGCCAGGCTGTGCTTCCCCATGTGGTGGCATTGGCATAAAGCCTGCGCGGCAGCAGCAGCCCCATAAGGGCAAACGAAGCCGGGCTTATGAACGCCCTGAGCGCACCACCTATAAAGATGCCTGCATACACCAGCCATATTATATACTGGTGCGCTATGGCATGTTGCATTGCCGGCCAGGCAAGCACAGTAAAGAATACGGTAAGCGCCAGGTAGCCTATAACGCAATAGAGGAAGAGTTTCTTTTTCTCGTTGATATCTACAAAATGGCCGGAGATGAGCGAGAAGCCTATGGCAGGTATTACCTCCCATACACCCATCAGGCCCAGTACCAGTGCATCGCCCTTATTGGTAACAGGGTTGTAGGTGAGCTGGTACACAAAGTAGGCTACAATGGCCGACTGCATATTGAGGGCCAGGATGATGGTGAACCTGAGCAACAGGAACCTGCGAAACACCGGCACCCGCAGCGACTTATTGCGCAACAGCAATATATATAGCACATAAAGCAGCCTTTGGGAGAGTGCGTTAGTAGCTTTTTTACTTACCAGGCTGGTTATGGCGGGCTTCAACGATCGGAATTTGGTCGGCGCAAATTTATTGCTTAATGCAGAGATTAACCGCTATTTTTGTTTCTCAGCCGATGAAGAACGTATTACATATTGTAATAACCAGCATTGTACAGGCCCTGCAGGAGTTAAGGGCCAACAAGTTGCGCACATCTTTGTCGTTATTAGGTATTACCATCGGTATTTTCTGCATTATTGCCGTAAGATCGGCTTTCGATAGCGCACAACACCAGATACAGAAGAATGTGGATGCCCTGGGCAGCGATGTGCTGTACGTGGGCCGCTGGCCATGGCCGGGTATGGAAGAAGGTGAGTTTAAATGGTGGGAATACTGGCGCCGCCCCAGCCTTACAAATGCAGAGGTGACCGCTATAAATGCCGAAATGCGGGCCATGTGCATTGCCACACTGAGCCTGCCGGTGCCCAACGTAACGGTGAAGCACGATGAGCAGGAGCTGAGCAGCCTGCATGCCTATGCCGTGAATGTAGACTTTGATAAAGTACAGAATATAGAGCTGGCACAGGGCCGCTACCTGGGCGATGGTGAACTGGAAGGCGGCAACAATGTAGTAGTGCTGGGCAGCGATGTATGCGACGGGCTGTTCTCTAAAGGGATTAATCCGCTGGGTAAAAGTATAACGGCACTGGGCCGTAAGTATACCGTAGTGGGTGTAATGAAAAAGGTAGGGCAGGGGATGACCGACTTTGACTTTGATAATGGTATACTGGTGCCTTATTATTCTATAACATCGGTAGTGGATGTGCGGGCGCTGGAATATAACCCAAGGTTGATAGTGAAAGCATACAACCCTGCCAATGTAATGGAGGTAAAGGATGAGATCACCGGCATCATCCGCCGCCAGCATAAACTGAAGCCTGAGCAGGCCAGCGACTTTACCGTGAACCAGTTGAGCGGTATATCCAAGCTGCTGAACGAGATGTTTGACCGTATCAACATTGTAGGGCTGTTTATAGGCATGTTCTCTTTGTTGGTAGGCGCTTTTGGTATTGCCAACATCATGTTTGTAACCGTAAAAGAACGGACCAAAATAATAGGGTTAAAGAAGGCTATTGGGGCCAGGCGGTCGTCTATACTTACAGAGTTTTTGCTGGAGGCCATAGTACTGTGCCTGATGGGGGGCCTGATTGGTATACTGATAGTGCTGGGACTGAGTGTACTGATATCGCACCTGGCAGATATGGAAGTAGTATTGTCGTTTAAAAATTTTATAATTGGTTTATTGGTATCGGCTGTAACGGGTATATTGTCGGGGTATATTCCGGCAAGAAGGGCATCGAAGATGGACCCGGTGGTGGCGATACGATCAAATTGATCTGCATATATTCTTATGAAGAAAAAGAAGGTAGAGATACTGGACGCCGAGCGTATAGCGCACAAGCTGCGTCGCATGGCTTATGAAATATGGGAACGCAACAGCGATGAAAAGGAACTGACGCTGGTGGGCATAGAAAGTGGCGGTAAAGTAATAGCCGATAACCTGGCTGCACTGCTGACGGAGATAAGTCCGCTGAAGGTGCAGGTGATAGCGGTGACCATCAACAAAAAGAAACCGCTGAACCATGCATTGGATTTTGATGATAACCTTACCGGCAGATCGATAGTGCTGGTAGATGATGTGGCTAATTCCGGCAAAACGATCACTTACTCGTTGCACGCATTGCTCTCTTACGACCTGAAGAAGGTAATGGTGGCTGTGCTGGTAGACAGGAAGCATAAGTCGTTCCCGATAGCATCTGATATTGTTGGCTTGTCAGTAGCTACCACGCTGCAGGAGCATATAGAGGTGGAGATAGAGAATGGTAAGGTGAAGTCGGTGTATTTGCAGTGATCTGCCGCATGTGAGCTCATGTCCGTGCCGCCCTTCGACAGGCTCAGGGTGACACTATGCAAATAATTGTTGAGCCTGAATTTAATCAGCAAAAAATCTTCAACATAAAATGTCTTTTACATTAGTGATACACGGTGGTGCGGGCAATATTACCCCGGCCATAATGAACAAGGAACAGGAACAACAGTATACAGAAGGGCTGAAGGCCAGCCTGGATGCGGGATACGATGTGTTGAAGAATAGCGGCAGTGCGCTTGATGCAGTTGCGGCAGCTATAGCAGTGATGGAGGATAACACGATTTTTAATGCTGGCCGTGGTTCTGTATTTACGAAGAAGGGATTGAACGAGATGGATGCAGCCCTGATGGACGGCAGTAACCTGGCTGCAGGTGCTGTGGCCGGTGTGCGTAATGTAAAGAACCCTATAATGCTGGCGAAGGAGATAATGCTGCATAGCGGGCATGTGTTCTTAAGCGGCAGTGGTGCATCAGACTTCGCACTGACGCGTGGTATACAGATGGAGCCGGACAGCTACTTTTTTAACCAGAGCCGCTATGACCAATGGGTAGAGATACGCGATACTAATTTTACCCAGCTGGACCATAAGGGCGACAACCTGAAGGGTAGCGAAGTGCCGAATACCGGCCATAAGTTTGGTACTGTAGGTGCGGCAGCCTGCGATATGTATGGCAATATTGCCGCCGGTACATCAACAGGTGGCATGACCAACAAGCGCTTTGGCCGCATAGGCGATAGCCCGGTGATAGGTGCCGGCACTTATGCCAATAATGCCACCTGTGCTATATCGTGCACCGGTCATGGTGAGTTCTTTTTACGTGCAGTAGTGGCGCACGACATCAGCTGCCTGATGGAATATAAAGGACTGTCATTACAAGAGGCTTGCGCTGTAGTAGTAAAGGACAAACTGGTAAAGATGGGCGGCGAAGGCGGCCTTATAGCCGTTAATGCCAAGGGCGATTACGACTTCTGCTTCAACTCTGCCGGTATGTACCGTGGTATGCGCAACAGCGATGGCAAGGAGATAGTGGCGTATTATGGGGAGTAGGTTTGTTGTATAGGCCTGTTGGTTAGGTTCACGCAAAAAAGGCAAAGGCCTATCGCAAAGAACCGCAAAGAAGTTTAAGAAGGCAGAGGACGCAAAGTTTGTGTTTTCTGCTTTTTTTATGGTAGAGCAATAGTTTAACAAGCTATTTATGTTCTATTATTTATTTTGTAGCTATGCTTATGCTGGTACAAATTATCCTGTGTTATATAATTGCCACTGCCAGGTGGGCAAGGCATAGGGGGAAGCATATGTCTTACTCGGGAGTTGTTAATGATACGGTAGATAGGCTGGATGAGATGAAATTGACAATGACAATTAGGGTGCTACAAGTGTTAGTTACCGGTATGGTGGTTATGTTATTACTTTTCCTGGCTGCAGCGGTATTTGCATATTTTCGTTTTTGACTCCTTTCCGCCTAATAAGTGTTAAATATATATCCATAGAAAATGAATAACCGGCAGTAATGGCAAAACAGACTAATTTGCCGCCTGATTTATGATAACTATTATATCGGGAACTAACCGGACCGACAGCATGACGCTGAAAACGGCCAAAGTGTATCTGAAACTGGTAGAAGAGCATAATGTGCCGGTGCAACTGTTGTCGCTGGAAAGTAAGGAGGTGTGGGAGCGTGGAGCATCTATGCTGGATCTGGAAAAGCAATATCTTAATCCTGCCGAAAAATTCATCATTATCATGCCTGAGTATAATGCCAGTTTCCCCGGCATATTGAAGGTAATGATGGACAATAGTGATATAAAAAAAGCATGGTGGTACAAGAAGGCGCTACTCACAGGTGTATCTGACGGCAGGGCAGGCAACCTGCGCGGTATAGAGCATATGACCAGCATTTTACACTACATGAAGGTGAACGTGCATTACAATAAGCTACTTTTATCTAAGATAAATGATGAGATAGCTGCAGACGGTAGTGTAAAGAAGCCGGAAACAGAAAATAGCATACGTCAGCAGATAGCTGAATTCCTCAAATTTTAATTTTTTAGCCCGATGGGTCTTCGTTTTGCCATTATTCTCACTTTACTGGGCCTTGCCGAGTTCTACAGTTTCATCCTGGTGCGCAGTATGGCCCGCAGCTTGTCGCCGGTGTGGCGTACATCTGTAATAGTAGGGTATTTAGTGCTCACATTGTTGTGTTGGGCGGGCTTTATCTTCTTCCGGCAGATACAAAGCTCGGGCATGCCGCATCTCTTGCGCAACCTCTACACGGCGCTTGCGCTGGGTATGCTTATAGGCAAGGTGCTGATACTGCTGGTGATGCTGATAGATGACCTGCGCAGGTTGATCACGTCGGTGGTGGCTGCGGTGGCTTTTCATAACTCGCCAACATCTGATGGGGTGTCTCAGCCCATAGAAAGGTCCGCGTTTCTGAAAAATTTGGCTATTGTATTGGCGGGCTTGTCGATATTTGGATTTGGCTATGGTGTACGCAACAGGTATAACTACCACGTGCGCAAAATAAAGCTGAAGCTGGCTGGATTGCCCGATGCGTTTAGAGGATTGAAGATCGTACAGATATCGGATATACACACTGGTAGCTTCGATAACCACAGTGCGGTAGCGCATGGCATAGAACGTATACTAGACCAAAAGGCGGACATCATATTATTTACAGGCGACCTGGTGAATAATGTAAGTACAGAGGTAGATGAGCAATACCAGCAGATATTTTCCCGCCTAAAAGCACCTATGGGCGTGTATAGCACCCTGGGCAACCACGACTACGGCGACTATGTGCAATGGCCCAGCGAGGAAGCTAAGGTGGCCAACCTGAACAGGCTGAAAGGCATACATGCCAAAATGGGCTGGAAGCTGATGATGAACGAGCATATTGTGTTCGAACGCGGCAATGATAAACTGGCCCTGATAGGTATAGAGAACTGGGGCGCTAAGGCACACTTCCCTAAGTATGGTGATATGAAGGCGGCGGTTAATGGGCTTGCGGAGAAGAACGTGCCATTCAAGATACTGATGTCTCACGATCCCAGCCATTGGGATGCACAGGTGCGTACGGAATACCCGGATATACAGCTTACGCTAAGTGGACATACCCATGGCATGCAGCTGGGTATAGACAGTAAAATATTTAAGTGGAGCCCTGTGCAATACATCTACAAGCAGTGGGCAGGCGACTACCACGAAGGCAACCAGTGCCTGTACGTAAATCGCGGCTTCGGCTTCCTCGGCTATCCCGGCAGGCTGGGCATATTGCCGGAGATAACGGTGATAGAGTTGGTGTAATTTTTAAAGTTAATAGGGTAAAAGGTTAATAAGGTAAGAGGGTGTAGTATATGCTATCTCTTGGCTATTAACCTTTTGCCTTTTTAGCCATTTAACTTTTCTGAAAAGTTTTTATGGAATAGTAAGTGACGCTGCATCTTATATGCAAACACACTTACTATGGCCGAGATGATACTGCCGCAAAAGAGTGGCAAACGCAAAATACATTCACTGCGGGTAGACCTTACCCCAATGGTGGACCTGGGCTTCCTGCTGATTACTTTCTTTATGCTCACCACTACTATGGCGCAGCCCAAGGCCATGCAGGTGAACATGCCCGATAATACAGACAAAGTAGTTGATGGTACTGCCTTTCCGGAAGAATCGACCATTACGCTGATACCTGCCGGTGGGCACCAATGCTATTACTATAATGGTTTGCTGAATGTCGCCGAAGATATGCATGTGCTGGACAATAATAAGGTGCGCGATCTGCTCCAGGCTCAGCAACAACATGCGGCTGCGTTGCCTGCCACCTTTTCTAAAAATGCACATCAGCTACACGTCATTATTAAACCCGACAATAGTTCGAAATACGAAGATGTGGTGCAGATGATGGATGAGATGAATATCCTGGACATTCAATGCTATACACTTGCTACGCTGACTGCCGATGAGGCTGTGTTGGTGAAGAGATAAATATCCCGCATATACGATACTCTTTTTGCCTCGTTAGCAGGTGTGGCAGCGCGTTGTCCTAAAGCCTTTACAGTAAAGCGTTTCAGCCGAAAAATAATTTTCACTTTTCTTATGGAATTATCATATTCCATGCTTCTGATAAGAAACAATAAAACCTCTAAAAACTAATTTTATGGACCAGGAAAAAATATTGCAGGCCGACTATCTCGACATTATTTTTGATAACCGCAACAAAGCTTATGGCGGCTATGAACTGCGCAAAACTTACGATCGCAGAATTAAAAAAGGCGTCGGCTTTTTAATGCTGACTGTGAGCGCTATTGCGAGCTTTTCTTTTATAAGAATGGAAAAGCCGAGAAGCGAAGTGATAAAGCCGGTAGTAAGAATTACGGATGTTATTCTTCCTCCTCCGCCTGTTAAGGAAATAGCACCGCCCACGCCGCCACCGTCTACACCACCAGCGGTGAAGATGACCAAATTCTTTAAGCCAACTGTTGAAGATGATAATAAGGTGAAGCCGGAAGATGCGCTTGTAGAGGTAAGTAAGATCACTAATTCTGGTTTCCGTAATGTAGATACTGGTGCTGATGATATAACACCTCCTGGAGATGGTGACAGAAGGGTGGCTGTAGTTACAGAACCTGCCCCCAAGGCAACGATACCCATATTTGTAGAGCAGATGCCGGAGTTTAGGGGAATGCAGGAATACCTGGCCAACCATATTAATTACCCGGCAGCAGCAAGAGAAGCCAACATACAGGGCAGGGTGGCCGTGACCTTTGTAGTTAATGAAGATGGTACCATAAGCGATGCAAAAATAACCCGTGGCATTGGTGGTGGCTGCGATGAGGAAGCGTTACGTGTAATAAAGGCCATGCCTAAATGGAAACCCGGCAGGCAGAATGGTACTGCACTGAAAGTAATGTTCACCCAGGCTATTACATTTAAGCTGGAGTAGTGCAAAAAAAATGAACCCCGCCTGTTATCCGGGCGGGGTTTGCTTATAAAAATTAATTTGCTTAATAGTGGCCTATAACGGAAACACCGCCCTTCACCACATCGCCTATTTTTACGTCTACCTTAGTGCCCAATGGCAGGTATAGGTCCACACGCGATCCAAAGCGGATGAAACCAAACTCATCGTTCTGCTGCACTTTATCGCCTTCTTTTACATAGTAGCATATGCGGCGGGCCAAAGCTCCTGCTATCTGGCGCATCAGTATCTCTGTGCGATCATTGCCTAATACTATTGTGGTACGTTCGTTCTCCGTAGATGATTTTGGATGCCATGCTACCAGGTACTTGCCCGGGTGGTATTTCATATACTTAACTATGCCGCTTATCGGGTTCCTGTTTACGTGCACGTTAATAGGCGACATGAATACAGATACCTGCAGGCGCTTGTCTTTAAAGTATTCCGTTTCTACAGCTTCTTCTATCACCACTACCTTACCATCGGCCGGGCAGATGATCTTGTTATCACCAGTGCTATGCGTGCGCGATGGCATACGGAAGAAGGCCACTATCCAGAACCACAACAGGAAGATGACAAGGTTGATAAACGCTATCAGGCCCATCATTAACGGCGATTCCGGCATGTAGTTAACGGAAACTACGCCTACCACTATCATTATAACGGTGGCCAGTGCTATGTATTTATATCCTTCGCGATGAAGTGTCATATATCAGATTTGTTTTTTGGTCGGACGGCAAATGTAAAGCAAAACAATTTACTGCCCTGTTTCATTAATTAAAAGCTGCCGGTCTCGTACCTGCGCACAAATACTTTTTTGTTTTCCATGTACAGTACATTTCCCGTCTTATCCCATTGCGGGCGTATCTCGAATTTGGTCATAGGTGCCAGCTCGTCTTCGTTAACGTGTTTATTGAAGATGGTACCATGTCGCTTCAGCAGGTTGGCATACCAGAACAATGTCTCGTAACCGCGATATACCATTTCCTGCGGCCTACCACCATACTCCTTGCGGAATACGCGGTCTATGTATTGCACGGTAGGGTTAGCTGCATCATAGATAAACGGCGTTGGTACATTTACACTGATGTTAGGGTATACTCCGGGCTTTGTTATGGCAGGCATATTGTTCCACGATGGCATGCCGTACACTTCAAATTTCACTTTAGGGAAATTGCTGCGTAACACCTTCAGCAGGCTATCTGCGTAAACATTATCCATTACCGGTATCACCACAATGTTCGTGCGGCCAGAGTCTACTACCGTGGCCAGGTCTTGCCCTTTAGGTAGGTTATTGCACAGAACAGGAACAAAGAGTCTACGGTTGTTCGTATCGTCGGTCAGTATATGATATGCGTAATCGTCTGCCTGTATGTAGGTACGGTGCAGTAGTATTGCTTTTGCATGCTTATCCTCAATGGTTGCCGCTATCCATTCGCACTGGCTTTTGGCAGATGGCTGCAGCATGGTGAAGTACGGATTGTCGTGCACGCTGCCATCTGCAATTGATAAAGCAGATATGAAATTGATGTGCTTATTTTTAGCATAGTTGGCCAGTACCGGCACATCTTTGGGTGCTACCAGGCCAATTAACAGATCCGATGTATCGAGCGCGTTCTTGCGCACCAGCATGTCGCACGATTCCATTATCGAGGCAACATCGTGTACATAAATGTCTATGTTGAAACCGGCTTTTATTAATGAATCAGCAGCTATCTGCACACCCTTATAAAAGTTGATGCCGTCTTGCGCCTTGGTTGGTATGTCTTTAGCGGCATAGCCATTTTTTACCAGTTCATCAAGGTATAGCGGTGCCAACAGTTCCACACGGTAGCGATCTTTCTTTTGTGTTGGTGCATAGTCAATATCACTCCATTTGCGCACAACGTTTTCTGGCCTTGTTACAATGGTCGGAGTTTTACCTTTCTTCTTGTTCTTCTTCTCCCTGGCCTCTTGTTCTTTCTTTTCCTTGCGTTCGCGTTTCTCGCGCTCCTTCTTTTCCTGCTTCTCTTTTTTCCTCAGCTCTTTCCTTTCCTTTTTGGTCAATACATGCTCTTTAGGCTCGCTTGTTGTGCGGGTATCCTCTTCGTTATCCGTATTTTTTTTGTCGGCAGTGTTATCAGTCTTCTTCTGGTGCGTTTTATGTTTTTTCTTGCGCTTCCAGAACTGGGCCTCCGCATTGCCGGAATACCCCACCGCAAACAACGTAAGTAGCAGAACAGTGATTAATGATCTTCTTGTCATTGAGCTGTACAATTTGATAAAAGGTTTATTCCCATTCTATAGTGGCAGGTGGCTTAGAACTAATGTCGTAAACCACGCGGTTAATGCCCTTAACACGGTTAATGATATCGTTGGATATCTTAGCCAGCAGATCGTAAGGCAGGTGGCTCCAGTCAGCGGTCATACCGTCTACAGATGTCACTGCACGCAGCGCGCAGGTAAACTCGTAAGTACGCTCATCGCCCATTACACCTACACTCTGCACGGGCAGCAGTATTGCGCCTGCCTGCCATACTTTATGATACCATCCGCTATCGCGCAGGTGCTGTATGTATATGGCATCTGCCTCCTGCAGCATCTTTACTTTGCTTTCTTCTACAGCACCCAATATGCGTATGCCCAGGCCCGGACCAGGGAACGGATGACGGCCAATAAATATCTCATCTATACCCAGTTCGCGGCCTACACGGCGCACTTCGTCTTTAAACAGCATACGCAGTGGTTCTACCAGGCTCATATGCATGATCTCCGGCAGGCCACCCACGTTGTGGTGCGATTTGATAGTGGCAGAAGGGCCGTGTACTGACATTGATTCGATCACGTCGGGGTAGATAGTGCCCTGTCCAAGGAACTTCACATCCTTTATCTTGATGGCCTCTTCATGGAATACGTCTATGAACAGGCGGCCTATTATTTTACGTTTCTTTTCAGGGTCGCTAACACCAGCCAGCTCGCTGTAGAAACGCTCGTGCGCATCTATACCCTGTGTGTTCAGGCCCAGGTGCTTGTAGCCATCCAATACTTGCTGAAACTCGTTTTTGCGCAGCAGGCCGTTGTCTACAAATATGCAGTACAGGTTGTCGCCTATCGCTTTGTTGATGAGGATAGCAGCAACGGTAGAGTCTACACCGCCGCTAAGCGCCATTACCACTTTGCTATCGCCAACTTCCTTCTTTATGCGGGCAACAGTTTCTTCTATAAATGCAGCAGGTGTCCAGTCTTGTTTGCAACCACATATATCCACTATAAAGTTTTTCAGCAATTGGCCGCCGTCAGTGCTGTGTGTTACTTCCGGGTGAAACTGTATACCGTAGATCACGTTCGTGGCATAGCTCTCCGACGATCGGAACGCTGCCACCGGGATACTCTCTGTCCTGGCGATAATGGTGAAGCCCTCGGGCAGTCGTTTAATGGTGTCGCTATGGCTCATCCATACCTGGCTACCATCTGTTATGGTGCTGAAGAGTGGGGTAGCCAATACATCGTGCAGGTGGGCGCGGCCATATTCGCGATGTGTGCTCTGGCCTACTTCTCCGCCGCTTTGCTGTGCTACCAGTTGTGCACCGTAGCATACAGCCAATACCGGCCATTTGTCGGCTATGGCCTTTACGTCCGGTTTCGGAGCATTCGGGTCATTAACAGAAAAGGGGCTACCCGCAAGTATCACCCCTTTTAACGCTTCGTCATTTTCCGGCACTGGTTTCGTGCACGGCTGTATCTCGCAGTATACATTCAATTCACGCAACCTGCGTGCTATCAGTTGTGTAAACTGTGAGCCAAAATCGAGTATCAGTATCTTATCGTTCATTATGTGGTTGAAAGGAAAAGCGACCCTATAAAATATAACTACACGAAGCAGGGCAATTTTTACTTCTTATTGTTAAGTTTTTACTTTTTAAGCCTGAGCAGTAGGTGTGCCAAAGTTGAATGGCATAGCCTGCTGGTCCTGCTCTTTAATGTTGCCGTTCTGGGCCTCATAGCGCTTCACGTTATCTATCAGTGCCTTCATCAGCCTTTTAGCGTGCTGCGGGGTCATCACTACTCTCGATTTCACCTTGGCCTTAGGTACATTTGGCATCACGTTCACAAAGTCTATCACAAATTCTGCAAAAGAATGGGTAATGATGGCCAGGTTAGCATAAGTGCCATCGGCCATTTCTTCGGTCAGTTCTATATTCAATTGCTGCTCAGCAGGCTGTTGGTCTTGCATGATAATTATTTTTTATAATGAGACCGCAAATTTACACTCTTATATTGATAACAGGAAAGCAGAAAGTACAAACCCCGTACTTTTGACCATCCAAAAACAACAATATGAGCCAGATAAAGGAATTTAACGACTACAGGGCCAAAATGAACGAGGTGATACTGGGCAAACAGAACAAAGTGATCAACCGTCTGTTCAACCTGGACACCAATACTTACATGGACGGTGCACTCAGCACCAAAACCAAGGAAATGCTGGGCCTGGTAGCCAGCATGGTACTGCGCTGCGATGATTGTATCAAATATCACCTGGGCAAGTGCCACGAAGAAGGCATCACTACCGAAGAGATATATGAGATATTTGCCGTAGCTAATATTGTTGGCGGAACCATCGTCATCCCCCACACCCGCCGAGGTGCAGAATATTGGGAGGAATTGATTGGCAATGGCTCGATGGCTGAATAGCTTAATGGCTCAATGCCCACCCGAGTTGTGGCAGAGCTAGAGCGTTTTAAAATGGTCTTATATTAAAATGCGGCAATTTCATAACATTTGGATTGCCGCATTCTTCTTCCGATTAACCCAATTGAGCCATTAAGCTATTCAGCCATTGAGCCATTGAGCCATTTTGAAATCACTCCTCATTAATATACACCCGCTTCACTCTTTGTGATATGCTGGTCATTATCTCGTAAGATATGGTGCCGACCCATTCACCAAGCTGTGTTACCGACAGGTCTTTCCCAAATACCACTACTTCATCACCTTCTTTAGCATCAGGTATGTCTGTCACGTCTATCATGCACATGTCCATGCATATAGAGCCTACAGTGTAGGCCTTGCTGCCGTGTGCCAATACATATGCATTACCGTTGCCCAGTTCCCGCATGTAGCCATCTGCATAACCTATACATATGGTGGCTATACGCCTGTCGTGGTCTGCCATCGCCTTATGCCCGTAGCCTACGCTTTCTCCTGCACGCACGTCGCGTACCTGGGCTATCATTGTTTTTAGTGTGCTTATCTGCTGCAGTTTTCCTTCCAGGGTCTTGCTGCTGTCTACCCCATATAGCCCTAATCCCAGCCTTACCATATCGTAATGCAGGGAGTGGTGCCGGGCAATAGCTGCACTGTTGCAGAGGTGGCGTAGCGGGCTGTTAGGTAACGCGCGCATCAGTTTGCTGCTCATCTCTTCAAATCGTGTGGCCTGCAGCAGGGTAAACTCGTCTTCTTTAGGGTCGTCACTTGCCGCCAGGTGGCTGAAGATGCTGGCCACCTGCAGGTGTGGATTGTCGGCCAATTGCTCGGCCAGTGCATCTATGTCAGCAGGGCCAAAGCCAAGCCTGTGCATGCCGGTATCCAGCTTTATATGCACCGGGTAATTCTTTACCTGTAGTGTGCGGGCTATCTGCATGAACATATCCAGCGATCGGAAGTTGAATAGCTCCGGCTCCAGGTTCCAGGCTATCATCCGGTCGAACGATGTGGCATCGGGGCTCATCACCATTATAGGCAGTGTTATGCCCGATTTTCTCAGCGATATGCCTTCATCTGTATAGGCAACCGTCAGGTAGTCTATATCCGCATGTTGCAACAGGCTGGCTATTTCGTAGCTGCCACTGCCGTATGCAAATGCCTTTACCATGGCCATTGTCTTTACGCCCGGCGACAGCTCAGCCCTAAAGACATCCAGGTTGTGCTTCATGGCTGCCAGGTTGATGGTCATCACCGTTTGGTGTACCTGCTGTTCCAGTAACAGGCCTATTTTCTCGAAGGCAAACACACGGGCTCCTTTTAACAGGATAGCTTCCTTACTAAAGGTCAGCAGGTGAAAATTCTTCAGGAAATCATCGGTAGATTTAAAGAAGATGCTGCGCAGGTTCTTATACTTGCGGAACGATCCTTTGTTCTTATATAGCGCAGGGCCTATGCCTATGAACCGTTGTATGCCGCGCCGTGTTATCTGGGCCGCTACTTCATCGTATAAGTCCAGGTCGGCCTTGCCCATCTGCAGCATATCCGACATGATGACCGTATGCAGTATGTGTTGCTTTTGCTGGTCAAGGTAGCTCAGCGCCAGTTGCAGCGATGTAAGGTCGGAGTTGTAGGCATCATTGATGATCGTACAATCGTTCAGCCCGTGTTTCAGCTCCAGGCGCATAGATACCGGCTGCAAACCTGCTAGCCCGTTGCTGATATCGTCCTGGGTCATACCAATCAGTAGGCCTACACACCAGCAATGCATAGCGTTCTCAATAGATGCCTCATCGGTAAATGGTATACTTATTGTTGCCTCTTCGCCATTATATAAGGCAGTAACAAAGGTTTTGTTGCCCTGCTTGTTTATTTTGGTGATGCGCAGATCAGCTTCCTGCTTGGCCGACCACGTGAACAGTTTTATCCCTTCTACATGGTGCACATACTGTACTATACATTCGTTCAGTTGCGCATGATCATGGCAATAGACAAGGTGCTTGGCATTGCGGAATAGGATCAGCTTTTCGTTTATTTTCTGGCGTATGTTCAGGAAGCCTTCGCTATGTGCCTCGCCTATATTGGTAAATACGCCTATGGTAGGGCTTATTATCTTTTCCAACCGCTCCATTTCGCCCGGCTGCGATATACCGGCCTCAAAGATGCCCACCTGGTCATCCTGTTCCATCAGCCATACAGAAAGTGGTACACCCACCTGCGAATTATAGCTTTTAGGGCTACGGGCTATCTTATAATGGCTGCTCATCAGCTGAAAAAGCCATTCTTTTACTACCGTTTTTCCATTGCTGCCTGTTATGCCTATTACCGGCACCTTATATTGCTTGCGGTGCCCCGTGGCTATTTGTTGCAGGGCCTGTAGTGTATCCTTTACCTGTATTATTTGTGCGCCCTGCAGTTCAGAAGCATCCACTGGTTGCGATACCAGGAAATTACGCACACCTGCAGCATAGGCATCTGCAATATATATATGTCCATCGCGTAGGTTTGTTTTTAACGCAATAAATAGGGCAGCCGGCGGATTCTCTATGTGTCGGCTGTCAGTTGCCAGTTCTTCTATTACAGTATGCTCTGTTCCACCTGTTTGCCAAGTGCCGTTACACCATTTTCTTAGCTGTTCTATATTGTTCATGCATATTGCCGCGCGCTTTGTATATGCTGCCGGGTCTTAAAGGCAAATATCCTAAATTGCTTATACTTAGCGTATTTAAAAATAAAATGATGAGCAAAGCGGAAGAATTGTATCATAGCATTGCAGCAGCCATGCCCGGCACTGTAAAGGGAAAGATGTTTAATGCCTTGTGCATTAAGGCAGCTAATGGCAAGGCGGGTGTGATGCTGTGGAAAGAATATATGATCTTTAAACTGCCTGCTACCGAACGGGAAAGAGCGTTGCAACTGGCGGGGGCGCAAATGTTCACTCCCATGGATGGCCGGCCAATGAATGGCTGGGTGCAATTGTCGGAAGCCCATAGTGCCCAATGGAAGAGGCTGGCGCAAATGGCAATGGACTACGTAAGTGCAATAGAAGTAGTACCTAAAAAGCCGAAAGCTAAAAAGTGAGTGACTATGCCGGGAGTTTGTTATTGTATGATATGGTGTAAATAGCTATATTGCGGAGTAATTGCAGGTACAGGTGTGCCTGTGTACCGTATTTAAAACATTACCGTTCTATGAGGAACCTATTTTCGGCGGCGCTGATCGCTGCATTTTTCGCCCTTATCGTTGCTTCCTGTTCAAAAGGTAGCTCCAATCCTACATCGGCTCCGGTTGATTCGTCAACTGTATGTAATGCCCATTTTTATGCTTACAGCGCGCGGTGCCTGGATACCGGAACAGGGCCATTCACGTTAGGCTCCTATGGCACCTTCAACCTGTCAGGCGCTTCTATCAGTTCATTAGCATCTTTAAGACTACCAGGTAACAACAACCAGGGCACTTACAATGGCGATAATTATTGTTATTACGTATTTACAGATTCTGTGGGCATTCCGCTGCTCATGCGTATCGATAATTCGGGCGTGGTAACACGCAAGCCTTATGCCAATTATTTACAGGCTAAGTTCGAGGCGTTGGTATACAATAGCTATTCCAACAGGATGTATGCGCTGAAGAAGGGTATCACCTTTACAGATACATTTGTAGAAATAGTAGAAGGCTCATCTTCTTTCACTTCTAGCAATATTGCACAGACACCAATGGGCGCAGCAACTTTTGCTTCGTCTACTGTAAATCAGACAGATGGCACCACTTACCTGGCTATGAACTACATTGCCCCTAACTCTTATAAGCTGTTTTCATATGTGCCTGGTACAACCTTGCTGAATCAATTGAACTCAGGCACTGATAATTTCCTCATGGGTATCAGGCACAACAAGCAGGATAAACAGCTTTATGGAGTATTGGGCGTGCCTTCTTCCAACGGTTTTTACTTAGTAAAGATGAATGCCACTACCGGCTTGCAAACGGATGCGGACACACTAGGCTTTAACATAGACCTGGCCCGTATGTCTACCTGCCTGGACGTATGTGACAATAAGTTTATCATCTCAACCACCAAAATGAACGGTCCCACCTGGGATACCGCACAGACTGCTATTTACCAGGTAGATGCTAAAACTGCCGGTGGTGTACAATACACAGATAAAACAGGTATTATTATGGGCCTGGAAGTGAAGTATTGATAAAAACTCGTTCTCGTTATAAAGAGCTGCAACCAAAGTTGCGGCTCTTTTTGTTCCCTTACCTATGCTGTTGTATAACAATAAGTTGCAAAATGTGGTAGGTATATTTAATTATAAGCCAACTCTTCGTGTATTTTACCTGTCTATATATTTTCCGGAAAGTAAGGTTGATGCAGAGCCGGTAGTGCAAATAACTATGTTTAAAGTATATACCACTTAATTTGCATTTGTCTGTGTTAATTTTTTACTATATTTGAAACGTACACTCTTAGCAGAAATATTTAATTATGAGAATAAGGTTACTCTTTACATTTTTATTCAGCTTTTTTACGTTAGCATCATTTGCCCAGGTAGATATTGACGTCCCATCCGGAGCTGATACAACCATATGTGATGGAGCTCCGTTGACACTCCACGCAGTAACAAACGGTTATGTCTCGACAACGGTATCAACACCCTCCGATGATACTTATACCTCTAGTTATCCGATTGGATTCACCTTTAATTATTACGGTACCAATTATACAAACTTTGTTATCTCCTCAAACGGCTTTATTACATTCACAACTTCTTTGGCCGGTGGCTATTCGCAATGGAATGTAACTTTAGGTGGTGCAATACCAGGAAATACCTACGCGCCCAATGCCGTAATGGGCTGTTATGCAGATTTGTTGTTCAACTCGTCATCTTCGCTAACATACGGTGTTTCAGGTACAGCGCCTAGTCGTAAATTGGTAATTAGCTTTTGTAATGTGCCTTTTTTTGATTGCTCAGCTAAAAAGACCACCTTTCAAATAGTTCTTTTCGAAACATCAAATATTATTGAGATACACACATCCAAGAAGCAATTGTGCACTTCCTGGCCAACTGCGGCGCCCGGGGTCGCCATACAAGGTGTACAGAATAGCGGTTCGTCGAGCGCTACACCAACGCCTGGTCGCAACTATCCAACATTATGGACTGTGACCACAGCGGACGGCCAGCGCTTTACACCGGATGGTAGCGGTACGTCTTACACAGTTACTTCAATACCATACAATCCTATTCCTTCCAGTACTGCCACTATTTACTGGTATGCTAATGGCGTTTATACGGGTACTACCGGCTCAAGCTATACGGTTAATCCATCTGTTCCAACCAATTACACAGCGGCGGCCGTTACCTGTGGTGATACATCCCGGGACATGGTAAGCGTGCTTATTGGTACAGGGCCGGTTATATCGTCTATTACGGCACAGCAGCCAACGGTCTGTGGCCTATGCGATGGTTCTGTTACTCTGCATGGTCTGACGCCTGGATCATCGGACACGGTTAAATACTATTTAGGCGCAGTGCTGCAACCGGTCTTTGTGGGCGTTGCTGATGCTTCCGGCAATCTTACTATTCCCGGTCTTTGCTCCGGCACTTACACTAATTTTACGGTCAAAGTAGGCTATTGCACATCTCCTCCATATGCTTCTGCTACGGTACCAACGCCAGCTTTCACTATATCAACTGTTACTACTGTCAACCCAACTGTTTGCGGTCTTTGTAATGGCAGCATTACTATCAACGGGCTGGTAGCTGGTTATTCAGATACGGTTAACTATACATATAATGGCGTTCCGCAGCCAGCTCAGGTATTTGTTGTGCCAGCCAATGGCTCCATTACGTTGGGCAATCTTTGTGCAGGTTCTTATACGGGTATAACTGTAAAAATGAATGGTTGTATTGCCAATGTGCCAGACCAGGTACTTACCAATCCTTCTTTCACAATAGGTTCGGTATCTAATACACAACCAAGTGTTTGTGGTGCGTGCGATGCTACTATAACTATCAACGGTCTTGTGCCAGGTTATACAGATACGGTGAACTTTGTTAAAGATGGTGTACCTCAAACTCCGGTGGTTCTTACTGTGCCGGCATCCGGTACAATAGTGCTCACTAACCTTTGCGCGGGTTCATATACTAATATTACTGTAAAAATGAACTCGTGCACCACGCCTGGTGTTGGTCCAATTTATATTATCAACCCTTCCTTCGGTATTTCTGATACTTCTTCAACCAATGCGTCTTGTTCGGCATGCGACGGTACTATTACGCTATTTGGGCTTACCCCTAACCAGACAATTATAGTCAACTATACTTACAATGGTGTTCCGCATGCACCTGTTACACTTACTTCATCGGCTACCGGCCAGGTAACGTTAACCAATCTTTGCCCTGGCAGCTATACAAATATTACTGCTACACTCAATACTTGTGTATCCAATGCATGGGGACCAATTATTATTTCGGCTCCACCCCTTATCCCTATATCGGTTATTGCCACTATTCAGCCAACAGAGTGCGGTATGTGCAATGGCCGTATAACTATAAAAGGTGCACCTCCAGGACCAATCGATACTATCTTCTACAGCCTGAATGGTGTACCGCAAACGCCATTGTTATATTCCTCTGGTCCTGATAGTACCATAACCATTTACAATTTGTGCGAAGGTACTTACGGCAATTTCTTTATTAAGGTCGGTCCATGTCCTACCACCACAATTACTACTCCTGTTGTGCTTACCGCTGGGCCGTTGGTGCCGGGCTTTACCCACACCGTTATTCCCGGTTGTACATTCGATATTTACAACTTTATTAATACGTCTACATCGCCAACAGGCAACCTGTGGTATGTATGGGATTTTGGCGATGGAACGAGCGATACAGCAAAAAATCCAACGCATAGCTTCCCTCCGGGTGTATATCATGTGGTGCTCACAATTACTAATCACTTTTGTACCCAAACAACTTCTGTAGATCTCAATATCAATCATTTTATCAGTGCTAAGTTTGCGGGCGATACACTGGCCTGCCAGAAAAATCCTGCAAGCTTTACCGATAGCAGTACCGGTTCACCAACTCCGCTTAACTACCTGTGGTCGTTCGGAGATGGTAGTACAAGTACTATGCAGAGTCCGAGCCACATATATAGCAATGTGGGGACTTATGAGGTGATGCTGGTAACAGCCAATTCAATACCTTGTTATGATACTGCATATTCACATATTTATGTTGATTCACTCAGTCCGCTGGCAATGACATTAACTGATACAGTACTTTGCCGTTCTACATACGTAACTATGGAGGCGTTGCATAGTTCTGTAGGTTATGACGGTATTACCTGGAACTTTGGGGATGGTGATAGTATACGCGGTGTGAATCCGGTAGTATACGCTTACCACAGTACCGGCACATTCGTTATTACATCTACGGTAGCGTTCCGTATTTGTCCCGATCTTACTGTAAGTCGCACAGTAACTATTCTGCCTCAACCTTCTATTTCACTTGGTCCTGACACGGCCATATGCGGCGGAAGCGAGACAATAGAACTTATTGACCGCGATAACGCGCGAGATGTTAATGCCACCTGGTTGTGGAATACCGGTGAAACAACGTATAGTATACTGGTTTCATCTCCGGGTGACTATTATTCTACCGTTTCCATAGGTAATTGCCGGGCATCAGATACTGTTCACGTAACAGAGGATTGCTACATGAGCATGCCAAATATATTCACGCCAAATGGCGATGGTGTTAATGATTATTTCTACCCGCGCAGCCTGCTTTCCAGTGGCCTCACTGCATTTAAGATGGATATCTACAATCGTTGGGGCCAGCTCATCTTCTCTACAAACAGCGTAGATGGCCGCGGATGGGATGGTAAGTTCAACGGAGTTGAGCAGCCGGAAGAAGTATATGTAGTGATTATCGATGCTACTTTCCGCGATGGTAAAAAAGAACATCACCAGGGTAATATTACATTGCTCAGATGATGAAACCTGTTTAATATAATGGCAGCCGGGCACGTCCCGGCTGTTTTATTTTATACCCTGAGCAACACTTTATTAATTCCACCGTTTAATGAGTATTTTTACCGCCAATGCGTCGCTTTTTCGTTAAGAACATCATTTTCGTAGTTGCCATAAACATTTTGGTAAAGCCGGTATGGGTGTTTTTTATAGATAGGGTGGTGCAAAACAGGGTGCCGGCGGGCGAATACGGTACTTACCAGGCGCTCCTCAGCCTGGGTATTATCTTCCAGATCATCCTCGATTTTGGCATCACCAGCTATAATAGCCGCACCATAGCACGCGATCCGGAGCAGCTCGGCGAAGTGTTTCCGGCCATGCTTTCTGCACGCCTGGTGCTGATGGGTATTTACATGATATTGGGCTATGGGTGGGGGCTGTTGCTGGGCTATAAAGGGTGGGAGCTGTCGTTACTCACCGGCATTCTTTTGTTTCAGTCACTTAGCGCATTACTGGCATTTATCCGCAGCAATATTGCGGCGTTGCACAGGTTTAAAACTGATGGGCTGCTATCTATCACTGACAGGCTGTTGATGGTGCTGATCTGCGGTTTCCTGTTGGTTTACCCGGTTACTGCACATGCATTCAAGATAGAGTGGTTTGTAATCACCCAGGCGGCGTGCTACCTGGTCACCGCTGTCATAGCATGGATCGTACTCAAGCGCATCTCCGGAATTACGCTCAGGTTCTCGTTTCATTTTCCCACAGTGCTGGGCATCATTAAGCAGAGCTTCCCCTATGCATTACTTATCTTCCAGATGAGCATTTACAACCGGGCCGATGCGATGATGATAGAACGGCTTTGCGCGGATGGTAAAGCCCAGGCCGATATCTGGGCCTCAGCGTTCCGGTTGCTGGATATGGTGAATATCCTGGGCCTGATGTTTGCAACAATGCTCCTGCCTATGTACGGCCGCATGCTATCCAACAAGCACGATATACAACCAATTGTAAAGCTGTGTGCCAACATCCTGCTACCTTTCTCCTTCGCTGTTTCGGCAGCCTGTATTTTCTTTAGCGGAGATATTATGCACATCCTGTATAAAGGTGCCAATGCAGGTAATATACAGCAGTATAAAATGGTGTTCTCCTGGCTTATTGCCAGCTTCCCGGCGTGGTGCCTCATGTACATTTACAGCACACTGCTTACTGCCAATGGCAATATGAAGACGATGAACATCATTGCATTTTTCGGTGTAATATTCAATCTCTCAGTTAACTTCTATCTTATTCCGCGGTATAGTGCTGCTGGTGGGGCGCTCACATCGTTCCTTACACAGTCGCTATTGGCACTGGTATTCGTTTTGGCCTGCAACCGGATATTCAAATTGCCTGTAAATGTAAAATGGATCGCTGCGCACCTCGGCTATTGCCTGCTGGTATTTGCGCTGGCATGGATGGCCGCAAATTGGCTGTCACTCAATTGGATGTATAGCGCCTTGCTGTTTTTTGCCTGCTGCGTAGTATTAATGGTCGTGTTCCGGTTCGTGTCGGTTGCTTCTGTAAGGCAGCTCATCAGTAAAAAAAATGGCGCGGAATAGCATATTTTCCCACATTTTAAGTAAATTAGGTTGGAAATAATTGACGTTCAGCTCTAAAATCGCTCAAGCCAACCATGAGTTATCATCTACCTAAACGAATTTTTACTGATGCCGATTTCGATAACATGTCGTGGCACGACTGTACAATATACAAGGCACGGCTCGCTGATGACCTGGAAATGGACATAGACTACATTGTAGAATGGGTGGAGCCGGAGGCAGATGGTTTCCCATTCTCTTACTGGGTAGCACCATCTACCTTGGTTTTTAAGGGTGTGAGCAATGTCACCTTCGAGTTTGACGCGATGATGCTGGAGCCGATAGAAATAGAAGAAATTGAGCGGACCGTTAGTCGCGAAGGCATCCGCTGGACCATTACCACCCGCCAAGGAGAAATGGAGTTTTTAAGTTCTGGGTTTGAGCAGTACATCCGCCAGGAACCTTTTTCGCGCCTCTCACAGGCATTGTCGGTAAGTGAACGCAATGGTATCAGCCTGGAGCGTACTACTAATCAGCCCAACCCCTACCGGGTGCTGGTATAGCAGTGGTTGTCAGTTCTTACAGAATTTACTAATAATATAGCATTAAAAAAGTAACTTTGCACACCTCATTAAAATCGGGCTGGTTTTAATGGGGCGTTTTATTGTATTATTTTCAGATTACTGAATGAGCTCGATTATAGAAAAACTGGAGGCGATTGAGGCCAGGTTCAACGACCTGGGTGTAGCGCTTACCAACCCCGAAATAGTTAACGAAAACAAGAAATTCTCGCAGGTTAGTAAAGAATACCGCAAGCTGGAAGGTATTGTAGCCGTAAATAAAAAGTACAAAACCTGCCTGGATAGTATTGCCTTTGCCCGCGAAGTGCTGGAAACGGAAAGCGACGAGGAGCTGCGCACAATGGCCAAGGACGACCTGGAAACACTGGCGACAGACAAGGAAAAGCTGGAAGAAGAGATACGTACACTGCTGATACCAAAAGATCCGCAGGATGAGAAAAACGCCATACTGGAAATTCGCGCCGGTACCGGTGGCGATGAGGCCAGCCTTTTTGCCGGCGACCTGATGCGCATGTATATGCGCTACTGTGAGCGTCGCGGCTGGAAGGTAGCCCTGCTTACAGAAACAGAGGGCAGCGTAGGCGGATTTAAAGAAGTGCAGCTGGAAGTGACCGGCGATGATGTATACGGTACGCTGAAGTTTGAAAGCGGTGTGCACCGCGTGCAGCGCGTGCCTGATACAGAAGCGAGCGGTCGTGTACATACATCGGCAGCTACTGTGGCGGTAATGCCGGAAGCTGAAGAAATAGACTTTGAGCTGAAGGAAAGCGACCTGAAGATGGAAACTGCGCGAAGCGGTGGTGCAGGCGGCCAGAACGTGAACAAAGTTGAAACTAAAGTTATTCTTACCCACGTACCTACAGGTACTGTGATCATTTGCCAGACGGAGCGTACCCAGCTGGGCAACCGCGAGAAGGCCACTGCCATGATGCGTACACGCTTGTATGAAGAGCAGGTGCGTAAACAGGAGGATGAGATATCGCGCCGCAGGAAGAGCCTTGTAAGTACGGGAGACCGGTCGGCAAAGATCCGTACGTATAACTATCCACAGGGCCGCATTACAGATCACCGAATCAATATGACCATTTATAACCTGGACGATTTTATGAATGGTAATATACAGGAAATGCTGGATGCACTACAGTTTGCTGAGAATGCAGAAAAAATGCAGGCGGGCGAGACTGTTATTTAAATGCGTTCGCGGGAAGAAGTGCAATAAAGGGGCGGTTATTTCGTTTTTGATTATCAATAGCGCTCCAACAATTTGAATTTAACAATACACAAAAATGTCAACACCATCTTTTGACCTGATAGATGTGATACGCACCATACAAAAGCAAAAGCGTATCATTATTATCATTACGGCAATAGCCATAGCGCTTGGCGCTGTATTCTTCGTGGTGAAACGGAAGAAATTCAAAGCATCATCAAAGTTCCTGGTCAATAACCCGCTTTATGGCGACAGGAACACATTGTTCCGTAACTACGAGCAGCGCTATGTTGATTACTTTGGCGGCGACGACGATCTGGACAGGGTAACCGCGTTGCTGGCTTCTGATACGGTAAAAGACCGCATTATCCGCAATTGCCAGTTCCAGGTGGTATACAATGCCGACATTAATTCAGAGAAAGGTCATGCATTCCTGATGGGCGTGTTCGATAAGAACTTCAATGTGAAGCGTTCTGAATACAAGGAAATGGAGGTAAGCTATATAGCTTACGATTCTGCCACAGCAGCAAATGTAGCCAATATGTCGGTTAAGGTGTGCGAGGAAGCATTCCGCAATTACTATACTTCTATGAAACTGGGCATGGCCAAGTCTATTAAAGATAAACTGGCCCAGATAGACAGCACCATCAATGCCAATACTGCTTTAATGGCTGGCAACGGTACGGCAACCAACGGTGGAATGACCAATTCTAAAGTACTTGCTGCTACACAGGACCAGCTGATACTGGACCGGGCAAAGTATGTATCGCTTATTAACGAGTTGGAAGCTACTACAAATAGTTCTATGGACTACCTGAAGGTAACTACCCGTGCATTGCCACCAACATCTGCAATGGGCCCAACGCTTATGATGATACTCATTACTGCGGGTTGCATGGGCTTATTCTTCAGCACGCTGCTGGTGCTGGTTTTAGCTTACTATAATAAACTGATGGCCGTAGAGCGTTAATGGAACTGTTGCTGAAAAATAAATGGCTTAGCCTGGCATCGCTATCGGTATTGTTTCTCACCATAGTGCTGTTTACATGGACGGGTTATTACTACCTGCTGGCCATACCTTTCGGCTATTTGTATTTCCTGCTCTGTGGTCTCAACTGGAAGACCGCGTACTGGCTGTTCCTGTTCACTATCCCGTTCTCTATACAACTTAGTTTTGCAGGCGATACCATGTCGCTAACCCTGCCCGATCAGCCACTGATGTGGTGTCTGCTAGGTGTGGTATTGATAATATGGGCGCGTAATCCTAAGTTAATGCCGGAATGGTGGTGGCGCGATAAAATAGTGTTTATCACGGTTGCGCAATTCCTTTGGTTGATGGTAGCTGTCGCATGCTCACAGATGCCATTCTTCTCGTTCAAGTTTCTTTTGGTAAAGACATGGTTGCTGGCATGTTACATGATATTGCCGGTATTAGTGTTTAAAGAAAAGAAAGATTTTATCCGTGCATTCAGGCTCGTACTGGTGCCAACCCTTATCACGGTCATCATCATACTCATCCATCATGCAATGCTGGGCTTCCGTTTCGATAAGGTGCAGCGGTCGTTGGCATTCCTGGGGCAAAGCCTGTATTACAATCACGTAGATTATTCATCGGTCACATCAATGCTTTTCCCACTGCTACTTGTGGCAGTGCCGTTGTCAAAACATCGCAGCCTTGCAACAAAGGCTGGTTTGCTGGTGGTTATTCTCATCTTTATTGCAGGCATTATTTTCGCACAGACACGTGCCGCCTACATCGCTGTTTTCTTTGGCCTGGCAGTAGGTATCACTATCAGGCTGCGGTTGGTCAATATTATTATGCCTACCATCTATGCACTCATCATCCTGTTGTTTTGCTATATGGTGCCGAATAACAAGTACATGGAGTTTCGGCCAGATTACAATAAGACCTACATGCACAAAGAGTTCATGGACCATATCATTTCTACCTTCCGGGGTAAAGATATGAGCAGCATGGAGCGTGTGTATCGGTGGATAGCTACCGTGCGCATGAGTACAGATTATCCGTTAACCGGCGTAGGTCCAAGGGCGTTTTACTACTACTACAAGCCTTATGCAGTAAGCTCGTTCCAAACGTATGTGAGTCGTAACAAAGAGCAATCTACTACACACAATTATTACTTATACATGCTGGCAGAGCAGGGGTGGCCGGCCATGCTGCTATATGCGTTATTAGTTCCAATGATCTTTGCCAAGGCGCAGAAAGTATACCATCGCTTCAAAGATAAATTCTGGCGTACGGTCACTGTAGGTCTCGCTATGTGCATCGCCGCGGGTTTCATCAATAATTTCTTCTCGGAGCTTATTGAAACCCACAAAGTAGGTGCGCTCTTCTACATCCCCGTAGCACTTTTAATTGTGCTGGATAGAAAGAGTAAGGAGTTGGAAAAAGAAGCCGCGATAGCTAAATAGCTCTACTACTCAATAGTAAGCGTTGTAATAGTAGCTGTAAAAAATCACTGTCATAACCATTGTCGCATTCATCGACATTGAGCCATCTAGCCATTGAGCAATTCAGCCATTAACTAAACATCCACCCACGCCCCATGCTCTTTCAGCAGGTTGATGAGTTCTTCAACGGCTACTTCACTCGGTACATTTTTCTTCATTACCTCCTTGCTCTTGTATAGTGTTATTTTACCCGGTCCGCTGCCTACATAACCAAAGTCTGCATCGGCCATTTCTCCGGGGCCGTTTACTATACAACCCATGATGGCGATTTTTACACCCTTAAGGTGATTGGTAGCTGCGCGTATCCTGGCAGTGGTCTCCTGTAGGTCGAACAAAGTACGCCCGCAGCTTGGGCAGCTGATATACTCAGTTTTGCTGATGCGTGTACGCGTAGCTTGTAATATGGAAAATGCAGTATTGTTCAGAAACTGTTCGTTACTTTTTACTTCAAGATAAGTACGGCCTGTTACTTTATTGTTCTGGATGTTGTCCTTACTGTTGGTCAGCAATATACCGTCGCCCATGCCGTCAAGTAGCAAGCCGCCCGTATTTGTGGCAAAGGCTATCAATTGCTCATCTACTGTCGCAGCTTCACTGTTGTTCCAAAGTACAACAGGACACTTAACGCCCTGTTCAGCTAGTGCGGCAAAGAAGCTACGTGCTTTGCCAAATCCGCCGTTAGCGCTAACAAGCACACCCACCGTATTCGTGGTGCGTTTTAATTTATCAATTAATCCGGTAGTATCGTTCGCTGTATTTACCATTACGAAATGCAGTTGCGCCGGGGCAGCTGCAGACAATAAATAGTCTTCAGGTTTATACAGTGGGAAACAGTTTTGCTTATCTGCAAGTCCCTCCCATGTTTTACTATCGCATATCACACCTAGCGTTCCCGGCAATGCGAATGATGGCAGTTTGTCGTTTGTATAAACATAATCAGCAGCAGCATCACCTATGTGCCATTTGTCTGATGCTGCATCATAAGTATATCCAAAATCGCGGAAACTATTTTCGTTCCACTCAGGTGTATCGGCCAGGTTGGCAATAACCACCGGCACATTTGCCCCACCGATATTTTTAACTGCCGTAGTTTCTCTGCGCTTATACTCAAAGGGGTTATAAGGCAGCGTTAATTGCTCTTCAGGCACAACAATCCCACTTGGGCGTGTACTGTAGCGCTTTACAATATCCTTGCACACCGGTATCTCAAATTCCGGGTCTTCCGTCAGCGATACGCGTATCGTATCGCCTATGCCGTCTTCAAGTAATGTACAGATGCCAATGGCGCTTTTTATACGGCCATCTTCGCCATCGCCGGCTTCCGTAACGCCAAGGTGCAGCGGGTAGCACTCGCCAAATTCCTCATCCATTTTCTGCACCAGCAGCCTGTAGGCCTGCACCATCACCTGCGGGTTGCTGCTTTTCATGCTCAGTATTATCTGGTGGTAATCCTCATCGCGGGCTATGCGTAAAAATTCCATCGCGCTCTCCACCATGCCTATCGGCGTATCGCCATAACGGCTCATGATGCGGTCGCTCAGCGATCCGTGGTTGGTGCCTATGCGCATAGCAGTGCCATGCTCCTTACATATCCTTACCAGCGGAGTAAATTTCTTACGGATGTGCTCTATCTCCTCAGCGTATTCAGCATCAGTATATTCTATAAAGTCGAATTTCTTTTTATCTACATAATTGCCCGGGTTTACGCGTACCTTCTCTATTATGCGTGCAGCTATTTCGGCGGCATTAGGGGTAAAATGTATATCCGCAATAAGGGGAGTGTTATACCCCTTCGCTCTTAATTCAGCTTTTATATTGCGTAGGTTCTCTGCCTCGTTCTTACTTGGGGCTGTGATACGTACCAGTTCTGCACCAGCTTCTATACACCTTATGGTTTGCGCTACCGTTGCGGCAGTATCCATAGTATCGGTGGTGGTCATGGTCTGTATACGGATGGGATGTCCGTTGCCCAGCAGCAGATCGCCGATTCTTACTTCGCGGGTTTTTAATCTTTTATAGTTGGTAAGTGAAGCACAATATTGTTGAAGCATACGCGCAAAGTTAAAAGAATTGCACCTGCATAACAGTATTGTGAATGTGAAAAAAAGTGAATGAACACTTATTTGTGCAACTTATTTAGTGCATGAACACTTTTGCCAGGTAGGTAGCGAAAGATAAAATAATAAGCGCGCCGAAGACGGCGCCTATGATGTTGCACTTAACATAAAACTTGCGTTCCGATCTGGAGGCCACTTTCGACAAAAAGAATGCGCTGTAAATACGGAAGAGTTTGTAATTGCCTGGTCGTTTACGCTTTTCTTCTATATACCTTTTAAAATGCCATCTCATTACAAGCACATATGCAATGTTAGAGAGCACAAATACCAGTAGCGTTAACAGGTTAGGCTCGTAAGACAGTAAGGTACGTACATTCAAAAGTAATCCACTAGCAATCATAAGGTGCTCATTCTCAGGGTATCGATGCGATGTGGAACGAATATAAGCATACAACGAAAAACGGAGCGGTAATATATTGTTATTGCCCAGATTGCATTGTTTATTTAATTTATTTGACAGGTTGCTGCTTTGCGGCATTCATTTCTATAGTTGCTGTATTAATGCTTTGCTGGGCCAGTATATAGTCGGGCTTTAGCTTTAGCGCCGTCTGCCACATATGTATTGCTTCTGGTAGCCGCTTATGAAAATAAAAGTTAACCCCAACGTTATAGAAGGTTTCGTGTATATTGGCGTAGTTAGGGTACAGTTCTATCACTTTCTCCAGGTTATACCGGGCACTGTCGGGCTGGTCCATAAAGAAGTAGGTAAGGCCACGGTTCAGATAAGCTATTACAAACGTCTTATGTATGTCTACGGCTTTGTTGTAGTAGGGTAGCGCTTTCATGGCTAGTTCTCTGCGTTTGGCTGTGTCCGTCTGCGTTTCTGCCTGGTGCAGGTAATAAAAGCCGACGTTCGAGTTTACCAGCGCACTATTAGGGCTGGTTTTTATATCTGTAAGAAACAACTCATAATCGTTCCTCCATGCCTTGTTGCGGGGTATTGCCAGGCTACAGAATACCACTACAATACAAGCGGCCACGCCGGTAACAATTAGAGTACTGTTTTGGCTGTTCAGCTTGTTAACTCCTTCGTATAACAGGTAGGCAACAATTATGGCAAACCCTACGGAAGAGTGGTATGCCAGGCGTTCGCCCATAGTTGCACCTATATTGAAAAAGAAATTATTAACCAGGAGCAAGTGGAAAAGATAAAAGGCAAGTCCGAAGCAAAGCACCTTGTTGCGCTTATAGAAATAAATAATGCCTGCAATTATGCCCAGGTGTACCAAGGCTGATATCCAAACCATTGGGTGCGTAAATGATTTATATGGAATAGTGTTATAAGAATAGTCTGCAGTAAGCGGGTGCGGAATGAGCAGCAACTTCAGGTAGTTGAGCGACGTGGCAATGCGTGTGGCCAGGTGTTCGGCGGGAGATGCGAATGCATATGGGTTATTAAGTATGTCAGCGTCCGATGCCGCGGTGCCTTCAGTGCTCACCTGCATGCGCAGCAACCCGTATATACCTATAACCAACAGGTAGGGTAGAAATGCCTTTACACCCTCTGTTGGCGTTTTGCCGCCAAATAATACCAGCGACAATGGCAGCAACAGCACGGTAGCTATAGCATATTCTTTAGACAGGAACGCTAGCAGGTAGCAAGCCAGGCTGGCTATCAGTGCCTGGGTTTTGCGGGTTTCGTTGTATTTAAAGGCGGTAATAAACGTCAGGCTTATAAAAAGCAGGGAGAGTATCTCGTCGCGGCTTTTAACATTGGCTACTACCTCGGTATGCAGCGGGTGAGCTGTAAACAGCAGTACTGCTATAAAAGCGGCCAGTGGTGCCGATGTGAATACGATCTTCCTGAGGAAATATAATAGCACAACTACAGATAGTGCATACAACAGCGTGTTCACAACATGTCTTACCCGCATATCGTGCAGTAGTTTCTGCTCCGGGGCCGATTTCATCTCGAACGTCACGTTGCCATTACATACCGAATCTGTGCCCAGCAATTGTTGTTCTAACGCGAAAGTAGCTATAGATAGCGGCCTGTATCGTCCTCCCGACAATTGGTTGGTAGAGTTGGATTGGCGGTAATAGCTGTCGAAGGCATCCTTGGTCATAATATCTTTAATACCGCCAATGCCTTCCCATACATACTCATTCTTTACAATTACTATTGTGTCGTCCAGGGCAAATTCATGGTTCCAGGTGTTGGCATACATCGCTATTGCCAGTAGCGCCACTATAATGGCTTGTACCTTGAAGGTCAGTATGCCTCGCAAGCCTCCGGATTGTTGAGGTATTTCACGCGCAGCATTTGCCGTATTTGCGGTAGGGGCTATTTGTGGTGCGTTGTTTGGTTGCGTAGCGCCTTCCTGTTTTTTGTTCTTCTTCGCCATGAAACAGAGCCTGTTTTACAGTGTGTTTTTGCGTTATAAATATACAATACCCTTTTATAGTTTCCGGTCTTTTCCTTTCAAAAGTTCCATCGCTTTGTCAAGCGGCGCATCTGCCTCACTATGCACTTTGGCCGGATCTATTAATATGTCGGGTGTAAAGAACTCCCTTGGTGCACCTTTTACGGTATACAGGCGCTCTACCGGGAACGAGAAATTTATTTTTGTGTTAGGCATGGTGTAAGTATATACAGCTCCGCTCAGCCTGGCCAGTTCCGTACCTATCACCTTTACCGGGTATTTTCTGTCCATAGCTTTAAAGCCTATAGTTATTCCCTCGGCAATGCTGCCGGTCCAGTGGTCTGCCAGTACTATCAGCGGCTGCTCATAGTATTTGCCTTTCCTTGGCGATACTATTTCCACCCAGCTTCGTTTCACGCCGGTTTGCTTGCCCTCTGCATACAGCTCATGTTTCTGGTAATATTGTTCCTTATTGGTAAACCAGCCTAATATGGTCCTGGCCACCGTGGTATTGCCGCCGCTGGGTGTTTCCCGCATATCCAGTATTAATCCCTTAGTGTGCTGCATCAGCAGCATTACACTATCAAAATCTTTGATGAGGTTGTCGTCATACAGGCAATTATTGATCTTTATATAGCCTATCCCATCAACTATGCGGGCCTCCGTTTTAGTTTTGTAGGTGATGTGCTCCAGCTTCATGCCTTTTTCATCGGGCATATATTGCTTAGCCTGCCCATTGCCGGAAAGAGTAATTACTCTCGGTGTGATGTGATCCCCCGCAAGTGCCAGGCGCAAGGCACAGTTCATGGCTTCTGTATCCGTTTTCTTCAACGATTTGGGCAGCATTTTGGCAACGGCTTCTGCTACAGGCACATCATTAATAGCCACCACGTGCTGCCCGGCCTTTATGCCGCATTCCGCAGCGCCACTATTGCGTTTTACTTGCACTATTATTGGATTGCCACCCTTGTATTCTGCCCATATATCTGTGCCCGACGGTACAAGGCGCGGGTTCAGGTCTGTATTAGTGTTCAGCGATGCGTGATGGTCGTAGATCTCCCCAAGAGCCTGCTCCATTATGGTCACAAACTGGTTGCGGGTGGTTATCATATCTATGGCGCGCCCGTAGATCACTTTTACCTTGTCCCAGTCTGTTTGCTTTTTGTTGAAATAGCAATAGTCATCGTTTATCGACTGCCAGAAGAAATTAAAATCTTCCTTGTATTGTTCACGGGTATATGTTTTTTCCTGGCTATGCACAAAAATCGGCATCGCCAGCATGGCAATGGTGAGTAGTTTAATGTTCATGTTTAAACGGTCTGGCTGCAAATATAGGGAGGATCGCAGCTGTCCGGATTACGAATGACCTTATCGCAGCAGCGTCAAATTGCCATTATGCTTCAGCTCACTGCCATCTTTAAAAGAGGCGTCAATAGTATACACAAATACGCCTGATGGTTGCGGGTCGCCGTTAAAACGACCATCCCATCCACCTCCGTCCAGTGATTTTGTTTCAAATATCACCTGTCCCCATCGGTTATAGACGGTCATATGAAATTTAGTCAGCCCCGCGCTCAGTGCCTGCCTTGGGTAGAAGTAGTCATTCACGCCGTCGCCATTGGGTGTAAATACATTAGGTATAGCCGTAAAACAATCTGGCGCTATTCTTATACTGTCGCTGGCGGTGCAGCCGTTGGCTGTTACTGTGGCGTAATACTCGCCTGGGGCATCTACGTTTATGTTATTCGTTGTAGCTCCATTGTTCCACAGCCATTGCGCGGTAGTTGGCGCTCCGCCATATATGTCGTGCAGGTTAATGGCAGTATTGCCGGCACATATGGTAGTATCAGCACCCAGATTTATGAATGGTGATGGGTATACCCTTATCTGCTTAATGGCCGGCAGGCCACAGCCTGTAAACGTAGGGCCTGCTGTAATATGAAAAGTTCCCGCAGTACCCCAGGCATGCAGCACCGATTGTTTGCCGGTAACCGTATCGCCATTGCCGAAACTCCAGAATATGTCGCCCACGTTAGCGTCTTTTACTGAAAAGGTATAGTAGGTGCCGGTGCAAAAGGTACTGTCGCCGGTTATTGTTCCTGTGTTGAAAAGCGTCATACCCACATTTATGGTTCGAATCAAAGATAGACAACCGGCATTGGGGTAGCCTGCAGCCAGCGTATACGTAGTTGCGGTTAGAGGTGTAGCTACCGGTTGCGCTATGGTAGTGCTGTTAAGCGTTGTTGCGGGTGCCCAGCTGTAGCTTATGCCCGATGTACCCGATGTGCGAATGGTAAAAGACTGGCCGGCACATACTGAAGTGTCTGGTGTAAGTATCTGTATGGATGGAGTGTCTAATAAATGTATCGTTACCTGGTCGGCATAGCCGCAGGCCGATTTTATAAATATAGTCAGGTCTTTTGCGCCGTTCATTTCCGGCAGCGGTTGTACGGTAAAACTTACCGATGTACTTCCTGCCGGCATTACTATGGAAGAGGGCAGGCTGTTGATATCTGTTCCTTGTACAGCCGTACCCGAATATTCCAGGTTGATAGTTGCCGGGGCTGTTTCTGACTGGTCGGCTACTATTGTTACGGTTCCGGGATTGCAATTTTTTACAATGCAGTGTGGCTGGCCGTTTATTGTATTACCTATAGAATCCACTGCAGAAAATTTGTAAGAGGTGGATGTAAGGCTGTTCTCTTCCAGGAAAACACCGGAATCCTGCTGGGCATCTCCACCATCAATAATGGACAGTTTCAGGTGGTAGGTTTGGCATGGCGTTACAGCATGAAACGCACGCAGTTTTTTAGTATATCCGCGGTAGCTTAGCTGGGTACCTCCCGTATTGTCTATATAATAAATAGTAAAGGGAGAACCTGCGCCCAGCGACGTGCAGTTGACAATGTCCGCGCCTGGTGCTGTACCCACAACACCATTATTAATACTATTTACCATTACAGGTACATTAGTACCCGGTACCAGGGCTATATTCTGGGCCCCGGTTATGCCGGGTCCGGAAATATAAAAGGCGAACACATCATTAAAATTGCTGCATACCGCCTGCCTGTATTCCTCAGAGCCAAACTGGTAGTTGAAGCTCACGGTATCACCCGCAGGCACCACATCAAATTCCAGGATGCAGGCATCGTAGCTGGCCATGCCGGTAGGCAGATAGGCTGCAGTCTGCAGGTCTCCCGGAGTGCCGTTGATAAAATTAACAAGTGGTGGTTCTGCTCCTGCGGTCCCATCAGCATGTCCGTTGGTAAGGAGAATACCACTAGTCACCGTTAATAAAGAACTGCCCGTAACGGTGAAGGTGCCATTGGCCACCGGTGCACATGTGAGGGTGGGGTTAAGTATTGTTACGCCACTTCCTGCAAGCGTGTTGACGAGCGTTGCTGCAGTTTGTCCCGGGGTAACGGATAGCTGAGCCTTCACACAGAAACTGCAAAGCAGGATGATCGATAAGGTTATTGCCTTTAGTTTCATAGTAAAATATGAAGATTATTTTGAATAAAAACGCGGCAAAGGTAAATAATTATTCATTTCCCGATTTACGGCTAGCGCAGCAGCGTCACGTTGCCATTATGCTTCAGCTCACTGCCATCTTTAAAAGAGGCATCAATAGTATACACAAATACGCCTGATGGTTGCGGGTCGCCGTTAAACCTGCCGTCCCATCCGCCTCCGTCCAGTGATTTTGTTTCAAATATCACCTGTCCCCATCGGTTATAGACGGTCATATGAAATTTAGTCAGCCCCGCGCTCAGTGCCTGCCTTGGGTAGAAGTAGTCATTCACGCCGTCGCCATTGGGTGTAAATACATTAGGTATAGCCGTAAAACAATCTGGCGCTATTCTTATACTGTCGCTTGCGGTGCAGCCGTTGGCTGTTACTGTGGCGTAATACTCGCCTGGGGCATCTACGCTTATGTTGTTGGTAGTAGCGCCGTTATTCCACAGCCACTGTGCAGTGGTTGGCGCTCCGCCATATATGTCATGCAGGTTAATGGCCGTGTTGCCGGCACATATGGTAGTATCAGCACCCAGGTTTATGAATGGCGATGGGTATACCCTTATCTGTTTGATTGCCGGCAGGCCACACCCTGCAAACGCAGGGCCCGCCGTAATATAAAAAGTCCCCGCAGTGCTCCAGGCATGCAGCACTGATTGTTTGCCGGTAACCGTATCGCCGTTGCCGAAACTCCAGAAGATATCGCCAACATTGGCATCCCTTATCGTAAAAGTATAATACGTGCCGGTACAAAAGGTACTATCGCCGGTTATTGTTCCGGTATTGAAAGTAGTCATGCCCACATTTATGGTTCGTATCAAAGACGGACAACCGGCAGTGGGGTAGCCTGCGTTGAGCGTATAAGTGGTTGCCGTTAGGGGTGTAGCTACCGGTTGTGCTATAGTGTTGGTGTTAAGCGTTGCGGCGGGTGTCCAGCTGTAGCTTATGCCCGCACTGCCTGCCGTGCGGATGGTAAAAGACTGGCCGGCACATACAGAGGTGTCGGGTGTCAATATTTTAACGGTTGGTGTATCCAGGATGGTAAGGGTAATATCATCAGACGTGCCGCATGGTGTCTGTATATGTATATCTAGTGTCTTGGTGCCTCCGGCTGCTGTTATAAGGCCCTGCACGTTAAAAGAAAGTGTTGTGCTTCCGGCTGGCATTATGAGTGTGGCTGGTAATATACTAACGTCCACATTCTCTACAGCTGTGCCACCGTAAGTAAGATTAATTGTTCCCGGAGTTGTGCTTACGTGATCGGCAACAATGGTTACTGTGGCAGGTGCGCAGCCTTTTACAATTGTATGAGGCGTGCCATTTATAGTGTGGCCTATGGAATCTGTTACAGAAAAACGGAAAGAGTTAGATGTCAGACTGCCCTTCTCAAGGAATACGCCGGAATCGTACTGCCAGTTGCCCGCGTCTACGATAGATAGCTTAAGGTGGTATTGCTGGCAGGGTGTTACTGTATGGAAAGCCTTAAGTTTGGTAGTATAGCCTCGGTACGCCATGTCGGCACCTCCGGTGTTATCTACAAAAAATGACGTAAAAGGCGATCCCGGGCCCAGGGAGGTACAGTTAGATATGTTGGCGCTTGGTACCGTGCCCGGGGTACCATTATTTATAGAATTGATCTCAACCGGTATGTTGGTGCCGGGAACCAGGGCCATATTGTCCGTTCCGCCTATACCAGGGCCGGAAATGAAAAATGCGAACACATCAGTAAAATCACTGCATACTGCCTGTATATATTCTTCTGAACCGAACTGGTAATTAAATGCAACCGTATCGCCGGATGGGATAAGATCAAATTCTAATATGCACGCATCATAAGTATTAGCCCCTGGGGGCAGGTATGGCGCCATAGCAGGATCGCCGGGGGCGCTGTTATTAAAATTTACAAGAGGCGGCTCGGCGCCGGCGGCAGCCGCTGCGTGGCCCGTAGTAAGTAAAATACCGTTATTGATGCTGAGCGTGCTGCCCGTATAGCTGAACGTACCATTTGCTACAGATGGGCACGTGAGTGTCGGATTCAGGATAGTTACACCCCCTCCGTTCAATGCATTTGCAAGGGTTGCCGCCGTCTGGCCCGGGTTAACGGTAAGCTGAGCGTAGCTCCCTTGAACAACTATAAGAATTAATAGGGCCGATAAAAAGGTTCTTAATGACATTTGTTGCAGAGTATGTCTTGGTATGCAAAGGAAACTAAAAAATCTAAAATATCTTTATTAATATTTTATTATTTTCATTGTTATCTCTTTTTGAAGGAGTCATTATTGGTGATTGGGTGAACATATGCGCGATGAATTGTATGTGAATAAGTTGAAAAATACGTCTATCTTAGCATAATATTTTTCCTTAATCGGTTGTTAAACAAGGGCGGTTTTTTACAGTTCCGTAGAAAAAGTTCTTACTATTGTATCGTCAATACAGATGAATATGCCTTCAAGAAAATATCAATCATCTATTGAAGCCAATACGGCTTTTATGGTGAAAATGGAAGAGTTGGTAAAGGAGATCGTTATCCAGAATAACATCCCCTATTACCGCATAGAATCCAGGATGGAGCATCAACACAGTGCTTCAGGCGAAAATGTTTATATGCCTGTTATCCGTGTTGTTACTTACTTCGAAGACTCAGTGAGCAAAATATCTGAAGTGTTGAGCAGTGAGTTTGATGTAGAGAATGAACGTTCTAAAGATAAGAAAAAAGTACGCCTGGACAGCTTTTCTTACAAGCATGTTCAGCTTTCAGCGGCGCTTAAGTTGTCTCGCCAGGAACTGGTGGAATATCGCCGTTCCGGCAGTAAGCCTTTCGAAATCCATGTATGTTCTATGCTCCAGGATGCCTGGGCAGGTATTGAAAAGGAATTGGGTTATGACAATGCTACTTTCCCCGAGGAAATGAAGCGTGATTTCTACCGTGTAGGTGCCCTGCTGGAAATGGCCGATCTCGAATTTTTGAAGATACGCAGCCAGCTTAATTCTAAATATGGATGGGTTGAGCAGGCATTTCTGGAAACACCTGTCGAAGGAGCACCTGCTGCTGAGGCACGTGTTGAAGCGCCCGTACAACCAACGGCGGCCCCCGTTGCTCCGGCACAGCCACAGCCTGCCCAGGTAAACGAAGTGCACCTGCAGACAGAGCAATTTATACCACAACCTGCCCCGGTAGCACAGCCCGCTCCGCAGCCCGTTGCCGTAGCACAACCAGTTCCGGTTGCGCCGGTAGCTCCTGTCGCGCCGGTTTATCAGCCAGAGCCTGTTGTCCAGGCTCCTGTACAGCCGGTAGCTATGCCTCAGCCCGCACCTGCTGCGCCTGTTCATCAGCCAGAACCTGTAGCCCAGGCACCGGTATATCAGCAGCCTCCCGTTGCGCCGGCACAGCCAGCCACTCCTGTTTATATAACAAACGAGTATATTCCTCAGCCCCAGGCGGTTGCCCCTGCGCCGCAGGTTGAAATACCGGCACCTGTAGTTCCTGTGCCACAACCCGTTGCCCAGCATGTACCTCAGCCGGAGCCACAGCCAGTGATCAGCCAGCCGGTACAAGCAGCACCGGTGCAAAATACTGTGCCTCCCGTACAAGCCAAGCCTCAGGAAGATATACCGTTCTACAACAGGGAGCCTGAACCGGTAGCTCCGTCTCCTGTAGCCAGCGAAGATGCACAGATGACCGATACTACGCTGAAGCAATATATTGCCACCAGTAAGGTTATTAAAGAAATAGATAGCGAAATAGCACGCCGTGCCGGTGCTACACTGAATAGTGATGTGGATATTGAGGGCGACGTGGAAAGGTTGAAATACCTGAAGGTATTTTCTCTGAAACAGCTGCACGAGCGTGTTGTAGACAATAAGAGCGATATCATTGCCTTTGCTGAAAAATGGATAGGTAAGGACAACGGCGGTTCCTTCGACTCCGGTATTTGTTTGTTCTACCTGGAATATTTGCTGGTAGGTAAGAAAAACGACCCTGCTTTTGCAGTGGAATATGTGCTGAAGTTCATCTCAGACAACGACTACAGCGCGCGGTTCATCATCCCTACCTACAATTCTATCAGTAAGAACGATAAGCCAATTGCTTCCCACCTTACCTTGAAGTAGTAGTGTTTTAATGGATATTCAGAGCTTTCTTTCACAAAAAAGAAAGCTCTTTTTGTTTGTAGTTTATAACATTAAATGTAAGGCATTGACGACCCGATGAGCTACCGGATCTCTGTCCTGATAATGCCGTTAATGGCAGGAAATGGGTGCGCCATAGCTCCCTGTCTATAGCATTTCACAACAAATCAACAATGTGAAAACAATTTTTTTAAAAAAGGTTGCACATTACAGAAAATAATTACTATCATTGTACAGTTTTTCTATCAAAAACAAACCATATTCAAATTAAATTGCCATTTATGAAAAGATTGAAGCTACTCTTCACACTTGCAATACCTGTACTTCTGATGCATGATGCACAGGCTCAAACGTCATCCAGGCTCGTTGCAGCAGCGAACTGGTATAACAATGGTGCTATCTTCAAGCCTCTCGACAGCACTGCATACACTTACACCAACCCAAGGGGTGGTGATCTGATGCATACATTGAAGTACAATACGGCAACTAACTGGCAGGTAGTTTCTCCGGATACTGTTTACTCCAACAACACTACTACTTATCAGCAGTTTGATGCGAGCAACAATATCATCAGCCAGACAAACACTGTTTGGAACAGCCTTACTTCAAGCTGGGATAACACTACAAAAACACTGTATTTCTACGATGGTACAAATCGTGTAGATACTATGGTATCACAGGTATGGGGTGGTTCTAACTGGGTGAATGTATCAAGGGATGTGTATACATACACTGCCGGCACTGCTTCTCACCTGTTCTCTATCCAGCATCAGCTGTGGAATAGCTCAACTTTAGGTTTCGATGCTAACACGCAGAAAACTTTCTACTACAATGTAGGAGGTAGCCTGATTCAGGAGATCGATCAGACTTACAATACTGGTACAAGCACGTACAATTATACAGATAAGTACGACTACACGTACACTTCTGCTAACATGCCTGCAACAACTACTTACAGCGTTTGGACTGGTGGTAGCTGGGTAGCTGTTAACATGTACACTTATTCTTATGATGCCAGCAACAATCGTACTTCAGAGTTGTACCAGACATACAACACTACTACAATGGCATGGGATAATATTACGCTGGAAAACTTCAGCAGCTTTGTAAGCGGCAACCCACAGCTGGAAATAGATCAGACATGGGATACAGCTGCCGGTGGATCATGGAAGAATAACCTGGAAAGGACTTACTCTTACAACTCTTATAATCAGCTGACCAACTCTGTTGACGAGTCTTGGAACGTTGCTGGTTTCTGGGAGCACGCTAACGGCGACCGCGCTTCTAACTACTATTACGAAACTTACACTACTGCAGGTGTAAACAATGTAGCAGCTAACGGCGAAGTAAGCATCTTCCCTATCCCTGCTCAGAACACACTGAACATCAAGCTGAACTGGAACGAAGCTCAGGCTTTCACAGTAGCTATCTATGATATGAACGGCGCTGTTGTTCGTACCTGGAGTGTTCCTGCAACTGCTCAGTACACAACTGGTATCTCTACTGCAAACTTTGCTTCTGGCAACTATGTAGTTAAGATCGCAGGTACTAACGGTCAGATAGTTAAACAAATAGTGGTAGCTCACTAATCTTAAATAGCTTTAAATAGCAAAAGCTTCCGGTTCTCCCGGAAGCTTTTTTTGTTTATTGTACAATGTCAATGGTAAGTACGGAAGCCCTACAACCACCATACTCCCAAATAAGTAGAGCCGCAATATCTTGCAGCTCTACAAATACGGTATACTCAATAGAGGTTGGGATTTCTATACGCAGCCTCCTTTAACCTCTTAACTTTTTAACCCTTTAACCTGCTGGGCGTTAGTCTCCCGACTACGCCCTAAACGGTGCGGTCTCCCGACCGCCGAAAACCACTGCAAGAAGCGGCCAGCTTGCTTTTCCTTTTATCCCCACCATCCTGATCGAAAAAAGGGTCAGCCGCAGCCAACCCCATTTAACTCTTTAACCAATTAACTAATTACCCGTTTAACCTCCCGATCGCTTCCCCGAACCTCGCAATATCGTCTTCCGTGGTATCCCAGCTGCACATCAGCCTTACCTCATGTGTGCTGTCTTTCCACACGTAGAAAGGGTAGTGCTCCTGCAATGGCTCATACCAATGCCTGGGTATCTCCGCAAATATCGCATTAGCCTGCGTTGGCTTGGTGATCTTTACCTGCGGAAACTGCAATAGAGTGGTGCGTAGCAACTGCGCCATTTTATTAGCGTGGCTCGCTGTGCTGCGCCACAACTCATCTGTAAGCATGGCCTCAAACTGAGCAGCTATAAAGCGTGTTTTAGATGCCAGCTGCATCGCCTGCTTGTGCTTGTAGGCAATGTGCTTATTCAATTCTTTATTGAAGACAACAACAGCCTCTCCATACATCATTCCTGCCTTAGTGCCTCCGAGTGAGAGAATATCCACGCCACATGCTGTGGTAATGTCTTTCAGGCTGCAGCCCAGCGCGGCAGTTGCATTAAAAAAGCGAGATCCGTCTACATGCAGGTATAAGCCGTTTTCATGCGCCAGGTCTGCAATTGCTTTTATTTCTTCCGGACTGTAAATGGTGCCATACTCCGTGCTCTGCGTTATAGATATCAGTGCCGTCTGTGCGTAGTGTATATCTCCTTTGCGTATCAGCCGTTCCTTAATTACTTCAGGTGTTATTTTACCTTCTTCATTTGCTGGTAATGCAAAGAACCTGCAGCCTGTAAATGTTTCCGGGGCCGATGATTCATCGCAATAGATATGAGAGGTGTCGGCACACAGTACTGCATTATAAGAGTGTGTAGCGCTGCTGATGCTCAGTACGTTGGCGCCCGTACCATTAAAAACAAAGTATACCGATGGGTCGCCCCCAAAAATGTCGCGCATCAGTGCAGTGGTCCTTTCAGTTATTTTATCCGCGCCGTAAGAGCGGGCATGTTCGGTATTGGCTGCATGCAGCGCCTCCATCACCCGGGGCAGCACGCCTGCATAGTTATCGCTGGCAAAGCTTTTCATTAACAGATATTTTGGTTCTAAAATTAAGCCTTTTATGTACTTTAGGCACAGGAAATGATACAGATGAAAAGGTTATCGTTTTTTTTGTTCTTGTTTCTGTTGCCGGTCATCACTCCGGCCCAGCATCCTCAAAAAATGCGCAACCTCTGGACAACCCCGCAGGTTCATATTTTCTTTGGCGACTATAAGGTGTCTTTCGCCATACGCGATATCAATAAGGCACTCGCATTATTGCGCCAGAATGGTGATAGCAGTCACGTGGCTAATTGCGGCCTGGACACGAACATTAACTACACTTATGAAATGTACCCCGGCGACCGCACACAGTTCCGAAACGCAGTTGAGCCATTACTGCAGAATGTGGTGTGCTGTTACCTGCTGAGCGCAGGCATGGCTGAGGTAGAATGCAAGAAGAACAAACGAAAAATAAAACGCCTGAATGAAGTGCTGGTAGACATAAAAAGCACCTCGCCCGATGGTAATATAGCCCTTGTCGATTTCTTCGATCCTGAAACAAATAAAATGCTTTTCTCCGGTCAGATGCCCGTAATATTGTACAAGGCTGATATAGGTATTGATGACTGGTGACCGCGAGGCAAAAGCCTATTTTACGGAGTGTCATGGTGAGCCTGTCGAACCATGATACGGACATAAGCAAAAACAAACAAACCAATGGAATTCGGAAAGGTAGACGACGCGGTACTGGAACAGATAGACTTTACGCTGCCCGCAGATCCTGCTGCCAATAAAAAGATATTGGCTAAGGGCAAGGGTAATACAAAATTCTATATAGGCTGTGCCAAGTGGGGCCGTAAAGACTGGATAGGTAAGCTATACCCAAAAGGTACAAAAGAAAAAGATTTTCTGTCCGCCTACGCTACGCAGTTCAATAGTATCGAGTTCAATGGTTTCTTTTATAGCTCACACTCCCGCGAGCAGGTGGAGAAATGGGTAAGCATGGTGCCGAAAGATTTCATTTTCTGCCCTAAGTTCACACAGTCGATCACCCACTTGCGCAGGCTAAAGAATGCACAGGTAGAGACCGACAGCTTCATCAATATAGTAGAGGCATTCGGTAGCCACCTCGGTCCACTGTTCCTGATGCCGCACCCGCAAATGAACCTTGATAAACGCGAGACCATCGAAGAGTTTATCTCAGGGTTGCCTAAGGACCTTGATCTGTTCCTGGAGCTGCGCCATGAAGCATGGTATACCGACAAAACAGGCTACGATAAGCAACTGTACGACTTTATGGTAAAGCAAAAGCGCGGCCTGGTAATAACCGATGCCGCCGGTCGGCGTGACTGTGCGCATATGCATCTATCCACACCATCATGCTTCATCCGCTTCGTAGGCAACGCCCTGCACAAAACAGACTACACCCGCATAGATGAATGGGTACAGCGCATAAAGCAATGGATGGATGAAGGCCTGGAAACCTGCTACTTCTTCATGCACCAGCACGAGGAACTGCACTCGCCCGAACTTATTGCTTACTTCATCAAAGAGCTCAACAAACTCGCAGGAACCAATATTCCGCTACCAAAATTGTACAACGAAGGTGAAGCTTCATTGTTTTAAATATCCTTAAGGCCAACATCAAACTCATCATATGGATCTGTTGCTGCCATCCTTTGGCTTATTTTTCTGGAATACTATAGCCTTTCTTCTATTGATAGGAATGGTGTATTGGCTGTTTCGAATAATAAAGTGGTTGAAAAAGAGAGGTGTATAACGTTGAGCGCACACCCACAGAGTGTTACACTGAGCCTGTCGAAGTGCGACACGGGCATGGGCTTAATACATCTGTCGCGAGAGTTCAGCGCAGCGCTCTCGTGACCACGCAAGTAAGCGAATCTCCTGATTCGCCGAATAAAAATCGATTGATCCGCGTTTGTAACGCCTGGCCAAAGGGAAAAGAATACCATCCATACTCAAATGCCTACCATACAGATTCAGACAAAAAGCCAATTCTGTCAAATCTAAATTCTGGCCGTTCATTGCAATTCAGGAAGCGACTAATTCAGCGCCAAAGTTCAGCAACCACTTTTATCTTTTCACTTTTGCCTTTTGACTTAATTCAACAACTGCCCCACCAATTCCTTCAACAACTCCCTGTCATCTGCCGTGCTTTTTATACCTACAGCCATAGTGCTGTACTTGCCTAAGAGCATCAGCGCGCGCTCAGTGCGTGGTCGTGGCCATTGTTGTAGTGCGGCCATGGTCTCTTTTAGCTTCCAGTAACCAAGGGCGGCAGCTATCTCCTTATCGCTCTTGCCCTGCACAAAGCTGGCCTGGTACAGCTTGCTGAAGTGGCTGTAAAAACTGCCTATCAACAGCGGCATAGGTGCCGCCTTAGGGCTGCTGATAAAATAGTGCAGCATACGGAACATCTTGTCCCGGTCATTACCCGTTATAGCTTCCGGAAATTCAAAGATGTTATACTCCCTGCTGATGCCAATGTACTTCTGTATCATGGCAGCCGTCAGCTCCTTTTCGTCGGGCACATTAATGCGCACCTTCTGTATCTCGTTCACCACCTTTTGCAGGTCATTACCCAGGAAGGTAGCCAGTATCTGTGCTTCACGTTCGGGTATGGTAAAGCCTGTATGCTTACCATAGTCCATTATCCAGCCCGGCATGGCGGTGTCCTTTATCTTCTCGCTGTTAAAGTAAAAGCCCTTTTCCTTGGCCAGCTTCACCGCCTTAGTCTTGCTGTCTGCCTTCTTAAAGCGATACTCTATCAGGAGTACAGTAGTGGGGGAGGGCTTCTCAAAATAGCCTGCAAGTTCTGTAAAGTCTTTCAGTTGTCCTGCCTCTTTCAGTATCACCACCTGGCGCTCCGCAAACATCGGGAAGCGGCGGCAGGCATTCACCACATCGGCCCATGTTACATCCTTACCATAAAGTGTTATCAGGTTAAAGTCGCGCTCATGCGGAGGCAGTATATTTTCAAAGTGGGTACTCAGTTCATCAATATAATAAGGCTCATCCCCGTCTACCAGGTACACGGGTGCATATTGTTTCAGCTGCAGCGATTGCAGTATCTTGGTGTATTCAGCATTCATACTATTCTGTCACTATCTCTTGTTCCAACTCTATATTGCCCATCCCCGCAAGGCGCAGGTATACTTTGGCCGACGTATATACATCCTGCAGGCAGTAGCGGCCTATACGGTCCAGGTCTTTTTCTTTATAAAACACCCCCGCCACCTGGCTGCCATCAATATCAGATTTTGGCGAAGGTATGTCTAAAACTGCCGCCAGCAGCGATAGCGAAGTGAAATTTTTATAGTCGCCAAACCGCCACATATCCATGGTGTCTATATGCGTCACCTCCCACGGTTTCTTCCCCCACAGCTGCAGGCATTCCGGCAGCGCCTGCCCGTTAATGATCATCCTTCTTGATAGAAATGGAATGTCAAACTCCTTTATGTTATGCCCGCAAAAGCGCATGCCCGGATGCACTTTGTTGAACTTGCTTACCACCGTGCAAAAATCATTTAACAAAACCTTTTCGTCTGTTCCTGTCAGCGATTTTAGCCGCATTTTCCATTTATTATCCGCCTGGTAAAGGCTGCCCAAACCAATGCAAACCACCTTGGCAAACTCTGAAAAAACACCGGCCCTTTCTTCGAAAAGGCTTGATGGGGCTGCATTTTCCTGTCCGGCTGCCGGTTTTATAAGTCGTGCTTTGCGTTCCCACTCATGCTGTAAACGCTCTGTTAAAGATTCGTAATGTTCTGAAATTGGTACGGTTTCTATATCAATGAACAGAATTCCTGTCAGTTGCTCCATTGGAAACTATGTATATATTTGCACAGAATTTAATCAGTTAAGTAAAAAATCACACATCCACAATTATGAGCCAATTTAATGATTCCGGCGCAAATATGCCCGCTCAAAACGGAAATAAGAGCAAGCCAATAGTTTATTGGGTAATTATTGCTGTATTACTGGTGGCCTGCATCGCTTTATTCGTAAGCAAAAATCAGCAGGCTACAGATAGCGAAGCTAAAGAAAAAGCAATGCAGTCTCAGCTCGATTCTGTTCGTACAGACCGTGCTTCCCTGCAGTCCGACTTCGACGCAGCTTCCGCTAAAATAGATCAGCTGGTATCGCAGAATGCCAAGCTCGACAGTAACCTACAGAAAGACCAGGCAGAAATGCTGGCTATGCAGTCCAAGATCAAAGGTATGCTGGCTAAGGGCAACGCTTCTGCTGCAGAGCTGAAGAAAGCACGCCAGATGATCAACGAGCTGAACGATAAAACTGCACGTTACGAAGCACGTATAGCTGAGCTTGAAAAAGAGAACGGCGTACTCACCAACAAAAACCAAGTGCTGACCAAGGAGCGCGACTCCACAGTGTCTCAGAACATCGCTATCAAAAAGATAGGTTCTGTACTGCACGCGTCTAACATCCGCATGGAGCCTATCCACAAAAAGAAGAACGGTAAGGAAAAAGAAACTACCAAGGCTAAAAAGGTAGATGTATTCCGTATCAAGTTCGATATCGATGAGAATCGCATAGCAGAAAGCGGCACTAAGCAGATCTACATCCGTATGGTAGCGCCTGATGGCTCTGTAATGAGCAGCGCAAACAACGGTTCTGGTAAAATGACAACCGCTAAGGGTGAGAGCGTCAGCTTCTCTATCATGAAGGAAATATCCCTGATCAAGGAACAACCGGTAAAAGACGTAGTTGTAGACTGGAACCAGGATGGTGACTTCGCAAAGGGTAGCTACCTCATAGAAATATTCAGCGAAGGTTATAAAGTAGGCGGCGGCAACGTTGTTCTGCGTTAAGTCTTAGTACTTTACATAGTTTCCAATGCATACGGCATTATAAAATCGACTTAACAATTTTATAATGCCGTATTTTTTTTTGTTAATGGGCAGTATGGTAATATTGCCTTGCATTAAGCACAAATTATGGATCTATTCCCCGGGAAGATACTGATAGTTGACGACGAACCGGATATTGTAGAGTTTATTAGCTACAACCTGAAAAACAAGGGATATCTCATTGCTACTGCCAACGATGGTCTGCAGGCAATCCGCAAAGCCAAAGAATTCCGTCCCGACCTCATTTTGATGGATGTGATGATGCCCAACAAAGACGGCATGGAAGCAGTAAAAGAACTGCGCGTGTTGCCTGAGTTTGAAGACACAGCCATCATATTCCTCACCGCCCTCAACGATGAGAAGTATGAGATCGAAGGCTTGAAGATAGGTGCAGACGACTTCATCTCTAAGCCTATTAAGCCGGAAGTGCTCGCTACGCGTATCGCAGCCACACTGCGCCGCTTTAAGAAAGAAGAGAACCAGGAGCAGAAGCTTACCTTTGGCGACCTCGAGATTAATAAGACAAAATTCACCGTTTACTACAAAGGCGAAGAAATACAGCTGGCCAAGAAGGAATTTGAACTGCTTTCGCTGCTGGCCTCAAAGCCGGGTAGGGTATTCCTCCGCAACGAGATATTGCAGCGTGTATGGGGCACCGATGTAATAGTTGGCGACCGTACTATCGACGTGCATATCCGCAAGATCAGGCAAAAAGCCGGCATCGATCTTATTACTACCGTCAAAGGTGTTGGTTATAAGTTCGAATTAGAGTAGTTTAGTATCATGTCGGTACTCGATACTAAAAATATTACTCCGGGCTCCCTGTCTTTTTTTACAGCGCTTATCATTTCAGTTATCAATGCGGCACTCAGCTTGCTGGTGCATCCGCTATGGTATACGCCTGTAATTGTATTTACAGTTACTTTCGTTATCATCTACAGCTTGTATTATTATACGCTGCAGCGCTTCATTTATCGTAAGATAAAGCTCATCTACAAATTCATTTACCAGACCAAAGCCACTAAGAAGGAAGAGATTTTTTATAAGCATATCCTGCCGCAGAAAACAATAGAGGAAGTAAGCGACGACGTAGAGAAGTGGGCCCAGCAGCGTAATGACCAGATAGAGTTACTAAAGAAGAATGAACAGTTCCGCAAAGAGTTTTTAATGAACCTCGCGCACGAGCTGCGTACGCCCATATTTTCTGTACAGGGCTATGTGGATACTTTGCTCAATGGCGCACTCGAAGATGAGAACGTTAACCGTAAATTTCTATCCAATACATCCAAAAGTATAGACCGGCTTGTGCGCCTTGTCGATGACCTTGACGAAATTTCCAAACTCGAATCCGGTAAGATACCTATCATCCAGGAATCGTTCGTCATCCAGGACCTGATCAGCGATGTTTATGAAGAATTCATGCTGAAGGCAAAGGAGAAGAATACTGAGTTACTGTTCAAAAAAGGAACGGAACGTCCGCTTTGGGTTAAGGCCGACAGGGCGAAGATCAAACAGGTATTGGTCAATCTGGTAGAGAATGCTTTAAAGTATGGCAACGATGGTGGCACCATAACCGCAGGCTGCTATGTGGTGGATGAAAAGTCTATATACGTAGAGATATCCGATAATGGCCCCGGTATAGGCGAAGAACACCTGCCACGTATCTTCGAGCGCTTTTATCGTGCCGATCGTAGCCGTGCGCGCCATATCGGTGGTACCGGCCTGGGCCTCGCCATAGTAAAGCACATTATAGAAGCTCACGGACAAACCGTTAATGTGCGTAGCAAGCCTGGTGTAGGCTCCTCGTTCGGCTTCACGCTCGACAAAAGCGAAGCCACCCAGCGCTTTATCTAGTCCGGGCGAATTGAGCCAATTGAGCTATTCAGCCATTGAGCCATTTAAGGACATTTATGGAAATCCACCCAACTCCCGTCTTTATTAAAATGCCGCACTAATAAGTACATTTGCGGCAGGAAAAACAATTATGAGCGCAGAAGAAAATTACAACGCTAATAAAAAGGCAACTTCGTTCAGGGCCATTCTCGATTTCGTAATGGGCACCGTTTACATAGTGTTGGCCGGGGTTGTATTATACAGCAGGCATTTCGGTACCATAGAGCTGCCGCCGGCCACCGTATATGGTATGAGTGGTTTATTGATCGTATACGGTGTGTTCCGTATCTACCTGGGCTTCAAACGCTACCGGCAGGAACGTTGATCTTACGCCTGTCGGGGCAGCATTTCTCGCTGTTAAATTATTGTTACAAACATTTGTTTTTGCGTGCTGTTTTTTTGAATAATTACTAAACTTGTGGTTTATGCGTAGCCGGGCGTTAATATTATTGCTCTCTTCCTTTACTTTACTGGGTGTGTCTTGCGACGATGCACCTAAGCACCCAGATACGCCTACATCCGGTACTATTGATGTTTCCGTTGACGAAACATATCGCTCGGTAATGGAAGAGCAGTCTAAGGTGTTCGATAGCAGTTTCCCCAATGCTAAGGTCAGGGTACATTACAAGCCGGAAGCCGAATGTTTTAAAGACTACTTCGACAATAAAGCGCGCCTCATACTGGTTACGCGCGATTTGACAGCCGATGAAAAGAAACTGGCCGATCAGAAGCAGTTTTATCCTACATCGGTTGGTCTGGTTAAAGATGCGGTGGCGCTCATTGTAAACAAGGAGAATCCCGACAGCATTATGGATGTGCCCATGATCAAGGGGATCCTCACAGGCGAATACACTAAAAAGAAATACACGGTGGTGTTCGATAACCAGTCATCCAGCCTGGTGCGCTACATTACCGATTCCCTGTTGCAGGGCCAGAAGTTGGGGCCCAATGTGTATGCAGCCAAAAGTGCTAAGGCGGTTATCGATTATGTAAGGGAAAATCCCAACGCACTTGGTTTTTCGGGCCTGTGCGACATTGGCGACACGGCCGATGCCGGCAATACCGGTACGTTCATCAAGAGTGTACAGGTAGTATCCATATACAACGATACGTTAAAACAATATCTGAAACCCTACCTGGCCTATATAGGACTGAAGGAATATCCGTTTGTACGTAAGCTATACTACATCAGCCGCGAAAGTTACCAGGGGCTTGGCACGGGCTTTGCAAACTTTTTAATGAGCAACCGCGGACAACTTATATTTGCCTACGCTCATCTGTACCCACTGCGTATGGAGGTGACAATACGGGAAGCCGAAATAAACACAAACAAAAAATAAATAGTAAACAGGGTTAAATAAAATGAGAAAATTCATCACGATCACCGCAGCATTGGCTATCTCTGCAGCGGCAACAGCACAGCAAACTACCAATGATGGTATTAAGCTGTATAACTATCATAACTACGTAAGTGCAGAGAAGGTGCTTACTCCGCTATCTGTAAAGGATGCAATGGCTAACTATTATCTCGGTCTTTCTTACCTGGAAGGTGGTAACATCGGCAAAGCAAAGGCCCAGTTCGAAAAGTATCCTGAAGATCCTGCTAATATCTCTGGTACTGCACGGGTGGCCTTCGCTCAGAAGGATGCTGCTAATGGTATGAAGATAGCACAGGGCCTGGCTGCAAAGGCAAAGAAGAAGGATTATATGCCATGGGTATATGCTGCCGATGCGCTTACTTACTCGGAAGATGCCGACTACCAGCAGGCAATAAACTGGTACAAAAGTGCACTGGCTGTAAACGCCAACGATCCGCACATTCACCTGGGCATGGCCGATGCTTACCGTAAGGTGATGGGCGGTGGCGGCGAAGCCATGAACAACTACGAATGGATCACCGAAAAAGATCCTAAAAATTCATTGGTGCTTAGCCGCATAGGTGACCTTTGGTACGATGCGCGCAATTACAAAAGCGCACTCGAGTTTTACGAAAAGGCCAAGGATGCAGATTCTACCAACCCGTTGCCATACCGTTCTTTAGCGTTGGCTTTCCAGCGTTCGGGCAGCTATGCAATGGCGCTTACCAATATTAAAAAATATCTCGCTCATTCAGACAATACAATGGCCGACCAGATCAGCTATGCCGGTATCCTGTATCAGGCAAAAAGCTATTGCGATGCTGCTAAAACGGCTGGCGACCTGATGAACCAGCAGGTGCCCGATGATAAGAAGGCAGAGCTGGTAGGTATCCTTGGTTTCTCACAGGCCGAATGTGGCGACTCCCTGGAAGCCGTTAAGAACATCCGCAAGTACTTCAGCATACAGAAGGCTAAGAACATTCTGCCTGCTACTTATATAGAGTATGGTAAGCTGTGGCTGAAGTTGAACAATGTAGACTCCGCCAGTTACTACTACAATAAGGGTATAGCTGCCGATACTGCTGCTAACAAGACAGACATCTATCGCCAGATCGCTGAAGCTTACCGCACACGTAAGGAATATTGCAGCGCCGGCGATTGGTACGCTAACCTGGTAAAAAGCAATCCTAATACACAGGCGCTCGACTATTTCTGGGGCACTGTGATGTACTATTACTGTAAGGACTGGAAGAAGGCACTGAAATTCTCAGAAGATTTTGAAGCTAAGTATCCCGACCAGGTATCTGCAACATACTGGCACGCACGTGTACAGTCTGCTGTCGACTCTGAAGCAACTACTGGTATTGCAGCTCCTGCTTTCGAAAAATGGCTGGAGAAGATCGGTACTGATGTGACCAAGCCGGAAAAGAAGTCTGACGTGGTACGTGCTTACCAATACCTGCTGTTCTACAACTACAATGCTAAGAACAAGGAGAAGGAAAAAATGTACATGGATAAACTGCGCGCTGTAGACCCTAACGATGGCCTCATCAAGCAGATAGAAGACATGGAAAAAGGTGGTGGTACACCTAAACGAAGCGGTGCCACAACCACTCCTAAAAAGAAATAAATAGATCAAATCTCAATAATTACAAGAGCCGCTCCCAGAGCGGCTCTTGTAATATCGGCTAAACCCATTGGATGATACAACTCTTTCCATCAGGGAAAACCACCCCAAACAACCAAACAAAATTTGACAACTTTTCAAAAGTTGTCAAATTTAGCTACAGCCCGCCGTCGATAGTGTAACAGCTCTTTGGTACTGGTGGGCATACTGGTCGAAGCGTCCCGCTTCGTCCCATGCCATGCAAGCGTCTCGCTTGCGATGCTTACACCAGCACATCCCTTATCTCTGCCACTTTCTCGAACATAGCCTTAGCATACGGACATACAGGTATCACCTTGATACCTTTTTCGCGCGTATATTTTACCAGGCCATTCAATAACTGTCTGCCCAGGCCACGACCCTCAAATTCTTCAGCTACCTCTGTATGTTCTATTACCAGGTAGCCCTCGTCGCTGTAAGAATAGTACATGCCAGCAATCTCGTTACCTTCTGTATCATTGATAAAGAACTTGCCTCTCCGGCCGTTGTCATTTTGTAATACTTCCATGTTGTAGTGTTATGTTGCAATGTGTTAGTTAAAAAGAATACAGGTAATTTACACCGCACCACGTAGTGTCACCCTGAGCCTGTCGAAGGGCGGCACGGTCATGATCGCTGTTGTTGGCAGCTAGTCGCGGCAACTGTGGTTTACTTAGCATCAGGAACAAACTTCATCGATATCGAATTCACGCAGTGCCTTGTATTCTTGGCTGTAAAACGTTCACCCGTAAATACATGCCCCAGGTGACCTTTGCAATTAGCACAAATGATCTCCACCCGGTGTCCGTCGGCATCGGGCACACGCTGCACCGCACCTGGTATCTCATCATCAAAAGATGGCCATCCGCAGTGCGAATCAAACTTATCTGCCGAACGGTAGAGTGGGGTATTGCAGCGCCTGCATACATAGGTGCCGCTTTGTTTGTTATCAGTATATTCGCCTGTAAACGCACGCTCTGTACCCTTGTGCACAATTACCCTTTCTTCTTCTGGTGTTAGTTTATTCCATTCCATGTTATAAAGTTACGGCAATACCCGCACTGCCCAATAAGCAGCGGCTCAATATCAGAATTGATTTAGCCAATGACAACCCACCCAACGAGTGTCACCCCTGAGGACTTTGCAAACGACACAGCGACGCCGCTGGCCTGTCTTCAGACTGCCAGCTATCGGATGGGTTAATTAAGTAGTGTGTCATTGGCAGCTCAGTTTACCCTCAGCATGTCGAAGGGTCGAAGGGCGACAAGAACACGAACGCTGGCATGGGCAACGCGGCAATTGATTCATCCAAACTAAACATCAAAAAACTCCCACGCACTCTTATACGCATCCAGCCCTTCAGCATAACTGATGAAATCAGCATAAAACGGCAGGCGCGATAAGGTAGCACTATCACCAATGATCACCAGCTTCTTACGCGCACGCGTCATAGCTACATTCATGCGCCGCGTGTCCGACAGGAAGCCTATTATATTATCCGTATTGCTGCGCGTCATGCTGATGTACACAATATCTCTTTCCTGCCCCTGGAAGCTGTCAATAGTGTTCACCGTTATCTTGTGTTTATACGGTGCAAGTTCAGCTACATGCTGCAATTGCTCCTGCAGCACCGCCACCTGCTGCCGGTAGGGCGATATAATAGCGATTGTCGGGAAGGTCTCAGGAGTATAATGCTGTTGCAGTTGAGCTGTTAGTTGCTTCAGGTGTCGGTACAGCAAGGCCGCTTCTTCCGGGTTCGATATAGCAGTATCTTCTGTCTTCTCTTCAAAGCCGCATCCTGCGGTATCTACAAAGGCCACAGGTGCATCAGCATCATGCAGCAAATGTCGTGCTACGGTATCATGCGCTCTTAGCGCGGCATTATAGAACACCTGCGACGAATAGCCCATAATATCAGTGTGCATACGGTATTGCACATCCAGCATGGTCACCGCTTCCGGGCAAAGCGCTACACACTTTTCCAGCAGCGTATTGTTCAGCCCCTGCTCTGCTGCGTCCTTGCTCTTTATAGTGGGGGGCAGTTGTTGGTGGTCGCCGGCCAGCACTACCTTCTCAGCTTTAAGTATCGGTATCCAGCAGGCTGGCTCTAATGCTTGTCCTGCCTCATCTATCACTACCGTACGGTATTTCAGCCCACGTACTGTATAGTGGTTGGCACCTACAAGCGTAGCCGTTATTACCTGCGCTTTACTAACAAGATCATCAATAATGTATTGCTCTGTATTGCCTACATCCTTCATTATCTTATGTGCCTCGTCAAACAGGGCCTTGCGCTGCTCGCGTTCTGCACGGCCAAAGTTGCGCTTATACTTATGCGCCATGTTCTTAAACTCCGTCGCCCGCTGCTTCATTTTCTTTATCTCCTTGCTGGCGCTGTGTTCACTTACTTTGCTATCCAGCGTCAGGCCCATCAATCGTTCCGATACACGAGCCGGATTACCTACACGCAGTACATTCAGCCCTTCGTCTGTCAGCTTCTCACTTAGTAGATCTACGGCAGTATTGCTGGGGGCTACCACCAGTATCTGCTTATGGTCTTGCGCTATCATGGCCTTTATAGCCTGCACCAGCGTTGTGGTTTTACCCGTGCCTGGCGGACCGTGTACTATGGCCAGCTCATTGGCTTGTAATATCCGGTTCACTGCTGCTTGCTGCGATGCATTCAGCCTGCTATTGGTATACAGTGGCAGGCTTTCATCAAATGTTGGTCGGCTACGCCCCGTCACTATCCTGGCCAGCGGATGCTCTTCCTTCTTGCCTTCCTGTGCCAGCGCAGCTTTTACAGCAGCCTGCATTTCATCATAACTGTTGTCGTCAAACAGCAGGTCTATACCCAGCTTGCCATCATCGGCCCAGTCGGGAAGCTCCTCCGTGCGTATATGCATCTTCAGCCTGTTGCCGCCCTGGTAGGTAACAGTGCCCTCTATTTTATTTTCCTTGGGGTCGTGGTTAGAGAATAGCTTTACCGATGCGCCAAACCTCAACTGGTGGTTGATGTCTGTATGCGTTGTGCGCTCCACCTCTACGGTTATATAGTCGCCCTTGGCCGGCTCTATGCCACGTATGGCTATTGGGTACCACGCCAGTCCATTTGCCCGCCGCTCCGCCACTGTCGATCGTTGCGTCAGTTCCTCGTACGCACGCTTATCCTCGTCCCGTTCAGTTTGCAAAAGCGCCAGCAGCTGTTCAAAATATTGCATAGGGTGGCAAAGGTAAATTAACTACAAGATAAGATATGATCTTATACCCGTCAGAAGCCGGCCCCCACAATAGGTATTCGATATTTTAGTAAATTTACATTATGAACTATGTTGATCTACGGGCCAAACTAGATTCCCTGCCTGAGCATTTGAAGCAGGAGGTCGCCGACTTTATCGACTTCCTTAAGACGAAGAATCAAGGTGACAGATCGAGGCCTACCCCGGTATTTGGTAGTGCAAAAGGTAAAATAAAAATGGCAGCTGACTTCGATGCCCCCCTTGATGATTTTAAAGAATATATGTAATGGAGTATTTATTGGATACTCATACTTTCCTGTGGTTCATTAATGGCGACTCTTCCTTGTCGGCTGCTGCACTGCAAGCTATTTCCAGCCCATATTCGATAAAATACATCAGTATAGCATCGTTTTGGGAAATAGCCATCAAACTCAATACTGGTAAGCTATTTTTAGATATGCCTTTTGATCAGCTAAGAACAGAAGCTGAGGCAAATGGATTTGACATATTACCGGTAACTTTCGAGCATACAGCGAGGCTCATTGATCTCGAACTACATCATCGGGATCCATTCGATAGGATCATTATTGCTCAGGCAGAAACAAGTAATATGACCTTAATTAGTAAAGATGGTAATTTCAGTAATTACATGGGCTTAAAACTGCTTTGGTAGTTGATGGTAAATGCTGGGGTAAAGCAAATATATCATGCTCACTTATGTCGTCAGGCACAAAACTAACCTTGGCGTGGCGCGACAGTTCCAGGTGGAAGAACAAAATGAAATGAGCTCTGTAAGACCGAAAGATACCCCACAAAAACTGAGCTAAACAATTATTAACAACATCCCAGGCCCTGAAAGGGCCGGTTATAACAGCATCGGGTTTCAATCCGATGGCTTAAGAGCCAAAAGTTCACTCAACCCAAAAAACTTACGACTTACGACTAAAAAACTAGATCAACTTATCTATCCTATCCGCCAGTTTCTTCAGCTCGTCCTGTACCAGTGGGTTGCTCATGGCCAGCACGCCCGTGTCTGCTGCATAAGAGAGTATGGTAAGGGCCATAAAGTCCTGTTCATCGCCGGGGTAGTTCAGCCGCATGTCGGCTATCTTTTCATCGGCTACTTTTACAGCTTTGCGCACTGCCTCTTCTTCTTCCGGCTTTATGCGCAGTCGGTACGTACGACCAGCCAGCCACACGTTAATAGGCATCAGTTCTTCCTGTGTCATATCTGTGGGGCGGCCTCCGGTACCGGTGTTTTTTTGGTCAATAGGCTTTTCTGGAACAGCACCAGCACTACCACGCCTATAGAAATGGCTGCATCGGCTATATTGAACACAGGCTCAAAAAACACGAAAGGCTTACCACCGAGGAACGGTACCCACTTAGGCATAGTAGTATCTATCAGCGGAAAGTAAAGCATATCCACCACTTTGCCTTGCAGGAACTTGCCGTAGCCATGGCCAAATTGGGTGAAGTGCGCTACCGCATCGCGGTTATGGTTGACCATCATGCTGCTCATGTTCTCGTAGTAGCCACTAAAGCACGAATAAGGACTGTCGGAAAATATCTGCCCGTAAAATAAGCTGTCTATCAGGTTGCCCAATGCTCCGGCCAATATCAGCGATCCGCAGATGATAACGCCACGCTTATAACCCTTTAGTATCAGTTGCTTCAGCAGGTAAAAGCCAAACACCACTGCCACCAGGCGAAAGGTAGACAGGATCAGCTTGCCTATTACCGACTCGCTTATCTTCAGGCCATAGGCCATACCCTCGTTCTCTATAAAGTGCAGGCGAAACCAGTCGCCCAGTATCTTCACATCATCACCGTTTACAAAGTGGGTCTTTATATAGATCTTCACCACCTGGTCCAGTACTATGATGAACAGTATTAATAATATCGCATTACGGTATTTCAAAATAATTGTATGCTTGTTTTGGTGGCAAATATAATGTAAACTATTGCAAGACCTCCCCCGTTCATCGCTATACAATAGTTAATATATTTCTAAGAGCGCTGTTCGTCCACAGGCACAGTTTCCGGATATTAAGCTGAACGGCCATCAACGGCTACCTGGGGAATATACACTATCCATTATTCTTGCCGCTACCCGCGGTAAATAATGAGAATTCTCATAATAGTTATACTTGTCCCCGGTAATATCATTGATGCCGGAAAAATCAAAAACATTCCCCGTACCAAATACGTCCTTAAGCGCTGCCAGGTCTGCCGGGGCTATTTGTACCTGGTCATATAGCGGACTGATCACTATTTTACAGTCTGTATGGTGCTTTTGCAGGATCGCCTGCATTTCTTGCAGCAGCCGTAAATGTTCCTTTCTTAATACAGCGTCCGCATAATGTTGGGTCGATGGCCGGCGGTAAAAAATATGGTTCATTTTCTGGTAATACCTGTCCCTGGCCAGCCGTATCGAATCGTCCAGCGATATATGCTGCGATTCATTATAGCGGTTGTCATATGCGATATAAGATCTCCTGATAGTACCCAGCTTCGACATATAAGGTTTTACAAAACCCGTCCGCTGGTAGTCAAGGTAGCTCAGCAGGAATTTCCAGTCAAAAAAGGCTTTTACAAACACCAGCTGATATTTTAGCTTGTTTTGCCCGCTCACCGCCGGGTCCTTTATCGTCAGGTATGATTCGCTGTTGACCGTATCCTTCAGCGAATAGGCGTCCGTTATTATCAGCACATGTTTCAGGTCTGCCCCCAGTTTATCCAGGAAAAGCAGTTTATGATACAGGCCATACAGGTCTTCTTCGTTACCGTCGAAATGGTAGGGCTGGCAACCCGGTTCTAGATGTTTCATCCATTCCTCCCCAGGATAGAACCCCGATCTCGATCCGCCCAGGATAAACGAATTGTAATGGTAGTTAGGATAATTATTAATAAGCGTCTGGGTCGATATCCTGTCCTCGTTATAGGAGGTAATGAGGCTAGAATCCCGTGGGCTGAAATAACTGTCGTAATGATATAGCACCTTAAATGGATCTTTCCATACATACACACCCAGTATCGCCAGCACGGGCGACGCAATGAGCAGCAGTTTAAGAAAGAGTTTCTTCATCATCAGAACTGGAAATAAATAAAGCGTTGACTATTATATACACCAAAGAACAGCAACAGTATCAACCCCGAGAAATACAGCCCCCACCGCATTAATGCGGGCCTGCTGCTAAAGGTATGCTCCAGGTCGTAGCGCATTTTCAGCAAGTGGGCACACTCAAGTCCTGCCACCATCAATACTACAATGGGCAATACTTCCGGATTTGGGTGAACACCACTCAGCCCCAGCTTGCCGCTACGTATTATTTCGGCCAGGTCCCTGGGTATGTCTTTCAGCTTCCATACAAAGTATTTCGCATCAGCAAGGCTGTTACCCCGGAAGAACACACGGGCAAAAGCCGTTAGCGAGAAGGTAATGATGATATCCAGCCCATGGTCAAGCCACTTCACTTTACTGATGCCTATAGATTCATTCAGCTTTTTGCGCCACTTTTTGGTAAGGTGACCCACTATCATGTAGCCACCCTGCAGCAGTCCCCATATCACAAACAGCCAGCTGGCCCCATGCCACAGCCCGCTCAAAAAGCAGACTATGAACAGGTTGCGGTATATTTTCAGCCTGCCTTCTTTATTACCGCCCAGCGGCACATATACATAGTCTCTGAACCAGGTAGAAAGTGATATATGCCATCGCCGCCAGAACTCCGACACCGTACGCGCATGAAAGGGCATGTTGAAGTTCGTCATCAGCTTAAATCCCATTACCCGCGCTGCTCCAATAGCTATATCAGAATAGGCCGAAAAATCGCAGAACACCTGTATATGGAACAGCACCACGCCTATATACAACACTACAGAGTTATAATTGTGGGGATGATTGAATATAGGGTCAGTTATCAAACCTATCCTGTCCGCTATTACCACTTTCTTTATCATGCCCCACAGCATCAGCCGCAGGCCGGTAACTATATTATTATAGTCGGGTTTATGTACCTCCCTGAACTGTGGCAGCAGGTTCTGCGGCCGCTCTATAGGCCCTGCCACCAGCTGCGGGTAAAACATCACATACAAGGCATAAATGCCCAGGTGCCGCTCCGCCGGCTGTTCGCCCCTGTACACCTCTATGGTATAGCTCATCGCCTGGAAGGTGTGGAACGACAAACCCACAGGCAGTATAATATTCAGCAACGGTATGGAACCTGCGCTGCCCGACAGGTGCAGCAGTTCATTTATATTGCCAATAAAGAAATTGTAATACTTAAATACACTCAGCACACCCACATTAGCCGCAATGCTCACTATCAGCCACGCCTTTCGGGCACCTTTGCTCCCGGCCCCCTCTATCAGTATACCGGCTATATAATCTATAATAATGGTAAAGAACAGGATGAGGATGTAGATAGGAATAAAATACATGTAAAAAATGCAACTGGCCACCAGCAGATGCACCCACCGCCACCTGTGCGGCAATAAAAAATACAGCAGCGTCACAACCGGGAAAAAGAAAACAAAGTCTAACGAATTGAATAACATACGCTGCTACAGACCGTGAAAATAACAATTTATCACAGATGTGCAGATGCGGCCCACCTCAAATGTGTGCCACATCATAATGCTACCCTCATCGAACCCTTAAATTTTCAGTTTGGCGAAATTTGTAATTTCGTCACAGGTGCAGGCCATCTCCAGATGGCTGAAGTGGATATTGGGCTTGTGGCACCGGTCAAAGTACCCCTCAAGGCTAACCCTCACAGCAACGCCGCTGGCCTGTCTCGGACTGCCGGCCCACATCGGGGCATATCACACTGGTCTAAGCGTCTCGCTTCGTCCTTAACTATGGCAAGCGTCCCGCTTACGAATGAATTTTCGTTTGCCGTAGCATCTACTACGGCAGCACCGGTAGCCGGATTCCGTCCGGCGTTTTGTACATACCCCCGACTCATTACTAACGTTGCCGTGCCGAAAACGTACACATTGAGCCATTAAGCCATTAAGCCATTGAGCCATTAAATTGGAGTCTCTTGCATGGCCTTGTGCGGAGCCGAGGACTCGCCGATATCGGGTAGGTAGCTCAAAAATAAGCGGCATTTTCTTCTCTGGCAAACCATCAAATTTTATTTGGAAACCCCTGCCCGCAAGTCGTATATTTGTGAGGTAAAGAAACAATTTTCAGGCACAAAAAGTTCTTTTACATTATAACCCTATCAACAACCTGCTGCCTTAGTGGGCAGGCAATTCCGATAAACCGTGTAATGTCGGGTGTAACCGGGTAATGTCGGGTGTAGATCGGGTATCAGTTTTTTAAAATGCATTTGATAGTCAATAAATTACGCTGTTACATTCCGGTTGGTGTTTGCTTATCGGGTTTCGGGTGTTCCGATTTGTTTGAGTCTATAAAACCGGCAGTTTCCAGTAGTGCAGTTTTGCGTGCTTTGCCTGCTCAATTTCCTTTGCGTTCTTTGCGATAGCCCTTTGCGCCCTTTGCGTGAAAGTTTCATTACACGCTACCACCATCGCGCGGCTAGCCATTGAGCCATTTAAGAATTAACTTTACACAATGATAGTCAAAGACATTACATCAGCCATCGAGGAAATAGCACCTCTCGTATACCAGGAGAGTTACGACAACTGCGGCATACAGGTGGGCGATCCCAAAATGGAAGTTTCAGGTGTGTTGCTTACACTCGATGTCACCGAAGAAGTGCTCGATGAAGCTATTGCCCGCAACTGTAATATGATTGTGGCCCATCACCCGCTCATTTTTTCGGGGCTCAAAAAACTGGCGGGTCGCAATTATGTGGAGCGCATTGTCATAAAGGCCATCAAAAACGACATCACTATCTACGCCGCCCATACCAACCTCGATAATATGCTGGCTGGCGTAAACGATAAGATTGCCGAAAAGCTGGGCCTGCAAAATCGCAGGATACTCGTACCTAAGTCGGCCATATTGAGTAAATTATATACATATGCACCCTTCACCGTGGCCGATAAGGTGCGCGACGCCATGTTTGCGGCAGGTGCGGGCAGCATAGGCAACTATACCGAATGCAGTTTCAATATAGCTGGGCAGGGCACTTTCCGCGCGTCTGCCGATGCGCACCCTGCCATAGGGCAGGCCGGTGGCCCCCGGGTAGACGAGCCGGAGGTGAAAACAGAGGTGCTGGTAGAAAAACATCGCGAGCGGGAAGTGCTGGCCGCCATGCGCAGCGCACATATATATGAAGAGGTAGCTTACGAACTGATTCCAGTGGCCAATGTGCACCAGCAAATAGGGGCGGGTATAATAGGTACACTGCCGAAGCCTATGGACGAAACAGCTTTCCTTACATTAGTAAAAAAGCAAATGAACGCTGAAGTCATCCGCCACACCGCGTTGAGGGGCGATAAAATAAATAAAGTAGCTATATGTGGTGGCTCAGGCAGTTTCCTCCTCAACGATGCCATAGCCGCCGGGGCAGATATATTTATTACCGCCGACTTTAAATACCACCAGTTCTTCGATGCAGAAGGCAAAATTATCATCGCTGATATTGGCCATTACGAGACCGAGCAGTTCACGCCCGAAATATTTGAAATGGTTTTAAAGAAAAAATTCCCTAATTTTGCCGTTCTTTCATCAAACGTGTTAACTAATCCCGTAAAATATTTTTGCTGATTATGGCTAATGTTAAAGACTTTTCAGTAGAGGAAAAGCTGGTTGCTGTCCTTGCGCTACAAAAGATCGACTCTAAAATAGACGAGATCCAGACCCTGAAGGGTGAACTTCCTATGGAAGTAAAAGACCTGGAAGACGAGATAGCCGGCCTGCAGACCCGCATCAACAACATTGATGCTGAAATAAACACTATCAACACTTTCATCGAAACAAAGACACAAGGTAAAAAGGACGCTGAGGCCCTCATCAAGAAGTATGAGAAGCAGCAGGACAACGTGAAGAATAACCGCGAGTTCGAAGCCATCAACAAAGAAATGGAGATGCAGGAACTGGAAGTTAGGCTGAACGAAAAGCACATCAAGGATGCCGGTTTCGACCTCCGCGATCGCCAGAATGCGCGCCTGAAGACCGAAGAAAAGATAAAGAACGTAGAAGAGTCGCTCGCCATCAAGCGTGCAGAACTCGAAAAAATAACTGTTGATACCGATAAGGAAGAAAAGGTATTGGCTGAGAAGAGCGCAGAAGCTAAGGAGAAGGTGGATCCACGCCTGCTTACTGCTTACGAGCGTATCCGCAGCAGCTATCGCAATGGTCTGGCAGTAGTGCCTATCATGCGCGACTCTTGCGGTGGTTGCTTCAACGTTATACCGCCACAGCGCCAGTCAGAGATCCGCCAGCACAAAAAGGTGATCGTTTGCGAACATTGCGGCCGTATCCTTGTTGATACCGACCTGAACGATAAGGTAACTATCAATTAATAGATATTTTTATATTGTATTGCGGAAAGGATGTCTTCATGGCATCCTTTCCGCGTCAATGGTGGTTACTGTACTATGCCCAGCATCACTGCCCGCTTTATCAGCACAGCCGTATTCTTCACTCCGAACTTGGTAAGGATATTGAAACGGTAGTTCTCTACAGTGGTAAACCCCAGGAACAGTTTATCTGCTATCTCTTGCGTGGTATAGCCATCGGCTATCAGTTGTATGATCTCCTTTTCCCTGGCCGATAACACAGGCTGCTGCACGCTCTGCCGGTTGTGCTTCAGCTTCTTCTCGTCCAGCATGGTCTTCATGGCCGGCTCCAGGAACTCACGGTTATCATATACGGTCTCTATCGCTTCAAAGAGCTTCTTCTGATCAGTACTCTTCAGCAGGTAACCAAGCGCCCCGTGCTGTATCATGCTCTTCAGGTAAAACAGGCTGTCGAAGTTGGTAAGGATGAGGATGCGCAGTTGCGGATACTTCTTCAGCAGCATGCCCGTAAGCTTATCGCCGGTTATATCCGGTAGCTGTATATCCAGCAGCAGCACATCGGGCAGGCGCTTCTGCAGGCCTTCCAGCATCTCGGTGCCGGTAAGAAAGGTATCAGTCAGCTCAAAGCGTTTATCGCCCGATAGCATTTTCTGTATGCCATTAATTACCATCTGGTGGTCATCCGCTATCGCTACGGTTATCTTCTTGGTCATGCTGCGGAATGGTCTTTTATAGGTTGGTCAAATTGTATCAGCACGCTGGTGCCCGTGGAAGCAGATGAGGTTACGGCTATCTCGCCCCCAAACGACTGCACCCGGAAATTAATGTTCTTTAGCCCTAAGCCCGTATTCACCAATGTTGTATCAAAGCCTTTACCGTTATCCTTTGCCTGTAGTGTTATCCTGCTGTTAGAGAAGGTTAGCTGTATCAGCATGTTGGTGGCTTCGGCATGTTTCACCACATTCTGTATCAGCTCCTGGGTTATCCTGTACAGTGTCAACTCAAAGAATTTGTCCTCAATTTCAGGTTCCCCGTTTATCTGCAGGTTGATGTACAGGTGCTTATAGTTATTGATAGAGTCCACGTACATCTTTAGTGCCTCGGCTATACCGTGCAGGGCCAGGATGTTGGGCATCAGGTTGTAGGCCGTTCTTCGTAGTTCATTGTTTACCTCGTCCAGCATCTCATGTATCTCTTCAAAGTCGTGTGCCTCTATGTCGGGGTTGGTAGGTGTCAGTTGTTCGTAGTGGTTTTGCAGCATACTATAGTTCATCTTTACAGCAGCCATCATCCCACCCAGGCCATCGTGCAGTTCCCGGGCTATGCGGGTACGTTCCTTTTCTTCCCCTTCCATAAAGGCTTTGAACTGGTCTATCTTCTGTTGCTGCTGCAGCAGTTGCAGTTGCTGGGCCTGCATGGTGCTGCGCTGTCTGCGGCTACGGTACAGGCTTACCGTGGTTATCCCCAGCAGCAAAGACAATATGCCGATGCCTGCTATTACAAACCTCGTCTTCTTCAGGTAGTTGTCCTGGCGGCTGATGTATAGTTCTTTCTCTGCAAGCTCTTTATTCTTTTCAGCCGTGCGGTATTTCACTTCATATTGGTTCACCAACTGGTCTCGCGACCTGCTTTCTATACTATCCTTCAGATGGGTGTATTCCACGGTATACTTGAGCGCATTTTTATAATCTTTTTCAAGAGTATAACATTGAGAAAGCATAAGTTCTATATGAATGACGTTCTGCATCATTTTGAACTTTTTAGCTTCGTTAAGGGCGTCATGCAATAGGTTGAGGCCGGTATCAACGTGTCCTAAAGCACAATAGCAGCCGCCCAGCATTGCATTGCCGGCATTAGCGTACATGGGATTAACCCTGCCTTTCAGTGCCTTAGCCTCCAGCAGATAATTAAGCGCTTTTTTATTTTCTTCCTTTATCATGTACACATTTCCCAGGTTGATGAGTGCGATCTTTTTCAATACCAGGATGTTAGCGGTACGCGATATTTCCAGTGAACGTTCAAGGAAATATATTCCCGAGTCCAGTTTCATCTCGTCGATGTAAATGGTTGCCTTATTAAGCAATACGCCAGACAGCAGCATCGGCTGGTTTTTACTGCTCCTGGCCAGTGCTTCTGCCTTATTAAGGTAGAAAAATGATTGCTGCGGACGGTTTACACGGCTGAGTATAAAGCCAAGATTGTTATATATCCGGCCATAAGAGAAATCGGGAGATGGTTTGTGCCTGTCTGTGCTGGCCTTGTACAGGTACCTGGCCGCTTCTCCATAATTGTACATATACTCATATACACTGGCCAGGTCATTGTATAGCTCAGGTATATAGCACCCATTTTCGGGTGAGGCAAGACACAGCTCTACTGCTTCCTTATAATAGCTTATAGCCAGTTCATAAAGTCCTTCCTCGCCATATATGCTGCCTGCATATTTCAGCGCCAGCACCAGGCTGTTAGTATCGTGAAGGCTGCGGCCCAGGTCTATGATTTGCCTGTAGACAATGATGGCGCTGTCGGGGTTGCTTTTGTCTGATGGATGAACTGCTCTCACTATCTTTCTTAATGCCGCCGTATCATGCACCATTAGCGGCGCCGGCTGTACATTAATGTTCATATTACTGCCCGTCCGCTCTTGCGCAGTAGCAGCGAAGAATAGAAAAGCTATTAGCAGCAGCAATAATATTGTAATGGTTTTTGTCATTCTGTTGAATAGCTAAAATACGTATCTATTCTCTGATTGACATTTATAAAAATAATATGGGTTTTTTCACCCTAAAACCAGACTGATGCCTGTCCTAAATTTACAGCTACTTTTAAATCAACTTTTAAACTTATTTATCATGAACCTTTCAAAGACATTTACGGCTACATGCCTGGCTTTGGCCCTGTTATCAGGTAAAGATGCAGCTGCACAATGGACACCCGTGGGTACGCCCGGATTTTCGCCCGGAGGATTGAGCAACTGGCAGCACCTGATGGTCGATGACTCTAATAATCTGTTTGTTTCTTTTAACGATGAAGGCTTTCCTGCAGGGCAGGGCACAGTCATGCGCTACAACGGTACTTCGTGGGTAAGTATAGGCACGCCAGGCTTCACGCCGGGCATCTCTCATCACAGCTGGTTTGATAAAGGGCCCGGCGGTACCTTCTACTATTCTTTTGCAGATGGGAATGATATGTCTAAAGCTGCTGTAATGAAGTACAACGGTAGCACATGGACCAGTATCGGCAGTTCTTTATCCACAGGCGAATGCCAGTATTCCAATATAAAAATCATCAACGATACCGCGTACCTGGCATTTGCTGACAATGGAGAAGGTGGCGTACTTAAAGTACTTAAATATACAGGCTCATCGTGGGTACCCGTAGGAGGTACATCGCCATTAACACCAGGTTCTGCATATTACATTTCTATGGTGCCAGACAGGCATGATACACTCTATATAGCATACCAGGACGGGCCTACAGGGTTTGTAAACGTGATAAAATTCAACGGTACCAGCTGGGTAAACGTTGGCAGCGGACCATTCATGTCTTTGACGATAGGCAATGCCAATAATATATCACTGGCGTTCGATCATAATAATGTGCCTTATGTGGCCTACTGGAATCCGGCGCCTATGGGGCCATCAGCATCGGTACAAAAGTTTGACGGTACAACGTGGGTAAATGTGGGTACGCCAAGTTTTACTTCCACAATAGTAAATTTTACGTCGCTTGCATTTGGTACCAACGATACCGCATATATTGCTTTTACAGAAGCCTCAACCGGCTGGAAAGCATCTGTGATGAAGTTTGACGGTACCAACTGGAATTATTTCGGTACACCGTCTTTTTCTGCCGGTACGGCAGCACATACGTCGCTAGTTGCTGACGGTAACGGTAACCTGTATGTAGCCTACTTTGATGATGGCAATGGCGGTAAAACAACGGTTATGAAATACCAGACGTGTGCTGCGCCGGCTGTATCTGCAGTAGCATCTTCTGATACGCTGATATGTGCGGGCTCTACTGTATCGCTTACTGTGACGGGTACACTGAATGATGCGACCGCATGGGAATGGCACAGCGGATCGTGCGCCGGAACAATGGTTGGCAGCGGCGCTACCATCACCGTATCTCCTTCTGATACTACTACTTATTATGTAAGAGGTTTTGGCGGTTGTGTTGCTTCCGGGGTATGTACTCCATTTACCATTAATGCAGATGTTTTAGCTACACCTACTATCTCGGCTTCGGGGGCAACACTTACCTCCTCATCAACGGCCAACAACCAGTGGATGCATTCAGGTACTGCAATAAGTGGTGCTACCAACAGCACCTACACCGTTACCCAGACGGGCTGGTACACTGTGACCGTAGATGATGGCATTTGTTCCAAGACGTCAGACTCTGTATATGTAATAGGAGTTGGAGTAAGCAACGTGAATGCGATGAATGGTGTAAGTGTATACCCTGTGCCATGTACAGATCAACTGCATGTTGATGTGGCTGGTTATGCAGCTAATACAGGCTGGAGCGTGAAGATATATGATAATGTAGGCAGGTTGCTGGCCACCCATACACTGCAGCAGGACAAGAATACGATAGATATACAAGCACTACCCGAAGGCATGCTGCAAGCTGTTGTGGCGTCTCCGGAAGGACAAAAGACATTTAAGATAGTGAAGCTGCCCCACTAAGCTTAGCTACCACCATGATGACAAGAAAGGCCACCCGTTTGGGTGGCCTTTCGCATATTTTTACCACGTTAACATATTAGTGCGATAGTAAGATTTGTCAACTTTCAAAAAGTTGACAAATCTATATAATGACATCGCTTAAGCGTTATAAGCCGCCGCAAATTCCTTTGCAAAATCCTCGAGCTTTGTTGGGCTAAGGGTGGGCTTGTGGTTGTTATAGTCGGCGGCCATCTGGCCGGTTGCCATAGCATGTCCCATCTCTGTATAGTTCTTCGCTACCTCTTCTGTAAGGCCGGCCTGCAGCATACCATTATAGTTATCCTCGTCTTTAAAGTTGACCCATGGTACTTCCGGCTTGCCTATTGCAGTGCCCAATACTTTGGCAATGTCTGTGGTAGAGCGTTCATCGCTGGCTATGTAACGTATGCTGTGGCCGGTAGAAGATGTGTTCTGTAGTTCTTCTGCGGCTACAGCTGCAATATCGTTAGGGTGAGCCATAATGAGGGTAGTGCCCTCGCCGTAGTTGCCACCCATGATGCCCATGCCTTTTATCATACCAATATTGGCCATCAGGTTGTAGAAGAAAAATCCGGGGCGCAGATGGGTGATGGTTACGCCGTCTAGTTTGTTGAGCTCCTGCTCTGCAAAATGGAGACCGCTTACAGGGCCGCAACCATCGGGCATGTGTGCGCCAACGCTGCTCAGGTTCACTACCTTCTTTACACCAGCAACTTTAAGCGCCGCAGCATATATTTTGCCTACATTGTGGATGTGTGCTTTCCAGTCGGCGGAATCCCAGGATGGTGGGATCATAGTGTATACTGCATCGGCACCCATAAAAGTATTGGCCAGGAACTGCTCGTTGTTGATGCTGCCGATGGCTGCGTGAGCGCCCAGCGCTTCTATAGATGGGATCCTGTCGGCACTGCTGCTGATAACGGTAACCTGGTGACCTGCTTTTACCAGTGTTTCTGTAAGTGGTTTGCTGATGTGGCCCAGCGAGCCTGTGATTACGTATTTCATGTGTTTTTGTTTTTTTGACAAGGCAAAGGTATATTTGTACTTACTTTTTTACCAGTACTTACCAAAAAGTATGTTTAAAATATGTATGAAGTAAAAGAAACATCGACCAATAACCTGAATGTGACCGGTGCGCTGAGCCAGTGCCCGGTAACTTTTACGCTGCACAAAATAGGCGGCAGGTGGAAGCCACTAATACTGTACCACCTGAGCACCGGCCCTAAACGATACAGCGAACTGAAGAAGTGCCTGCCAGCCATAACCGAGAAAATGCTGATTCAGCACCTGAAGGAACTGGAAGCTGACAACCTGGTGAGCCGCAAAGCCATGCCCGTGATACCACCACATGTTACCTACAGCCTTACAGAGATGGGGGAGGGGCTGAAGCCTGTGATGGATGCGATGGCCAGGTGGGGCTTGCAGTATAACAGGGGAGAGCAGGTGTGCTGATGAGGGTGTGTTGTTACCTTACGAGTATAAAACTACCGGAAGCGTTCGTTGATCCGGCTTGTGGAACAGCAGGGGTGTAGGTTATGTAGTAAAAATAAGTACCCATATCCTGAGGTATGCCATTGTAGGTACCATCCCAGCCGGTGTATGCATCAGCGGTGCTGAATAGCAAATTGCCCCACCGGTTATATACCTTCATATTGTACTGACTTACCTGGCATCGTACTAATCCTTTAAATACATCGTTGTGACCATCGCCATTAGGGCTGAAGGCATCGGGAATGACCAGGCAGTTTTCGCACGGTTCTATAACAGTAAGCTGTATGGTATCTGAACTGGTGCCGCATACATTATTCGCCGTAAGGTAGTATGTGCCGGTGGTATCAGCTATAACGCAACAACTGGTGTCGCCGGTGTTCCATTCGTAATGAATGAAATGCTGGTTGCCGGTGTTAATGTAGTATGCGGGTTCCTTACACACAGTTTTATCAGGGCCCAGAGACACGTAGGGAATGGGAAATACCCTGAATGTATCTACATGATAGATACAATCGCCGGTAGTGAGCCGCCAGTAAATGCCGGGTTGTTCTGCAGCAATGGCTGCACTTGTAGCGCCGGTGTTCCATACATAATTTCCTGCAGCCGTAGCCCGATCTAATGATACCGGGAAGGTGCCGGTGCATATAGTAGTATCTATGCTGTTAAAGCCAATATCCGTTACGCATACATCATCTATGAACATGAAACAATACATCTCGGTATCGTGAATGTTGATCACGCTATCCGGATTAAACAAGAATGTGTCTCTTTCGGGTATACTATCGCTAAACCGACCTATGGTGATCCATTGCTCCCCGCCGTGCGCTGTATAGGTGCCTTCTATCTTTGTCCATACAGATGTGTCCGTTATAAATACGCCAGGCGGGCTTGCGATGCTAGCAGGTTTGTACAGGTGAATATTTGTATAGCCAAGATCGTTGAGGACCATGGTGTCAGACAGATATGCACCAATCCTGTCTGTAGCATACACCCCACCGTATTGATGCCAGCCTTGTAATACTCCAGGGCTTACATAAAACTCTATATTGTAGTTATGCGCGGGGAGTAATGGAAAGTTTAATTTGCTTTCTATGAAAGTTTTATAAGATGTATGTATGTTTGTATGTGAGAAAGCCTGCACTCCTGTATAAGCATTTCCCGTATGAGCCGGTTGATATCCCCAATTGCTATTAGGTACCCCATGGCCCCAAGAATTTGTATCACACTTATTGAAATATGCAGGTGTATTATACATCAAAGGGGTAACCCAAGATAAGACCGTAGGAAAATTATCATACGAAGGTGAATAAACTATGTGGTTGGGGTAGCCGCCAGAGGGAATAGGAGCCCAATAAGGGCAATTATTGTACTGTTCGAAGCTGGGATTGGGAACGAGGTTTTGAGCATAACATGTTTGCTGTTTAAGCGAAACGAGCAATATTAATATTGCAAAGGTTTTCATTGTAATGGGTCGATCTTTTGTTGACTAGTATGCGTGATATAACGTTGGAATTAAACAGATTATTGTAATTTATGTCTTTGATCTTCTTAGGGCCTAGCAAACGACAGTGTTCCTTTTAACAACCTATTAGGCATTATCACGCAAATTTTCCCTATATTTGCACCGATTCCGAAAGGAATGTGATCCCTCTTGTTACTTTAAAGTATTTGGTTATGACGATTATGAATTGGATTTTAAAGCGGAAATTGTTGGTGCTGGCACTGCTGGCAGTAATGATCACTGCCACGAATGCACAGAGTGTATCGTACATTACAAAGCACAAGGCACTGACCACTGAGCTTTCTGAACAATATGGTATCCCTTACCAGGTTATACTGGCCATAGCTATGGTGGAATCATCTGCCGGCGAAGGCAAAACCGCCAAAAAGCTGAACAACCACTTTGGTATTGTAGGCCAGAACCAGCTGGCTAAAAGCGGGTACAAAAGCCGCTACAAACAGTACGACAGCGAGCAGGAATCGTTCATGGATTTTTGCCGTACCATATCTAAGAAGCAGTTTTACGCGCGCCTGAAAGACAATGCTGATACCAAGCAGTGGGTAAAGGCGATCAGCAAATCGGGCTATTCTGAACAGCCTAAGGTTTGGGAAAAAAGGATATTGAACACTATACAGTCGAACAAGCTGTAATCAAGCTCAAAATATTTTGAAAGAAAGCCCGTTTTTCGGGCTTTCTTTTTTGTTTATCGTTACTAACGTTCCTAAGTTTGTGGTGTCGGGAAACCTTTCTTTTTCCACGTCTGTTTATGAATTATAATAAGAATGTAGTCGTATTCACGCTGGTGTTTACGTTCATTCTACTGGGCTACTCCCTTTTAGCCACTTTTTTTCCGTCTTACTCGCTCGGTCTTGACAATATCAATATCGTGGCCGATGTATTGAAGCCAGCTAAAACACATTCTTCCACATTTGTTGACACCACGCAAATGCCTGCGCCAGGTGTACAGGGTGTTGCTCAGCCTAACGCGCCCAGGGACATTAACCTGTACCTGAAGGATAAGGTGATCACTGCCTTTTATACTGACAATACACTTTGCGCATTGCCCGGGCTGATGGCTAAACTGGAGCAACTAAAGAAGACAGGTAAGGGCAAGGTGCGCATAGCGTGGCTGGGCGACAGTTTTATTGAGGGCGACCAGCTGACGAAGACGGTGCGCCAGCGCCTGCAGGCTTATTTTGGTGGCAGCGGTGTGGGGTTTGTGCCGGTAACATCGGTAACGGTAGATGGTTTCCGCAGCACGATATCGCAGAAATGGACGGGAGACTGGGTAGAGGAGAACTTTAAGAATAAAGAGACATCGGCACCATTGTTCCTATCGGGTAGGGTATACCATGCCGGTAATGGTACGCTGGTGGTGAAGGATCTTACCCTGGGTAAGGATAGCATACAAAAGCTGGAGAAGAGCCTGATCTGCGGACATGTGGGTGGTCAGTTTACTATTACTGCGAACGGAGTTGCGCACCAGGTGTTGGCACCGGCCAGGCTGAACCGTATAGTGCTGGACAGCAGCACGGGGCATAACCTGGAGCTGACCATTGCCAACAGTACAGTGCCTGTATACGGAGTATCTATGGAGCCGAAGAACGGTGTGGTGGTAGATAATTTCTCGTTCAGGGGAATATCGGGCGAGGAACTGGGTAGGTTGGATACCGGTTTTCTGCAGGCTGTGCAGCAGGGCAATAATTATGATCTTATAGTGCTGGAGTATGGTGTGAATGTGCTGTACAGGCCCGATAATGCTGACTTTAAGTGGCACCAGCGGAATATGATGAAGATATTACCGAAGTTAAGGGCCGCCATGCCGAATGCGGAGTTTTTGGTGATTAGCACCAGCGACAGGGGCTTCCGTTATGGTGATGTAGCTAAATCGGCAGTGGGCATAGATAACCTGGTGAAGACGCAGGCTGAACTTGCTTATAGTAATGGTATGGCGTTCTTCAACATGTTTGCCAGCATGGGTGGCGCGGGCACTATTGTGCGCTGGGCCGACAGTACGCCTGTATTGGCGGGGCACGACTACGTGCACCCCAACGGGCGCGGCGCAGAGATACTGGGCAATATTGTTTTTGATGCCTTTATGCAGGATTATGGCAAAGTGGGCAACAAGCCCAAACTGCAACCGACGACGGCACCTGCAGTGGCTCAGCCCGCTGTAACGCCGACCGCAACGGCTCCCCCGACTGTAACAACTGCTGTGCCGCCTGCGGCGGGATACAAAACTACCAGCTACGGCTCTATAGTTGACAAACGTACGGGGCTTGAATGGATAGTAGCTGGCGACAGGGACTACACTTGGCGTGAGGCACAGAAATGGGCCGATAGCCTGAAAGCCGATAACGGTACGTGGAAGCTACCTACTGCCGCCGAACTGATGAGCCTATATGACTCCACCGTAACTGCGGGCGCTGGCTACGCACATACCGATGGTAAAGTGTATCCGGCACATATCAACAAGGCCTTTGGTAAAATAGGGCACAGCGCATGGGTATGGACGGGGTATGAAATAGACTCGGCCCAGGCGCTGACCGTGAACCTGAGTGTAGGCAAGAGGGTGAAGACGGAGAAGAAGGGTGGTGCATACCCAGTGAGAGTATTTGTAGTGAGAAAAACAGAAAAGAGCAGTAAGTAACTAATGAGCCTAAATATAGCGCAACCTACTTTTGATCTAAAGGCTTTCGGACAGCAGTTTCTGTACGATAGCAAGAACCCGTTGCTGTTCAACAATGGTTTCTTTGTTTACTTCTTTGCCCTGTTCATCCTTCTGTATTTTGCCTTCCGCAATTATAATAATGCGCGTAGCTGGATAGTGAGTATTTTTTCGCTGTACTTCTTTTACAAGGCCAGTGGCGGGTTTGTGGGGTTGGTGCTACTGGCAGCGGTGGTAGACTATTCGCTATCGAACCTGATCTATACCAGGCAGCAACTGAGCAGTAAAAAAGCACTGCTGGCGGTGAGTATTATACTGAACCTGGGGCTGTTGTTTTACTTTAAATACACCAATTTCTTTATCAACTTCAGCAACCAGTTTTTTGCAACGGGCATCAACCCGCTGCACATACTGTTGCCGGTAGGCATATCGTTCTATACGTTCGAGAACATCAGCTACACTATAGATGTGTACAGGGGCGAGTTTGCACCAGAGAAGAAGTTCATCAATTACCTGCTGTTCCTGTCGTTCTTCCCCAAGCTGATGATGGGGCCGATAGTGCGCGCCAGGGATTTTATACCGCAGCTACATAAGCCTTACGAGGTGACGCAGTATGATTTTGCGAAGGGTTTTTACCTGATCGTATCGGGCCTGTTCAAGAAACTGGTAATATCGGACTACCTGACACTGAACCTGGTGAATTACATATTTGACGACCCAAGCCGGCATACAGGTGTAGAATGCCTTATAGCGCTGTTTGCCTACGCTATAGTTATCTATTGCGACTTTAGCGGCTACAGCGATGTGGCTATAGGTATAGCCCGGTGGTTGGGCATCACCATACCGCCCAACTTCCTGTCGCCCTACCAGAGTAAGACGATTACCGAGTTCTGGCGCAGGTGGCATATATCGCTATCGAGCTGGTTGAGGGATTACCTGTATATCTTTTGGCTGGGTGGTAATCGCAAGGGTAAGTTCAAGCAATACCTGAATCTGTTCATCACCATGCTGCTGGGTGGCTTCTGGCACGGAGCCAGCTGGAATTTTATATTGTGGGGAGCGATGCACGGCGTGGCACTGGCCATACATAAGGTGTGGATGGAAGTGGGCGCAAGCTTTATAAAGCGGGTAGATACCAATTTTATCTACAACTTCTTTGCGCAGTTGCTCACGTTCCTGTTTGTATGTTTCTGCTGGATATTCTTTAAGGCGGTGAATTTTGACATTGCTAAAGCTATGATACACCAGATAGCCTTTGACTTTGATATAAAGGTGTGGGGGGAGTTCTTTGCCAATTACCATAACGTAATATACCTGATGCTGCTGGGCTACGCGATGCATATGCTACCCGACAACCTACCGGAGCGCATTATTCCGCGTGTGCAGAAGGCACCGCTGATAGCGTACATAGCCATATTTATTGTGTTCCTGTTTGTATATGCTCAGTTTAAATCGAGCACGCCTGTGATGCCTATTTATCTGCAGTTTTAGGAGCACTTATAAAAGGGAAGGATTCACGCAAAGCACGCAGAGGAGCGCGCAAAGTACGCAAAGAGAATTTTAAGAAGGCAGAGGGCGCAAAGGTGGAAGGTGGCGTAATAGAGTAAATTTGTAGCTTGCGGTCACATCATACTATTCCTGTAATGATCAAACGCCTTTTCCCATACCTTATTAACCTGTGGTGGCAGTCGTGGCTTTGTATGCTGGCGTCGATAGCTGCGATAGTGTTGAGTATAGGCACTGATTGGGGCTTTTTAGAAAGAATTGCAGACTACCTTGGGTATATATCACTCCTGGGAGTTATTGTCTCGGCGATATTTCAACTGTATACCAGGGATTGGAAAAAGCTGATTTACTCCTCTGTTTGTTTTGTAGGGTGGATGATCTTTATGATACCATTTTCTTTTATTTTGGCCTTTAACCCTACAGATCGTTATGCTGATGATCTGAAAATGCCGAAGGGTATCCCGATCTCGGAATTGACAGAGATGGACGATTACGGAGAAAAGAGGCCAGATAGTATGATAAATATGCAGGTAAAGGATACAACGTTTGTCTTATACCAATCATTTCAGCCGGGCCTTTTTGAATATGATATATGGTTACCAAAGATAAGTGGCGGTACAGTTTATCTTAAAGCGTTTGAAGTAACACATAATGATCCATTATCTGAAGATGATGTGAAACGCAGATCTTCGGTAAAAGTATATAACACATCAGATACGTTTAAGCGCTTTGGCACCACCAGTACTTTTACCATATACGAAGGAGATTGGGGCAAGCCATATGCGGCCCGGTTCGAGGTATGGTATAAGCCGGCTAACGGCGGAGCTGAAAGTATGCTATGCCGAAGGAATTATAAAATAGAAGGGTGGGAGCGGTGATGCTTAGCCATCAGATATTTCTCTACTACCAGTTGACAACTGCTACTGCCATACCATCGTATTCCTTTACGCCAACTGTTTGCAGTATGGTAGCGGTTACATTTTTAGTGTTGCTGAGTACTTTGTTGAACCGCTGAACTGCCTGCACGCGTTCTTCGGTGCTGTTGGGGTTAGCTACTTCTCCGTTGCGCACCACATTGTCGCATATGATGATAGTGCCCGGGCGGGACAGTTGTAGTGCTTTTTGAAAATATTCGGCATACGGAGGTTTGTCGGCGTCAATGAATATCATGTCGAACGGGGGCTCATTGCTTTGTATCATTGCTTCGAGTGAATCCATAGCTTGGCCGGTGCGTATCTCTACTTTATGCATCTGGCCGGCGGCGGTAATGTTTTGTGTGGCTACGGCAGCATAAGCGGGGTCCAGTTCCAGCGTTATTACTTTGCCGTTTTCGGGCAATGCACGTGCCAGCCATGTAGTGCTGTAGCCGCCTAGTGTGCCCAGCTCCAGTATGCGCCTTGCATTACAGGCGGTTGCCATTACTTGCAGGAACTTGCCCTGACTGGCCGATACACTTATCTGCGGCATGCCTGCTGTATCAAGTGATTGGATGGTGTTCTTTAATGCGTCGTCTTCCGGTGCCAGGAGGCCGCAGATGTAATTGTCTACCTTGCTGAAAATGTTGTTGTTCATTGGTTGATGGTTTTAATGGTTGTAAATGTACCCGAAGGATACTGATGCTAATGACCGATTGAAGTTAAATAAGGTTAAGGGTTGAAATATGCCTCAACCCAATAGCTATATGCTGTTTCCTTGCTGATGGTTGCATAGATGGTACATTTTTTTGATTCTGCCTGGCAATCGCATACTATTGTCGGGACGCAGCAAACTTGTTCAGTCGGTCTAATGCCTGTTTGCGGATGCTGTTCTTTAAGAACGGGCTCCAGCCCAGTAGCAGGCCGGGTAGCCCCAGCGCCTGGCGGCTCCATTTCCACGCATCGAATGTATCGGTGTGCTTCACGATCTTACCATTTTCAAATACAAAGCTGGCGGAGACATGATTAACCACCGTTCTGCCTGTTTTTGAGAAGATGTAGGTGGCTACCCAATGAGCAGAACCCGTGTTTCCATTGGCGGTAACGTTGCTCCATTCCACTTTTACATCGGCGCTTTTCAGCAGCATGCGCCACATGTTTTTGGCATCGTTGCCGTGCAGCGGGCCAAATGCGGGATCCTCAAAACGAATGTCGTCGGCATAGCAGTTCACCATGCCTTCGGCATCGCGCGCAGCGAAGGAGGCATAGAATTTGTTGATGATTTCGGTATTGGTCATGAGTAGGTGTTTGTATAAAGTTAGCGAAGTGTAATATAAAAGTGGTTGCGTTGCGCGAACGCTGGGAATGTTAAATTGAAAAACTCGTAAAAAATTATCCCGAAACACTTTTAAATAAGAACAACTTTCCCCTAAATTTGTTGCATGAACTTTACTGAAATAACGCAAGACGATCTGTTTGACCTTGGTTTTGAGCCTGTAGTAACGGAAAACTCCAAAACGATCGACTACGAACATAAAGAATTGGGCATCAAGCTGTGGAAGGGTATGTATAACCCCGATCCGTCTGCCAGGTTCTGGAAGATGGGCTATGGCAAGGAAAAAGTTCAGTTTGAGACGCTGGACCAGTTGACCCAGTATATGGACAGCCTGCGCGGATAAGCTTACGCTATTTCTGTTTTATAATATTACGCCCCATGTTCTTGTGGAACATGGGGCGTTGTTGTGTTGTATCTAATCCAAAAACGTAGAGACGCAAAATCTTGCGTCTCTACCACAAATATGTTTTATGACTCTGTTGAGCGTTCTTTTTCTATGCGGCCGCGTTTCATGGGGTTGGCGGTGTTGGTAGCATATTCCTGGCGCTGGCGCAGCAGATCGAGGCACTGGAACACTGCTTCGCGGAATGATTCAGGTTCGGCGATGTTTTTACCAGCGATATCGAATGCTGTGCCGTGGTCGGGCGAGGTGCGGATGACCGGCAAGCCAGCGGTATAGTTGATGCCGCCACCTTCGGCTAGTGTTTTGAAGCCCACCAGGCCCTGATCGTGGTACATGGCCAGTACTGCATCGAACTCGGTATAGCTGCCACGGGCAAAGAAGGCATCGGCGCTGTAAGGGCCAAACACCAAGTTGTTGGCAGCACGGAACTGGTCTATAACCGGCTTGATCACCGTTTGTTCTTCATTGCCTATCTGGCCTTCGTCGCCGGCGTGGGGGTTAAGGCCCAACACCGCGATCTTTGGTTTATCCAGTCCGAAATCTTTGATCAGTGTTTCCTTCAGCAGGTTGATCTTAGAGACCAGCAGTTCTTTGGTGATGGTCTGTGCCACCTTACTGATAGGAATGTGCTCTGTAGCCAGCGCTACGCGCAACCTATCGTTATAGAGCAGCATCAGCACATCTTTTGCTCCGAATTTGTCTTTAAGAAATGGCGTATGCCCTGTGAACGGGAAGTCAGGAACGTTGGTATTGCTCTTGTGGATGGGAGCAGTCACCAGGGCATCCAGTTGTCCGTCTTTCAGGCATTGGGTGGCTACCATCAGTGAGCGGATGGCATATTTGCCACCGGCTTCGGTGAGTACGCCCGGCTGTAGCGGTACTTCGTCTTCCCAGCAGTTGAAGATATTTACCTGCTTCAAGTTGAGCTGCGACATGTCTTTAGTGCTTACGAAGTTAAACGTATGCTCGGGAGACATTTTGCGGTAGAAGTTGATGAGCTTGTTGCTGGCAAATATTACCGGTGTGCACAGCTCTACCAGGCGTGTATCTGAAAATGTTTTTATGATAAGCTCAGGTCCAACGCCATTGAGGTCGCCGGTGGTGATGCCTATTACTGGTTTGTCTGTATTTACGTGCATAGTAATTCTTAATCAGTTGAAGGTACGAAATAGCCCGCCAAAATATATAACAGGCTTTCACGCAAAGAACGCAAAGATTTTTCGCAAAGGGCCGCAAAGGTGTCAAGCAGGCAGAGCGCGCAAAAGTACAATACGATTTGGTTAGCCTCACCCCAGCCCTCTCCAAAGAAGAGGGAGGTGTTGTGTGGCTTCTAAACTTCTTACGCTTTGCCCATGTTGGTGACGAAGTCGAGGAGCATACGCATGCCGTAGGCGGTGCCGCCGGTAGGGTAGTAGCCTTTTTTGCCGGTATTGAATGACACGCCGGCAATGTCGAAGTGCATCCACGGATAGTCTGTGAAATGCTCCAGGAACTTGCCCGCTGTTATTGCTCCACCTGATGGGCCGCCAACGTTCTTAATATCAGCCACTTCCGACTTGATCATATCTCCGTATTCATCCCACAGCGGGTATTCTACCAGGCGTTCGTACTGGCGGAAACCGCTATCGCGGAAAGCTTGTTTTACGTCATCGCCTGCAGTGCCCATGCATACTATACCAACATCGCCTACGGCTACAGATGCTGCGCCGGTGAGGGTGGCAAAATCTACCACCAGCTGCGGATTATAGCGCTTAGCATAGTGCAGAGCATCGCCCAGCAGCATACGGCCTTCGGCGTCGGTGTTCAATACTTCAACTGTTGCGCCGCTCATCATGCGTACTACATCGCCGGGTACGTATGCACGTTCGCCGGGGCGGTTATCGGTGGCAGGTACCAATGCTATTACATGAATAGGCAATTGCATTTTTGCGATGGCATACATAGCACCTGTAACCAGTGCTGCGCCGCTCATGTCGCTCTTCATGCGGTCCATAGAATTGGCTGTTGGTTTGAGGGAAAGACCGCCTGTGTCGTATACCACGCCCTTGCCCACCAGCACCAATGGCTTTTTGTTGATGGCTTTTTTAGGCACATACTCCATAACAGAGAATGTTGGCGGATCGATGCTGCCGCGGTTTACGGCCAGCAGGCCGCCCATACCTTCTTTTTCTATGCGGCCCTTGTTGAAAACGGTTACTTTGAAACCGCCTTCTTTGCCTATTTCGGTAATTTCTTTGGCTAATTGCTCGGCGGTAAGGTAGCTCAGCGGCTCGTTTACCAATGTGCGGGCTTTATAAATAGCCTCAACAATAATGCTGAGCTGGGCTACTTCCTTAACCGTGGCAGAATCTTTGGTGAAAGCGATGCGCAGCAGCGAGTGGGTTTGCTTCTTAGCTTCTGTTCGGTATTTGAGGAACTGGTAGTTGCTGAGCGCAGCACCTTCGGCAGCGAGCATAGCGGCATCAGCACGATCGCTGAGGTTGGTGATGGTCAGCTCATCGATCTTGTACTTATTGCACATAGCCTGGGCCTCTACGCCCATTTTGCGGAGTGCTTCGCGGGTCTGCCAGTCGGTCTTTTTTGTTTTTACCTGTGCTATGAAAATGTAGCACGAGTATTTGTTGATGGTAACAAACGACTGATCGTTGCTGAACGTCGTGGTTACAAATTTTGCTTCCTCGGCAGAAAGGCCGGCGAGCGGCGCTACTTTTTCTGCATCATTAACTATATACAGCCTGTGCTTAGTGCTGGGCTTCTGAATGATCTTGAATTCCATAGGGCGTAAAGTTATGTTTTTTGCAGACAGGTAAAGGGTTAAAAGGGTAATAGGTTAATAAGGTGTGGGTTGGGGAGTTTTTCGCAAAGGGCACAAAGGGTTGTCGCAGGTTCACGCAGACAGCCGCGGAGATTTTTCACGAAGGGCCGCAAAGGCGGTTTTTTTTATATGTTTATTAGCCGGACAGAATCTGATAGATTGGCGCATTGGAATCCAAATAATATTCCAACTACTATTACCTTTAAAGTTGATTGACTGGTGTAGAACAGGCATGCATAATGCACAACTAAATTAGTTTATGCTCAAATTTAATAAAATGCCATCCTATATGTATGTGCTGATCTCAATATGGGTCATGATCATAGGTGCCATGGTCTGCTTTTTTTGGTACGGAACGAATGAGTATAAGAAAATGGAAAAGGATTTTATCAGCAGAAATATTGAAGGTCGAATTAGTTCTGTTGAGGATGCGGAGCGCGGGTTTTATCGTATAAGGATTGAAGACAAAGTTGCTAAAAAATCATTACTGTATCAATTGCCCCAAAGTTTCTTTTTCAAGGAAAATAGAATAAGAAAAGGTGATTCTGTCAGTAAAGAAATGAATAGTGTTATTGTGACATTTTATAAATTTGATAAAGGGATTTATAAGGAATGTTGTGATTACAAAATAGGCACGTAAAAAGGTTAGTGTTGCAGAAAAGTTGACCGGATGAGGGTGTAATATAAAAGTGAAAATATTTGCATTTCGCCGGACGGAATCCGGCTACTTGCCCGCCGGATCTACGAACTCCGGCGAACTGAAAGGAATGGGCTAGACTTTTATCACACAAGCCCGCGCTGCCAAACATCCTCAAATTTGTCTTTGAGTATAAATATTAGTTCGTCTTGCATGTAGTCGAAATCGTCGGGGATGTACAGGCAAACTATCTTTTTCTTGTTGTAAATGTGGAAGTAGTGTTTCCTGATGAAGTTCCTGTGCTCTTTTTCCATCACTACGATGGCATCGGCCCAGTTGAGTAAGTCTTCTGATAACACAACCTTTGCTGACTGATCGGTACCGGCAGACAACACTTCAAAACGGTCGTCATCAGCATAAATAGTATGAGCAGTTGCACTGCGCATCCGGTTAATGGTGCAAACGAATAGTATCCTACGCTTTCTCATATCACGGCCACTTATACCCATCTTCTCCTTCCAACGGTACGCCCAGCTCCAGGTCCGCTACTTCTTCGTATTCTACGTTGAGGACAATGTATTTTTCCTCATGGGTATATACGTCGAAGAATTCGTAGCTATCTGTTTGCCATGGTTGGAAGTCTTTCAGGGTGGTTGCTAGCAGGGCTTCTATGGGTTGGCCCAACAGTGGCTGGTTGTTGTAGGTGATCTTACTGTTGCCGCAGCGGATATAGCCTAGCTTACGCTCCTGGTGGCGGTAAAAGGTAAGGCGCATCTTCAGGGCGTTGTACTGGTATATCACCTCGTTCTCATCGTCCTCATTGGTAAAGGTGCGGTCGGGGTCGCCGATAAGGTCCATTACCTGGGGTTCGTACATGCCGAAGATGAGGTTGTCTATGCCAATGCCGGGTTTTAATTCCATGGCGTAAAGGTATAATTGTTTTAGTTGAGCCTTGCTGTCACTTAGTATATTTGATATGAAAATGCAACCCAAATTCAGCCATGACCATTAAAGAAGCACAGGCAGCCGGTGGTAAGTATACAGTGTACTTTGCATTGGCAGGTATGGCTACTGCCTACGTTATCATGGCTGCTATGTATTCGCCTGACGAGTACCTGAACCTCGGCTGGATAGCGGATGTAGATTTTAAATTGAATTTGTTGGCTGGCGGTGCCATTCTGTTGCTGGTGAGCTATGTGCTAGGCGGTGTTGCCGGCAGGATGATCATTATAGAAGAGTTGAATAGCCTGCTTGTCGGGGTTATGTGCGGGCTATTCACATTGCTCTTTACGGCATTTTTATCCGGATGGTTAGGCTTCTTTCGGGAAGGCAGCGCCGATAGCCAGGCGTTTGCGGACTATGTATGGCGACCTACCTTATTGCTGGCGACCTTCGGGGCTATTCCGGCTGCTATCTTCGGGATACTCCTGGGTATGCGCCTGAAAAAGATGAGATAGCTATGGCTCAATTCTTTTAACTTCAAAGTGTGGATCTGAGCAAGCACCCGATAGCGGAACAATGGTTTTTACAGAATGAATGGCAACCTTACGACTTCCAGGTGAAGACGTGGGAGGCAATAGGTAAAGGGTATTCGGGGTTGTTGAATGCGCCAACGGGTTTTGGTAAGACGTATGCCATATGGTTTGGTGTACTGCAGGAGTATTTTAAAAAAAGGAAGAGCGGCATACACTGCCTTTGGATAACGCCGCTGCGTGCGCTGAGTAAGGAGATACACATGGCCACCACGCGCGTAAGTGATAAACTGGGGCTGGATTATGATATAGGGCTACGGTCGGGCGACACCAGCACTAAAGAACGTGCTGCGCAGAAAAGAAAGATGCCGCATGCCCTCATTACCACGCCGGAGAGTATGCACCTGATGCTTGCGGCCAAGGGTTATAACGAAACCTTCAAGAATCTGCAGTTTGTAATAGTGGATGAGTGGCATGAGCTGATGGGTACCAAGCGGGGTGTACAAGTAGAACTGGCGCTAAGCCGGCTGAAGGCCATCAATCCGCAACTGAAGGTATGGGGTATATCAGCTACCATTGGCAACCTGGAAGAAGCCAAGGAAGTGCTGCTGGGCAGCTATGGCGGTAAAAGCACCATGATACGCACCAACCTGGAGAAGCAAACCGAGATAGCAACGATAATCCCGGAACAGATAGAGAAATATCCGTGGGGTGGGCACCTGGGCATAAAGATGCTGGATGAGGTACTGCCTATTATTCATAACAGCCAGTCGACCTTGTTGTTTACCAATACACGATCGCAGTGTGAGATATGGTACCAGAAATTGCTGGAGCGTGAACCCGACCTGGCAGGGGCTATGGCCATACACCACAGTTCGCTTAGCGAGGAGACGAGGCTTTGGGTGGAGAATGCCCTGCACGAGGGCATTCTTAAAGCGGTAGTATGCACCAGCAGCCTGGACCTTGGTGTGGACTTTCGCCCGGTAGATACCGTGGTGCAGATAGGATCGCCAAAAGGAGTAGCGCGTTTTATGCAGCGGGCAGGGCGCAGCGGGCACAGGCCAGGTGCGGTGAGTAAGATATATTTCCTGCCCACCCATTCGCTGGAGATAGTGGAGGGGAGCGCGTTGCGCCATGCTATAGCGCATAAAGAAATAGAGCAACGCGTACCGTACATCCGCTCTTTCGATGTGTTGATACAATACCTGGTAACGCTGGCAGTATCGGATGGTTTTAGGGCTGATGATATTTACGCTGAGGTGATACAGACGCATTGCTTTAATTCTATAAGCCGGGAGGAATTTGGTTGGTGCCTGGCCTTTATAACTGAGGGTGGTAAGATGCTGGATGCCTACGATGAGTTTCATAAGGTAATCGTAGAGCATGGCGTTTATAAAGTAACCAGTCGCAAAGTGGCCATGCGCCATAGGCTGAGCATAGGCACTATTGTGAGCGATAGCATGATGCAGGTGAAATACCTGGGTGGCGGCAGGATAGGCAGTATTGAAGAATGGTTCCTGTCGCGCCTGAACCCGGGTGATGCATTCTGGTTTACCGGTAAGAACCTGGAACTGGTGCGGGTGAAGGATATGACGGCCTTTGTAAAGAAGAGTATGAAGGACAAAGGGGCGTTCCCCAGCTGGCAGGGCGGCAGGATGCCGCTATCGAGCCAGTTGTCGGCTACCATAAGGCAGAAGCTGGATGACTATGGCAGTGGGAAAAAAGTTGACATAGAGATAACCAGCCTTAAACAGCTATTTGAAGAGCAGAAACTGCGCAGCCACCTGCCACATAGCAGCGAGCTGCTGATAGAAAAGATAAAATCACGAGACGGACACCATATATTTATTTACCCTTTTGAGGGACGTAACGTGCACGAGGGTATGGCCGCGCTGTTTGCCTGGCGTATAGCCCAGATAAAGCCCATGACCTTTTCTATAGCCATGAACGATTATGGTTTTGAGTTGCTGAGCGACCAGGAGATACCTATTGAAGAGGCGCTGGGCAATGCACTGTTTGATAGTGCTACTATGTCGGCCGATATATATTCCAGTGTGAACATTACCGAGATGGCCAAGCGCAAGTTCAGGGATATAGCCACCATATCGGGCCTTGTGTTCAATGGTTTTCCGGGCAAGGCGGTGAAGACAAGGCATGTACAGGCCTCATCTCAATTGTTCTTCAGCGTGTTTGAAGACCATGAGCAAAACAACCTGCTGCTGCAGGAAGCCTATGATGAGGTGATGACCTTCCAGATGGAGGAGGTACGTATGCGCAGGGCACTGGAGCGTATGGAAACGCAGGATGTGATCATTAAAGAGCTGAAACAGTTCAGCCCGTTTTGCTTCCCGATACTTACGGAGCGATTCAGGGAGAAATTCAGTAATGAGACCTTTGAGGACAGGGTGAAAAAAATGCTGGCACAATTGGATAAGGAGGGCAAAAAATAGAGAGTTTCACGCAAAGGACGCAAAGGAGTGGCGCAAAGAACGCAAAGGGAAGTTAAGCAGGCAGAGGGCGCAAAGAAACAAATATTCATCCAACACGGTCATGGCAAGCCTGCCCGCTGGTAGGCAGAGAACGAAGCCATCTTATAATCGGACGTATTCATTCTCGGAAGCAAAGAGAGACAACATGAGCTTTTCTCTTACCTTTGCTGCTCAATTATTTAGCTACAGGAGTTACCGGAAATGACAATAGATATTTGTGGAGAGGAACTGGTGTTATTGTATCAGAAGGCGCTGTATAAGCCGGATGAAAAGTTGCTGGTAATTGCCGATGTGCACCTGGGTAAGGCTAGTCATTTCCGCAAACACGGTATTGCTATTCCGGCACAAGCCCAGCGGGGTGATTTTGATAATTTGCGCAGCATACTTAATGAGGTGCAACCTGAGAAGGTGTATTTCCTGGGCGATCTGTTCCACAGCGATTTTAATGCCGACTGGCATTTGTTTTGCGACCTGGTCAAAGAATATCCGCAAATTCAGTTTACGCTGGTAAAGGGCAATCACGATCTCATCAATAAGCAGCTATTTAAGGATGTATGTATAGAGGTAGAGGACATTATTGAAAATGGCTCGCTGGTGTATACGCATGCCCCAATGAAAGAGGTGCCTGAAGGCAAGATGAATGTTGTGGGGCATATACATCCCGGGGTTGTGCTGAGTGGAATGGGCCGACAGCATGTGAAGTTGCCTTGTTTTTACCGCGAAGAACAGTTATTTGTATTGCCTGCTTTTGGCATGTTGACGGGCTTGTATAGTATGGACGTACGGCAGGCGAATGCAGTTTACCTGGTGTTGAGTGATAGTGTGAGACAATTATAACTTTATATCAATCTTCTGCTTGCCCTCGTAATGCACAGGTACGCCAATAAACACGCCGCCCTTACCAACATGATGTGGTATGCCTGCCTTTAACGAGCCATCTACTCGGAGCGTTATTTCTTTGTTGCGGATGACCTGTATGGCGTTGGGTATGGCATTCAGCAGATCGATGCGCAGTACTGCAGGCACAATAAAAGTATCCCGGCCCGGTATAGCCAGTTTATCTTCTATTGATGCGTAGCCCACGTGGCGATCGTTGATATAGATTTCGAGCGTAGGGTCTTTCAGCATCAGGGCATATTTATTAGGGTTGTATAATTTCAGTTCTACCTTAAGGGTAACGCTTGTCAGGTCTGCCTTACGGAAGCTGACGCGCTCCACATCTTTATAGATAAGCGGCTTTGGCTGTGCGCATGACGCCAATATAAATAGCACAGAAAGTATCAGCAGGTAATGTCTATACATAAAAAAAGTGGCCGGCGCAGATGCCAGCCACATAAAGGTACGATGCTTTTAGTTGTTGCTATGCTTGTATGATAAGAGAGCGCATAGAGAGCGAACCCATCGATATTTTATCGTTGAAATAGGAGATATTTTCCCCTTTTTGCTGCAGACCCAGTATGTAGAACAATGGCAGCAGGTGATCGTAAGTAGGGTGGGCCATTGCGGCGGTGGAGCCCAGCAGTTTCTGGTAATTGAGTATTGATGCGTGGTCGCCTTTATCCATCCATTGCGTGAATTTGGTATCAAACTCTGCCGCCCAGTCGAATATCTTGCCGGTGTTATACCAGTCTATCTGACCCAGGTTGTGCACTATATTACCACTGCCTATTATCAGTACGCCCTTATCGCGCAGCTTAGATAGCTGCTGGCCAATAGCGTAGTGGTAAGCTGGAGACTGATTATATACCAGGCTGAGCTGGAATGTAGGTATATCGGCCTTGGGGTACATGGGCAGCAATACGCTCCATGTGCCATGGTCCAGCCCCCAGGTATCATCGCTCTGTACATGGCTTTCGGTGATCAGCTTTTTAGAAAGCTCGGCCATCTCCGGTGCTGCAGGCGCAGGGTATTGCGCATCGAACAGTGCTTTGGGGAAACCGCCAAAGTCGTGGATAGTTTTGGGTTTGCTGGCACCGCTTACTTTAGTGGTTGGCGTAAGCCAGTGTGCCGATATACAAAGTATGGCCTGCGGGCGTGGCAGTTTGGCGCCCATAGCCTTCCAGCTACGGCTGAACTCGTTATCTTCTATGGCATTCATAGGGCTACCGTGGCCTATGAACAGCACGGGCATACGCTGCGATGGCGCCAGGCTGCTGCCCAGCGATTCTAATGCAGATAATGTAGACATACCTGTTATTTGTGCGGCAGCCAGCAGGCCACCTGTTTTAATGAATGTTCTTCTTTTCACCGGTAGATGCTTTTTTAGCATACTTCTGAATGAAATATACTGCAAATATACGTGTATGTACATGTATTTTGTTCTTTTCTTATTTTATGTGGTCATAGGGGAAGTTTATAATGTTACCGATAGCCCTTAGCTTTATGGCATGAACGCCGAAGCCAGTTATTACGCTCACCTGTCTAAAGATAAGAAATTGCTACCGCTGCTGAAAACCATACAGCCCAGGAAACTGCGGAAGCACAAAAACGTATGCCTGCGCCTGTGTGCATCTATTATGAGCCAGCAATTATCTACCAAAGTAGCGGATGTGATATACAAAAGGTTCCTGGAATTGTATGGCGGCAAGGAACCCACGCCACGGCAGATAACGGCAACGCCCCATGAAGTACTGCGCGGTATAGGCTTATCGAATGCCAAGGCCAATTACGTACATAATGTAGCGGCCTTTATTGCAGAACATAAGATAACAGACAAGAAGCTGGACAAGATGGGCGACCAGGAGATAATAGACCTGCTAACGCAGATAAAGGGTGTGGGCCGCTGGACGGTAGAGATGTTGCTGATGTTTACGCTGGGCAGGGAAGATGTATTTGCCATTGATGACCTGGGTATACAGCAGGGGATGGCCAAGGTGTATGGACTCGATATGACAGATAAAAAGGCACTGAAAGAGCAGATGCTGAAGATATCGGCCAAATGGAGCCCTTACCGTACATGGGGTTGCGTGTTTATGTGGGACAGTAAAGATAATGGCTGAATTGCGTAATGGCTCAATGGCTCAATGGGAGGGATAAATGGCTCAATGACTTAATGTGATGAATGCGGTAATGTGGGGAATGTGATGGCATGCGACAATGTAGCGTATGAAGGACGTACTACTTATGACTTTTGACTTACGACTGATTTGAAAGACTACTATAAAATATTAGGTGTAAAGCCGTCTGCATCGCTTAGCGAGATAAAGAAGGCGTACAGAAAGTTGGCCATGCAGCATCACCCGGATAAGAACCCCGGCAATCCGTTTGCCGATGTTCAGTTCCGGGAAATAACAGAGGCATATACCACATTAAGCGACCCTATCCGCAGAGAGCAATATGATGATAACCGGTGGGCTACCAGTGCGCGGGCACGCCGGGAATATGTGCAGGAGGTAACACCAGCCTGGCTGCTGAAAGTATGTATTGATATGAATAATAGCCTGGCGGCTATGGACACGTATCGCCTAAGCAGGGGCGCGTTGAGCGACTACATTATGCTCATTTTATCGGATGCCCACATAACTATATTGAAGCAGGCTGAAGATGATGAAACCAACAAGGCAATAATAGAAGAAGTATTTAAAGCAATGCGCTGGCTGAGCTTTGAATATATAGGGCCAATAGCAGAGCGCCTGAAACTGATAGCTGATGTAACAGAGCATCATGAAAGTATAGCCAATTACCATAAGCGACGAGAGCGCGATGAACTAAACCGGAAGATCTATCCGTATATCGTGATGCTGATAACGGTGCTGTTGTGTTTGTTCATGTATTGGTATAGTGATAAGAAGTAAGCGGCTGCCAATTGTCTGACAGCCGCTTTGCATTTGAGTGGTTTTTATTAATGCCCTTCCAGGTCTTCTTTATGGTCTGCAGGCGGGTGGCTGATGGCACCGAGCTTACGCAGCAGTCGCCGGTTCTCGCGTTTGTGCATCAGGTTGTATACCATAGCGTAGATAACCGGTAGTATCAGCAGGGTTAGCAGGGTAGAGGTGATCAACCCGCCGATAACTACAATAGCCAGGGGCTTTTGTGTTTCCGAGCCTATGCCTGTGCTCACCGCGGCGGGCAGCAGGCCTATAGCTGCCATCAGTGCGGTCATTACTACAGGTCGTATGCGGGTGTGCACACCGTGCTCTATGGCCATGTGCAGCGTCATCTTATCGCCCAGGTTCTTTTTGAATACACTGATCAATATCACACCGTTCTGGATACAGACACCGAACAGGGCTATGAAGCCGATACCTGCACTGATGCTGAAGTTCATATGTGTAACGTGCAGCGCCAGGATGCCACCTATCAATGCAAATGGTACGTTCATAATGGTGAGCAGTGCATCCTTTACATTACCATAAGTAATGAACAATATCAGGAATATAGCCAGCAAGCAGATAGGCACCACATTAGCCAGGGTATTAGAGGCACGTTCGGCATTTTCAAATTCGCCGTTGAAGGTGAGGCTGTAGCCGTGTGGCAGCTTTACATGCTGCGCCACTTTCTGCTGTGCTTCTTTTACGGTGCTGCCGAGGTCACGCCCACGTACAGAGAATTTTACCGGAATGTACCGTGCATTATTATCGCGGTATACGAAGGATGGGCCAGTGAGCACCTTTATATCGCTTATTTCCTTTAGCGGTATACGGGTATTGTCTGCGGTTGGTACCATCAGCTGTTCTATTTTTTCCTGGGTGTTGCGGAAGTCTTTATCGTAACGCACACGGATGTCGAACTTACGTGCCCCTTCGTACAGCTGGGTAGCTGCTTTACCACCTATGGCCATTTCAATAACCGCATTGGCATCGGCAATGCTTACGCCGTACATCGCCATTTTTTCCTGGTTCAGCTCTATACGGAATTCCGGCTGGCCGAGGTTACGCAGTACACCAAGATCCTCTACACCCTGTACTGTACGCAGCTGGGCCATTACCTGGTTGGCCAGCGTATCCATAGTATTCAGGTTAGTACCGAATATTTTTACAGCCAGCGATGCAGGCACACCGGCGACGGCTTCTTCTACGTTATCGCGGATAGGTTGCGAGTAGTTGAAGAGGATGCCCGGTATCTTACTCAGCTGTTTATCCATGGCATCTATCAGGCTCTCGGTAGTTACTCCTTTTGGCCATTCATCTTTCTGCTTCAGGTCTACGGCTATTTCTATATTAAAGAAGCCTTTCGGGTCAGTACCATCTACCGTACGGCCTACCTGCGCCATCGTGTGCTTTACCTCGGGGAACTGCTGCAGGATGGTCATCATCTTGCGCGATATCTGGTTAGACTCATCAAGGGAGGCACTCATCGGCAGTTGAGCTTTCACCCATAATGCACCTTCATCCAGCTCCGGTAAGAACTCTGAGCCCAGGAACTTGGCAGAGGCAAACGAGAGCACCATGAACGAGATAGCTACAATGAGGCTTACTTTAGGTCTGTGGTACACAAACTTAAAGGCCTTCATGATATAGGTTTCGAAGAACAGAACAACGGGATTGTGCTTCTCTCTTACATTCTTACGCAGCAATATACTGGATAGTGCCGGTACCAATGTAAGGGTGTAGATCAATGCTCCCAACAGCGCAAAACCCAAGGTAAAGGCCAGCGGAGAGAACATTTTACCCTCCACCTTTTTGAAGGCGAAAATGGGCACAAGGCAGGTAAGTATAATGAGCTTAGAAAAGAATATAGCCTTACCCATTTCCGTACCTACATTCTTGAACAAGCCCAGCTTTGCCAGCTTGTTGAATTTTTCCATGCCCACCTCTTTAGCCCTGTGATCGAGCGCCACGAAGATGCCCTCCACCATCACCACTGCACCGTCTATAATGATACCAAAGTCTACCGCACCCATGCTCAGCAGGTTGGCTGTCATACCGCGTAGTTTCATCAGCATAAATGCAAACAGCAGCGCCAGCGGTACTATGATGCCCACAATAAGCGTAGTACGCCAATCGGCCATGAAGATGAGCACGATAAGCGTCACCAGTATAATACCTTCAAAGAGGTTGTGCAACACGGTGTGTGTGGCAAACTCCATCAGGTTAGTACGGTCGTAGAACGGCACGATCTTCACATCCTTGGGTAGCACATTCTCATTCAGTTCTTTTACCTTGTCGTGTATCTTGTTTAGCACCTGCTCGGCATTTTCGCCCTTGCGCATTACTATAATGCCTTCAATTACATCTTCATCCTTGTCGTGCTTTACATCGCCCAGGCGCGGTTTTTCGGTTTCCACAACCGTGGCCAGGTTCTTTACCAGGATGGGCACACCGTTTATCTTGGTAACAATGATGTTGTTGATCTCGTTAATGTCGTTCAGCAAACCTATGCCACGGATGATGAATGACTGGCCGTTCTGCTCCAGCACATCGCCACCTACGTTGATGTTGCTTTTGTTTACAGCGGTGTACACATCCAGCGGCGTAAGGCCGTAGTTCTGTATCTGGCTGGGGTTCACGCGTACCTCATATATCTTTTCGCCGCCGCCAAAAGTGTTTACGTCAGCTACGCCGGGTACAGATTTAAACTGGCGATCGAGTACCCATTCCTGTATCTCGTTCAGGTCGCGGATATTTTTTGTCTTGCTCTCCAAGGTGTAACGGTATATCTCACCAGTAGGGCCGTAGGGTGGTTCTACCTCCGGCGATACGCCATCCGGCAGATCCGCGTTGCCTATCCGGGTAAATACCTGTTGCCGTGCGAATGCATCATCTACGTTGTCGTCAAATATCAGGCGCACGTAAGACAGGCCAAAGCACGATGTAGAGCGCAGATTGATCTTGCTTTGTACCGAGTTGAGCGCAGTTTCCAATGGGATGGTTACAAACTTCTCCACCTCTTCGGCGCTGCGGCCGGGCCATTGCGTGATAATGATGATCTGTGTATTGGTAACATCGGGGAATGTTTCTATCGGTGTTTCCTTATAGCACAGGTAGCCTATTACGGCCAGTATGGCGGTCATAAAGAATACAAAGTATCTATGCCGCAGTGAAAAATATATGATCTGCTTGATTAGCTTATTCATGAATGCTGTTTTGCAGTTAACCTATTGACCGGTCAGCTGGTTAAAAATAAGTATCTGGTTCTTGGTCACTACGCGATCGCCTGCTGATACGCCTTCGGATATAAAGGCCTTATCGGCGGTTGTTTTCAATATATCCACCTGCGATACTTTCATGTCGCTGTCATTTACATAGATCACTACATAATGCTTACCTTCCTGTGGTATAAGGGCAGTGCGTGGCACGCATAACGATTGCCCGCCCTCTACATTGCTTACCAGCACTTTGGCAAACATGTCGGGCTTCAGCAGCATTTCAGAATTGTCCAGGTTGATGCGTACTTTCAGGGCCTTGCTCTGAGGGTCCAGTGTTTCGCCAACGCGGTCTATCTTACCTGTAAATGTTTTATCAGGATAGGCTATTGGTAACACTTTTACGTTATACCCTTCCTTTACTTTATTAATGTCTGTTTCGTATACGTTGGCGTATACCCACACGTTCTTCAGATCAGAGATCGTGAACAGGTTATCTCCCATGTCCGGGCGAATGAATGCACCGGCAGCTATTTTCTTTTCTACTATGTAGCCGTCTATAGGTGCGGTAACCATGTACTCGCCTCCTGAAGCTGTTTTGCCACCGCCATTAATGGTTATGAGCGACTGTATTTTATTGCGGGCAGCCAGCGATTTTTCGTAGTTCTGCTTTGCTTCATTGTATTCCCGCTCACTGCTGATACCATTTTTATACAGCGATTCCTGGTTGTCCATTTGCCTTTTGGCTATGGCCAGATCTGCATTGGCACCGCCCAGGTCGTTATAATTACCGGCTACATCAGCACTTTTTATAATGGCCAATACCTGTCCTTTATGTATTTTATCGCCAAGCGATACTTTGGTTTCTATCACCTGGCCGCTACTGCGCGGGAATACCTTAACAACATTATTCTCATTGAAGCTAACAATGCCACTTAATGATAGCTCGGACGACACATTGCAATTGGTTACAGTGTCCAGTTGTATCATGTGCTTCATAGTGTCGCTCAGCACAAACGTTTTTGGTTTTTCTTCCTGCTTTACTTCGTGCTTACATGCGCTAAGGAAAGCCAAACCTGCCAAAGCTGTTATTAATATTCTTTTCATTTTTTTATTGTTGAGTTCGCTGTGTTTTTAATATGATCATTGGGCTATATCTATTCCCACTACATCGTTCAGTTCTACTTTTGCCATTCGTAAGTTCAGCACCTGCTGCAGCTGGTTTTTACGAACGTCCTGGTAATCGTTGAAATATTCCAGGAATTCTATCAGGCTTATTTGCCTGTTGTTGTAGCTCTCTACAATGTTCCTGTACAGTTGGTTGTAATCATTATAAAAGGTGGGGTTAGCTGTGCCGTTCAGGTTTACGGTCAGTTGCAGTTTTTGCCAGGCGGCCAGCACGTCGTTTTTAAGTTTTTGCTGTGCCTGTTTCAGTAGCGCCTGGTCGCCCTTTTCCTGCCAGCGTGCTGCCTTTATGTTGCCCTGGTTGCGGTCCCAAAGGGGGATAGGCAGGTTGATGCCCAGGCCGTAGTAGTTAGGTATGTAGTTAGATGACTGATCGTATTCGGGACCTACCGTTACATCGGGTACTGCCAGTGCTTTTTGCAGCCGCAGGTTTTGGTGGCTGTATTGCGCCTGTAACAGTTGCTGATTGTAGTCGGTATTATACAACGACGCAGTATCCATTGCCTGGAAAATGCCGATCTGCGGCATTGTCGCAGGTTCTCTTTCTTCAACCACCGGTAGTACAAATGTGTTGCCGCTTATTTGCAGCAATGTTTTTAACTCGCTTTCTGCATCTGCGAGGTCCCTGCCATTATCGGTCATATCTTGTTTCAGGTTCAGGATAAGCGCCTGCACCCTCAGGTATTCTTTCTGGGCAATATTGCCTGCGGCAAACGATGCGGCCATTGCTTTTTCCAGTTTCAGCAGGCGCTCCATATTGTCGGTATAGAGGGCGGCGTTGCCTTGCAACTGTGCTATGGTATAGAAGTCTTTTATCAGTGTGGCCCGCAGTTCGCGCATCACGGTTTTAAACTGCCATTCGGCCAGCGCCACGTTGGTTTGGGCCAGGTCTATTTGTTTACCTCGTTTACCGGCAGTTTTAATCAGCTGTTGCACCTGTACAAAAAACTGTCCCTGGCGTTCTCCGTTCGCGTCTCGCCCGTGCTGGAAAAATGCATGATTGGAGTAGAGGTTCTGGTCTGTAGCCAGGATCGGGTTGTCCCATTTACGGGCCTGTTCTACCAGTGCCTTGTTCGACTGAATATTGTAATGCTGGGCCAGCAGCTGGAGGTTGCTATCCAGGAAAATGCCTTCGGCTTGTTTTAGTGTAAGGCGTAGTGTATCTGCCGCAGGAATAGATTGCGCGCGCGATACAGATGTTTGCAATGTGCATATGCACGCAAGCGCATATGCACATTTTGCAAGCTTGTGTAGTAGCATGCTCTGTAAATAATTAACGTGATTGGAAATATGGACAACTATTGTCCAGGCGTATACGGCACCAGGCAAAATTATTCTAATGCAACTGTATTAAAATAATAATTCATGCGAAATGGCGTAAAATTGTGGTTAGCAACCTTTGGGCGGCGGAGGGTTGATCTCCTTACAGAAAAGAAAATAATAGTTCTCTGAAAGCGGAACTATGTAATTGATGGAAAGCAATGGTTTGAAGTGGTACACAACAGACAATTGCGGAATGATGGTTTTAAGAGAAAAGAACTTGGCAACACGGTATTTGTGCAGATGGTGATCGGTAGAAGATGTAACCGTTACATATTCTGTTTCATAACATTCATCGTCTGACACCCCGGCGATTTGCTGGTTGGCAGATAGATTAAAATGCATCACCGAATACCTGTCAGGGCGATCGCTAGCCAGGTATCCGCATATGAGCATCAAAATGCCCAGTATCTGAATGATATGTATGCGTGCGCTCTGCATCTAGTAAATCAACGGCAAAGGTAATACGCTAAAGAATAAGATTGTGTTAATCCTGTTCAGTTTTTAATGTGTATCTATCACAGCGTTAATAATCCAAACTTATATAATGTATTTATAGGTTTGTTGTCCCAGAAGAGTTCGAAATCGTCGAAGCCTGCATTTTCATAACTTTCTTTCACTTCCTGCAGGGTAAAAGTTTTTACATTGGCCGGGGCCAGATGCGGCAGGATACCAGCGAGCCATTGTCCCTGTTCTTTGTCTACACGCACCTCAGTAGATTCTTTTTTGCTATAAAAGGTCAGCGACGCTAATTCCCATGTATTGCCTTTTTTGGATTTTGTAATGAATTCCACCTGCGGATCCTTGCCCAGCCAAACCACTTTAGCGGTAGGTTTGGCAATGTTTAATTCTTCTTGTTCCAGTAAATCTGTTATGTAACCGGCCGAGATAGAAGTTTTCGGAACTTTCTCATCGAACCATTTTTGTAATGGCATGTCGAAGCCGATACCATTCATGTAGTTGAGCAGTGATTTTTTAAGTCCTTTGCTGAATATTTCATGATCGGCACCGGTAGGGTCGCTATGTACAATATCGTTATTGGCAAAGGTGCCATTGGTGTCTGTTACTTTCTTTACCTTATACTTTTCAGGTTCCATGCCCACCGGGCTGTGGGCAGTCATGGCAAACTGGTGCCAGAAGGCAGACTGTAATATGCCCGCCTGGAACATCTGGCGGACCATTTCCAGGGAATCGACAGTTTCCTGTGCTGTTTGTGTAGGGAAGCCGTACATCAGGTAGGCGTGCACCATAATGCCTGCCTGCGTGAAATTTTTATTCACTTTGGCTACCTGGGCAACTGTAATGCCTTTGTTGATCAATGCCAGTAGCCTGTCGGAGGCTACCTCAAGTCCGCCCGACACTGCTATGCAGCCCGATTCTCTCAGCAGCAGGCACAGGTCTCGGGTGAAGCTTTTTTCAAAACGGACGTTGGTCCACCAGCTGATGTTTATTTTTCTTTTAATGATTTCCAGGGCCAATGCGCGCATCAGTGCGGGCGGGGCAGCTTCGTCTACAAAGTGAAAACCTGTTTGCCCGGTTTGCGCTACGATCTCTTCTATGCGGTCGCACAGTAAAGATGCTGCAATAGGTTCGTAAGACCTGATGTAGTCGAGCGAGATATCACAGAAAGTACATTTTCCCCAATAGCACCCATGGGCCATTGTCAGTTTGTTCCAGCGGCCATCGCTCCACAGGCTGTGCATGGGGTTGGTTACTTCTATAGCCGATATATAATCTGTCAGCAGAAAATCGCTGTAATCAGGTGTGCCTACCTGCCCTTGTTTGTAGTCGGAGCAGGCTTGATTATTGATATACATAACGCCACCTGCTGATAAAGTAAAGGTGCGTTTTAGTTCTTCAGCAGGCAGATGGCCTTCTATGTGCTTTATAAGATTCTCTATAGGTGCTTCGCCATCGTCGAGTGTTATAAAGTCGTAAAACTCAAATACTCTCGGGTCGGACAATGAGCGTAGCTCGGTATTGGCGAAGCCGCCACCCATAGCTACTTTTACAGTGGGGTGATTTTGTTTTATCCATTGGCCGCAACGCAAGGATGAGTACAGGTTGCCCGGAAAGGGTACGGACAATGCTACCATCTTCGGCTCAACTTCGGCCATACGCTTGGCCAGTATATCTATTAAAATACGGTCTATGTAAGTGAGCGGCTGCTGCAGTGCCGTGTACAGCTCATCAAAACTGTTGGCCGACCGCCCCATCCGTTCCGCATACCTGCTGAACCCGAAATGCGGGTCTATGCAGGTGGTTATCAGGTCAGAAAGATCCTCCAGGTACATAGTGGCCAGGTGTTTGGCCTTGTCCTGCGTGCCCATAGCGCCGAAAGCCCAGTGCAGGTCATCGAGATGGCTGAAGCGGGAAGCTTCGGGCAAGTAATTTCTTTTACAAATATGGTGTGCAAGAGTAGGGTCTTTACCCTGCAAAAATTTTATGACCGGGTCTATTGTATTAATATAGTCGTCTTTAAGCGCTATGATGCGCTTGATGTTTTCATCCTTTTCCCCTGTCCAGGCATTGGCAGTATTAAATATGTCGGTAAGGCCCGTTTTAGAAAATAATGCCAGCGTCACTTCTATACCCAGGTCGGCCTGGAAAGCAGATATGCCCCTGGTGTTCAGGAAACCTTTCAGGTAAGCAGTAGCGGGATAGGGCGTGTTCAGTTGCGTGAACGGAGGTGTGATCAGAAAAACAGTGGCACTCAAACTACAGTATTTAGATGGCAAAAATATTGCAAATAAATGAGACCGTCGGATTATTGGTGATCACTCTTTAATGCATTTTCGATGCTCCTATCAGGTATCAGCCACATTACAGCAACCGCAATTACCAGTATTGCGGTTGCAATCGGCAGCCTGCATGCCAGTAAAATTGCCAGGCTGTATGATGCCACGGATATTATTCCTTTAACCCTCATTTTGCCGAAAGCTTTTTTAAGCTCGTCGGAAAACGGGTTGCTTTTTTCTATGGCAAGCTGCAGAATAGTGTAAGTGACGCCAGCCAGCAGCAGCAATATTGAGTATAGGATAAGCGTATTGGCGGCAAAGTGGTTTTCTCCCATCCAGCCGGTAGCAAATGGGATAAGTGAAAGCACAAATAATAGAGACATATTACTCCAGATGATGCCGGAGGTAACCTTCTTTACAGTGTGCACCATGTGGTGATGGTTGCCCCAGTATATACCCACGTATATAAAACTCATCAGGTAGCTAAGAAAAGCAGGCGTCAACTCCTGTATAGCTGCCCAATCGGCAGAGTGCGGTATTTTTATCTCCAGCACCATGATCGTGATGATAATGGCAAAGACACCGTCGCTGAAAGCTTCAAGTCGAGTTTTGTTCATATATGGCAATTGGCGTTGGCGAATATATATCAACTGTAGTTTAATAAATAGAAGTACCTACATTAATTGAATGAATTGGATTATCTTGCTGAACTGTGCTGACAAGATATCTACAATATAGAAATAATATTTTTATATCGTAACTTGTCTATCACTTTTGTAATGTTTAAAAAGGCATCGCTTCTCTTTATTGTTTTTGTGCTGGGCATTATCAGTGCATTTGCAGCGCCAGATTCTCTTAAAATACTGCGCCGCGAATTGTTTGCGTCCAAGCGTGCAGATAGCGCCATATTCTGGCGGTATGCAGATATGTGCCTTAGGGAAAGGCGATACGCTGAGTTGGTGGCGGACTACAGGCTGTTGTTGGATAGTGCCAAAAAGGACCTGCTTAAGGACGACCAGCCATTGCTGGTGACACTTTGTAATAATATTGATACAACAACACCCAATGAGCATACGGTGTTCCTTTTTGATATTACCGGAAGGTTGTATACCCGTTACCACCTGGATAATGTTTCTGCCCTTAATTATTTTCTGAAGTCTATAAGAATAGCTGAACGCTTGAAAGATCCCTGCCTTATTATAAAAGGGTATAGCGGGCTAGGCACGTTCTACATGAATGTGAAGCATGACATTGTGATAGCCAACAGTTATTTCGAGGCGATAGATTCTGTGTTGGAAAAAACACATATGAATGGCATCAGCGAATGTAATGTAGATGTGAACCAAAGGAGGGCAGTACTCTATTATTATATGGCTGATTATGCTATGGGTATCAATTGCCTGGATAAGAGTATTGTTATTGCACGCCGATTCAGGCTACCGCAAAAGCTGTTTGACCTGTATATCCGTCGCTCGAATTTTGAAATAGAGCTGGGCGACAGGCCTAAAGCATTGCGATCATTAGATACCCTGGACGCAATTATTAATAATGAGCCTAATGCAGACAGGCTGAAGCAACTGATCAATTCTTATCGATTTAATATTGCTGTACAGAACGGGGAATTTGAAAAAGCGCGCAATATCAGCAAAGGGATAATAGCTGAAAAGCTTAACGGTACCAACGATGAATATTATGATTATCTCTTTCACCTGGCACAAATGAATATACATTTTGGTGACTATGCAGCAGCGGAAAAGGATGTAGACTTATACCAGTCTGAACTAAAGCCATGGAACATACAACGGTGGCGTTGTGTATACCAGGTGCGCTATATGCTGAACAAAGCATCGGGGCATTACCAGGATGCCCTGAAATATTATGAACAGTATGCGAGGCTGAATGATTCTGTGCATCACCAGCAACAGATATTTGCGGTGATAGCGGAGCAGATAAAATTCAATACAAAACAAAAGGAGGAGGCGCTGAGCCTGCAGATAGCCATTAACGAAACGCAATCGAAAAATACTAAGGTGATCGTGCTGTTCTTTATCTCTGTATGCCTGATATTGTTGCTGGCATTAGGCTACAGAAGCAATATGGCCTTGAGGGAAAAAGAGAAAATGAGCAGGGCATTTACCAGGAAATTGCTTCAGAACAGCGAAGAGATGCAGAACCGGCTGGCGCATGAGCTACACGACGGGCTGGGGCAGGAATTATTGCTGTTGAAGAACGGACTGGTGCTGGAGCATAACGCACCGAAGGCCGATATGGTAGCTGGTATTATTGAAAGTGTAAGGGGGATGTCGCGTGAGTTGTACCCCGCGCTGCTGGATATGGTAGGGCTGCAGACCGCTATAGAAAGCCAGTTACAGAAGGTGGACCAGGCAGAGGATATTTTCATTTCTTCTGAGATAGAATATGCAGGTAAGCTGGATAAGTACACAGCGCTACAGGTGTACCGGGTTTTCCAGGAAGCGCTGACAAACGTGCTGAAATATGCAAATGCAACGTCGGTTTATGTAGGGCTGACGCAGGAAGGCGGCGTTATACGGCTTACGGTGAAGGATAACGGATCGGGATTTGATGTAGATGAAAAAAGCAACAGTATTGCCGCGTTTGGCTTGCAAACAATGCAGCGGCGTGCAGAAAGTATCAATGCAAAACTCAAAATCAGTTCTGTAAAAAGTAAAGGAACTGAAGTATCTTTAGAACTTCCGGACAATGAGAATATTAATCGCAGATGATCATCCCGTAGTATTGCAGGGAATACATAGTTACCTGACTGCGAGGCATTACAGAGTTGTAGAGACTTGCAATAACGGTATAGAAACCTGGAACAGTATTATTTCGCTGAAGCCGGATGTGGCTATACTGGACCATAACATGCCGGGTATGAACGGCCTGGAAATTGCTGAAAAGGTACGCGACGAAAAGTTGCCCACGAGGGTGGTGCTACTTACCATGCACAAAGAAAAGATACTACGCGATAAAGCCATGGCAATAGGTATTGTGGGCTACCTCTTAAAGGACTTCGCGTTAGACGAACTTGACCAATGCCTGCAGACAATAGACAGAGGGGTAAGCTATTATAGCCGCCAGCTGAGCCAGCACATGACCATTGCTGCAGATGATGATGCAAACCCGGGTGTAGAAAAACTGACACCTACCGAGCGTAAGATATTGCAGGTAATAGCAGCACAAAAAACATCGCAGGAGATAGCAGAGATGTTGTTTATTTCTCTAAAAACCGTAGAGAAGCACAGATCTAATATTATTAAGAAGCTGCAATTGCCACATACTACAAGTAGCCTTGCCATATGGGTTGCAAAAAATATAAAATAGCAACTATTCCGCTTTAAACGGCTGCTGCTGTGTTTTAACCCGTAGATACCCAACGGTGTTCCCAATCTTTTGTTTTCCAGTACCCGTGGAAAATACCCCTTGCAGTATGCATTTTTTCACGAAGGAGAAACGATTTCTAAAAAGTAATTTCACCCCGTAAAGCCCCCGCTTTTTATAACGCTTTTTAGTTGTTGGTTTAATCTGTCTCCGTATGCATGAAAACACCAGATTACTGATCATTGATCCGGATCCGCGGGAAGTATGTAACATTATTGCTCAAATCACAGATGTGGATTGTTTTATTTCCGGTATAGCTACCGGGCTAAGAGAAGCCCAAAGCCTGTTGAATGCACTCCAGCACGACCTGGTTCTATTGGATGCGTCTTTTGTACGGGGGGACACTGTGTTTGATCTTGATACCGTTTTGGGAATAGAATGTAGTTGCCCAGTTATACTTTTTGCCGGGGAGGATGCTCTTAAACCACTTTCGCGAAGTGTGGCGCACATCCCATCGGCGTGTGTTACCAGGCCAATAAGCCCTGCAGTATTTGCCTCCATTTTAAAACAGGTATTGAAAATACAGCGCAGGCCGAAGGAAAAGGTACACGTGCACCATACGGCACAACCGTCGCCGTGTTTTGTAAAGATAGGGGACAGGTACAAGAAAATTGACTGGAGAGACGTGGTATACCTGAGGTCGGAAAGCCGCTACACCTGCATTTTTAATGCTGCAGATAAAAAGGAATATCTTATCCGTAGTACGCTTGTAAAAACACTTGAGGAGGTAGTGCCCGGATATATGAATAGTGCTTTTTTACAGGTTAACAGGGCAGAGGCTGTACAGCTGTCGCATATAACCGAGTTTTCTTTTGATGAAGTAAAGACGTTATATAATACTATGCACTTATCAGAAGGTTTCGGTAAGCAACTCAGATCGAAAGTGATTTTCCTGGCGTGACGGAAGCAATCTATAAGGGCCACGGCGCTGCTTAACAGTAGTAAAGTATGATTGATATGTTTAGTGGGGCTAACCCGTATTTTAAGTTGTATTCCGGTATTGCTGGTTTCCTTTCGCGTTCTTTGTTAGGGGTTTCATTCACATTTTTCCCGTAGTTGACAATCATTATTGAAAATGTGCTATTAAACAATAATAAAATAAACTAATTTTGCGCTCAATCACACACGCATATGAACAAGAAATATATAATAATGGCTCTACTGGGCACAACGGCGCTTAGCCAGGCGCTTGCCCAGAACAGCTTGAAGATGAAAAGAAAGCAGTACGATGCTTTGCTGCCGGCATGGTGCCTTGACATTAACCTGAAGGGCGGCTTGCTGATGCAAGACCTGAGCCAGGTAAATATGAAGGGTAATTATACCAACGCCCTGGCCGCAACAAACATCGGAACGGTTAAGTTTGACAATGGTATGGCTTATGGGTTTGATGCCCAGCTTGGCTATTTCTTTGGTAAGAACCGCCATTGGGGTGTTGGCGTAGGCTTTATGTACATGGCACAGAGTGGTGATATGACACTGGATAAATTCCATGTAGAGTATCAGTCGACCGACTTCCGCACTGAAACATTCAGGCAGCACATCACGGCTAATGGCCCTATCAAGGAGTCGCTGACGATGACAAATATCAATATCCCTGTAGTAGCCAAGTATAAGAATCAATTTGGTAAGCATTGGGGTTTTGCAATGGATGCCGGCATATTATATAACCTGCAGCTGAAGAACAGCTATACTACAGATGCTTCTTTCAACTACGAAGCTGTATACGCTTACCAGAAAGTTGGCGAAAGCTATGTACCTTATTATGACAGCAAAACGGTAGATAACCTGGACCCGACTGATTGGGTGATCACTAAAGATTATTACACGTCGAAGAATCCAAATGGTAACATTGCGGATACCTTTAGTAAACTGCGCAGCCAGGGATATAATGTTGGTTTAGGTGTTAAGCCGGGTAGCAATACCGGCGAGGCCTCTTACAAGACAGGTTCTATCGGCCTGTTGCTGAAGCCATCTGTAAGCTACCTGGTTAGCCCGCATGTTGCATTGGATTTCGGTTTGTACTATACTTACCAGACATTCAAAAGCGATGTAAGTAACTACCGCTTAACGGATAAGGTGGGCGGCTACAGTTCCCTGACCAACGGTATGAGCTCTGTAACCAGCAGTTCCCTTGGCCTGAATATAGGTGCACGCATCTACTTTGGGAAGGCAAAAGACACGGATGGTGATGGCATACCTGATAAGAGAGACCTGTGCCCTGAAGTGAAGGGCCTGGAACAGTTTGGCGGTTGCCCTGATACTGATGGAGATGGTATACCTGATAAGGAAGATGAATGTCCGACTATCAAAGGTCTAGCTCAGTTCCACGGCTGCCCTGATACTGATGGTGACGGCATAGCTGACAAAGACGATGCTTGTCCTACAGTGAAAGGTCTTGCGCAGTTCCAGGGTTGTCCTGATACTGATGGCGACGGCATACCTGATAAGGATGATGCCTGCCCTACAGTAAAAGGCCTGGCGCAATACCATGGTTGCCCTGATACTGATGGCGACGGCATACCCGATAATGAAGATAAATGTCCTACAGAAGCTGGTCCTGCAAGCAACAATGGTTGTCCTGTGCCTCCTCCACCACCGGTAGAAGTTAAAGAAGAGGAAGTAAAACTGGCTACTCCGATCTTGTTCGATCTGAATAAGACAACTATCAAGAAGTCCAGCTATCCTACATTGCTTGATGCGGTTAAGAACCTGAAAGAAAATAGGAATGCTGTAGTGGTTATTGATGGTTATGCTGATGCGACTGGTAAAAACGCTTACAATAACAAGCTTTCTGCCAAGAGGGCAGCAGTTGTGAAGGCTTACCTGCTGAAGCATGGTGTTAAGGCTAAGCGCATTAAGATCAAAGGCCACGGTTCTAAATCGCCGGTAGCTGATAATAGAACAAAAGAAGGCCGCGCACAGAACAGGCGTGTTGAGATCAAGATAAAATAAGATCGCCCTTAGGGAATATATGTAAAGCGGGAGCCTGTTGGTTCCCGCTTTGCTTTTGACGGTCAATCAGTTACCGCTTCTGCCTGCAATGGCATAGTTATTTATGTATTGCATGCAGAACAAAATGAATGATCATGAAGAAAATAGTAATTATGGCATGTATAGCCGCTTCGATGGCAGCATGTAAATCAAACGATGGTACAAATCAGGTGGCTGCTCAGCAGCGCACCATAGATTCGCTTAAGAATGAGGCATATAAAAAGCAGATAGCAGATTCTGTAGCCCAGGCGGTACAGTTGCAGCAGCAGCAGGTGTCTTACGAATCGACACCGCAGGCAGCAGCTGCCAAGACCTCTACAACCCACCACTACCATAGCCATTCATCCTCAGGCTCTTCAGGTGGTAACGGGACAGCCAGCACGCAAACTACTACCACAACAACGCAAGCACAGCAGAAAAAAGGGTGGAGTGCGAAGGCTAAGGGTGCTGTGATAGGCGCAGGTGCCGGAGCTATTACCGGTGCAATGGTAGATAAACGCAAGGGTGAAGGTGCTATAATAGGTGGTATATTGGGCGCCGGGGCAGGTTTAGGTACGGGTGCCATAATTGATGCCGAGCAAAAGAAAAAGCAACAACAACAGCAACAGCAGCAGAAATAATGAGCTGGAATATAAACTAAGAAAGGCGCCAATTGGCGCCTTTCTTAGTTTTATGCATTATTGTATGCTATTCTTCTTCTTCCGTACTGGCTTTGTAGTTCACCTTACTTTCAGCAATGGTAGTAAGCAGTCCGTCGGCCTTCTTCTCTTCTTCCAGTGTCATGCGAAGTATTTTCGCTGCGTCTTCATGACCCAGTGTGCTGGCCAGTTGGGCTAGGCCACCGTAGGTAGATATTTCGTAGTGTTCTACCTTCTGGCCGGCGAGTATAAGGCCCACATCCCTGGTTGCAGTGCCGGCTTCTGTTTCTTCAATAATGCCATTACCTTCTTCGGTAATGCCTGCCATAGCATCGCATTTTTTAGCCTGTGCTTTTTGGCCCATCAGTTCAAATACCTGCTCCAGCCTGTTTACGTGTTCCTTGGTCTCTTCCAGGTGATCCATAAACGCGGCCTTCAGTTCTTGTGTAGAAGCCGCTTTAGACATTTTGGGAAGCGTCTTTACCAAGTGTTTTTCTGCCCAATAGATGTCTTTCAGTTCATCCACAAAGAACTTTTCCAGTTCTGAGTTAGCAGTAGTTGATTTGGCAGTTTTCTGCGTGCGCGCTGTTTTGCCAGCGGCTGTTTTTGTTGTTGTCTTCATTGGTTTATTTTGATTTTAAGGAAATTCAGTTTACGGTTATGATGCTTTCTTATGTTTGGTTTCCAGGCTGGCTTTCAGCTGTGCCATCAAATCTTTCGATTTGCTGTTGACAATCTTAATTTCAGGAGTCTTAGGTTTTACGCCTTTGGCCTTAGCTTTTATTACTTTCATTAATTCTTCGTGGTAGTTGTCTTTATACTTATCAGCATCAAATTTGTCCGATAGCTGGTCGATGAGAGAGATGGCCATTTTCAGTTCTGCTGGTTTTAGAGCGGCTGCCTTTGGTGCCAGCTCCTCTGCTGGGCGTATCTCTTCTGCAAAGCGCAGCCGTACCAGCATAATGATCTCGCTGGTTGCTTTTAGCGCGCATAAGTGCTCTTTGTTGCGCAATACAAATTGGGCTATGCCAACCTTGCCGCTTTTTTCAAGCGCTGCCCGCAGCAGAGCATAAGCCTTTTCTCCCGATTTTTGTGGGCCAAGGTAATAGGGCATCTCGTACAGGATGCTATCTATCTCGCTCTCATCTACAAATTCGGTGATCTCTATGATCTGCGATTTTTTTGCATTGGCCTGTTCAAAATCTTTATCGTCAAGCACCACATATTTATCGTTCAGCATGTAGCCTTTTACAATGTTATTCCAGGCAACCTCTTTGCCGGTTTGCTCATTTACACGTTTGAACTTGATGTTTGCGTGATCTTTTTTATCCAGCATATCCAGGTCCAGGTTGCTGGTCTGTATGGCAGAATATAGTTTAACGGGGATATTCACTAACCCGAAACCGATAGCGCCGGTCCATAATGGTCTCATAAAACCAGGAATTTTTATACAATAAATGGTTGATAAATATTATGCCGCAAGCGTGTTGGCATAATAGTTAGGGTAAAAAGTGACTACGCTAAACGAAGATTATGGAAAGAGATGGACAATTGAGAAGCTTGTGGCAGGAAGGCATTCCTACTTATCAGCCACGCACAAAATTTACCAACGAGCATGGTTATGACGTGCTGATAATAGGTGGTGGTATAACCGGCCTGACAACCGCCCTGCTATTGCAGCAGGCGGGTAAAAAGTGCATACTGGCAGAGGCGCACCACATAGGATTTGGTACAACAGGCGGCACTACGGCCCACCTGAACACTATGCTGGATACACCATATAGCAGCATAGCCAAAAACTTTGGTGATGACGCAGCCAAACTGATGGCCGATGGATGTAAGGAGGCTATACACATTATTGAAAGCCTTTCGGGCATGCATGATATACAAGCTGACATGCTGGATAAGAGTGCGGTAATATATGCTGAAACCGATAGCCAGGTAAAGGCCCTTGATGACATATACAGCAGTGCATTACAAGCGGGCGTATCGGTAGAGCCGGCCACAGAAGTGCAGATGCCGGTAGGATTTAAAAAGGCATACAGGTTCCCCGCGCAGGCACAGATACACCCTATAAAATATATTACAGGTCTGGCAGCAGCGTTTGAAAAGCTGGGTGGTGTCATAGCAGAGCAATGCATGGTAAAAGATGTAAAAGAAGAAGATGGGGTAGTGCGAGCGCAAACTAATCTTGGTGATATAAATGCACAATACGCAGTATACGCAACTCATGTTGTGCCGGGTGTCAACATATTCAGCTTCAGGTGTGCCCCTTATCGCAGCTACGCTATAGCCTTTACATTAAAGAGTGGGAATTATCCATCAACGCTGATCTACGATACACAGGATCCGTATCATTACATCAGAACACAGGAGGTGAACGGCAGAAAATATGTAATAGCTGGCGGTTATGATCATAAAACCGGCCATACTACAGATACAGAAGGCGTATTCACAAAACTGGAAAAGTATGCACGGGAATATTTCGATATAGATGCCATAGCTTATAAATGGTCGTCTCAATACTATGAATCGGTAGATGGACTGCCTTATATAGGCCATATGCCGGGCCACAACAACGTATTTGTAGCTACCGGTTTCGGAGGAAATGGTATGATACTGGGCTCGTTATCAGGTAAAATAATTACCGACCTGATCAATACCGGTAATTCTGCCTATAAAGATGTACTCAACCCAGGCAGAATAAAATTCCTTGCCGGCATGAGCAACTTCATCAAGGAAAACGCAGATGTTATCAGCATGTTCATTGGTAAACGACTGGACTATGAACATGTAGAGCAACTTGCGGATATGAATAACAGTGAAGCCAAGGTAATAGAATATAATGGGGCCCATATAGCACTTTATAAAGACAATAAAGGGCGAGTGCACGCACTGGACCCTGTGTGCCCGCACGCAAAATGTATTGTAGTATGGAACGGCGCAGAGAAAAGCTGGGATTGTCCCTGCCATGGCGCCCGTTATGCCATTGATGGTACATTATTGAACGGCCCTGCCACAAAAGGGTTGACTCCTATTGATTGGTCGCACATATAGATATAGTATCGGCTAAATGATGAAGCGGCTACAGGTATGTTCTGTAGCCGCTTTTTGCGTTGTACTTACTAATGTTTTTATAACATCGATTCGAGAGTTTCTATCGTCTTTTTCAGATCAATACCCTTGCCCAATACTCCTGTAAATAATTCTCCGGTAGCCTTCACGCGGTCATACATATTGCCGATGTGGAAATCGCTGATCCGCAGCCCCGGTTTAACTTCGCTCCAATCGAGCGGGGCTGATGCTGTGGCACCCGGCTTAGGACGGAGTGAGTATGGGGCGGCAACTGTTTGTATATGCCTGTTCTGCAGAAAATCGAGGTATATCTTACCCTTTCGTTTATTTACAGCACGCTCTACACTTGTAAATTTTGGCAGTTCATTGTGCGCAATGTTTACTATAAGCTCAGCCAGTAGTTTAGATTGATCGTAGCTATATTTTGCCCCTAACGGTATGCAAATGTGCATACCTGTTGATCCGGATGTTTTACAAAAGGCCGGCACTTTGGCAGAGTCGAGTAATTGCTTGATCACTAAAGCTACTTCTACAACCTTATCATAGGAATTATTGTCAGGGTCAAGATCTATCAGGCACCAGTCGGGGTTATCGGGCTTTTGTATCCGGCTATGCCATGGATGCATCTCTATACAACCTAATGAAGCCATGTACAGCAGACTGGCTTCGTTTGTGCACACCAGGTATTCCTTTTGCTCCTGGTTCGATTCGCTGAAGTAGTCGTACGTCTTTATCCAGTCAGGTACTTTGCCGGTTACATCCTTCTGGTAAAAGCTAAATCCTGTAATGCCTTCGGGGTACCTGTTGAGCGATTGTGGCCTGTCTTTCATATAGGGCAGGATGTACTCCGCCATTTTGTGATAATAGTTAAGCATGTCGCCCTTGGTTATGCCATCGGCAGGCCAGTATACTTTATCCAGGTTAGTAAACTTTATTTCATGGCCGTTTATTGGCAATATTTCCTCAGTTGCATCGGGCTGGAAGAGAACTACACTTTTACTGGTGCCTGTTTTTTTTGAAGCCGCCGTTTTTTTGCCGGGTTGCCCCTCGCTATCGGCCTTTTTTTCGCCGGCCGATTTTTTAGTGGTAGCACCTGCCGACCTAGGCGCTGCAGTTTTTTTAGCTGGAGCAGCTTTTTTAGCCGGTAACGCCTTCTTTGTTACGGCTTTCTTAGCGGCAACGTTTTTTGGTTTAGCTACTTTATCCACGGCTTTGCTTTTTTCTACGTGAACTATTTTTTCTGTTTGCTCTGTGCTTGCGTGCTTATCGTTACGGAGACCTTTAAATATAGGCTGTCTCAGAATATTATCGCTTGTCCACTCTGCAAATTTAACCTCACATACCAGTTCCGGCTTCAGCCATATGGCCGGCATGTTGGTTTTAGGTATTTCTTTGAATGGGCATTCTTCGGTGGTCAGCTCTTCAAATCTATTGTGCATTTCTTTAAGCTCGTCATCGTTAAAGCCCGATCCGCTGTGCCCGATGTAAGTAAGCTTACGGTTAATATATTTACCCAGTATCACCGCACCAAAATATTGGCGGGAATTGCGGCCTTTGGTATACCCGCAAATGATGGCTTCAGTTACCTGGTCGTTTTTAATTTTCAGCCAGTTATCTGTGCGGCTGCCGGTAACATATTCGCTGGTTGTCTTTTTGGCCATTACTCCTTCTAGCCCCTGCTTCCGGGCCAATTCAAAAAAGTTAATACCTTTTTCAACAATGTGATCGCTGTATCTTATCACACTGTTATCGGCCGGTACTATCTTTTTCAGGAGATCTTTCCTTTTAACCAGGTCGAGGTGACGCACATCTTTCCCTTCATACCAAAGTACATCGAACACATAGTAAACCAATTTTGCTTCTTTGCCTTTCCGGGCGAAATTCTGCAGCGCCTGAAAGTCCGCGTAGCCATTTTCATTCTCAGCTATTATCTCACCGTCTATTACCGCTTTAACATTCCAGTCCTTCAGCGCCTTGGTCAGGCTGCTGAACTTGCTTGTAAACGATTGCTCATTGCGCGATAGCAATTCCACCTTTTTGCCATTAAGATAAGCAAGCGCCCTATATCCATCCCATTTGATCTCGTATAGCCAATCGACCCCGTCAAAAGGTTTATCTGCGCGCATGGCCAGCATTGGCTTGGTGAAACCGGGGAAAGGTGCCTTGTCGGTATTGCGGAGTATCGCAGTTATGCTCTTTTTGTTGTCGTCTTTTGCAGGCTCGTCCGCAACAGTTGGAGGTTCGTCAATGGGCTCCTCCTCCTTTTGTTTGTTACGATTGCTCTGCCATGTATTGGTGCTATGCTCTTCTACATACTTCAGCGACTTTTTCGAGATCACAGATTTATCCTTGAGCGTAATGTCGGCCTTCGATGCGTATCTGTCATCATGCTTTATCAGCAGCCACGAATTTTCAGCATACCCTTTAGTTTTTACCAGTGCGAATTCGCCTTTTAGTTTTTTGCCCTTCAGCGCAAATTTCAGGTTGCCCTGGTGCAATTCCTTCAATAGTTCTTTTTCCTGGCTTTTCTTATCCTTCAGGCTTTTATCCAGCGGAGTATACGTGCCTTCGTCCCATACTATTACAGTGCCTGCACCATAGTTACCTTCGGGTATTATCCCTTCAAATGTTCTGTAGTCATACGGATGATCTTCTACCGCCATTGCCAGACGTTTTACTTCCGGATCTGTCGACGGCCCTTTCGGCACAGCCCAACTTTTCAGTACGCCTTCCATTTCCAGGCGGAAGTCGTAATGCAGGTGCGATGCATCGTGCTTCTGTATCACGAACCGCAGACTGTTATCTTTAGCCTTTCCTCCCGTAGGTTCGGGGGTGTTGTCAAACTTCCGCTTCTCATTATATTTTTTTAGGCTCATGGTTAGGTACGTAGAGGCCCGAGGGCTGTAAGAAAAGTGTTTTGTTCCGGCTTACAGCAATGCTATTACCGGATAATTGTTATACTGTGTCCATTATCCATTTACTACATCTCCGCCATTCACATGCATTACCTGGCCGGTTACGTAGCTACTATCTTCGCAGGCAAGATAAACATAAGCTGGTGCAACCTCGTATGGATAGCCGGCGCGGCCCATAGGGGAATCCTTGCCAAATTTCTTTAGCTGCGCGTTATCAAATGCATTGATCACAAGCGGCGTCCATATGGGGCCCGGAGCCACAGCGTTCACGCGTATCTTTCTATCAGCAAGATTTTTAGCCAACGACCGGGTAAATGAAACAATAGCGCCTTTGGTGGATGCATAGTCTATTAAGTGATCACTACCACGGTAAGCAGTAACAGAGGCAGTATTGATAATTGCATTGCCGTCCATCATATGTTCCAGCAAAAATGACGTGAGATAGAAGAACGGGAAGATGTTGACCTCAAAGGTTCTTGTCAACTGGGCTTTGCTGATATCCTCCAGCTTACTTTCATCTTCATGCATTCCGGCGTTATTTACTAACACATGTATATGTCCAAAGGTGGTTATTGCTTTTTCGGCAACGCTTTTACAAAATGATTGGCTGCTCAGATCTCCCTTTATAAGCAAGCATTGCTGACCTTCTTCCTCCACCATTTTTTTTGTTTGCTCAGCGTCCTTGTCACTTTTCAGGTACACAATTGCCACGTTCGCGCCTTCCCGCGCATAATGCACAGCTATTGCACGGCCAATGCCACTATCGCCGCCTGTGATAATGGCATTCTTATTCAGCAGTTTTTTCGATCCCAGGTAGTCGGGTCGTATCGGTGGCTTCTCAAGCTCCTTCCGGTATTTTTCCTTATCGTCACTCATAGCTATTCTTATTTACATCAGTATACAGGCAGCAGCGCAATCGCGGCAGGCCTGTGCGCATTCCCTGCAATGCTCATTGTCGTGCTTGCTGCACTCAGCGGCACAAGCCGTGCATATGTCGGCACATATCTTACAAATGTCTTTGGCATATTTACTGCCCATGCTCATCAGTTGAGCCGCAACCTTGCAGATCGCCGCACATTCCATATCAAGCCTTATACAATCGGCCATCATTTGCACATTAGGCTCCTGTGTGCAGGAAGCCGCGCAATGATTGCAAATGGCCACACACTTAAGGCATGCCTCAATACACTGTTTATATTCGTGATATCCCATAAGTCCAGATTGTAATGATGATTTTAATATAGCATGTAATATGCATCAATGCCGATCTAGCTTTTCTTAGCGGCCGACTTTTTAGCAGTAGTTTTCTTATGCGAAGACGATGTGCTGCTTTTGCTTTTTGGGCTCTTCGAATCCGATGATTTTTTATTCGGCACTTTCTCGCCTTTCTCACGGGCTTCCGATAGGCCTATTGCTATTGCCTGTTTTTTGCTGGTTACTTTTTTGTCGGTAGATCCGCTCTTAAGGTCGCCCTCTTTAAACTCGTGCATCACTTTTTCTACCTTGTCCTGTGTACCTTTTGAATACTTTGCCATGTTGTACGTTTTTAACGGTTAATAAAATGAGTATGTTATTGCTCCAGGAATATATCGATCGCCTGTTCAAATTTGTTCAGGTCTTGTATGTGTGGTATATGTCCTATGCCATCAAGTTCCGTTAGCTGGCATCGTTGCATTTGCAACTGCACATCTTTTCCCAGCTTCTGGTATTGCCCGTGCTTCTTCTGAACTTTCCTGGTTATCATCACTTTGCCGGGTATTGTTCTGTCTTTAAGCCCGACTACCAGCATTGTCTTCTTTTTTATATTTTTTAATTCGTAGCATACCGGTTGCTCGTATATCATTTCGTATGTAAGCGCATTTACGTGGGCTATCTGTTTGAAATCCGGACTTTTAAGGCTGGCTGCTTGTTGCCTCACCAACTCTTCATAAGATTGTTTCCACTCGGGAAAATATCCTTTCATGTAGTCCTTGTAAGAATCGTAGGTGGCATTTTGTTCTATAGATGTTTGCTTATCAACAGATGTATAAGGAACAAATTCCCTGTAGTCTTCCAGCCCTATCGGGTCTTCCAGTATCAACTTGTCCACAAGGTCAGGATACATTAATGTGAACCGAGTTGCCAGCATACCGCCCATGGAATGGCCGATTATAGTTACCTTCTTTACATTCAGAGAGTCGAGCAGCATTTGAGTGTAGCTGGCCAATGAATGGAAACTATAGTGAATATCCGGCTTGTCAGATCTTCCCCAGCCAACCTGGTCGGGTATGATTACCCTATAGCCCTTGTCAAGCAAATAACTGGCTACATCTTTCCAGTAATAGCCATTGAAATTTTTGCCGTGGAGTAGCAACGCAGTTTTAGTGCTTTTGGTCTTTTCGGGCAGCATATCCATGTATGCCATCCTGAATGTCTGTTCTTCAGCGTGTATGGTAATGTATTTTACAGGATAGGGATAAGGTTCCTGAGCAGCAGCTATGCCGCAGGTTGCTGATAATATAAAGAGTATAAGTGTAAGGGTCTTCATGCTAGCCTTTTATCTTTTTATACATGCCAGTTATTTGGCCGGTAGCAAGGATATGTCCTTTCATGGCCCTTTCCAGCACTGCTTTGTCTGTTGCATCGCTTATGTCCAGTTTTTTATCCAATGCATATACCATAAAATGGTAATGATGTGAACCCGTTGGCGGGCACATACCTTTATATCCGCGCTCTTTTGCACTGTTCATGCCTACTACACCGCCTTTGTAGTTCTCCGTTATGTCTTCCATAACAGGTATATTCCACAGTATCCAATGCGTAAAGCCGCCCTTTACAGGTGCATCCGGGTCATGTACTATAAGCGCCAGGCATTGAGTGTTCTGAGGGATATTGCCAATTTTCAGCGGTGGGCTCATTTCATTGCCTTCACAACTATACTGGCTGGGTATCATGCCTCCATTGGTGAACGCTGAACTTGTTACCATTAATTCTCCTTTTGGCTTAAACGACATTAATGCCATGGCGAGAACAATTAAAGGGTAAAACAAACGTGTGGACATAGAGTGTAGTTTTTTCCATTCGGCTAATACGCTTAAAAACTATACCATTGCTATTTGCGTAAAGACCAGGTAACCTAACCTGTTGGTAACTCTTTTACTAATACTCCGCATTGCGAAATGATCAGGATCGGCGTGAGTGGGGAAATGGATTTTTAAAGTGTAGAAATACCATTAGGCATAAGTGTTAACGGCATCCAGCATTTAATTGATGCTCTGTTGATTGTATTTATTAAACGTGTTTTTGTTCTGATAATGTGGTAATAACGATTGAGTAAATTATCGACGGTCTTTATATCTGGTATTTAAGCTGCCATGGCACAGTTTTTACTTATTATATGCGTAACCGTACAAAAACAATCCTCTTATGATATTTTTTAACACAACCACAGAAAAAACGCTCATTGTTCTAAATGATCTGGTACGTATCAACAACGACCGTATTGCCTGTTATGAGCAAGCCATGAGCGACGATAAAAACCTGGATATCGATATGAAGAAGATGTTCAAAATTATCATTGAAGAGACTAACCATAATAAACAGCAACTAATAGGGCAGATAAGGAAGCTGAGCAGAAATCCTAAAGATACAACTACACTTTCCGGCGTATTGCACCGTGCATGGACCGATCTTAAAGTGACACTGATTGGTAATACGCGTAACTCTATTATCAACTTTTGCTTGTATAACGAAGAGATAACACAGCATACGTATCGCGCGGCTTTGAGCATGCCAACTAAAATAGCTGCCGATGTAAAAATATTAATTGAACAACAGCATGAAGGTCTTTTAAGGACCTACGAAGCGATCAAAGCGTGCAGGGAAGCTCGTAACTACCTATCGCCAAGGCTTGCATATTTCAACTAAACACAAGTAATGCTTTTACAGAGGCCCGGCATATTGCCGGGCCTCTGCCGTTGTGCTTGGCGCGATTTTTATAAGACGTTATAACACCTTATTTTCTAATTGTTTGTAGTGAATAGTATATGTTCAATATTAGTCTGGCAACAAATATTGTAGTCGCGGTAGGATGACCGAGCAACTAGATACCAGGGGGTTCCTAAAACACCACACGCCTCATGCAGGTAAAGAACACCACATTCCATGAATTGCTTGTAAAGCTAAGGTCTTACTTTCAGCAGAACGATGATCCGGGCCGATACGCGAACGAGCAGCCTCCATTGAGGGCTGAGCTGTTCACTACTGTCCAGATGGAGCAGTACGGGCGCAACCTTGCCAAGGCACATAAAATAGTAACCGGGAGAGCGCCCAATATGTTGCTGTCCCGGCTTGCAGAGAATGAGACCATGCTGCACGAGGTGCGGAATCTGCTGGCAGAGGCCGTTAAAGAAGAGCAGATGATCAGCCCGGCGGGCGAGTGGCTGCTGGACAATTTTTATCTTATAGAAGAGCATATACGCATGGGTAAGCAGCACTTGCCCAAGCGCTACAGCGAGGGGCTACCCCGGCTGGCAGAGGGTGATAAAGCTGGCCTGCCACGTGTATATGATATAGCGGTGGAGATAATGGCGCATAGCGATGGCCGTATAGATATCCATAATATCAGCACTTTTATCCATGCTTATCAGCAGATATCTGTATTAAAGATCGGTGAATTGTGGGCTATCCCTATTATGCTGCGGCTGGCGCTTATAGAAAATCTGCGCAGGGTAGCCGCCCGTATTGCGGTAGATCGCATCAATCAGAAGCTGGCAGACCAATGGTCGGACCTGATGATGGAAACCGCGGAAAAAGATCCTAAGAGTTTGATCCTGGTTATTGCCGATATGGCCCGCTCCGGTCCGCCAATGGAAGGCTCGTTCGTGGCTGAGTTGACACGGCAGCTGATGTGGAAGGGACCTGCACTTACGCTTCCGCTTACCTGGATGGAGCAACGGCTGGCAGAGGGTGGTATGACAACTACACGCCTGGTAGACCTTGAAAACCAGAAGCAAGCAGCAGACCAGGTATCTATAAGCAATACAATAGGTAGTCTTCGTTTTGTGAATACGATGGACTGGCGCGAGTTTGTAGAATCGCAGAGTGTTGTAGAAAATATACTGCGCCGCGATCCTGCCGGTATATACGGCCAGATGGATTTTGCTACGCGGGATAAGTACCGGCACATTGTAGAGCAAATAGCCAAGTACAGCCCGTTCCCGGAAACACACATCGCTGAAATTGCTTTAGACCATGCTACCCAGTCCAGCATAGTGCATGGTTCGGCAGATAAAAAAAGCCATATAGGCTACTATATAGCAGATAGGGGTGTACGGCAGACAGAGAAAGCGGCAAAGCGCAAACTACCCCTGGTGCAAAGTATGTTTACTACTGCAAAGCAGTACAGGCTGTTTATGTACGGTGCCTCTATCAGTTTGGTCACTTTGTGTTGCAGTCTCTTTGCTGTATATAGGGTATACAACCAGGACGTTGCATTGTGGGTATTGATCCTGGTGGGGCTTTTCTCCCTTATCGGTAGCAGTCAGCTGGCTATGGCTGTCATCAACTGGGTAGCTACATTGCGCGTATCGCCAAATATATTGCCACGGCTCGATTTCTCCGGGAACATACCTGTAGAATGCAAGACGCTGGTAGTTGTACCTACTATGATCAATAGTGAGCCGGGAATTCTATCGTTAGTTGAAGACCTTGAAATCCGGTTCCTCGCCAATAGAAAAGACAATCTGTTCTTTGCTCTGCTCACAGATTTTAATGACGCCGATGCAGAAGTGTTGCCCGATGATGCCCAACTGATGCAGTTTGCGTCGCAGAAGATCGGCGAGCTTAACGACAAGTATCGCGCAGATAAGGATCTGTTTTTCCTGTTTCACCGGCCGCGCAAATGGAATAGATATGATAAGGTATGGATGGGGTATGAGCGGAAGCGTGGTAAGCTGGGTGCGCTCAATGATTTTCTGCTGACAGGCAATTCGGCTGAGTTCTCTTTGATCAAGGGCGATACAACAGTGCTCCGGCAGGTGAAGTACGTAATAACGCTGGATACAGATACATTGCTGCCGCGCGATTCTGCCTGGAAGTTGATAGCCACAATGGCGCATCCGCTCAACAAGCCTGTGTACTCGAAGAGCGGCGGGCGGGTTAGTGAAGGCTATGGTTTATTGCAGCCGCGGGTTTGTGTCAATATGCCGTCTGTCGACAGTTCTTTTTATGCACGCATGCATGCTACCGATACTGGCGTAGACCCCTACACCCGGCTTACATCCGACGTGTACCAGGATCTTTTTTATGAAGGTTCCTTCATTGGCAAGGGCATCTACGATGTAGCAGTTTTTGAGCATGTTCTCCAAGACCGGTTTCCGGAGAACAGGATACTCAGTCATGATCTTATAGAGGGCTGTTATATCCGGTCGGGCCTGGTTAGCGATATACAGGTATACGAGGACAATCCCGGCAAATACAGTACAGATGTCAATCGCAGGCATAGGTGGATACGCGGCGACTGGCAGATAGCCTGGTGGATGCTGCCAATGGTGCCCGATGCACAACGGAAACTGCGTGTTAACCCGCTTTCCATATTGTCGCGCTGGAAAATATTTGATAACCTGAGGCGTAGCCTGGTGCCATTTTCGCTAATGATGCTCCTGCTGCTGGGGTGTAGCGTCCTTGATGATGCCTGGTTCTGGATGTTGTGCGTAGTAGGTGTGCAGGTGCTGCCAATGCTCATTTCATCGTTATGGGGATTGCTACGCAGGCCGGCCGATATCCAGCCCGCGCAGCATGTTGTCTCCTCTATGGCAATAATGATAGATAGCCTGAGGCAGGCTGTATTCTCCCTGGCCTGCCTGCCATTCGAGGCTTATTACACAATCGATGCAATTTTACGCACCAGCTGGCGCATGATGGTGTCTAACCGTAAATTATTGCAATGGAAACCATCGGGAAGCCTGGAACAGAATAATGATAATACACTAATCAGTGCATACCGGTCTTTGTGGGTCAATCCCCTGGTGGCTATTGCTATTGGTGCCTATATGTTTGTATACGAGGGGCCGCGCCTGTTCATTATGCTGCCATTGCTGCTGTTATGGATCATCGCCCCTGCTGCCACCTGGTGGGTTAGTCAGGCTGCTGCGGGCAGCAAGGCTGCATTATCTGCAGGACAGGTTTATTTCCTCCAGAAATTGTCTCGCCGCACATGGGCTTATTTCGAGGCCTTTGTAACTGCGGAAGAGAATTGGTTGCCGCCCGATAATTACCAGGAAGTGCCCCGGGGCATCATTGCGCATCGTACATCTCCTACCAATATAGGTATGGCTTTGCTGGCCAATCTTTCCGCTGCCGATTTTGGCTATATAACAGGTGGTGAACTATTGCATCGTTGTGCCGGCACCTTTGGAGCCATGGCACGGCTGGAACGTACGCGGGGACATTTCTATAACTGGTACGATACTTTGTCGCTTATGCCTTTACCTCCGCGTTACATCTCTTCAGTTGATAGTGGTAACCTGGCAGGCTTGTTACTTACGCTTAAGCAAGGCTTATATGAGCTGGCAGATAAGAAGGTAATTACTCCCCGTTTTTTTGAGGGATTACGCGATACATTAGGTGTACTTGAGGAATATACCGGAGCTATACCTGAAGTAATTGCTTTCAGGGATCAGGTGGTTACTGCTATCAACAGCGATAACAGCACAATTCAACAGATGTATAGCCAGGTCTCCAGGCTAACATCGGCTGTTAAAGAGATGGTCGGCACTATGGACAGATCAGGCGAAGATATAGCATGGTGGTCGGCTGCATTGGAGAAGCAATGCAGTACTATGCAGGCGGAACTGCTGTTACTGGCACCATGGTGCAAAGAGGAAAGCAACGAAACAATTTTTACGCGTATCCCATCTCTCGCAGATATCGCGGCCATGCGCACGCGTGTAGCCGGGGCAGATGCAGAAGCATTGCTCTTGGCTTTTGATGAGGCGGAGAAGAGATTAGCACACATTGAAGCACTGGCCGATGACTGCGAGGAATATGCTGATATTGACTATCGCTTCCTCTACGATGCATCTAAGCATCTTATTGCCATCGGTTATAATGTAGATGACGATAAGCGCGACGGTAGCTTTTATGATCTGCTGGCCTCCGAGGCTCGCCTGTCTGCTTTTGTAGCAATAGCCCAAGATAAGTTGCCGCAGGAAAGCTGGTTTGCGCTCGGCAGGTCTGTGACAGATACCGACGGCGGCACCATGCTGCTGTCGTGGAGCGGATCTATGTTTGAGTATTTAATGCCGCTGCTGGTAATGCCCACCTACGAGAAGACGTTGCTTGATCACACCTATAGATCGGTTATTGAGCGCCAGATAGACTATGGCCGTAAGCGCAACATTCCATGGGGTATATCAGAATCGGGTTATAATAGGGTAGATGCGGCGCAGAACTATCAGTACAAGGCATTTGGTGTGCCGGGTACTGGTTTTAAACGCGGACTGGGCGATGATATGGTGATAGCGCCATATGCATCTGTTATGTCGTTAATGGTGATGCCTGGGGAGTCAGTTGAAAATTTGCAGCAGATGACGGAGCTGGGCTTTATGGGGCGCTATGGCTTTTATGAAGCGATAGACTACACACCGTCGCGCTTGCCGCGAGGGCAGGAGAGTGCCATTATCAGGTCTTTTATGGTGCATCACGAAGGCATGAGTCTGTTGTCGCTAACCTACCTGCTGCTCAACACGCCTATGCAAAGGCGTTTTTGTAATGAGCTCAGGTTCCAGGCGTCGTTGCTTTTATTGCAGGAAAAAGTGCCAAAGGTTACAACGTCTTATGCGCACACCATGGATGTTTCAGATGTCAAACTATCGGTTCGCGAAAGTGAGATGCGTTACATCAATACTCCCGATACACCAATCCCTGATATTCAGTTGTTGTCTAATGGCAATTATACTGTGATGATCAGCAATGCTGGCGGTGGCTACAGCCGGTGGAAGGACCTGGCAGTGACCCGCTGGCGCGAAGACACAACTTGCGACAACTGGGGTACGTTCTGTTATATAAGGGACGTGGACCAGGATATCCTGTGGTCAAATACGTATCAGCCTACCCTTGCCGAAGCAAAGTCTTATGAAGCGTTGTTTACCCAAGGCAGGGCAGAGATACGCAGGGTAGATCATCATATTGAAACACACACTGAGGTGGTGGTTTCTCCGGAAGACGATATAGAACTGCGTCGTATCCGTATCACTAACCGCTCCCGCCGCCGGCGAACGCTTGAGGTGACCAGCTATGCAGAAGTGGTGCTCAATGTGCAGGCAGCCGACGAGATACATCCTGCATTCAGCAATTTATTTGTGCAAACGGAGATACAGGAGGGTAAGAATGCTATCATTTGCACAAGGAGGCCACGCTCAGCCGGGCAAAAGCCACCGTGGATGTTTCACCAGTTTAAGCTGCGCAAGATAAATGCGGAAGCTACTGCATATGAAACCTCCCGGATGCATTTTATTGGCAGGGGTAATACCATCGCAAATCCGCAGGTAGTTACAGGTGCTGCGCGCATGAATGGGAACCAGGGCTCTGTGCTCGATCCTGTTACTGCTGTGTCCTACCGCATAGTGCTGGAACCAGGTGGTGTAGCCACATTCGATATGGTAAATGGCATCAGCGACACTCGCGAAGATGGCCAGGCCCTTATTGATAAATACCAGGACAAGCACCACACCGACAGGGCGCTTGAACTATCGTGGACGCATAGCCAGGTAGTGCTCCGCCAGATAAATGCTACAGAGGCCGACGCCCAGTTATATGGCCGTATGGCAAGTTCTATTATTTACAACAACACCATGCTTCGTGCCGACTCTGCTACTATTATCAGTAACAGGAAGGGGCAGCCCGGTCTTTGGGGCTACGCCGTTTCCGGCGATGTGCCAATTGTATTGCTGAAGATAAGAGAGGCAGGAAGCATAGACCTGGTAAAGCAGATGCTGCAGGCCCATGCTTATTGGCGGATGAAGGGATTGATAGTAGACCTGATCATTTGGAACGAAGACTACGGTGGCTACCGACAGACAATGCAGGAGGAGATACAAGGACTTATATCTGCGGGTATGGGTAGTTATATCGACCGCCCGGGTGGTGTATTCCTGCGGCCGGGCGACCAGATAAGCAAAGAGGATCGCATACTTTTCGAAACTGTCGCCCGCATCATTATCTCAGATGATAAAGGCACACTCTCAGATCAGCTCAACCGGCGTAGTACTGTTAAGAGCAATATCCCCCTTGTAGAGCCGCAACCTTTACGTGCTGATATAAACACCAGCCAGCAATTAAGCATCCCTTCTGGGCTTGGCTACTTTAATGGTACGGGCGGTTTCTCAGCAGATGGAAAGGAATACGTTATTGTTACGGGTGGTGGAAAGACCACTCCGTCGCCATGGTGTAATGTACTTGCTAATAAACATTTTGGTTCTATTATTTCGGAAAGTGGTCAGTCGTACACCTGGATAGAAAATGCTCATGAACAGCGCCTGACGCCATGGTTCAACGACCCTGTGAGCGACCTGAGCGGTGAGCAGATATATATAAGGGATGAAGAGTCTGGTGTATATTGGAGTCCAGTACCTTTACCTTTACAGGCTACATCGCCATATATTACACGCCATGGATTTGGGTACACCATAATAGAACACATTGAAAAGGGAATACATTCTGAACTGTGTGTCTTCACAGATATTGAGCGCCCCGTTAAATACAGTGTGTTGCGTTTACGCAATGTGTCGGGCAAGGCACGCAAGCTAACTGTTACAGGATACGTGGAATGGGTATTGGGCGACAGGCGGGCGAAGACAGGCATGCACATAGTTACTGATCACGACAATTCGGGAGCCCTCTTCGCACGCAATGCATACAGCCCGGAATTTAATCCTAAAGTAGCCTTCTACGATGCTGATGATGGTGGCGTTCGCACATTCACCTGCGATCGGGCAGAGTTTATCGGTCGTAATGGTTCTTTGTCAGCGCCCGATGCAATGTCGCGGGTTAGATTGTCCGGTAGGTCGGGTGCGGCTGCAGATGCTTGCTCGGCAATACAGATGGCTTTCGAAATGATACCCGGGCAAGAGAAAGAAATCGTGTTCCGCCTGGGTGCCGGTTACGACCAGAGCCACGCAGTAGCTTTGGCAAAAGAGTGCAAAGGCAGCGCCGTCGCTCATGCTGCGCTGGATAATGTAAAAGCATACTGGGATGATACACTCGGTGTTATTCAAATCAATACGCCTGATTATGCGCTCAACACTCTGGCCAATGGCTGGCTGCTCTATCAAAGCCTGGCGTGTCGGGTGTGGGCACGTAGCGGCTACTATCAGTCCGGTGGCGCATATGGCTTCCGGGATCAGTTACAGGATTCATTAGCTTTAATGTATGCCCGCCCAGAAATAGCCCGCCGGCAGATACTGGAAAGCGCCTCCCGTCAGTTTGAGCAAGGTGATGTACAGCATTGGTGGCATCCGCCCGGTGGCAGGGGAGTGCGCACAACCTGTTCCGATGATTACTTGTGGTTGCCGTTTGTTACAGCACGCTATGTACAGCACAGCGGCGATATAGCTGTACTTGACGAAGAGGTAACATTCCTCACTGGTCGGCCCCTTAATGAGCACGAAGAATCTTACTACGATCTGCCGGGCCGGACAGTGTCTGCAGCTCCGTTATACAAGCATTGTGTGCTGGCAATAGAGCATGGCCTCAGGTTCGGTTCGCATGGTCTTCCGCTTATAGGGTCGGGGGACTGGAACGATGGAATGGACAAGGTAGGGGAACATGGCAAGGGCGAAAGCGTTTGGCTGGCGTTCTTTCTATATACCGTTCTTACAGAATTTGCCGAAGTGGCTAAACAACGGAACGATACCGCATTTGCAGAAAAATGTATTGCCGAGGCGGCACAGCTGCGTAACAATATCAATAACAATGCATGGGATGGTAATTGGTACAGGCGCGCTTATTTCGATGATGGCACACCATTAGGTTCAGCCCAGAACGATGAGTGTAGTATAGATTCTATTTCTCAAAGCTGGTCTGTGCTATCGGGCGCGGGATATGCTGAGCGGTCAGTGCTGGCAATGAATGCCGTATACAACAGGTTAGTAGATAAAGAGAATGCACTGATACAGCTGCTTGATCCGCCATTTGATAAATCAGCACTTGATCCTGGATATATAAAAGGATATGTGCCCGGCGTGCGAGAAAATGGTGGACAATACTCCCATGCCGCTATATGGACGGTAATGGCGTTCGCCGCAGCAGGCGATAACCAGCGTACCTGGGAATTGTTGAACATGATCAATCCGCTTAATCATGGCAAGACTGCTGAGCTGGTGCAGATGTATAAGGTAGAGCCGTACATTATGGCCGCCGACGTTTACAAGATGCCGGCACACCTGGGCCGCGGCGGCTGGACATGGTATACCGGATCAGCAGGCTGGATGTATCAATGCATACTACAGTCTTTTATTGGTATTCATCAGCGGAGCGATACACTAACGTTTACGCCTAATCTTCCGGCAGATTGGGACGACTGCAAATTGTCCTATCGTTATAAGGAGACTGTTTATGAAATTACTATCCGCTGCGGCGGTATTAAAAGTGGTGGGTACTCAGTAACGGTCGATGGTGTGCGGCAGCAAGACAATGCGGTACGCCTGGTAAACGATCATGTAAAACACGAGGTGATGGTATCTTAAACATTGTGTCGGCACACTTTTATTTGTCATCATTTAAAAGTTGCAACATAATGAACATCAAACAATTTGGAACTAATAGCTGGGAGATCCTTAAAAGTGCTTTTTCCGGCTTTTCTGATGACAAGGTCACAAAGCTGAGCGGATCGCTGGCTTATTCTACTGTATTCTCTATGGGGCCGCTACTGGTGGTCATTATATCACTATGCAGTTTGTTCCTGGGGAGGGAGGCTGTAGAGGGGCGTATCTATTATGCCCTGCAGGATATGCTGGGCAAAGCGGCGGCTGCCGATATGCAGGAGATCATTCGTAAAGCCACCCTTAGTGGTAAAAGTGGGGTAGCTATTGCTATAGGTTCGGTAACACTGCTTTTTGGTGCTACTGCTGTCTTTAGTGAGATACAGGATTCTATCAATACTATATGGGGGCTTAAAGCAAAGCCTAAAAAAGGATTGGCTAGTATGTTGCGCAATCGCTTCATGTCTTTTTCTGTACTCATCAGTCTGGGTTTTGTATTGCTCGTATCCCTGCTGGTTACGTCGGTTGTCGATGGCTTCAGTCAGCGCCTGGAGCATTACTTTGCAGATAGTACAGTAGTAATTTTTTATATCCTCAACCAATTGCTTACGCTGGTTGTAGTATCTCTCATGTTTGCGGTGATATTTCGCGTACTGCCCGATGCCAAAATACGCTGGAAAGATGTAATGGCTGGTTCTATTATAACTGCTGTATTGTTCATGTTGGGCAGGTTGGGTATTTCTATCTACATCAATAAGAGTAATGTTGGCTCCACATTCGGTGCCGCAGGTTCTATAGTAGTAGTGCTGCTATGGGTGTATTACTCTTCATTGATATTGTATTTCGGTGCAGAATTCACAAAAGCATATGCTGTTAAATTCGGTTCGGAAATTAAGCCCAATGATTATGCCGTTACTACGCATTCGGTTGAGATTGAGACCGGAAAGGCCTCCGTTCAGAACAAGGAAAAGGTAGCAGAAAAGCTCATTGAAGAGAACAAAGTGCCCATTACGGCTGCCGATAAAGACAAGACGGGGACAAACGAACACGCCAACAAACACGCCGGTGATATTATTGCCGAGCAAAGGAAGTTTATCTCCTGATCTGGTACGGTGTTTATAAGTGAATAGCACAAACGAATAACATGGAAACAATTACAACAGCCTACCTGGTTACAGGAGAGTTCAACACTAAAGAAAGCGCTGACCGCGCCTATGAATCGCTGCAGAACCGCGGCTATACAAGAGACAAGATACACCTGGTAATGTCCGACGTGACCCGCAATGCGCATTATGCTGATAGTCCTATAAAAGTGGAAACAGGCACGCAAACCATGGCGGGTACCGGTACCGGCGCCGCAATTGGTGGCACAGTTGGTGCAGTAGCTGCAGCTATTGCCGCAGTTGGTACCAATCTTATTTTACCTGGTCTGGGCCTTATAGTGGCAGGTCCTTTGGCAGCTGCTCTGGCTGGCGCTGGTGCGGGTGGTGTTACAGGTGGTGTCATAGGTGCACTTATAGGCTCAGGTATCCCCGAAGAAAAGGCCATAATATATGAGAAAGGTATCCGTGAAGGTAATATCATGATCGGGGTTCATGCCCGCAATGCAGAAGAAGCACGCGAAATAGAAACCGAGCTGCGCCTGCATGGTGCATTTAATATCCATAGTTAATGGCTCGCAGTCGTTAACGATTTTATATACATACGGCTGTCGTGCTTCTGGCATGGCAGCCTTTAATATTGTTAGTATGCCTGAAGGTCCATCAATTGTTATTCTTAAAGAAGCGCTACTGCCATTCAAGGGCAAATCGGTGAAAGCAGTCTCTGGTTACACCAAGGCTGATATTAAGCGTGCAGCCGGTCATAAGATCACCAATATACGTAGCTGGGGGAAGCACCTGCTTATTGAGTTTCCAGGATTTTTTGTCCGGATACATCTACTCATGTTTGGTTCGTATCGTATCAATGAGGAGAAAGAGACAAACCCGATGTTTCGTTTAGAGTTTGCCCGGAATCAAAGGGTCAATTTTTACACTTGTTCGGTAAAGATCATCGATGGTAATGCAGATGATGTGTACGACTGGAGTGCTGATGTAATGTCAGACTCGTGGAGTGCTGAAAAAGCTAAGGATAAATTAACGGCGGCTCCCGATATGCTGGTTTGCGATGCCTTGCTCGACCAGGATATTTTCTCGGGTAGTGGTAATATTATTAAAAACGAGGTGCTTTTTCGTAGCCGCATTCATCCTTTAAGTGTTGTTGGTAAGTTACCTGCCGGTAAGTTGGCAGAATTGATAAAGGATGCACGGAATTATTCTTTTGATTTCCTAGAATGGAAACGCGCCTATGTGCTCAAACAGCACTGGCAGATATACACAAAAAAAGAATGTCCGCGTTGCCATTTGCCCATTACTAAAGAGTATATGGGTACCGGTAACAGGAGGACATTCTTTTGTAATAACTGCCAGGTTATCTACAAATAGTTTAATATTCTTTTTACGACGTCGCCGGAATTGGCTCTGGTACGGGCGTTACTTCAGGCTTGCTGGGTACCTGCTTTATCTCCGGTCGCTCCGGCGTCACCGGCATGTCGGGCGCAGGCGTAGGTAATGGTTGCTGTGGTGGTGGTTGTGGCACTTCCGTTCTGCCTGGTACAGGCACTTCTGTGTTCGCCATTGCTATAGTTGTTATGTGGTACGTCATTTTGATGGTCATTTGCAAGTTATTATTCAATAAAAGAATCATGCCATATAATACTTTCTTACACGATTCAATTACATGAGTAGTTGAATGATCTGGCACGATAATTATATACCGATGTTATAAAATCGTATACCATGAGCAAAAAGCTTTACTGGATCTTAGTGATCCCTTTTACAGTGCTGACATTCGCATGTAAAAACACCAATTCCGAAACTTCAAACAGCGATTCCAGCGCTACTGCCAGGCTGGAGCAGACCGGCGAGAATATTAAAGATGCTGCTAACAATACTGTGCAGGAAGCCAAACAGGCAATGAGTCCTAACGATGATTCCCAGTTTGTGGTAAAAGCCATGAACCAGAACGAGAATGAGATCATGTTGCTGGAGGCCGGCGCTAAAATGGGTAACAGTAAGGATGTGAAAAGCCATGCTAAAATGATGCTTACGGATCATAATGCACTGGAAAAGAAACTGGAAGCCTATTCGAAAGCTAAGAACTACCCGGTTGCAGTTAAAGACAACGCATCTGACAAACTGGACGACATGAAAGACAAGAAAGGTGCAGATTGGGACCGTGCCTGGTGGGATAAAATGGAAGACGGCCATAAAGATGCCATCAAAACTTTCGAAAATGCTCGTAACGATGTAAAAGACGCTGAGTTAAAGGCGATGATCGACAATACGCTGCCCACTCTGCACAAACACTTGGATATGGTAACAGAAATGAAACAGAAAATGAAGTAATATTTTTTAATAATATAGACAAAAAAGACCGCAACACTGCGGTCTTTTTTGATTTTGGTTATAAACCTGCTATCTTCTCCAGCTTCACATGCTACCATTATTCTGCCAGTATTGGTGCCGAAAGGCCGTTTTTTGTGCACGAATCCCTTGTCTAATGTCAACGAGTATTTTTTCAGGCTTGTCGATTATTGATAATTTTGCTAATTCGTGCATGACATCATTTTTCAGATATCGATTGCTCAGGAAATTATTAGGTAATTGTTATTTCTTTTTTCTAATATTATAAGTTCATGTATGTTGTTTTATACAACATAATTGACTTTTTCATCTATTTTTTGTTTTTTTGCACGCAAAATCTATTAGTTAACGCTTACAGGTAATTACAATACATATGAAGCAAATTTCTTTGCCACCTAAAAAAGCTATGAAGTTCGGTATTAATACAGTGCTTTTTTTCATGCTGCTTATAGGCTTATCTCCCAGGTCGTACGCGCAATCATGGAATTACGCATATTCATTTGGAACTGTAAACAATGCAGAAAATGCATCTAAGTGTTTCTTAGATACAGCTGGTAACGGCTATTTCTTTTTGAAATACGCCAATACCGTAGATTTTGATCCCTCTAGCGGCACAGCGAATCTGACGAGTATGAACAACTCGGTGGGTGTAGGTATTGTTACGCCTGCATTGATAAAGTACAGCAGTTCGGGCTCGTTGGTGTATGCTGTGAATACGGTGAATGACTCGGGACTTTTGAGTCCGGTGAGTGGTATACATTTTGACAAGTGCGTAAGGGACGATAGCTTTTTATATGCTGTGGGTTACTTCCCTACGCAAATAATGGTAAATGGCACCCGGATAATGGGTAACAGCGCCGACTTCTATGTATTTAAAGCAAGTTTGGCGACCGGCGCTATAGTATGGGTAAAGACCTTTGGTAATACATCTACATTGGATTATGTAGGTTCTATTACTATGGATAATTCCGGCAATCTGTATATAGCCGGGTTTTATAATTCTATAACTGCGGGAGGAAATACTTACACTGTACCAGCTGGTGGTACAGATGTGGATCTTTTTGCAATGAAGATGTCAAAATATTCAGGTGTAGTTTCGTGGGTGGCAACCGGTGGTACAAACGCGGTTGATGCCAATCTTTGGTCAACATGTAGTATTGTTTATGCACCGAAATCGAATAAGCTGATCCTTTTCTCTAATGTGGGTATAGAAACGAGTACAACAGGCCGTAGTTTTTCATTTGCCGGGAAAAGCGCTACTTCAGATGGGAAGATTGACTTTATTATTGCAGACATGGATATGGCAACAGGTGTATGTAATGATCTGAAGTATATAAACTCTTCAGATATAGAAACTGCAGTAAGTGCCAGTTATGACCAACCGACAGGAGATATAATTGTCGGCGGTACCTACGCAAGTTCTTTAACTTTACCTGGTAGTATAATTTTACCTGCACCGAGTGCATTACAGAATTCCTGGATAGGTCGATATAATCCTGTAAGCGGAAGTTTCGTATGGGCTAAAACTCTTCCACATAATGATTATGCGCCATCTGCTACACAAAGAAACGCTTTCCGTTCTATAGCATCCAACCACTCAGGCGCCGTATTTGCCGCTGCTAACTTCAATGGCAGTATGGTTGTCAACGGCAATACTTATACATCAAATGGTAATTCTGATTTTGCTGTAGCAAGGTATAACGTGGCCGATGGTGATTGTGAGTGGATCATTACCGGCGGTTCCACCACTACTGGTACAAATGAATATATGATAGGTACGGCTGCCGATAGCCTTGGCCGATTCCTGCTCACTGGTAACTTCTCAGGCAATATGTCTTTAGACGGCCAGGCACTGGGAATACAAAGCACTGCAACCGATGTGTTTGCTATGCAGGGTGTGATGCCTACAGTAAAGACCAATAAATCAACTGCAGTTGCCAGTACTACAGCAACGCTTAGCGGTAATGTTGTGACTGCGGGAGGTACAACAATAAGTCTTACCGGCTTTGTGTATGGTACAGCCTCCGCGCCTAAGCTGGCAACCGGAACAACTGTAACGATAGGTAGCGGAGTAGGGGCAATGAGCCAATCCGTAACAGGCCTTACTCCGGGAACTACCTATTATGTACGTGCTTTTATGAAGACGAATAAAGGTACCTTTTACGGGCAACAGGATACCATAACAACTACGGCCGGGGCCTCTAATACAGCGCCGGTATATACCTTGTCAAGCCCAAGATCGCTGACGGTGTGTAAAAATGCGTCTGCTACAGATATCAAAGGATTGCTTCACGTAAGCGATGCAGATGCAGCTCAAACGCTAACATGGACACTGCAGTCTGCACCTGCCAATGGTACATTAACAATAACGGGTGCTACGGCCGCAAGCGGTAGTGCTGATATTACACCAGGAGGCACGATCACTTACCAGCCAACTGCAGGATATAGCGGAAGTGATGCTTTTACTGTAAGGGTAAGTGATGGTACAGCAACCGCAGATATGGTTATTAATATAACTGTAGTGGGTGTATCAGCTTCTATATCTTCCCAAACCAATATAGCTTGTTTTGGCGGCAGTTCCGGTATGGCAATAATTACAGCTTCAGGTGGGTCAGTGCCGTACACTTACTCATGGGCTCCTTCCGGCGGTTCAACTTCTACCGCCAGCGGACTAACAGCGGGTAGCTACACCGTAACGGTAACAGATAACAACTCTTGCACTAAAACACAGGTAGTAACTATTACCCAACCTGCGGGCATGACGTCGTCAATTTCTTCTCAGACCAATGTAGCCTGTAACGGTGGTTCCAACGGATCTGCTACAATAAGCGTAAGCGGCGGTGCTGGCGGTTATACCTATTCATGGGCGCCAAGTGGCGGCACAGGTGTAACGGCAACAGGCCTTACAGCAGGCTCTTATACCTGCACGATAACAGATGCGAACTCTTGTACAAAAAACCAGGTGGTAACTATTACCCAACCTGCGGGCATGACGTCGTCAATTTCTTCTCAGACCAATATCGCCTGCAACGGCGGTTCCAACGGATCTGCTACAATAAACGTAAGCGGTGGTGCAGGTGGGTATACTTATTCATGGGCGCCAAGTGGCGGCACAGGTGTAACGGCAACAGGCCTTACAGCAGGCTCTTATACCTGCACGATAACAGATGCGAACTCTTGTACAAAAAACCAGGTGGTAACTATTACCCAACCTGCGGGCATGACGTCGTCAATTTCTTCCCAGACCAATGTAGCCTGCAACGGTGGTTCTAACGGATCTGCTACAATAAGCGTAAGCGGCGGTACTCCTGGTTATACTTACCAGTGGCAGCCATCAGGCGGCACAGCAGCTACAGCTACAGGTCTTACAGCAGGTTCGTATACCTGCACAATAACAGATGCGAACTCTTGTACAAAAACACAGGTAGTAACGA